>CAVQHH010000017.1:0-48466 GCA_963712225.1 uncultured Alphaproteobacteria bacterium
TCCGGATCGCGTTTACTCGGTCGTTAATAACCAAACTGCAATCACCAGCATCGAGGAGGTATCGACCTCCTGGCGACGTTGCTTGAGCGAGCTAGGCGTCGACCCAAGCAGCAATAAATCGCCGCGAATTCTCACAGACTATGAACTCAAGGACTTTCGCGGGCCGGTCGAGGAAATCGTCGCTGCCGCAAGGGAAGAGAATGATCGATTGCACGCGATCGTTGGTAAGGTGGGTTATGCCGTGTTCTTCGCGTCATTGGACGGCGTCGTAGTCGACTATCGCGGCGACCCGGCCAGAGCCGACGAATTCAAACACTGGGGCATCTGGATGGGTGGGAATTGGTCGGAGCATGTGGAGGGTACCAATGGCATAGGCACGTGCATCGCGGAGCAGCGACCGGTGACAGTCCATCGTGTGCAACATTTCCGTACGCGGCACACCAGCCTGAGCTGTTCGGGAGCACCCATCTTTGGTCCAGACGGAAAGCTCGCCGCTGTTTTGGATGTCACATCGATCGATCCAGATGTTTCGGATCGATCTCACGCATTGGCGCTCGCGGTGACCATAAATTCAGCGCGCGCCGTCGAAGAAAGTCTGTTCCGACAACGCTTCCATCGCCAGTTGGATTCTCGCCGTCGCGCCGCCTTTCGCGATTGGCCGAGGATTGATGCTTGCGGTCGACAAGGATCAAAAAATCCTCGGAGCAGACCGTAATGGCCGCTCCGCACTCGGGCTTGATGACCATCTCTTGGCAACGGGCGGCTCCCTGTGGACGTTTTTTGATCGTTCGCCTTCGCTTTTTCGGAGAGATAATGACGACACGACGGCCCTATTGACCCGGATTGGAGATAACCAACCGTGGCGAGCGCTGATCACGCCACCACGGACAAATGCGGTGAACACGAACCAAGTCTTGCTCCATGCACGGTCACGCATTGGCCAGTTGGATCACACTTTCGGGAAGTGGCAAATTGGCGACTCCCGGAGGACTGGCCCCAGGTGTCCAACGCCGGGTATGCGAGTTTGTCGAGGCTCATCTTAGTGAGAGCATTGGAACTGAAATCCCTGGCCGCCACCGCGAGTCTGTCTATGCACGATTTCGCGCGTGCTTTCAAGCAAACGGTGGGAGTTACGCCGCACAGCTATGTGGTGCGCCGCCGCATCGAACGAGCGAAAAAGATGAGTTCGATGTCGGGAATTGCTGCCGCACTGAGCCCACGCGAACGGTCCATTCTCGACTTCATCGGCCAAGGTCAGTCCAACAAGGAAATTGCGCGGGTACTGGGCATTGCGCCGGAGACAGTGAAATCTCATGTCAAAAACATGTTTGCAAAGCTCAGTGTTCAGCGGCGAGCACAGGCAGTACGTCGGGCCCAAAGTCTTGGATTAGTGACGACACTTTATTCGAGCTCGACGAGGGGATGATTGGTGCCCGAAATATTGCGCGTCCCGCCGGCGCCGCCCCCATGCCGGACCACGGCGGGGCCGTCATGGCATCGATCACTTGCGGATGCCGGCGGGATGGGACCAAGCGACGTCAATTCCAGCACTTCAGATGGTCTGCGAGATAGGCGAGTGCATCCTGCCGGTCTTCGTCCTTCGCCGTCGCCACCGCTTTGTCATAAAGGTCAATAATCCATTTATCCTAGGCGTCTGCATTGCCGAAATTGGTCGCGGCGAATTGGAACATTTGGAGGGCGCGTTGCGGATCGGGACGTACTTTGCTGTTGGCTATTCCATTCAGATTATAGGCCCCTATTGCGTCAAAGGCGCTCGACACGATCGCGAGGTCGCGCCGGTTCGGGTCGTCCTCGTCGTAATTGCTGACAATTTGAGAGAAATAGTCATATGCCTTGATATCGTCACGCGGAACGCCGTCCCCATTGGCATATATTTTGGCGAGCTTCCGTTGCGCCAGCAATTCGCCTCCGGCGGCGGCATACTTCTTAGGCCTCAATTCCGGTCGCGGCGTCGCCTGGACCGGAATCCTTGAAGGCCCGCCTGCAACGCCGCCCGGGGCGTCGCGAACGTCTGGACCGGCGCCTTTTCGACACGCG
Organism: uncultured Alphaproteobacteria bacterium; assembly: GCA_963712225.1. Taxonomy (GTDB): domain Bacteria; phylum Pseudomonadota; class Alphaproteobacteria; order Rhizobiales; family Beijerinckiaceae; genus Methylocapsa. The sequence continues at coordinate 2,059 of CAVQHH010000017.1, forward strand.
CGCCATCGACACCCTCGAACGCGCCGATGCGGGAACCCGGCAAGCAGGCCGCCAGCCCGAAAGCACAACCCCGGTAAGCAGCTAGACATCAGCAAAGACATTTACTCAAAGCACCCGGATGCGTCACAGCACCACTCGGGGCAGCATATTTCTACTAAGTGCGCATTCGCGATGATCGCAGCCTTGACTGCGGAACTCTTCATCTTGCCAATGGCCACGTTCCTGCGCCGGCCTTCCCGCCGCGACGTGAAAGGCGGCGCGTGTCCAAGAGATAGCGGGCCTGAGAGCCTTATCCTTTGCGCAAAGCGATCGACACGGCAGTCACGTCGGTGCCGCCTTGTGGCCTTATCGTGACCGATTGCCTGTCACCTTGGGTCCGCAGGTCAAGATGGGCCGTGAACCCGGCGCCAGCCACATTCGCCACGATCTCCGCGGCGCCGGCGCGGCCGGAAATATTTCCCGACACGCCTCGGGTCGCCTCGGCCCAGGAGCCGGACAGCGAGCCGCCTTCGGAAATGACGTTGCTGCTGATTTCCACCCTGTAGCTGTCGCTCGCGCAGCGCAGAGTTTGCTGAACCGCCTTGCCGGTGGCATTAACCGCATAGGTCGCCTTGCAGCGAATCCGTTCGGTGGCGCCATTCGCCATGGTGACGGTGCCGGCACCCGACCAGTGCCCGGACAACCCGAGGAACGGGCCTTCTAAACCCGGAGCCGCATGCGGCGCCGAAGTGAGCAAAAGTCCAGACACGAGCACTGCTTTCTTGAGGCAGCTAGGAGACGGTTTCAAAGAAAAGAAGGCCATGCATTTCGCTTTCCAATTCCCTCACTGCCACGTGTGGCTCCGTGCGGGTGTGCTCCAGCGCACGTTTAGGCTAGCCAATCTTGGCATATGGCGCGGATGACGCCATCCCCCCAACGGGGGATCCCAGAGTTACGTTTTGGGGGAATGCAAGACGAACCGGGAGTTGGTTATAATTCGTATAATTCGGGAGGTTCACGACATTTTACGCGAGGACCGCCACTGACATAGCCGCGGTCTGGCTCACACATCCAGAAAGGATTCTTTCGGCGGAGCCGGGCATCACCAAACAAGGACTGGCGGATTTTTACGCCGCTATTGCCGCGTGGATTCTTCCGCATGTCACCGGACGGATCTTGAGTCTGTTGCGATGCCCCTCCGACACCGGCGGCAAGTGCTTTTTCGCCGAGGGAAGCAACTTTACTGAAGAGGCGCTCCGAGCGAACCGGTGGCCAAGGCAAGTGCGGCTGCTGCGGACAATGCCGTGCTGTATGCGTCGGTTGATGCGTTTCTTGCTTGCAGAAGCTGGGTTTCGGCCATCGTGGCGTCGGTGATCGATCCTACACCGCTGCGATAGGCTGCTAATGCGGCGTCAAACGTCGTCTTGGATGCGGAAGCGACAGCCGTAGCGGCGGTGTAGGCAGAGAGGCTGGTGCGAAGCGCATTGTTGGCCAGCACGATCTGCCGAACAGCTTCGTCGCGTGATCGCGTCAGCACCAAGCCGGCGTTGTCCGCTTTGGTTTGAGCTTGCTCCAGGATGGCGGCGCGGGTTCCCCCATCGAAAACCGGGACTGTAACGCCGGCGAGCACGGTGGCTCCGAAGCCTTTTGGCGACAGATTTAGAATCGACGGTACGTTCCCGATCGAAGGAACCCCCGAGACGCTCAGGGTTCCGTTATTGTTGGAGCCGGTGCCGGCGAGGAAGAGTTTTGGGAAAAACTCAGCCTCTGCGGCGCGAACGTTGGCGAGGCTTGCCTTTTGAGCCGCATATGCGGCCAGAATATCTGGGCGCCGAGCAAGCGCGGTGGAAATAATTTTCTCGGCAGAAACGGCCAGTTCCGGCGACAGTCTTCGATCCGAAACATCGGCGACCTTGATTTGCGTCAGCGGCGAAATTCCGATGGCAGAGATCAAGGTCAAGTAAGCGTTCTGCGCCGTCCCCGTGGCCTGAACCATGACCAACCGAGCTTGGGCCGTGGCTTGATGAGCCTGCGCCGCCTCGATGGCGGTTCCGATCCCCCTTTTCATTCGGTCCTCGGCCGCGGCCTGGACCAACTCTGCGTTTTTCAGCGACTGCACGGCGTTGCCAACGCGTGCGCGAGCCGCCGCGTTTGCGTAGAACGCCGAACTGACGTCGTAGATGAGCTGCTGATGGGCGGCGGTAAACCCGATATTCGAGATGACGGAGGCTTGATTTGCCGCCTCGACGAGCGCCGCGCGCTGCCCGAAGTCGAAGAGGAGCCATTCGAACGAAACCAAGGAAATCGTGCCGTGCAATTGGTTTGTGATGGTGGTTCCGAGCGGTCCTGCAATCTGGCTTAGCTGGTAACCGCCAATGGCGGCGGCCGTAAGCCTAGGCAGATAGGTGCTTTTTGCTATACCCGCCGCCAGCGCCACTTCCCGCGCTTTGTTCCAGGCGGTGCGCGTCAAGGGATTGTTGGATTGCGCAATGTCGATCAGATCGGCCAAAGAATATGTCCGGGTACGGTCGAGCCCAAATGGAGACGGAACCTCGGCAAGCTCGAAATTGGCGGGAAGGACATGGGTTGCGCCGGCCGATTGCTCGGGCGACGCCTTCTCACCCGGAATGATTTCGCCGGCGGCATTTGTGGCGGGAACCCAAGGACGATCCGGCTGATCCGGCGCCATTTCGATCGAGGAGGTTGCGCAGCCCACAAGCAAAGCAGACAAAATCGTGAGCACAATGGGCCAGCTAGGCTGGCACATAATTCGCCTTCCGATCACTTTCACTTTCTGAATCAAAAGCCGCCTCTAGGCTGTCGAGCCTTCTGACGATTGAATCGTGGAAGGGCAGTTGGGCCAATTCAAGGTCTTCCTTCTGGGCCTCCGACGAGGAGACGACGCCATCGGCAACGGAGGTAGGAGCCTCGTTCACAACGTCGAGATTGTTGGCGAGCCTGCGGAGGCGATTGGCGAGCTGGGCCGAGAAGCGGGGATCCTTGTCCGCGGTCAATAAGAGCGGTCCAAAGAGCGCCCCAAGCTCATCTGCGGCTCGGCGGCGGACTCCGATCCAACTGTCGTCAGGGCAAATCGACGGTGGTTCATATGGGGCAAGATCCAGGTCTCGCTCGATGCCGGCGAGAATTTCCTGCGCCTCTGGCGCCTGCGAATGGCGCGCCGATTTGCTGGTCTCCGTAAGCAAGCCGCTCAGGCGCCGCAGGAGAGCGGCGATCGCGGGATCGATACGCTTTCCGACGCTCACCGGCCAGATATTGGCGAATATGACATAAACAACGATATTGCCAAGCAAGATACCGATCACACGGTCCCTGGCTGTCGTCAAATCAAAAGATGGCCCTGAGCCCTGGATGACGCAAAGAAAGAACGCGAAGGCGATTTGGAATCCCGCATAGGAAATACGTGGGCTGCCGGCCGCGACCCATGCCGACACGAGCGCGCCGAGGAACACAACAATCATCAGAGCCCCCGATGGAGGTGATGGAGGGGATCAGATAGACGATCGCTGCGATACCAGCTGCGGCCCCGAGGAGGCAGCCCAGGATGCGAAGCGTGAGTTTTTCTACGGTTTCAGCAGTCGTGCCAAGTGAAACGATGTAGCAGGTGATAAGGGAGGTATGAATGCCCGGCCAGTCAAGCAGCGAATAGAGAACATAGCAGAACATGGCTGCCGAGGTGGTCTTTAGCGCGTAACGGACATGCTCTGGATTGGTGAACGCGTCGGGCAAAAAGAACCCGCCGGACTTCTTTGCCGGTCCGTGAGGCTGTGTGTCGGGAGCAACCTCGGCGAAGGCGATAAGCGCCTCTCTGATGCTGGCGAGAACCTCGGCGGCGCGCGGCGGGAGCGATGGTTCGCCGTCGGCCGCATCCTCGAATTCGATGTCAATAGGATATCGGCCATCCTCCAGGATGCGCGCCATGGCGTCCAAGGTGAGTGTCAGCCGCTCGCGCAGCGGCGCGGGAAGCGCCGCGTCGACGTCGCGATCCATCACATCGATCAGAGCAAGAATTTCGAAGCTCGATGCCGCAGCTTGGCGTAGCGCCTCAACGTGTTCGCGAGCCGCGCTTTTCTCGACGAGAGCTAGCTTCAGCCACTTCAGCAATTCTCCATTTCCCTCGCGCAAACATTCGGTGAAGTCGCGTCGGATGCTTTCGCTTGGGGCACGCAACATGGTTGCGGCTAGGCGTAAGCGCCGGGCGAGCGCCTGTTCGGCGAGAAGGCGCGACGAGGGGGCGCAAGCAAGAGGTTGACACCAATCGACACTCCAGCCGGAATCCCGATGAAAAGCCATAACATAGAGGAGCGCTCGCGTTGCAATTTCGCCGCCATGAACCGTGCCAAAAGGTCGAGCGCATAGGCGACGATCAGGGCCACAACTCCCCCGATCGGGCGGAGCTTGCTCGCCGACGCCAGGAAGAGGAGACCCAGCGAGATCGCCGCCATGCTCGCCACGCGCCAAATTGGCTCATCAATGACGATGATTGCGACAAGAATGACGCTCGTGATGATCAGGGAGAACAGGGCCACCATGGCTATGTTCAGGATCAAGCTGGTTCCGCGATCCGGCTTATTAAGGAAAAAAACGAAATATACCGTTAGCGCCGGATCCGGCGTTTGATAGATTTCCACCACGAGCGTCGTCAGGGCGCAGATCAGCGCCAATCTTACGGCGAATTCGAGCCGCCCCGGAAATGGCATGAGAAGGCGCAGCAGTTCGGCAAGGCGCCCCTCGCGAGACTCATGAACATTTATCGCCATGCTTGACCTCGACCACAGCGCTCGCACCGAGCCTCATGAGGTGTTCGGGGGGATTTTCCAGGCGGATGCGCACAGGGAAGCGCTGCGCAACCCGCACCCAATTCACCGATCGCTGCACATAGGGCACCGAACGCGGGAGATTGATGCGCTCTTCGTCCAACACGCCCCATCCGATACCTTTGACGACGCCTTTAATCGGCCGGCTACGATCGATCATCGAAAAGATGGTCGCGCAATCCCCAACCGCGATGGCGTGCAGATCGGTTTCCCGAAAGTTGCCGACGGCGAACCACTCCTCCGTGCTGATCAGAGTGAACAACGCCTGAGACGGAACAACCATCTCGCCCGATAAAACAGTCAAGCCGACCACGCGTCCATCGTGCCACGCTCGGACGGCCGTGTCGTCGAGCGCCCGCCGGGCGATCGCGAGCGCCGCTTGACGTGCCTGTACGGCGGCCACCGCCGCTTCCTCGGTGCCGATGGCCCGCAGCGCGGCGGCTTCCTGCTCCCGCGCCTGCTGAAGAGACGTCGCGGCGTCACGTTGCGCCGTTTGCGCTTGATCAAATTGCTGGGTGGGCACATAGGCTTTGCCCGCAAGGGGCCGAAGCCTTTCGGCGGTGCGCGTCGCAAGCTCAAGGTTCGTCTGTGCACGCTTGATCTGTTCGGCTGCGATCGTCGCGTTGGATTTTTCTGTCGCGATGGCGCGCCGCCGCGTGTCAAGCGCGCCTACGGCGACCCCCAAATCAGCCTCGGCCTGCTCGACAGCCAGGCGATAAGGCACAGGGTCAATGCGAAAGAGAAGATCGCCCTTTGAGATCTTGGCGTTCTCAGTAACTGGTAATTCGATAATTCTGCCGCCTACCGCCGAAGCGACATGAACGACATCGGCATCGATCGTGGCGTCGTCCGTAGATGGGCGGATCGAGATCCAGTGCTCGACATAGATCGCCACTGCGACGGCGATCGCGATGATCGCGATCGAGACTATTTTTCCGCGAGATGAACGATGAGGTTTGCCGGCCGACTTCATGCTCACTGCCCGAACCAGGTGAGCCAGGTCAGCGCCGCGACCACAAAACCGACCGACGAACACACAAAGAGCTGAAACGGAAGAACGCTATCGAGCCCTGCGGCGACGAAGATGCCGCGGGAGGCGATCGCCCCAAAGATTCCAATGAAAGCGCATAACATCCATGCCGGGAAGAATGCGCCAAACAGCACGAAAGACGGCGCGCCATGACTTGCGCATCCGGCAAAAGCTGGCAGCGTAATGAAAATCAACAGCGCGGATTTACGCGTCGTCTGCACCCCCGTACTCGCGCCAAATTCTTTCCACATATCAGTGCGCGCGTCTAAGATCGAAAAGCTCATGAATCCGTTCGGAGAACCAGGTGCTTAACCTTCCCTTCTCCTCGGCCTCATCGCGCTCAACGGTGGCGAGCGCACGACCAGCATTTTGTTGCTGAGCAAGCGCACGACTAAGCTCCTGGGCGATCTGTGGCCTTGCCTCCAGAACGGGGGCAAGGTCCCTCTTCGCTAGCTCGTAGACGGTAGAGGGAGCGAGCGCGGTGACACTCGCACCGCAAGAGGCTCCCGTTAGCAATCCGATCTCTCCGAAAACATCTCCTGGTCCAAACCGCAGCAGCTCTGTCTCGCCGCTCTTGTCCCTTTTTGTGACCGAGAGGACGCCGTTACCAACGATGAAAAGCGACTGAAGAACAGTCCCGGGTTCGACCAGTGTGTCGCCTTTCTCGTACGAGATTTGCTTCAGCTTCGCGGCAATTGATGCCCGCTCGTTCGGCATCAAGGTCGCAAAGATTGCTACGAGATCGAGCATTCTCTCTGGGCCCGTCTTTTCTGTCTTCACAGCTTCTTCTTCGCGAGCCGGATACTGCCCGTTCTTGGGTGCCGCCAGTTGGGCACCAGCGCCGGCAACATGCCGAAAGATGAGATCGAACAATTCATTCTGTGCCGCGGTGGCAGAATCAAGCTGTTCGACGAAGAATGTGATTTCATATCCCGTCTGCGATGCATCGATCGACGTTACACGGACGGTCGGCCTAGGCATGGCTAAGATTGATCGAGAGTTGAGGACGGCCAGCTCAAGAATATTTGTCCCGCTTGCTGGCGGCGTTCTGGAATCGAGCTGGACTGCAATGGTGATTCCATGAACGTTTGACGGAAAATTCGCATTCAGTATCTTTGATTTTGCGATGGTGCTGTTTGGCACGATCGCTAAATCTCTCCGTGAGGTTAAGAGGTGCGTAGCGCGCCAGTTTATTTCGATAACATGGCCCTCCGTACCTCCCTCGATATTGATCCAGTCACCCGGTCGGTACGGCCGGCTAAGACTGAGCACGAGGCCTGAAAACACATCGTTCAACGTGCTTTGAAGTGCGAGGCCTAAGACGATGGCGATGGCGCCGGAAGTGACGAGCAAGCCTTGGACAGGGAGATCGAACACGTACGCGATGATGGCGAAAACCGCAGCCAGATAGATTAGAGCGGAAAGGAGGTCCTGGATCAGCTTGCCTTCGTGTCGCCGGTGTTCGAACACGACAACGCTACGAATTAAGGCGACCAAGAACCAAGCCGCCCAAAACCACCAAGCAATCTTCAATGTGCCAACTATGACGTCATGAAATGGCGTGCCCGTCGAATGCAGCGGTTCATAGGGAACAATACCATTGTGCAGAAGAAGCAGGGTCAATAAAATCAAAAAGACGACCCGGACAATTGCGCGCCAAATCGGCTGTTGCTTGAACAGTAATCGGCTTACGAGTGCGCCGGTCGCCATGAGCACAAACGCGCCGAGGAGAGGATCGCGTGCGGCTGCTTCGGCGAGAGTAGTCAAGCCAACCATCTTTGCCGTTCTCGCCTAGGAGCCAAGCCGACACCTCATATTTGTACTTAGCGTTCGTCTCCACGGTCAAGACCTCAGTAGGTGTACGACCACTGGCGATGGCAAGAAGGTGTCTTTGCCGTCGCGGTCCCGTCACTATTCCCACCAGCAGTACCACGACGCGGTCAAGTCGGGACATTCAACGGGCAGCCTTGGCGAGAATGAAGTTGCAGCTTTACAAGGATTTTGGCAATGCCCAACCCTCGACACGAAGGCCCAGCCGCCTATCTGGGGTTGAGGGGAATATCGGTGATCGAAGCAACAAAGGGAGCGATTCGATGGGCTGGGACGAAATCGAACGCAGCTGGCACGAGCTGAAAGGCGAAGTCAAACGGCAGTGGAGCAAGCTGACTGATGAGGATGTTGAACTCATCAAAGGCAAATATGCCGAACTGCTCGGCCTCCTTCAGGAGCGTTACGGTCACGCGAAGGAGCAGGCCGAGCGGGAAATCAACGATTGGGCTAAGCGGCTCAAGGTAGATGTCGCCGCCGAGCTCACCGCGTTTCGCAATGACGTTGCAAGTCTGAGTGCGTCGGTTGGCGATCTCGTGCGCCGACAGGCTGCCGCAACGGCTGGCCTCGATCACGCGCTCGCAGCCGCCAAACTGAAGCTCGAGGAAAAAGCGGAGGAAGTGGTCGACCAGATCAAAGGGGCCGTGGTGCGAATGTCAGTCATAGCGGCCCTCGGCGTCGCCGCGGCGATTTTTGCCCTGCTGGCCTTCATCACCGGGCTTGTGGCCTTTTACGCGTGGCTGGAGCCCGCCTTTGGAGTATTACAGGCGCTTGGTATCGTTGGCGGGGTTCTGGCTGTGATCGCGTTGGTTTTGGTCGGTGCCGCGATGTTTGTGGGCCGCGGGAGAACAACTTCGTGGCGCGCAGCGAGACGGGTGAGCGTCATCGGCGCACTTGAAAGGGAGGAGTGACGCATGCGCATCGGTCTGTTCATTCCTTGCTATATCGACGCTTTCTTTCCGCAAGTCGGCATCGCGACGCTTGAGCTCTTGGAGCGGTTTGGCCACGAGGTCGAGTGACCGCGCTCGGCCCGATGATCGGCTATGACAAGGCTTCCGCCATCGCGCACAAGGCGAATGACGAAGGCCTGACCCTGAAGGAGGCCGCGCTCCAGTCCAGCGACATCGACGAGGAGCGGTTCGACGAAGTCGTCGACCCCCGGACGATGGTCGGGCACGGGGTCGGCGGAAGTTGAAGGCCCGACGTCGGTCCGGGTCTTCATTGTGATGGTCGGCCTAACGAGAATGCTCTATGCATGAGCGCCCACTGAAGCAGGTACGCCCCGTTTGCTGGGCTAGGGGCGTAAAGCGATGACGACGATCGGGAGAGGCAAATGTCACAAACAGTTGCGGACGTTTTGGTCAGCGTGCTCGATCAGACCGGGGTTAAGCAAATATTCGGACTGATCGGCGACTCATTGAATCCGATAGCCGACGCGCTCCGTCGAAGCAATATCGAATGGGTTGGTGTCCGTCATGAGGAAGGAGCGGCTCTGGCCGCCGCCGGCCAAGCCAAGCTCACAGGCCAGCTCGCGGTGTGTGCCGGCACCACCGGCCCCGGCAGCACGCATCTGGTCGCCGGCCTCTATGAGGCCAGCCGCGACCATGCGCCCGTTCTGGCTCTCTCCGGTGACATGCCCCGCAAGATGCAGGGGATTGATTTCTTCCAGACGACACAGCCAGATCTTCTTTTCCGCGACGTCTCCCTCTATACGGAAACAATCACTTCCCCAGAGCAGGCGCCGGGCGTCTTTCACCAGGCAATCGCAACAGCCTATGCGGGCCGGGGCGTCGCTCATTTGACGCTTCCGCAGGACGTCATCGTGGCCAAGGCGGAAGGAGAGTTCTCCAGTGTGGCAACCCTGAAGCCGCGTCAGGAGTTTGCCGCGAGCGATGAAGATATCGCCGAGATCACCCGCTGGATCGACCATGCGGACAGCGTGGTGATCATGTGCGGGGGCGGCTGCCACGGGGCAGCCGATCAACTGCGCGCCCTCTCGGACCGGCTCAAGGCCCCGCTGATCCATTCTGTCAAGGGCAAAGACATCATGCCATACGATGACCCCCGATGGATGGGCGGCATCGGAATGATCGGCACCAAGGCCGTGTACAATGCAATCATGGGCTGCGATCTCTTGCTGATGGTGGGCACGGACTATCCCTACTCGAATTTCCTGCCAAGCAAAGGGACCGTCATCCAAATCGACGAGCGGCCGCAAGTGCTTGGACGGCGCGCTCCGACGGTACTCGGCGTCACCGGCTCCGCTCGCCCGACCCTTAAGCTGCTGCTCGACGAGGTCGCGTCCAAGACCAACACGCACTTCTGGGACAAGGTGACTGAGGAGCGTCAGAAGTGGGATGAGATGCTGGACAAGCAGGCCGACCTCGCGCGAAGCAAGGATCGCATCCATCCGCAGGCGGTGGCCCGGGCGGTCAGCGATCTCGCCAAGCCCGATGCGATATTCGTTTTCGACACCGGTCTCAACACGCTCTGGTCCGGCAACTGGATCCGGCAAAGTGGATCGCAGCGGATTATCGGTTCTTTCAACAACGGGGCCGTGGGGACAGCGCTTGCTCAGGCCAACGGGATACAAGCGCTGGATTGCTCGCGCCAGGTGATTGCGCTCTGCGGCGATGGCGGATTCAATATGCTGATGGGCGAATTTCTGACCGCGGTGCATCATAAGCTGCCGATCAAGGTGGTAATCTACAACAATTCCGCCTTCGGGCTGATCACGTTGGAGGCGGAGAGCGTGGGCCTGCCTCCGTTCCGGGAAGGTATCGAATTTCCTAATCCCGACTTTGCAGCTCTGGCGCGTGCCTGCGGCGGTCACGGTTTTACAGCCCGTCAACCGGGTGAGTTGAAGGCAGCGGTTGCCGAGGCCTTCGCCATCGACGGCCCAGCGATCGTTGATGCCGTTGTCGTTTCAAATGAGCTGCCGAACCTGCCGCATCTCGACTTGGATATGGTCGGGCACTTCGCTCTGGCAAAGATCAAGGAAGCTGTTCTCGCCGTAACCGGTCGATGAGGGTCGCATGCGCTGGTGATAAACGGGAGCGGACCGACGGCCGGGTATTTATCACAGGTCGACGGCAGGCATCAGCAAACCCGAGGAGGAAGATAGCCATGGAACGCCCACTGTCGCCATTCATGTTTCCGACCTGGTACCGCTTCCAGATCACCTCGGTGTTGTCGATCCTGCACCGGTTAACCGGCATTGCGCTAGCTATCGGCTCGATCGTGCTCGTCTGGTGGCTCGTCGCCGTGGCGGCGGGCGGCGAGGTGTTCGCGGTGACGCATGCCTTTATCGCCTCGCCGATCGGAGTGATCCTTTTGTTCGGCTGGTCGGTCGCATTCTTCTATCACTTGTGCAGCGGTATCCGCCACCTCGCTTGGGATGCCGGCTACGGCTTCGACATCCCCACCACCTATCGCAGCGGCTACGCTGTGCTCGCCGCGACTATTGTGCTGACCGTGCTCGCCTGGCTCTATGTATGGCTGGCGGCCTAGGAGGTTGCGATGGCAAACACTCGCTCTTTGTCGAATGCGACCGCAGAGCGCGATCAAAGCATACTTCGGCGAGTGCGCCATCTCGGCAGTGCTCGCAACGGCTCGCAAGAGTGGCGGCTGCAGCGCCGGACGGCGCTCGCGCTCATTCCCCTGGGGCTCTATTTCGTCGCCTCAATGCTGCGGCTCGCCACGTCGGACCATATGAGCGCTGCCGCATGGCTCGCCTCGCCGGTGCCGGCGCTTTTAACCATTCTATTCATGCTGGCAGTACTCGCGCATGCGGTTGTAGGTTTGCGCTCGATCCTGATCGATTACGTGCATACGCGCGCGTGGCTGGTCGCTGCCGAACTCGCGGTGCGCGGTGCTGCCGTGCTGCTCGCGGGCGCAAGCGTGCTCGCCGTCCTCAAGCTCTTCCTTGGCCGGTAAGGAGGCGAACAATGCCAAACAGCTACGACATCGTCGACCATTCCTTTGATGTTGTCGTTCTCGGCGCGGGGGGCGCCGGATTGCGGGCGACACTCGGAATGGTCGCGGCAGGGCTAAGCACCGCCTGCGTCACCAAGGTCTTTCCGACGCGCAGTCACACCGTCGCCGCGCAGGGCGGCATCAGCGCGGCGCTCGGAAACATGGAAAAGGACGATTGGCGCTGGCACATGTACGACACGGTCAGGGGCTCCGACTGGCTCGGCGACCAGGATGCGATAGAATACATGTGCCGCGAGGCGATTCCTGCGGTCATCGAGCTTGAGCATTTCGGCGTGCCGTTCAGCCGTACCGAGGCCGGAACGATCTATCAGCGCCGCTTTGGCGGGCACACGACCGAATATACCAAAGGGGATATGGCTTATCGGGCATGCGCCGCTGCCGACCGCACCGGCCACGCCATACTGCACACACTCTACCAGCAGTGCCTCAAGCATCAGGCGCGCTTCTTCATCGAGTATTTTGCCATTGACCTCTTGATGGATGAGGACGGCGCGTGCCGCGGTCTACTCGCCTGGTGTCTTGAGGATGGGTCGATCCATCGCTTCCGCGCCAACATGACCGTCATTGCGACGGGCGGGTGCGGCCGGGTTTATCAATCCTGCACCTCTGCGCACACCTGCACCGGCGACGGCAATGCGATGGTGCTGCGCGCCGGGCTGCCATTGCAGGACATGGAATTCATCCAGTTCCACCCGACCGGTATCTACGGGGAGGGCTGCTTGATCACTGAGGGCGCCCGCGGCGAGGGCGGCTACCTGACCAACAGCAAGGGCGAGCGCTTCATGCCCAAGTATGCGCCCCGCGAGAAGGACCTGTCCTCGCGGGACGTGGTGAGCAGAGCCGAGGCGATCGAAATTCGCGAGGGGCGGGGTGTCGGCGAGAAAAAGGACCATATCTACCTGCATCTCGAGCACTTGCCGCCGGAAGTGCTCGATCAGCGGCTGCCCGGCATTATCGAGACAGCACGCATTTTTGCCGGCGTCGATGCCCACAAAGAGCCGATCCCGGTGATACCGACCGTCCATTACGTCATGGGCGGCATCCCGACGACGATCAGGGCGGAGGTCGTCTGTCCGACCGAAGACAACCCGGACGCGGTCGTACCGGGTCTGATGGCGATTGGTGAGGCGGCATGCGTCTCGGTCCATGGCGCCAATCGGCTCGGGACGAACAGTCTCCTCGATCTGATCGTATTTGGGCGCGCGGCATCGCTGCGCGCGGCAGAAATCGTCAAGCCGGGATCACGCGTGCCGGAGGCGAACCTCGTCTCGGAAGAGCGCGCGATGGCGCGCTTCGACAGGATGCGTCGCAGCAAGGGCGGCAATAAGCCTGGCGAAGTTCGCCCGCTGATGCAGGAGGCGATGCAGTCCAGCTTCGGCGTATTCCGCCGGGGTGACACCTTGAAGGAGGGGTTGGATAAGCTGCAGGGTCTGCGCGATCCGCTTGAACGGGTCACGGTCGACGACGATTCGCTGCTCTGGAACGTCGCGCTCGTCTCGGCTCTGGAGCTCGCCAATCTTGCGGACCAAGCGGTCGTGATTGCCCAATCCGCCTGCGCGCGCACCGAATCCCGCGGGGCGCACGCGCGCGAGGATTACCATCAGCGTGATGACAAGAACTGGCTGAAGCACACGGTTGCGTGGAAGGATGAGGACTGGAACGTGAGGTTCGCCTACCGCCCAGTACATCTCAATGCGCTCTCCAATGAGGTGCAGAGCTTCCCGCCGGCCGAGCGCACCCACTGATGGAGGTTGGACGCGCGGGGGTCCCGCCCGGATGCCGGCGAGAGGCCCGCGATCCCCGCGAACAGGGAGGATTCTCGATGTCTGAGTTTACGCTTCCAGAAAATTCGAAGGTCGGCGAAGGCAAGCACTGGGCGCTCCCGCAACCGGCCGAGCGCGTCAAGAGTTTCCGGATCTATCGCTGGGACCCGGCGAAGAATGCCAAACCGCAGATGGATACGTTCGACATCGATCGCGATCATTGCGGAGCAATGGTCCTTGACGCCTTGAACAAGATCAACGACCAGATCGACCCGACATTGGCGTTCCGGCGATCTTGCCGGGAAGGGGTCTGCGGCTCCTGCGCGATGAATATCGACGGGGTCAACACGCTCGCCTGTCTCACTCCGATGGACAACCTAAAGAAAGGGACGAGCCGGATCACTCCGCTGCCGCACATGCCGGTGCTGAAGGATCTCGTCCCCGACCTCACTGGGTTATACGCGCAGTACGAGCTGATCGAGCCCTGGCTGCAAACCGATCAGCCGCCGCCGGACCGCGAGCGGCTCCAGTCGCCAGAGGAGCGCGCCCAACTCGACGGATCGTGGGAGTGCATCCTCTGCTTCTGCTGCTCGACGTCCTGCCCGAGCTACTGGTGGAACCCGGACCGTTATCTCGGCCCGGCAATCCTGCTGCAATCCTATCGCTGGCTAGCCGACAGCCGCGATCAGCGGACCGGCGAGCGCCTTGACCGGCTCGACGACCCATTCCGGCTCTATCGCTGCCATACCATTATGAACTGCACCAAGACCTGCCCGAAAGGGCTCAACCCGGCGCGCGCGATTTCCAATACCAAGCGGCTGATGGCCGAGCGCGGGTGAAACGCACGAGCGCAGCGACGCGGATCACGGTTCATTGGCACCACTTGAAGCGAGGTGACGCATGAGGATCGGGCTTTTTATCCCTTGCTACATCGACGCATTTTTCCCGGAGGTTGGCATCGCGACGCTTGAGCTCTTGGAGCGGTTTGGCCACGACGTCGAGTACCCGCACGATCAGACATGCTGCGGCCAGCCGATGGCGAACAGCGGGTTCAACGCGGAAGCGGCCGGCACCGAGGCGCTATTCGTGCGCAACTTCTCCGGCTTCGACTACGTCGTGGCGCCGTCCGGCAGCTGCGTCCACCATGTGCGTGACAATTTCGACGCCATCGAGCAGACCGACGTCGTAAAGGTGGTCCGCGCGCGAACCTACGAGCTGGTCGAGTTCCTGCACGACATCCTGAAGGTCGATGCATTCCCCTGGGCCAGATTCCCGCATCGGGTCGGCCTGCACAACAGTTGCGGCACCTTGCGGCGGCTCAAGCATGCGCGGCCGTCCGAGCTGCACGAACCGTTCTTCTCCAAGCCCATGGACCTGCTCTCCAAGGTTGAGGGGATCGAGTTCGTCCAGCCGGCCCGGCCGGACGAATGCTGCGGCTTCGGCGGCACCTTCTCGGTGTTCGACGAGGTTGTTTCCACCAAGATGGGCTACGACAAGGTCTGCGACCACGCGCGGGCCGGTGCCGAGTACATCGTATCGGCCGACAGCTCGTGCATGATGCATCAGCAAGGCTGCGCCGAGCGCATCGGCGTTCCGATGAAGTTCATCCACATTGCCCAGATCCTGAACGGAGTCAGCGCATGAGCAATGCACGCGAGAAGACCGGCGACGACGGCGCCATGCTACATCCCGAGCTGCGGGCCGAGGACGATCCCGATGCCATCATCCGCGGCGGCCACCGTCTCGATCACGCCGAGGGCGCGACGAAGCCGTTGCGGGCACGCCCCGAGCCGCAGCCGCGTGGTGCCAAGGTCCACGGCAACCGGCCAATTGACCAGGCAGAGGCCGCCGCGCGCTTCATCGCCGCTCCCGAGCACGAGAAGATGCATGACGAGCGGCTCTGGGACCTGCGGCAGAAGCGCGACCGTGAGATGCACGGCATTCCAGAATGGGAGGAGCTTCGGTCGCTCGCTTCGGCGATCAAGGAGCACACGCTCACCCATCTCGACGAGTATCTCGACCAGTTCGAGGCCAATGCGAGATCGAATGGGATCCACATGCATTGGGCACGCGACGGTGCCGAGCACAACCAGATCGTGCACAGCATTCTGCGCGACCACGGCGCGATGTTGCTGATCAAAAGCAAGTCGATGCTGACCGAGGAGTGCGGCTTCCGGCCCTACATGGCCTCGGTTGGCATAGAAGTGATCGAGACCGATCTTGGGGAGCGCATCCAGCAGCTCGACAATGAGGATCCGAGCCATGTTGTCGTGTAGTAGCCGAGACTCGATCTGACAGACAGTGCCTGGTTAAGCGATCGGGTTTTGGTGTCCAACGTTATTAAGCGGCGATCATTTTCTCCTTCGTCATCGGCATTGCGTCGAGGAACGTTTGCATCGGCGTCTTGCCGAAGCCCAGCGTCCTTGATGTGGCCGCGCCTCATTGTACTCGTGAATCCAGACATCGAGATCGGCCTGCAGCTCATCGATAGAACGGTACACCTTTTTGCGGAACGCGACACGGTAAAACTCGTTGAGCACGGTCTTGTGGAAGCGCTCGCAGATGCCGTTGGTCTGTGGGCTCTTGGTCTTAGTGCGCGAGTGATCGATGTCCTCGATCGCGAGATAGAGCTCGTACTCGTGCCGCTCTGGATTGCCGCAGTACTCGCTACCGCGGTCGGTCAGCATGCGTAGCAGCCTAACCTCGTGACTGTCGAAGAAGGGGATCACGCGGTCGTTCAAAAGGTCGGCTGCCGTGATCGGCGTCTTGCGATCATAGAGCTTGGCGCAAGCAACCTTGGCGTAAGTGTCGATGAACGTCTGCTGGTAGACGCGCCCGACCCCCTTCAGATTGCCGACATAGAACGTATCCTGGGCGCCGCAGTAGCCCGGATGCTCGCTCTCGAATTCGCCATGGGCCTCCTTCTCGGTCTTGGCCTTTTCCAGCGCCACGAGTTGGGCCTCGGTCAGGACTAGGCCTTCCTGGGCGCTCTTGGCCTCCAGTGCTTTGAGCCGCTTGTTCATGGTCTCGAGGTCATGACGCTGCCACACGCAACGCACGCCGGCGGCCGAGACCGCGAGCCCGCGCTTGCGCAATTCGTTGGCGACGCGAACCTGGCCGAAAGCCGGCTGCTCGATGGCAACCGCAACGACGGCGTCTTCGATCTCCTGTGCGACGCGGTTTTTCAGCACTGGCTTCTTGCGGCTGATCTCCTGCAACGCCAGCTCGCCGCCTTTGTCGTAAAGTTCCTTGAAGCGGTAGAAACTGTCGCGGCTGTAACCCATCATCTTGCAGGCTTGGCTGACATTGCCGAGCTGTCTGGCAAGCTCTAAGAGCCCGACCTTGGCGCGGATGATCTTCTGTTCGGTGGTCATGGTGTTCTCCAATTCGCCGAGGCGGGGCGCTTCGCCACCCCGACCGCTCCGCGTCCCGCCTCGGCTTACGATTGCCGTGGGGTCCAGGACACCACATGTCAGATTAAATCTTAGCTAACGCAGTTGTCGTGCCCGCCGTGCACAAGCTGCGCACCGACGTGGCTGAGGTATTCGCTCGGACGCTCGGCACCGACCCTGGCAACAGCGACGTCCACTACCTGGCGGAAGCGCAGCGGGAGGCGACCCACCCGCTGATCCTCAATGCCGACGCCGGGATGACCGGGTGCAATTTCGCGGTCGCCGAGACGGGCACCTTCGTCGTCTGCACCAACGAGGGGAATGCCGACCTGTCGGCCAACGTGCCGAAGCTACATATCGCCTCGATCGGCATCGAGAAGATCATCCCGCGCCTGGAGCACCTGGCGGTATTTGTCCGCCTTCTGTCACGCAGCGCCCTCGGCTCGCCAATAACCCAATACACCTCGCACTTCCGCGGTCCGCGGGCGGGCGGCGAGATGCATGTGGTGCTGGTGGATAACGGCCGGTCCGAGCGCCTGGGCATGGAAGAGTTCTGGACGTCGCTGAAATGCATCCGCTGCGGCGCCTGCATGAACACCTGCCCGGTCTACCGCCGCAGCGGCGGCCTGAGCTACGGGGCCACTTACTCCGGCCCAATCGGCCTCATCATCGATCCGGCCTTCAACGCGCGGAAGTACAGCAACCTGCCATTTGCCTCCTCGCTCAACGGCAGCTGCAGCGATGTGTGCCCGGTCAAGATCAACATCCACGAGCAGATCTATGCGTGGCGGCGCGTGCTCGTGGAGCGGCATGAGGTGCCGCTCGCCAAAAAGGCGGCGATGAAAGCCGCCGGCGTGCTGCTGTCGCAGCCCGCCGCCTATCGCGCGGCGATCGCCGCCGCCGATACGGCGCTTGCCCATCTGCCGCGATTCGTCATCTACAACGGCCTGAACGCATGGGGGAAGCACCGCGAGGTGCCGCACCCGCCCAAACAGACCTTTCACAGCTGGTACCAGGCGAACCGGGGAGCGAAACAATGAGCAGCCGCGACGACATCCTGGCCTCGATCCGTGCCAATCTGCCACGCGTAGACCGGCCACTTCCCTACGTTCCCGCGTTCGATGACGATCCGCCGGCCTCCTTGCTGGACGCCTTCAAGGCCAGCCTGCACCGCATGGGCGGAATGTTCGTCGACCCGCCGGCTGCCGGCGACATCCTGGCACCGGTCCGGGCGAAGATCGCGGCCGCCAAAATCGTGTGCTCGATGGTTCCGGAAATCATGGGCAACCAGGATATCGCCGACCTGGGTGCGCTACGGGATCTGGCGGATGTGGACTTCGCCATCGTGCGCACGTCTTTCGCCGTCGCGGAGACCGGGTCCGTCCTCCTGAGCGATGCCGACCTCCGCGTCAACGCGGTTGCCTACCTCGCGCAACACCTGATCGTGCTCCTCGATCCAGCCGACATTGTCGTCAATCTGCACCACGCCTATCGCCGGCCTGAGTTCCGCGACAGACGCTATGCCTGTTTCCACACCGGCCCATCCGCCACGGCAGACATCGAAGGTGTCCTCATCCACGGCGCGCAGGGCGTGCGCTCGCTTTCCGTCCTGCCAATTGCGCGAGCAGCCGGTGACCCAAACTTCTAAACCGCTGGCTGACCAGCAAGGAGCCGGTGAATTGGCGATCAATCATGTCGGTGTGGTCGGTCTCGGCCAGATGGGACACGCTTTTGCCGTCAATCTTATCGAAGACGGTTATCAGGTGATGGTTTTTGACCGCAACCCGGAGCGGACAACGGCACTGCGGGCGAGCGGCGCCAGCGCTGCCACGCAGCTGGACGATCTTGCCGCCTGCGATGTGGTGCTTACCTCCCTGCCCGACGATGACGCGCTTGCCGCGGTCGCGCTCGGGCCTTCGGGGTTGGTGGGCATTCTCTGCCCAAGGGCTGCTCATATATCCACGAGTACGGTCAACCCTATCTTGTCTCGCAGTATCGCCGAGGAGCATGCGCGCCATCGCCAAGTTTATATCGCCGCTCCAGTGCTCGGCAACCCGGACTTCGCGCGGGATCGGAAGCTCTTCGTGCTTGCCGCGGGCCCGCCCTCGGGCCTGGAAAAGGTCCGTCCACTGCTCGAGCGCCTCGGTCAGCGCCTGTTCGTGATCGGCGAAAACGCGGCATTGGCGAACCTTTTCAAGCTCGCCGCCAACGTCCTCACCGCGACGACCCTCGAATGCATGGGCGAGGTGCTAGCCCTATTGCGAAAAGGCGGGGTCGACAGCCACCTCGCTTTCGATGTCCTCACCAATTCGCTGTTTGATTCCCGAGTCCATAAAAGTTATGGCGGGAGGATTGTCGACGGGCGCTACAGCCCGCCCGGCATGGCAGTGCCGCTAGCCATCAAGGATCTGCGCCTCGCGCTGGCCGAAGCCGAACGCACGGCCGTGCCCATGCCCGCTGCAAGTCTCGTTCACGACCACCTCGTCGCAATGATGGCTCGCGGGTGGTCCGGGCTTGACTGGTCGGCCCTCGGTCTGCTCGCGGTGGTCGAGGCGGGCCTAAACGACGGCCGCTGAAGTGGCACCGTGGACAGACACGCAGGAAGGAAATTGTGATGAACGCGTCAAGACCTCGCATCATGCACGAGGCCCCGATAGGGGTTGAACCGGCCGGAACGCGGCGTCAGACCGCCTCCGTGGGTGGCATCGACGTGCCGGCCGACCGCTACTCGGGCGCGCAAACCCAGCGCAGCCTTGTGCATTTCGCGATCAGCAACGGCCGCATGCCGAAGCGCGTCTATCGCGCCTACGGCTACGTCAACAAGGCGGCGGCAGTGGTCAACGCCGTGACCGAGCGGCTCGCGCAATGGAAGGCAAACGCGGTCGTGCGCGCCGCCGACGAGGTGATCGCCGGCAAGCTCGACGACCACTTTCCGCTCTTTGTGTTGCAGTCGAGGGGACGCGGCTCAACCGTCAGCGCATCGATGAGATGCTCGGCCGTTCGCTGATGCTGGTGACCGCGCTCAGCCCGATGATCGGCTACGACAAGGCTTCCGCCATCGCGCGCAAAGCGAACGACGAAGGCCTGACCCTGAAGGAGGCCGCACTCCAGTCCGGCGACGTCGACGAGAGGTGGTTCGACGAGATCGTGGATCCGAAAAAGATGGCCGGGCACGGTGTCGGCGGAAGCTGAAGGCCCGATGGCGCGGGGGCCGCCGCCGCCGGTCGATAATTCGGGCGCGGTCCAAGCGCTGCTGATCGTGCTGAGCGTCACGGCCGGATGCACGGACATCATCGGCTTTCTCGTTCTCAACGGGTTGTTCACCGCCCACATCACCGGTAACCTGGTCATCTTGGCCGCGCACATCGTCGGCGGCGGCGAAGCGGAGATCGCGCCGATGCTGTCGGTTCCGGTCTTCATTGTGATGGTCGGCCTGACGAGACTGCTGGCGGGCGGCTTGGAATCGATCGGCCTCGCCTCGCTTCGCCCCCTTCTGTTGCTGCAATTCCTCTTGCTCGCCGGCTTTCTCGTCCTCTGCGTCGCAGCCGGCCTACGCATTGACCCGAACGCGGCAATTGCGATCCTCGCGGGCATGCTCGGCGTGTCGGCGATGGCCGTGCAGAACGCACTCGTGCAGATCTCGCTTAAAGGAGCTCCGTCCACGGCGGTGATGACGAGCAACGTCACCCGCTTCGCGATGGATGTCGGCGAGGTGTTGCTCGGGGGCGATTCGGCCGATGTGGCCAAGGCGCGCAACCGGGCGGCGCGTACTCTGCCGGTGATTGTCGGCTTCACCATCGGCTGCGGCCTCGGTGCGGCATGCGAGGCCGCGCTTGGCTCATGGTCCTTAGCCTTGCCTGCCGGCCTCGCCCTGCTCGCGTTTGCGATGGGTTTTGCGGCCGAGCCCGACGACGGACCGCACCGATGAGCCGAGCAGAACTTTGGACGCCGGGTTCGCCGCAAACCGGCGGGCCTGCTGCCGGGCGAGTGGCTGGTGCGGTACGGGCCGTCGGTCCGCCGCTGCTCTTTGGCTTACGGCTTTGGGTTTCGGTGTGCCTTGCCCTCTACGTCGCGTTCTGGCTCGAGCTCGACAATCCCTTTTGGGCCGGCACAACAGCCGCGATCGTCTGTCAGCCGCATCTTGGGGCTTCGCTGCGCAAGGGATGGTACCGCATGATCGGCACCTCGATTGGTGCCGTCGCGATCGTGGTTCTGACTGCATTGTTCCCGCAGGCCCGCGCCCCGTTTCTCTTCGCGCTGGCGCTATGGGCTGCTGCGTGCGCGCTCGTCGCCACGCTTTTGCACAACTTTGCCTCCTATTCGGCGGCGCTGGCCGGCTACACGGCGGCAATCATCGCAGCCGACGAACTTGGCGCGACGGGCGGCCCGAACGCAGATACAGTCTTCCTGCTCGCAGTCTACCGCGCGAGCGAGATTTGCATCGGTATTGTAAGCGCAGGCATCGTTCTCGCCGGGACCGATTTCGGCGGCGCCCAGCGCCGCCTTGCCGCGTTATTCGCGGCCCTGTCGGCCGAAATCACGGGCCGGTTTACCGGCATGTTGGCGCTGGCCGGGCCGGAAATGCCGGAGACGCAACCTGCCCGGCAGGAACTCGTGCGGCGGGTCATCGCGCTCGACCCGGTCATCGACGAGGCAAAGGGAGAATCCTCTCAAATCCGTTACCATTCGCCGGCGTTGCAGAGAGCTGTGGATGGTTTGTTCGGCGCCCAGTGCGGCTGGCGCACGGTAGCGGTGCTGCTGGCGCGGCTGCCGGACGACGAGGCTCGGCAGGAGGCCGATGCCGTGTTGCGACGCGTTCCGCAGGAGCTGCGATCGGCGGAGCACGGCGTGCCGGCGGGCTGGATGGCCGACCCCGTCCGCCCGCGCCGGGCCTGTGAAGTGGCGGTGCGGACGCTGACCGCTCTGCCCGCCAGCACGCCATCGCTGCGGCTGCTTGCCGACCAGACGGCTAAGGTAACGGCCGGAATTTCGGACGCGCTCAACGGGATGGCGCTGCTTGTCGGCGCTCCTGTTAGTCCCGTTCCTCGCGGCCGTGGCTTCCGGCTCCGCGTGCCCGATTGGCTGCCTTCACTCGTCAATGCGGGGCGCGCGTTCGTCACGATCGGCTTCGTCGAGCTCTTCTGGATCGTGACGGAGTGGCCGAATGGTGCCTTCGCCATCACCTTCGCCGCGATCGTGGTTCTCCTGTTAGCGCCACTAGCCGAGCGGGCCTACGCGGGCGCCATGCGTTTCATGATCGGCCTCGCTCTCGCCACTGGTTGTACCGCGATCATCGCATTTGCGGTGCTGCCGGGGCTTGAGACCTTCGAGGCCTTCAGCCTCGCCATTGGTCTTTACCTGATACCCGCCGGGGCTCTCGTCGCCCAACCATGGCAGACGGTGACGTTTACCGCCATGGTGTTGGGTTTCGTGCCGCTGCTCTCGCCCGCGAACCTGATGAGTTACGACACCCTGCAATTCTACAACTTCGCGCTGGCGATCGTCGCGGGCAGCGGCGCCGCGGCGCTTTCGTTTCGCTTGTTGCCGCCGCTGTCGCCCGCGTTTCGGACCCACCGGCTGCTGGCGCTGACCTTGCGCGATCTACGCCGCCTCGCAAAGGATCGCATCTCGTGGACAACCGAGAATTGGGAGGGTCGTACGTACGGCCGGCTCGCGGCATTGCCGGACGCGGCCGAGCCGTTGCAGCGATCGCAGCTTCTGGCGGGGTCAGCGGTGGGGACCGAAATCATCCACCTTCGCCACATGACCCACCAGCTCGGTCTAGACTCGGATCTCGACGCGGCGCTCGGGCCCTTTGCGCAAGGAAGCAGCGCGATCGCGACCGCACGGCTTGCTCGGCTCGATGACCGCCTCGCCTCTTTCCCCGGCGCCGGGTCGGAGGCGTCTCTTGCTCTCCAGGCGCGCGGGAGTATCCTTGCAATCACGGAGGCGCTCATCGCGCATGCCTCTTACTTCGACGCAGGAGCGCCCGTGTGAGGTTCACCGAGATCGACATCTTCGGCGTCTATGTCGCGCCGATGTCGTTGATGATGGTCGCGGCTTGGCTCGTCACGATCGCACTGCGCCGGGTTGCGAGCCGTTTCGGCTTGT
Source organism: uncultured Alphaproteobacteria bacterium (assembly GCA_963712225.1). GTDB lineage: Bacteria > Pseudomonadota > Alphaproteobacteria > Rhizobiales > Beijerinckiaceae > Methylocapsa. The sequence goes on from CAVQHH010000017.1 coordinate 24,992, forward strand.
TGCGTTATGTCTGGCATCCGGCTCTGTTCTTCTTTGCCGTTTATATGATCGTGCTTTCGTCGATTACGATTATCATCGCGCGGTAAGCTCGCCATGGACGATACTCAAACCGAAGCGAAGAGCGGCAAGACGGCAACTGAACGCGATGTCGCCTGGTCCCCCAAGCTGCCCGCCCGCCATAAGGACTGGCCGCGCCTAAGGGTCATTCCAGTTTTGATCACTTTGGTGACGGTGGCGTTTGCCGTGCCGCTGGGTTGGGCGATGTGGGACGCCTATATGGGTGCACCCTGGACGCGCGACGGCACCGTGCGCGTCTATGTCGTCACGATGGCACCCGAGGTCGCCGGGCGAATCGTTAAGTTCCCGGTCGCCGACAACCAGTTCGTGCACAAGGGCGACTTGTTGATGGTGATCGACCCGAGGGACTACACGATCGCCGTTAGTCGTGCCGAGGCCGCGGTGAAGCAGACCGAGGCCAATGCGCGGAACGCAGAGTTACAGTCACAACGCCGGCAGAAGCTGACCCAGATGGCGGTCACTGTAGAGGACCAGCAGACCTATGCGGCGACGGCGGTTGCCGACCAAGCGCTATATCAGCAAGCCTTGGCAAATCTGGACCAGGCGCGGGTCAACCTCGAGCGCACTCAGGTCCACTCTCCTGTCAATGGCTGGGTGACTCACCTGCTCGCGCAGCTCGGCGACTATGCGAATGTCGGGCAGAATATAATCTCCCTCGTCGACGCCGAACTCGTTTTGGGTTGACGGCTATTTCGAGGAGATCAATATTGGCTCGATCCACGAGGGCGACCCTGCCGAGATCAAACCAATGGGCTACAGCCAGATCGTTCGTGGCCATGTCGACAGCATCGCGCGCGCCATCAACGTCCCGAACGCGCAAGCCAATCCGCAGGGGCTTGCCACGGTCAATCCGATCTTCACCTGGGTACGCCTTGCCCAGCGCATTCCGGTGCGCATCCACATCGACGAGGTGCCGGAGGGCGTGGTGCTCTCTTCCGGGATGACGGCCACCGTGCAGATCGATCCTCGACCCAAACCGTCAGCTCGGTCGTGGCTCTGGCAACGGAATTGAGCTCCTGCAGAGCAAGCACCGGAGTATCTAAACTAGGTTTCGCGCGTCTGCTTCGCACCGTGGCGTAAAGTCCGTTAAATCGCTCACGATCTCTAATACATCCCGTACATGAGGTTGCTGCTCTCCATTCGTCATTTGCGAATCACCAGCGAAAGCTTCACACCTTCCGCCGGAGAGCAGCAACCTCATGTACGGGATGTATTAGCCAACGGAATCGGACAAAAATGATTGAGATCGGTGCGCGGGGGTGGCATTTTGTTGGGCGGCGTCGGGTATGATTGGGAAGGCATTTTAGGAGCGTTGCGCTCTGCAAATCGCCGGCTGAGCGGTGAGATGGCGTCGTCGTGACGGGCTTTGCCGACGGGCGGTTTTGCAGATCCGCGTTGCGGGTCCGCTCAGGCTGTTTGCATGCGCCAATACCGTTTGACGTTGCAGGCGAATGAGTTCCCAACCTAGTGGGTGGCGCTTTAATTCACCTCGTCCTATTTCGACTCCACGCGCAGCGCGTGCGTATCCTCGGTGTCCGGCGTCGCTACGTAAGGATGAACTTCAACCGCGTGCGCCGGGGCCAGACTCCTGAGCGTTAGTGGCTCGGGGCTGGCGGCGGGACTCGCTTTGACTCTACTGTCCTTCGCCTCAATGTCCTTCGCTTCGATCTTTACGTCGGTCCGCGCGAACCCGGCCGGTGTCGAAGTACCCGAGGCCCAAAGCGCGACGGCCAGCGACAGGCCGAGCGCGACGCCTATAACTAAAACTAACCTGCTAGGAATGCGAAACATAGTATCCTCCTTCATTGCTATTAGCTAGGGTCTGAACTCAAATTAACGAAGCATTAATTGGCGCATGATTTAACCTCTATGGAGGGGGATCATGCGGGAGGGATTATTTTGGCTGGATGACCTGCAATGGTCGTCGATAAAAGGCTGTTTGCCGGGCCGGAAGCGGCGCGGGCCACGGCGGGTCGATGACCGCCGTGAGATCAGCGGGATTATTCACGTTTTGCAGTATTGAGTTGGACCCTAAAGATAAGCTTCGAGTTCGCGCGCGGCCTGTTGCGGCGGCCTCGACAAATTGAATGCGCTCACGAATTTGCCGCGCTTGTCCATGAGATAGACGACCCCGGTGTGATCCACCGTATAATCGCCGGATTTTTCGCCAGGCATCTTTTTGGCGTAGACGCGAAAGGCCTTGGCGATGGTCTCGGTTTTCGAGGAGTCGCCGGTTAGCCCGATGATGCGGGAATCGAAGTTTTCCAGATAGGTCTTCAAAATATCCGGCGTGTCGCGCTCGGGATCGACGGTGACGAAAAGCGCGGCGACCCTTTTGTCCGGTCCCAGTTCCTTGAAAACCGCCGAAATATCGAACAGCGCGGTCGGACAAAAGTCGGGACAATGGGTATAGCCGAAAAATACCAGATAGGGGCGTCCGGCAAGGTCGGCATTCGTCACCACCCGGCCATCCTGTCCGATCATCGTAAAAGAACCGCCGATCGCCGGCGAACCGAGATCCGCGCGGCCTGGCATGACGGCATAAACCAAGCCGGTGAGGCCGGCCAGGCCAACCGCGAAGCCGACGACAATATAGAAAAGCTGACGGGAAGCCCGCTTCCGGGGAGCTTTCTTCGACACATGCTTCATGCCGGGAAATTACTCAAAATACGCGGCCAGCGCCAGTGCCGGAACGTTAAAAATAACCGAACGCCGTGCCGATTTCCTAAAGGTTTAGCTTTATGCCACGCGGCCTTGCCAGCGATTGGCGCTAACGTTATAACCTACACGACGTTTCGACGGCATTGGGAACTGCCATGAGCGTTACCCGCGAGTATCCGGTGGGGATTGCCGCCGCGCCGGCATTTTCGTTGCTGCGTCTCTCCGCGCTCGCGCGATGCGGCGGCGCCATGGTTATGATCGCGGGCTTATGGGCAATGGTGTTTTGGGCGCTGGCTTGACCGGTCTTTGCCCGGATTTTTTGGACCTATCCTTGATGGATGTTGCGATCCGTTTCCGCGATCTCACACTTGGCTACGACCGTCATCCCGCGGTGCATCACCTCGATGGCGAGGTCGAGAGCGGCGCGCTACTCGCGGTTTGCGGCCCGAACGGTGCCGGCAAATCGACTTTGCTAAAGGGCATCGCGGGAACACTTGCGCCGCTTGCGGGCTCGATCGCCTTGCCCCGCTTGAAATCCCGCGACATTGCCTATCTGCCGCAGGCGGCCGACATCGACAAAAGCTTCCCGATCAATGTGTTCGATGTCGTCGCCATGGGGCTGTGGAAGCGTTGCGGCCTGTTCGGCGGGATTTCCCGGAGCGAAACCGCGAAAATCCGTAGCGCGATCACGGCGGTCGGGCTCGAAGGTTTCGAGGCACGCGCGATCGCGACTCTCTCCGGCGGTCAAATGCAGCGGATGCTATTCGCGCGGCTCCTCGTTCAGGATGCCGCCGTTATCCTGCTAGACGAGCCTTTTACCGCGATAGACTCCAAAACCGTCGCCGATCTTATTTCCGTCGTGTCGGCGTGGCACGAGGACCATCGCACCGTGCTCGCCGTCTTGCACGATCTCGATCTCGTGCGGGAGTATTTCCCGCAAACCCTCTTGCTCGCGCGGGAAGAAATCGCCAAGGGAAAAACCGATGCCGTTCTTACCCCGGAAAATTTGTTTAAAGCGCGGTCCATGATCGAGGCGTTCGACCGGCAGGCGCAGGCCTGCGCGCGGGCGGCATGAACGGTTTATTGCGATTCGTTTTTCTTAACCTCGGAGCGCGTTCATGCAGCTGCATGATCTCTTAATCGCGCCTTTCGCCGAATTCGCGTTCATGCGCCGCGCGCTCGCCGGTTCCATCGCGCTCGCCATCGCTGGGCCGCCGCTCGGCGTGTTTTTAATTCTGCGCCGCATGGCGCTGACCGGTGATGCGGTGGGGCATGCGATTTTACCGGGCGCGGCGCTCGGCTATCTCGCCGCGGGCCTGTCGCTTGGGCCGATGACCATCGGAGGACTGGCCGCAGGCCTTATCGTCGCGGTCGGCTCGGGTGTCGTTGCCCGCGCGACGGTTTTGCGCGAGGATGCTTCGCTCGCGGCGTTCTATCTGATCTCGCTCGCGCTCGGCGTCACCATTGTCTCCTTGCGCGGCTCGAACATCGATCTTCTGCATGTGCTCTTTGGCAGCGTGCTGGCGCTTGACGACGCGACCCTGATCCTGCTCGCATCAATCGCCAGCATGACGCTGGCCGGGCTGGCAATTCTCTACCGGCCTCTTGCATTGGAAACAGTCGATTCCGGCTTTCTCGCCTCGGTAAGCAAAAGCGGAGGCTTAGTGCAAATTGCGTTTTTGGCGCTTGTCGTTTTGAACCTTGTCGGCGCATTTCAGGCGATTGGCACGCTTCTCGCCGTCGGCATGATGATGCTGCCCGCGGCCTCGGCAAGGCTGATCACCGCCGACATGACCGCTATGATCGGCATTGCCGCGGCGCAGGGAATGCTCGCCGGATACGCCGGGCTCGTCATTTCGTTTCACGCAGGCCTGCCCTCGGGACCCCTCATTATTTTGGTAGCGGGCAGTCTCTATCTCTTGGCCCTTATGTTCGGCCCGGCCGGCGGACTTCTGCGCCGCGTGAAACCCGGACGGCATTTGGAGGCCTGAACTCCCTTGGAATGGAGACTCTCCATGGCAAAATTGCGTCATGTTATAACCTTAGTTCTCGGTTGCGTGAGCGTGGGGAGCGCATGGCAGGCTAAGGCGCAAGCCCCAGAAAAGCTGCCGGTCGTCGCGACCTTTTCGATTCTTGCCGATTTCGCCCGCAACGTCGGCGGCGACCGGATCGAAGTCGCCGCGCTCGTCGGCCCGAATGGCGACACCCATGTCTATCAGCCAAAGCCGGCCGACGCAAAAGAGCTCGGCGCGGCGCGGCTCATTGTGGTCAATGGCCTCGGCTTGGAGGGTTGGATTGATCGGCTCATAAAGGCTTCGGGCGCGAAGGCACCTGTCATCGTCGCGACGAAAGGAATTAAGCCGCAGCAAATGCGCGAGGAAGGGCGCGTCGAATTAGACCCCCATGCGTGGCAATCGATCGCAGATGCCAAAATTTATGTCGCCAATATCCGCGACGGACTGATCGCCGCCGACCCCGAGGGCGCCTCGGCCTATCGCGCCAATGCGAATAACTATCTCGGCAAGCTCGACGCACTCGAAAAAGAGGTCACGGCGGAAATTGCCAAAATTCCGCCCGGGCGGCGGCAAATTATCACGACGCACGATGCCTTTGGCTATTTCGGCACGGCCTATGGTTTCCGCTTTATCGCGCCCGAGGGCGTTTCGACGGAGACGGAGGCAAGCGCCCGCGATGTCGCCAAAATCATCCGCCAGATCAAGGCCCAAAAAATCCCTGCGGTATTTCTCGAAAATGTTACCGACCCGAGGCTCGTGCGAAGCATCGCCGCTGAATCCGGCGCGAAGGTCGGCGGCACACTCTATTCCGACGCGCTTTCGCCTCCAGACGGGCCGGCTTCGACTTACGTCGACATGATGCGCAATAATATTAGGGAACTCGCCGCCGCGCTGGCAAACTAGCGTGCGGCCTTGACGCGCGCGTGCAACTCTAAGACAAGCTTGCCGAGAAAACCCGTGGTTTCCTGCATCTGCCGCGCTTTCCACCGGGCGGCGCGACGTGGCCGGACGACCTGCTGCTGGAGTTTCGCATGGCTGAAAAAATACCCGTCACCGTGCTCACCGGCTATCTCGGCGCCGGCAAGACAACGCTTTTGAACCGCATTCTTTCCGAGGACCACGGCCGGAAATTCGCTGTCATCGTCAATGAATTCGGCGAAATCGGCATCGACAACGATCTCGTCGTCGGCGCCGACGAGGAAGTGTTCGAAATGAACAACGGCTGCATCTGCTGCACCGTGCGCGGCGATCTCATCCGCATCGTCGAAGGCTTGCTGAAGCGCAAGGGCAAGTTCGACGCGATCCTCGTCGAGACGACAGGTCTCGCCGATCCTGCCCCCGTCGCGCAGACCTTTTTTGTCGATGCCGATGTGCGCGATGCAGCTCAGCTCGATGCGGTCGTCACCGTCGCCGACGCCAAATGGCTCACTGAGCGGCTCAAGGACGCGCCGGAGGCCAAGAACCAGATTGCCTTCGCCGATGTGATTATCCTCAACAAGACCGATCTTGTCGCCGGGGATGAACTCCGCGAAGTCGAAGCGCGTATCCGCGCGATCAACCCTTATGCGAAACTGCACAAGACCGTGAATTGCGCGGTGCCGCTCGACTCCGTGCTAGGCCGCAACGCCTTCGACCTTGACCGCATCCTCAAAATCGAGCCGGAATTTCTCGATGGCGAGGACGAGCATGAGCATGAACATGAACATGAACATGACATGAGCATGAGCATGAGCATGAGCATGAGCATGAGCATGAGCATGAGCATGAGCATCACGGCCTAAAGCATTATCATGACGAAGAAATGCAATCGGTGTCTCTGTCTATTGAGGGCGATATCGATCCGGAAAAATTCATGCCATGGCTACAAAACTATGTGCAAAGGGAGGGCCCGTCGATCTTGCGCGCGAAAGGCATACTCGCCTTCAAGGACGAGCCCAAGCGCTTCGTCTTCCAGGGCGTTCACATGCTTCTCGACGGCGATCTCCAGCGCGAATGGAAACGCGGAGAAAACCGCCTGAGCCGGATCGTCTTCATCGGCCGCAATTTGAAAAAAGACGAGATTACGCAGGGCTTCCTAGGCTGCGCGGCATGACGCTTGAAGCGATGCCGCGACGTGCAAGCGCAAAAGAATAGGAGCATGGCCGCCTCGTCCTTAACTGGACATGTGACGCCGCTCGACGCCGGCGCGCCGGTAGCGGCGGCGGGTTTTCTCGGACAAGTTCCAGCGCTCGCACTCGAAGACGGCACCGTGCTGCTCGCCACGCCTGAGTCCGAACAGCGCATCGCGGCGCATCCCGGTGCTTCCATTCTTGTCGCCATCGCGTCAGGGGACAAATTCCTCACCGGGGGCGACGATGGCCGGGTGTTGGCGGCCTCCCAAGATGGCGGCGTTCAAGAGATCGCGGATGAAAAAGGCAAATGGATCGATGCGCTCGCCGCGCGGGACGACGGCTCGATTGCCTGGTCGAGCGGCAAGAATGTGCGCTCGCGCGATCCCGCCGGCGAAATCAAGACCTTTGTGGCGCCGTCGAGCGTGCGGGGGCTCGCCTTCATGCCGAAAGGCTACCGGATCGCCATCGCCCATTACGATGGCGCGACCTTATGGTTTCCGCATACCGCCGCGCCGCCGGATCTATTCAAATGGAAAGGCTCGCATCTTTCCATAACGGTTTCCCCGGACGGGCGTTTTCTCGCGACCGCGATGCAAGAAAACGCGCTGCACGCCTGGCGCGTCGCCGACAAAAAGGACATGCGCATGAGCGGCTATCCGGCGAAAACGCGCTCGCTGTCCTGGTCCTTCGATGGCCATTGGCTCGCGACGTCGGGCGCGGATGCCGCGATTATTTGGCCGTTCAAGGACAAGGACGGGCCGGTCAACAAAGCCCCGCTCGAATGCGGCGTGAGAGGCGCCAAAGTCACCTGCGTCGCGTTTCACCCGAAATCGCTTGTCGTGGCGCAGGGCTATGAGGACGGGCATCTGCTGCTTTGCCGGATCCCCGATGGAGCCGAGATTTTTGTGCGCGCGGCGCCCGAGAGCGGGCGGGCGATCAGCGGGCTTGCCTGGGACCACGCGGGTCGCAGGCTCGTGTTCGGCGCGGCTGACGGCGCGGCCGGTCTCCTCGACACGCCCGCTTGAGATAGTCATGCTTTGCCATGGCCGGAAACCGAGTTGTCAAGCGGGCCACCGACGGGACCAGGTGTACCAGTCCCGGCCCCGTCGTGATGCTTACGCTGGCTTAAGCCGGCGCAATGCTGCTTATTCGCCATACCCCCCGAGACAGGGATCCGGTGGGTGCGCCGCCGCCGAATTTGATTGTGCCATAAGGGCGGCTACGATGGTCAGCAAGGCTAGGAGAAACTTTTTCACAACGTCCTCCGTGAAAATAAGAAGCTACGCTCGGCGGGAGTGAACTTCCTCGCCGGCGCAGCGATTCGAGCAGAATCCCGGGCCCAGCGCTCCCCCTGTTCGGGCGGAGCGGGTGGTGCTATCGTCCGGACACCGCGATGCGCTTCGAGGTAGGCGGGAATGGGGGCGGTCGAGCATCTCAAGACCTTGTGCTGTCTCGGGCTCAAGCCCGAGAGCGCGATGCTCGCGGTCACGCCTTTGCTACATGAGATCGTTCCGCATGGCTGGTCGCGCATCGCACTCATGGAGCCGGATGCCACGATCGGCCGTGGCTATTCCGAAAACCCCGAAGCCGGGCCGGTACTCCGCGAGCGTATGTGGAGGTTCATGGATGATCCAACCAGCCCTTGGTCCATGTGGATGCCTTACATCCAAGCGATTGGGATCGGCTGGACTTTGCATATGCAAGGCCGGCGCTGGCTAGATATCGGCTGGTATCGGGAAGTAGAGGCGCTGATCGATGCCTGCTGGCTGCTCGACGCCATGATCGGCGACTCCGGCCGGCCGCTCGCTTTTATTGTGTTATCCCGCCCTCGCAGCGCGCCCCCCTTCACGGTGGACGACGTGCAGCGTCTCGACCGGCTGCGGCCCTGGCTCGCGCACGCGTTCCGGCGGTCTAATTCCGGTAATGCGCGCGACGAGGATGAGGAACCAATCAGCACGGCAGGCGCACCGGTGCGAAGCGGTCAGATGATTTTGACGGTTGACGCAAAGCTCGTCTACGAGACCGCCAGCCTCGAATCGCTGCGCAGAATTCTCATGGGAGAGCCAAGCAATTACACGCGCTACTTGCCGGTCAGCGAGTGCCTGCCCGCGCCAGTTCTGAAGCTCATCCGGCAGCTCACCGGCACCACGAATGGCACCTCCAACACGCCGCCGCGCATGCGGATTTCGACCGCTTATGGCGTTCTCATGCTCGAAGCCAAATGGCTCGTGCCCACGGGTACGCTTCCGCCGGACGCCGCCAGGGATCCGAAATCCTGTCTCATCGCGGTGACGATCGACCTCCACGAACACTCCATTGCCCATGCGGCGCGCGTGCTGCGGGAAAGCGGCGCCACGCCGACGCAGACGAAAGTCGGCATTCAACTTGTCTTCGGGAAGCCAAAACCTGTGATCGCGGACGAACTCGGCATCCAACTTTCCTCGGTCGCGGATCTCAAAAGGCTCTATCAGACTCTCGATGTTCACAATTCCGCCGAGCTCGGCACGAAAATTTGGCTGGGCGGAAAGCGAAGCGAATCGCGCCAATCTCGTGCATCGGACTGGGCCACCAGCGCGACTTTGCGTCCTAACCGTGTGGGTTAGGGATGTTGTTTCGGCCGAGGAGTGCCCGCCGCGTGGCCTTGACCCAATCACTTGTGCGTCGCTCGGGATCGGCGTTCCGGGAAATGTCGGTGACCACGGCCGCGCTATCCGCTCCGGCTTGCAACACTCCGGCGGCGCGCTCAAGCGTTATCCCGCCGATCCCAACGAGCGGTATCTTGCCGATTTTCTTCTTCCATTCCGTTATGCGCGGCAAGCCCTGCGGCGCGAAGACCATGGCTTTCAGGATGGTCGGATAGACTGGCCCAAGCGCGATATAATCCGGGCTTGTATCGAGAGCACGCGAGAGCTCGGCTTCGTCATGCGTGGAGACGCCAAATTTTATCCCAGCGCGGCGGATGGCGGGCAAATCGGCAGTATCGAGATCGCCTTGGCCGAGATGGATGAAATCGCAGCCGGCGTCGATCGCTTGTCGCCAATGATCATTGACGACGAGATGTGCGCCCTCACGCGAGCAGAGCGTCTTTGCCTCTATTATCTCGGCGCGGAGTGTTGCGTCCGGCTGATCCTTGATGCGCAATTGCACGAGCCGGACCCCGCAGGGCAAGAGCCGCGCGATCCAGGCCGCGCTGTCGACGATCAAATAGAAACGATCAAGCACGCGCGAGATCGCCGAAAGCGCGTCCGATCACCGGGGTCGAAGGCGCGGCCATGTCCCGCGCGTGCATCAAATCGGCCCGATACCCAATCCGGCCAGCCTCGACCGCAAGCGCAAAGGCGCGGGCCATTTTTATGGGATCGCCGGCCTTGGCGATCGCCGTGTTCGAGAGCACTGCGTCAAAACCCATTTCCATGGCCGCCGCCGCATGCGAGGGCGCGCCGATTCCGGCATCGATGATCAGCGCCACATGGGGAAAATGCGCGCGCAGCGATTTTAGCGCATAGGGATTGTTGAGACCGCGCCCCGATCCGATGGGCGATCCCCAAGGCATCAAAACCTCACAGCCTGCGCCGAGAAGTTTTTCGCCGGCGACAAGATCCTCGGTGGTATAAGGAAAAACTTGAAACCCTTCGCGGGTGAGAATCGAGGCCGCCTCGACGAGACCGAAGACGTCGGGCTGCAAGCTGTCTTCCTCGCCGATGACTTCGAGCTTGATCCATGGCGTGTCGAAAACCTCGCGCGCCATTTGCGCGGTCGTGACCGCTTCCTTCACGCTCCGGCACCCCGCGGTATTGGGCAGAACCCGGACGCCAAGCTCGCGGATCAGCGACCAGAAACGTTCGCCAGCGCGGCTGCCCCCGGACTCGCGTCTGAGCGATACCGTGACGATCTCGGCTTTAGCCGCCGCGATCGCGCGGGAAAGAATCGCGGGCGAGGGATATTGCGCGGTTCCGGCAAGGAGCCGCGAGGAGAATTCGACGCCATAAAGGATTAGACGGTCGCCCATGTCAGCCGCCATGTTAGCCTCCCTGACGCGGCACGAGAATCTCGACCGCGTCGCCCTCTTTCAACGGCGTCCTGCCGCGATCGGTCTTGCGTACGAAATTCTGATTGAGCGCGGTCGCGATGGCGCCGCCCTCGAAATCGAGTTCGCGCAACAGTGCGCCGAGCGTTGCCGCCGCGACGTCAAGCGCTTTGCCGTTGACGTGGATGCGCATCCATGACCTCCGGAAAATAAGCGTTTTCAAGCACGGCTTGCACGGTCCTGCGGGCGAGCGCGGGCGCCAGCAAAAAGCCATGCCGGTAAAGCCCGTTGATATAAAGCCTGCGCCCATCGCGGCGGATTTTCGGTAGATTGTCGGGAAACGCCGGCCGCACGCCCGCGCCCGTCTCGACGATTTCCGCCTCGGCGAAAGCCGGATGCAGGCAATAGGCGGCGCCAAGCAATTCCAACATGGCACGCGCGGTGATCCGGCCTGCCTCCTCGTTTTCAATCATCGTCGCCCCAATCATGAAGCGCCCGTCGCCGCGCGGCACGATATAGGCAGGATGGCGCGGATGCAGGAGCCGCACCGGCCGCCTGAGCGCAATCTCGCTTGTACGGAGCACCAGCATTTCACCTTTGACGCCGCGCAAATCGGGAAGTGCGTCTTGTGCCGCGAGGCCGCGGCAATCGATCGTCCAATCGGCGCGCGCTTGGTTCGCGGCGGCGCCATAGCGCAGCGTAACATTGTCGAACCCCGCGAGACGCGCGGCGAGAGCAGCCATCGCCGCCCGGGGATCGAGATGCGCTTCGGACGGAAAGAACAGAGCTTCCTCGAAGCGCCCCGCAAGATCTGGTTCGAGGGCCGCGATCCGCCCCGCATCGATGGGTTCATATCCGCTCGAGCGGCGGGCAAAGCGGACGAGCTCGGGTCTGTCCCGCGCGGGGGCGACGACGAGCGTTCCTTGGCACGTCGCGACGGGAGCGCTTTCAATCCAAAACTGGAGCGATTCGAGGCCGAGATCGAGGACGAGCTTTTCCGTGCTTTCGGCCTCGCACCAGGGCGCCAGCATGCCGCCCGCGAGATAGGAACAGCCGAGACCCGGACCTTCGCGGCTTTCGATGAGTACGACATCGCAACCCGCGCGGGCGAACTCGAATGCGGTGGTCAAGCCCGCGATGCCGGCGCCGATAATGCGAATACGCATGGGTTTACCGTTTTGCATCTAGCCACGGGCAAGCAAAAGAGAATGGGCGATTTTTTGGAGGGGAACATCGCGTGACCATCCCTACGCCAGTACGAGCTGGATCAGGTTCGAAGGGTCGCCGGGCCGCTCTTAAAAGCGCCGCCAGCCTCTCAGCCCCCTGCCGGGGATCCCCTAGGCTTTCGCTAACTTAATTAGTCTTCAGGACGGCTCGCGTCAAGGCGCTTGGATGTTGCCCTGGGGTCGCGGGGGCGGGCTTCCCTTACGTTTTGATCCCAGCTATGGAAGCGCAACGGGCACTTCCCTCGACCGGGACCACGATGAAAGCCGTTCACGTCCTGAATGGGCCGAACCTCAATCTCCTCGGCACACGGGAGCCGGAAACCTATGGCCTTGTGACTCTCGCGGACATCGAGGCCCGTCTTTCAGCGCTATGCAAACCACGCAGGATCATTTTGCACTTTCGCCAATCGAACCATGAGGGCGACCTCGTGACCTGGGTCCAGGAAGCGGGCCGCGCCGGCGAGCCGGTGATCTTGAATGCCGGGGCCTATTCGCATACATCGCTCGCGCTTTACGATGCGATCAAGGCGGCGAAGACCGAAGTGATCGAGGTGCATCTTTCGAATATTCACGCCAGGGAAGATTTTCGCCGCCAGTCGGTGATCTCCCCCGTCGCGCGGGGCGTGATTTTGGGGTTTGGTGCCTTCTCTTACGATCTCGCGCTCGAAGCATTTCTCGCCCGGACCGAAGCGGCAGGTAGCCGGCCATATCGAAAACAAATCATGAAATCAGTTAGCCATGCACAGAAACATCCCGGGCAACGGCGCAAACGAGAGTAGAAAAAGATGAAATATCCGGAGCCACAACCGGACGGAAGCCCGGCTGCGGCCGCAATCGACAAGGAACTGGTCGAGATCCTGGCGCAGCTCGTAACCCGTCTTGGACTTTCCGAGATTGAAGTCGCGAAGGGCGATTTCAAAATCCGCGTCGCGCGGCAGCTTTCGGCCGCTGTTATCCAGCCGGCCGCAACCCCGCCGCAGGCCGCCGCGACGGGCGCGCCGTCGGCTCCAGCCGACGTTCCGGGCACTGTAAAGTCGCCGATGGTCGGAACCGTTTACTTGCGTTCCTCGGCGGACGCCGCCCCCTTTGTCGAGGTCGGCGCGCAGGTGAAGACTGGCGACAAGGTTCTTCTTGTCGAGGCGATGAAAACCTTCAACGAGATCCTCGCTCCCCGCGCCGGCACGGTGACGGGCATTCTGGTCGAGGACGGTCAGCCGGTCGAATATGGCCAACCGCTGCTCGTGATCGAATAAGGCCGCGTAGCCGGTGAACTGACGTGTTCGAAAAGATTCTTATCGCCAATCGCGGCGAAATCGCCTTACGGATTTTGCGCGCGGCCAAGGAGCTCGGCATCGCGACCGTGGCGGTTCATTCGACGGCCGACGCCCATGCGATGCACGTAAAACTCGCCGACGAATTGGTTTGCATCGGGCCGCCGCCCGCGCGCGATTCCTATCTCAACGTCCCGGCGCTTCTCGGGGCTTGCGAAATCACCGGCGCCGAAGCCCTGCATCCGGGCTATGGATTTCTCGCCGAGAACGCGAGGTTCGCGGAGATTCTCGCCGACCATCACATCGTTTTCATCGGCCCCAAGCCGGAGCACATCAGGCTCATGGGCGATAAGATCGCGGCCAAAACGACGGCGACTCGGCTCGGCATTCCCTGCGTGCCTGGCTCGCCTGGCGCGGTCACCGGCGGTAAGGAGGCGGCGGCCATCGCCCAGGCGCTTGGTTTTCCGGTCCTCGTGAAGGCGGCGGCGGGCGGCGGCGGACGCGGCATGAAAGTCGCTCGCACCGCGAACGATCTTTCAGTCGCGCTCGAAACGGCGCGGATCGAGGCCAAGGCAGTTTTCGGCGACGACTTCGGTCTATCTCGAAAAGCTTCTCGAAAAGCCTCGCCATATCGAAATCCAGGTTCTTGGCGACGGCCACGGCAAGGCTGTTCATCTCGGCGAACGCGATTGCTCGTTGCAGCGCCGGAATCAGAAAGTCTGGGAGGAAAGCCCCTCCCCCGCCCTCAACGCGTCGCAGCGCTTCGAAATCGGCGAAATTTGTGCAACTGCGGTACGTGAACTCGGTTATGCCAGCGTCGGCACCCTCGAGTTTCTCTACGAAAACGGCAAATTTTATTTCATCGAGATGAATACAAGGATTCAGGTCGAGCATCCGGTAACCGAAATGATCACCGGCGTCGATCTCGTCAACGAGCAGATAAGAATCGCCTCGGGTTCCCCCTTGACGTTGACCCAGACGGAGGTCGTCTTTCAGGGCCATGCGATCGAATGCAGGATCAATGCCGAGCATTCCGCGACCTTCCGGCCCTCGCCGGGCAAGATCACCTATTACCATCCGCCAGGCGGCCTTGGCGTGCGGGTCGATAGCGCGGTCTATGCCGGGTACTCTATTCCGCCAAACTACGATTTGCTCGTCGGCAAGCTCATCGTGCACGGGCGCAACCGCAACGAGGCGCTGATGCGGCTTCGCCGCGCGCTCGATGAATTCATCATCGACGGCATCGATACGACAATTCCCCTGTTTCAAACATTGGTGCGCAACGCCGACATCCAAAATGGGCTTTACGACATCCATTGGCTGGAGAAGTTTCTTGCGTTGGGCGGGATGGACGAGGAACCCACGTGAGGTTCACCAGAGGGCCACGGCCGCAAGAGCATAATCCCAAAGAGGGAGCCTTTTGGACCAGATCTTGCGAGAAAACTAAAGACGGAAAGTCGGCGCGAAATATTGGAGCGGGTGAAGGGAATCGAACCCTCGTATTCAGCTTGGAAGGCTGCTGCTCTACCATTGAGCTACACCCGCGAACCTGGTGTGTCCCCGGCTTCGGATCGGCGCATGCGTGGCGATTCGCGTGGCGCCGAACCTATAAGGCAAGTCCGCGCTCCGTCAAAGCGGCGTGCGCCCGCTTCCTGCGATTGCCTGATTCCCGCCCCTCGTTGGCCGGCGGGCCGCCGGCGCTTTCTTTCTCTTTCTGGCGCATATCAAGACCGGACGTAAGCGTGCCTAGACAGGTCGTGCGCTTTATCTCGTCATTTTACCGTATGAAGGTATCCGGAGTCCGCAACTTTCCGGAATCATGCGCCGGCCTTCAAGGTGCCGCGTCCCGCGTAGCGCGCTTGTTTCCCGAGTTCTTCCTCGATCCTGATCAGTTGATTATATTTTGCGAGCCTGTCCGACCGCGAGAGCGAGCCGGTTTTGATCTGGCCGCAATTGGTCGCGACCGCAAGATCGCTGATCGTTGCATCCTCGGTCTCGCCGGAGCGATGCGACATCACCACGGTATAGCCCGCGCGCTGGGCCATATCGACGGCGGCAAGCGTTTCCGTCAGCGTGCCGATCTGATTGACCTTGACCAGGATCGAATTGGCGATGCCGTCGGCGATCCCACGCGAGAGACGCGCGACATTGGTGACGAAAAGATCGTCGCCGACGAGCTGGCATTTCTTGCCGAGGAGACCAGTGAGGATCTTCCAGCCGTCCCAATCGTCCTCGGACATCGCGTCCTCGATCGAAACGATCGGATAGTCCGCGAGAAGCTTCGCCAGATACTGCGCCTGCTCTTGCGGCGTGCGCGTCTTGCCCTCGCCCGCGTAGACATATTTGCCGTCGTGAAAAAATTCGGTCGCGGCGCAGTCCACTCCCAAGGCGATATCCTCGCCAGGCTTAAAGCCCGCGCCCTCGATCGCCTTGCGGCAGAAATCGAGCGCGCCCTCGGCGGAAGGCAGATTGGGCGCGAAGCCGCCTTCGTCGCCGACATTGGTGTTGTGGCCGGCTTTTTTAAGAGCGCTTTTCAACACGTGGAAAACTTCCGCGCCCCAGCGCACCGCTTCCTTCAGCGACGGCGCGCCGATAGGAATAATCATGAATTCCTGAAAGTCGATCGGGTTGTCGGCGTGCATGCCGCCGTTTATGATGTTCATCTGAGGCACCGGCAACACATGCGCCTGGACGCCGCCGACATAGCGATAGAGCGGCAAGCCACAGACATCGGCGGCCGCCTTGGCGACGGCAAGCGAAACCCCCAAAATGGCGTTGGCGCCGAGCCTCGCCTTGTTCGGCGTACCATCGAGCGCGATCATCGTTGCGTCGATCTTGCTTTGATCTTCCGCGTCGAACCCGCTCAGGGCGTCGAAAATATCGCGATTGACGCTCTCGACCGCCTTGAGAACGCCCTTGCCGGAAAAGCGCGCCTTGTCGCCGTCGCGCAATTCGACCGCCTCGTGCGCGCCGGTCGAGGCCCCCGAAGGCACCGCGGCGCGCCCGCTCGACCCATCTTCCAAGGTGACATCGACCTCGACGGTGGGATTGCCGCGGCTATCCAAGATTTCCCGCGCGGCGATGTCAACGATTGCGGTCATGCGGGCTCCTGTTACCACGGGGACCGGAAAAGCTCGGCTTTTACGCCGAAGCGCGGCGGGAAGGAAGCGGGTGAGCATTTTCGCGAGGGACAGATTGGACCTTCCGGCAAGGAAGCGGTAAGTCAAAGCTGGGGCCGAAGACGGTATTAAGCTTTTTGCAGCTATCGTCTCACTGCCGTCGTCGCAAGCTTTGGGAAAGGGGCCGGATGCTGTTCCATAAGGCGGCTTCCGTCATTTTATGCGCGGGTATCATCACCCAAGCGGGCGCGCCTTCGGGCGGTCCGCCCTTGCCGGTTCCAAGTCCGGCATCGCCGGCCGATTCCGTTCAAGACAAAGCGCAAACTAAAACGCCGCCTCCTGCCTTGGAGCAAGCCTTGGAGGCCAACGAGCCAGGTGCGAGCGAGACCTACCGTGCGCTCATAAGAAGGGAAGCCGCGAAGAACGGCTTGCCGCCTGACATCGCCGACGCTGTCGCGGCGATCGAGAGCGGCTACGATCCAGGCGCAATTGGCGGCGTCGGCGAGATCGGCCTGATGCAGGTCCGGCCCGAAACAGCCGCGATGCTCGGTTTCAAGGGCGATCTGGCCGAACTCGCAAGACCCGACGTCAACATTCATTATGGCGTGACTTATCTCGGCCAGGCTTGGCGTCTGGCCGGAGGCGATCTTTGCCGCGCCCTGATGAAATACCGCGCCGGACATGGCGAAGAGATCATGTCGGTCCTATCCATGACCTATTGCGGCCGGGCGCGCGCCCATTTGGCGGCGGCGGGATCGCCGTTCGCGGCCGCGATCTCCGTGCCGTTTGTTTTCGACCCGGCGTTGCCGGTAGCGCCAGCGGCGAAACGTGGGCCACGAATACGCACGGCGGCGGTGAGCCGGGCCTTTTGGGCCGCGCATGACGCACGAGTGCAGGTGATCACCAAACGCCTCGAGGCCAAATGGCGGCGGATGGCGTCCCGGTAGAAAAAGCCGCGGAGGCGCGCCCATCGATTTCAATCGGCCCACCCCGAGAGTTTGACGAAGAGTGCAACCGGCAGATTAAGACGCGAACGGTGTTGTGTCCTAAGTTCGCCGAAGGGGCGGAAACCGAGGCGATGTTGTTCTGTGCGCTCTTGGCGTCAGGACAAATTAGCATGCGCAAGATCGCCGGTTGGCAAGCCGAAAAACCTCGCGATCAGCCAATTGACCTCGCGGCATGATCGGCACTCTCGTTAACTAGATGTCGCCAAACTCATTTCCAACACAATTTGCGACGGCACTCGAAGAGATGTAGGAAGGACTGTTGCACGCACCATAGATCAATTTAGCGCATCGCAAGGTTCGGTTGTCCACAGATCAAGGCACTCAACAATTGTGGGGAAAAACGGGAGGAAAACATGGAATCGAGAACAATCCGATACTGCGTGACAGCCTTTACCGTTTTGCTGCTTACCTTTGGCGGCAGCGCTTGCTCGCAGGAACCGGTGGCGCCTGCTCCTGCTCATGATCCGGGGGTCCGCAATGATGGAGCCGTCGGAGCCGGTGAACCATATCCCGGTTTGTCGGATCCGTTGCAGAACCTATTCGCTGCCGGCCAGGCAGAGTTCATGAAGACTGATAAGGTCAAGGATGATGGGCTGGGACCGAGAATGAACCTGGACCGCTGCGTGGGCTGTCATTCAAATCCTGCCGCCGGTGGTTCGAGTCCGGAAAGCAATCAGCAATTTTCGTTTTTTAAGGACAGCTTGGACCATAAGACCAATACACTGCCGTCCTTCATCACAGAGAACGGACCGACGCGCGAAGCAAGATTTAAAGTAGTCAGGGCCGCGGAGGATCCGAAGAACGCCGGTCCCGATGGCGGTGTCCACGACCTGTTCACCATTGCCGGAATGAAGGGCGCGGAAAGCTGCAAGTTAGAACAGCCTGAGTTCGAAGAGGAGCTACGTCGCAACAATGTGATCTTCCGGATTCCGACCCCTGTATTTGGCGCTGGCCTGATCGAGCAGATTCCAGACACGGCAATTATTGAAAATATCAAAAAGGAGGCTGATCGGGATCAGAAGAGGGCTCTGGGAATCAAAAGCAAATTGAACATCGTAATATCTGCTAACACAAGAACAGCGCTTCCGAATAAAAACGGCAATGACGGCACGATCGCACGCTTTGGATGGAAGGCGCAGAATAAGTCTCTGCTTGTTTTTTCGGGCGAGGCATACAACGTCGAGATGGGCATCTCTAATGAACTATTCCAGACCGAGCGTGAGGAGGACCCGAACTGCCAGTTCCACACAACGCCCAACGACACGACCGATCCCTCCCACATAACGGAGACGGATCCGGTCAAGAGGCTGGATATATTGAGTGATATCGAAAAATTCGCATCCTTCATGCGTTTGCTCGCACCACCGGAGCCTTCTAGCAACGCCCCGGGAGGCTCCGACTTTATCGCGAGAGGAAAAACGTTTTTCAGTCAGGTAGGGTGCGCCCTTTGCCATGCCCCGATGCTTAAGACGGGTAACTCTAAGATCCCCCAACTCAGGGAAAAAGAGGCGCATCTTTATTCGGATCTTGCGGTTCACCAGATGGGTCCAAACCTCGACGATGGCATAAGTCAGGGCCAAGCAAAAGGAAACGAGTTCCGTACGGCACCGCTCTGGGGTCTCGGGAAACGCATTTTTTTCCTGCACGACGGTCGAACGTCCGATTTGGTGAAGGCTATAGAAGAGCATCGTGGTGGGCGTGATGGCGATGCGTCCGAAGCAAATTCCGTCGTCGAGCAATACAACAAGCTTCCGGAGAAAGAGAAGCAAGACCTTCTGAACTTCCTGCGTTCGCTCTAGGTCCGGCGCTGGTTATAGATAAATCCCATATTCCGCGAGCGCGCCGCCAAGGCGTAGCAAAAGACCGCGTAAGCCAAAATGGACTCGCGGAGTTAGCTTGTGCTAAATTTGCGGGCTCGCGACATCGCGGGGCCAGCGCGAGGAGCCATCGGCCATGCGAGATGCAACCGTGGATCGGGCGAATGTCATTGCTTCGCCCACGGTGATCTTCGCGGGGATTTTGGTGCTGGGGTTTGGCCTCGACATGATTTGGCCCGCGTCTTTCCTGCCGGAAGGCTGGGGCTTTCCGCTGGGACTCATTGTCATTTTCGCCGCCGTCAACATCAAGTTATTCGCGGCGCGGGAAATGGTCCGAGTCAAAACCAATCTCAACATCCGCAAGCCGGCAAACGATATTGCGACCTCCGGTCTCTACAGCGTGAGCCGCAATCCCTTATATATCGGCATGATCTTGCTCAATATCGGCATCGGCTGCATCGTCAATTCCTTGTGGATTTTTCTCTTCTCCGCCGGGCTTGCGGTCACATTGCAAAAAGGCGTGATCGAGCCGGAAGAGGCCTATCTCGAAGGAAAATTTGGCGACGAATATTTGCGTTACAAAGCCAAGGTCCGGCGCTGGATCTAAAATAAATGCCGCCTCAAAGGCGGGCATGATGAAGGAGAGAACGCCATGCAGGAAGGATCGTCCCGACAGACCCGACGTCATCGCCCGGCCACCCCTGATCCTGGTCGCAACGATCGCACTGGGACTGGTTTTAAATTTTTTCTGGCCAACAAGTTTCTTGCCGCCCGCCATTGCCGCGCCGCTTGGTGTTCTCATCATCCTCTTCGCCATCGCCCTTGGAATTTCGGCGGTCGAGGAGATGCTGGCGGCGAACACGGCCCTCGAGGTCCGTAAACCCTCGACCGAGATTGTGACCTCGGGGGTCTTTCAAAGGAGCCGCAATCCAATTTATCTGGGGATGCTTCTTCTTTATACCGGCATTGCGATTCTCGCAAATTCGCTATGTATTTTGGTTCTGGTGCTGCCGTTTGCGATTATTCTGCAAAAAGGCGTGATCGAGCCGGAAGAGGCCTATCTCGAAGGAAAATTTGGCGACGAATATTTGCGTTACAAAGCCAAGGTCCGGCGCTGGATCTAGCTCGATCAACAAAGCGCTACGTTCGCATTCGCTGCTGTCGCGCCCTTTCATCACAAGTAGGATTTTTGATGCCGCCGCGCAGAACGATCAGCCGCCGTCTATTTCTCGGGCATACGCTGGCCAGCGTTTTGGCGCTGCCCGCGCAGGCGGAGCTGCCCTCCCCGCAGGACGGTTTCCGAGTCCTTGAAGCGCGGGAGGGCAATTTGAGCCTTCTGCCCGAACCTGCTTCTCCAACCACCGTCTGGAGCTATAATGGGGAGGTGCCCGGGCCGCTCCTGCGCTTCAAAAAAGGCGAGGAGGTCAAAGTAAGGCTTGTCAACAAGCTCGCCCAGCCGGCAAGCCTCAACTGGCACGGCGTGCGGATCGTCAATGCGATGGACGGCGTCGCCGGCCTGACGCAAGAGCCGGTCCCACCTGGCGGCTCTTTCGATTATCGCTTTACCCCTCCCGACAGCGGGCTTTATTGGTATCATCCGCACGCCTTGCCGTTCACCGGCGAGCAGCTCGATCGCGGGCTTTACGGCGTCTTGATCGTCGACGAGCCCGAGGCGCCCGCGGCCGACCGCGACATGCTTGTCGTTCTCGCCGATTGGAAGCTCGACGACAATGGCCAGCTCGCCGGTTTCGACGCCGCCACGGACGCCACGGGGGCGGGCCGCATCGGGCCGCTCGTCACCCTCAACTCGCGCGCTGTTTCGGTCGAGGATACCCTGCCGCCTTCATCGCGTTTGCGGCTGCGCGTCCTGAGCGCCGTCGATACGCGGCTGATGTTGATCGCATTCAACGGGGTCAGACCCTTGATCCTCGCGGTCGATGGTCAGCCGTGCGAAGCCTTCGAGCCGGTGCGGCAGATGATTCCGCTTGGACCCGGCGCGCGTTTCGACGTCATGCTCGATCTTCCCGGGAACGCTGGAGCGGCTGCGAATGTGACGCTGCTTGGAGACAATGAGCCAGACCGTGTTCTTCTCGCCTTCAAGACCGCGGGAGAAAAGCGCTCTCGCTTGCCGCCGGTCGTATCGCTCCTGCAAAATCCGCTACTGCCCAACGAGATCAAGCTACAGGCGTCGCGTAAAGTCGATATTTTGATCGAGGCCATCGCCGGAATAGGGACCGGGCCAATCCCGGCGGCGGCGCAAGATCGCCCCTTATATTGGGAGCTAAATGGGAAGGCATTCACCGGATTTACACCGGCGCCGTTGTTTTCGGTCAAGCGCGGGACCCCGGTGACGCTCGGTTTCGTGAACCATACGGCCTTCGTGCAGCAAATGCATGTGCATGGGCACGCGATGCGGCTCCTGCACGATCTCGACGATGGCTGGGAGCCCTATTGGCGCGATTCCGTCCTCGTCCCCGACGGCAAGACCAAACATGTCGCCTTCGTCGCCGACAATCCGGGCAAATGGGTGATCGAATGTCTGATGGCAGGGCGCCAGGCCAGCGGGATGGCAACATGGTTCGAAGTGGCCTGAGCGCAACCGAATTAATTATGTACGGGCCGCACGCGCTTGACGAAAAGACTGACGATCAAGGCATGGGCTACGTGTTCCGCCATGCACTGATAGCCGAGATCGTTAAGATGGAAATTATCGCCCGCCATCAATTGCAAATTGGCCCTGGTCTGGGCGATAAACCGCATTGCATCATAGCGGCGGACGTAAAGAATATTTTCCTCGGCGGCGATTTTCTGCAGGCTGTCGCGTATCGCGGCATAGTTCGCGTCCCGGGCGAGGCGGACGGTATATTGCACCCCGACGAGCACGACGTCGATCCGGTTCTCCTTCAGCCAGCGGATCGTCGAACGCACGGTGTCCTCAAAATCCCGCGGCGGGATACGAGCCAGCGCGTCATTGGTTCCCAACTGCCAAAGAACCAGGTCCGGATTCTTGAGCGCGACCTCGCTTTTGATTCGCTCGGCCGTGTCCTCCGCCATTTCTCCCGAGACCCCCCGATTGAGAATCACGACATCGACGCCCTTGAGGGCATGTTCGAGGATCAATTCGAGCTGCGCGGGATAGCTCATGTCCTTCGACGAGGCCCCGTAGCCGAGCGTCGAGGATGAGCCGATTGCCAGAATGCGCACTTTCTCGCCTTTTTGCAGCGCCGCGGTCACGTTGGGCAGCGTGGCCGGGGCGGCGATGTCCATCGCCGGCACGTCGCAGGGCGGACTCATCGGCGGCGCGATGGGAGGCGCGGCCAGGTCTTCCGCGCGGCAAACCGGCATCAGGAACCAGCAGAGCGCTAGGGCGAAAGCGGCTTGTTTGGCAAAGCCGCCCGCAATCTTTCGCGCCATTCCCCCGCCCATGCGATGAAACCCATAAGGAGAACACCCAAAATAACGATGAATGCGTCGGATGCAACATGGCCGCCATAGACGAAGCGGAAGATTTGCCCGCTCAGGCTGAGACGAGACTGCCGGTTTGGCCCATAAAACGGCGGAAAGAACACGCGCAATTTCCTCCGCCCGGCGTTGGCGCGAAAGCCCCGGCTTTCTTCGCCCGATGAGCCGAGCCACGATCGTCAGGCGTTTTCGGAATGCGATCAGGAATTTGATGAATCCGGCCTGGCGGCGGCGCGCCGTCCAAACTCCATTATTGATTCGTTTGACTGAGACCAGGGGGTCGACGCGCCCTTTATCGACCGCCGGAGGACCGATTCAAATCGGCGCGCGGCGCGTCAATCAGGAAAGCAAAAAAACTGGGATTATAGGGTTAGGAGCGGGCCGTGACTCGCCGTCGCGAACCTCGCCCCCATGCCGGGGCTCGGGGAGCAGGCCGGCATTTTTATCGCGAAGCAAAAGCCGTTTCGAAGCCGCCTCTTCTCCTAGGTGTGTCGCCGGCCGGAAAGGCGCCCTGTCTCTAAATGATCTAGCGCCAGCGCGGGGGTTTCAGCGCGTCCTCCGCAAGCAGGTATTTGGCACGCACGCCACGACGTTCGCTCATTATATTTTCCGTTTCCCTCGATGAAGCGGCAAACACGCTCGCCGCTCCTCGTATCGTCAGGCGGGGAGGCGCGCGTTCAT
>CAVQHH010000018.1:0-23229 GCA_963712225.1 uncultured Alphaproteobacteria bacterium
CCGGATCGGCTGAGTGAGCACGAGTTTGCCATGACTCTCAGCCGTTTCAACCGGCTGCTGAATTCGCTTCCGGCCCCCTGAGAAAGCCAGAAAATCGCAAGGTCGATTCCTCGGCCAGCCCACAAGTTGCGAATTGCAAGAGCCCCTGTGGTGTCCGGATCAACGCCGGAAGAATATCTTGCCTGGAGTGAGGTCCGGCCGATTTGGGAAGCGGGCTCGTTCCTCCCGCAGCACAACGGCGCGCTGCTGAATTTACGGCTTACCATTCACCATGCCGAAATCGGAATTCGGGACCATGTCGCGGGGGCAGAGCTGATTTCCGGCCTCACCCATGAATTGGGCATGCGGTTGAAGGAGTGGTGCCCGGATTCGAATCCGCAATTCCATTGGATGTACCGCCAGGAGGCGGATGACGAAGGTCATCTCGTAACGCGGGTGATGATGTCGGTTCCCGAGGATCATTTGGTCGCCGCTGTGCATTGGATGCGGTCCAGATTTTTTGCGCGACGATTTGTGAGTGAGGGATCCTCCGCCCTGACGATTGTATTTCGCGACTCACGAAACTCTGAGCGTCTCCTACGTTTTCATTGGGCCTGCATTCGAGCGCTCAGCCGAAGCCTCGACCCTGCATTGCTTGAGCGTTCCGAAGACGGCGAACGTCTCCCGTTGGTAGATCTCTTGCGTATCCCGCGTCGGTGGCGCGGCCCAACCGGCACGGTTCACTGCGCAAAAAAGCGCGGAGCTTCGATTTCGCTTCGACCTCCCGCTCAACAGATCGCGGCCGCCGAGCGCATGCCCTTTTTGTCCGCGCTTGAGGATAGCGCCTGGTAGGCGCTAGATCAGGGCTGGGAGTTATGGGAGCATCGCGACCGGGCTGCCGAAGTTCAACGCCGGCAGGAAGAAGAAGGGCGCGTGCGTGGCCTCTTCGCGGGTGATGATGAACTGACACGCGCACGACGCGCCGAGGAAATTGCCCGCGTAACCGCCAGCTATCCGCTCGATCCGAAAAAGCGGTTGCGGTCATGGGAAGGCTGGTGGGGATCTTCAATCCGAGCGTGCCCTCCCCAGATGGCCAAAAACCGGCAACTTCGGCCGTCCCGGGAATCCGGATCCAAGAAATAATAATAATGTCAGATAGATAAGAAACATTCGCACGATGCCCTTTACCGCTGATTTCTTCAAAATGAACTGTTAGCACTTTCAAAATAGGTTTCTTTCAAATTGAATTTCTCCACCGTCACTTTGACGAACGCGGCGCCCGGGGCTCCCGCGGTAGGACCTCAGCAACGCCTCCTCGCTGCTTCGCTTCGCGAACGGCGCTGATAGCGAACGAACCAAGGTCTCTCTCATACCGCTCGAAAAGCTTTCTGATGTACTCGACCTCACGGCCGGTTTCGTCCGCCACGCTTTCATAAACCCGAGCCTGCGTCCAGGGGGGCAAGCCTCCACAATGTGCGTGATCATCCGAGAGTGGATCAGCTCGAAGAGCTGTCGTTCCTCCAAAATCTGTCGGTACTGTTGAAAGACTGAGGGGCCGCCGCCTTGGTTCCTTGTACCCAATACAAGATCGGCCACATCCTGACGCGCTCCCTTCTCGTCGTCTGCCGAAAATTTAAGGAGTTTTTCCACGAATCCCTCGAAATACCGGGCGAGCCCGTCCGGCACGGGGCGACGGTGCCGAAGACAGACCCCAAGAGCCGACCACAAGGCCAGGGCGATCCCGGTCTTGTTGTAAATTGCCAGAGACTCGTTGATCTCGACGTCTTCGGGCCGCGGTTTGCCTTCGATTTCCACGGGCAGGAGGCGAGTGCGCTTTGGGGGATATTTCTGCAACCGGCTCTCCGAGATTAGCGGGCGGTTTGGAGGTCCATTCCGGACACATAGGTTACGGTTTATTCCGGAGACATCGGTAACACTTTTGGTCCGAAGGGGTTATCGAGCGGTTCGAGTCTGCATGTCTCGTGGTCGAAGTAGCCGAGATCATAGTCCATGAAGCTGACGAGCCAAATGTGCTCGCTCACCTGTTTGATGCCGACGCTTTGACCGGCGAAGACGACGCTGAGATTGATCTTCTGCCGATTGAAGCAGATGCGCCCGCATGTGGTCACGGTGACGGTCTTGTCGCGGAACGGGTAATCGAGGTCCGGCAAGCCTTTGTAGGGGCGCGTTGAAGGCACGTATCGCTCTGCCGGGTAGCGCATGTTCAACGCCTGGTGCGGCCTCTCATTGTTGTCGCAGTCGATGAAGTCGTCGAATTTCGCCTGCTGCTGCAGGAAGTTGTTGCCGGCCGGCTTGGTGGTCTCCAGCTTCAAGGTCAGATGCATGCGTTCATGGCGGCCATTCTGCTGCGGGTTGCCGGGCTTGATGCGTTCGATCTCGATGCCGAGCCTGAGCCACCACACCGACACCTTGCTCAGCCCGAAGAGCGCATTGGGGCTTGCGAAGGGAACGCCGTTGTCCGTGCGGATGGCCTTGGGGAGACCGAACTCCTTGAAGACGGCCTTGAACACCGGGAAGGCATAGGCTTCCTTGGTGGTGGAGAGCGCCTCGCAGGCGAAGAGATAGCGGCTGGCGAAGTCGGTGATCGTCAGCGGATAGCAATAGCGTCGGTCGGCGAGCATGAACTCGCCCTTGTAGTCGGCGCACCACAGATCATTGGGCTGGCCGGGAAGGGAAAGCGCCGTTCCCTTCGCCCTATTACGCCGCCCCATTCTGCGCTTGACCAGGCCGTGGCGATCGAGAACCGCATGCACCGTGCTGATCGCCGGCGTGTGCACATCCGGATAGAGCCGGGCCAGCTTTTCCCTGATCTTCGGCGCCCCCCAGCTCGGCCTGTCCTCGCAAAAGGCCCGGTGTGTAACCCATGTCTCCGGAATGAACTGTCACCCATCTCTCAGGAAGGGCATGGCCGCCTTGGCCTTTGGCAAACAGCCGCAAGCGGTTGATTTCCTGGCCGAGCATCCGCAAATCCTGCCATGCCAGCTTTTTTTGCGCCGGTTGGCGCAGAAGATAGGCCGGATGCAGCATGGCAATCGCCTGGATCTCCTTGCCGCCCACAGCATAGGCGAACCAGCGTCCGCGCATGCGCATGACGCCCTCCTTGCCGCCAAGCAGAGTTTGCGCCGACGCGGCGCCAAGACAGACCAGAATTTTGGCAATTATATATTTGACTTAGGAAACGGTCTGTGCCATACTCGTTTCAAATGGAGATGGCACAAATGACATTCGATCTTTCTGACCCCACATTCCACGACGAAGACAGAGCCCGCGAGCATATCGAAGCCTCGCGTTGGCCTGATGGCGTGAATTGCCAACACTGCGGTTCGTTCAATGTCATGCGGATGGCCGGCAAAACGCAAGCAGGATATTTCCTTTGCCGAGATTGCCAAGGCAAATTCACGTGCCGCACGGGGACAGTCATGGAACGCTCGCATATTCCATTGCATAAATGGCTGTTGGCGATGCGCCTTATCTCATCAAGCAAGAAAGGCACATCGGCTCACCAAATGCACCGAATGATGAATATCACCTATAAGAGCGC
The DNA here is from genome assembly GCA_963712225.1 of uncultured Alphaproteobacteria bacterium. Taxonomy (GTDB): domain Bacteria; phylum Pseudomonadota; class Alphaproteobacteria; order Rhizobiales; family Beijerinckiaceae; genus Methylocapsa. Next base: position 3,542 of record CAVQHH010000018.1, read on the forward strand.
TTGGTTTATGTGCCATCGCATTCGCGAAGCAATGAATGAGGACCCCAACGACTGGCGGCATCGGCGGCGCCGACAAAGTGGTCGAGGCCGATGAAACCTACGTTGGCGGGAAAGCCAAAAATCGCGCCTATAAGCCGGAGCCAAAAAAGCACATCGTCATGACCCTTGTCGAACGCGGCGGCAAAGCGCGATCGTTTCATGTCAAGAACGCAACCGCAAAAACGCTCCGCGAAACAGCGGTTAAGATCGCCAGCCGGAAGTCATATTTAATGACAGACGAAAATGCCGCTTACGCGAAGCTGGGCAGAGAATTTGATGGCCACGCAACCGTCAACCATTCGGCAAACGAATATGCACGTCTCGGCGGCTTCGTTCACGTTAATAGCACCGAAAATTATTTTTCCATTTTCAAGCGCGGCGTGATTGGTACGTTCCACCATATCAGCGAACAACATCTGCATCGTTATCTTGCCGAATTCGATTTTCGATATAACAATCGCTCCGGACTTGGCGTCGAGGATATCGAACGCGCCGAACGCACACTGAGAGGTATCGAAGGAAAGCGGTTAACGTATCGACAGCCTCGTGAGGCCGCACACGCTTAAACAAAAAGCAAGAGCATTCGTAAGGTGGCGAAAAGGGATAAGGAACAATGGCTTACAACGTAGGTATTAAAGTTTCCAAGATCGAGAGCGCTGGACCCTACATAATTGTTACGACGCAGATTGACGCGCCCCTTCTAAACTTTGAACTGCAGTTCCAGGTGGATAACTTTGGGAATCCTGAGAAGGCAATTGAGGAAACACGGCAGAAACTTCTTGATCTTGGAAACGGAATTGTAGCAGCCGCTGATCATCCGCTTGTGATGTGAAATAACCCCGACCAATGGCCGGGGTTTGTGTAAAATCGATCCACATTTTACCGTAAATCATTCAGCATCTCCCTTCCGCGGCGGCGCCCGCGCTTTTTCGGCGGACTCGCCTTGTCGCCCTTTGCCGTCCTATGCTTCGGCGGCGTAGCGAGAACGCGCTTCAACGTCGCTTCATAGCGGCGCTCGGTTTCCTCGTCGCTATAGGTCTCTGGACTTTTATCAGCTTTATGACCTCTCATAGATGGGAGAGATATCATGGCAAGTGCTGACACGATAGCTGAAAAAGCAACAGAATTTTACTCTCTCGTTGGCGTCGCTGTCACAGATTGGGCTCACATTGACCAAGAACTATTCCGCGTCTGCGCCGACATCTTAAAATCTGACGGGCAACACGCCGCGATTGTTTACTACAGGACTCCAACTTTGAGTGCCCGTCTTACTCTCATAGATGAATTAATACATACCATATTCCCGAAACCAATAAGAAAAAGCGGCGGACATCCTTCCCAATCGGAAAAAATGTGGGGCAAACTGCATAATGATATAGACGAAGAATTGTCAGTGCGAAACCAGCTTGCGCATTCGCCTTCTGGACTACTGATTGAATCCCCTGGAGAGGCAACCGCTCCGCCTCACTGGGTCACAGATGTTCGGTATGCATCCTATATGAGTGCAACCGAAAAATTACGGGGCCGAGACCATCATAAAGAACTAAAAGTAGGAGATGTGAAGGACCATCTTAAGAAAGTTAAAGGCTTGTTCATTCGCCTGCGAAACTTCCGCGAGAGCGAGCTTTCAAAGCTGCTTCTATAACCGCAACGGCAAGATACTCAGCCCCGGTAGGCCCGATGTCAATTGTCTTCTTGCTGTAAATCACCGTAGCCCCCGCCTTAATCATCTCAGGCGTGATTTCAATCTCAACTTCGGGGCGCCAGCCCTCGTCCGAGCTATCTGGCGAGAAAGCGAATCGGGAGCATGCGGTTATCTAAGTAAATATATAATGCCAGAATTTTGGGGTCGACGAGCGCGATTTGGCGGCGGGTGAAGGGCAGACAGGCCGCCGTTTCAAGCGGCGTCGGGCGCCCCGCCAATGAACATAACTTGGGCGGCGGCGGCCCGCACGACGATGGCCTCGGCGGGAAGGGCTGCGGCCGGCGCGGCGACGCCCCGGCGGCTGGCTTCGATCGTCTCCGGCCGCGCGGCTGGAGCGCCCCGCTCCTCTGCCTGAGCGGCCACGCCGGCGCGGCATTCGGCGAAGCGGTCATGCGAAACGTCATCGACGGCGATATCGACGCAGCCACGCGTCTGCGACAGCTACGAGGCGATCCTCGACGCTTGTTGCGGTGCCTGGAACGCCCTGATCGCCCAATCCGAGGTCATCGCCTCAATTGGAACCAAAGATTGGGCACAGGTCAAGATGTTGGTATAAAATGCAAAATGTCATTGGATGGGACATCGGCGGCGCGCATCTCAAGGCCGCGCGCGTGGAAAATGGGATCATTACCCAGGCGGTGCAGATCCCCTGCCCGCTCTGGCTCGGTTTGGGCGAGCTCGATCGCGCTGTTACTGACGCCGTGGCCGCGATCGGCCGGGCTCCCCTCAATGCGATCACGATGACCGGCGAATTATGCGATGCATTCGCAACCCGTGAAGGCGGCGTTGCCGGACTGGCCGCGATCATGGTCCGGCTGCTGAGCCCCGGCCGCGCGCTTTTTTACGCCGGACGCTCGGGCTTTGCCGCCGACGGTGAAGCCGCGGACCATGCCATCGCGATCGCCTCCGCCAATTGGCACGCGAGCGCGGTGCTAACCGGCGTGCGCAGGCGCGCGGCGCTGTTCATCGACATGGGCTCGACGACGACGGATATTATCCCGATCGCGGATGGGCGGCCCGCGAGCCTTGGTTACACCGACGCGGAGCGGCTTGCTCATGGGGAACTTGTCTATTCAGGTATCGCGCGAAGTTTTTTGATGGCCGGTCCAAAGCTGGTGCCTTTTGCCGGCCGATGGACGCCCCTGATGAATGAATGGTTTGCCACCATGGCGGATGTCCACCGCATACGCGGGCAATTGCCGGAGGGAGCCGATATGATGGATGCCGCCGACGGCCGCGAGAAGACCAAGGCGGCCTCGCGCGCGCGGCTCGCCCGCATGATCGGCCGCGACGGCGGCGAGGCGGACGATGCCGCATGGGAAGCACTCGCGCAATTTTTCGCAGAAGCGCAATTGCGCGATATCATGGACGCGGCGGCCCTCGTTTTGTCGCGCGGTCTCCTCCACTCAAGCGCGCCGGTCGTGGGCGCGGGCGCCGGGCGTGGCGTGATCCGGGAACTGGCCACGCGCATCGGCCGGACCTTCATTGCTTTCGACGATCTGATCGAGGCTGTCCCGGAGGCGCGGAGCAAGGCCTGCGATTGCGCCCCGGCATCGGCTGTAGCGCTTCTCGCCGCCGCTCAATTTTCCGCGTAAAACGCTTCGCGCTTTTGCATGAGCCAGGACCAGGCTTCGCGCTCCCGGGGACCCGCTGTCTTTTCGATTGCGATGGCGAGATAAGCGATCTCCCGCTCGATTTTGTCGCGCGGAAGTATGTGCAGCCGGGTGAGGAGGATGGCGCATTCGAGAACGGCATTGCTGGCCCGGTTGAACCCCGCGAAAGGCGCATGCTGTTCGCGATGCAAAATCTCGCAGTGGAACCGGGGGCGCTCGGCATCGTCTTCGATACGGGCGACGCCGAGTTCGGCATGGGCGAGCGCTCCGGTAAGACGCGGTACGGGAACCTTCGCCGCGGGCACGAGCGGCCAGTCGCGGCGGCCGGTGACGAGCCCCGCGAAAATGCGGGCATCGTCGGTATAGTTGGCGACGGCGAATGGAGTTTCCGCAAGATTGTCGAGAGTTGTCGAAGGACGGAACGGCGCGATGACCCATCCCGCCCCGTCCTCGATCAAGCCGAGCGGCGCGAGATGCGCCCTGCCCGATCGGTCGATTGTCGTGACAACGGCTTCCCGGATCATCGGCACTTTGCGATCCTCTCACATGAAATCCGCTTGATCGCTTGGGTGCTTTTATTCCCTAATGAACAGTTTCAGACCCATGCAAAAGGCGGACACGCCGGAAAAACACGAAGCCAACGTGTTCATCGCGGCAGAAAATTTCACGGCCTGAAGGTATGGGTCATTTTCTGGCGTCGAGCCCCAGTAAGAGATCATAGGTGGAAGCGTTCTAAAGGCGGAGAGAAACCAGAAAACCGCCGCCACGAAAGCAAACGATGCCGCGCTGATGTCCAAATACTTCTGCATTTCCCATTGCCTTAGCTAGTTCGCATTCGAATTCAGCCGTCGCAGGACTTCCTGATGATCCCATCGAAGATTTGGTCTCGTGACCTCGATCTCGTAGCCGGCTCGCACCAACTCGCGACAAACCTTGAGTGCCTCCGCTTCCGTTCGGGCATGGCGTGGCGCGATAGAATGACCTTCCGGTGCTGCCTCGCTCAGTGGGTGGCGTGGCAACGGCAGGCGTTTAACGGAAATTTCATACATCGAACGAACCTTGGATGAGATGAGACTATGGGAGCGCCCCAACCGGGCAATCCTATTGTGTCGCAAAACAATATGTCGTCAGGAAGAGCGCATCCACCTGTATTTTGCTTGCGTATGATCTTGTAGGAGAAACCAGCGCCTACTTTTCCGCATCATGCTCTAGAATCACATCAGACATTTTTGCGAAGCGTATGGCCTGCTTCACGCAAGCGATCCTTGTCTTCGTCCGGTACGTCAACCGCGCAACCCCAATCGAGCGGCTCGTCCTGTGTGTAGCGTTTGCCGAGAGCGTATGCGATCTCGGCCTTGGCAAGCTCCGCCCCCAGATAAAACGCATGCGCGGCGTCCGCCTCGACGCCAAGCTTGGGAAACAAGGAGAAGGCATCGCGCGAAATATGATGACCGTCGCGGTTGAACACATGAATTCCATCCTCGGCCGTCATGACACGAAAATTCGCGTCCCGCACCTCCGCCGCGATCCCGGCGATTTCTTGGGCCGACGAAGGATAGGGCGCGAGATCGTGGAGCGCGAGGAGCCCGGCGTCATAGTCCTTGGGCAAGGCGTCGTCGGCGGCCGCCGCGAACATGAGGCGCCGCGCCGCGTCATGCTCCTCGATCGTGCGCCGCGTATGCGGGCTGACCTGGACGGTGAGCACGTTGCGAATGTCGAGTTCCGAGCAAAGCCCGACGAGGATGGCGGCGATGCCGCCAGAATCCGCCTCGGTCAATTCGGTGAGATTGCCGGTTCCCATCATCATCTCGGCGTGCGAAAGCCGGCGTCTTGTTTCGACGTAGCGGGTCAAGGATTCGGAAAGTCCGAATTGGATCGGATCGAGGATGGGATCGACGATAAAGGAAATCCCGCGCCGCTCAGCGTCGTTCGCGGCGCGGACAAGGGAATTGAGATCGCCATGCGGCGCCGGCACCAGGATTGGCGTGGCGCCCGTGCCCTCAGCGATGTCAAGAGTGCCTTCATCGAGGCTTAGAAGAAAATCCGCTCCGGCCTTGGCGCCGCGCGCGAGTTCTTGCCGGTCGGCGGAATTGACGCTGACCAGATGACCAGCCGCTTTCAAGGCGCGGATGCACGCCTCGAGATGCGGAAATGGCGTGTCGGGAAGACAGCCTACGTCGATCACGTCGGCGCCAGACTTTCGCATGGCCGCGGCGCGCGGGAGCAAGGCCGTAACCGGAAGCGCGGAGGCATCGACGATCTCCGCGAAAATACGAATCGAAAAACCCGACAGGTTCTTCGCTTGCCCGCCACGCCCGAGATAGCCTTGGAGATCGCTCAGTTCGTCGGGCCCGCGCGCCACCGGCACCCCGAGGTGGTTCGACAGACGCGCGAGATCGGCGCGGCAGCGGCCGGGCAAGATAATGCGATCCGCGGAAACCGGGCGGGCCAGGCGGCGCGTGATAATGGCTTCGGTCATCAAGGCTGCTACCTTCACCCCGATATCGCACACCTCCCAGCTGAAAGAGGTCTCGCCCATGGACCGCATAAGTCGGTCGAGGCGCGGATAGGCAAGATGGCCGGTGAGAAAGAGAAGGCGCTCGCTCATGCCATTTTCAAATCACTCCGGCGGCGTGCGACGAGCTCTTTCAGTTCGCTGAGACTCTCCGCTACATGCGTCGCCTCGAAGCTTTTCAGTTTCTCGGTATTCTCAAGATCGATCCGCCGCGGAAAGACCTTCACCAAGCCGTCGGGCGAGCGGGTCAAAAGCTCCGGCGCGGTGTCGCAGGCAAAGACGATGGAAGGAACCCGGCATTTGCCCGCCTGGGCGAAAACATTGCTCGCGAGATTATCCGAGATCCCATAGACGAATTTGGCCACGATGTTCGACGTCGCGGGCGCCACCACAAGCGTGTGGTACACGCCATGATAAAAATAGCCGACCTGTGGCGAACTCGCGGCAGTATCCTTGTAGAGGCGGGCGGTCTCCGGCAGATCGAGCTTTTGCTTATACTGGCGCAAAACTTCGCCGGCGGCTTTGCTGACGAAGAGGTCGACATGCTCCAGTTCGCGCGCGAGATCGAGGCACTCGTTGAAGAAATGCCCGGAACCGGTGAGCGCCCAACCCCAGCGCGGCGTGACGACTTTGCTCATATGTTGCCAATCCATGCCGCGCGCGGAACTACATTATGCCTTAAACGCCCGGACCATCTCAAGGAAGCGCGACTCTGATGCCGGGCATTCCGCCGCGTTGCAAGATGGACGCGGCTCCAGCGAGGGATGCCGGACCGGCGAGCCAGACCTCCGCATGGCTTTGCGCCGCGAAGCGTGGGAACAGCGGATCGACGATCTTGTCCGAGGCAAGATCACGCATTGAGCCCGGCGCCGCCAGATCGCTGGCCTTGATGAGCAGCAACCGGCGGGCGCCATAGGTCCAGGCGAGCCAAGCCGCGAGCGAATCCGCGGTCACCTCCCAACACTCGGGCACGTCCGAAGCGCCAAGAACCATCTTCTCCGGCAGCCAGACTGGAATTTCGCCGACTCTCAATGCGCTGTCCAATTCATCACGGGAGGCCGCCAATGTAAACGCATCCGAATACGCCGCAAGCGCGATGCCGAATTGCCCCATCGCATTGAGCGCCATGCGGTGGGCTGCCGTATCGCTAAACCCCATGGCGCCTTGTGCCGCCCGCACGCAATCGGCAAAGGCGCCTCCGCCCGGGACGAGAATGAGCGGGCCGCCCCATGCGGCTAGTGCTTCGAGCCAGGCCGCGAATTGCGGCCTATGCGCGAGGCTGCCGCCAAGCTTGACGATCGTGACGCTCGATGATTTCCTGTTACGTGGCATTGCCCGGGAGGGCCGGCACTCGCGCGCCACCGGCGGCCGGTTCCGCCGCGCGTTCGCGTTTGATCTCGATGCCAACCGTGCCACGCACGACATCGAGCTTTTCAATCCGCACGCAAACCCGTGCAACACATGGGTAACACAAAATTTCGTCCGCGATCCCGCTCGCCAGGGTCTCGATCAAATCGACATGGCCCCGCCCGAGGATGATTTTGATGGCGTCGATAATTACGTCGTAGGAGAAAACGCCGCGCATGTCGTCAAATCGCCGCTCGTTGCGTCTCACCTCCACGTCAATGTTAAAACGCACGTTCTGGTTTTGAATGCGTTCGAAGTCATAGGCGCCAATGGCGCATGGAAGCACAAGATCGTGCACGAAAATCAAATCGGTCTCGATGACGCGCTCGTTGGCCGACACAAAGCCTCGTCCCAACAAGAGGCGCCAATCGAGCCCCGCATCGTCGCGTCCGCATTGACCATCGGCTTCGTGAGGAATGAGATCCCGGATCATCCTCACGGATGCCGCGTCGATTGCGGCCTCGCGCGCCCGCCCTTGGCACAGACTGCCGCGAAATCCGAGATAATTTGGTTGCAGCGGAAGAAGACGCGGTACGTCCGGTGGTTCGAGCGAACCGGCGAGGCCCGACGTCAGTCCGTTCTCCCGGCACCGGTCGATAAAGCGATCGAGCGCGACGACATCCATATGATCGAAAAGACGCCCCGCGCCTTTTTTGGCGGTATCGAGCATGGCGCCGGCAAAACCGTTGTTGGCCATGAGCGCCAACATATCCAGATCGGGCGCGCCATCGGCAAAAAGAACGCCGACGAGCTTGGTGTTGATTGCGTGCGGTCGCAAGGCCCGCACGCAATCGGCTCCTGCCTTGCCGGGCGAGAATCCTACCTTGACATAATCGACTCCGGTCGCGGCCATCGCGGCGACGGCGTCAACGACCGCCCACGGCGCCCCAAGCGAAGCACCGGCTGCGCCGCTAACCGGCCTGCGTTTGCCGACCGAGCGAACGATGCCAGCCGCGACAGCGGCATCAAGCGCGCCGAGCGCGCCCTTTGCCGGGTCTTTCAGATCGATGATGTCGGCGCCTCCGGCCCAGACCGCTTCCGCCTCGGCCGGGTTGGTCACGCTCGCGAGCATCAAGGTCATTGTCGTGTCCCACCGGCGAGAATAATTGGGGTGCGAATATAGGCATTGAAACCGGAAAAGCAATTATTGCTTGGGTAGCGGCGCGCTCAGTTATTGCTCGCAGCGCGCTCCCCCAGCGTCAAACCGGGACGAGACAAGCGCGCGTAACCGGTCAACGGCGGCGCCCGCTCGCCGCCCAAGCGGCATGCCGTTGCAGTCCTTGGCCTTCATCACGCGGCCTATGCTGTTGGTAAGAAGTACCTCGTCCGCCTCAGCAAGGTCTTTGACGTGGAGCGAATTCTCGACCGGCGCCAACCCGGCCCCTTTCGCCAGGCAAAGCACGAGCGCCCGCATCGTACCCGGCAATGCGCCATCGCAAACGGGCGGCGTTTCCAGGCGCCCCTCCCGGATGACGAAGACATTGGCGACCGTCGCGCAGGCAATGGTTCCGCGTGTATTGAGGAGCAGCGCCTCGTCCGCGCCATGCGCTCGGGCTTCGGAAAGCGCCAGCACATTGTCGAGATAGGGCAGTGCCTTGATGCGCGAGAGGGCCGAATGCTCGTTGCGCCGCGTCACTGTTGCGATATGGAGAGAAAGGGGAGTTTCACAGGCGGGCGGCATGGGCGATAGCGTCATGAAAATCGTTGGACGAGGCACCTCGGGCGGGGTGAGACCGCGCGGGCCGGCTCCCCTGGTCACGGTTACGCGCAAGACGGCGCAGGACGCTTCCTCGGCGGCAATATAACGCGCGATGCCGGCGCGAAGCTTGGGGAGATCGACCGCCCTGGCAAAACCCAGAACGCCGAGACCGGAAGCGAGCCGTTCAAGATGCGCGTCGAGATCGAAAACCTGGGCGTTGTGGACCGCCATCGTCTCGAACAAGCCGTCGCCGAGCAGAAGACCGCGATCGGCTATCGAAACATGCGCTTCTTCCGGCATGACAATCCGGCCATCCTGCCACACACGCATCATTGGCGCCCGATGTGGCCGAGAAAATTGCGAAGCATCCGATGGCCATGGTCCGTAAGGATCGATTCAGGATGAAACTGCACGCCAAATGTCAGATGCCGGCGATGTTGCAAAGCCATGATCTCGCCTTCGTTCGACCAGGCCGTCGCCGCGAGCGGACTGCTTGGCTGGTCAAGCTCCACGATCAGCGAGTGATAACGCCCGACCCTGACCGGATTGGGCAAGCCTTCCAGAATGCTCGATGCGTCATGGCGCACCAGGCTCGCCTCGCCGTGCATCGGGCGCGCGGCGCGGGTGACCCGCCCGCCAAATACCTGGCCGATACATTGATGGCCAAGGCAAATTCCGAGGATCGGCACGCGTCCGGAATATTCTGAAACGAGCCGCATCGACACTCCCGCGTCGTCCGGCGTGCAAGGTCCAGGCGAAATCACGATGGCTTCGGGTCTTTCGCGCGGCAAGGCCGCATCGTTGCGCACGACCTCCGCTACGGCACCCAGTTCGCGGAGATAACTGGCGACCGTGTGCACGAAGGAATCGTAATTGTCGATGACGAGAATCACCTCGCGAATTCCTTTGCGCCGAAGGCCTCGAACATCGCCCTCGCCTTGTCCAGCGTTTCGTCATATTCGGCGGCGGGATCCGATGACGTGACGATCCCTCCGCCCGCCTGCACGACGCAGGTGCCGCCGCGAAAGCTCGCGGTGCGGATGACGATATTTGTGTCCATGGTGCCATCGAATCCGATGTAGCCGATCGCGCCGCAATAGGGGCCGCGCGCATGGCCCTCCATTTCGGTGATGATTTCCATCGCGCGAACTTTTGGCGCGCCGGTGACGGAGCCGCCGGGAAAGGCGGCGGCCAGGACGTCGGCCGCGCCCTGCCCTTCGCGCAGACGCCCAACGACGGACGAAACCAGATGATGGACCGAAGCAAAGGTCTCAAGGCCGCAGAGCTGCGGCACTTGCACCGAGCCCGGCAGGCAAACTTTCGAGAGATCGTTGCGCAAGAGATCGACGATCATGACGTTCTCGGCGCGATCCTTGCGGCTCTCGGTCAGCGCCCGTGCTTGCAGGGCGTCGAGGACGGCATCCGCGAAGCGGCGCCGCGTGCCTTTGATCGGACGGGTTTCGACGCGATCGCCCTCGACCTTGAGAAATCTCTCAGGTGAGGCCGAGGCGATGACGAAATCGCCGTGGTCGAGGTAGGCTGCGAATGGGGCCGGATTGAGCGTGCGCAAGCGGCGATAGAAGCCAAAATGATCGAAGTCCGGCGGCACCGGAGCTTCGAACCGCTGCGCCACATTGGCCTGAAAAATGTCGCCAGAGAGAATCCGCTCAATGACTTCGCGAACCATCCGCTCGTAGCCGGTCCGCGTGAAATTGCTGGTCCAGCCTTCGAGCGGCATCTTCCCAGCCAGGGGTGCAACTGGGGCGCGCCCGAGCCGCGCCTCGAACCAGCGCCCGCGCTCGATCGCACGCCGTTGGCGCGCCGGGCGCTCCATCTCGGGAAAACCGGTTGAGAGAATAAACCCGCGCCGCTCGATCACATCGAAGGCAACGACCACATCGTAGAGCCCAAGCGAAGCATCGGGGAAAGCGAGCTCGTCCACGGCGGGCGCCGGCAGGCGCTCCAGACTGCGCCCAAGTTCGTAGGAAAAAAGCCCAGCGGCGCCGCCCTGAAAAGGAGGCAATCCGGACAAGGACGCCGTTCCATGGGCCGCCAAAATGGACTTCAAGCGCGACATCGAGTCCTTCCCCGCCTCACGGGGCTCGAACCGGGCGAAAGGATCGGCCGCGACAAAACTATATCGCCCAAGCTTCCTGTCGGCCATCGCGCTGTCGAGAAAGGTGAGATACGGCAGATCGCGAAGCGCGTGAGCAGCCGCCGGGGGATCGCAAAAATCGATTTCGATGACGTGCATCGAGCTGCCTTCGCACCCCATCGGAATGAGTGCCTTCAAGGTTGATTCACGCTTTGCAAGGGTCGAGCGGACGTGCCAACTCATATGCCAATATGGCGAATCGGCGCGTCCCCGCCAAGCCCATCGCGCACCCGCGAGCGGAGGCGGGAAGAGCCCCAACCGCTGGGTGTTCAACGAGCCAATACCGCTATGCCCAAACTACTATTTTTGCGGCCGCTGCCCCGCATCGGCTTCCTTCGCGGGCGCGGGCGGCTTCGGCGCACCGGGAGCTGGCGCCGGGGTTTGCTTTGGCGCACCGGGAGCTGGCGCCGGTGCCTTGGTCGGCGGCGTAGGCCGGGCGGCGGGCCGTCCTTTGTAGGCAAACCAATCCCTGTCCCCTGGCCTGCCGGGGGGAGAAACCGCTTGTGAGCGAGCGCCCGCCGGCGCGGTTCCAGGAATTTCGCGCGGAGATTCGTGAATTGCTTTTTGATCGGGCATGGACTCCTCCCGTGGATTTTCCTTTGGTATCAAAAAATGCATCGTCAACCCCGCGCTTTCCAGGATAACGTCCAAAGAGGGGCGTAAGGGCATATTATTGCATCTGCGTCAACGGTCAGTGATGCGTCCTCGGCTATTACCGCTACAAAATCCTCCCGGCGACAGACGCCGCCAAAAAAATTAATCACCGTCTTGCACGGATTGGTGACATGACGTAGCCGTGAGCTTGCATCGGTGCCGGCAGCGCCCGCGGCCTGGAAAAACGCGCATTTTTAGAAGTCGCGAAAAATGAGCCGCGCCAGCGTGGTTAGGAGAAGTCATGAATGAGGCCCGGATAAACGGTAAGCCCGCGTTGCTTGCGGCGGCGGCCGAGCGCGCGGCGCAGATATTGTCGGCTGCGCGAATGCCTGTCATCGCCGGCCTTGGCACCGATGTCGCGGGCGCCCGCGCTTCAATTCTGCTCGCCGAAAGGCTTCGCGGCGCCTATGACCACATGTATTCCGCGCGGGTTTTCGCCGACCTCGACGTCATGCGCCAGGCCGGACTGATGTTCACGACGCCGAACGAGGCGCGCCTGCGCGCCGACGTCTTACTCTTCATCGGCAAGGATTTGACCAAAATCTGGCCGGCGATGATAGAGCGTCTGTCGCCGGCCGAATTCCCCCCTTTCGATCTTGCCCGCGAGCCGCGCAAGCTGTTGCGGATCGCGCCCGGACGCGGCGCAAAGGCGGACGGGCTAACGATCGAAACCCTGGACTCTTCGAATCCGCACACGACGCTCGCCGCGTTGCGTGCCCGCGCCGCCGGCAGGCCGGTAAGTTGCGCCAAAAGCGCGCGGCGCAAGCTCGACGAATTCGCGGAAGTTCTCAAGAATGCGCGTTTTGGCGTCGCGGTCTGGGGCGGCGATTCGCTCGATAGCTTGTCGATCGAAATGCTGCATGGCCTGATCCGCGATCTCAACAAGACGACACGTTTTTCCGGCCTGCCTCTCGGCAATGATTCCAATGCGTCGGGGGTGGTGCAGACGTCGGGCTGGATGACCGGCTTCCCGATGCGGACATCCTTCGGCCGCGGCTTTGCCGAGCATGACACATGGCGGTTTGAAGCAACCCGCATGATCGAGAGCGGCGAAGCCGATGCCGCGCTGTGGATCTCCGCCTATTGCGCTGAGGCGCCGCCATGGAAGAAAAATATTCCACTCGTCGCGCTCGCCTCCCCGCAAACGGCGTTCGCGCAAGAGCCAGAGGTGCGGATCGAAATGGGCTGTCCTGGGATAGATCATGACGCGGCGGAATTCGCACGGGAGACGGGTTCGATTGTCTCCCGCAAGGCATCGCATCCAAGCCAAGCACTCTCGGTTGAAGCGGTCATCGGCCAAATCGCGAAGCACCTCGGGGGAGACGCCTAAATGCTGATTCTCCTGAAAGGCGGCCGCATCGTCGATCCGGTGAACGAACGCGACGAAATTGCCGATCTTTGGGTCGAAAACGACCGCATCGTCGCGGCGCCGCATGGCAGGCAGCCGGACGAAGTGCATGATGTCTCCGGCAAGATCGTGATGGCGGGCGCCATCGACATTCACTCCCATATCGCCGGCGGCAACGTGAATACCGCGCGCCTGCTGCTTCCCGAAAAACACCAGAACCGCGTGCCGAACCCTCCCGCGTTGCCGCTTTCCACCGCCAAATGGTCGACGTTCGAAACCGGCACCATCTATGCCTCCATGGGTTTCACCACCGTCATCGAGCCGGCCATCGTGCCGCATCAGGCGCTTCAGGCACATCTCGAACTCTCCGACATTCCAATCATCGACAAAGGGACGCTTACCGTCCTCGGCAACGACGATTTCCTGTTGTCTCTGTTGCGCGACGGGGAAGGACCGGCGGCGGTGGCCGATTACGTCGCATCGACCGTCGGCGCAAGCAACGGCCTCGGCGTCAAATGCATCAATGCCGGCGGCGCGACCGCATTCAAATACAATGCGCGAACGTTTAGCCTCGACGATGTCGTGCCGTTTTACGGTCTCACGTCGCGCAAGATTGTCGAATCCTTGCAGCGGGCGGTGGAGGATCTCAAAATCCCGCATCCATTACATCTGCACGCCAACAATCTCGGCGTTCCGGGCAATGTCGCGACCGCGCTTGCGACGATCGAGGCCGCGCGGGGCGAACGCTTGCACTTCGCTCATCTGCAATTCTACGCTTACGGCAGCGAAGGCGAGAAGGGCTTTTCTTCCGCCGCCGCCGAACTCGCCGCGGCCGTCAACGCCGCGCCGAACGTCACCGTCGATGTCGGCCAAGTCATGTTCCGGCAAACGGTCACCATTTCGGCCGATGTGCTGCGCCAGTTCAATGGCGCCGAAATGGCGCGGCCAAAAAAATCCGTGATCCACGACGGCGACGGCAACGGCGCCGGCATCGTTCCCTACCTCTATCGGGAGAACGATTTCGTCAATGCCATCCAATGGGCCTGTGGACTCGAATTGTTCATGCTGATTGATGATCCGTGGCAGGTATTCTTCACGACCGATCATCCAAATGGCGCGCCCTTCACGACCTATCCGGAAATTTTCGCGCTGATCATGAGCGGCGACGTGCGGGCGGAGGCCATCGCGCGTCTGCCGCAAGACGCCATCGCCATGACGACGCTGCCGTCGATCGCGCGCGAATACAATCTCAACGAAATCGCCATCATGACCCGTGCCGCGCCAGCTAAGCTGCTCGGCCTCAAGGATCGCGGCCATCTTGGCGAAGGCGGACTCGCGGATGTGGCCGTCTATTCGCCCGGCAAGGATTTGGCGAAAATGTTTCGCTTTGCTCACCTTGTTTTCAAGGATGGCGATCTCGTCGTGCGCGAGGGGCGGGTCACCCATTATCGCTGGGGCAAGGCGCTCAAGGTCAATCCCGGCTATGACAGAGCGATCGACCGCCGCCTTGCCGGCTATTACGACCACCATTTTGGCAATTCCCGCGAACTGTTCGCGGTCAACGAGAATCTCCTTCCGCGTGCCGGGACGTTCCGGGAGGTCGCATGCGCCCGATGAAAAGAAACGGCGTCCGGATCGACGATAGTTTTGCCGAAGCCTTTCCCATGCGCGGCACGGCGGTCCTTATCACCGCGCCCAATCGCCGCTGGGCAAGGCAGGCGGCCGCCACCATGACCGGATTTGCGACCTCCGTTATCGGCTGCGGCGCCGAAGCGGGTATTGATTGCGAACGCCCCAGCAAAAGCACGCCGGACGGCCGCCCCGGCGTTCGCGTCCTCGTTTTTTCCATGTCGACCGACACGTTGCAGACCCAGCTCGTCACCCGCGTCGGCCAGTGCGTCCTGACATCGCCCGGATCCGCCTGTTTCGCCGATCTCGACGGCGCCGACAGATTGCCGATAGGCGATTCGATCCGCTATTTCGGCGATGGCTGGCAGGTATCGAAGAAGTTCGGCGACCGGCATTTCTGGCGCATTCCGGTCATGGACGGCGAGTTCCTGTGCGAGGCGACGACGGGGCTCACCAAAAAAGCTGTTGGCGGCGGCAATCTCCTGCTCATGGGTGCGACCCCCGAGACCGCCATGCGCGCGGCGGAACTCACTGTTGCGGCGATGAACGGCGTCGAGGGCGTTATTCTGCCTTTCCCCGGCGGCATCGTGCGGTCCGGCTCCAAGGTCGGCTCCAAATACAAAGCCATGATGGCTTCGACCAACGACGCTTATTGCCCGACCCTGCGCGGGGCAGTGGTGACAAGTCTCGACGAGGATGTCGGCTGCGTCCTCGAAATCGTTATCGACGGTTTGACGGAAGAGACTGTCGCCGAAGCGATGCGGGCCGGCCTCGCTGCAATCGTGAAGCTCGGGCCGGAACATGGCGCGGTGCGCGTCGGCGCCGGCAATTACGGCGGCAAGCTCGGCCCCTTCCATTTTCACCTGAAGGATCTTTTGCCGTGAAACCGCTCGTATTTATTCTCAAGCAAGAGCCTGGCCAACGACTCGATCTCGCCCCTCTCGCCCCGCATCTTCTTGAAGGGAAATCGGTCAAGGACATCGCCGCGATAGAATTGCAGACCACCCGCGAAACGATAATCGTCGGCGATATTTTTAAAATACGGTCCGGCGGCACGGAATCGATCCGGTTCGAGGGCGGATCAGTGCGCCTCGACAATATCGGCATGGATATGAACGCTGGAGAAATCGTCGTCGAAGGCGATTGCGGCAAATCGCTTGGTCGCAACATGTGCGGCGGCAATCTCGTCGCGATGGGCGATTGCGGACCGTTCGCGGGCTCCGCCATGTCCGCAGGCAGGCTCGAGATCGCGGGCGATGCCGGCGGCTTTCTCGGCGCGCCGCTCGAAGGCGAGATGGAGGGCATGACCGGGGGATTGTTGATCGTGCGCGGTAGTGCCGGCGAGCGGGCTGGCGACCGCCTGCGGCGCGGAGCCATTGTGATCGAAGGGTCCGCGGGCGATTATCCTGGAAGCCGGATGATTGCCGGAACGCTGATCGTGCTCGGGGAATGCGGCAGCCTGCCCGGTTACCTCATGCGGCGGGGCACGATCGTGGTTGCAAACCCGCCCGAACTGGCGCCGACTTTCGTTGATTGCGGTGCGCACGATTTGGCCTTCGCCCGCGTTTTTTCGGGCCTGCTGCGCCCCGAAAGCCGCGCCGCCGCGAGGCTTCTTTCCCGCCCGCTCATCCGTTTCGCCGGAGACATGGCGGCTCTCGGAAAGGGAGAAATTTTTTTTCCCGCGTAAGATGGCCACGCCAGGAGCGGCTGCCAGGTTAAGGCGCGGCAACCTTCGGCGCAACAACGTCATTCATCCTCCCTCGATCAGGGGTGTCGAGCCAATGGTTGACGGAAGCCGGGCTTCCATCTCGCAAATCGATCGCCTCGCCATGATCGAGCTCCGCGACCGGTTCCTCGGACTCTTGGGCACGAGGTCCATAATCATGGGCATCTTGAACATTACACCCGATTCCTTTTCCGACGGCGGCAAATTCTTTACCCTCGATGCCGCCATGCAACAGGCGAAAAAACTCAGCAGCGACGGCGCCGATATTATCGACGTAGGGGCGGAGTCGACGCGCCCAGGGCATACGCCCGTCGCGGCGGAAGAGGAACTCGCCCGCCTCGATCCCATTCTTGGAAACCTGACGAGTTCCATCAACGTTCCGTTTTCGATCGACACGTCCAAAGCCAAGGTCGCGCGCCGGGCAACAGAACTCGGCGCCAGCGTGGTCAACGATGTTTGGGGATTGCAGAAAGATCCCGCCATGGCGGACACGGTCGCCGATACCGGCGCAGCAGTGGTTATCATGCACAATCGCGACGGCGTCGATCCCGATCTAGATATCATCGCGGACATGCGCCGCTTCTTCGATCGATCGCTGCATCTTGCTGAAGCCGCTCGTATTCCCCCCGCACGTATCATTCTCGATCCCGGTATCGGTTTCGGCAAAAGCCGGGCGCAAAATTTCACAGCCTTGGCCAATATTGCCGCGCTGAAGGACTACGGCCTGCCGATCCTCGTCGGGGTTTCGCGTAAGTCGCTGCTCGCTGAACATGCGGCCACGCCGGTCGATAAAAGTCTCGTTCGCACGCTCGCCGCTAATCTCGCGGCGGCGGCCAACGGTGCCTCCATATTCCGGGTTCACGATGCGGCCGAACACGCCGCCGCCTTCAAGGTTTTCGATGCCATCGCCCGCCGCTGACCTTTTGGGCGCCGGCCCGCTGACCAACACCGGTCTCGGGCTGGGGAGCAATATGGCGACAAGGCGGGCAACATCGCGCGGGCGCTGGAGTTGCTGGAGGTGCGCGGTATTATCCGGCTGAGTGCGGTTTCGTCGATCTACCGCACCGCGCCTTGGGGTTATGTGGAGCAGGACTTTTTCGCCAATGCCTGCGCGGTGGGAGAAACCCGCCTGCCGCCGCTCGAACTTCTTGCCGCGACCAATGCGGTCGAGATCGACATGGGGCGGCAACCATCGGTGCGCTGGGGGCCGCGCCTCATCGACATCGACATTCTTTTCCACGGCGATGCGTCTTTCGCGCATGCCCAATTGAATTTGCCGCATAAGGATCTTTTCGAACGCGCTTTCGTTTTGGTTCCCTTGGCCGAAATCGCACCTCACTTAAACCTTTCCGGGCGTTCCATCGCAAAGGCCGCGGCGCATTTCTCCAGCGAGCTAATCGAAAAATGGGACGCGAGTGGCCGGCGCCGTTGAAGATGAGATGATTTCATGATTTTTTCCGTCACGGGCGACGGAGTATGCCCGAAAGTGATGGCAGTTAAGAAGTGCGTTCTGGCCCGCAAGTTAGCAATGCATCCGACCGGGCGCGGCTTGCGGCGTCACTCGAACAATAGCTGCACATTGGTGATCAGCCGGCTGAAAAATGCAGTTGGGCGATAACAATATTCGTTCATCGCAAGCGGCGCCTCTTTGCAGCGCCGGTGGTCGGGGCTCCATTCATATCCCTCCTTGCTCAAACACGCGGCAATCGACTTGTTGAGGGCATCGCTTTGGGTGCCTCGCTGGCTCGGGATTTGCTTTTTCCGCCTCAACGTGACAGTAGCCAACCACGACTTTCTGGTTTTCGAAAAAAGATGCGCCCGACGCATAAAATCGGATTTCCAGCACGCCAAGGAGCACGAGGCCAACACAAATTCCTAGAATAGCTTGGGTTCTGGTCTTAAAGACTAAATCGAGACCAAATAAGGTCAGGCCGCCGAAGGCGACTAGGCCGCCGCCCACGATGATGAGAATGGGCGCGAGGAATATGGTTAGGTTTTGATCCATTTGGGGCTTCCTCCTGCTAGCGAGACAGCAAATCGCCCGCCGAATTGACATTGCAATGCAGCAGTTTATCAGCCGTGCCGGCGGTTAAGGGGGTACCCCATCCCCTGGACGCGGCGGGTGTTCCGCAGCGGCCCTTTGGCGGCTTCTTAACAGCCCGCCTCGTGCCAAGTCAAACCCGCCGCCGTAATATCATGCCGTTATTACGCCCGCCTCGCCATGACCCATCGCGGCAAGAATGGTTCCGCGCGCAAACTCCCACCTTCGGTGACGAGGCATTGCGCTTGCCAAGGCTCGTCCCTGGCGGTAATCTCACCCTCGAAATCTAGTCGTCAGGTGGATTCGGGCCCGATATTTGAGGGATGTCCGATTAGGAGGGTCATATGGGCATGTTCGACGGAATTCTGGGCGGCGTCTTCGCGCCGGAGCAACGACGCTCCTCAACAGCTTCATCGAAAAGCAAGGCGGCTTGCAAAACATCGCCAGCCAATTCGAGAAGAATGGGTTCGGCGATACCATGAGGTCATGGATTTCGCAGGGACGGAATTTGCCGATCACGGCGGATCAGATTTATCAGGCGCTCGGCTCCGACACGGTGAAGAACCTAGCCGCCAAGATGGGCCTTCCCGCCGACAAACTCGCCGAATTGCTGGCCCAACATCTGCCGCAGGCCATCGACAAGGTGACCCCCGACGGGAAACTTCCGTCATAACGCCGTTAACATAGATGGTCATTTGACCCGCGCGCGCCAGCGTGAGCACGCGGCCATCGGCAAGCGGGGCCGATCACGCGTCGCACATCTTCAAGCCGGATGGTTTCGCATCCGATCTCCGCCATCGCCGCTCGCACCGATAATGCTCCACGAATTGCCCCCGCCGAACGGAATGGCTCGGGCGTGGCGAGGCCTAGCGCGATGAGTTGGCCTTGCCAAGGCTCGTCCAAGGCGGCAATCTCAGCCTCAACAAGGCCGTCATCGGGCGTGGATGCCGGCTAAATGCTTTTGGCGGCTACGCGCCACCAGGATCGCGGCGTTCGCCCGGTCCACCCGGAAAACGCTGCGTGAAATGGGCTGGATCGGAATAGCCAAGTTCATAGCCGATTTGGGTGATAGGCATATAGACGAAAGCGGCTATAAATTGGGGATATAATCATCGAAGCAGGCATCCCTTTTTTCGCAAAGGTCCTTGGTAATGAAC
>CAVQHH010000019.1:0-7489 GCA_963712225.1 uncultured Alphaproteobacteria bacterium
TGACATCTCCCTGTGAAAAGACGATCTGGTCCTTGTGGTACCCCTCAATGCTCCGGCCCTCGCCAACTTTGGCGAGAAAAGATTTCGGATCGAATGACGGCCGGCGTTTGGTTGCCATGACACGACCTTCCGTACCGCAAGTCACTGATAGCGAACCTTCTATTATCATAAGATTTGTCGCGGCTAAAGCTGCCACAAGAGCAATTTTGAACAGATCGTCACTCAGTAGTCTGCGCCTTGAGCTTTGCGACCAAAGGAAGAGTTGAACTACACCATAGCCCACCTTGTATCTGGCAATGGATTCATTGTCGGATGGAAGCGATGCCGCGCTGGGCCGGTGGCCACCGGCCCCAGCGCGCGGCGATGTGCCCGTCGCACCTCCGGCTACAACCGTGGGAGAGCCTGGGATCTTCGCCGATGTCACGCACGACCCAACGGTTGCTTTGAGCGGTTCGGAGACGTCGTTGCGCATCCGATCCTTGGCGGGCTACATCATCGGTACGCGCGAATTTAGATTTCGGAAGCGACAGCTATCTCCTGCCGGATTTTTACTCCGGCGCTACCGGAATATCCGGCCGCTTCACTGAGGGATTATTGCTCCTCCATGCCGAGGGGTTCGAATGGAACGGCCGGCGCTATCGGTCACTCACAATTGTCGCCCGTGAGATCACCGGGGCCCATTGGTCGGGTCCCCGTTTCTTCGGTTTGAGAAAGTGCGCAGGCCGCTCCGTCGAGAGCGCGGAGGGCGAAGATGCGGAGGCCTGATCGCCCGAAGTCCGGCGTGATGCTCCGCTGCGCGGTCTTGGGGCACCATCGGCGCTGGGCAGGACGATCTCGGCTCGCCAGGCGTGCTTTTGAGCGGCGTTGCGGTTTTTAACCAGGGCTTGGAGCCGCTTGCAATCGGATGCCATAACCGTGATGGATATTCCCGTGCGCATGGCGCAAACTCGCACGCGCGGATGGACTCGGCGTGTTCGGAATCCCTCTGTGCGCCGCTATTTGCGCGGGCAGCGGCCCCGGCCATCCAGGTGTTCTTAACTGAGACGTCTTAAACGCGCTGCGGCCTCCGAATTCGACTGGCAGTGTCAAGTGAATTTGCGCGCCGACAACATTGTCGGGACCCCTCTAGGCTTGACGCTGACGTTCTCAACGGCTGCAGCGCGTCACGTCCATAGGCGAAATTGGTGGAGTCGGTCCGCCCACGCCGCTTCGCCTCCTCTTGTCCGAGGCCGCGAACAAGGGAATCCCGCGCTAACGGATGGCCCCAGTGCGCGTGCGAACGCGGCGCCAATCGCGGTCGACCTAGGTCGACCATCCGCCGCCGAGCGCGCGAAAACGAACGCACGGCAGCGCGCCGCATCAGCGCGACTGTGGGCCAGCCTCGTCCTGTGTCTGCGACAGGTGTGCCCTGGGTCAGAGCCACGCATGCGGTTCGAGGGCCTGCCAAAACTCCTCGCTGTCGCCATTTTTTCTGGCGTCACCGACCTCATTTGTTCTGTCCGTGGGACGTGAGAATTCCCATGGGCCATCATGAACTCGGAAGGCTCTCCGGGTCGCGAAAGTGGCGCCAGGTCATCGCCCTGATCAGTGGCGGTGCTGACGGAGCTCGTAGGTCTACCGGCGGTTCATTCATGGCACTTTGCATGGCGACCCATCTGAAAAAAGCCCTACGCAACCCCCCTTGCGCGGCGGGTCCGAGGGTTCTTCAATTGCAAGGAGGGCGGGAGCTTCGGCGCGTTGCGGTCGCTAGGTCTCGTTGGTTTCGTCCTTCGGGAAGATGAATTGAATGGTTGGGGCGAGCTCGTTGGCGTCGTCCTCGTCGTCCTCGCACAGGAAAATAATTTCATTGTCGGATTGGCCGGAGCGTGGCGTTGTTCCGCCGCTGCCGGGGCCGGCGTGGAGGGCGCCGGGCTCCTGTAGCCGTAGCCTTTGGGGTCGTTGGCGCAGTTGGGCGTGGCGTTCTGCGGCGTTCCGCGCCTCCAGTGCCGCCAGGCCTGCGGGCCCGCCGGCATTCCAGAGCCGGGACTGGCGGGCCGGTTGAGCGGCGGGTGCGGCCGGAGCACTGGGTTGGCCGGGCTTCCGGGATGCTGCGCTTGACGATGAAGCTGCGGGCGCGTGGTTGCGTTGAGGTGGAGCAGGATCAAGAGGCGCGCTGGGCAGCTCGGCAATGAAGACCGGAAACTTTGTTTCGACGGGGGCGAGACGAGGGACGTGAAATCCAGTTTGTCGAGGAAATAAGCAAGGGTGCCCAGGAACCATGAAACATATGTGACTTTCCGCGCCGGGTCGTAGGACGCCGCCCAACGTTCTTTCATGAAATTTGACGGCGCCTGCTCCTCCATGAACTCCTTGATGGCATAGCGGATTGCGGGCAGATCTGGGTCCTTGGGACAGCGCGGATGCGCCGTGATGAACCCCGAGTACATCGGTTCGAGATTACTCAGGAAGGTTTCGAAGGCTTGCGTATTGGCCGGGAGGGATTTGCCCAGCCGGGCCGCGGCGGGCGGGATTTCCCAGGGCTTGCCGAATTTATAGAAGGTGGCCATTGGGTCATGTTGCTCGTCTAGATTTCATTGCCAGCCCAGCTAGATATCTAGCTATTTTATGCTAGAAAGAGTTCGTTTTAAGTTCCAGAAAGCCCTTGTCTCCTGAGGCCATAGCTTTCCCCAAGGCGACCGGAGTGAGCCTGCGTTCGGTGCAACGCATCCTGGAAGCTCACCAACTCGCGCCGCACCGTATCCGGACGTTCAAACTGTCGAAGGACCCGGAGTTTGTCGAGAAGCTCAGGGACATCGTCGGTCTCTATGTCGATCCTCCCGCCCACGCCGTCGTCCTCTCGGTAGATGAGAAGAGCCAAATCCAGGCGCTCGACCGCACCCAGCCCGGTCTGCCGATGAAGAAGGGCCGAGCTGGGACGATGACCCACGACTACAAACGCCATGGCACAACGACGCTGTTTGCCGCCCTCAATGTGCTCGACGGCACCGTCATCGGCCGCAACATGCCGCGCCACCGGCACCAGGAGTTCGTCCGCTTCCTCAATACTGCCGAGGCGCAGGTGCCGGTGCGAATGGCGATCCACGCCGTCGTCGACAACTACGCGACCCACAAACATCCCAAGGTACAAAAATGGCTGGCCCGGCATCCCCGCTGGACGTTTCACTTCACGCCTACCTCGGCGTCCTGGCTCAACGCCGTCGAAGGCTTCTTCGCCAAACTCACGAGACGCCGCCTCAAGCGTGGAGTGTTCCGGTCGGTTGCCGACCTTCAGGCTGCAATCAACCGGTTCGTCGAAGAAACCAACTCCGATCCCAAACCCTTCGTCTGGACCGCTGACGCCAAACGCGTCCTCGCTGCTGTCAAACGGGGGAAAGAAAAGTTAGAGTCGATCCACTAGATGTTTCATATATTTCTCTGGGGTTTGGCACCAGGTCAGGCGCCGCTCGCGGCCGCCTGGCGTTTAAACTGGTCGTAAGCTTCGATAGCTTGTGAGGCGTACATGACCGAGGGTCCGGCGCCCATATAGATCGCCATTCCCATCGCTTCCATGACCTCGTCGCGGGAAGCTCCTTGCTTTACGGCGGCCTGCGCGTGAAACGCGATGCAGGGGTCGCATCTGACGGCGACCGAAATAGCAAGCGCGATCAATTCCTTGGTCTTGCTATCGAGCGCTTCCGGTCCCGAGGCCGCCATTGCCATGGCTGAGAACTCTTTCATCACGTCTGGCGCCCCGGCGCGTAATACCTTCACTTCGGCCGACAGCTCCGTGACCATATCAAGCCAATTCTTAGCCATTATCTCCCTCTCGTTGCCCACTCGATGCGACTGGCAGTCTGATAGATCGCTCCGGAGCCGATCCGATGTCCTAGCACATGGCTATTCACGATAAGAGAAACCTGCAGTTTAGCCCAGATATCGCGCAAGATCGTCACATCAGACCCATGGGACCAATTCGCAAACCGTCTGCGATTTTCTTCTGTTCGTCGCTGAACGAGGCGTAAAGCGGGTCGAGCGCAGCCTTAATCGCCTGCAAACTCGCGAGATGTCCAGCGGCCATTTTCGCATGGTGTTCGAGCTTCTCGGGAAGGCTCGCTGTGCCGCCAGACTGCATCATCTGCTTGTGCATGCCTTCCATCAACTCTTCCATCGATTTGGCCGCCGCGAGGAGCGCATCGGCGGTGCCGCCGTCAGAAACAAGCCAACTGCCTGAAGCCACATGCCGGCTACGATCAAGCCCTTGCGTCCATACCGATCGGTCAAAGGGCCGGTGACGGTCTGGAGCACGCCCCAAACGGCAGGATAGACGGCCTTGAGAATGCCGATGCGCTCTACACCGAGTCCGAACCCCGCGAAAAAGAGCGGGAAGATACCCCAACTCATTCCGTCGTTCAGATTGTTGACGAGCCCGGCCTCGGATGCCGCGAACAGGTTGCGATCGCCAAATGAGGCGCGCCAGAAGACTTCCCAGAACCCCATCGCCGCTATGGTGGACGCGTGTTGAGAGACCTCCAGCTCCACGTGATCGCGCGTGTCCCGAACGAGGAACAGGGAAAGGACAAATCCCAGAATGGCATAGCCGATCCCGAGGTAGAAGGGCTCCGTCCGCAGGCCATAGCGTTCGGCAAGATAGCCGGTGAGGAAGGCCGTGACGCCGACGGAGAGATATCCGCCAAACTCGTTCAGGCCTACCGCAAGCCCGCGCGACTTAGGACCGACGAGGTCGACCTTCATGATGACGGTCATCGACCAGGCAAGGCCCTGGTTGACGCCCAGAAGCGCATTCGCCGCGATCACCCACCCCCAAGCTCGGTCCCCAGGCTATCATGAAAGGAACCGGCAGCCCAACGAGCCAGCCGAGGACCAGCACATGTTTGCGGCCGTAGACATCGGCGAAGTGTCCAGAAACCAGGTTCGCGACCCCCTTGACGATGCCGAAGCTCACGATGAAGGAGACAATGATCGTGGTCGAAGCAATCTTGAATACTTCCGAGCCGATAAGCGGGACCACAGTCCGCTCCAGCCCCACCATGCCGCCGACGAACGCATTGATGAGGACGAGCAGCGAGAACTGCCGCCAATTCTCGCGCAAGCCGAGCTCGATGCCGGATGAATGGGAGGCGTGTTGTCTTGTCAGTAAGATTATCCCACCCGAAGGTTATTGGCCGCGATCATATCGCACCCGAGGAACTCTACGTGAAAGACGGTCGGGATGAATTCGCGTCGCATTTCGCCGCGCAACAGCGACTACTTACGCAGATGCAGAACTTGCCTTCCAAATGGGGACGCATGACCTCGACGACGTCGAAAGTGGCCACCGTGCCACTGTAGAGGTCGAGGTGGATTGGCGCAGTGCCCGCACTTCATTCGCGCCCTGACATAAGGTATTTCATGAGCGCCGCGTGTTTTGAGGACGTCCTCTAGCCGGGCGATTCTTCGCCTGGCGCCGTCGAGGTGTGCCCACCGCTCAGGCGCCACCAAAACGTCATGCCAATCCCGATAAGAGCTACGACCCCCAAGACCAAGAACAGAGCAGATTCTGCGAGCCATGCGATCGCCGGCACGAAAAGTGCCATGGCGATGCCGAGTGCGCAGATGTGCCAGGATACATGAACGCCCGCGACAAAAGTGCCAAGCGCCAGCAGCATCAGAAGCGTTAGCCCGGTCGCGGGCGCAGTAAGCATTATTTGAACATCGGGCAAAAGCACTATGTTCATCGCAACCAAGAAAGCCAACCAATGGAGGGCTTGCGTCCAAACCATCCGAAATCGGGGTTTGGGGTCGTGAATATGAAGCCATCCCGTGGTTACGCAGACAAGCCCGGTCGCCACAGCAAGAAACTCCCAATAGCCGATGAGAGGCTGGTGCGACACGCTGGTATAGGCCACGCCCAATATTGTGAGCACCAGCACCACGATATAAGGCAATTCCCTAAGCCAGAACCTTGCTACCCGCGAATGGGCCAAGTAACCCGCCGCATGTTGCGACTTTTCCAGTTCGCTCATGGCGATGTTCCGATCATACTTCGTCTTCTACGGGATCCGGCAAGCATCGACATCCACCCGATGACCAGATTTCGAAACTGAGATTGCCGCTTTGGACGAGCATTGGCAAGGCCGAACGATCGCCGTGATGCTCCGGCACACCAAAGGACGGTGACCCGGATCGGCACGTGGATTCTGGGGCGAAGCGCAACAGGTTCAAGAGAAGCGGATTTGAGTGTCTTTGCCAAGCTCTTTGAGGATCGCCTGAAACGGCGTCTTGAAGCCGAGACATTTTCTCGGCGTTAGATTGGCGGTTATGACGATGTCCTGGATTTCCGCATCAGACAGGCGATCGATGTCGATGTGACGCGGTAGCCAGCGCCGCAAGCGGCCATTGGCGTTTTCAACTCCGCCCTTCTGCCAAGAGGCATAAGCATCGCAGAACCAGGTGGCCATGGCGCGCATGCTCTGCAGCAAACCGTGCTGGGCGAAAGCCGTGTCATTATCGAAAGTGATTGATTTGCGCAGCGCCGGTTTTATGCGAGCGAAGATCGCCAGCATGACCGAGATGGTCTCGGCGGCCGTCTTTCCGGCGAGCCGCGCAGCGAGGGTCACGCGGGATTTGCGCTCATGGAGAACGAGCACGGGCCGCATGCGCTTGCAGATGATGAGGTCGCCCTCCCGTTGGTGGATGGAAACGCGATCCTTGATGGTATCTCGCGAAGGCCTCGATCGGCGCGGACGACGGTGTTTGTGGCGGCGCGTCAGATAGCGCCAAAGGTCCTCGCCCTTGTGGGCGGCGCGATAGATGAAGGCGTAGATGGCCTCGAACCCCAAGGCCCGCAGGCCACGCTCGTTGCCGGCCTTGAGCCATCCGGCGATCTGTTCGGGGGCCCATCCTTCCGCAAGACGATCGCGGGCGAAAGTCCTCAGCGCCGGATCTTTCGAGTACGGCTTCACGCCGCCTGCGCAGCTGATAGGCTCCGGCGGCGTGAAGCGGCGAATAACGCCCGCTGGGCAAGGCGTTGCGGCGCAGTTCCCGCGATACGGTGGATTTCGCTCGTTGAAGCGCCCCGGCGATGGCGCAGATCGAGCGGCCGGCCGCGCTCATGACGGCGATTTGGTCTCTTTCCTCGTCCAACAGATGTGAATAGGCTGGCATCGCAACACTCCCTAAGGTCTTGATCAACCGAGCCGATATCAAATCGGCAGGGGGTGTTGCGCCTCGCGTCAGAACTCAAGGCAGCCGATCGGTCGGCGAGAAGACCGAGACCGAATCGCTACCGGCGATGGTCCCTCGAAGCGGGTCTAAGGGTCGGAGTATCCAGGTGCCGAAGCTCACGCTTTGCGGGAGCTGCGCGGGCGCGGCTATGACGGCGCCCACGACAGTGTGCGTCGGTTCGTCAGCAGCGATTGCGATAAATCCTCCGTTGGCATCTAACCACTGGCGGCATATTCTGGAATGAAATGATGCAAGGATCGGAGCGAAGTGTCATGTACAAGCACAT
>CAVQHH010000020.1:0-79647 GCA_963712225.1 uncultured Alphaproteobacteria bacterium
ATAGCGTGGCTGCGCGACGCAAAAGCCCGCGATCCTGGCCCGAGCCGTCCGAGACCGGCGGGACATAGACCTGGCCGAATACCGATGGATCGAGATCCCCGCGAAACGGTTCGAGCAGCGCAACTTCTTCTGGCGCCGGGCTGCCCTGCGCGGCCATTGGCGAATTCTGGAAGAACGAGTTGGTGCGCGAATAGACGCCATACATGATATTGGCATTGGTCCACTCGAAATCGAAGGAGAGACCGATTGCCTGCCTGATCCTCACATCCTTAAATTTGTCACGCCTTATGTTCAAGAACCAGCCCTGCGTCCCCAATGGCGATTTATCGGGCAGTGTCGCGCGTTTGATTCGGCCATCCTTGACGGCGGCGAAATCGTAGCCGGTTGCCCACACCGCCGCGGTGAACTCCTCGCGAAAGGTGAAGACGCCCGCCTTGAAGGCCTCGAAAGCGACTTTGCGGTCGCCAAAATATTCAAACCGGACTCGATCGAAATTCGCCTGGCCGATATTGACCGCGAGATCCTTGCCCCAATAATCCGGGACGCGATCGAAAGCGATGTAATGCCCGGCATCGAAAGGGCCGACCTTATAGGCGCTTGACCCGAGCGGCGGCTCGAGCGTCGTCTCGTCGAACGGGTGGCCAGCGTAATAGGCCGCGGAAAAGACCGGTTGTCCGGCGACAATCAATGCCGCTTCCCGGCTATGCCTCGGCTTCAGGCGCACCATGACAACCTCGTCGGCCTCGGCCTCGGCGGCTTCGAGATCGCGCAACGATTGGCGGATCGACGGATGGCCCTTGATTTTAAGAATATTCAAGGAAAAGGCGACATCGTGCGCGGTCAAGGGCGAGCCGTCATGGAACCTTGCCTCCTTGCGCAGCAGAAAGCGGTAGGTTGTCTTGTCGGCTGAAATCCGCACGGCGCGCGCGACAAGCCCATAGAGCGAATCCGGCTCGTCGCCGCTTCCGCTCATCAGCGAATCGAAAGTGAGCCCCATTCCAGCGGCGCCGTCGCCCTTCAAGATATAGGTATTCAGCGTATTGAAGGTGGTGAAATTCTGGTTTCCGGAGGTCGAGCTGACCTGAAGTACGATCTCGCCGCCTTTCGGGGCAGCGGGATTCACATAAGGAAAATGGCTGAAGCCGGCCGGCTGGGCGAGATCGCCGAAGATGGAGAGGCCGTGCGTCTCGCTCTCCTGCGCGGCCGCCTGGGCGGCAGGCGTGAAAAAGCGCGGAAAGATGAGGCCCGCGAAGCCAAGACGCAACGCCGAGCGGCGGGTGAGCGAATATGAAGCCCGCGGAAGGAACTTAACGATCAAGGTTACCCTCCAGGAGAAGTGCCGAGCCGGAACAACCGCGCCGCTTCCGGCGTTTCAGGTGGCGCGGACGCGGGCGGCGGCAACCGCGGCTGAGTTCATGGGCCATATAAGCACGAACAACCCCGGCAGGGATCCGGGTCGTGCAATAACGCGTTTCAAAACTCTCATTTTGCCGGCAACGGCTCGCAAAGCTGCCAGTGCCTCCCGTGACGTGGCCAACGCCAATAGGTGTCTTCGGTCGCGGCACGTGACCGCGAAAAGGGAAACCGGCCAGGTGGGATTATCCTCGAACAACAACTAGACATTTGAGCATAGGATAACGCCCTACCTTGGGTCATGCTCAAGGCGTCGTTGTGCACCGCCGCCAACCTCGCAACCTACCCAACCGTCGAGCGGACGACGAAGTTTTTTACCTCCGCTCCTAGCTCGTTAACACCCGGGACTTTGGTTCGCGATTGGAACGGTTGCAGCCTATGACGGCCAATTACGGCGTAGTAGTGGGGACTGCCCCAATTAGGGTTCTGGTATTGATAGCCTGAGCGGTGATCGGAACACCCTGTATGGCTGATTCCGTACTGAACGCCGTCGACGTCACGAGATTGACGAAGGTAAGGAATTTCGCGGTATCGACGGATCCGCATTAGCCATGAAGATGATGTCGTCGTTGCGCATCTGAAGCCTTGTGGCCAGGAAATAACCGCCGGGATCGCGGAAGCTGATGGAGAAAATGACCGGAACGAGCGGCCCGTTGAACCGCGCCATATTGGCGCCGAGAAGCTGGGCCACTTCGCGGGGCTCCTGTCGGTAAAGGTACACCGAGCCCGGATCGGCCTGGAAGTCGGCCAGGCCGCCGGCCTTGGCCACGGCTTCGGCGAGGTTGATCCGCCAGGCGTCGAAATTGATCTGAGTTTGCCCCAGTCCTGTGGTCGTGACCCCGACGTTGCCGGTCGCGCCAAAGGCCAGGAATTTCTGCTGCTCTTGATAGACATAGATCCGGTCGCCGGGCAAAATATTGACGTTATTGCTGGAATTCATCACGAGATTTTCGAAAGGCACGGTGGCGCGGCGTCCGCCCCGTTCGAGCATGACCCAGCTCGCATAACCTGGTCCCGAGAGGCCGCCCGCGCGGGTGATGGCGTCGAGAACGCGGTCTCCCGCTCCCGAGGCCGGAACCGCGAAGCGAAGCGGCGTATTCACCGCGCCGACCACGCTGATCAGCGAGGTCCGCTGCTGGGCCAAGGTCACGACGGCTTGAGGCTCGATCGCCCGGTTCTTGATCTTGTTGACGATATCGTCTTGGACCTGAACGCTGGTGCGGCCAGCGGTCTTGATCAATCCGGCGAACGGAACGGTGATATTACCTTTGCTGTCGACCATTTGGTCCGGAAGGGCCACGAAATTGCCCGGCCGCACGCCTGCTTCGAGCGGTATGAATAAACCGCCGGCCGCCGCTTCGAAAATCGTAACCGAGACAACATCGCCGATGCCGAAGGTGATAGTGGCGGATGGGCGCCGGTCCGTGAACGCACCCGCGAGTCCTTTAGGTTCATGGGCCGCGAGAATGTCGATGGTCTCGGGCGTAAGCTTGATCAACGCGTAGGGGACGGTCTGCGAGGTTTCGCTGTCAATATCCCTGGCGGTCGGTCCGGCGACAGGAAAGAACGAGCAACCGCCGGCCCCTAGCAGGGCGAAGGTGAACAAGCAGATCAAGCTACAGCGCAAGCCCAACATGAATTTTTCCCTGCAAAAACTTTCCTTCACAACTAGCCGAAAACAGCGGCCGAAGCTAGGAAAGCGGAGCCGTTTTCTTGGGTGAAAGTACTTATCCGGGACACCGTTGCAATTTTAGCACAGCTTGACCGGCACAGCTAACGCAGAGGGAACTTTAAGACTGGCTTCGAAATCGAACGCATCCTTGCATGTTGTTTTTGCCGTCGTCCGGCGTCTTTAACGATGGGCAAGGAATAAAGACGGCATTGGCACGAATAAATATTAGAGTTCGCGGCCAAAGGCTGTTCTTCTGGAACTTTCGCCCGTCAAGCGCATTATCCGGCCACATCTAGAGAGATCGCAAAACCTTGATCGTTACTTGATCGTGTTAATTGAGAAGGAGTCTCCATGCGCATCGCGCTCGTCGCGCCGCTGGCGGAAGCCGTGCCACCCAAGCTCTACGGCGGAACGGAGCGGGTTGTGTCCTGGCTAGCGGAGGAGCTTGTCCGGCAAGGGCACCGGGTCACTTTATTCGCGAGCGCCGAGTCGGAAACTGCGGCCGAGCTTGTCGTGTGCGCTCCGCAAAGTCTGCGGCTTGCGGGAATCCGCGATCACCTCGGCAGTACATTATCCATGCTGCGAAAGGTCCGTCGCCACGCCGATGATTTCGACGTCATTCATTTTCATGTCGATCTGCTGCCGCAAGCGCTTTTCCATGACCTTGCCCATAAATGTCTAGTAACGTTGCACGGGCGGCTCGATTTGCCCGATATTCTGCCGCTCTACAAAGCCTATCCGGAGATGCCGCTCGTTTCGATTTCAAACGCGCAGCGGCGGCCAATGCCGGCCGATGCCAATTGGCTCGCCACCATCCCGCATGGACTCGTTTCGCATGTTTGCCCGTTCAACCCGGAAGGCGGGGGCTATTTGGCATTTCTCGGGCGTATTTCGCCTGAAAAACGCCCCGACCGTGCGATAGAAATCGCCAAGCGAGCCGGTATCCCCTTGAAGCTGGCGGCAAAGGTAGATGCCGTCGACCTTGAGTATTTCGAGACCAAGATCGAACCGCTTCTCGACCATCCCCTAATCGAATTCATTGGTGAAATCGACGAAACCCAAAAATGCGAATTTCTCGGCAACGCGCGCGCGCTATTGTTTCCGATCGACTGGCCGGAGCCTTTTGGGCTCGTCATGATCGAAGCGATGTCGGCGGGAACGCCAGTGATTGCTTGGCCAAATGGATCCGTGCCGGAAGTGATCACGGAGGGCGTCAGCGGCAGGATTGTCGACTCGATCGAGTCGGCGGTGGAGGCTGTGCAACAGGCCGCTGACATAGACCGGCGCAAGGTTCGCGCCGAGTTCGAAAAGCGGTTCACCGCGGCGCGGATGGCGCGAGCATATGTCGCGGCCTATCGTGCGCTCCTGGCGCGCGTTCCGGCAAACACCGGAATTGCCGAGCTTTACCATACCGCCTGTGCCCAGCGTGAGGTCTCGCCACTGGCTTGGGAGCGAATTGCGCAGCAAGGCGGCGGCCAGGTCTTGAACCCGGCTGGCTGAGGCGATAAATCCCAGACGAAATCCAAAACCGGCGTGCGCCGGGGCAGTCGCGTGGCAGGCCGACTGGCACGGGATCTGCGGCGGCACAGCGCATTGCGCGGAGAACGGACATCGGTGATGACCCTCATGCGGCGGCGCGCGGTATAGAAAATATCGCGGACGCGACGATCGAGCTGCCCCAGCACTATATCGAAATCGAGGGGTCCCTCGTCCAGCGGGCGCTGCGGACCCTGAAACATGGCGATGCTTTCGCGGTCTTCGATAATTATGGCGACATTGGCGTCATCGGCACCGGACCCGAAGGGCTTTATTTCAACGACACCCGCTTTTTGTCCTGGTACGAACTCCGGTTCGAGGGCAAACGGCCGTTGTTGTTGAGTTCGGTGGTTCAGGACGACAATGCCGCTCTCTCCGTTAATCTTGCTAATCCCGATGTCCATATAGACGGCGTCATTTCGCTGCCGCGCGGCACGATTGCGATCGAGCGCACCAAATTCCTTTGGCAGGCTGTCTGCTATGAGCGGATCGGTTTTCGCAATTACGCCGACAGCACCAGACATTTTCGCATCGACATTGGGTTTGGAGCCGATTTTCACGATCTGTTCGAAATTCGCGGAACCTCACGCAAACGGCGCGGCACGTCCACGTCGTTGGTCACCGAAGACGGCGCCAGGTTTCATTACGAGGGGCTCGACAATTTAAAGCGGAAGACGGAATTGCGCTTCTCGCCGCCGCCCGCTCGTCTTGAGACAAATCGCGCGACGTTTGAATTCGAGCTTGCGCCCAATGCCCGGAGGTCACTCTTTGTCTCGGTTCTTTGCGGGGACAGGAACGAGCCACGGATCACTCCCTTTGGACGAGCTTTCCGGGCGAGGCGGCGCGCGATCCGGGGCAAGGCGACCGGCATCGCGACGATCGAAAGCTCGAACGAACTCTTCAATGAAGTCTGCCGGCAGGCCACCGCCGACCTCTACATGCTGATGACGCGGACGAGCCATGGGCTTTATCCCTACGCCGGCATTCCTTGGTACAGCACGGTTTTCGGACGCGATGGAATCGTCACGGCCATGTTGCTCCTGTGGCTGGATCCCTCCGTCGCGAAAGGTGTTCTGCATTTTCTCGCCGCGACCCAAGCAAAAACCTTCGATCCTTTCGCCGGCGCGCAGCCGGGCAAGATCCTGCACGAAACCCGGAACGGGGAAATGGCGCGTCTGGGCGAAGTGCCGTTCGGGCTCTATTACGGCACCGTCGATGCCACGCCGCTCTATGTCATGCTGGCTGGGATGTATTTCGACCGGACCGGGGACATCGAAACGATCGCCGCGATCTGGCCGAATATCAAGGCGGGTCTGCAATGGATCGACACGTTTGGCGACGCGGATGGAGACGGCTTTGTCGAATATGCGCGGCAAAACGCATCGGGCCTTGTCAATCAAGGCTGGAAGGATTTCTATGATTCGATCTTTCACGCCGATGGCGCATTGGCCGAAGGGCCGATCGCGCTTTGCGAAGTGCAGGGCTATGCATTCGGGGCCAAGACGCACGCCGCGAAACTCGCGCATCGCATGGGCGAGTATAATCTCGAAACCAGGTTGCGCGGCGAGGCACAATCACTGCAACAGAAATTCGGGGCGGTTTTTTGGTGCGAGGATCTTGGCACCTATGCCTTGGCGCTCGATGGGGACAAGAATCCATGCCGGGTCCGGACATCGAATGCGGGTCATGCGCTATTCACCGGGATCGCCGCGCCGGAACGGGCGGCTCGCGTCGCCGAGACATTGCTTGGCCGGGATTCGTTCAGCGGTTGGGGGATTAGAACGGTCGCGAGCGGCGAGGCGCGATTCAATCCAACTTCCTATCACAACGGCTCGGTCTGGCCGCACGACAACGCGATGATCGCGCTTGGTCTTGCCCGTTATGGCTTGCCCTGGCACGCGGCCAAGGTTTTCTCCGCGATGTTCGAGGCGGCGGCGTACCAGGAGTTGCGCCGCCTGCCGGAATTGTTCTGCGGCTTCATCCGCAAACCGCACCGCGGGCCGACGGCCTATCCGGTTGCTTGCGCGCCGCAAGCCTGGGCCTCGGCCGCGCCCTTTGCCTTCCTTGAAGCCTGTCTCGGCATGGAACTCCGGCATGAAGCCAATTCGGTGTCATTCCGCGATCCTGTGATGCCCGCCTTTCTGGATTATGTGACCTTGAACCATTTGAGTCTCGGCAAGTCGCGCCTCGACCTCAAACTCCATCGGCACGGGCGGGATGTGACCCTCAATTTGTTGCGCAGACAAGGCGACGCGAAGGTCATGCTGGTCAAATGAGGCGCGCGGAAAATTAAGTCGTCGCAACGCTGGCGGCTGCGAGTGATCCTGCCGCACCGTAATTTTCGCCCGGGCGCGGGTGCCTTCGTGTTCCTGAAATACACGCAAGAACAATTATTTGCGGGGGCGTGTATTCCTGCCGCATTGAATGCCAGCGGCGTCGCCCGGCCCGAAAAACGAAAGCCCAAAAGTCCCGTTTAAATCGGGTTCGTCTACATGCTACACTTATCGGATGAGCAGCGGCATCGCATCTGGAGCCGAAACAGAGACGGACCGCGCGCGTAACCGGCGCGTGGCCTCGCTCGTGTCGGCGCTCGGGCGGCGCTCGATTGTACTCGTCGGACTCATGGGGTCGGGCAAGTCCTCGACCGGCCGGCGTCTCGCGCACGAGCTTGGCCTCGAATTCGTCGATGCCGATGAGGAGATCGAAGCCGCGGCGCGCCTGTCGATCACAGAAATTTTCGCGCGGCACGGAGAGGATTTCTTCCGCGACGGAGAGCGCCGCGTCATGGCGCGTCTGTTGCGCGACGGCCCGCGTGTGCTTGCCAGTGGCGGCGGCGCCTTCATGAACGAGGACACAAGGGCCAGGATCGCCTCGTCTGGAGTATCGATTTGGCTTAAAGCGGATCTGGACGTGCTCTGGCGCCGCGTGCGCAAACGCTCGCATCGTCCGCTTCTGCAACGCGGCGATCCCGAGCAAACCCTGCGGACGCTATTGGAGCAGCGTTATCCGGTCTACGCCCTGGCCGACGTCACCGTCGTTTCGCGGGATGGGCCGCATGAACTCGCGGTCGAGGAGGCTATTGCGGGCATCGAGTGTTTTTTGCGATCTTCGCTCGACTTGACCCCGCCAGCAAGGCCAAAAAACATTACCGTTTCGCATCAGCGACAGGGTGCTGGCCCGCAACCCTTTTCGAACCAGGCGCAAGTCAGCGTGGAGCTTGGCGCGCGGAGCTATCCGATTTTGATTGGCGCGGGGCTGATCGCGGAAGCCGGAAACCATATTCGCCGGCTAGCCCC
This sequence comes from uncultured Alphaproteobacteria bacterium, assembly GCA_963712225.1. Taxonomy (GTDB): domain Bacteria; phylum Pseudomonadota; class Alphaproteobacteria; order Rhizobiales; family Beijerinckiaceae; genus Methylocapsa. Next base: position 7,918 of record CAVQHH010000020.1, read on the forward strand.
TCGGGCGGCTTGCGCGATCGTCACCGACGAAAATGTCGCCAATCTGCATTTGCCTGCCCTCGAACGAGCCCTCGACCAGGTTTTTATCCGCCATTCAAAGGTGATTGTAGCTCCCGGCGAAGGTTCGAAATCCTTCGATGTGTATGCCCAGGTATGCAATGCGCTGATCGGCCAGAAACTCGAACGCGGCGATGTGATCGTCGCGCTTGGCGGCGGCGTCATCGGTGATCTTGCGGGTTTTGCCGCGGCGACGGTCCGGCGCGGGATGCGCTTCATTCAGGTGCCGACAACGCTTTTGGCCGCGGTCGATGCGTCGGTTGGCGGCAAGACCGGGATCAACTCCCCGCATGGCAAGAATTTGATCGGCGCCTTCCATCAGCCTTCGCTCGTTATCGCGGACACCGATACGCTTGAAACATTGCCGCCGCGCGAAATTCGCGCTGGCTATGCCGAAGTTGTCAAATATGGTCTCATTGGCGACGCGGGATTCTACGCCTGGCTGGAAGCCAATTGGCGCGCGGTCCTAGCGGGGGGAGGCGCGCGCGTTCATGCGATTGCGACGAGCTGCAAGGCCAAGGCGGCGATTGTCGCGCGCGACGAGCATGAGGAGGGCGAACGGGCGCTGCTCAATCTCGGCCATACCTTTGGTCATGCGCTCGAGCGCCTCACCTCCTACGATGGGGCAAGGCTTGTGCATGGCGAAGCGGTCGCGATTGGCATGGCTTGCGCGTTCCGCTTCTCGGGCCGCCGCGGACTTTGCGGCCTGGAGGACCAAGCGAGGGTCGAAGCGCATCTGCAAGAGGTTGGCCTGCCTGTACGCATGACCGGAATCCCTGGCTGGAACGTAGGCCCCGACGCGATCCTCGAAGCCATGTATCAGGACAAAAAGATCGAGCATGGTGGCCTCACCTTCATCCTTGCGCGGGCGATCGGCGATTGCTTCATAGCCAAGACGGTCGAAGCCACGGAGATCCGCGGCTTTCTTCAAGATGAACTGAATACAGGACATTAACGTCATGAACGGCGCGGGTGCCGGCGGTTTACCAGTCGATGTTTGGCTCGCGATCGCAACCATCCTCTTATGCGTAGCGCTATCAGCATTTTTCTCGGCTTCGGAAACAGCGCTGACCGCCGCCTCCCGCGCGCGCATGCACTCATTGGAGAAAAATGGCGACCGGCGCGCGGCTCTGGTCAACCGGCTGCTGGCGAGCCGGGAACGGCTGATTGGCACGGTGCTTCTCGGCAACACGCTGGTCAATATAGGCGCATCCGCGCTTATGACCAGCATCCTCGTCGCACTCGTCGGCGCGCGCGGCGCGCTCTACGCGACCGGACTTATGACCGTACTTCTGCTCGTTTTCGCCGAAGTGCTGCCGAAAACCGTGGCGATCAATTACCCAGACCGCACATCGCTTCTCGTCGCTCGCGTGATATCGTTCTTCGTCGCCATCTTCGGCCCTGTCCTCATCGGCGTTGAAGTGCTGGTGCGCGGATTCTTGAAAGTGGTCGGCATCGATACGAGCAGGCGGCAATCGATTCTGTCCGGGCACGAAGAACTTAAGAGCGCGGTAGATCTTCTGCATCGGGAGGGCGGCGTCGGACGTTCCGACCGTGACATGTTCGGCGGCCTGCTCGATCTTCGCGATCTCGAAGTGTCGGACGTTATGGTTCATCGCACCAAAATGCTCGCCCTCAATGCCGATTTGCCGTCGCAAAGTTTGATTGGCGAAGTGGTCGCCGCGCCTTATTCGCGTCTGCCGCTCTGGCGCGGCCAGCCGGAAAATATCGTTGGCGTGCTGCACGCCAAGGATCTTTTGCGCGCGCTCGACGCGGCCGGCGGCGAGATCAAGGATTTCAAAGTCGAAAGAATTGCGCTCCAACCTTGGTTCGTGCCGGAAACGACCCCGGTTCAGGATCAGCTCCAGGCGTTCTTGAAACGCAAAACCCATTTTGCCCTCGTGGTCGATGAATATGGCGTGGTCATGGGTCTTGTCACGTTAGAGGACATACTCGAGGAGATCGTCGGCGACATCGCCGACGAACATGATCTTATCGTTCAAGGCGTGCGCTTGATGTCCGACGGCTCCGCGATCGTTGAAGGCTCCGTGCCGATCCGCGATCTCAACCGTGCCATGGCTTGGGATCTGCCGGACGAGGAAGCCACCACGATCGCTGGTCTCGTCATCAATGAAGCGCGCGCTATCCCGGAGCCGGGGCAAGTGTTCAGTTTCCATAATTTCCGCTTCGAAGTGCTGCGCAAGACGCGCAATCGGATCACGTCTTTGAAAATAATGCCGGTGGAACCGCGCGCAAGCGCGCGGAGCGATTAGCCTACTGGCTCAGCGCCGCCTTGCCAAACCCGGCGGTTTCCATGCTCTGATGAATCTTGCATTGAAATGCTTCGTCGTCGCCCTTGGCCAAAAGCCCGGCATGGGCCGCAATCGCGTTGCACAAAGCCTCGACCCAAGGGATCTCCACCTTGGTGAAATCGCTAAGCACATAATTGTGCACCAGCGCCTTGTCGCCGGGATGGCCGATGCCGATCCGCACGCGCCGGTACTCGTTGCCGAGATATTCGGTCAAGGATCTGAGGCCGTTATGGCCCGCGTTGCCGCCGCCAGTCTTGACCCTTACCTTGCCCGGCGGCAGATCGAGTTCGTCGTGAAAGATGACGATTTGAGGCGGATCGATTTTGTAAAAGTGCGCCGCCTCGCCGGCGGAGCGGCCGGATTCATTTACGTAGGTTTGCGGCTTGAGCAGAATCACCCGTTCGCCTTCGAGCATGATCTCGCTGACGAGGCCCTGAAAGCGCGAACGAAACGCCGGCGCATGATAATCGCGCGCGACCGCATCGAGAGCCGCGAAGCCGGCATTGTGGCGATGGCCCGCAAAGGCCTTTCCCATATTGCCGAGGCCGGCGAAGAGAAGCATGGCGCCCGCTCGGAAGCTTTCTTGGTTCGCGCGCGGAGTTTCGCGCACAAACGCATGACGCTATTTCTTGCCCTTTGGTGGGGCTTTGGCCGGGGCACCAGCCGGCGCGGCGGCAGGCTCGGCGGCCTTCCCTGTCGCGTCCGGAGCCGGTGCGGCGGCCGTGGCCGGGGCTGCTGCTGGGGCTGCGGCCGCTGGCTCTTCCGCGGCAACGAGCGGGGGCGCGATCGTCGCGATCGTGAAATCGCGTTCGCGCTGGGTCAGCTTGCAACCGTCCGGCAGGGGAATCGCGGCAATGTGCACCGAGTCGTTGATTTGCAAAGACGCGAGATCGGCGACGACCGCCTCGGGAATGGCATCCACCGGCACCCGCATTGCGATCGCGTGACGCACGATGTTCAAGCTGCCGCCCTTTTTGAGGCCGGGGCAGATATCCTGATTGATGAAATGCACGGGCACCTCGACACGCAGGCTCGCCCCCGGCTTCAGGCGCAGAAAATCGACATGAAGCGGCTGATCCTTGATGGGATCGAGCTGGTAATCGCGCGGGATGACCCGATGCTTGGCGCCGCCCACATCGAGCTCGAAGATCGTGGTCAGGAAATGCCCAGCGTAGATTAACTTGTTCAATTCGCGATAGTCGAGCGAGATCGCCGCGGCGGCATCGCCGCCCCCGTAGATCACGCCTGGAATACGGCCTGCACGGCGCACGCTGCGGGCGGCCCCCTTGCCTGTCCCTTCGCGCGCGGCGGCCGTGAGGGATTTCGTTCCGGCCATTCGGGTGTCCTTGAGATTGCGATGATAACGTATTGTGCGCCCACGCCTCCAGGGGTGCCGGAAGGGACGCCACGGGTTTATAGCGGCGCGTCCGCGCGCATGCAATGTTTTCACGCGACGGCTTGCGACCCTGCTCGGCATTCCCGCAAAAAGCGGGCTTGCGCGGAATAGGATATGAAGGAATGACAGCCGCCTCCACAGCCCGAGGGAGGGCGCGATTTCGAAATTTGAGTTTATGATCCGCTTTCCCTTGTATGTGCGCAGACTCGTCCGGCGCAACGAAGCGGGGTTCATCGGTCTCGCGGTTGCCGCCGGCTGTATCGCGGGTCTTTGCGTGGCCGCGCTCCTCGCTTGCGCAAACTTCCTGCACTACTGGCTCTACGGGCAGAGGCATTTGAGCAGCCTCGTATCGCTCGATGCGCCAGCCCAAGCGCTTGTTCCTCTCGCGGGCGGTCTGGTTCTCGGAATTTCCGGAATTTATGTTCGTAAATGGATGCGCCGGCGCCCGGTCGATCCAATCGAGGCCAATGCGCTGCAAGGCGGCCGGATGTCGCTCAAGGATAGCGCCCTCATTGCCGCGCAAACGGTGATTTCGAACGGTTTTGGCGCATCGGTCGGCTTGGAGGCGGCCTATACCCAAATGGGCTCGGGATTTGCGTCTTGGCTTGGCACGGCCTTCCTGCTGCGGCGTGGCGATATGCGCACGCTTGTTGCCTGCGGTTCCGCTGGTGCCATTGGCGCGGCATTTGGCGCGCCCATGACCGGCGCGTTCTATGCTTTCGAACTCATTTTGGGGGCTTATACGCCATCCAGTCTTGCGCCGGTCGGTGCGGCTGCGATTTGCGGCGTGCTGGTCTCCAAAATGCTTGGCTCAAGCGGCGAATTCATGACCCAAATGACGTTGAACTCGGCCCTTTCTCAGGCCGACATGGGTCTTCTGCTTTTGCTTGGGATCGGTTGCGCAATATTCGGAATCGGAATGATGCGGGTCGTGGCAGTTGTCGAGGCGGTCTGCGCACGCATTGCACTGCCGCGCGCGCTTCAACCCGCGATCGGCGGAATCATCGTCGGGCTTCTCGCGCTTGTGACGCCGCATCTGCTGGCCTCCGGCCACGGCGCCTTGTTCGAGCTTTTTGAGCCAAACGCTGGTCCGTCCGATGTGATCCTTGTGACGCTTTTATTGAAGGCGGCCGCATCGGTGATTTCACTCGGCACTGGCTTTCGCGGCGGTCTTTTCTTTGCGTCCCTGTTCCTTGGCGGCATGATCGGCCGGGTCTATTTCTTCGGGGTTGAATATATCGATCCGTCTCTGGCGCCGGATGTTAGCGTCTGTACCCTCGTCCGGATGGCAGCGCTTGCCGTTGCGATCATCGGCACGCCGCTGACAATGGGATTTTTGGCGTTGGAGACGACCGGCGATTTCCCGCTCAGCCTCGTGATGTTGGCCGTCGCAAGCGTCGTCTCGATCATCGTGCGGCGTGCGTTCGGCTATTCCTTCGCGACTTGGCGATTGCATCTGCGCGGCGAATCGATTCGCAGCGCCCAGGATGTTGGCTGGATCCGCGATCTGACGGTCGGCCGCCTGATGCGAACCGACGTGCCGAAGGCACGGTTTGACATGACGATCGCCCGCTTCATGGAAGAGTTTCCGGCGCGTTCCACTAATCAGTGGATCGTGGTAACCGGCGCGTTAGGGGGGTACGCCGGCATGGTTTTCGTTCCCGACGTGCACCTTGCCGGGTTGCACGCGGACGCCGGCGTAACCTGTCTCGGCAAGCTCGCGCGTTCGTCCGATGCTTTCTTGCTGCCGGGGATGAACATCAAGCTTGCCGCACAATTCTTCGAGCAAACCGAAAACGAGGCGCTCGCCGTCGTCGACAACGAGAAAGAGCGGCACGTCATGGGGCTTTTGACAGAAGCGCATGTTTTGCGCCGCTATACGGACGAACTTGGGAAAGCGCACCGTGAGCTTTCAGGCGATTGGTCCGACGCGAGCTAGAGGACGATCCCGAAGACGTGCGGCCTTTTCAGATAAGATCTTGCGGGAAATCAAAGCGATAGATCGCGGGATCGGTGCACCTTGGAGCGATCAAGCTCTCACAGCATGATCAGCGCACGAAGCGGCCGGTTTCGTGATAAAATTATGCGGAAAATAAAGAGGTTGGAACGAGGTCCGGGCTCTAAATATCCTCGCCTTCGACTTCGAGCGTGAGCCTTTCGACGAGCTTTTGAATATTTGGCTCAAGCGGATAAATCCCGAGTGCCTTTTTGAAAATCTCCAGAGCCCTTTTGTCGAGACCGGCCGCTTGCAAAATCATGCCCATGCCGGCGAGCGCGCCAAAATGGCGCGGTTCCAGTTTCATGACTTGGTTGATGTCGGCCATCGCGCCATCCGTGTCGCCGGCGAGCAACCTTGTTGTCGCCCGCTGATTCCAGGCTTCGGCCCAATCGGGCTCCAACGCGACAAGCTTGTCGAAAAGCAAAAGCGCCAGCGGATATTGCCGCGCCTGCATGGAAACCGTTGCCCGTTGCATGAGCAGATTTGCGGTGTCCGAATCCGATTGGAGCCAGACGCGCTCAATGGATGCAGCGATACGCTGCGCGTCCCCGGGGTCGCTGGCGTTGCGCAGGCGCACAAACAGTGCGTCGAGCATCTGCTTGCGCATTGCCTCCGGCGCGGGCTTCGGCGTCAGGGCTTGCTTTAGCCGCTTGGCCTCCGCAACCCCGGATTTTGGTGCCGCCGCGGGGGCCTGCGACGGCAGGCCGGAAGGCCCCGCCGAGCCAACTGGCTTGTGCCCTTCGAGACCCAAATTTTCTTCGCCGGTTCCTTTTTCAGGCGCCGCCCAAACCCCGGCGCGATCGGAACCGGAAAAGGGTCCTGGTGGCAAATTTGGCGCGCCACCGCCGGTGATTTCGCCCCCATATGGAACGCCAAGATCTTCCGCGTGGGCTTGGGCCAGGGAAAAATCGCCTGCTGCCATCGCGCCAGCCAAGCTTGCAGCATAGAGGAGATATGCACGCATAAACTTCAACCTGGAAAAGCCGGGACGGGCGTCCGCCACCGGCGTCAACCCTGGCGCGCCTTATAACGTTTTTGTGTCCTGTTGATGATGTATACTCTGCCCTTGCGCCGCACCAGCTGGTTGGCGCGGTGGCGCTTGCGCAGGGATTTCAACGAGTTGCGGACTTTCATCGGAGGGTTCCCAAAAAACAACCGGCCCTCGGAGCCGGTTGGAAACGAAGCTGCGACCTATGCCCTATTCGCAGGCGGCGATCAACCCTAAAAACAAATGTCCGGAACGCTCGCTCCCGCGGCCTCGCCGATTGCCGCGATGTCAGGACCGACACGCGCGGCGAACCAGGCGCCGGGGCGTGGCGTGCCGGTTCGCCGTCTTTACGTTATTTGTCGTCGCGAAATCGCCTTCCCCTGGCAAGGATCATGCTTTAGGGAGACGGACCACGCGGGACCGCGTTCCATTCGCTTGTCGCCGCCGGCCGGGTGGTCCCAAGCCAAACACGGTAACGGCAGCAGTCTTGACGTCGATGAAACGAGCAATTATTCCCGCCGCGATGGCGATCTCCGTCTTGGGCGGTTCAGTTGCTCCGGTGCGCGCGGATTTTCGTCTCTGCAACAATTCCGCCAGCCGGGTGAGTGTTTCTCTTGCCTATACCGATGGCGAGACATGGGTCAGCGAGGGGTGGTGGAATTTGAAACCAAGCGGTTGCGAGACTTTGGTGCGGGGGGCCCTGGCGGCCGAGTACTACTATGTCTACGCGATGGACGAGCATGGCGGCGAATGGAAGGGAAAGGCTTTCATGTGCACTCGCGACCGCGAATTCCGCATCATCGGGCGGGAAGATTGTTTCGTGCGTGGTTTCGATAGAACCGGCTTTTTCGAAGTCGATACGGGCAAGGAAGCCAAGAACTGGACCGTTCAATTGACCGATTCGACGCAAGGCCCGCCAAATCCCTAATAGTCTACCTTGACGAGGCGGAAATGCGGCTGCGCCGGTGCAAGATAATTGCGACCCTCGGGCCGGCGTCCGCAAATCCAGCAACGATATCGGCGTTATTTCATGCGGGCGCCGATCTCTTTCGCATTAATATGAGCCATGCCACGCATGATCAGATGCGCGGGCAAGCCGGAATGATCAGGGCGCTCCAGGAAGAGTGCGGACGCCCGATTGGCATTCTTCTCGATCTCCAAGGTCCCAAACCGCGCATCGGCACCTTCAAGGACCGGGCGGTCCAACTCGTCAAGGGCGCCAATTTCGTTTTCGACTCGGATCCCGCGCCTGGGGGTCAAACCCGGGTGGGGTTTCCGCATCCCGAAATTTTGCGCTGCTTGAAGCCAGGCCACACCATCGTCATCGCCGATGGCAAGGTGCGGCTTCATGTCGTCGAGGCCAGCGCGACCCGCGCCGTCGCCATCGTCGATGTCGCGGGAGAGATATCGAACCGCAAGGGCGTCAGTCTGCCGGACACCGAAATCCCGGTTTCGTCGATCACCGCAAAGGACCAGGCCGACCTTGAGGCCGGGCTCGACGCAGGCATAGATTGGGTCGCTGTTTCCTTCGTGCGGCGGCCGGACGATGTCGCCGAGGTCAAGAAGCTGACCTTGGGCCGCGCGCTGGTGATGGCGAAGCTGGAAAAACCGCAGGCCATCTCGCGCCTCGACGAGATCGTGGAGATTTCCGACGCGTTAATGGTCGCGCGCGGCGACCTCGGAGTCGAGATGCCGCTCGAAAAGGTTCCCGGTTTGCAAAAGCGAATTAATCGCTTGGCGCGCCTGTCCGGCAAGCCTGTCGTTGTCGCGACGCAGATGCTCGAATCGATGATCAGCGCGCCGGTCCCGACACGCGCGGAGGTTTCGGACGTCGCGACCGCGGTTTTCGAAGGCGCCGATGCCGTCATGCTTTCCGCCGAAAGCGCCGCTGGTTCATATCCCGTGGAAGCCGTCGCGACCATGAACAGAATCGCGGAGGAGGTCGAGCGTGATGCTTATTATCGCAGTATCATCAATGCCCAGCGCGCTCCTCCCGAAGCGACGAATGCCGATGCGATCGCGATCGCCGTCGCCGCGCGAAATTTCGCCGAAACACTCGATCTGAAGGCGATTGCCGCCTGGACGTTTTCCGGCGCGACGGCGTTTCGCATCGCCCGGGAGCGGCCCGGAGCGCCGGTTCTGGCCCTCACGCCAAACCGGGAGACGGCCTGCCGTCTCGCTCTCGTTTGGGGCGTTCATGCGGTCGTCACCAAGGACGCGCATGACATCGACGACATGGTGAAGCGCGCCTGCAAATTGGCTGGACGCGAAGGCTTTGCAAAAGTGCAAGACCGCATCATTATCGTTGCCGGCGTTCCGTTTGGCACGCCTGGTGCGACCAACATGATTCGGATCGCCGTGCTCGACGCCGATTCGAAGTGACCGGCCAGGGTCTAAATTCGGCGATGTTCCCTGACTTGACAGACATGGCCCGCTGTGGTTAAATCGCATATTGCGGTTATCCAATGGAGGCGGCGCATCATGGCTTATAGGGAATCGTTCTTACGCGGGCTATTATCGGAAGTCCGATTGTGGTGGCAGCAGTGACCATCGCGGCCGGAACCCTACAAGGAACGCCAATCGCCTATGTCATTGCAGCGGCTACCTTCGCCGCTGCCTCAATGGTTACATTTTTGCTGCGATTTGATGAATGGCGCGCGAAACGAACACCGGCAAACAAACTCGCATGGGGGGTTCCACAGGTAGTATTTGATTATACCCGCGACTCTACTGGCGAGATAACTGGGGTAGAATATGTGCAGATTGCCATGCTCCTGAATAATACAGCTACATTCGGCATTTCTTATATTATTGATGAAATATCTTGCTCATTAGACGGTCACATTAATCAGGATGCAAAGCTCATTCTAAAAGGCGTCGTGCCGCCGTTGCATCTACAACTTTATCGTCAAGACCGTATCGATATGCGTGGCTCATTGTTCAAGCCAAGGGCAGAAGCGAAACTAAAATTTAAAATGCGCTATGGGAGAGCAGGCCACGAAAAATACCCGCTCGATAAGAATTCCATCATTACGTGTGCGTTTGATAAATATATGGGATACGCAGCTCAAATTCCACAAGATGTCACCCAATGAGGGGTCCGTGTATTCAGCATCCCTTGATCACCGTTCCGAAACCGTCTGCGTTCTCTCTGTTATTATAGCGGAATTGGAATTCGGCGACATAGAGCGGCATATATTTGCGGCTCATTTTGTGGAACGTGCCAACCACGCGCGCTTGAAAATCGACCAGAAACCTTCGATGGTTTGCGTGTGGATCGCGCCGATGACATATTGACCGCGCGCGTGGTCAATAGTCGCATGTGGATATTCGCCGTCGAGGCGCCTGTAGCCAGCCCATTGATCAGTGCAAAGCAAGCTGACTTTATGGGAGACGGCTTCCCGAACGAAGGCTGTCAGTGTGGCCGCCTGGACGTTGGCAACTACCCGCGCGACGACATTCCCCTTACGGCTCACGGCGCCGACGATTGGCGTTTTGCCGGAACCTATGCCGCCAGTTCCACCGCCGCCGCCACGTTTATCCCAATGCCTATTTTTGGCCAAGCCGCCGACGAAGGTTTCATCAACCTCGACGATACCGCCGAGTTTATCAATATCCTCCATCAAGGCAACGCGGACGCGATGGCACATATACCAGGCGGTTTTCAGAGAACCGAAGCCCATATAACGCCAAACCTGGCGAGCGCTTATTCCCTTTTTGCTAGTGAGCATCAAATGAATGACGCGATACCAATCGCGGAGAGGTTTATTGGTATTTTCGAAAATTGTGCCAGCAATATGGGAGAAGCGATATCCGTCCGGCGCACATTGTTCACACTGCCAATGCCATTTGCGAGAAGGAAGATCGTAAACGGCGGGGTTGCCACAACGCGGGCAACAAACACCTTGCGGCCAGCGGCGCGCGACCAAGTACGCCTTGCAGGCCTCTTCGTTTGGAAACATCGCCTCGAATTGAGGGACGGTCAGTTGGTGGATTTGCGGGGGTTGTTTTGCTCTGGCCATGGTTCGTCCTCTGAGTGTGAAAGGACATTATCATGAACCGAAGCGTCTGTCAAGTCAGGGAACATCTCCCTAATTTGGTCCAAGCCGAAATCTTCGCGCAAGCCACCACGCCGTCACGCGATCATGCCAAGGAACGCGGCTTCCCCTGCCGTGGAAGCCCAGATGCCCGCCGCGTGGGGTCAGCACCGCCTCGATCATCGGCAGGCGCGACCAATTGATCGCGGTGTAGCATGCCGCCGAAATCCAAGGGTCGTCCAGCGCGTGCAGGACCAGCGCCGGCCGCACGATGCCGGCAAGGAAATGCTTGGCGGCATTGCTTTCGTAATAGTCCTGGGCATCCCGGTAGCCGAAGCGCGGCGCGATGAAGCGGTCGTCGAATTCATAGACGTTCCGGACGGCGGCGATGGTGGCCCGTTCGGCCGCGCTAACCGCGGCGCCCGGCGCCAGCGCCTCGCGCTTCATCGCATCGAGCATGTAGCGGTGATAGACGAAGTTGCGCCGGGTCATCATCCGAGCACAGGTCGCTGCCAGGTCAATCGGGGTGGATACCGCGACAGCGGCCAGCACCGGAAGGCCGTGCCCGCCTTCGCCCATGAATTTCAGCACGAGATTGCCTCCTAGCGAATGACCGAGCACGACGATCCCATGCCGGGTAAGATCAGCCGGCAGTCCGCGCAGGGCCTCCGCCAGATCCTCGGTCCGCCCGGCGTGGTAATGCCCGGCGGCGGTCGGGAGCGACGGGAGGGTTCCGCGCAAGTTGAGGCGCAAGACTGGCCAGCCTTGGCCGACCAGATGCCGCATGCTCGCCACCACATTCCTGCTCGCCTCGGAGCCTGCGAGGCCATGCACCAGAACAATGAGCGGCCTGGCAAAGCGGCCGGCCCGCCGGTCGAGCCGAGCCGCCAGCCGGTCGCCTCCGGACACCGGCAGCAGCAGGCGCTCGCCGCCAGGTAGGTCCGGCGGGGTGCCCCGCACGACGTTGCGCAGAGTTTGGAGGTCACCCCCAAACCAAGGCGCCCGTTCGCGGAACGGCGGAACCGTCCCGGACGACGTGTCAATGCCATCGTGCGCGGGCGGCGCCGCCCACTTTGCCGACAAGCCGATTGGCGTTGGCGAGTGCGGACCCATCAAATCGGAAATTTTCCTCTATTGCAACGAGCTCCCCGGGGGTATCCCTGTCGGCAATCAAATCCGAACATACTGAATCCTACCGTCTCAAATGAAATTCATCCCGCTCTGAGGCGCTCTACTCCGCTCGCCTCACATCCGGCGGCGTTGCCTCCTCCGCGAGCAGCTTTAAGGCCGCGTCCAGAGCCATCTGAGTCTGCTCTTGCGAACCGAGCCGCCGGATCGAGACGGTGCGTCCGGCCGCCTCCTTCTTGCCGACAACCAAGAGGACCGGCACCTTGGCCAGCGAATGCTCGCGCACTTTATAGGTGATTTTCTCGTTGCGAAGGTCGCCCTCGACACGAAGCCCGGGCTTTCGCGCCGCTGCCATCGCTTCATAGGCGTAATCGTCGGCCTCCTGAGTGATCGTCGCGACGACGATTTGCAAGGGCGATAGCCACAATGGCAGGTGCCCAGCGAAATGCTCGATGAGGATACCGGTGAAGCGTTCGAGCGAGCCAAACACGGCGCGATGAATCATCACCGGTGTCGTCTTGTCGCTGTCCGGCCCGATATAGAAAGCGCCGAGGCGGCCGGGCAGGTTGAAATCGACTTGCGTCGTGCCGCATTGCCATTCGCGCCCGATCGCATCGCGCAGGGTGTATTCGAGCTTCGGGCCGTAGAAAGCGCCTTCGCCCGGATTGACGGCGGTCTTGGCGCCGCGTTCTTTGAGCGTCTCGAGGATGCGAGACAAGGCCGCCTCGGCCCGGTCCCAGGCCTCGTCCGAGCCGACGCGCTTTTCCGGCCGCGTGGACAATTTGATGACGATGTCCTCGAATCCGAAATCCCGGTAGATGGAAAGGATGAGGTCGTTGACCTTCAAGCTCTCCTCCATGATCTGATCCTCGGTGCAAAAAATATGCGCGTCGTCCTGGGTGAAGGCGCGCACCCGGATGACGCCATGAATCGCGCCGGAAGGCTCGTAGCGGTGGACGATGCCGAACTCGGCGATTTTCATCGGCAGGTCGCGATAGGATTTAAGGCCGTTCTTGAAGATCTGGACATGGCCGGGACAATTCATCGGCTTTAGGGCGAAGACGCGTTTGTCCTCGGTTTGAGTGATGAACATGTTTTCGCGAAACGTCTGCCAATGGCCGGAAGTCTCCCAGAGCGTGCGGTCGAGCACTTGCGGGGTATTGACCTCGATATAGCCGAGCTCGCTTTGCCGCCGCCGCATATAGGAAATCAGCGTTTGAAACAGGGTCCATCCCTTCGGATGCCAGAAAACCGTGCCCGGCCCTTCTTCCTGAAAATGGAACAAATCCATTTCCCGCCCCAAGCGGCGATGATCCCGCCGCTCCGCCTCCTCGAGCTGCTTTAAGTAGGCGCTAAGTTCCTCGGGCTTCGCGAAGGCCGTCGCGTAGATCCGCTGGAGCATGGGTTTTGTCGAATCGCCACGCCAATAGGCGCCGGCGACCTTCATCAATTTGAAGGCGTTGCCGATCTTGCCGGTCGAGGTCATGTGGGGACCGCGACAGAGATCGAGCCACTCGCCCTGCCTATAAATCTTCAAGGTCTCGGCGGCGGAGATCGCATCGACGAGTTCGACCTTGAAAGCCTCGCCGTGGGTCTCGAACCATGCCTTGGCCTCGTCGCGCGTCCAGATCTCCTTAGTGAACGGCTTGTCGCGGGCGATAATCTCGGCCATTTGTTTTTCGATAGCGGGAAAATCCTCCGGCGTGAAAGGCTCCGCGCGATAGAAATCATAATAGAAACCGTTCTCGATCACCGGCCCGATCGTGACTTGCGTGCCGGGAAAGAGCGTCTGCACCGCCTCAGCGAGGACATGCGCGGCGTCGTGACGGATGAGTTCGAGCGCTCTCGGGTCCTCGCGGGCGACGAACTCGATTTTAGCGTCGTTCGTCAAGGGATCGGCGAGGTCGCGCAAGGTTCCGTCGAGCGCCATCGCGACGGCGCGCTTGGCGAGCGATGGTGAAATGCTTTTGGCAATATCGAACCCGCTGACGCCGGGCTCGAATGCCCGGGACGCTCCATCCGGGAATGTTAAGGAAATCAAGGTATTCGCTCCTTCTTGCTCACTCGCCGATACCAATCGGCGTAAGCTCCTGTTGGCACTTTCGGCGGCACCGACGACTTGAAGTCCTCGGAATCCGTTCTTTAATCCCACTGGCCGCGCAAGCGTGCCATGCTAGCCCGGAGGCGCTTTGGAGGCGCGGGAGCGTCACAGTGTCGCGGCGGCGAAACACAACTGGTGCAGGCAAATAAACGCTATTCTGCGACGGGTATTTTTGTTATTGCAAGATCGACTATCATGTGCTTTACTGTCAAGGAACCTACAGCAAAGATTAAGGGATGTTTGTTTGTTGTTTGATGAATGATCATATCTCATATTTGACCAAACGAGTTTTCATTTTTTATCGAATCCGTCTACTTACTTTTCGCCATGCTGGCCATTTCCGATACCGCCGCCGCTTTCTAACCAGTTTGCTCATGATTCAGAAAGGAGCCTCAAGCCATAGAAATGTCGGGGCTTGTTATTCGTCAAGAAACTATCTATCCGAAGACTCTCTTCGCCTGCGGGTCGACCGGTTGCTCTTGGTACGAGCGTTTACAATCGAAGCTCTCGACCCCCAGTACCACATCGGTCATTAATAACATTTATAACAGTGATCCAGGTGTTAAAATGAACTTTTTGGACATGAATTCAGAGGTCTGCAATCTGCGCGCCGAGGAAGAGCGTATTCTTGCTTCCTTCACCCGTCGCTTGATCGAGATCGCCGCCGTCGCGGGAGCGCAGGGGTCGGTTTCCTCTCCAACCGCGGCGCTCAACGCGATGCGCCTGCCCGCGATCGCCCTCGACCAGCACGGGTTTGTCGCCGACGTGAACGCCGCGGCCGAAACCATTTTCGACAACGACGTCAAGATCAAGGACCGGCGTCTTTTCGTTCGCGACCCCGCAGCCCGAGCCCTCCTGAAAGAAGTCATCGATCAATTGAGAACCTCGCCTCGTCTCAACCCCTTGGCTACCGACCCGATCATCGTTCAGCGGCAGGACAAAATGCCGGTCATCGTGCGAATTTGGCCTTTCGACTGGGCGGCAAACTTGCCCGTGCGGGACGTGCGCGCGCTTTTGACGTTAAATGCCTTGGGTCCGAAACCAGGGCCGCCCGCGGCGATCCTCGCCAAGACCTTCCGCCTTACGCCTGCGGAGGCGAAGCTCGCCTGCGTCATCGCACGCGGCGCTTCTCCCGAAATCGCGGCTGGAGAATTGAAGATTTCAAGGGAGACGGCGCGCAATCAGTTGAAATCGGTCTTTGCCAAGACCGACACACATCGCCAAAGCGAACTTGTCGCGCTGCTTTTGCAGGTCGAATGACGGGCGTGCGAGCGTCGCGGCGCGCAACCCGAAGCGTGCCACGGGGGCCGCTCAAAACTGGACGCATCGATCTTCCCCGGCCTCCGGCACCGTTGCGCCGGAGCGTTGTTCCGCGGGCTTCGCGGCGCGGGCGAGATTATACGCGGAGTTGATCAAGGCAATATGCGAAAAGGCCTGCGGAAAATTGCCGACAAGACGTTTCGCCACGGGATCATACTCCTCAGATAACAAGCCAAGATCGTTGCGTAGCGCGAGCAAGCGCTCGAACAAGCCGCGCGCCTCATCGAGCCTTCCCAAAAGCACGAGATTATCGACGAACCAGAAGCTGCAGGCGAGAAATACGCCCTCGCCGCCCGGCAAGCCGTCCTCGGCCGTTCGCGTATCGTAGCGGCGCACGAACCCGTCCACCATCAAGCGGCGCTCGATTGCCTCGACCGTGCCGCGCACGCGGTTGTCTTCGGGGGGCAAGAAACCAGCGAGGGCGATCATGAGAAGGCTCGCGTCGAGTTCTTTTCCGCCATAGCTCTGCGTGAAAACGCCGAGCTCCCTATCGAATCCCTTCGCGCAAACATCGTCGTGAATGCGCTGGCGCAGACGCCGCCAATGATCGAGTGGCCCGACAAAGCCGAATTCCTCGATGCTTTTGACAGCGCGATCGAACGCGACCCAGACCATGATTTTCGAATAGGTGAAATGTCGCCGCGGCCCACGCACCTCCCAGATACCTTCGTCGGGCAATTCCCAGATCGCTTCAAGATGCTTCAAGAGTTCGATTTGAAGCATCCAATCGGCGGCATCGGTAACCAGCCGCCGCTTGCGGCTATGATACAACGCATCGAGTACCTCGCCATAAATATCGAGCTGCAACTGACCGGCCGCCGCATTGCCCACGCGCACGGGTCGCGAGCCGGCGTAGCCGGAAAGCCATGGCAGCGTGCGTTCCGTAATGCAGCGCTCGCCGCCGAGTCCATAGAGAATTTGCAACCGCGCGGGCTCGCCGCCGAGAGCCCGGACGAGCCACGCGCGCCATCGCATCGCCTCATGGGCATAGCCCGCGTTCATCAGCGCGAGCAAGGTGAAAGTCGCGTCGCGCAGCCAGCAGAAACGGTAGTCCCAATTGCGGGAGCCGCCCAATTGCTCCGGCAGCGAGGTGGTCGGCGCCGCGATAATGCCGCCGCTTGGCTGAAAAATGAGAGCGCGCAGCGTGAGCAAGGAACGGATCACAGCCTCCGACCATTGCCCCGCGCCTTCAAATGGCTGCGACCAGGCGCTCCAGTTCCGTTCGGTTTGTTCGAGCGCTTGATAAGGATCGATGGCGCTGGGCACGCCCTCGTAGGAAACGCCATGGCTCAGCGTAAAATCGACCGTTTCCCCAGCGGTGATGACGAATTTGGCGGCATGTGTCCGGCCTTTCGGACGAAGACTTATGGGCGTGCGCAAGACCAAGCGGTCGGGTCCAGCGACCGCCTGCAGACTTCCGTCGTCGCGGCGGCGCACCCATGGCACGACCGAACCATAATTGAAACGGATGATGAGCTCGGTGCGCAATGTGACGCTGCCGCTTATGCCGCGCACCAGGCGGACAAGACGCGAGCCTTGGACTTTCGCCGGCATGAAATCGGTGACAATAGCAACGCCGCCGGCCGCCTCGATCGTGGTTTCGAGAATCAATGTATGGCCGCGATACGCGCGGGTGATCTTGGCGCCCGGATCGGCGGGAGCGATCGACCATCGGCCGTTGTCCGTGGTGCCGAGGAGATTGGCGAAACAGGCGGGAGAATCGAAGCGCGGCAAGCAAAGCCAATCGACCGACAAATCGCGCCCGACGAGGGCGGCCGTCTCCGAATCGCCGATGATCGCGTAGTCTTCGATGTTCAAGGTCATGCGCCAGCCTCGGGGACAAGATTCGAGCCAAAACCTATCTTAGCACCCGCACCCTAAATCTGGGAGCCCACGAAGTGGGCGTCTCAGCGAATGCGCCGCGTGGCTTCCGAGGCACCGTCGTGCTTCGAGCGCTCCAGATGAAGGCTTTCGCGAGGGCTGGAAGCTGTTTTAGCGCCAATGATGATATTGCCGCCAGTAGGGCGTTGGCAAAAGCTGCTGATGCCTGTGACGATGCCAGGGCCTTGGATTGCCAAGTGCGTTCGGGCCGAGACTTTGCGGAACCGGATCGGGGAGCAAACCCCGATGCGCGCTCGTTCCAGGCGATGCGCCACCGATCTGCGCATTGGGGCCAAGCAGTTCGGGATAAGGCACGGGGATGAGCTGTTGTCCGGCCGCGGCCGCGGAAATAGACGATAATTCCGCAAGTAGAGCCGCCGCGATGAGTGGCGGAAGCATTTCGCTCACCGCCTCTTCCCCTTAAAAGCCCGCGTTCCGCCCTTCCCCGCGCTCGAACGCGGCTTGGCCTCGCCGCCGCCGAAATTATGCGGTCCCATCTCGGCATCGGTTGGCTTGTGCGGCCGGCTCATTGGAACATTGGCGGCGCGTCCATATTTGCGTTCGCCTGCAAAAGCCCCAGCTTCCGCCTCGACGTCGCGCTGGCTCGCCAGCGGATCGGCGGCGATCGCGAGTTCGACCGCTTGGAGGCGTTTCAATTCGTCGCGAAAGCGGGCGGCTTCCTCGAAGTCGAGATTGGCGGCGGCGGCGCGCATGCGCTTTTCGAGATCGGCGATCGTCGCCTTGAAATTATGTCCGGCGAGAATTTCCGGCACGCCAAGTCCGGCATCGGCGGTGACATGGTCCTGCTCATATATCGAGCCCAAAATGTCCGCGATCCCGCGTTTGATCGAGGCGGGCGTAATCGCATGCGCGACGTTAAAGGCCCGTTGTTTCTCGCGCCTGCGGGCGGTCTCGGCCACGGCCCGCGCAATTGACCCCGTCTCGCGATCGGCATAGAGGATCACCTTGCCATCGACATTGCGGGCTGCGCGGCCAATCGTCTGAACAAGCGACGTTTCGCTGCGCAAGAACCCTTCCTTGTCGGCGTCGAGGATGGCAACCAAGCCGCACTCTGGAATATCCAGCCCCTCGCGCAAAAGATTGATGCCGACGAGCACGTCGAAAGCGCCGAGCCGCAAGTCGCGGATGATCTCGATTTGCTCGATCGTGTCAATGTCGGAATGCATGTAGCGCACGCGCACGCCGTGCTCGTGCAGATATTCGGTCAAATCCTCCGCCATGCGCTTGGTGAGCACGGTGACGAGGGCGCGGTAGCCGTTTGCCGCCACCTCGCGCACCTCGCCAAGAAGGTCGTCCACTTGAGCCCGCGCGGGACGGATCTCCACCGGCGGATCTATAAGCCCTGTCGGGCGAATGACCTGCTCGACGAAAACGCCTCCCGTGCGCTCCATTTCCCAGGAGCCCGGTGTCGCCGAGACATGGATCGACTGCGGCCGCATTGCGTCCCATTCCTCGAAACGCAAAGGCCTGTTGTCGAGGCAGGACGGCAGCCGGAACCCGTATTCGGCGAGCGTCGCCTTGCGCCGGAAGTCGCCGCGATACATGCCGCCAATCTGCGGGATCGTGACATGCGACTCGTCAGTGAAGACAAGCGCGTTGTCGGACAGATATTCGAAGAGAGTTGGCGGCGGCTCGCCGGGAAGCCGGCCGGTCAAGTAGCGCGAATAATTCTCGATGCCGGCGCAGGAGCCGGTCGCCTCCAGCATTTCAAGATCAAACATGGTGCGCTGTTCGAGCCTCTGCGCTTCGAGCAGGCGGCCCCCGGCATTGAGCTCCGCGAGGCGCTGCTTCAGTTCCACCTTGATGCCCTTGATCGATTGCAGAAGGGTCGGGCGCGGCGTGACATAATGCGAATTGGCATAGACTTTTATGAATTCGAGGTCTTGCGTCTTCTTGCCGGTCAGGGGATCGAATTCGGCGATCGTTTCGATCGAATTGCCAAAGAAGCCGATGCGCCAGGCGCGGTCTTCGTAGTGGGCCGGAAAAAGTTCGATCGTATCGCCGCGCACCCGAAAAGTGCCGCGCGAAAAATCGCCAACCGTGCGCTTGTATTGCAGCGCGACCATATCGGCGATGAGTTGGCGCTGGTCGATTTTTTCACCGAGTTTCACGGTAAAAGTCATCGCCGTATAGGTTTCGACCGAGCCTATGCCATAGATGCAGGAGACGGACGCGACAATGATCACGTCGTCGCGCTCGAGCAGCGCGCGCGTGGCCGCATGACGCATGCGATCGATCTGCTCGTTAATCGAGCTTTCCTTTTCGATATAGGTGTCGGTGCGCGGCACATAGGCCTCGGGCTGGTAATAGTCATAGTACGAAACAAAATATTCGACCGCGTTCTCCGGGAAAAAGCTTTTGAACTCGCCATAAAGCTGCGCCGCCAGGGTTTTGTTGGGCGCCAGAACGAGCGCTGGACGATTGGTCCGCGCGATCACCTGCGCCATGGTGAAGGTTTTGCCCGAGCCGGTGACGCCGAGAAGCACCTGGTCGCGCTCCTGCGCTTCGATGCCCTTGACGATTTCGTCGATCGCGCCCGGCTGATCGCCCTCGGGCTCGAATTCGGAAACAACACGAAATCTTTGGCCGCCCTCAGACTTGTCCGGACGCGGCGGTCGATGCGGCGTCCAAGGCTTTTTTTCCCGGATGTTGGGATCGCCTCGCTCAAGCAGATCTTTCAAGGATTCGACGGTGGCAACGACGCCGCTCATCCCCGGAGGGTGGTGCAACGGCGTGGAGTGATCATAGTGCGCTTGCGCCGCCTCGGAAACGCCAAGCGAGCGCTCGTTCAGCGCCGGATTGAGCAGCGCGGCCAGGTGTTCGCCAAGCGGCGTGACCTCCGGCCGCGCAGCCTTGGAGCGGGGAACTCTGTTTCCGCTGGCGGATTTCGGAGCTTTGGCCATGCCGCCAATATGGGCCGATTTGGGTGCGGATCAAAGGGCGTCGCGTCACTCTTGATGATTTCGGCAGCTTTATAAAACCTGACAAATAACAGTACTTAAGTCTTAGTTTCATCAAGCAGCTTTGCGAGGAGGCTCACGAAAGCGATAAATTCGAGGGCTCGTTCAGGATCATCTTTTAAAAACCCATGAGCGCGAGGGTTTCTAAGACCAGAAACGGCTCCAGCAAACATTTGCATAAAGCCCTTTTGCTCATCCTTATCCGACTGATTAGCGAGAGCGTTGAATTTAAGCACCGGACCGTTTGGTGAAAAGGCCCTCTCCATGAGAGCTGTGCCATCAATATCAAGGCTACTGCGTAAACGGACTAAACCATTCAGGGCCTTAACGGCAGCCTCCACGGCGTTGGAATAGTGACCATCTGCATACAACTGCGAGGCAGCGCGAGAAATTTCCGCATGAAGTTCCAACCCCTGATAAGCTTGAAGAATCCCGTTCAATGTTGGGTCTCCACCACCGACTTTTTCTTCTAAGAGTTTGTCCGAAAAGTTCGTCAAGTCAGACAAAGCTTTCTGAGCATGAGGCGAATTGAGGCGAGGCGGAGAAAAGCGAGTGCGTTTCGGGTGAGATTTTCAAAATCCTTGGCCAGGCGGCGACAGCGATTGAGCCAAGCGAAGGTGCGTTCGACGACCCACCGCCGTGGTAAAACCGCGAAGCCTTTTGCCTGATCCGATCGCTTCACAATTTCGATTTTTAGGTGGGGCAACACCTTGGCAGCCGCCTTTCGAAAAGCCTGCCCTTGGTAACCGCCATCGGCGAAGAGCTTTTCGAGAAATGGGCACATGCCAAACAAGGTTGACAAAACCACCACGCCGCCGTCGCGATCTTGAATATCCGCCGGATGCACGAGGGCATGAAGCAAAAGGCCTAAAGTGTCGACGAGAATGTGCCGCTTCTTGCCGTTGATTTTTTTGCCCGCATCATAGCCGTGGGGGTCGATGCAAGCCCCCCTTTTTCGGCGCTTTTCACGCTCTGGCTATCGATGATAGCGGCGGTGGGGCTGGCCTCTCGCCCAATTTGCTCGCGACACCTCACATAAAGCGCATGATGAATAGTCTCCAACGTGCCGTCGTAGGTCCACAGGTCGAAATAATCGTAGAGCGTGCTCTTCGGCGGCAGGTCCTTGGGCACATAGCGCCATTGGCACCCCGTGCTCAACACGTACATGATCCCATTCACAACTTCGCGCACATCCACCTTGCGCTTGCGGCCGCCATGTTTGGCCGGGGGAATCAGCGCTTCGATATGCGCCCATTCCTCGCCAGTCAGGTCGCTTGGATAGCGCAGATTGTCACGCTTGTAATTCAGGCGGTTCGCAGTCGTCCACATTGGCGGCCCCTCCTCGAATCAGGCCGCCACCCTTGAATCACAAATGATTTAGCGGATTCAACTTCTTTTCGGACGGACACTAAGATTTCGACAGCCGATTTCAACTTACTGAGCACAGACGCGACGGCAAGTTGTACATATGGTAGTCTGGCATGAAAATTTTCAGTTCCTAAGCTTAGAAGCCTACTATAACAGTTTAAGTCCTCTACACAATAACGATTATATTCAATAGTGTTATTTCCATATATGTCAATCAATGTATCGTTTATTTTATCCGCATGGGAATTAAGTACATTGTCTCCTGCGTCGGCCAATTTATCTAAATTAAGCTGCGAAAGTTCATCAATTCGCTTCTGAATACGTGGGATTGCTTTCCGCATCTGATCAGGAGACAAATGCGCTGGCTGAGGGTCACGTTGTAGGGGATTCTTTGCCAAGGATTTGGGCTTCTTATTTCTGCATCTACCCGCTGACGTCGAAGCTAGGTTTCGCTGCTTCGACGGGTGAATTTGACCAGATCCTCACTCCCGCTCGATCCTAATCACCTGCGGCTTTTCGGCCAAAAATCCGTCGGCGACCGCGGCTTCGAGCGCCCGGCGGACGGATTTTTCGTGCGTCGCATGAGTGATCAAAACGACCGGCACTGCGCCATCCGGGCCAATTTTGACGCCGGGGCGGTGGCGCTGCACGATGCTTTCGAGCGAAATCCCGCGCTCGGCCATCCGCGTCGCGATCGCCGCCGCCGCGCCCGGCCGGTCGAACACCGAAAGCCGGATATAATAGCCACCTTCGTGCATCTGCATCGGCGCGTGCGGCGCCGGCACGAGCGCGGTGACCGGCCAGCCGAACGGCGCGGAGCGCACGCCGCGCGCGATATCGGCGATATCGGCGACGATCGCCGAAGCCGTCGCCTCGCCCCCGGCGCCGGGGCCAACAAGGGTCAGCTCATGCACCGCGTCGGCGTCGATCGTGACAGCGTTGGTGACGCCCATCACCTGGGCGATCGCGGTGGATTTCGGCACCATGGTCGGATGCACGCGCTGTTCGATGCCAAAGGGTGTGCGCTGCGCGACGCCGAGAAGCTTGACGCGGTAGCCGAGTTCCGCCGCCGCTTCGAGATCGGCAAGGGTGATCGACTCGATGCCCTCGATGGCGATCGCTGCTGGATCGATGACAGTGCCAAAAGCAAGCGAGGTCAGGATCGCGAGCTTATGCGCCGTGTCGAAACCGCCGATGTCGAAGGTGGGATCGGCTTCCGCGTAGCCGAGCCTTTGCGCTTCGCCGAGGCATTGCGCGAAAGTCAGACTCTCCGATTCCATCCGTGTCAGGATGTAATTGCAGGTGCCGTTCAAGATGCCATAGACGCGCTCGATGGAATTGCCGGCCAGTCCCTCGCGCAAGGTTTTGACGATCGGAATGCCGCCCGCGACCGAAGCCTCGAACGCGAGCGCGGCACCTTTTTCCTCGGCGAGCGCGGCGAGCCGCATGCCGTGCTTGGCGAGCAGCACCTTATTTGCGGTGACGAAGGATTTGCCCGCGTCGAGCGCGGCTTCCGCCGCCGCAAGCGCGGCACCCTCCTCGCCCCCGATCAATTCGACGAAAAGATCGATGCCGGGGGACCGTGCCAGAGCCACGCAATCGTCGAACCAGGCGAAGCTGGCGAGATTGATCCCCCGCTGCTTCTCCCTTCGGCAGGCCGAGATTCCGGCTATCACGATTTGCCGGCCGGTCCGGCGCCGCAGCGCCTCGGCCTGCCGGCCGAGCAGCGTTATAACCGCGGCTCCAACGGTGCCGAGACCGGCAATGCCGATGCGCAAGGGAGGCGGCATGGATACAGCGCCCGAGAAGCCCGAAGGTGGGAGACGGCGAAGTGCGGCGGCAGAAGGGCTTTTTGCCCGATTTTCGCGAGGCGATCAAGGCCGCGCGAGGCCCCGCGGTGAAGCGCGCGGCAAAGGGGCAAAGCTGAATCTGGCGAAATCCTCTGATTCGAACCACGGTGGGAATTTGCTGGAAGTGGGTTGCGGAATTCGGGGCGAAAGCCGAACCCATTGCCAACAGCAGAAATCATGCGGTTGCCGCCGCAGCGTTGACCAAACGGAGGGCTTTCGTCGGCGCGCGGATTGCTGTTCCATGAGGCCAGAGAATGCGGCTCGGATGATTCAAATGTGCGTGGGGACTAACTGGCATCGGATATTGGCGACATTGATCGCAGGCTGTGGAGCGTCGCTGGACCAGCGACTCGCTGCTCAGGCCTCGCCGCGAGGCGCCTTTTCCCGAGCAACCCCTTTCATGATTTCCTCGACCACCGCGATGAGAAGTTCATCCATCTTCTTGCGTATCACGTGATCCGGTATATCGACTCCAGCGCGATCAAAGTTGGCGCGTATGGTTTTGAGAATCTGGCCCGCGCTGTCTTTCTCGATTTCGGCAGTGACGAGGCGGCTTGCGAAATCTTCCGCCTCCGCGCCGGTCTTGCCGAGCTTTCCGGCGGCCCAAAGTCCAAGCCTTTTGTCGCGCCGCGCCCTCGCCTTGAATTTCAGTTCTTCGTCATGCGCGAGTTTCGCTTCAAAAGCATGCTCCCGCTCGTCGAAAATCGTCATGATACTCCCCATGGCACTGTTGCATCTCGCATTTAGGTGGCAACTTCGGGAATAGCAATATCTAGCGAAAGCACCATGCCTGACACAGCGACGTTGCAGCTCGATTTCTTCGTATATTCCGTTACGAATCTCTGCTAAAGATCAGACGTCCATTTCTACAGGGAGGGATCGATTCTACCAAAATCTCGATTTGTCAGCCTGGCGTAGTGTTAGCTTGGCATTGTAGGGAAATCCGCTTTCGGATAGGTTGGGTTTGGTCAGCTTGGTCCAGGACCGGAACAAGCTCGGCCCCCTCGATCCGCGGCGACTAATAAGCGCATAGCCTACTGCTCCCGCCCCCCTTTGACGTCCCGTGCGATGGCGCGTCCGGACGTGGGACATAGGACGTTCAAAGGAGGCACGGCCACCCATGGATCATCTCAAGCCACGGTTAATCCCAATGAATCGCCGCCGCCGCATTTACGAAGGCAAGGCAAAGGTCCTCTATGAGGGTCCCGAACCGGGTACGCTCATCCAGCACTTCAAGGACGACGCCACCGCGTTTAACGCCAAGAAGCACGAGGTAATCGACGGAAAAGGGGTGCTTAACAACCGGATCTCCGAGTTCGTTTTTCAAAATCTCAACGATATCGGCGTTCCGACGCATTTCATTCGCCGCCTCAATATGCGCGAGCAATTGATTCGGGAAGTGGAAATCGTGCCACTCGAAGTGGTTGTCCGCAATGTCGCCGCCGGGTCGCTATCGACCCGGCTTGGGATCGAGGAAGGCACCCAATTGCCGCGCTCGATCATCGAATTCTACTACAAGAACGACGAGCTCAACGACCCGATGGTTTCCGAGGAACATATCACGGCGTTCGGCTGGGCGAGCCCGCAGGAAATCGACGATATCATGTCGCTCGCGATTCGCGTCAACGATTTCCTATCCGGGCTTTTCCTTGGCGTCGGCATAAGGCTTGTCGATTTCAAGGTGGAATGCGGCCGGCTGTGGGAAGGCGATATGATGCGCATCGTCGTCGCCGATGAGATTTCCCCCAATTCCTGCCGCCTATGGGACATCAAATCGAACGACAAGCTCGACAAGGACCGTTTCCGGCGCGATCTCGGCGGCCTGGTCGAGGCATATACCGAAGTCGCGAGGCGGCTCGGTATCTTGCAGGAGAACGAGCAGCCCCGCGCCAATGGGCCGAAGCTCGTCCAGTGATCAAAAGCAACTGTCGGCCGCCGCCGGGCATGCGGCGGCACGGCCGACGGAGGGGTATTGCACGTCTTTCCAACGGCCCCAGTAAAGAGTCTCGCCTTCCGTCGCGTGGCTTTGGCCATTCGGCCTCGGGGCACCGGTATCCCCATGCCGCGATCCTTGCCCAAGCGACTAATCAGAGATTGGAACGATGAAAGCGCGGGTCGTTGTCACACTCAAGGACGGTATCCTGGATCCGCAAGGCAAAGCCATAGAGGGTGCGCTCAAATCGCTCGGCATCGCCGGTATCGACAGTCTGCGGCAAGGAAAAATATTCGAGATCGAACTTGCTACGAACGATCCAAACGCGGCGGAGGAAGTGTTGCGCGCCGCATGCGAGAAATTGCTCGCCAACCAGGTCGTTGAAAATTTCCAGGTGGAGGTCTTCTCGATTTTCGCGAGCGGCGAGTTGCCCGAACAAGCAAACATGAGCGAGGAAAATGTAGCCGGCACATGAAAGCCGCCATAATTCTCTTCCCCGGCTCCAACCGCGAGCGAGACGCGCTCCGCGCCGTGGAAAAAATCGCCAAAGCTAAGCCTTCCATCGTCTGGCATGGCGAACATAGCCTGCCCGCCGGCAGCGATCTTGCGGTGCTTCCAGGCGGCTTTTCTTACGGCGATTATCTACGCTGCGGCGCCATCGCCGCCCGGGCGCCGGTCATGGAGGCTGTTCGTACCCACGCCGCGCGGGGCGGTCTCGTTCTAGGCATTTGCAATGGCTTTCAGATACTCGTTGAAGCCGGGCTATTGCCGGGTGTGTTGATGCGCAACGCGAATTTGCGCTTCATCTGCCGGATGCAGCATTTGACCGTCGAGCGAGCCGATACGCCTTTTACCTCTCGCTATGCCGAGGGCCAGATCATCAAAGTGGCGATCGCGCACGGCGAGGGAAATTATGTCGCCGATGCGGAAACGATCGCTCGCGTCGAGGGCGAGGGCCGGGTTGCCTTCCGCTATTGCGACGCGCGCGGCGGCAGGAGCGGCGACGCCAATCCGAATGGCTCGGTCAACGACATCGCTGGAATTTACTCGGAGAGGTTCAATGTTCTTGGCCTCATGCCGCATCCCGAAAATCTCATTGACCCGCTGGTTGGCGGGATCGATGGGCGCGGCATGTTCGAGAGCCTGGCGGGCTCTAAGGGGATCCCGGATCAATTCGGCCATCGCTGCGCCGGTTCGAGTGGGGGCCTGGAATAGCGCTGGGGTTCACCTGCATTGAGCGCAGAAGGTGAACAGCTTTTCTCTTGCTTCCTTCAGTCTGTCGGCGACCGCGCGACATTTCAGCCGCTATTTGCGGACAATGCCGTGCGCTTTGCCGCGATCGCAGCCGCGGATGGATGAAATGAAATCGGCTCGTGCATGGCAATTCGATAGCATGCGGCCCGGGTGGTAGCAAATGCCCAGTCATTCTCCCTTAATTATACTCCGACAATACCACCACGTCACGGCCGACTGGCAGTCCACCACGGCGGCCGCGCTCGGGCGCCCGCTCTCCGCAAGCCCGCCAGGGCACTAAAGGCGGCGCTTACCGGCTCCTCGTGAGATTGCCACCCGATTTTTGAAAGCAACCAATAAGTGCCCGACAAATTGGTTATACCCGCCGCTATCGAGGCGGTAATTCAGGACTTCGAAGTTCGCGAAGTTCCAATCACAATATGCGGTATTAGTTCGGAGTTGGACAAAGAACGGCGAACTCTTCAGAATCCGAGTGATGCCGAAAACCTTGGCGCCTGGGCCGAGGTTTTGGCATTCGGCCTCGCTGACACCGGGATGCACACAAGTCCATGGGGCACATTCTTTGGCCCGATGGGGTCCGGAACAAACAACGACGGCAAGACGGTTTATTTTCCGGACATTGCCGGTGCCGACTCACGGGTTATAGCTCACTGGAGTGGCAGGGCTAAAACCCTCAACCATCCGGTTCTCAAGGCGCGATACGCCGATCTGGCGTGGGAAATGTGCACTGTGATTGCAAGGACGCGCCGCGATCCGGAAATGGCCCGTCTCGCCATTGATGCGTACCTCGCATCCGTACCGGATTCTGTACTAACCGAGCATCACGACAGGTTTGGAGCCGCATTACGCGCGCTCGACCTGGCATCGCTGATCCATGACCCGGAAAGAACCGAGCGCGCCCGAGCTGCATTACTTCAGCTCCATCGGGAAGTGATGACCGCACGGAAAGGCCAGCGGTGGTTCGCTTTTGACCGCCTGATTGAGGGCAAGAATGCAGGTGTTACGGAGGCGGAACGGCAACAGCTCATCGCTGATCTTGAAGATCTTGTCCTGCACTTTGGCGACACATCAGAGCCCGAGAGCTTTAATCCGCATGAGGTTCAGGACGCCGCCAAGCGCCTTATCAGGCATTACATACGTCTTCGTCGGCCCGATGACGTAAAGAGACTCAATGAAGTCATTGCACGGGGCTTTGAACACTTCGCCGGACTGGGGGATGCGATGCTTGCAGCGGTCGTTCTGCAAACGTCTGTCAATGCTTATCGCGACGCCGGATTGGCCAGCGCGTGCGCATTCTGATGCAAGAGAAGATTGGTCAGTCCCGCGACTATATGGCGACATTCGAGACCGAGATCAAAATCTCCCGCGATGACATGGAGGATTTTCTCAAGACCGTTGTAGTAGAGGACCTCCGGTCCACTTTCGTCAGGATCGCGGCCGAGTTCCTGCCAAACCGGCGGCGCCTTGAAGAAGCGGTTCATGAGTTTCTACAGCAGGCCCCGCTGTTGGCGCACTTGCCACAAACGGTCATGGCGGACGACCATATCGCCGCGAAGGTGGGTTCTGTGGAAAATGATCCTTATGGTCGTCTTCTTCAGCGCACATCGGCGAGCTTTGCGTTGTCGGGAATTTGGCTGCAAGTAGCCTTGGAACGCGCAATCGAAACCCACGAAGCGATGCCTGAACATTTCGTGAGTTGGGCTAATCGCTTGGACCTCTTCGATGACGTAACGTATCTAATCGAGGGTGTCCGGGCATGGTACGAACGTGATCTCGTGAAGGCCGTGCATGTGCTAGTCCCGCAAATCGAGCGAGGCCTGCGTGGCATTGTCGCCAAACTCGGCAAGCCGGTGACAAAGCCGCATCCGAGGGTTGCCGGCGTCGACGTCGCCATCGGGATGGGCGACATTCTTTATTCCGACGAAATCATTCAGGCCCTGGGACCTGATCTCACTTTATATCTTCTCGCCCTCTATGCCGACCCGCATGGCTTGAACTTGCGCAACCGCGTGGCGCACGGGCTCATCAAGCTCGAAGCGATCGACGAAAATCTAGTCAGATTGCTGATTTACACGCTGCTGGTTTTTGGCGTGTGGAAGGAACTGGCTGAAAGGCGGCGGTAAAGACAAAACTTGCAACGTCGTTCCGCATGGGGGTCACAGGATCGCCAGAAATCGAAAATCTTGCCCAAGTGTTCTTGCAAGATGGCGCGAAAGCACAAGCAACATGGTCAGTGCGATTTTGGTGCCTTTGCTTCGCCTTGAGTAAGCAAATCCGGCCTTCGCTCGCGGGTGAGCTCAAGCGCCTCCGCCTCGCGCCAGGCCTTGATCTTCGTGTGGTCGCCGGAAAGCAGGACGTCCGGGATTGCTCTCCCCTCCCATTCGCGCGGCCGCGTATAATGCGGATATTCAAGAAGCCCCGCCTCGAAACTCTCTTCGACGCCGGACCCGTGCGCTCCCATCACGCCGGGCAACAGCCGCACGCAGGCATCGAGCACGGCAAAAGCGGCGATCTCGCCGCCGGAGAGCACGTAATCGCCGATCGAAATTTCTTCGAGACCCCGCGCGGCAACGATCCGCTCATCGACGCCCTCGAACCGGCCGCAGATCAGCACCACCCCCTCGCCCGCGGCGAGCGTCCGCGCGCGCGCTTGCGTGAAGGGCGCGCCGCGCGGAGAAAGCAGCAAGCGCGGCCGCCTGTCGCCCTCGTCCAGCCCGGCGTCGAGACTTGCGGCCAGCACATCGGCGCGGATAACCATGCCGGGGCCGCCGCCGGCAGGCGTGTCGTCAACCGCTCTATGGCGTCCTTGCCCATGCGCGCGGATATCCCGAATTTCGATGCTCCAAACTTCGCGTGCCAAAGCCTCGCTCGCGAGCGAGACGCCGAGAGGTCCGGGAAACATTTCCGGAAATAGCGTGAAAACCGTCGCCCGCCACATAGCCCCCTGGCCCCTCAACGCTCCGAAGGTTTCGCTTCGATCCCGGCCGGCGGCACGACGGTCAAATGGCCCGCCTCGATATCGACATGCGAAAAAACCTCTTTGGTGAACGGCAAAAGCAACGTCTCGCACCTGTCTGGGCACACGATTTCCAAAATATCGCCGCCGCCAAAATTCAAGACATTGACGACGCTGCCAAACATTTCTCCCGCTTCGTTCGTCGCCGTAAGTCCGATCAGATCGGTGAGATAGAATTCCTCGGCTCCCACATCGGGCAAGGACGCGCGAGCCACAAAGAGTTTGGCATGGGTCAAAGTCGCGGCGCTCGCGCGGTCGTCAACCCCCGCGATCTTGACAACGAACATGTTGTGCTTGATTGGACGCAGGCGAACAATCGAAAATCGCCGGGTTCCGCTCTCATCGCACAGAGGCTTGTATATGGCGATGGCGACCGGAACGCTGGTAAAGGAAGTGAGCCGCAATTCGCCGCCAACGCCTTGCGGGGCGCCAAAGCGGCCAACCAGAATGCGATCCTTGGCCATCGCCCTCCAGCCACGCCCGCGGTCAGGCGGCCGGTGTCGCCGCGGGTTTCGCGGCGGCGGCGGCGCGTTCCTGCGCCTTTTTCCTCGGCAAAGCCTGTTTGGGATTGTTGCGCGGCACGCGCGGCACGACGTCGAGACCGTCGAGCAGCCGGGCGACGCGGTCGGTCGGCTTCGCGCCCTTGGCGATCCACGCCTTCGCTTTTTCCCGGTCGAGCACGATCCGGCCCTCAGCATCCTTCGCCTTCAAGGGATCGAAGATGCCGAGGCGTTCGATGAACCTTCCGTCGCGCGGCATCCTGGAATCGGCGACCACGACCCGATAGAACGGCCGCTTCTTGGCGCCGCCGCGCGACATTCGAATTTTCAATGGCATTGTGATTTCCTTTCAACTCACGGTTCGAGTTCAAGCTGCTTTTCAATGCGGGTGACGCGCGCGTCGAGGCGATAGAACTGCCCACGCATATGACGCAGGTGCTCGAGGACAAGATTTTCAACCTCGGCCATCATTTCTTTTTTCCGAAAGGATTGAGACCGCTCCACAGGCCGCCGCCGAGCCCAGGCAGCTTCGCTCCCCCAAGACCGGGCAATTTCGGCGGCTCCGCCGGTTTCGGTCCGGGTTTGACTTGTTCCGGCTGCCTCGGCGGTGGCCCGATTTGCCTCTGGCCAACTTGCCTTTGCAAAGCGGCGAGCTGTTCCGGCGTAGGCTGCGGCATTCCGCCCCCCATCCCGCCGCCGGGCAGCCCGAACATGGAAGCCATCTTGCCCATCGCGCCGCCGCGCTTGGTGCCTCCCATCGTTTTCATCGTATCGGCCATCTGCCGGTGCAGTTTTAGCAGCTTGTTGACATCCTCGACCCTGACGCCGGACCCCGCCGCGACGCGCCTCTTGCGCGAGGCCTTAAGGACATCGGGAGCACGCCGCTCTTCGCGGGTCATCGACGAAATAATGGCGCGCTGGCGCTTGATGATGCCATCATCGAAACGGGCAGAGGCAAGCTGCTCCTTCATCTTGGCGACGCCGGGCAGCATTCCCATGATGCCCCCTAAGCCGCCAATCTTTTCGACCTGGGCGAGCTGGTCGGAGAGATCATCGAGATCGAACTTGCCCTTCCGCATCCTCTCGGCGATGCGCTGCGCTTTTGCGGCGTCGATCGACTCGGCCGCTTTTTCGACAAGTGAGACGATGTCGCCCATGCCGAGGATGCGGTTGGCGATGCGGGACGGATGAAAATCCTCGAGCGCGTCCATTTTTTCGCCGGTGCCGAGAAGCTTGATCGGTTTGCCGGTAACCGCGCGCATCGAGAGCGCCGCGCCGCCGCGTCCATCGCCATCGATCCTGGTCAGCACGATGCCGGTAATGCCAACGCGATCATCGAAGCTCTTCGCAAGATGCACCGCGTCCTGGCCGGTGAGACTATCGGCGACGAGAAGAATTTCGTGCGGCTTCGACACCGCCTTGATCTCGACCATCTCCTCCATCAGCGCTTCGTCGATATGGGTGCGCCCCGCCGTGTCGAGCATGACAACGTCGTAGCCTTGCAAACGCGCCGCCTGTTCCGCGCGCTTGGCAATCTGGACAGCGGTTTGGCCCGCGACGATCGGCAGAGTGTCGATTTCGACCTGGCGGCCAAGCACCGCGAGCTGCTCCTGCGCCGCCGGACGCTTCACGTCGAGCGAGGCCATCAATACCTTGCGTTTCATCCGCTCGGAGAGACGCTTGGCGATCTTCGCCGTGGTCGTCGTCTTGCCGGTGCCCTGGAGGCCGATCATCATGATTGCGACCGGCGCCGGCGCATCGAGGTCGATAGGATCGGCATCGGCGCCAAGCGTCTCGATCAAAACGTCGTTGACGATTTTCACGACCATTTGGCCGGGCGTCACCGATTTGACGACGTTGGCGCCAACCGCGCGCGCGCGCACCTTGTCCACGAAGGAGCGCACGACGTCGAGCGCGACATCGGCTTCGAGAAGGGCGCGCCGGACCTCGCGCAGCGCGAGGTTCACGTCCTCTACGGAAAGCGCGCCGCGCCGCGTTAATTTATCCAATATGCCAGAGAGCTTTTCCGAAAGCCCTTCGAACATGCGTTTGTCCTGTGGTATTGCCGCGTCGACGGCGCGATTACTCTAAAAGTTTAACATACATCCCCGAAGAAAGGTCCGCTGGGAAGGAGCTCGACAGTGCAAGCGGGGACCCGCGCGCAAGGCTTCAACGGAAAACTCGCCCGGGAGCGCAACGCGCCGCCGGACGTTCACCGCATGCCTCTCGGGGCAACGCGGGTCGCTCGAAAAACCTCGAATCAAGGACCGGGCCTTGTAGGCGTGTCGCAAGGCGGAAGTCAAGGAACCTCAGCTTGCCGCGTTTCCCTGCAAGGGCTCGGGCTTGCGGCAATTGCGCTTCAGAATAGACAGCGGCGTACGCATCGCCGCCCCCTCGGAATCCCACCCGATCCGGTCAGAGTGGATGATCCTCTGAGGCGACAACGTGGCCGCAAAATTTAGCGAAAAAAATTGACAATGCGCGGAAGAAGCGCAACATTTGGATGCTTCCGCCGTTGTTCACAAGAGCCGCGTCGGAAGCCGAAGGTGCCTTCTTTCGACAACTCATCAGTTCCAATGCAATGGAGAAACGATGACTCCACCGGGACAGTATAACTGACCCCGACAAGCGCGGGGTCACGGTGGCGGGCAAGTCAAGAATGCCGGCCGGGCCGAAACGCCACCGCCGACAATGTGATATCGACGTGCGATAGCGCCCGCGAAGGCCAAGTGGATGTTTGATCGCGCCTAGAATCTGCATAAATCACAGATCGCTTCGCAAAGCCGAAGCAGAGCCCCGCAGTTGCTTGAGTGCACCGGGGCTCGTTCTGCGTCTATTGCATGTTTATTTGCCGCGGCTCCTGCGCGAACTGGGCTCCCCGGTTCCCCGCAAAAGTTGGAATCCCTAAGCACACGATATTCTATCCGGCCGCCCCGGCCCGGGCGCTCCTTAGCCGCCTCGGTTCGGGTTGCCGAGACCAGCGCGGCTCGGGTAGAGAGAACCGATGCGGCGCGGTGACCCCTCAGCGATTGGCGAGTTTTTGGGCAAGCGCGCGGGCTTTTGGCAATCGCGCTTCATAGAAGGCAGCCATCGCCGCCGTCGCGCATTGCCGTGACAGCCGCCTCGATCTGCTCTATCTTCCCATCACTGCGTCTTTCGGCAAGGAGCATGAGGGCGACGCCTTGATCGCCAGTGGCTGCGGCTCAATGGAACGGCACGCGCTCGCGGATGATTTCCTGCAAGGCTTCGCGACAGGCGGGAACGGTCTCGTCCAGCCGCGCCGGCACGTGCTGACTCAGACGAGTGTTTGGTACCGAGGTTTGTAGACGTGCTGCCGAATGAATGTCTCCATATTCGCCGGACGATCCACGCGGGCCAGGTTCGAACCAAAGACAAGCGTCGCAACCCGCGCAGCTGTCTTGACCTCGGTTTCGAGGATGTTTGACTGCAGCGGGTACAAGAGACCTTGCTTGAGCTGTTCAGCCGACACTTGATCCGCCACCGCCGCAGCGGCCTCGATGAACATCTCGTCCGTAACCCGGCGCGCCTGCGTCGCGAAGATCGCCATGCCAACCGCAGGAAAGATGTAGAAGTTGTTGGCTTGGCCTGGGAGACGAGTTTGGCCTTTGTAGGTAACTGGCGGGAACTGCACGCCCGCGGCATAGATCGCCTTGCCCAGCGACCAGTTATACGCCTGCTCGGCGGTGCATTCGGCGTGCTCCGTCGGGTTCGAAAGCGCTAGGATCACGGGGCGTTCGTTGATCCGCGACATGGCCTCAACGACCTGCCGGGTGAAGGCGCCCCCGATCGTGCTGACGCCGATGATCGCAGTTGGCTTAATGCTCTCGACGGCAGCGACGAAGTCCTTGGTTGGCGCGTGCTCATGTGCATACGGCATCTGGAAATCAACGAGGTCCGTGCGGGTCGATTGGAGCAGGCCATTGACGTCGAACATCCAGACTTGTGATTGCGCCGCCTTCAGTTCCATGCCGTCCGCAACGAGAGCGGAACACAGGAGGTCGGCGAGGCCAATGCCTGCCGAACCAGCGCCGAGAAATAGGTATTTCTCGTCCTTCAGCTTCGTGCCCTTAAGCTTGGTGGCATTGATCATGCCGGCAAGCGTGATGCCAGCCGTGCCTTGCACGTCATCGTTGTAGACGCAGCACTTGTCGCGGTAGCGCTCAAGGAGGTGCACGGCGTCTACACCCGTCCAATCCTCAAAGTGGATGCAGCATTTCGGAAACACCTCCTGCACCGCCTCGACGAACTCATCGACAAACGAAAACAGCTCGGCGGTCGGTGGGCGTGTTTTGCGGAGGCCCAGATACAACGGGTCGTTCAGGTACTGCTCGTTGTTAGTACCCGCGTCGAGGTACATGGGCAGCAGGTATTGCGGCGGCACACCGGCGCAGGCGGTATAGAGCTGCAGCTTGCCGATTGGGATGCCCATCCCGTTCGCGCCGAGGTCGCCGAGGCCGAGAATGCGGCCACCGTCGGTGACGCAGATGAACCGGACGTCCTCCCGCGGCCAATTCTTCAGGATCTGCTTTACCTTGCCCCGGCGTGCGATCGAGAGATACATGCCACGCGCCTGACGGTAGATGTGACCGAACTTGAGACAGGCCTCACCGATTGTCGGATCATACACGATCGGCAGGAATCGCGCCGGATCCGACATAACGGTGCGGTAGAACAGCGTTTCGTTGTGGTCGAGCAGATTGACCAGATAGATGTAACGATCAAGGTCGGTGTTTTTATGCCCCAGTTGGGTCAACACGCGCCGCAGCTGTAGATCCTCGGTCTCGGTGACATCGGGCACGAGACCAATGAGGCCAAGCGATTGCCGCTCGGCTTCGGTGAAAGCGGTTGATTTGTTCAGAGAAGGATCCTGGATCAGCTCCGTGCCGCGCTTCGCGATGGTGGTCATTGGGGTTGCTCTCCATCGTTATTTTGTGAAATTGGGCGGGCAGTGCGGTCTTCGTTATGTGCCGCTTGCGACATATGGCCTGACCATTTTTGCCGGATCGACAACGCGGTCGAACTCCTCCGCGTTTACAAACCCCAGTTCCAGCGCCGCGGCCTTCAGTGTGAGGTCGTTGTCCATCGCATGGTGGGCAATCTTCGATGCCTTGTCGTAACCGATCACCGGCGCCAGCGCGGTCACCAGCATCAGGGAACGATCGACATACTCCTTGATCTTCGCCAGATTTGGGCGGGTGCCCTCAATCAGAAACTTGCGGAAATTCGCGCACCCATCGGCCATGATCGTGATCGAGTGCGTGATGTTGAAGATCATTAGCGGCTTATAAACGTTCATCTCCAGATAGCCCCCGGCGCCGCCGAAGCCGACCGCCACGTCGTTGGCCATCACCTGGGCGGAGATCATGGTCAGCGCCTCGGCCTGAGTGGGGTTCACCTTGCCCGGCATGATCGAGGAGCCGGGCTCGTTCTCGGGGATCTCCAACTCCGCAAAGCCGGCGCGCGGGCCGCAGGACATCAGGCGGATGTCGTTGCCGATCTTGTAGAGCGACACCGCCAGCGTCCGGAACGTGCCGGACAGCTGCACCAGCGCGTCATGCGCCCCCTGCACGGCGAACTTGTTCGGCGCGCTGACGAACGGCAACCCGGTGAGCTTCGCGATCTCCGCCGCCACCGCCTCGGCGAAGCCGGGGGCCGCGTTGATGCCGGTTCCCACCGCGGTGCCGCCGAGCGCCAGCCGGTACACGCCCTTCAGCGCGTCCTCCGTCCGCTCGATGTTGTCGCTAAGCATCCCGGCGTAGCCGGACCATTCCTGCCCTAGCGTGATTGGCGTCGCGTCCTGCATGTGGGTGCGGCCGATCTTGACGATGTCCTTCCATTCCTCGGCCTTCGCCGCGATGGCGTCGCGCAGGCCGGTGACCGCCGGCAGCAATCGCCCCGTCACGTTCACCGCGGCGGCGATGTACATCGCCGAGGGGAAAGAGTCGTTGGACGACTGCGACATGTTCACATGGTCGTTCGGGTGCACCGGCGCCTTGCTGCCCAGCGCGGTGCCCGCGAGCTGGCAGCAGCGGTTGGAAACGACCTCGTTGACGTTCATGTTGAACTGCGTGCCGCTGCCGGTCATCCACACATGCAGCGGGAACATGTCGTGGTGCTGCCCGGCCAGGATCTCGTCGCAGGCCTGCACGATTAACCCATGTACCGAGTTGTCCAGTCGACCGCCCGCGTGGTTGGCGTTGGCCGCCGCCTTCTTCAAGGTGGCGTAGGCGGTGATCATTTCCCGGGGGATCAGGTCCTTGCCGATGCTGAAATGCTCCAGCGAGCGCTGCGTCTGCGCACCCCACAGCTTGTCAGCGGGCACCTCCACCACGCCCAAGCTGTCGGTTTCCCTGCGAACTCCGGTCATGTGGATCAGTCTCCCGCACCGGTTTCGGCCGACAGGTGTTTCAATCACCGAACCGGAAAATCTAGGGGGTTTGGTCGTGCGGGTCAACCGGTTGCCGCTCATTGCCCAACCATTGCGCCGCCTGGTACAGTCAGTTGTTTTTTTACCTCGAACCAGCTGAAGCGGCAGCCCCAGTTGCTGCCGTGGCATCCGAAATGGAGAGGGGAATTTTCCGCTCTCCCCTTGCCTGTCATCTCACATCTCAGGGGTCGAAATCGGGGAAGACTTCAAATAGTGTCGCTGCGGTCTTCGCGTTGGCGAGCCGCGGCAGGCCGAAGCCGTCCTCGATCGTCGCAAGCAGGGAATAATGATCGCTGGGCGTGGCCGCCTTGAGCGGTTTCCCGTGCTTTGTCACGACGATCATCGGGATGTGGCCGCCGCCGACGCCAGGACGGCCGCAACAGCCAAGATCACCCCCGAAGTCATTCTCGTCCCAGACGATGAACAGCGCCGACCGTTCGGTGAACGAACGCGAGTTGATAATGGTCGGTACGGTTTGTTGGATAAAGGCATCGCCTGCCGCCTGCGCCAGCTGATCGGTGTTGCAGCTCCCGGTTCCATGCTGATCACTGCACTGATTGGGGACGATGAAGATGAATCTCGACGCGGCGGCAGGATCGGCGAGCTCGGACTGGAACTCGCTCAGAACGAAGGGTTTGAGCTTAACAAGACGCGAGGGATTGAGCGCGATGTTCTGGAAGTAAACGAATGGATCATGCTTCTGGGCATAGAGCCTGTTCGTGTCGTTTGGGAAGCTAGAGTCGAGGAATCCTATGCTCGGCATCGACTTGAATAGACCTTCCCAGCTGATGTTCTTCGACTTCAACTGGTCGACGATATTGGGAGCGTTGACGCTGTCGCAAGGCGTGCCGTGTGTCGGGTTGAAGCAGCTGTCATTGTCGTCCTGGATGCCGAAGTAATCGCCGCTGATCATCGCCAGATAATTCGGTAGGCTCGGATGTGTGACACCGAAATAATAGGTCTCGAGACCATAGCTCGTCGCCAGCTGAGTGATGAACGGGGTCAGTAATGCCAGTCCGGCCGAATTGAGTTCGCCGATTTCCTCATCAAAATCATGGTTTTCCATAACGATAACGAAGACACGGTCGAAGTGGCGGACACTGTCCCGATCATGATCCTCGCCGGCATACGCGGCAATGGCACAGGCGGCTGCACCGAAAATTCCAAGGGCCGTGATCTTCGCGAACTTGGCAAAAAGCGATCGCATTTCTTCCCTCTGGTGGTTAATGCCGCCGGTGTTAGCGAACCGGATGAATTCTAACACCGTAGGGTGAAACGTTCTGGTCAGATTGATGAAAGTTTGACAAAAAAGAGACAGACCAAAGCGCCGAGAGAACAGCCGCAAGGCTGACCCAAAGCGGCCGGTTGCCTTCATCGCGCAGAAAAACCAAAATGCGGGACCCGCATGACACCCTGCTCACAGGGTATTCGCTCAATCCCGGTTTCTAACCCGGAAGGGAATGGAACTCGGGATTAATAAGCCCTGTTTCAACCCTGAACTCAGAAGACATCGTTTTCCTCCCACGCTGATGGCTATTCCAATACCGATAACGGCAACATCTCTTCGCATCTTCCAGTACCTCCGATAAGCTTAATGCCCCAATTCCCAGCGGCGGCGAGGTGGCGCGACTGCCAAGCGACATGGGCATCGCGGCGCCCATGTTCCCCTTTCCTTGCATCAGCTATTATGCGGGACCAAGGTCGCCCGCTTCTCGTTTTGGGAGGATCGCAATGGACGAGGATCGCTTCAATATCGCTCTGCGAAAATTCCTCAAGGTCGTCGGCATCACCTCGCAACGGGAGATTGAGCGCGTCGTTCGCGAAGGCAAGGTCGAAGGCACGGAACTCAAGCTGCGGATGACGCTCACGGCCGAGAACGCGCCGCTCAACCATGTTGTCGAAGAGACGATCGACCTTCGTTAATCAGCCTCGGCCCGTGGCATGTGGCGGCTCACGGCGGTCAGACGGCGCGCCCCGCCTTCCGCGCACCTTGCGTCCCGCCCCCCCTTCGTTTATGCCCAAAACTTCGCCGCGTCGATTTGGGCCGCCATTTGTCCGTTGTAGAAACGCCCGTCGCCATTATACTGGGCAGCGAATTGGATTGGGAGACGATGCGCCACGCCGCCGCCCTTCTCGACGCACTCAAGATCGGCTTTGCGGCCCGGATCGTCTCGGCGCACCGGACGCCGGAGCGGCTCGTCGCTTTCGCGAAAGGCGCCAGGACGGCGGGCTTCAAGGTTATCATCGCGGGGGCTGGCGGCGCCGCCCACCTTCCGGGCATGACCGCCGCGCTGACTGGGCTTCCGGTTCTCGGGGTTCCCATCGAAACAACGGCGCTTGGGGGGCAGGATTCATTATTCTCGATCGTGCAGATGCCGGCGGGCGTCCCGGTCGGCACCTTGGCGATCGGCAAGCCCGGGGCGATCAACGCGGCGCTTCTCGCCGCCGCGATCCTCGCCTTGGCCGATCCGGCGATCGAAGTGCGGCTCTCCGCCTGGCGCGCCGCGCAAACCGAGGCGGTGGCCGAACGGCCGTCGCGGGAGGATTGAGCCGTGTCGTTCGAGCTTGTCCCCGGTGCGACGATCGGGATTCTCGGCGGCGGGCAATTGGGGCGCATGCTCGCTCTCGCGGCGGCGAAACTCGGGCTCAAGACCCATGTTTATGCGCAAGACCCCGAGAGCCCGGCATTCGACGTGGCAAGCGCGCGGACGATCGCTCCCTATGAGGACGAGCTGACATTGACGGAGTTCGCCGGCACGGTCGAGCTTATCACTTATGAATTCGAGAACATCCCCTCCCGCACCGCGGCAATTCTCGCCGATTCCTGCGTTGTGCGGCCAGGCCCCGAGGCGCTGGCGGTTTGCCAGGATCGCCTCGCCGAGAAGGAGTTTTTGGCGGCCGCGGGAGCCAAGGCGGCGCCCTATATGCGGGTGGACGATGCCGGCGCGCTCGCCCGCGCCATCGCCCAGATCGGACGCCCGTCGATCCTCAAGACGCGCCGGTTCGGCTATGACGGGAAGGGCCAAGTCTTAGTTCGCGAAGGCGCCGATCTCGCCGTGACGTTTCGCACGCTCGGCGGCGCGCCCGCGATCCTCGAAGCCGTCGTGCCCTTCTCCAAGGAGATCTCGGTGGTCGCCGCGCGCGGGCCAAGCGGCGAATTCGCGGCCTATGACGTCTGCGAGAATATCCATGAAAATCACGTTCTTAAGTCCACCCGCGTTCCCGCGCGCCTGCCGCCTGGGATAGCCGACGAGGCGACCCGGCTAACGCGGGTGATTGCCGACGCACTCGTCTATTGTGGCGTCATCACGGTCGAAATGTTCGTGACCGGCGGCCAAGGGGACGATGATGGGCCGCTCGAGCTGCTCATCAACGAAATCGCCCCGCGCGTCCATAATTCCGGCCACTGGACGCTCGACGGCGCCGCCACCTCTCAATTCGAGCAGCATATTCGGGCGATCGCGGGCTGGCCGCTCGGAGCCGCCAGCCGCCACGGCGCGAAAGCCGGCGGGCATGTCGAAATGGATAATTTGATCGGCGAAGCCGTCCTTGCCTGGGCAAAAATCCTCGGCGAGCCCGGCACGAGCCTGCACCTTTACGGTAAGCCGGACGCGCGGCCGGGCCGCAAGATGGGCCATGTGACCCGCATCATACCCGGCCCGGATCATTAGGACGACGTAACCCTTCCCTGGACAGATAGCGCCGGGTCTGTTATCGCCATGGCTTCGCCGTTCGGGTGCTTAGCAGCGCCGGGGGGTCGTGTGTTTACGTTCCCAATTTGGTTCGTCCCATCATGCGATGGCTGGCGCCTCACCAAGGACTCCTGCGTGCAAGTTCTCGTTCGCGACAATAACGTTGATCAGGCCCTCAAGGCGCTCAAGAAAAAGATGCAGCGGGAGGGCATTTTTCGCGAGATGAAACTGCGCGGCCATTATGAAAAGCCCTCGGAAAAGCGCGCCCGCGAGAAGGCGGAGGCCGTGCGCCGGGCTCGCAAGCTGGCCCGCAAGAAACTGCAGCGCGAAGGGCTTCTGCCGATGAAGCCCAAGCCCATGGTGGGGGCTCGCTGAGCGCTGGGAGGCAGCGCGATGGCATGATCCGCGAACCCGGTGCCTGCTTTCGGGGCCATGCTCCAGCGCTCGGCTAAGCGCGAGTTGGACAAGGGTGACCGGATGAAGGTTTTCGCGGCCTGGGTCAAAAATGCGAAGCTGGCGCGGCGGCGCGTTGTTGGTTATTTCTTCCTGCTGGCCGCTTCCCTGCCCCTAGTCGGCTGCGAAACGGCGACCAACATCATGGGCAAACAGGGAACCGGCGTCGCCGAAGTGGCGAACCAGTCGCCGCAGGAGGCCGCCAGCAACCTAGCATCCCTGAACGACGTCATTCAGCGCAACCCGGCGAGCGCCGAAGCCTACAACACACGCGGCGTGGCTTACGCGAGGATCGGCAAGTTTCAAGAGGCGATCGCCGATTTTAGCCAATCGATCAAACTCGCTCCGGGCAATGCGGCCTCCCTCACCAATCGGGCGCTCGCTTATCGTCAGATCAACCGCGACGACGCGGCGCTGGGCGATTTTAACGGCGCCGTGGCGGCCGATCCCAACCACGCGCCGGCCTATCTCGGCCGCGCCAATCTTCTCCGCGTTCAGGGCAAGCTCGACGAGGCGCGGGCCGATCTCGACCAGGCGATCAAGCTCAATCCCGAAAATGCCCAGGCCTTTCACGCCCGGGGCTTGATCTATCAGCGCGAAGGCCTGCATGAGCA
Organism: uncultured Alphaproteobacteria bacterium; assembly: GCA_963712225.1. Lineage (GTDB taxonomy): Bacteria > Pseudomonadota > Alphaproteobacteria > Rhizobiales > Beijerinckiaceae > Methylocapsa. The sequence continues at coordinate 49,246 of CAVQHH010000020.1, forward strand.
GGCGATCACCGATTTCGACAACGCGATCGATCGCGATCCTTTCGCCGGAGCACCCTATCAGGCGCGTGCGCAGAGTTTGCTCGCCATCGGCAAGAGCGACAAGGCGATCGAGGATTTCAACGCCGCGCTCAACGTCGACAACAAGAATGCCGAAGCCTGGGCCGGCCTCGGGCTCGCCTACGAAAAATCCGGCAATCGCGCGAAGGCCATCGAATCCTATCAGCGCGCGCTCGCCTTCGATCCGAACAGCCAGCTTGCCAAGGAGGGCGTCGCCCGCATCGGGCGGGAGTAAACACCGGTTCGGTGAAGCCCGGTGACAGGCTCGTACCAGCTACAATTTCAAGCTTCCTCCAGTACAGACACGGAAGATGGGATTTCCGTTTTGCGTTTTGCAGGAAACGTTTTTCCCATGGCTCGGCGAGCGTTCTTATCGGCGGCCATGCTTAGACTTTCGGGCGATGATGCGGTCTCAACATCCTTGTGGTCCATTCTTTGTTAAATTGTTTCGCGAGGGCAAAGACCACTGTGCGACCAACGCGACGAATCGTATTTTTCTCTGCGATTTGGAGCGCGCGTCGGGATCGCATGAGTTCAGGATCGCTCGCCGACGGTGAAGTGGCGGTCGCCGCACCGGCCGCCGGCCGGGCAGTGGCAGCAGGATGATCGCAAGCCCGCTAAAGCAGCCACGGGCGGCCGCGCAGCTCTAGCGCGGTGGATCTGATCCCATGCCCATACCGTCGCGCAGATCCTTGGTCAGCGTGGCTCGCCTATTCGCGGACAATGCGCGGCGAAAATTGGGCGCGAATTGGGACCGCAAAACTTTGCCGCCGCTCGACGATGGCATGGCGCACCTGGTTCAAAGCGAGGGTCAAGGCGCCCATCCGATTGACACTCAAGGCGTGGACCGCATCCGGTGTCAGCGCCAGCGCCAAAAGCTCATCGGCTTCCTCCTCGTAGCCGTCGAGAAGCTCGGCGTGCCTGGCACTTCGCACGGCCTGCGTGATTTCGAGTAACCGGCGCAGAATTTTATCGGCGTCCGTGATCCTGTGCCGCGTGAGCCTTGTCGCAGCCGCCGCCAGCCCGGTGCCGAGCACGCTGAGACACATCGCGCCAATATAAAAAGCATCGCTGTATTTGTCGAAAAAGCTTTCTTCTTCGTCGTCGAGAAAAGCGAGGGCGCCGGGATGCACGGGGAGAGCCGCGCCCTTGTCGGCGGCTGGCGCTTCGATGCGGTTCGCGCTCGGAATCCGCGCGGCGATGGCAGGCCGCGTCGCCAGCAAGAGCCGGGTCAATGCGCCGACTACTTCATTGCCAAGGCTATTGCGGGCGACAAGCCTTGTGCTTACCCCGAGGGTATCGAAATCCACCGATGGTTTCGGCTGGGCACCGCCGAACGCGCCGCGCATTACCTCGACCCCTTCGAACGCAGGCGAGCGTTGCGCGATAGCCTTCGCCTCCGCGATGGGAAGGAAGACCGGCTGACCGTGTCCGGCCACGGCAACCGTGTTGACCGCCTCGGTCAATCCATCCGAGCCGGGCGCGCCGACGGCGAGAACCGCGTCGATCTCCTTGTCTTCGACCGCGCGCGAAAGCTCCGCGAGAGTGAGGGATACCCGCCCAACCGAGGCCGATGGAACGTCGTATTGGGCAAGTGCCGTGTCGAGAAGAAGCTGATTGTCTACTTTCCCTGGTGGCACGGCTTGCAGAACGCCAACCTTATGCCCGCGCAGATCGTCGATCGCGCGCAGACTGCTCTCCGCCGGCGCGAACAACACGGCCGCATCCCGGCGCATGATCAGCACGGTCTGGCCGTTCGGCGGCATCGCGAGATCGCTGCGCACGACCGCGAGATCGGCGTGCCCATCCCGGAGCGCGCGCGACAACTCCGCCAGACTCTCTACCGCGACCAGCTTGAGGCGAATGCCGTCCCGGGCCTCGGCGAAGTCATGCGCCGCCGCCGCCATGATCGCCTGATCGTCGCTGTCGCGCGGAACCGCGATACGCAAGACGCTCGGGCGTTCATAATAGTAGATTGCCGCGGCGACGGCGGCGATCGCTACCAAGCTTCCGATGATCGTTCCGAATATGAGACGGCGCATCCTGTTCTCTCCGCCTGATTCAAGGGCACGCAAATAATGAACAGATCTCCACCAGGCAAAACTCGTGCTAACGAGCGAGCGCTCGTGGTTGGGTTTCGAGCTTGACCTGCGTTCGCGGCAAAGACAAGGCGTCCGCGAAGATTTCGCCAATAAGGATGACGCATGGGCCGGATGGTTCGGCCCGGGCCACCTTGGCGGCGAGATTTTCGATTGTCCCAAAAATATTGCGTTCGTCCAGGCAGGTTGCGCGCTCGACCAAGAGCGCCGGGGTCGATGGGTCCATGCCATTGGCAAGAAGGCGCCCGGCCAGGAGCTCGAGCGTTTTCACCCCCATGTAAACGACGGTCGATGCCCGGGGATCGCAGAGCGCTCGCCAATCGATGTCGCCGGGGAGCTTTCCGTCATGCGCATGCGCGGTGATGAATTGCAGCCTTCGGGCTTTCTCGCGCGCAGTCAGGGAAATTTGCAACCCGGCGGCGGCACCGAGCGCGGCGGTGACGCCCGGAATAATCTCGATTGGAACGCGGGCCGCCCGCAACCCCACGATTTCCTCGTTGGCGCGCCCAAAAATCATTGGATCGCCGCCTTTGAGACGAACCACGCGTTTTCCTTGCGAGGCCAACGAGACCAATAGCGAAACGATGTGATCCTGCCGGCACGAAGGCTTGTAGCCGCGCTTGCCAACGGGGATTTTTTCGGCCTCGCGCCGCGCCATTTCGACGATGGCGGGGGCGACGAGTTCGTCGTACAAAACAACGTCGGCGGATTGGAGCGCGCGCAAGCCCTTGAGGGTCAAAAGTTCGGGGTCGCCGGGACCGGCCCCGACAAGCGCAACCGAACCGGCCGCCGTTGTGCCCGCCTCTGCCTCGGCGAGCAGCACGGCAAGATCGTCATCGCCCGGTCCACGTCTCGCCGATAACGCCCGGCGGCTGAACAGCTCCCAAAAGCTACGGCGTGTCTTGAAGGGAGTATTGAGTACCTTCAGCTTTTCGCGCCAAACCTTGGCTATTTGCGCCCAAAGCTTGATCTCGTGCGGCAGCAGGGCTTCAAGCCTGCCGCGTATCGCCTGCGCTAGAACGGGCGAGCCTCCGTCGGTCGAAATGCCGACGACGAGAGGCGAGCGATCGACGATCGCGCCGAACTGAAAATCCGAAAATCCGGGCTTGTCGATGACGTTGACCGCGACACCCGCGGCGCGCGCGGCGGCCTGAAACTCCGCCGCCTCGGCGGCGCTCTCCGCTTCTACGATGGCGAGCGCGGCGCCGCGAAAATCCTCTGGTTCGATCCGGCGCGAAACGAGGGCGACCGCCGGGCAGCGCTTTGCCAAAGCAACGAGTCCAGAACAAGAGTCCAGGCTAAAAACGTCGAGCCTCGCCCCCGCCGCCTGGCAAAGCTCGGCCTTCCAGAGGACGGCATTGGTGCCGCCCGCGAGGACCACGCGTTTGCCGGCAAGCGAAAAGAAAACCGGCACGCAGGCAAGCCCCCGCATAAGAGGACCGCGATCCTCGTCATCTTCGCCGGGGAGTGAAAAAATCTCGTTCATCCGCGCGTTTTGTCCTATTGGGTGTTGTCCGCTGTTCAGTTGCCCCTTCATTGATCTAGCGAAACTAGCGCGCGTGCCCGATCGGGGTATTTTTATGGGGGTCTGACGCGAGAATACGTTCCCGCTTCAAATGGGCAATTATATCGTTGACATTCCGGCCAAGCCGCGAGGATCAAACCGCTTGTTCACGCCTTGCAAGGAATATGCGCGGCAGACATTGCACCGGATATAACATATCGGCGTCTTGTCAGCCAATTGGCACCGCGGCAAGGTAAGACCCCGATGCCTACGGTTCGACCGCCACGAGGAATTTCGTTTGGGCTTCGCTGTCGGACATTTCAAACGCAAGCTTGGCTTGCTTGCCTTGCTTGTCTTGCTCGCCCTGCTTTCCTTGGCCCAGCGTCCGGCGGCGGCCGGCGGCGGCGTTTTCGTGCCGGGCTTTTGGGACCCGCATCATCGCGCCGCCAAGCCCGATCTGAGCGGCCTACGGAGCCTGCGCTTCTTGACCGAGGACGATTACCCGCCGTTCCACTTCGCGCTGCCGGACGGAACGCTCTCCGGTTTCGACGTCGATCTCGCACGCGCCATTTGTGATGAGTTGAAAATTTCGTGCACCATCCAGGCGCGGCGTTTTGATACATTGATCGACGCGCTAAATGACAATCAAGGCGACGCGCTCATGGCGGCTATCCGCATCGATTCGCAAACGCGCGCCAAGCTCGATTTTTCCGGGCCATATTATACCACCCCGGCGCGGTTCGCGTCGCTGAAGGCCATGGGGGCCGAGCCGGCGACACCGGAAAGCTTGCGCGAAAAAACCGTCGGCGTCCAGGCAAGGAGCGCGCACGAAGCTTATCTCGAAAGGTTTTTTCCAGACACGATCCGCAAATCCTACGAATCTCAAAAGCTGCTGCGCGAAGCTCTCGTCAAAGGCGAAATCGACACAATTTTCGGCGATGGAATATCGCTCAGCTTGTGGCTCGACAGCCAGGATGGGCGGCACTGTTGCGGCTTTCGCGGCGGTCCCTTCATGGACGCAAAGTTTTTTGGCGAAGGCGCCGGGATCGCGGTGAAGAAAGGCAACTCCCAGTTGCGTCAGGTGCTCGATTACGCGCTCGCGGCGCTTGCCGCGCGGGGAACTTATACCAACCTCTATCTCAAATATTTCCCGCTCGGATTTTATTGAAGGCCGGAACCGGATTTTGTACTGTGGGGCTCCTCCCATCCGTTTCTAGCGCGCAGCTCAGTAGATGTTTAGCTTGAAATTCTGATAGCTATCCTGATGAATTGGAAGAGTATTCACGCTCCAATATGTTGGTCCCGGACTGCTACAGTCCCCGCTACCACTCTGTGCAACGCACTCGCCATTGCAGGACCCAAAGGGTCCGCCGACGTATTGGTCGAACTCAAACGCCGTGCTCGCAACCGTGAAGGGTACGTTGGCGCCGGTCAGAGATGAGCCGTCGCTGATCCAAGCGTAGACGTAGCCCCAGGTATTCGCAAGCGCCGGCCCGTAAACCGTGGCGCACTGATTCTGGTTGAGATGCCACCAACCAGTGTTCTTCCAAGCAGTGTAATATTGCGGGGAGAATACGCGGCTAAAGCTACCGCATGCATCCGTATTTATCGTGGTGGTGCTGGGCTCATAGTAAGCATACGTTACATACATGTCTGCGCCATTAGATTTCGTGTTGCAAATCTCGAACCACGCAAACGAATTCGTCGAGGGAAGAACCAGAACACCGAGTGCCAAGGCAATAGTGAGTTTTTTCATGGGCCTGCCTCCGTCTTGTCTAGGTCATGATCTCATAAAGGGGATTCCCAAATCGGCAAGAGGATGATTCAACCTTCAGATCATGGATGCTGGGCGCTCTCATGGAGGGCCAGACGCTTCTGGCCGGCCGCGCCTATGACAGCGACGAGCTGCGCAAAAGCCTTGATGAACGCGGCGCATGGGCCACAAGCCGATGCCAAACCGCAAGAATGTGCCGGCCTTCAGCTCCTACCTTTACCGATACCGAAATCTCGTCGAGCGCTTCTTCAACAAAATCAAACACTACCGTGCCGTAGCACGCGCTACGACAAAACGCCCGATAACTTCCTCGCCGGCGTCAAACTCGCTTCCCTTCGAATCTGGATGCGCTTTTATGAGTCGATGGCCTAGAGCGAGCAGGTAGCAGCCCCCCAGACAAACGCTCCGGCTGGGTTGGCGTCATTCGTGCGAAAATAAACGTTAAGGTAGGTTACGTAGGGTCGAATTGGGAAATTATTTGCCGCTATCCTTGAGCCATCTCCCATTCACAATCACCCTATTATATTATTTGCATGAGCAGTTTGGCAATGTTCGTATGACAACGTTTGCCTTTCCGTTCGGTGACATCAATCTTGCACCAAAATTCTTTTCAAGAACGTTTCGCCGCTTGCCGTGCCCCCGCGCCCGGATTGAACCACGGCTCGGTCGACCTGGGGGCATTGGAAGCTCAGCGTCTTTATTCAAACGCAATCAACCCCGAGGGCGTGACCCGTCTGATCAAGGAGGCGGCGGACTCGAACGTCTGGCTGATTTTCTATACGCACGACGTCGACAAGCAGCCGAGCAAGTACGGATGCACACCTGGGTTATTTGAAGCAGCTCTCGAAACCGCTCTTGCTGAACACTGTGCCATTCTTCCGGTGCGCAACGCGCTAGGAATGATTGGGTTCCGGCATTAGGATGCGCGCATGGCGTCCGCGAGCCTGTCATTTGCCGATGTCCCCGAACGTGCTAATCGAGGACTGGGGGAGGACAGCCAATTGGCTCCCGCGCGAGCATTCGTCCGGTGTTCGCGGACAGCGGATAGCTGTCAAGCACGTGGCGTTCGGTCCCGGTAGCTCAGCAGGATAGAGCGGCGGTTTCCTAAACCGTAGGTCGGGGGTTCGAGTCCCTTCCGGGACGCCATCCTACGTTAAGGCTTCGGTGGCGCGCGCCGAAGCTCTGACGTAGCCCTCCGATGTCTACTCCGACCCTAATTCTGACCTGGCGGGGCCGTCCATTAGCTCGGTTGGGCCTTCTTGAGCATCTCTTCCATTTGCCGGTTCATCTGCGTCTGGGCCTGGCGGAAGACATCCGGCATGTAAGCCTCCCAGGGGCCGAAGGCGGTCTTCTTGAGGTAAGCGGCTGCCGCGTTCGCGGAGCCCATGCCGTTGAATGTCTCGCTACTGCCGCCATGCCGACACGTGGTGGAAAGAGCGGCAAATATCGGGTAGCCGCCCATGGACTGCTCGTAGCGGCCGACGCGGGTAACGGAGAGACGGTCGAGCGTGGCGCTTCCCTGGCAGTGTTTTTGGTGCTCGGCGACAAGGTAGGGCGCCAGGGCAGACCTCGCCTCAGCCTCGGACGGCGGCGTGGCGCTCGAGCTGTCGCCGCAGCCGCAGAGGCAAAGCAAAAGCCCGGCGAAGAATATTTCCATGGTTCGTCGCATGACCCGACCTCAACGGCGCAATAGAGCCACCTTAGAGGGCGGAGAGCCCAAGGATTTGTTAAACGGGGAGAAAGCCCAAGAAAAAACGGGTCAAAGCAGCTCAACTTGAGTCCACTAGGGAAGAAGCAATTCATTCGGCTCGTCTACCATGTGCGTCCCGAGCATAGGCTTGAGCATCACCCCCACCGCCGCCGTGTCTCCGGCGCGCGGGTAGAAGCCCGTCATGAAAACACTATCTTGATGTCCCGCTGCTGCTGTCTCGCCCGTTTCGCGAGGTCGATACCGTTCATCCGCCGGTCGGCATCCTCGGGCCCCAACAGCGAGGGGGTGCCTCATCTTGCCGCCTCGCCCATTCGAGGCTGGGTCGCGCTTTGCGGCCGATCTCGCCGCCGCTCCCGAGCTATCCCTAAACAATGCTGGCGGCGCGTCACCACGCCCCGCTCGCCGGAAGATCGTTGGCGGGTCGCGGTTACGCTCCGAAGTCTCGAATCCGGACCTTTACAAATTATTCTATCCCGAGTCTCAACTAGGTGCGCGGCGGGCCAAAGGCGAGCGCGCCTGGCCGCCATGAAAGACGTTTGGCTCTGGTTCCAAATTCTCGCTATGCTGCGATGGAGGCACGCGCCATTGCCAAGGCCAAGCGGCGGCCCTCGTGGGCCCTGGCCCGCCGCGCTGAGTTGAAACCGGCTTAAGCATGGATGCTATCTTTGGTTCAGCTGGGATGTTAGAGCAGGCTTTTGGATCAGGTTTTCCTTTGCGCGCCGATTGGTATGATTTTGATTCGGGTTTGCGAATTGGCACGAGCTTCCCGGCGGGTAGGCCGAACGGGCGGGAGCGGGCCGAAATGCCGGAAAATGCTTCACTCATCGTTGCGCGAACAAGGCGTCGAATATGAGAAACACGCAGGTTCACGAGATGAAATCGAACCGGAGCGGCCGGCGCTTCGACATTGGCGCCATGCTGGCCGAGCGGGAAGCGGAGCGCTATGGCCTGCACTCCCAACATCTGAACGAGATGATGGTGCGGGTGGTGCAAACGCTCGGCTTCGACGTCGGCTTTCGTGCTGGCCAAGGCCAATATCTGTTCGATCGCGCCGGCAACCGCTATCTTGACCTCCTCAGCGGATGGGGCGTTTTTGGAATCGGCCGCAATCATCCTTTACTACGCGAAACATTGAACCGTGTCCTTGCGAGCGATCTGCCCAATCTCGTGCAGATGGACGTGTCCGTCCTCGCCGGTCTGCTCGCCGAACGCTTGCTTGGTTTTGTTCCGTTTCTCGACAAGGTTTTCTTTACGAATTCTGGGTCGGAGGCCGTCGAAGCCGCGCTTAAATTCGCGCGCCGCGCCACCCGGCGTCCCGGCATTATCTATTGCGATCACGCCTTTCATGGCTTGACCTACGGCGCCTTATCGTTGAACGGCGACGGGATTTTTAGGGAGGGCTTCGGTTCTCTCGTCCCTGGCTGCTCCGCAATTCCATTCAACGATCTTGCCGCTTTGGAAAAAGCCTTGTTCGCGCGCGATGCCGCGGCCTTCATCGTCGAACCGATCCAAGGCAAGGGGGTCAATCTTCCTGACGATTCTTATCTTCGCGGCGCTCAGGCCCTGTGCCGTAAATATGGGACCTTGTTCGTCGCCGACGAAATCCAGACCGGACTTGGCCGTACAGGACGATTCCTCGCAATTGAACATTGGGGCGTCGAGCCCGACATGGTCTTGCTCGCCAAGACGCTCTCCGGCGGTCATGTGCCTATCGGCGCAGTGTTAACCCGCAAGGCAATTTTTGAAAAAGTGTTCAACCGCATGGACCGGGCCGTGGTGCATGGCTCGACCTTTGCCAAGAACGATCTCGCCATGGCGGCCGGTCTTGCCGCTCTCGAAGTGATCGAAACCGAGGGGCTCGTCCAAAAGGCCGCCCAGACCGGATCCCGGCTTCTCGCCGCTTTCGAGGCCATGGCGGAGCGGTACGAACTGGTGCGAACGGCGCGCGGCAAAGGCCTCATGATCGGCATCGAATTCGGGCCGCCCCGTTCGCTAAAGCTCAAGGCGGCGTGGACGCTGCTCGAAGCGGTGAGCCCCGGCCTGTTTTGCCAGCTCATCACCATCCCGTTGTTTAAGGATCATAAAATTCTCGCCCAGGTCGCGGGCCACGCGAACCACACCGTGAAGCTTCTTCCGGCGCTCATCATAACGGATTCGGATTGCGAGTGGATCGAACACGGCTTTGAGGCGGCGATCGCCGATAGCCATCGCGTGCCGGGCGCGGTTTGGTCTCTTGGCAAGACCTTGGCCGATCATGCCATGAAAGCCCGGGCAACGAAGTAGGCGCAGGGCGGATACGGGACCCGCTTACCCCCGACGTCTTCTGAAACGACGATTGGAATCACAGCGCGTCGAGCGCCGAAATTGTTTGTTCGACCTTCGGCAATTCACGAACGGCAATGGCTTTCAAGCCCGGATCCGCGTCGGTTAGGGAAAAATCGCGATACAGCGTTTGAAGTTGGACCAAAGCCTCCGTCAGCGTGGAGACGTAGAGCGAATCGAAGGCGCGGTCTTGCGAGGCCGAGAGGCGCTGCAAATTGCTTCGCTGAGGCGGCAGCAGTTGCGGCGCGCTTAACTTGGCGGCGCCCGGCCCGATCTTTCCCGTATAGGGAGAGCGGAGAGTGACGACGGGACCGTTCACATTGACCCAAGCCTCCAGCGAATTGGCGACGGCAATCTGATCCTTGGCAAGTGCTTCCGCGAATTTCCGGATCTTATCGTTGTGTGAATTTGCGCTTGCCAGGCGGCTTCCTAATGCAATGAAATTGGTGGTGGGGATAGCGCTCGCCACGAAACGCGCCGTGAGTTCCGAGGGAGACGAGGTGCCCGAAGAGACGGCGGGCGGATTGGCCGTCTGAGCGGCGGCCGGCCCGGCAAGCACCAAAGCGGCCAGCGCTCTAGGCATCAATGCCCGTGCGCATACGAAGGTGGTTCCCATGTTTTCCTCCTTGGCGCGCCGAGTGCCCTCGGCCATTACTATTGATGCCGGGTTTTTGCCAAAAGGCGAATCCCGGTTCCAGCGTTCGAGTGGCGATCGAACCGGGGGCCGCGCAGCTTCAGTTTAACTTTGTCTTTTCCGCATGTTTTTCAATGTGAAACAGCGCGGCTACTCGGACCTAGCTTTCGATTGGGACGCGGGGCCGGGTTCCGGCTTGGAATTGGCCCTCGAATTTAACTCGAAATTTGACGCAGGTTTCTTTTTCGCCGTCGCCGGTTTCGCCCTTGCCTTCGCGCGATCCTCGAACGCCGCCTGCAAGGCGAGCGCACGGGCCTGGGTGATCCGCAGCGCGCAAAATCCGTGAATATCCTCGCGCAGATAATTGCGGCAGATCACTTCGCGCTCGGACGAGAACCCCGCCTGTTCGCTGGCGATTTGCTTGATGGCCTCTTTGTCCTTGCCAGCGCTCGTCAGCAGCGCGTGAAACTTGGCGAGCATGGCCGATTCCACGCGGCCCCGCTCGCGCTCCAACTGCTTCGTCTGATCGGTACCGATAGTGTTCCCCGGGGGGCCCCAAAGCCCGGCCGGATCGCCCCGGCAATCCGCGGCCCGGAAATCGCATGTCCGGGGCGTGCGGGTGACCAGGACGGCTCCCTCCAGCACATCAAGCGAAAACGGGCAAGTTTCGATCTCAACTTCATAGCGCGATACGCCATTGGGCCTCCCGGCGAATCTCGTTTGGATCGGCGTGCCCGCGACCACTTCGACCTGGCATTGTTTGCCTGGACGCGAAATTTCTTCTCCGGCGATCGAAAGCCGGGAGATCTCAAGCACGTTGCTGGACCCGCGCTGGAAGGCGATGATCCCGGCAAATCCGTCGCGCGACAGTTCCTGCCCGAAAATCGTCTCCTCCAAGGGCGGCTTCAGTCCCCCCGGTTTCGGTTGCCCTGGCGCGGCACTGAAGGGATTGGGCGCCGTCTTATTCGCCGTGGGCGGGGACGCCTGGAGGGCGCCTGGAAGCATGAGTTGCGCGCGCACCAGCGCCGGGGTCATGAGAGCCGCAAGAAGCACAACCGAAGGAAAATGTCGCAACTTGAATCCCGCCCGGATGAAATGCCGCGGCACGATAGCACTTTGGGCCGCATCCCGGCAGGTTTAGCGATTGGACAATCGAGGCAAGGCAAACTTACCGGATGCCCGCAAGGATTCCGGCGGCCCGGCCGCGTCCTTGCCGGCGGCATGGGGCGGAAAAATTCTGGCCCGCGCCACCCCTTGCCTCGAACCTTCGTCTTGCACGCCTCGATCATCCACTTATATTCGGCGCATCTTGCGTTCATGCGCTGCCATACCAATTTGAATTTAATCGGGGACCGGGCGGAAATCCGTCCGCCCATTTACCGGATCGCCTCGGGATCCGGTGGTCTTGCGGATCGAAAGGAAGAGCAATCATGGCTAAAGTAATCGGAATCGACCTCGGCACCACCAATTCTTGCGTGGCGATCATGGAAGGTACGACGCCGAAGGTTATCGAGAACGCCGAGGGGGCCCGGACCACGCCCTCCATCGTCGCATTCACGGACGACGGCGAGCGTCTCGTCGGCCAGCCGGCCAAGCGTCAGGGCGTCACCAATCCCGAACGGACGTTTTTTGCGATCAAGCGGCTAATCGGCCGTACTTTCGACGACCCGATGACCAAGAAGGACATGGGCCTCGTCCCTTATAAGATTATTCGCGCTCCCAACGCGGACGCCTGGGTCGCGGCGGATGGCAAGCAATATTCCCCCTCGCAGATTTCCGCCTTTATTTTGCAAAAGATGAAGGAGACCGCGGAAGCCTATCTCGGCCAGGAGGTGCGCCAGGCGGTGATTACCGTTCCCGCCTATTTCAACGATGCTCAGCGGCAGGCGACCAAGGACGCAGGCAAGATCGCGGGCCTCGAAGTCCTCCGCATCATCAACGAGCCGACCGCAGCGGCGCTCGCCTATGGTCTCGACAAAAAGGGCTCGGGAGTGATCGCGGTCTACGATCTCGGCGGCGGCACCTTCGACATTTCCATCCTCGAAATCGGCGATGGCGTATTCGAGGTGAAATCGACCAACGGCGACACCTTCCTGGGCGGCGAGGATTTCGATGTCCGCCTTGTCGAGTATCTTGCTGACGAGTTCAGGAAGGACAATGGGATCGACCTGAAAAAGGACAAGCTCGCGCTCCAGCGCCTTAAGGAAGCGGCCGAAAAAGCCAAGATCGAATTGTCGTCGGCGACCCAAACCGAGATCAACTTGCCCTATATCACCGCCGACGCCACGGGACCGAAACATCTCACCTTGAAACTCACAAGGGCGAAGTTCGAGGCGCTTGTCGACGATCTGATCCAAAAAACCGTCGAACCGTGCCGCAAGGCCTTGAAGGACGCGGGGCTTAGCGCGGGCGAGATCAATGAAATCGTTCTCGTCGGCGGCATGACTCGGATGCCAAAGGTGCAAGACGTGGTCAAAAGCTTCTTCGGCAAGGAGCTGCATAAGGGAGTCAATCCCGACGAAGTCGTCGCGATCGGCGCGGCGGTTCAGGCGGGCGTCCTCCAGGGCGATGTGAAGGACGTGCTTTTGCTCGACGTGACGCCTCTGTCCCTCGGCATCGAGACCCTCGGCGGCGTGTTCACCCGGCTGATCGAACGGAACACGACAATTCCGACCAAAAAGAGCCAGGTATTTTCGACCGCGGAAGACAATCAGACGGCGGTTACTATCCGCGTCTTCCAGGGCGAACGCGAAATGGCGGCGGACAATAAGCTGCTTGGCCAGTTCGATCTCGTCGGGATCCCGAGCGCGCCGCGCGGCGTACCACAGATCGACGTCACTTTCGATATCGACGCCAATGGCATTGTCAACGTATCGGCGAAGGACAAGGCAACTAACAAGGAGCAGCAGATCCGGATCCAGGCCTCCGGCGGCCTCAGCGAAGGTGATATCGATAGAATGGTGAAGGACGCTGAGTCGCACGCTTCCGAAGATAAGAAACGCCGTGAACTCGTCGATGCCAAGAATCATGGCGAGGCGATGATTCATACCGCCCAAAAATCCCTGGCGGAATTTGGGACCAAGGTCGCCGAATCCGACAAGAGTGCGATCGAGGCCGCGATTGGCGCCTTGAAGTCGGCTCTTGAAGGCGAGGACACCGAGGCGATCAAGGCCAGGACGAATGACCTTGTGCAAGCGTCCATGAAGCTCGGCGAAGCGATGTATAAGGCCCAAGGCGCGGCGCCGGGCGCGGAGGGCGCGCATGCCGAAACAAAGGACGATGTCATCGATGCAGACTTCAAGGAAGTCGGCCCCGACGACAAGAAGAAATCCGCGTAACCGAGCAGGGAGGTCCGCGAGTGTCGTGACGCCTAATTCCGTTGCATTTTAGGCCCGTCGAGGGGGAGTCGATTTGGCTCGCAGCGAGTCACCCTCGCAGCCTTATGTTTCGGGGTGCGTTTCTGGCGAACTCAGATTTCACTTTCGCGGATTATGTTTTAGCGTGCGCCGGGGATCTTTCCTTCGGCGCGGGGGGCGATTTCGGCAGTACCTCGACCTTGCCGTCCGCGCCATTTATGGTGCGGAAACTTGCCTAAACGGCGCGGTGCTGGCATCGGGATGCGGTTGGAATGGCGGCCGGGCTACATAAATCTTAGCGGGATAGGCGGCGTCGGAAAACCCAGCGAGAAGCTCCGGCGGCCGTACGGATTGGAACGCGAAACGCGATGATGAGACGGGACTATTACGAAATTCTTGGCGTTTCCAAAAGCTGCACGGACGCCGAGATGAAATCGGCTTTCCGCAAGGCGGCGATGCAATGTCATCCCGACCGCAACCCCGGCAATACGGAGGCCGAAATTCAGTTCAAGGAACTGAACGAAGCCTATCAAGCGTTGTCGGATTCGCAGAAACGGGCGGCTTACGATCGCTACGGTCATGCCGCCTTCGAACATGGCGGTTTCGGAACCGGAGGCGATGGTTTCGCGGCGTCGATGGCGGATATATTCGACGACCTTTTCGGCGATGTGATGGGCGGCCGGCGCGGCGGCGGACGCAAGGGCCCCGCGCGCGGGTCGGATCTCCGCTACAACCTGGAAATTTCGCTCGAACAAGCGTTTCACGGCAAAGCGGCATCGATTAGCCTGCCAGCCTCGGTCGCGTGCGAGGCTTGCGCGGGTTCCGGTGCCAAGGCTGGCGCGAAACCGCGACTTTGTCCCACCTGCGGCGGGCAGGGGCGCGTGCGTGCGCAGCAAGGCTTCTTCGCGATCGAACGGACCTGTCCCCATTGCCGTGGCGGCGGCGAAATCATCGACGATCCATGCCAGGCCTGCGGCGGCTCGGGCCGCGTCACCCGCGAACGCCGCCTTTCCGTCAATATTCCGCCTGGCGTCGAGGACGGGACGCGAATCCGTCTCGGCGGCGAAGGCGAGGCAGGCGCCAAGGGCGGCCCGGCGGGTGATCTTTACATCTTCGTGTCGACGAAGCCGCATCCTTTTTTTCAACGCGACGGCGCCGATCTTTTCTGCCGCGTTCCGATCTCGATGGTCCAGGCGGCGCTCGGCGCGGAAGTCAGCGTACATACGCTCGATGGCGCCGCAGCCAAAGTCAAAATCCCGGAAGGCACTCCATCCGGCAAACAATTCAAATTGAAAAACAAGGGCATGCCGGTGCTAAGATCGCGCGACACCGGTGATCTTTATATCGAGGTGACGGTTGAAACGCCGCAAAGTCTCACCAAGCGGCAACGCGAAATCCTCACCGAATTCGAAGCCCTGTCCTCGACAAAGACGCATCCGGAATCCGCTGGCTTTTTTGCCAGGATGAAAGACTTCTTCGAGAATTTGAGCGGGCAGTGAGGCCTTGGCGCGCGGAACCCTTGCTCGTTTCATTTATTTATGTTTTGTGACGCCTCGCCCTTTGCTGGCGATTTTGCGGGGGAACTAACCCCCGCATCATGAGGGAGGGCCTTTTTTGCGTAGACAACCCGCGCGCGCGAACCCGCGCAGCTCGTCAAAGCCCAACACGCCGATCGAGGAGCGGATTGCCGACGAGGCGCGCTTCTTCAAATCGTGGCTCGACAATCCAGCAGTTGCCGGCGCGGTCTCCCCATCGGGGCGCTTTCTGGCGCGCATGATGGCGCGTTACGTCGATCCGCGCAAAGCGGGACCAGTCCTCGAACTGGGCCCGGGCACGGGCGCGATCACGGAGGCGCTTTTGGCCCGCGGCATCGCGCCAGGGCGGCTTTATCTCGTGGAATTCGACCCCGGCTTCTGCAAGCTCCTTAAGCGGCGCTTTCCCGGCGTGCATGTCATCAAAGGGGATGCGTATCAATTGTCGCAGACCTTGAGAGGCCGGCTTCGCCGGCCGCCGGCCGCGATCGTATCGAGCCTGCCGCTCTTATTGAAGCCCGAGACGCAAAGGCTTGCGCTCCTCGCCGATGCCTTCGATTGCATGAGCCCGGACGGGTGCTTCGTCCAATTCACTTATGGTCGCGTCTCGCCGGTGCCCCGCGACAAAGCATCGGCGCTCGATTTTCACGTCGAGGCTTCCCCGCCGGTCTGGTTGAACCTGCCGCCCGCGCGCGTCTGGATTTACCGGCGTCACCCGCAGGCAGCCAAGAGCGTGGTGCAAAGGCGGCCGAACCCGGCGCAGGAATTCTTCGACAAACTCAAGCTCGGGACCGAAAAGATCCATCTCGACTTGAAGAAAGAGATCGCCGCCGCCAAAGCCAGGCTTCGAATCGAGACGAGACCCGGCCAACCCTCGCGGAAGGAACTGTGGACGGAGTCGCGGTTAGACAGCTTACGCAAAGCGTCCAGCATCGATCATACGCACCATCCGTAATGAGCGCGGCGGCCCCTACCGAGCAACAGGCGGCCACTGCCCGCGAAAGACTTATCGTTGCGCTCGATTTCGCGACAATCTGGGAAGCCGAGGCGCTCGTGACCACGCTCGGAGACAGCGTGAGTTTTTATAAAATCGGTTTGGAACTCGCCTGTGGCGGCGGCCTGCCCTTTGCCCAGGATTTGATAAAGGACGGCAAAGAGGTTTTTCTCGACCTTAAGCTGCACGATATTGCCACCACGGTGGCCCGCGCCTGTGCCCAGGTCGCCAGTCTCGGCGCCAAGTTTCTGACAATTCATGCCTATCCGCAGACGATGAAAGCGGCAAAATTGGCCGCCGTCGGCTCTTCGCTTCGCCTTCTCGGCGTGACCGTCTTGACGTCTTACGACGATCACGATCTCGCTGACGCCGGCTATGCCTATGGCGTCCGGGATCTCGTGGCCCGGCGCTCGGCGCAGGCCCGTGAAGCAGGACTCGATGGGTTGATCCTTTCCGCCGGAGAGGCAACTGGAATCCGCGCAAGCCTCGGGCGCAAGATGATCCTCGTGACCCCTGGAATCCGGCCAGCGGGCGCTGAGGCCTCCGACCAGAAAAGAACGATGACGCCCGCCGCCGCCATTGCCGCCGGGTCGGATTATCTTGTCGTTGGCCGGCCGGTGACGCAGGCGAGAAATCCGCGCGCGGCGGCGGAGGCGATCATTGCGGAAATTGCCGCCGTCCAGTCTTAAAACGCAAAACGCCGAGCGTACCTCCGGCCCGGCGCGCGACCCGGGCGCGCATCGAATGAGCGGTCCTGAATCGGAGCGAACATAGACGATCGCGATGACGGCGCGATGACGAAGTTCTCTGTTGGCAACAAAAACGGCGGCGCGGACGCTTTTGCCGACGCTTTTCCTTGCGGCCACCGCGGATTATGGACAGGATAGGAGTGGGATCGCGGGAGATCGATCATGAACGAAATGCGGCTCGTCGTTGCCGGAGCGGCCGGACGCATGGGCCGCGTCCTTGTCGAGATCATTCGGCAAACGCCCGGCGCCCACCTCGCGGGTGCGATAGAACAGCCTGATTCAATCGCGATCGGCCAGGACGCCGGGCTGCTCGCCGGCTGCGGCCAAATGGGTGTCCCAATCAGCGGCGATGCTCTCGCAACCGTCGCGGGCGCGGACGGAATTCTCGATTTCACCTCGCCCCAATCGACTGTCGGGCTCGCCGCGCTCGCCGCGCAAGCGCAAATCGTTCACGTGATCGGCACGACGGGTTTGGACGCGGATCATATTGCGAGGTTAGAGGCCGCTGCGCGCCATGCCGTCGTCGTGCGCTCGGGCAACATGAGCCTTGGGGTCAATCTCCTTGCCGCTCTCGTCGAGAGGGTCGCACGGACGCTCAGGCCCGAATACGACATCGAGATCGTCGAAATGCATCACCGCATGAAGGTCGATGCGCCATCCGGCACCGCGCTTCTCCTCGGCGAAGCGGCGGCGAAAGGACGTGGCGTCAAACTCGAACAGCATTCGGTTCGCGCGCGCGACGGCCACACCGGCTTGCGCGGGATCGGCCATATCGGCTTTGCGTCGCTGCGCGGCGGGACTGTGATCGGGGATCACAAAGTGATTTTCGCGGGGCCCGGCGAAAGAGTCGAACTCGCTCATATTGCGGAAGATCGCACCATTTTCGCGCGCGGCGCCGTGCAGGCCGCGCTCTGGGGCAAGAACCAAAAGCCGGGCCTTTATGCGATGGCCGATGTGCTCGGGCTCTCCGGTTGAAATTTTACCCGGCGCCGATGCTGGCGGCGTGTTGGGCCGGGGTGGCGGCGGGCGTGCAAGCGCGTCCCGGTCACCCCATATTTTAGTTTTGGCAGCGCTTGCAAAAAATGCCTCGCATGAACTCCGGACTCCACGCATCCGGCTTTTTCGGCCCCCTACGCGCAGGACGACGAGCTGCTTGCTGTCCATCTTCTTGCGGATGCTGGACTGGACACCGAGGCCGAGACGCGGATCGACCGGCGCGCCTTGCGCCTCATAGCCGCGGTGCGGGCGAAATCGATCCGCATCGGCGGGGTCGAAGATCTTTTGCGCGAATATTCCTTGTCATCGGAGGAGGGTCTCGCCCTGATGGTGCTCGCCGAATCGCTTCTGCGGGTGCCTGACGATCTCACCGCTGACCGGCTCATCGAAGACAAGCTCGCCTCGCCGCATTGGAGCCGCCACGCTGGGGACTCGGAGGCGCTCCTCGTTTCGGCCGCCGCTTGGGCGCTTGGGGTCACCGCACGGGTCATCGGCAGGGGCAAAACGGCGGAGGGGGTGGTCGCAGCGCTGGCGCACCGGATCGGCATGGGCGCCCTGCGCGCTGCCGCGCGGCGAGCCGTGCAGCTCATGGGGTCGCATTTCGTCTTCGGTCAAACGATCGAGGACGCTGTGGAGCGAGCTCGCTCGACGAACGGACGGCTTAATCGCTATTCTTTCGATATGCTGGGCGAAGGCGCGCGGACGCAAGCCGACGCACAGCGCTATTTTGCTTCATACGCGAAAGCGATTGAAGCAATCGGCGAGTCGGCGGGGCAGGAATCCCTGCCGGAGCGGCCCGGCATTTCAGTCAAGCTCTCGGCGTTGCATCCGCGCTACGAGCCTTTGTCGCGTCCGCGTGTCCTCGCCGAGCTCGCGCCGCAAGTTGCCCAACTCGCCCGGATCGCCAAACGGCACGATTTGAACTTCACCATCGATGCCGAGGAAGCCGACCGGCTTGAGCTTTCGCTCGATATTGTCGATTTGTTGCTGACCGATCCCTCGCTCGCGGGGTGGGACGGGTTCGGTCTCGCGGTGCAGGCCTACCAGAAGCGCGCCTTGGCGGTGATCGATCACGTTGCCGCGGCGGCGCGCCGGTACGATCGCCGTTTGATGCTGCGGCTGGTAAAAGGGGCTTATTGGGACACGGAAATCAAGCGGGCGCAGGAACGGGGTCTTCCCGACTACCCGGTATTTTCACGCAAGGCGATGACCGATCTCAATTATCTTGCGTGCGCCAAAAAGCTCCTCGGCATGCGAGCCGTCGTTTATCCTCAATTCGCGACCCACAACGCGCTGACCATCGCGACAATCGTCGAATCCGCCGGAGCAATCGAGGGCTTTGAATTCCAGCGCCTCCACGGCATGGGCGAAGATCTTTTCGCTGCCTTGCGGTCCGAGATTCCCAAGCTTGCGTGCCGGATCTACGCGCCGGTCGGCGTTCATGAAAACTTGCTCGCCTATCTCGTGCGCCGTCTTCTCGAGAATGGCGCCAACTCCTCATTCGTCGCGCGCCTCGGCGATCCGCGGGTGCCTAGCGCCGAACTTCTTGTCCGGCCGCAGGACATCATAGGCGATAAGGACCGTGCCCGTGCGCGCGGCCTGCCGCTGCCCGCCGATATTCACATGCCCTTGCGCAAGACCGCTAACGGGATCGAATTCGGCGATCGTCGATCGCTTGCCGCCCTCACCAATGCGATCGCGAAATCCGCGCGGATGCGGGAGGCGGCGCCAATCGTCTCTGGCGCGCGGCGCGAGGGAAAGGAGCGTGCGGTCGTTTCGCCGATCGACGGGTCGCAGATTGGCGTGGTGCGCGAGGCCCCGCCCGGCTTGTTGGCGGAAGCCATGCGCGAGGCGCGCGCGGGCTACCGTCTTTGGTCTCGCGTGCCGGTGGACTCGCGCGCGGCCTGTCTCGATCGTGCCTCGAAACACATTGAGTTTGAGGCGCCAGCATTGCTGGGCCTGCTGCAAGCCGAGACGGGCAAGACACTGGAGGACGCGATCGGCGAATGGCGGGAGGCAATCGATTTCTGCCGCTATTACGCATTAGAAGCGCGCGGGCTGTTTGAAACGGCGACTGTCATGCGCGGTCCCACCGGCGAAGACAATCGACTCAATTGTCATGGGCGAGGCGTGTTCGTATGTATCAGCCCTTGGAACTTTCCTTTGTCGATCTTTCTCGGCCAGGTAGCCGCGGCGCTTGCCGCTGGAAACAGCGTCCTCGCCAAACCCGCCGAGCAGACCCCCTTGATCGCGACCATCGCCGTCGCGCTTTTGCATCGCGCTGGCGTGCCTGGCTCGGCATTGCATCTCTTGCCGGGGGACGGCGAGCTTGGCGAGAAGCTTATCGCCTTGCCTGGCGTCGCGGGGGTGGCTTTCACGGGCTCGATGGAAACCGCCGCGAAAATCAATCGCGGGTTGGCCGCGAAGGACGGGCCAATTCCAGCACTGATCGCGGAGACTGGCGGGATCAACACGATGATCGTCGATGCGACGGCCTTGCCGGAACAAGTTTGCGACGATGTTCTCGCCTCAGCGTTTCGCTCGGCCGGGCAACGCTGCTCCGCGCTTCGGCTTCTTTGCGTCCAGGAGGATGTCGCGGACAAGATGATCGCGATGATCGCCGGGGCGGCACGCGAACTCCTGGCCGGCGATCCGCGCGATGCGCAGGTTCAGGTCGGCCCGGTCATCGATGGCGCCGCGGAGGCAAACCTTAATGCCCATATCGCACTGATGCGAAGTTCGGCGATTGTCCATTTCGCGGGCGAGATACCGCGCGTGCCGCCGGGCGGGTTTTACATTGCGCCGCATATCGTTGAACTTGCTCGCGTCAATGATCTGGAACGCGAGATATTCGGCCCAATTCTCCATGTCGTTCGATACAAGGCAGCCGAACTTGATGGCTTGCTCAATTCGATCGAAGCTAGCGGGTTTGGGCTGACCATAGGAGTGCATTCGCGCATTGACGCCACCATCGATCATATCTTGGGCCGGCGGCTGGCGGGCAATTGCTATGTCAATCGCAATATGATCGGGGCCGTCGTTGGCACGCAGCCCTTCGGCGGGTTCAATCTGTCGGGCACCGGACCCAAAGCGGGCGGGCCGCATTACCTCAACCGTTTTTGTCTCGAACAAACGGTCTCGATCAATACCGCGGCGGTGGGCGGGAACGCCAGTCTCATCAACAACACGCAATGATCTGACCTTTAAAATGTAAAATTCTGGATTTGATATATCGGTCAATGTCGGATTTAAATCTTCCCTCCAACCGAATGCCTCAATTATTTTCGCAATGCCAGATACGGTTTTATTCAATCGGGATACGAGCTAGTGGCGGCGCGGGTTCCAGGGTCAGCGCGGGCGAAGACGCGGTCCGCAATAAGCCCTGCATTTTCTTGTGCTTGGCCACATCATAATAGCCGCCGCGGAAGAGCGCCATGGCGCGGTCCTCATTGCCGTCCGCGAGCCGATAAGCGTTGGCGAGATAAGGGACAGCGTACGTCAGGTTGATTGACGCGTCGAGAAGTCCCCGCGCGTCTCCTCGATACCCCATCCCACGCGCCGTCGCATATTTGATCTGCAGCGGGCTGAAGCAATGGTTGTGGACGAGGCGCGGATTATAGCGGCTTTCGCGCATCGCGATGCGATGGATGAAGGTTTCCGGGACGCCATAAATCTTGGCCTCGCGGGCGATCATCTGGTCGTAGGTGGTTGGCCGCTGCGCCGGACGCGCGAAACACATCGAACCAGCCAGCAACGCGGCGGCGCCGGCCAACGGAATGCGAAGCACTGGTAAAGCCTGCATCCGCTGCATCTGAACGCCGATTAAGGCCCCAGAAAGGCGCCCCGCGCGGTGTCAGATTTGCCGCTCGATCATCATGTTCTTGATTTCGGCGATCGCTTTCGCCGGGTTCAGGCCCTTGGGGCAGGCCTTGGCGCAATTCATGATCGTGTGGCAGCGATAAAGGCGGAAAGGATCCTCGACATTGTCGAGCCGTTCGCCCGTCGCTTCGTCGCGCGAATCGATGAGCCAGCGGTAGGCTTGCAACAACACGGCGGGGCCGAGATAGCGATCGCCGTTCCACCAATAGCTCGGGCAGGACGTCGAGCAGCAGGCGCAAAGGATACATTCGTAAAGCCCGTCGAGTTTTCCGCGGTCCCGTGGCGACTGCAACCATTCTTTTTCAGGCGTTGGCGAGGTTGTTTGCAGCCAGGGCTCGATCGAGGCGTGCTGCGCGTAAAACACCGAAAGGTCCGGCACGAGATCTTTCACCACCGGCAAATGCGGCAAGGGATAGATTTTAACCGCGCCCTTCACGTCGTCCATGGACTGCGTGCAGGCGAGCGTGTTCGTCCCGTCGATATTCATCGCGCACGACCCGCAAATGCCTTCCCGGCAAGAGCGCCGGAAGGTGAGCGCCGGATCGATCTTGGATTTTATCCAAATCAGCGCATCGAGAACCATCGGGCCGCAATCGCTTCGATCGACGTAATAAGTGTCGAGGCGCGGATTTTGGCTATCGTCAGGGTTCCAGCGGTAAATCCGGAATTCCGTCTGACTCTTGGAGTCGCCGTGCTTCGGCCAGGTCTTACCGGTGCCGACGCGGGAATTGTCGGGAAGGGTGAATTGGACCACTGAATTACCCCCGTTTAAATCCCGCCGTCATTCGTAACTCGGACCATCGTCATTTGCCCTTTTAGAATCGAGCAAACCGTGCTAAAAAATCTCTAATTTCAGGATCCGAAAATTCCGTTGGACCGTTGTGGAGTCCTCTAAGATCTACAAAGTAAACATGAGCTAGTCCTTCTGTCGCGGAAAATACATTTTCTTCGTTCTTGAGATTTTTCAATCCGAATATAAGTTTCTGACGCTTACCGCCTAATGCGCCGTATTGGGGATCTAGCTTACCAGCAGTAAGTCCAAATCCACGCTCAATCAACGAAGAACTCGGAAGAAAATGGCCAACGATACCGTCAGAAAGTATTATAACCTCTTCGACTTCGGCGACCGCATACTCCCCAGCTGCAAAAGTATAGTTATCGTTGGAGTTGAAGTCGTGCCGTGGCTGAAAATCGCGAGTACCCTTTGAATTTATTTGACCAGTCCATAAAATGCCCGCTGGTCTTAATGCATAATGTGCAAGTTTTAATCGTTCTTCTCTAAAAGGTGATATAGTAATAGTCTTATCCTTCACTAACTTCCTTATTTGTGAGTTGTTGATGATATTTCCGAACATTTAGTCACCCTCATTTGAGCTTTTGGCCGTAGGTGCGATCAAGCGTATCGATTGCCCTTGTCCCCTTATTGACGATACTCTGGAGGATCTCTTTGGAGAACGCATCGTCAACATTGTGGTCGAAAGACAACCGTAATTGGCGTATTGTAAGGAGCGCTGCGTAAAATTCGATGACACCATTTACTACTTGAGCATCCAGCAAACCTACTGTTGTCGCAGCTCCCCTGTATATGGGACAAATGCGATCCGAGGCTGCAAGAAACGCTATTCTAACATAATTGGATTGCTTTTCTTCATTCAATGCAAGATTGATTTTAGCAGTTATTTGACGAATTTCAGTAAGCAACGCCCTAGCGCAATTGAGTTCTAGCCGGCGGCTGGAAAACCACACAGACGCCTTGGTCGCAGCGATCGCGGTTATCGCGGCAATTAAAGCGGAAATTAACGGATAATACCGGGACCAATATCCGCTTGTAGAAAGGGATTTTATGGAATTATTGATCTGGTCGAGAGAATTAACAAGCTCCACAGTGATCTCCCAGTCCAAAGGTGTACCGCGTCAATACACGCGCGCCTTCGGCTCGATATATGGCATCTCGTTGGTCATCGTGAAGCAGTGCACGGGGCGGTAATCGATCGACACCGCGCGGGCAACGGGGTCGATCGAGGCGAGCGTGTGCTTCATCCAGTTGACATCGTCGCGGGCGGGAAAATCTTCCCGCGCATGGGCGCCGCGGGATTCGGTGCGGCGTGACGCCCCATCCATGGTGACAACCGCCTGGACAATGAGATTGTCGAATTCCAACGTCTCGATTAGGTCGGAATTCCAAATCAACGAGCGGTCCGTGACCGAAATCTGGTCCCTGGCGGCCCAGACCTCATGGATGAGCTTCGAGCCTTCCTCCAATGTTGGGCCAGTGCGGTAAACCGCGCAATGGGTTTGCATCACCTTCTGCATCCTGAGCCGCAGCTCGGCAGTCGGGAGTTTGCCTTTGGCATGGCGGAAGCGGTCGAGGCGGGAAAGCGCCTGGTCGGCGGAACCTGCCGGAAGCTCGGCCTGTTTGGCGCCCGCCATCCCGAGTTCCGCCGCGCGCAGGCCTGCGGCGCGGCCGAAGACGACAAGGTCGATGAGCGAATTCGAGCCGAGTTTGTTGGCGCCATGGACGGAAACGCAGGCGGCCTCGCCGATTGCCAGGAGGCCGGGCACGACGGCATCCGGATCACCATCCTTCTTGATGATGACCTCGCCATGAAAATTCGTCGGAATGCCGCCCATGTTGTAATGCGCGGTGGGCAGCACCGGGATCGGCTCCTTGGTCACGTCCAAGCCGGCGAAAATCCTGGCGCTTTCGGAAATACCGGGCAGGCGTTCGTGCAGGATCTTGGGATCGAGGTGTTCGAGGTGCAGATAGATATGGTCTTTGTTCTTGCCGGCGCCGCGGCCCTCGCGGATTTCGATGGTCATCGCGCGCGACACCATATCGCGCGGCGCAAGGTCCTTCACGGAAGGCGCGTAGCGCTCCATGAAGCGTTCGCCTTGAGAATTGGCCAAAAAGCCACCTTCGCCGCGCGCGCCTTCGGTGATGAGGCAGCCGGCGCCGTAAATGCCGGTTGGATGAAACTGCACGAATTCCATATCCTGCAAGGGAAGCCCCGCGCGCAGCACCATGCCGTTGCCGTCGCCGGTGCACGTATGCGCCGAGGTGCAGGAGAAATAAGCGCGGGCGTAGCCGCCGGTCGCCAGGATCACAAGTTGCGAACGGAAGCGATGAATGGTGCCGTCGTCGAGCTTCATGCAGACCACGCCGCGGCAGCGGCCGTTCTCCATGATCAGGTCAATCGCAAAGAATTCAACGAAGAATTCGGTCTCGTAACGCAACGCCTGGCCGTAAAGCGTATGCAGCATCGCGTGGCCGGTCCGGTCGGCCGCCGCGCAGGTGCGCTGCGCCGGCGGACCCTTGCCGAACTTGGTGGTCATGCCGCCGAACGGGCGCTGGTAGATGCGGCCATCCTCGGTGCGCGAGAACGGTACGCCCCAATGCTCGAGTTCATACACGGCGGCCGGCGCATTGCGGCAGAGATACTCGATCAAATCCTGATCGCCGAGCCAATCCGACCCCTTGACGGTGTCGTACATGTGCCATCTCCAATCATCTGGCCCCATGTTGCCGAGCGCCGCCGCGACGCCGCCTTGCGCCGCGACCGTGTGCGAGCGGGTCGGAAATACCTTGGTGATGCAGGCCGTCCGCAGCCCCGCCTGCGAACAGCCAACAGTCGCCCGCAGCCCCGCGCCGCCGGCGCCGACGACGACAACGTCGAACGTATGGTCGGTGATCGGATAGGCGGCGCCGTTGCGAGCCGGAGCGGCGTTGCCGTTGAATGTGGCGTTGGATGTCATGCCGTCGTCTTTCGAAATTTCCTCTTTCAACTTATGCGATAGTCGCGTGGGCGGCCCCTCAGGTAAAGCTCAGTTTCAAGACCGCGTAAATGCAAGCCAAGCCGATGCAAGCCGAGAAAAAAAGATTGCCGATTAGCGCCCACTCCTTTAGCTGCGCGGCATGCACATAATCGTCGATGATCGACTGCATTCCGAGCTTCATGTGGAAGACCCCGGACAAGATGAAGAGAAGCATCAAAATCGCCGGAAGGGGATGCCCGAGTTCGGCGCGCACCGCCGCGTAATCCTTGCCGAGAAGCGACAAGACGATTGCGACGAAGGCGATCGACAAGGGTACAAGCGCGACCGAGGTGATGCGCATGTTCCATGCGTCCGCGGTGCCGGATTTGGCGGAGCCGAGAAAGCGCACCCTGCTCATCACAGGGCGACCCGGCGCGGGACTTTTCGCCATGACTGCCTATTCCTCCCATGCCTTCCTGGCACTGTTTCGGATTTTGTAATCCGCCAGTTGGCGGCGTCGGCCAGGACGATCTTAACGAACCAGATAAGCGATGGTCCAGACGGTCACCGTCAGGACGATGCCGCCGAATAAGGTGGCTCGTGCCAGCCATTCGCGCTGCGGATGCTCCAAACCATGACCCGTGTCCCAAATGGCGTGCCGTATGCCGCCGAGAAGGTGATGGAACAGTGCCCAAGTGAAACCGAATAGAATCAGTTTCCCGGCGATCGAATTCAAGCAATAGACAGCCGCGTCGTAGGCGCCGCCGCCGGTGGACACGGCAATTAAAAACCACGCGAGCAACAAGGTGCCGAAATAGAGCGCGGCCCCGGTGATTCGATGCGCAATCGACATCATCATGGTCAGCATCGGGCGGTAGATTTGCAGATGTGGTGACAGCGGCCGGCGTTTCTCGATGCCGCTCGCGCCGAACTCCGGCTCTGTCATGGAACTTTACCCCCCAAAAAATTCGATGCCCCTTCCACTAATGCAATTGGCCCTCCAGGGCAACGCGTACATTAAGCGCGTACAGTACATTAAGCGCGTACATTAGAAGACTTCAGAACCGCCCGAATTCGGACACGCGCTTGATTGTGCATCGGCTTCGACGGAGCCCTCGCTAAGCCGGATCAGCCCGTGCCGTTGGATAATCTCCGTAAGCCAAATTGTCCCGGCGCAGAACCTCCGCGCTTTTTCCTTATTGAGCCCCCTCGGTATAGGCTATCATGCTTGATGCTCCCTGGCACAAATTTTGCCCGGCAAGAAAAATCGAAGCGCCGATGGCTTGGAAGACATGATCGTGCGAGGCCGCAAATTAATCGCGTTTGTTGCCGGGTCAGTGGCGGGAGCCTGCTGGCTATTGCTTGCCTTCACGGGGTTTCCATCGGCCGCCTTGGCGGCGGCGGGCCGCGTCACCATCATGTCGGACGGTGTCCCGCGCACCGCCATTCTCGTCCAGCACCGGCGCCTCAAGCAAGCGCGCCGGCCGGCCGTCATCATCCTGCGCGGCGGCAGGGAGAAGGGCGCGCGCCTCCGGCGGACATTCGGCCTTGAAGAAATGGCGCGGTCGTCCGGTGCGGTCCTGATCTATCCGGAACCTCTAGCCGGGCATTGGGGGGACGCGCCTGGACCCGAGGCACGCCGCGATGCGGTCTTTATCCATGATCTGATCGCGAAGTTCGTCGCCCGTGGAATTGCCGACCGGGGCAAGGTCTTTCTCGTTGGCATAGCCACTGGCGGAACGATGGCTTTGCGGCTCGCCTGCGACGAAAAGAATGTCTTCGCGGGGATGGCGGTTCTCGGGGCTAGCCTGCCGTCCGATCTTGGAGCGTCCTGCAAACCGTCGCGTCCGATTCCCCTCATGATGATCGCGACCGCCACGGATACCGTGGTTCCTTTTCATGGCGACGAGGCAAGTTTGCCGCATAGCAAAACGGAGCTTCTCTCCATCGACGCGACGCTAGGTCTCTTCGGCAAGGCCGCCGGCTGCGCCGGGGGCATGACGACGACCATCTTCCCTGGCAAGGACGTTCACGATGGCACGCGTGCCTACCTCGACAAGCTGAACAATTGCAAAGTCCCGGTTGAAGCGGTCCGGATCGAAGGCGGCGGTCACGCGCTGGCTGGTCCTTCGAGTGAAAGCGGACCCGGGCATGGCCTCGCCAAGGGCGATGTTAATAGCGCGAAGCTCGTTTGGGATTTTTTCCGTCCGCTCGGCGGCTGAGCCCGGGCTCTGCTATCGCACGCGCATCCTCGGTCCGGACGAACCGGTGCTGCGCATCCTTGACAAGGCCGACCCGCTCGTCAAACTTGCCGCCATGAGATGAATGGCGTGTTGCGATTAAGCTCGTCATCCGAGCGAAACGTAAGTATTAAGTGTAAAGCGTCAGGTGTGACGACTGTCATGGCATCGGGCAATTGGCAGGCGCTGCCCTGGGGGAGCGATGGCCGAAGTCGAGAAGAGTCCTTTTGAAAATCTGATTGCGGGGCCGTCGGGTTGGCCTGAGGCTTACCACCAACTGCAGCAGCTCATCGGTGCGCGCGGCGCGATCCTGTTCATTCTCTTTGCCGCCGCTCTCCTCGTCTGGTGGAAATGGGAAGAAATCGTAAAGCGCCCATGGATCAAGCTTGCCATTGAGCGCCTCAAACGCCCAGCAATCCCCGACGTGCCGGCCGGGCTCCTCGCCATAGCGGCCGCGCATCTCGACGATGACGAGGACCAGTGGCACGAGAAACTGTTGCTCAAGTACCTGTCGGAGTTCGAGGGCGTCGAGGTCGTCCGCGTCGATCGCACGATCAAATGGCCGACGGGGGGCTCCGAAAGCGAGAAAAAGAAAAGAGCCGATGAGGAAGCGCAAGGCCTTCTCCGGCAAACGGGCGCCGATGTTTTGATCTGGGGCAGCGTCATAAGCAGGGGGGACACAAGCGACATGTGGCTCTATTGGACCCCGGCACGGGAAGTTCCTGGCGCGAAATTCACTAGAATTTATCGGCCTCCAACCGAGCCCACCATTGCGCTGCCTTCAGTGTTTTGGGACGACCTGAAGCAGATTTTGGGCTTGCTCGTCCAATCCCGGTTGGCCGAACTCACCTTCAGTCAATCCGGACATTACGTCGCTGACAAGCTCGCGCCCTTGATCACGCAGGTCCGCACGCTGGTTCAGAGCAAGGAAGGCGTCTGGAATCCAGAAACTCTGGCCGGGGCGCAGTTCAGCCTGGCTAATGCGCTCGAACTCGACGGCGAGCAGTCTGAAAGACCGAAATCACTGGTCGAGAGCATCGCGCTTTATCGCCAGGTTTTGGAAAAATGGACCCGCGCGCGCGTGCCGCTCCAATGGGCCAAGACCCAGATAAATCTCGGCACTGCGCTCGCAACGCTCGGCGCGCGGGAGAGCGGGACGGCGCGGCTCGACCAGGCCGCCGCCGCCTATCGCGAGGCCTTGCAGAATTGACCCGCGCGCGCGTGCCGCTCGATTGGGCCAAGACCCAGAATAATCTCGGCAATGCGCTCGCAACACTCGGCGAGCGGGAGAGCGGGACGGCGCGGCTCGGGGAGGCC
The DNA here is from genome assembly GCA_963712225.1 of uncultured Alphaproteobacteria bacterium. Lineage (GTDB taxonomy): Bacteria > Pseudomonadota > Alphaproteobacteria > Rhizobiales > Beijerinckiaceae > Methylocapsa. The sequence goes on from CAVQHH010000020.1 coordinate 78,163, forward strand.
GTCGCCGCCTATCGCGACGCCTTGCAGGAAAATACCCGCGCGCGGGTGCCGCTCGATTGGGCCAAGACCCAGAATAATCTCGGCTATGCGCTCCAGGCGCTCGGCGAGCGGGAGAGCGGGACGGCGCGGCTCGAGGAGGCCGTCGCCGCCTTTCGCGACGCCTTGCAGGAAAATACCCGCACGCGCGTGCCGCTCCAATGGGCCGCGACCCAGAACAATCTCGGCGAAGCGCTCCTTCGCCTCGGCGAACGGGAGAGCGGGACGACAGAGACTCGAAGAGGCCGCCGGGGCCTATCGCGAGGCGCTGAAGGAATTTCCCCGCGAACGCGTGCCGCTCTATTGGGCCCAAAGTACCGGCAACCAAGGCGTCGCCCTCATGCTGCTCGCGGAACGACGCGGCGATGCGGAGACGGCGAAACTGCCGGTCCAACAGATCGAGGCGGCTTTCACGGCGTCGCGCGACGGCGGCGACGCGCATTCCGCCGCCATGTTTGAAGCGAAATTGCCAAAAGCCCGCGCCCTTGCCCAAAAACTCACCAAGTGCTGAGGGTTCATCGCGCCGCATCGGCCCGCGCTTGAAACCGTCGATCAAGTCCTGGAGGAATCGCAAGGCAAACACGGCTGTACCCCTTCCATCGCAGCTAGTTTCGTGTATAAACACGCCGTGCACCGTAGTGCGCGGCATCCGCCTGAACCCCGCTGGACGACATCCTGGCCAGGCCGCGCGGATGCAAATCTCCGCAGGCGGCCGCCGCAAACCAACTCTTGGCGGCACGGCCGGGGGTTTCTTTGGATCGGGCCGTTTTTGACTGGGTTGCTACTTTTCAAAGAGGGTATTCGATGTCGATTACAGCGGAGCGCAAGCAGGCGCTGGTGAAAGACTATGCCTTGAAGCCGGGCGACACCGGCTCTCCCGAGGTCCAAGTTGCGATCTTGACCGAGCGGATCGTAAATTTGACCGAGCATTTCAAGACGCATGTCAAAGACAATCACTCGCGCCGTGGTCTGCTCAAGCTTGTGTCGCAGCGCCGGCAGCTCCTCGATTACGTCAAGGCGAAGGATGAGCCGCGGTATAAGGCGCTGATCGAACGCCTTGGCATCCGGCGCTAGCGGATGTCCCTTGCCAACGGACGTGCCCGTCGGGCCGGGAAACGAGCGTGGCGAGTGGCACACTGGAGCGTCGCCGCGAGATGCCCCGTCTATCCTGCGCGCAATCGGCGCAGGTCCGTGGGCTTTCCGTGTCCGGGAACCTGCGGGGCCGGCCCTTATAGGAACCCCCCGAACAAGCCGATTCGGTTGGTGCTGAATACGATGATGCAATAAAACAACCAGGGCGATTCATCTTGAAGCGATCAAGGTTTTGGCACCTTTATACCCAAGCGTTGCTCACGGTAAAAAGCTTGCTCGCGGACTCCGCTTGGAAAGAGGTATGATTGTAAGACCAAGCCTTTGATGGCTCAAATATCCGGCAATGCGGCGGCATGG
>CAVQHH010000021.1:0-154887 GCA_963712225.1 uncultured Alphaproteobacteria bacterium
GTCACCGCGAAGTCCATGCTGGAATCGCTTGGCCATCAAGTTCTCATGGCGTCTTCTGGGCCAGAGGCGCTTAATGTTCTCAAGGGGGATTCAAGCATCGACCTCGTGATAACCGACCACGCGATGGCCCATATGACCGGCAGCGAGCTCGCCGATCGAATCCGCGGCATCCGCCCGAACCTGCCAATCATCCTCGCGACTGGCTATGCCGAGCTTCCGGGCGCCAAAAAATCTGGGTTGCCGCGGCTTTGCAAACCGTATCGCCTAGAGGATTTGATCTCGCTCATGGACGACGTGTTGAGCCGGCAAAACGTGAAGCCGCAGTCCTAAAGAAGGTTCTCTATAAAACCTCACGACGTCCTTTGTTATGCTCCGGCAACGGCCGTCGGTCCAATAGCTTTCAGCTCGTCGATAGTTGGCAAGAGCCGATGCGCTCTTTCGAAGCTATCGAAGGTTCGCGACGAAAATTGGCCGGCAAAAACAGCTGTCGCCGCGGCCGATCCGGGACTGGTAAGATGCTCGGCTAACAGAGCGGTCGGAAAGGGAAAGCGGCTGGCGGACGTCAGCGGCGATTTGGAAGCCCAGTGGCGCATCGCCTACTCCATGAACCAGCCATGGGTGACGATGAGCGATTGGCCGGTCAGCGCGTTCGATTTGAAGGCGGCGAAAAACAGCGCCACCTCGGCGACGTCCTCGACAGTGGTGAATTCGCCATCCACGGTTTCCTTCAACATGACGTTCTTGATGACCTCCTGCTCAGTGATTCCGAGTTCCTTGGCCTGCTCGGGAATCTGCTTGTCCACAAGCGGCGTGCGGACGAAGCCGGGACAGATCACATTGGCGCGAACACCGTGCGCCGCGCCTTCCTTGGCGACGACCCTTGCGAGGCCGATCAGGCCATGCTTAGCGGTGACATAAGGCGCCTTCAGCACCGAGGCTTCCTTCGAGTGCACCGAGCCCATGTAGATGATGCTGCCGCTGTTTTGCTTGTACATCTGTCGAAGCGCGGCGCGGGTGGTGAGAAAGGCCCCGTCGAGATGAATTGCCAGCAACTTTTTCCATTTGGCGAATTCGAAATCGACGATGGGGTCGACGATCTGAATACCGGCATTGCTGACGAGCACATCGAGCGCGCCGAAATTGGCAATCGATCTGGCGATGCCGGCGTTCACTTGCTCTTCGTTGGCAACGTCCATGGCCACGCCAATCGCGCGCGCGCCGGTGGGATCGAGTTCGGCGGCGGTCGCATCGGCGGCCTTTTGATCGAGGTCGGCGATGACGACCTTGCCGCCTTCACGGGCGAATGTGGTCGCGATCTCCTTACCGATCCCGCTGGCGGCGCCAGTGATGACGGCGACCTTATCCTTCAAACGCATGGGACACTCCTATCCTATCTTGGTCCGTAATTCGGCCAGGTAGTCGAACACCACCTCGCCGAGGCCTAGCGTCAGGTCGGTGACGAAGTGGCTGGCGGAAACCACGCCGCGCACGGGCAGGCGGGCGACGTCGCACATCGAATGTTCGAACAGTTCGATGGCGGCTGGCCCCGACCACGCGCCTTTCAGGGTGACGTTCTCGAGATAATACCGCACGAGCTCGCAGATCCGGGGCGTGCAATCCACATGCGGGATGATCTTGATCATGAAACTGGGCTTTGCCAGGCTTTTCAGCAGAGGCGCCGGGTCAAGCTCGTGATGTTTGTAGCCCATGGTGGCCGACACACACAGCACCGAGCCATAGTGCAAGGTGCAGACCAAGGTCTCGCTTTCATGCGCAATTTTTGGATTGGCGAGTTTCTTCGGAAAGCCCCAGATTTCGCGTCCGCCGGCGATCGGCGAATTGTCGTCGAGATACATGGCATGCACATAGCCGCCCTCCTGGACCGTCCCATCGGCGGCGCGAAACCGCACCGGAATCACCTGGCCGGTCTCCGTATAATCGCCAAAACCCGTGGAGTCGGGCATGCGGATGAACTCGTAGTTGACCGTGTCGCCAACCACCTCCAGCGGTTCCGGAACCACATCGCGCAGAATGTCCGGATCCGAGCGGTAGCTGACCACCACAAATTCGCGGTTGTAGAATTTGTAGGGCCCGCGCGGATAGGCCGGGTCGGTCAGCGGCATCGCGAAAGCTCTTTTGGCGACATCGGAAAGCTTCATCTGCATCTCCTCATCAGGCGTCGACCGGGACAAATCTGCCGTGCATTCTATTCACGTCCATCGCGCGCGAGGTCGAAGGTGAAAACGCCTTCGTGATTTTCGGGGCGCTGCAAAACCTCGGGATGCCGCAGGGTGCGCACCGCGTCGTTGTAACCGGACTGCCAGTGCTCCTCCATCGTTCGTCGGGAAAACTCGTAGTCTTGCGACACACCCTCGTAATTTTTGGTGTGGTAGATGAGATTGATGATGTTGTAGACTTTTTCGTCGGCCTCGCCGGCGAGGAGGTTTGCCTGCGGCAGTTGCCGCAACTCGTCGGGAAGGCGTGCGAGCAGGTGGTGGGTCGCCCTGCGCCAAACCTGCACTCTCTTGAATTGATTGATGGCGGCCCGGGTGCGGCTCGAAAACCGGATGTCTTTCTGGCGCTCGTCAGCCTCGATCAGATTACCCGGTAAATTGCCGCTCGCACTCCATAGATCGATTTGAAAGGCAAGCGTATCCTGGCGCGGCGCGCCCGAGAGCACCCATTCGAGCGGTGTGTTGGAAACGAGGCCGCCATCCCAATAATATTCGCCCTCTATTTCCGTGGCGGGCAACCCGGGCGGCAGCGAACCGCTCGCCATGATATGTTCCGGGCCGATGTCATGCTTGGTGTTGTCGAAATAGACGAGATTGGCGGTGCGCACGTTCACCGCGCCAACGCTCAAACGGGTGATTCCGCTATTGATCAGGTCAAAGTCGACAAGGCGTTCGAGCGTCGCTCTCAAAGGAGCGGCATCGTAATAGCTGAGAATATCCGGGCTTCCGCGCGTCGAGGGGAAGGGCGGCGGCACGCGAGGTTTGAAGAAGCCCGGAGCGCCGCCGAGCAAAGTGCCCAACGAACTCAGCTGATTGACCCATCTATGGGTGAACTCGTCCTTGATCTCGATTGACGGGAGGTCGACCACACCAAAAGGCGCCGTGCTGACGATCTCCCAGAATTCCCTCAGCCGCGCGACGCGCTTTTCCGGCGGGTTGCCCGCAATCAACGCCGAATTGACCGCGCCAATCGAAATGCCGGCGACCCAATCGGGATGCAGATCGGCCTCCGCCAGAGCCTGGTAGACCCCGCCTTGATAGGCGCCAAGCGCCCCGCCGCCCTGCAGAACGAGGGCAATACGTTCGAACGGCGGACGCTGATTGCTCCGATGCGTTTTGAGCTTGGTCGCGCGAGGGCCCGAAATGTCCGACGTGGTCATCAGAGGAATCCCTGTCAAACATAGGAGAGTTCGGCGTCGGCCCTATCCCTGAGCAGCTTCATCGCCAGCTTCGGTCCCATGCCCATGCCATAGGCCAACTGAACGCAGAGCATCCCGGCAAGCTCGGATGTACCTGGCGCTGGTCAACGGACCGGCGTCAACCGGATCGAGGTCCAGGTCACGCAACAGTGATGCCACGCTCGCCTTAGCGGCAGGGTCGTTGCCGCAGTAGAAGGCACTGATCTGCCGCCCACGGCGGGAGTCCGCCGCCAGGATTTGCGCCATCGGCGGGATGGCCTCGACCATTTTGGCGCCGGGGGCGAGTTTGACAATCTCCTCAGCGGCGGACGTGCCAACCTCCAGCCCGCTGAAGTCCGGCTTCAGGCAGTTGACGCAACTGAACAGGGTCTTGCCCTCGAAATCCCCCGCTGCCTTCAGCGCCTGGGGAACGGCTGCCCATGGGACGGAAAGGAGGATCAGTTCGCCGAAAGCCACGGCCCCGGCGGGCGTGCCGGTGCGTGCATTGGGGCCGGCAGCGGCGGCAACCGCCCGCAGCTTTTCCTGATCCGTGGAGAAGCTGAACAAGACTTTATGGCCCTTTGCTGCCCAGATCTTGCCCATCCTGGCCCCCATGTTTCCGGAGCCAATGATGCCGATGTTCACAAAGCCTCCTTCTCGCGCCGGTGCAGGACGAAGGCAAAATCGCGTCCCAAACCCCGCGCAAGGGCGAGGTGAATCCAGAGAATGCCATATGGTTCAAGGAGGCGTGCGATCACGAGACTCCCCGCGTCGATGGCCTCAAAGCCGATGTCCGCGGCCAGCTTTAGCACGGTTGGTTTGTGCGCGTCATCGTCGCCGCAGACAAATATGACGGCTCGCTGGCCGTTGAACGCCGGATTTCCCATGATGTTGAATCCGGTTTGATTGAAGGCTTTGAAGACCTTGGCGCCCTTGGCCCATTCCGCCACTTGCTCCGCGCCAGAAGTCGCGTATCCGAGGGCCAGGCCGCTGAAATCTTCCTTGAGGGGGTTGGTGCAGTCGACCACCACCCTGCCCGCGAGGTTTCCGGCGGCTTGGATGGCGCCCTTTGTAGCTGGCCACGGTGTCGCCAGCACAATCACATCGCCGGCCGCGGCCGCTTCGGCCACGGTTCCAGCGCGGGCCTTTGATCCAATGGTTCTCAGAAGTTCCTGCGTCCCGGCATCGCCGGGAAGGGGAACGCCAAAGAAGACATCGTGACCCATGCGCGCCCAGGCGCGTCCCAAAGTGCCGCCAACGTTGCCAGCACCGAGAATGCAAATTTTCATCATGCGTGCTCCGAGTTAGATAGCCGGAAATTAGCGCTTTCACGGCTTTCCTATAATTCCCGCCACGAGGACACTTATTCCTACCGCGCGCGTTTGCCAAACGGCACGCCCGTGCATGGAGGGGCCTGCGTCACGTTATTCTGCCGCATGATCACCGAGCCGATCGGGAAAAAATAGTCCGCCCGAGCACGAATGGTGCCGCTCGGGTTGACCGAGCTCCGGCGGAGCGTAAGGCGTGTTCCATGAATGTTGAGCGTCTCATTTACGGCGCCCCTATTGCGGTACTTATGTTCATCTATCTGCAGGGCGAAGAGAATCGCTTTGTGCACTATTTGGAGGCGCAAGGGTACTCGGACGTTCATATCGAGCATCCCAATCAATTTCATTGCGTCCGACGCTGGACTCCCTATTCCTACCGCGCGCGTACGCCGAGCGGCACTCCCGTGCACGGAGGGGCCTGCGTCTTCTTCATCTACGAGACCACTGAGTCCATCGGGAAAATATAGTCCGCCCGAGGATGAATGGTGCCGCTCGGGTTGACCGAGCGACAGCTGACAATTATGACCCCCGACCGATTTTCCTTGTTTTGTTCATCTCCCGGCCAGGATCGATGTGCTCTATTCAAGCGCCTTCGATGTGGCGGAGTGAGACTTGACGGTGCAGGACTTCAAGGCGGGTTTCACAGCACTCAACCGGTTCGGCTTTGGCGCGCGAGGCGACGGCGATCTCGCGGCGGCCGCTTCCGATCCGCGCGGCTTCCTAAAAGCCGAATTGGCGCAGCCGGGTGTCGCGCTGCTGGAGGGACCTGGCACGCCACGCACGGCGCTCGCTTTCCAGGCGATGTTCGCCGACGAGGACCGGAAGAAGGCCGAACGCGAGCGGATGGCGGTGGAAGCTGCCGCGCAACCGGCGATGGCCACCGACACATCCATGGCCGCCAATCCCAATACCGCGGTCGCGTCACCACCACCCTCGCAACCCGCAAATATGGGGCCACCGAAGCTACCCTCGCCGGAGCAGGTCGTCTATCGCGCCGAGGCGCTCGCCCGCTTTCAGCGCGCGGCGCAGGCGCGTGCCGGCCTCGTCGAGAGGCTGGTGGCTTTTTGGGTGAACCATTTCTGCGTCTCGGTGGCGAAGAGCAATTTCATCCGGATCAGCGCAGGCGCTTTCGAACGCGAAGCGATCCGTCCCCATGTGCTTGGCCGGTTCTCCGACATGCTGTTCGCCGTCGAGAGCCACCCGGCGATGCTGCATTATCTCGAAAACCAACAGTCGATCGGCCCCAATTCTCCAGCGGGACTCCGTCAGAAGCGGGGGCTCAACGAAAATCTCGCCCGCGAGATCATGGAGCTGCACACGCTTGGTGTCGACGGCGGCTGCACCCAGGACGACGTGACCTCGCTCGCCCGGATCCTAACCGGCTGGACGATCGCCGGCCGCGCCGGCAAGCTTGGCGAGCCTGGAACCTTTGTCTTTAATTACAACGCGCACGAGCCCGGCCCGCAGATCTTGCTTGGCAAAACCTACGCGCCGGAGGGCACGCGGCAGGGCGAGGCGGCGCTTCTCGATCTCGCGCGCCACCCGGCGACAGCAAACCATATCGCGATGAAGTTCTCTCGCCATTTCGTCGCCGACGAGCCACCCCGGGCGCTCGTCGGGCGCCTCGCCGGTGTCTTTTCCGCGACCGACGGCGACCTGAAAGCCGTGACGCTGGCACTGATCGACGCGCCCGAGGCCTGGGCCGCGCCGCTCACGAAAATGCGCATGCCTTACGAGTTCCTCGTCGCGGCGATGCGGATCACCGGCCGCGTTCCCGAGGATCCGGGCGCGCTGCTCCATCCGTTGGCGATGCTCGGCATGCCGTTCTGGACACCCCCGGGGCCGAACGGCTTTCCGGATACCGCAGCCGCCTGGGCCTCGCCGGAAGGGATGAAGCTGCGTCTCGATGTCGCCTTACAAGCGGCGTCGCGCCTGCGTGACCCGCCCGATCCGCGTGAACTTTTGGACGCGATCGCGGGCGGCGCGGCATCGGAGGAAACACGGCAGGCCGTGGCGCGCGCCGAAACCAAGCAACAAGGGATTGCTTTGCTCTTAATGTCGCCGGAGGTGCAGCGGCGTTAATCCTTCTCGCCGGGGCAAGCCGCGCCGTCGGAGCGAGCACAGGAAGCGCAATGGATATATCGCAAGGACCACACCGATGACCAATTACTCCGCCACCCGTCGCAGCCTGCTTACCGGCGCGGGCTCCGTCTTCGCCTGGGCCTATCTGCCGGAATTCGCCCGCGCCGGAGGGCGCGATCCGCGTTTCATTGTCATCATCCTGCGTGGCGCACTCGACGGGCTATCGGCCGTCGCGCCGGTCGGCGATCCCGATTACCTGGCGCTGCATGGCTCGCTAGCGCTTTCCCTTGGCGGCGACCATCCAGCTCTCCCGCTCGATTCGTTCTTCGCGCTCAATCCGGCCATGCCGGCTCTCAAGCGGCTCTATGATCAGAAGCAGGCGGCCATCGTTCACGCGGTCGCAAGCCCTTATCGCGACCGCTCGCATTTCGACGGCCAGGACGTCCTCGAAAGCGGTTACCCTGCCCCGGGGTTCACCAGGAGCGGCTGGCTCAACCGCGCCCTCGCCGCGCTGCCGAAAGGCGACCGCGTGGGGGCATCGAAGGGCCTTGGCATCGGACCGGTGACGCCGCTCGTTTTGCGCGGATCTGCGCCGGTGCTCGGCTGGGCGCCGCAGAACTTGCCGCATGCCTCCGACGATCTCACGGCCCGGCTCCTCGATCTCTACGCGCATCGTGATCCGGCCTTGGGCGAGGCGCTCTCTCGCGGCCTTGAAATCGACAGGATTGCCTTGCGCCAGGGCATGGACGACGGCGAGGCGAAGGCGCGCGCGGGCTACAATACGATCGCTGGCATGCGTCAAGCCTCCCAGGGAGCGGCGAGCCTAATGGCAGTGGACGATGGTCCCCGCATTGCCGCGCTGGCCTTCGACGGCTGGGACACCCATGCCAACGAAGGCGGCGCGAGCGGCCGCCTCGCGCAATTGCTCGGGGGGCTCGACGGCGCGTTTGAGGAAATCCGAAACGGCCTCGGGCCGCTTTGGAGAGATACCGCTGTCGTCGCCGTCACAGAGTTCGGCCGCACGGCCCGCATTAACGGCACCACGGGCACCGACCATGGCACGGGGACGATTGCCTTCTTGGCCGGCGGCGCGATCGCGGGCGGCCGCGTCATCGCCGATTGGCCGGGCTTGCAGGACACGCAGCTCTATCAAAACCGCGACCTCGCGCCGACAACCGATCTGCGCGCCTTGCTCAAGGGGGTGCTTACGGACCAACTCGGGCTTTCCACGGCCGCGCTCGGCGACGCTGTCTTTCCGGAATCGTCGCGTGTGAAGCCGATGAAGGGACTCGTCGCGGCGTGACGCGGTCTATGGGTGCCAGCGGACATTGTTAATCCAAGATTGCGCGCATGCGGCAGGCGAAACAAATGCCAGGCCGAAGGCGATCAGTCCATGCGTCATCCTGCAGCGCTCGCCGTGGTGAAGGCTTCTCGGTGCGAAGCTACGAAATCCTGTACGGTCATCGGCGGCTTACCGGTCAGTTCGGCGATGAACTTGTCTTCACCCGAGAAGAGGCCGTTCTGATAGTCGAGGGCGACCGCGCAGAAATGCTAAATCATGAACCCAGGCAAGCGTGCCTTCTCGAGACGCTCCCGATATTGAGGAATGGTCAGCGGCCGGTAGCTGATCTTTCGGCCCAGCACCTCGGTGATGGCCGCGGCAATTCCGGCCTGATCCAGCTCAATCGGTCCGCAGAGGGTATAGGTCTTCCCGATATGAGCGGCCGGCTCCGCCAGGATGGTCGCGATAACCCGCGCCTGGTCCTCCCCAGCGATTGGAGCATGGCGTCCGTTGCCATACGGCAGATCGATGATGCCATTCGCGACAATCGTCGAGCGCACAAACGGGAACAACAGCCACTCCGAGAAGAATGTCGGACGGATGTGGACGGTCGGAACGCCGGACCAGTCGAAAAGGCGTTCGGCAATCCAGTGGTCGCGCGCGGCGTGGCTCTTGGAATCTTCCCGCGCAGAAATCTGCGACATGTTTACGACGACTTTGAGCGCCGCCCGCTTGGCCGTGTCCGCGAAATACGCCGTTGCCTGAATGAGTCCCGGGCTAACAGGATAGCAAAAATAAGCCGCGCTGGTGCCGGCTGCCGCCCGGATTACGTCGTCGTGCTCCAAGAGTTCACCTATCACGACCTCCGCGCCCGTGCCCCGAAGCACCTCCGAGCGCTCGTCCTCCTTGTGGACCATCGCGCGGACAGCGTGACCTCTTTCAAGAAGATGTTGGACTGTGTGTTGACCGGTCCTACCGGTCGCGCCGATTACCAGGAACGTCTGGGTGCTCATCATTCATCTCCTGAGTGGATGGTTGAGGCTGCGTAGATGCCAGGGTGATCTCCGCCCCGACACGAGGGATAGCGACGCGGTCGCAAAAGTGTGTAACTGCACATTTGCGGACAAAAAAGAGAATCACCCTCCAAGGTTCAATTCAAAGATCTCGTCGCGGAGCCGGATGGCGCGGTCACGTCCGACTTCACCTTCGAAAGCAGCCTGCGCCTCTGCCCAGAGCGGCATTGCCTCAGCGAGCTTTTCAAATCCCAATGGGGACAGCGTGACGTCGAAGGCGCGATCATTGTCAGAGCGCTCAGCAACGACCCACCCCGTGGCCTGGAGCGGTTTCAGAGCACGAACCAAGCTTGTCCGCTCCATGATCAGCCTGTCCGCCAACTCGGCAATCTTGAGCGGCCCGTGCGCCTTCAGCAGCCCGAGGATCGCGAATTGCGAGACTGACAGCCCCGCCGGCACCAGGTGGCTATCGTAAAGACGGCTCAGATAGCGATCGCTCTTCCGGGCTGCGAGGGCGTAACAGAGATGGATTGCGCTTGGTGTTGCCATTCACCCGATATAGGTGTGCAATTGCACATTGTCAAATGGATTTGCGCTCCTACAACATTGCCGGGCCCCCTCTAGGCTCGACACTGACGTCCTCAACGGCTGCTGCCGGATCATGTCCACGGCCGTCTCGACATGCCGCATCGAGGCTGATCTGAACCGCTCATCCCCGGTGTGAAGGAGGGCAAAACGAGGTTCGTTGGCCCTCGCGAAGCGGTGTTCCACAAGTTTCGAGACCTGTGCGCGGCGCCGCCTTGGCAAGGCGGTGGGGGATTGGAGCGCGCTTGCCAGATTTTGAGAGGCAGCATCATTGCTGCGGCGAGTGAAGATCACAAGATTGGCGCTTTGGCGATGGGTTTGCAACGGTCGATTTTGCTGGCCCGCTCAGGCCATTTGCAGCCGCCAGAAGCGTTTGCAATTGTAAGCGATCACGGCGAGATGGATTTGCAGCCTTGCCTTGGCGAGGCCGATCCATCGCATGGAGCGAAAATGATAGCTGCGCTTCCACGTGCCAAAGATTTTCTCGATCCTTGCACGGACCGGGCGCAGCGGGCGGTTGTGCGCTTCGAGCGTGGCGGCTCTCAGCCAGCGGTGGCCTTTGCGCATCAACCGCGGGGTTCCGCCCTTCGCTGCGATCGCCTTTTCGACCGAGAGCGCGTCGTAGGCTTTATCGCCATAGACCTCGCCCGGCTCATCCGGAACGATCGAAGGGGCGACATTGACATCGGGCTCGTTGGCCGCAGTGATTGCGACATCGCGGATGATTCCACTGTCCTTATCGACGGCAACATGCGCCTTATAGCCATGTGCCGGCGCGCGGCTTTTGTGCTTCACCCAAGCCGCGTCTTTATCGCCTTTGCTGGCCGAGCCGATGATCGTTGCATCAATGAGCGTGCCTTTGCGCACGCAAGCACCCTTGGATTCGAGATCAAGGGCGATGACCTCGAAGAGGCTGCGGTCGAGCCCATGCGCGGTAAGCTCGCGCCGAAAGCGCACAAAGGCGGTGCGCTCGGGCGTTGCTTCGTTCCGGGCAAAGCCGCAAAAGCGGCGGAAGCTCGCCCGGTCCGAGAGCGCCTCGGCCAGCATCACATCGGAAAGATCATACCAGGTGGCCAGCAACAGGGCTTTGAACATTGCAAGCGGCGGCCAAGCCTTCTCGCCATTGGCGGCATTATAAAGCCGCGCCATAACGGACTGCGCATGCGACCAATCAATCAATGCCCCAAGCGCGTCGAGGCTCGTTTGGCGTTCGGCCATTGCGCCGAAGCGAAACATCTCCTGCCCGATCCACCGGTGTGCCATGATCCACTCCCAGTCGTTGCAGGCAAAAAGAATCATGCGCAGCGAGCCAGCGCAAGCACCCGGAAGCACTTGCGCACAGGTCTCGTTTGGGGTCTTCGCCGAAAAATGAACAAACACGGAATTGATTTCCGCATGGGAGCAGCTTAGGCCTTCGCGCATGGGAAAAAATATCTCGCCGCCGCCTCAAACTGGGGGTGGCGCCGAACCGGTCAATCTGCGCGACGCGCTCGAAGAGCGCTACTTGGCGTATGCCCTCTCGACGATCATGGGCCGCGCCCTGCCCGACGCCCGCGATGGGCTCAAACCCGTGCACCGGCGCATCCTCTATGGCATGCATATTTTGCGTCTCAATCCGGGCGCCGCCTTCAAGAAATGCGCGAAAATCGTCGGCGACGTGATGGGCTCTTTCCACCCGCACGGCGATCAGGCGATCTACGACGCTCTCGTCCGCCTCGCCCAGGATTTTTCCTCGCGCTATCCGCTTGTCGACGGCCAGGGCAATTTCGGCAATGTCGACGGCGACGGCGCCGCCGCCTATCGCTACACTGAGGCGCGGATGACCGATGTCGCCGGGCTCTTGCTCGAAGGCATCGACGAAGATGCGGTCGAGTTTCGCGAGAATTATTCGGGCGACCAGAAAGAGCCAATTGTCCTGCCCGCCGCGCTCCCAAACCTGCTCGCCAACGGCGCGCAAGGCATCGCGGTTGGCATGGCAACGTCGATCCCGCCGCATAACCTCGCCGAGCTTTGCGACGCGGCCCTCTATCTCATCTCGCACAACAATGCCACGACCGCAGAATTGCTGAGTTTCGCGCCGGGTCCGGATTTCCCGACCGGCGGAATCATCGTCGAATCTGGGCACGCGATCGCCGAGGCTTACGAGGGCGGTCGGGGCTCGTTCCGGCTGCGGGCGCGCTGGTCGAAGGAGGAGGGAAGCCGCGGCGCGTGGGCCGCCGTCGTCACCGAAATTCCATACATGGTGCAGAAGTCGAAGCTCATCGAAAAGATCGCCGAGCTTCTAGCCGACAAGAAGCTGCCGGCCGTCGCCGATGTCCGCGACGAATCCGCCGAGGACGTCCGCGTCGTCATCGAGCCCCGCGCGCGGGCGATCGATCCTGAAATAATGATGGAACAACTTTTTAGACTGACCGAGCTGGAGAGCCGGTTTCCGATGAACATGAACCTGCTCGCCGATGGCGTCGTGCCCCGCGTCGTCTCCTTCAAGGAGGCCTTGCAGCAATGGCTCGACCATCGCCGCGAGGTTCTTCTGCGCCGCGCGCGGCACCGGCAGGTCGGGATCGTCCACCGGCTTGAACTCGTCGCCGGAATGCTTGTCGTCTTTTTGAACCTGGACGCAGTGATCAGGATCATACGCGAGGCAGAAGATCCAAAGCAAGAGTTGCAGACGCAATTTGCCCTCTCCGATGTGCAAGCGACGTACGTTCTCGACACAAGGCTACGCGGCCTGCGCCGGCTGGAGGAATTGCAGCTGCGGCGCGAAAGCGACGATCTTACGAAGGAAAAGCGCGAGATCGAGGCATTGCTTGGCGATGAAGCCAAGCAATGGAAGACGGTCGCCGCGCAAATTCGCGAGCTCAAGAAGAAATACGGTCCTGAGACAAAGATCGGCCGCCGCCGCACAAGTTTTGGACAAGCGCCCGATATCGCCGATGCCGATATCGCCGGAGCGATGATCGAGCGGGAACCGGTGACGATCGTGGTTTCCGAAAAAGGCTGGATCCGGGCGCTGAAAGGCAATGTCACGGATCTCGCGGGAGTGCAGTTCAAAGGCGGCGACCGATTGGCCGTGGCGTTTTTCGCCGAGACCACATCGAAAATCCTCGTTCTCGCCAGCGATGGAAGGATTTTCACGCTCGACGCAAGCAAATTGCCGGGCGGGCGCGGACAGGGCGAACCCGTTCGTCTGATGGCCGATATTGAGGACGGCGGGACGATCGCCGCCGTCTTTCCCTATGCCGCGGGCCAGAAAATGCTGGTCGCTGCAAGCGATGGTCGCGGGTTCGTCGCGAGCCAGGACGAGATGGTGGGCGGTACGCGCAAAGGCAAGCTGCTTCTTACCGTTGGAAAGCCGGCGACCGCCGCGCTCATCGTTCCCGCCGAAGGCGATCATGTGGCGGCGATTGGTGAAAACCGTAAGCTTCTCGTATTTCCGCTTGCACAATTGCCCGGGATGGCACGCGGCAAAGGTGTTCGTCTGCAAAAATACAGGGATGGCGGGCTCAGCGATGCCAAGGTCTTTTATCTTGACCAGGGCTTGACCTGGAAAGACTCCGCCGGGCGGACATTTGGAGCCGGCGCAAGCGATTTGCGGGATTGGATCGGCAACCGCGCCGAGGCGGGCAGGTTACCACCGAAAGGATTCCCCAAGAACAACAGGTTTGGGTGAAGCGAGACGCCGCCCGCTAAATCTAATCCACTCGTTCCCAGCCGCTCATGCCAAGCCGTTCCTGCGGCAGGAAACGCGCCTTGTAGGCCATTTTCTGGGAGCCCGCGACCCAGTAGCCGAGATAGACATGCGCCAGGCCGAGACGGCGCGCGCGTTCGATATGATCGAGGATCATATAGGTGCCGAACGAACGGCTCTGTTCACCTGGAACGTAGAAGGAATAAACCATCGACAGACCATCGGCGAGGAGATCGGTCAGGCAGGCGGCAACGAGCGGCCGCTCGCCGGCCGCCACGGCACTCTCCTGGGAAAGGCGATACTCGACGAGACGGGTTTCGACATGGCTGTCCTCAATCATCGTCGAGTAATCGACGGCTGTCATGTCGGCCATGCCGCCGTCGCCATGGCGCGCGTCGAGGTAGCGGCGGAAAAGTGCATATTGTTCGGAGGTGGGCTCGGCTCGCACCACGGTTCCGGCAAGGTCGCGATTGATTTCGACGACCCGGCGGAAATTCCGCGACCAGCGGAATTCATTGGCCTTGACGCGGACCGACACGCAGGCGTGGCAATTTTCGCAGGCAGGGCGGTAAGCGATTGTCTGCGAGCGCCGGAATCCCGATTGGGTGAGCTGGTCGTTAAGCGCCGCGGCGCGGCGGCCGATCAAATGGGTGAAGACCTTGCGCTCCTGCCGGCTGGGCAAATAAGGGCACGCCGAAGGCGAGGTCAGATAAAACTGCGGTGCGTCGCGCGGTTCTCGCGTCAATCTCGCCGGCCCTCTTTTTGGTTTTCAGAAGCTGGCCTTCTGAAAACATCAGCTGAAAATTCTAGCCCTCACATAAACCGCCGGGTGACGATGACGCCGGCAAGCATATCGTGCAGACATCTTTTGTTCGCGCTCAAGAGCGAGACGAGAAATACCGGCGGGAACATCGTGCTCACATAAAAGAGCACCGCCTGCACCGCGGCGTTGAGGAAAGGCACCCTCGTGCCGTCGGTGAGACGCATTTCGAGGTCCATCGCCCGCATGCCCGGCGTCGCCATCCGATAGCCCGAAATCGTGAGTCCATTGTAAAAAAACGCGACGAATTGGAAACAGCGGCGGCAGGATGAAGAGCGAAAGCCCGAAGGTCAAAACGGCGAGCGCGAACCACAGCGAAAAGGAAAGGATGGCGACGAAAATCAAGATCGAAAAAAAGTGCCGCGATCCGCCGCGTGCGAACGCCCGCGAGCGCTGCCGCCGGAAGCTGGGGCGGGGCGACTACCGGAAAAGCCGGCCCGTCAAAACCGCTTCTGTCGCTCATCTTCGCACTCCTCCCGCATTGTTGCCTGACCGGCGCGGCCCGGCGTTGCCGCGCCGCACAAGTCGCCGGCCGACGTGCCGTGGACGACGATGTGGCCATGACAACAAGGCAAACAAGCGCCGCGGCTGCAAACCGGAAACCGGCCGGTTCATCGCGGCGCCCCGATCCCAAGGTCACCCCATGTTACGCGCAAACGCGGGAAAGTGAAGAAAAGGTATCGGCCTGAACGCGATTTTTTCGCGTGTCTCGTGGCGGTGCAGCATTTTTGCGGCAAAGCTTGGCGCGGCAGCGGACTTCGCGCTCTTCGACATAAAACATAAAGATGGCCGCCTTTGCGATTTCAAAGTGCGGTAAGATTGCGGCCGGCCTCATCGCCACCGCTTCCAGCCTGCGACCTTTTCGATGCGCCAAGCGCTCCTTAGCCTACACATTCAAACCAGCGGCAAAGGTCTTGTCGAGATCGGCGCGGAGGTATCACGCTGGCTTCGCGAGCAAAATGTCGCGACCGGCCTCTTGACGATTTTCTGCCGCCACACCTCTGCTTCGCTGCTCATTCAGGAGAACGCCGATCCCGACGTCCAAACGGATCTTGAAAATTTTTTCGAGGAAATCGCGCCCGAGGACAGCAAGCGCTATGTCCACAAAACCGAAGGTTTGGACGACATGCCCGCGCATATCAGGGCCGCGCTATCGCAAACGCAGCTTGCAATTCCGGTCGCCTCGGGGCGGATGGTTCTTGGGACTTGGCAGGGCATCTATCTGTTCGAGCATCGCCACGCGCCGCACCGGCGGGAGATCGTGCTCCATTTTTGGGCGAGTAGACGCCGGCGTTGCCGCGACAAAAAGCCGCCTCATTTTGCCCGGCGAATGAACAAGGCCGCTCAATTCATCCAAGATCAAGGATCGGACATGCCGCAATTGTTGGCCCCGTTGGCCGTCTCGTTAATGATTTTTTTCTGCACCTTCGCGGCGGCGGTTTTCGGCATGGTCCTGCGCAAAAAGCTGCCCGACGATCATTTGCACGAAGACTCCAAGGATGTGATTAAGCTCGTTATGGGGCTTATCGCAACCATGGCCGCTTTAGTCCTTGGCCTGCTCATTGCCTCGGCGAACAGCTCCCCTACGAGACGCAGAGCGGTGAATTACGGCAGGTTTCCGCGACCATCGTCGAGCTCGACGGCATTCTGGCGCAATATCGGTCGGAGCAAACGAACCGCGCCATAGGCTTCGTGCAGCCGTTTCGGTGGCGGTTGACAAAATCTGGTCGAAGAACGGCATCCAGCTGGGGCAGCGAGCATCGGTCGGCCATGCCGAGGCTGCCGGCTTCTACGGCAGCATAGCAAAACTCTCGCCCAATACGGAAGCACAGCACTTCATTCAAAAGAGGGCGCTCGAAATAAGCGGAGCCATCCGCCAGACGCGCGCGCTCATGGTCGAGCAGATCAACAGTTCGATCCCTTGGCCGTTTCTGACCGTTCTTGTCTTTTGGATTTCGATGCTGTTCGTGGGATTTGGCCTTTTCGCGCGCGCCAATGCGACGGTGATCGTTGCTCTCTTGATCGCCGTGTGTCCAAAAGCACCAAGGCATTCGCACGCCGTGTCAGCCGGCAAGGCGAAGACCGCGCGCCAAAGCGATCAACTCGCCGCGATCTTCCTTGCACGGAAAGCCGCCTTGAATCGCGCGCGCAGCAGAATCCGCCCAACCGGAAACCGCAACAGTTTTCTCCTGGCTCTTCAATGCGTCGGGGGATGTCAAAATCGTGTGTCTTCGTTGGCGCTAACGGCCATGTCGACCCCGCATGAAAGCCGCGCCATTACGGCTTTCTTTTTCGCACGCACATCGTCGTCGAATTTGGTCTGCTCGTCATTTGATGAAATGCCGAAGGCGAGTCCCTGTCGGCGACCGAACATTGAAATGCAGTACCGTGCGCAAAGGTCTGCGAGGTTCGCTTCATCCAATAAGGTGAGATCGAGCACTTTTGGCCTATGACGCAGGAAGGGATCATTGCGGACGAGGTCCTCGGCAAAAAGCAATCCCGATTTATCAATTACAACTAGGTCAGTTGCCGTGTGCGAAGCCGAGGGCGATGCAGCCCTTGACGTTGTCGCAGTCGACGGTCCAATCCTGAAAGTCGGCTGCCCGCGCCTGCGCGCAGAGAGGCAGAATGAGGAAAAGGGCATAGAGGTTAAAAGTTCGCATGATGTCCGTGACGCGTCTCGCTGGGAACAGGCGTCGCTTGGAAGCCACGCTCCCGGATTTTGTAGCTGATTGCCGCGTGAAAGTCGTGTCCGCAACCGGCCATCAAATATCATGGAACGAGATCGCTTTCATCGCACATGCCTCCCGCCAAGCGGAAAATTCTCGATAATTAACTAATGCGATAGCGCTTTCCGTGCATTGCATCTATCAACCCACCCAGATTTCCAACGGGGTGCCGCGCGCCCTCGCCCGCACCATTGTCCGATAAGAGCAAACCGCCAACGGAGAATCGCATGCCTTCACTTATCCGGTTTCTTTTGCTCGCCGGTATTCTGGCGGGAATCATTTATGGCGGCATGATCGCGCTGGTGACGTTCGTCGAACCGCAGCCGCGCGAGATGAGCCAAACGATTCCTCCTGCGAGGCTGAACAAATAGGGAGCCGCCGGCTCATGACGCGATGCATTCCTCGCCTGATCGAAGCCTTTCTCGAGATGATCGCGGCCGAACGCGGAGCTTCGAAAAACACCCTCGATGCCTATGCCCGCGACCTCGCCGATTATGCCGCCGGAACTCGCCCGCGCGGGAAAGACGCCGCAAAACGCCGCGACCGGCGACATTCGCGCTTATCTATCCAAGGTTGCGGAACGCGGTCTCAAGCCTGCATCGAGCGCACGAAAACTTTCCTCGATCCGCCAGTTCCACCGGTTTCTCGTCGCCGACGGGCGCCGCGCCGACGATCCGGCGTTGATTGTCGAGGCGCCCAGACGCGGCCGGAGGCTGCCAAAGATCCTGTCCGTCGCCGAGGTCGGCCACCTGTTGGCGGTCTCCAAGGAGGGGCTCGACGACGACGCCCGCCCCGCGCCCGAACGGTTGCGCGCGTTGCGCACGGCCTGCCTGCTCGAACTTCTTTATGCGACGGGTCTGCGGGTTTCCGAACTCGTGACCTTGCCATCAAGCGCGGCGCAAACGAAGGAGCCTTTCATCCACATTCGCGGCAAGGGCGGGCGGGAACGGCTGGTGCCGCTACCCAGCGAGGCGCGGCGGACGATTGCGGCCTACCGCGCATTTCAAAAGAAAACGGATGCCGGGGCGGCGGCTTGCCATTGGCTGTTTCCGGCCGATAGCGCGAGCGGGCACCTCACGCGCCAGGCTTTCGCCCGCGACCTCAAGGCCTGCGCCGCCGCCGCGGGGATCGGCGCCGCGCGGATAAGTCCGCATGTGCTCCGCCATGCCTTCGCGAGCCATCTTTTGCAAAACGGCGCGGATTTGCGCGTCGTGCAGGAATTGCTCGGCCACGCCGATATTTCAACGACGCAAATCTATACCCATGTGCTCGACGAGCGGATGAAAGCCATGGTGCGCGATTTGCACCCGCTCATTGGCGAATGACTTCCCGCCGGTCAGTTGAGTGATTTTTCCGTCGCGGGAGCGGATACCGTGACAATGGCCACGGGAATTTGCAAGCCGAGCCAGGGAAGTTCGGCGACGGTGCCTTTGGTCCGCAGCGGCGTCACCGTTACACGCAGTGACCGGCGCTGGCCGGCGCGAATCGAAATTCCTCCGCCGGGGCCGTTTCGTGTGCGGGCGTTGCGCTTGCAGGAGACGATCAATCCTTGCAGAAGAGCGTCCGAACCGTCAGTGCTGCGAAGGCAGCCGGCCTCGAGAGCGAGCCCGCCGGCGGAATTGAGCAACGCCCGGGCCGCCGCATTGGCGAACACCACCCTCGAGGCGCCATCCACCAGCATGACGCCCCGGTGCAAGCACTCAAGCCGGTCCGGCGCCGTGTCATGGTCGAGATCGCGCAACCGAAGCTCACGATGGATACGAACGGCGCGGTCGATATGGCGCAGCGCGGCCCTGAAGGCGAGCGTCTGCTCGCCAGTTATTTCATCTTTCCCGGGCGCATTGGCAACGGAGATCATTGTCGAAACCTCGTTCCCGACCAGCAAATTGGCACCCATCGACGCAATCCCGAACTCGGCCGGGCGCATCCACTCGTTGAAGAAGGGGGTAGCGACGAAGTCCTTTCGCGGGATCAGGCTATCGAGCCAGAATACCTCGCCGGCTGGCCGCGCGATCGTGCGGGGCCAAAGCGGATTATGGAAGGCCCAATATTTCTTGAAGATCGCGTCCATGACCGGATCGGTACGCGGCGCGATCAGAATCATATGTACGGGCGCGACGGTCCAAGCTGAGCAAGCCAATCTGCGCCGTCCCCATGGCATCGGCAAGCCTCGTCAGCGCATGCGGCCAGAGAGTGTCGTCAAGCACGGCCTCGTAGATCAAATCTATCACGGCCTGAAGGTCATCTTCCTTGATCATGGCAAAGGTCTAGGCCGCAAAAGTGATTGCAAAAAGAAGTGGATATCGTTTAGCACTAGACAATACGTCTTAGATTGAGGAAATAGGCCCCCGCGTTCACAATTACGGTGGACAAAGCGTTCAACTTCGGAAAAATGTTCCGTGCAAATCCGCGCGCGTGATGACTGCCGCGATCTTTGCATCTGTGCGCGATGAGCCTAAGCGCCTGCATCGCCGGAAGCGCTTATGTTTTCCCACCCTGCGCTTCGGCAGCGCCGAGCAGAAAACGGACGAGTTCGGCCTGCCGGTGCGTTCCGGTCTTCTCGAAAATGTTCGCGAGATGGGTTTTGGCCGTTGCATCGGAAATACCGCACCGCCGCGCGGCCGCCTTGCGGCCATCGCCCCTTAGAATCTCGGCGGCGAGCGCAGCCTCCGTGGAGGTCAGGTCAAAACGGCGGCGCAAATTCATCTGCCGCCGCCGCCGGTCGAGATCGCGATCGGTCACCGTGACAATGGCGACCGGACTGCCAAAGCCGATCCAAGGAACATCCGGGAGCTGCGTGTCGGATCGAAGCGGTGCGACCGTCACATGGAGCGGCGATCGGGGGAGATCGCGCGGCACTTTGAGTTCACCGCCAGGACCGCCATTCCCCATGGACCTTCGCGCGCACGAGGCCACCAGCTTTTGCAATGCGTCCAGGCTGCCCGCAACGGCAAGACGCCCATCGCACAGAAATATTCCGTCGCGGGCGTCGAGCATCGCTTTCGCCACGGCATTCGCGAGGACAACTCTCCCCGACGCGTCGGCCAGCATAGCACCCTCCGGCAGCATCTCAATTCGCTCCGTCGCGGCGAGATTCGCGAGCTCCAGCTTCCAAAGCTGGCGATTGATACGCACAGCCCGGCAGAGGTGCCGCGCAACGGCTTCGAAGAGATGCAACTGCTCGTCGGTCAGGGAATCCTTGCCAGGGGCGTTGGAAACGCAGACCAGGGCTGAAAACTGATCTTCGACCACCAAACTGGTGCCCGCCGTTGCGAGACTATACTGGGCCGGCCGCCACCAGTCGTTAAAAACCGGGGTGGCGGCGAACTCCTCTCGCGGCATGAGGCTGTCGAGAGTATTGATTTCCCCCACCGGGCGGAATGTGGCTCGCGCTAAAAGCGGATCGCGGAACACCCAATATTCTTTGTAAGAGGCGACCAAATCGGGATCGTCGCGCGGCGCAATGGTGGCGAATATATTGGCACGCCAATCCACGGACGGCATGATAGCGTGCGCCGCGCCCACGGCGTCGGCAAGCTTTATCAGCACGCTCGGCCAGAGGTCATTGTCGAGCACGGCCTCGTAGATCAAGTCGATTAGCGCACTCAGCTCTTTCTCGCCGCTCATGACATGGCTCTACGGACTCCATTTGCTCAATAACAAAGCGAAACTCCCAGGGGTGCCATTACGCCGGCTTGAACACGGAAAGCTTGAACCTCCAGCGATACATCGTAAACCTTCATCCGTTTATGGTATATTGTCAACCTTCATCCGTTTATCAAGCGGCGATGCCATTTCAACCGGAGACCGGTCCGCGATCAACAACCTAAGGCATGAAAGGTCCCCTCGAAGCGGAACCCGGCGCGCCACAAAACCTCACAGGGTGCCGCGCGGCGCTTGAACGCTCGGACGCGTAATTGCCGTTTTGAAGTTCGCACGCCGCGTCTTTGCGAATGACCGCGATTTTAACCTGAACGGCGGCGCGGCGGGAAGCGCTCATTGTTCCCCAATTCCACCTCTTTCGCTTCGGTCGCATCGAGCAGGAGACGGACGAGCTCGGCCTGCCGATGGGTTCCGGTCTTCTCGAAAATGCTCGAGAGTTGGGTTTTAGCCGTCGCGTCCACAAGACGCCCACCGCGCAGAAGCATTCCATCACCGGCGTCGAGCATCGCTTTCGCGAAAACCACTCTCGCCGAGGCCCCTGCGAGAAAGATAGCCTAGATTTTCCAAGCGCTCGGGCGCTGTTGCCGGGCCGAGATCGAGGCCCCAGAACTGACCGCTGATACGCACGGCCCGGATAATGTGACGCAGCGCGGCCTCGAACACTCGGATCTGCTCAACGGTCGGGCCGTTTTTTTCCGGTGCATTGGCAACGGATGCCGAAAACCCGTCTTCGACCAGCAAATTGGCGCCCAACGCCCCAAGACCACGCCCGGACGGCAGCCGCCATTCATTACAAACGGGTGTCGCGGAGAAGTCCTCTCGCGCCATAAGGCTGTCGAGCGACTAGAATTCTCGCCGACCGGCCGGAGCGCGGTCCCCATGACATCTTTCCTTTCAAATTTTTTTGAAGCTCGCCACAAAAAACCTCGCCGGCGAACCGCGCCCGGCAACTAAATCGTTGTAATAGCACCTCTCCAAAAAGGCCGGGAACCCTCGCCGATCTCGCGGTCTCCGGCGCGCAAGTAACGGTGCGGGCAAAGCTTACGTTTCGCAATTCGGATTTGCAAACTCGCTAGTTTGAGCCGTTGCTATCGCGCGTCTTGCCTGTCTTGAAGTCGGGGACGATATGGTGGTAGGGAGCGGTCCCGAGGAGCTAGGAAAGCGGTCAATCGCGATTTCCGCTGCTCCTACAATTGATAGATTACCGGGAGGAAGTGACAATGGCGCGGCCGACCCCACCTAAAAAGCGCGCGAAGATACAGGTACTCGATGTGGTGATCGTGATTGGCGGCATCATTGGCATCATGGCTTTCAACCGGATGAGCATCGCCAGGCTTCAACGCTCGCTCCCTAATGCGAACAACCAGATCGTGGGGGAATGGAAGTCCATGCGCGGACCGGAGCACCTTGTTTTTCGCGCCGACAAGACGATCAGCATGACTGTCCCTGCCAGCCCTGCGGAAGACAACGCGGCGTCGGCTGCTCCGGAAACAAATGGTCCGGCGCCGGTAACAGGCAAGTACCAGGTCGTGCAAGGGGGGAAGGTGGGCATCCAATTGATGAACGGAAATAAATACACGACGACAATTAGTCCCGGGAGCCCGAACCGCTTTGATCTTATCAATTCGGCGACCGAGGGAGTGACGACGTTCGAGCGACTGCCGGCACCGCCAGCCAGCGCAGTGACCATGCCAGCGGGAACCACGCCACCTGAGCCTTCCCAATGATCTCGTCGTTTATCGCTAATTCTTTCACCACGATCGACAAGCCAAGGCTACTCGTGTAGAGGTGCTTTCCGCAATTCAAAACACCGTACCGGAACGCTCGCCGGAAGATCAGGCGAAACGGCGAGGTTTTAATCGCAATGAATATCATCGCGGAACTCGAGGCCCGGCAGGCCGCCAAGCTCACGGCCGTCAGGACGATCCCGGCGTTTCAGCCGGGCGACACTGTCGTCGTGAACGTCAAGGTGACGGAAGGCGAGCGCACCCGCGTGCAGGCCTATGAAGGCGTCTGCATCGCCCGCAACGGCGGCGGGATCAACGAGAGCTTCACGGTACGCAAAATCTCCTATGGCGAGGGCGTTGAGCGGGTTTTCCCGGTGCTTTCGCCGAATATCGAATCGATCAAGGTGGTGCGGCGTGGCAAGGTCCGGCGCGCAAAGCTCTATTATCTTCGCGATCGGCGCGGCAAGTCGGCGCGTATTGCCGAGAAGATGGAGACGCCCGCCGCCAAGGCCGCGCGCGAGGTTGCCAAGAAAGCAACCAAGGCTGCCGCCAAGACAAAGAAGGCAACTCTCGCCGCCGAATAGGCCTGCGAGCGGGACCTATTGCGTGTCTGGCGTCGCCAAGGGCGTGGTCGGCATCCATCGATTAATCCGTTCATAAATTGTGTTGCCGAATGTTATTTTCGAGGCCTGGCGAGGTTACCGGTCCTCGGCGCGAAGCTTTTTCAGCCGGTAAAGCGCCTCATGCGCGGCGCGCGGAGAAAGCTCGTCCGGGTCGATCGCGTCGAGGGCTGGCCCGAGAACGTCGCGTTGCGGCACGGGCGGCGGGCTCGCCGCCGTAAATAAAGGCAGATCGGCTGCCTGCCGGTCTGCATTTGAAAGCCGCTCGGCAGCCTCGAATTCGGCGAGAAGTTCTTTCGCGCGCGAAACGGCCGGGGCGGGGAGGCCGGCAAGTTTCGCGACTTGGATGCCATAGGACCGGTCGGCGGCTCCAGGGACGATCTCATGCAGGAAAACCACTTCGCCATTCCAGTCGGTGACTCGCACGGTGAGGTTGACCAGCCGGTCGAGTTTTTCCACAAGCCGCGTCAATTCGTGAAAATGGGTGGCGAACAAGGCCCGCGCGCGATTTTTCTCGTGCAGATGCTCGATCACCGCCCAGGCGATGGAAAGACCATCGAACGTGGCGGTGCCGCGGCCGATTTCGTCGAGGATCACGAGCGAGCGTTCGCCGGCCTGGTTGAGGATCGCGGCGGTCTCGATCATTTCGACCATGAAGGTCGAACGGCCGCGCGCGAGATCGTCGGCCGCGCCGACCCGCGAATAAAGCTTGTCGATGACGCCGATATGAGCGCGTTTCGCGGGGACGAACGAGCCCGTCTGGGCGAGGACGGCGATCAAGGCGTTCTGGCGCAAATAGGTCGACTTGCCGGCCATGTTCGGGCCGGTCACGACCGCGATCCGGCCGCCCTTGCCGGGGGAGCCCGAAAGTTTGCAGCCGTTCCCGGCAAACCCTTGACCCTCCAAGCGCAGCGCCGCCTCGACGACGGGATGCCGACCGCCTTCGATCTCGAAGGCAAGCGAACGATCGACCTCGGGCCTTGTCCAATCCGAGGCTTCCGCCAATTCGGCCAGCGCCGCCGCGGCATCGATTGCCGCGAGCGCACCGGCGAGCCGTCTGAGGACGGCTTGGCTGCCAAGGACAAGCGCGGCCAGTATCTCGAAAATCGTTTGCTCGCGGGCGAGCGCCTCCTCGGCGGCGGAGGCAATCTTGACCTCGAGTTCGGCGAGTTCCTTGGTCGAAAAGCGCATCGCGTCCGCCATGGTCTGCCGATGCACGAACATCGTATCATGCGGCGGCCTCAACAGCCGTTCGCCTTGCGCTTGCGGGACCTCGATAAAATGCCCAAGAAAATGATTGTGCTTTAGCTTGAGCTGCTTTGTTCCCGCCAAATCGGCGTAACGCGCCTGAAGCGCGGCGATCACACTCCGGCTTTCGTCGCGCAGCGCGCGAAGCTCGTCGAGGACGGCGTCATGGCCGCCACGAACGAAGCCGCCATCGCGCCGGTTGAGTGGAAGCGTTTCGGCAAGCGCGTCGCTCAGACGCGTGTCGATGGCTGGGTCCACCTCGGCGGCGGCTTCGCTCGCCTGGCCAAGCTCTCGCGGAAGGCGGCCGGTTTTGGCCAGCGAGCGCGCGACGGCCTTGGCTGCCTCGATCCCCCCGCACACTGCCGCGAGATCGCGCGGACCGCCGCGTTTAAGCGCAAGGCGCGATAACGCGCGGGTCATGTCCGGCGCGGCTTTAAGACAGGCCCGCACATCCTTGCGCAAGCCTGGTTCATCGACAAAAAACGCGACGGCATCTAGGCGGCAATCGATTTCCTTGGGAGCGGTCAAAGGCGCCGCGAGACGCTCGGCGAGCAGGCGGCTGCCCGGCGCGGTGACCGTCTTGTCGATTGTTGCCAGCAAGGACCCTTCCCGCGTGCCGGCCAAGGTGCGGGTAAGTTCGAGATTGGCTCTCGTCGCAGCATCGATTTCCATCTGCGCGCCGGGCGCGAGCCGCGTCGGCAGGCTCAACGCCGGGCGGGCCGAGAATTGGGTGCGCTCGATGTAGAAGATCGCGGCGGCGGCGGCGGCGATTTCGGCGCTGGAAAGGGTGCCCAATCCGTCCAGCGTCGCGAGCCCGAAATAGTCCTTGATGCGGCGCTCGGCACTTGACCCCGCTCCCGCATCGCGGCCAAGCGGGGTCACGGGAAACTTCGTCTCGCGCACGAGCCTCGCAAGGCAAGGAAGCGTGCAAAGCGCTTCAGGAGCAACGATTTCGGCCGGATCGAGGCGCGAAATCTCGGCTTCGAGAGCAGCCTCCGGGGCCTCGGCGACGATGAAGGCGCCGGTCGAGATGTCGACGCTCGCGAGCCCGAAGGCTAAGTCCTGCTCACTCCCCCGCGCGATGGCGAGCAAGCTATTGGCGCGGACGGGGTCGAGCAGAAGCTCTTCGGTAATCGTGCCTGGCGTCACCAGACGCACCACCTCGCGCCTGACCACGGATTTCGTCCCGCGCTTTCTTGCTTCGGCCGGGTCCTCGACCTGCTCGCAGACGGCGACGCGGTGGCCCTGGCCGATCAGCCGGTTCAGATAATCCTCGGCGCGCTCGACCGGCACGCCGCACATGGGGATATCGCGCCCCTCGTGCTTGCCGCGCTTTGTCAAAACGATACCGAGCGCACGGGCGGCGATCCCCGCGTCCTCGAAAAACAATTCGTAGAAATCGCCCATCCTGTAGAACAGGAGAGAACCAGGATTTTGCGCCTTGATCGCGCTGTATTGCGCCATTACCGGCGAGACTTTTGGCTCGGCGGCGCCTTCGGGGAGGACATGGTTGCCGCTTTCTGCCGGTAATGTCTCGGCGGGCGGCATGGTTGTGGAAGCAGTGCGTTTGAGCATGACCGCAACCTAGCAAAACCGTGGGCGCGATGCACTTGCCTATTCGCGCAAACCCACAAGCCGAGGCTCGTTCCCGGCGGTTTGGATCGTACCAAAATGTTTCACGTGAGAAACATTTTTGTCCGGTTGGGGCCAAAAACCTCGCACGCCACGCTGCACGCGTCCCTGGATCGGTCGGGTGAGAATGTGCTAAAATCGGTGCTCCGGTAGGGTTCGCCAGGTGATCTGGCCGCATCCGACGCGGCGGCAAACACGCTACGATGGGGAAATGGGAAAAAAGGGAAATGGGAAATGAAGAAAATGCCGATCGATGACCCCGGGGGGAACAAGAATTCCGTCGGCGGAAACACTTCGCCGGCCAGTAGCGCACCCGCCGCCATCGCGGTGAATTCGCCCACGCGACGCGACTTGCTGCAAGTGGGGGCTGGGCTTGCCGTTGCGGCGTCGGGCGGATCGCAGGGCCTCGCAGCACCGGCGGTGAAAAGGAAAATGATCAACGTCCCGCGGGCGCCGAACATCATCGTGCTGATGACGGACCAGGAGCGCCATCATATGCACTGGCCGGATTGGGGATGGTCTGGCTGGAACCCGCCAAATTCCGGCAACGCCATTCAGGAGATGCAGGGAACTCCGTTCGGCTTCTTCGACGGGCTTAACTCGCTCGGCGGCGGCAACCCGAACAACGACGGTCGATATGTATCCGGGGATATCAATGCTACGCCCGGCCAGATACGTGGGTGGGCGGTGAAAGCGTCGTCGACTTCCTGAAAGGCCGCGCCAAGAAACCCGCCAAGCCATTCTGCATGTTCGTGTCCCTCGTCAATCCACATGACATCGGGGTTTTCCCGGGCAACCTGGTGACGCCGCCCGCCTGGCAACAGGCCGGCTTCAAGCGTGAGCACTTCGCCAATCTCGGCATCAAGCTGCCGCCCAACTATTCCGATGACTTATCGACCAAGCCGCGCATCCAAGAGGTGGCGCGCGACAATTTCGACAAATTCGCTCCGCTCGACGGGCCGGAGGCGCGCGAGGACTACGTCAACTTCTATGCCTATCTACATAAGGTCGTCGATAAGCACATCACAACCGTCCTCGACACGCTCGAGGAAACCGGGCTCATGGATAATACGATCATCCTGCGTTTTGCCGATCATGGCGAGGGCGGGTTGTCGCACGGGATGCGCGAGAAATCCTATACGGCCTACGAGGAAATGATCCACATCCCGCTGATCGTGCACAATCCGAGACTCTATCCTGATCCGCGCGAGACCGCGGCGTTCTATGATCACCGCAGTCTCCTGCCCACGATCCTCGATCTTGCCGGCGTTCGCGATGCGGAGTCCTACGGCATCGGCAAGAGTATCGTTCCGATTATTCGAGACCCATCAAAGACAGTGCAGGACCACACATTGTTCTCATACGATGATGTGTTCTTCGTTCCGCCCACTACTCCAGGGGGACATATTCGGGCGATGCGCGAAGCCGACTGGACCTATGCGGTCTATTTCAGCATGGATGGTTCCGGATGGGAATCTGCGGATTCCGGCAAAGGGGAGAAACCCGATGCCGTCAAGCAGTCATTACCCGCGCCGCCGCAGGTCGAATATGAGCTTTACAATATCCAGAGCGACCCTGGTCAGATGAATAACCTGCTCCACTGGAAGGCAACCGAGGATGTGAGGAAAGAATGGGCGCGCTTGCATGATAAGCTCACCACGCATCTCTTCGACGCCGGCAATCTGCCCAATGGTTTTCAGTGGCCGATCTGGCCGGCGCAGGCATGATCGCAAGCAACTTGTTGGATCGGGATCAGGGGTTTGTCACCTGACCCCGATCGAAGCCACATGGGCAAAAGCGCCACTAACTTATTGCTATTCGATCACCTTTCGTCGGCAATGAAAGCACAAGACAGACGATGCTCCAATACGCACAGCATGGCCGAGTGCAGGCATTCCTAGCGCTGACGGTATTCAACTTGGCCGCGATCCTCGCGCCGGTTTCAGCAATGGCCGATCCTCCTGATGTGAGCGCGGACCAAGGTACGGCGCCAGAGTCAAATCAAGTAAACAATGGCTTTGACCTCACGCGTCCTCAAAGCTCTTTTGAAGTGCGCGGTTTAGACCAGCCTTCCTCGAATAATACGAGCGAGACAAACAAGGCCGAAATTTTCTTGCGGGTGGAGAGCAAGATCCCCCTCGATGTCGACTGGCGTCTAGGTGTTCTGGCCCAGGTTCCCCTCGTGCAAAAGACGACAACCGACTTTGAGCCTCTGAGTGTGGATCATGAGTTTGGACTTGGTGATGCGAATTTCCAGGTGATCGTGGCGCACGCGATAGACGAACGCTGGGCTTTTGGCGTCGGGGCGCGTGTCAGCGCGCAAACCGGGGCCGACAGCCTTGGCAGTGGCGAATGGCAAGTCATGCCGGCGCTCGGCGTGCGCTATATGCTGTTCGAATTGGGGCAGGATAGCTATTTCGTTGCGTCGATACGCTATGCGTTGAGCATTCCCGGCAATCCAGGAGCACAAAGGATCAGTAAGCTTGAGATCGCCCCGACCTTGAACATCGATTTGCCCGGCGCCTTTTTTATAACATTTTATCCAAGCCACGATATCCGCATCAATTACGGCGCCCCGATAGCTGGTCAGACCGGACGGCTGTTCCTTCCCATTGATGCCTTGATCGGCGCGCGATTAACCGACAAAGTGCAACTCTCGCTTGAAGGCAGCGTGCCAATCGTCAAAGCCTATCCAGCTTATAACTTCAAAACCGAGGCGCGCTTACGGATCGTGTTCTGAGGCGGCCGCGTAATGGCAACCGGGGGCCAGGCTGAAAGCCTCTGTTGCATTGGCAAGCCCACCGCACGTTGCCCCTCCCAAGTCGCCGCATGACCCTCCTTGTCCTGAAGCACATGACCGACCTTAATCGCCGCACGCTGGTCAAATATCTCGTTCTCTCGGGCGCTATGCCATCAACTTTTCGGTCCGCGCCGGCCCAACCTGGAAAGCCGCAGGCGCCGCCGAAATTCGACTTCGATGATGTCGTGCGCCGCGCCCGCGATCTGGCCACGGCGGATTTCGACACCGCCTCGCCGGCGCTTCCCGAACCGCTGAACAAACTCGACTTCGATGCCTGGCGCGACATCAGATTTCGCCCGGACAAAGCATTTCTCGCCGCCAACGGGAGCCAATTTCGGCTGCAATTGTTCCACCTCGGGCATCTCTACCGGCGTCCGGTGACCATCAACACACTTCGCGACGGCATTCCAACACCTATTCCCTATGCCGCCAATCTTTTCGATTATGGCCGCACCAAGATCGACAAGCCCTTGCCGGTCAATCTCGGCTTCGCCGGTTTTCGTCTGCATTACCCCTTGAACAGGCCCAAGGTCTTAGACGAGGTCATCGCCTTTTTGGGCGCCAGCTATTTTCGCTTTCTCGGCCGCGACCAGCGCTATGGAATGTCGGCGCGCGCGCTCGCGGTCGGGGCGGGCACCCCCTCCGAGGAGTTCCCTTTTTTTCGTGAATTCTGGATCGAGACGCCCGAGCCCAACGCCGATCAGGCGACGATCTATGCGCTGCTCGACAGCCCGTCGGCGACCGGCGCCTATCGGTTCGAGCTCTATCCTGGAATCGACACCGCCATCGAAATCTCGGCGGCACTCTTTCCACGCAAGCCGAACGTCAAATTCGGTCTCGCGCCCCTCACTTCGATGTTCTTCATTGGCGAGGACGACCATCGTTTCAACGAGGACTTCCGCCGCGAGCTGCATGATTCGGATGGGCTCCTGATACATTCGGGAACCGGCGAATGGATCTGGCGCCCCTTGCGCAACCCGGCAAAGCTGGCAGTCTCCACCTTTCTCGACCGCGATCTCCGGGGTTTTGGCCTGTTGCAACGGGACCGCGACTTTGACCATTATCAGGACCTCGACCTCGCCTATGAGATTCGGCCGAGCTATTTTGTCGAGCCAAGGGAGAGCTGGGGCGAAGGCCGGGTCGAGCTCGTCGAACTTCCAACCGAGCACGAGACGAACGACAATATCGTGGCTTTCTTTGTGCACAAGGATGCGCCGGAGCCGGGAAAACCTTTCAACTATGCCTACCGCATGGTTGCCAGTCTCAATCCGGCCCAGCTCTCGCCCAATGGGCGGACGCTGAACACCTATCAGACGACGGCGACCGCCCTCGGCTCGGCCGAACCGCCGGTGCCGGGTTCGCGCCGGTTCATTATCGATTTTACCGGCGGCGACCTCGCCTTTTACGCCGCCGATCCGCAATTGGTCGAGGTCGTTCCATCGGCGAGCCAAGGCAAAATCGTGCGCTCCTTCATCGTTCCGAACGTCCATACCAAAGGGTTTCGCGCGGTCATCGACTTACATCTCGATCCCGGCCAGTCCGCCGATTTGCGGGCCTTCCTGCGGACCGGCACGCGGGCGCTCACCGAGACCTGGACCTTTCCGTGGCGCGCCGAATAAGGGCCGCGGTCGCATGCGCTATCGTACCACGTGAAACACTTTGGTACGATTGACGCGTGACTCTTTAAGACAGCGGCCCCTCCTTCAGTCTTGTAAGATCGAAGCCGTCGATGTCTTGCAGCAATTCGATGAAGGCCGTGGCGCCATAGTCGGCGCAGGCCTCGCCCTTGCGCGCATTGGCGGCCGCCGCATTGCCCATGGCGCCGGAGGCCGAAAGATCCTGGCTCATCCAGCCAAAGCCGGTTGGACGGCCAGAGCGCAGCCAATTGAACTCGCGTTCCATTGCGACACTCCGGGAGGCGAAATCGGCGGCCTCGTCCTCGCGCACGAGGTCCGGCCGAAAATTTAGCATCAGCGATGTCTCGATCTCGCCGGCATGAATGCCATGGGCTTGCTCATGCGCGGAAAAGAGTCCATCCGGCGCGCCAAAGCGCTGCCAGGAGGCCATGACAACCAGCATGCCGAGCCGAGCGCGAAGATCGTGCGCGATCAAATCGAGGATCGCCGCATTGCCCCCATGCGAGTTCAAAAGAACCAGCTTGCGGCAGCCGGTGCGATGGACGCATTCGCAAAGTTTTGTCCAGGCACTGATGAGGGGTTCGGCCGGAAGATTGAGCGTGCCGGGAAAATCCGTGTGCTCGATCGAAAGCCCGCAGTTTTGCACGGGCAGAAACAAAACGGCGAGTTCGTCCGGCACGCGCTCGATGACTTTTGCGATATAGCCTTCCATGACGAATGTATCGGTGCCAAGCGGCAGATGCGGGCCATGCTGCTCGGTCGCCGCGAGTGGCAGGACGGCGATGGTGCGCGCCATGTCGCGAGCCTGAAAATCGGTCCAGGTCATCTCGGCCCATAATCTTGTTTGCGGCATCGAATTGTCCTCGGTGCGCCGGTGACAGTCTCACGCACAAAGCGCTTGAATCACTCATTGGGAGGGAGGCAGAACTTTAGCGAAGGAGGATACATGTGGGGTGCGCGCGGGTACCCGGTTGCGCTTGAGCGGCAAAATTCAAACGTCAAAGTTGAACTCGTCAGCACCGTCATACCGGGCACGCAGTTCGAGCGCACGCTGTCGAAGATGGTTGCGTTCAGTCAATGTGGCGCTCGGCCCATCTGCCTCGGCATCAAGTATGCGCGCCTCAAGGAGGAAGTCATGCGGCGTTGGCGCACCGATTTTGGTGAACTCGGCGCGTGCACCTTCGGTGTCGCCGCTTGCCAATTTGAAACGTATCTCAAGCCGCCTGCTTGCATCCAGCGTGCCGGGTTTGCTGCGAACGAATTCGATGTCCTGTCTTGCGAGCGGCAGATTGCTGTTGAGTATCGCCACGATCGCGCGAAGCTTGCGCACGCCGATCTGGCCCTGGGTTCGACGCTCTACGAGAATAGTCAGTCGGCGTTCGGCTTCCCCGAAATTGTGGTCGCGCTTCATGAGTAAGTGGGCATGCCGGCCGTCGGCCCGGCCGTCATCGCCTGGCAGCAGCCGAAGCCGGGCAATGGCGGCTTCCGCCTCGGAAAACTTGCGCTTGCCAAGTAGCAGCCCAATCTTCGTGTTAAGGAGAAAGGCACTACGCTCAACCACGTCGTTCTCTTCCTCAATTAACCGTGTCAGCTCTGGCCATCGCGCTTGCGCGGAAAAGCAGCTCGCGAGTTCCTGTATAATGTTCGGGTAGTTTTTGCGGATACGCCTTGCCTCCTGGAGCTGCGCCACGGCCTCCGCCAACCGTCCGCTGCGGCGGAGCATGAAACCGCGCAGATAGGCAGTGGACCGATAACCTTGCTCGTCGAACAACGCCAGCACCTCCTCGGCTTGAGCAAATTCCTTGAGCCGCGCGTGCGCTCTGACGACCAGCGACAGGATCGCCTCCCGCGTTGTCTCGTCCATGCGCATTTGCTGGACGTTGCCTCCCCACCCTGTCACGCGGCGAAGGGCGTCTTCGTCGTCGTGACCTTGGTCGTACGTTTCGCGCAAAATTTCGTAAAGCGTTGAGGGTAGAAGTAGATTGCGAAACTCCTTGGGGATAGATTTGCCTTCGAGAGCGGTTAGATAGATGAGCGCGTCGAACAGATCTAAACTGAACTCATCGCTCTTGACCGACGTGTCCCAAGCCTGCTGAAGGATGTGAGCGAACTCTTTCAGGAGGTCGGGCGATCCAAAGCCGTAATGGCGACGAAAGAGCATGCGGATCGGACTAGAGATCGCATAGTTCGAGCCCGAAACGACGACCAAGCAGGCAAGGATTAACCCCTCCAGAATGTGCGCGAACTCTTCCGCATCAATTCCATGCTTCGGGATTAGGGTGTTGCGTAGCAGACCGGCGTTGAGCCGCGGTACCCAGCTCAAAATGCTCAAGACCTCGCCCTCAAGCTTGGTCAGGCCGCCAACGTTGATGTTCTCGCGTAACACGTCCTCCTGAATGTCGATCAGGTCGCGCGGGTTCTGCTCGAAGACCCAGAGGCCTTTTTGCGCTATTAACCTGGTGGCTGATTTCGCGATCCCAGGGTGCCCGCCAATCGAGCGGATAGTCAGGTCGCTGGGAGGCTCGGGCTTGGCGCCAAAAGCAGGCGCTGTAGCAATCATGATAGTGCGGATCTCGCCATCGGGTAGCGGCGGCACCGCGCATTGAATAACGTTGGGGAGCGACGTCAATTCCCTCTCCTGGACCTGACGGTTTGTAATCACACAGAGCTTGGCCGTCCGTTCCTTTGCTAACCGTTTGAAAAGTTGCAGCGCCCACGATTTCAGGTTGCCGCGATCCTCGAAGATCCCGTTTCCGGTCGCGATCGTCATGCCTTGCCCGAGCGAGGTGAAGTGCGACAAACAGCGGCATATCTCGTCCAGACGCGCGTCTTCGCTCAGGTCATCAAAGGCGCGTAAGTCCTCAGTGAAAGTCGCGATTGAGAAGTTGGAGTCGACCTCCTGCCGGATTATCCGGTAGATATCGGCAAGATCTGCATACTGAGACAGGGAGAATTCCGGGCCAAACGTAATCTCGGGGTTCCCGGAGAAGGCGTGTTCCATCAGTTGGCGAGCGACAGTACGTCGGCCGATGCCGTTTATGCCTGCAAACACGAATACGTTCGGGCTATCCGATGTCCGGTACGCCACCTCCTTGATCCGCTGGTTAACGAGGTCGATGAGCTGTCCACGGCCGTAACCACGCCCGGTGGGGGACGCGGAGATCCCCGGACTGAACAGAATGTTGCGGATGTATCGAGCGATGTCGCGCGAGTTCCTGCCGGCGCGGGGCACCCAGTACTCAAGCATCCAGCCCGGCAGATCCGCTTGAGATACCTGCCGGTCGATGATGAAGACGAGCAGCCTGAGGTTGGACCGCTTAATGTGATTGAGCCGGGCACGGTCGATCTCGAACGCCACCCACTTTGATGCGAGAGACGCGCGCGAGGCAAATAGCGCGAAGACCGATGCGCCGCTGATCCCCTTCTCCATTGCCGAAATGAGGTTCTCGCCGTTCTCAAAACTTGTCGGATAGAACGTCGCCAGACCGTCAGGGAGAAGATCCCTTACCTGCCCGACGAACTGCTCGTCCTGTCCCGACAAGGACAAGAATACGCTGGGCATTCCCGACATACGTCCCCCTATCGCTAATACGTTACCTGCTAAACCTACCTAAAATGCCTGGCTATGGACACTGCTTCAAGGTCGAACGTGAATAAAAGCGGAACGCCGGATCGTATGCTTCTGGCGCAACGCTGGCCAAATTTAAACTTGCCCGCCACCATTCGGGCGATTGTTGGTATCATGCGCGGGAACCTGTCTCAATAATTTGCATGTTTGCCGCTGCCGCGCAAAGCATGTTCTTTTATGAAGGCAGAGGTTGAGCGGTGGGCCGGGTCAAATCGTCGCGCAACATGCCGGCATAAGCTTGCCTCACCGGTCCGGTCTTTCCTAAAACGGCGCACTTGACATCACGCATCCTAATCCATTTGGTGGTTAGGGTCCGTATCGGCTGGACTGGTTGGCCCATTGCCGCTCGACCCTCAACGAAAGGGAAAACCGATGAACATTCGTGCCATTCTATGCGCGGCATCTGTCGCCGTATTGACCGCAAGCGCGCAAACCGCGGTTGCGCAGCAAGGCGTGAAAGTCGGCGCATTGCGCTGCGAGGTCTCCGGAGGCCTCGGTCTTATCATCACGTCGAGCAAGGAGATGCAATGCGTTTTCACCTCGGCGCGCGGACATCGTGAGCCTTATTACGGCACGGTTCGCAAATTCGGCCTCGATATCGGCGCAACCGATAGGGGCGTGTTGGCCTGGGACGTTTTTGCCCCATCCGCAGGACCCAAGCGCGGGGCGCTCGCCGGTGACTATGCCGGCGCCACCGCGTCGGCGACCATCGGGGCCGGAGTTGGCGCGAACGCGCTCGTGGGCGGCTCTGGCCGCTCGTTCACATTGCAGCCCCTGTCAATTCAGGCGCAGACCGGCCTCGCTCTCGCCGCCGGCGTTGCGGAGCTGACCCTTCGCCCCGGGGGCTGAATACGGGCAGGACGGGATGGCCGTTCCCTCGCGGACCTCAAAATTGGGCCGGGTCATCCCGGCCCAAATTCAGGATGGCACGAGGTGCCGGAGATGCGCGGCCAGTCAGTCCGACATCGGTCTTTAGTTGCGCAAAGAGGAGTAATGCGGCGGCGAAAGATGAGAATCCAACCACGTTGGATGGATCTCTTGAGGTGAGACCAGGCTGACCACGATAATTATGGCCGATGCTGCGAGCGTGCAGCTCGACAAGATCCAGAGCGCGATTCCGTAAATATCCGGCCTCATGCCACGGGGCGGGATGGTACAGTAGATGGCCACGCCGGAAAGCACGCATAGCCAAAGAGCCAGAAAGGCGATCATGTTTTGCCTCCTTGTGCCAAATATACACCCAAGGGTGTTCCCCCCGCAATACTTCCGATCATCGCTTCCTCACGCCAGAGCTTCCGCATTCTCGCTGGACAACAGCAAAGGCGTCGCGCATTACCGGCCCGGCCTGCCGTGCTGCCGTTGATAGCTCGAGCCGCAGGTCGGGAATGGCGCCTTGCAGAAATCCCTGCCGAGCCAAAGAAAAGCAGCCAACACGCTGATCAACGCAGCAAAAACTCGCAAAATTTCGCTTGCCGCAAGCCCCGCGCTGGCGCTCGACAAGGTCGCTTTCGCGACGCGCCCTGAGACTCGGCCGGGCGCCGCTGTTCATCGCGCAGACACTTGATTATAAAACCACCCATAAATATAGACTTGGGCCTTCCCCTCACGGAAAAAGCCTTCGTTTGCCGCGCGAACGAACATGCAGGATTCATGGTCAAAATCACGTATATCGACTCCTTTGGCGAAGCCCGGACCATCGAGGCGCAAGAAGGCGCCACGGTCATGGAAAACGCCATCCGCAACGGGGTCCCCGAGATCACCGCCGAATGCGGCGGCGGCTGCGCCTGCGCGACGTGCCATGTCTATGTCGGCGAAAAATGGGTGGGCCTCACCGGCAAGGCGTCGGACCAGGAAGAAGATATGCTGGATTTTGCTTATAAGGTTCAGCCCAACTCGCGACTGAGTTGTCAAATCAAGGTCACGCCGGAGCTCGACGGCCTCGTCGTCACCACCCCAGACCGGCAGGGCTAGGAGCTTTCTTGCCGGAGCGGAACGGGCGGCTTGCGCCGGAACGGGTGGCGATGCGAACTTCGCGTGATTAACAGCGATCCGGTTCGGCCTGAACCGGTTATCGCATTTGTATTTTTCGCGTCGCCGCGGGGGATAGACAACCAGAACGGTCGAAGCCATGGAAACCAAGCTCAAACTGAACCTGATTTTTTTCGGATTGGAATTCGATATAACGCGGATTCTTTCTGAGGTTCGCGTCCTATTGAAGCTCAATATTTTTCTTCTCCCGGCTATGATCGCGGCTTACGCCGCCGCCGGCTACATTGTGTGGAACCAATTGTCGGCGAATGTTGAACAGGACGTCGTGGAAACCGCGCGTTTGATGCTTGGGGGGGCGCGGGCGATGCGCGCCTACACCACGACACAGGTGGCGCCGCTGTTGGACCAGGCGCAGGCGAAAGTGGAGCATGGCGTTCAAAATACGTGGCAAGTCCTGGACGTCCAAATTCCAGCGGCTTTGCAAAAAGCCATGACGGGGCTCCCCATGGCGCGGCAACAACGGATTTCACATACCGCCCTCCACGAGATTCACGACATCGCGCATCAGGGGCCGAATGATTTGCCGCAGCGGCAATTCTTTCCGCAGTCGATCCCTTTCTACGCGGCGACGGAAGCGTTCAATTATTTCCGGGTGCAATTTCCCGAATTTGCCTACAAGGAGGCAGCCCTAAACCCCACCAACCCGCGGGATCGTACCGCAGATTGGGAATCCGACATCGTGTATTTTTTTCGCGACAATCCGTCGAAGGCGGAGCTCGCTGGCCGCCGCGATACTCCGGCCGGAAGTTCTCTCTATCTGAGCCCGCCGAATTCGTGCTGACAGCGATAGCTGCCTCGGCTGTCACGGTCCCGCCGAAAAGGCGCCGCCCGAGCTCGTGAAGCTTTATGGGAACGGCATGGTTTTGGCTGGCGGCTCAATGACGTTATCGGCGCGCAAATCGTAAAGCGTTCCGGCGGAAATGGCGCATAACCGCGCGGCCGCTGCTATGAAAACGGTCTTGATTTGGGTGGGCGGAGTTTTCGCGGGACTTTATGCGATCGTCAACGTTATTGCGTTCGCCATCATATCCCGGCTAGTTGCCACGCCGGCGGCGCCATGAGACCGCTTCTTTTCGATATTATTCCGGAGCAAGGAATGAGGGAGAGCATAAAAACCGGCGTGGTCATTGTCGGCGCCGGGCCGGTCGGTCTGTTCGCCGTGTTCGAGCTTGGCCTGCTCGACATCGAAGCGCAACTCATTGACATTCTGCCGAAACCCGGCGGCCAATGCGCCGAGCTTTATCCCGAAAAGCCGATCTACGATATCCCTGGCTTTACAAAAGTGTCTGGGCAGGGGCTCGTTGATGCCTTGCTGCGGCAAATCGAGCCGTTTCACCCGTCCTTCCATTATGGCGAATTGGTCGAGGCGCTGGAGGTGTTGGGGAGCGCCGAAGAACCGTCGTTTCGCATCCGCACCAGCGGCGGGCAAAGTTTTGAGTGCAAGGCCGTCATCGTGGCGGCCGGCGGCGGTTCGTTCCAGCCGAAGAAACCGCCGATTGCCGGTATCGAGGCCTACGAGGGCAAGTCGGTCTTTTACGCCGTGCGCAAAATAGAGGATTTTCGCGGCAAACATGTGGTGATCGTTGGCGGCGGCAATTCGGCGCTCGATTGGACCCTCAATCTTCAGCCTGCCGTCAAGCATTTGACCTTGGTTCACCGCCGCGATGATTTTCGCGCCGCGCCGCATTCCGTCAAGGCCATGCGGGAGCTTGTCGCCGCCGGGCGGATAGATTTGCGCCTTGGCCAGATTGCCTCACTTACCGGTGAGGCGGGCGAGCTCTCCTGCTTGACCCTCAAGGACGCGAGCGGCGGATCGCACGAAATCCCCTGCCAAAGGCTCCTCCCGTTTTTCGGACTCACGATGAAGCTCGGTCCGGTTGCTGGTTGGGGTTTGAACCTGCACGAGAACCTCGTTCCGGTCGATGCAGGAACCTTCGAGACCAATGTCCCTGGCATTTTCGCGATCGGCGACATCAATCATTATCCGGGCAAGTTAAAACTCATTTTGTGCGGCTTCCACGAGGCCGCGCTGGCGGCGCAAAAAGTCTACCGCTATGTCTACCCAGGCAAGAGGCTGACGTTCCAATACACGACATCCTCGACGAGCCTGCAGAAAAAGCTTGGCGTGACTTGAAACCGCCCGGCGACATCGAGCCGGCTAGGGAGAGAACATGATTCGCGTCGCCCTTTATGCCGGCTCCTTCGATCCCCTGACCAACGGCCACGTCGATCTCATCGAAAGCGCCGGAGTTTTGTGCGACGAGCTCGTCGTCGCAATCGGCGTGCATCCGGGCAAGACTCCCATGCTCAGCGTCGAGGAGCGCGCAGGCCTTGTCGAGAACGTCTGCGGCAGACGTCTCGCGGCGCGCGCGTGCAAGCTTTCGGTGCGCACGTTTTCCGGTCTCGCGGTCGAGGCCGCGCGAGCAACCGGGGCGAGTCTGATGCTGCGCGGCCTTCGTGACAGCACGGACCTTGACGCCGAGATGCGGATGGCGGCGATGAACGCGGCAATGGCGCCGGAGATCAAAACGGTGTTTTTCGCGGCTTCGCCCGCGGTTCGTCATATTAGCGCGACATTGGTACGGCAGATCGCCGGGCTCTGCGGCGATGCGTCGGCATTCGTGCCCGAGGCGGTCGCGATCGCGCTCGCCAAGCGGCGCGCGCCCAAATGACCTTGCGGCTTGCCTCTGTTTAAAAGGACCGGACCAGAATGACACTTCAACGGACGACGATCCGCGCTGTCTTAGGCCTGGGTTTTGCCTTGGGCCTGGCCTTCGCGTTTGCCCCGTTTTCGAATGGGCTTTCCGCCGCTTCGGCGCAAGACCTCCAACACACGCTCTATCTCGACACCAAGGATGGCCGTGTTACGATCCTACTCCGGCCCGATCTCGCGCCCAAACATGTTGCCCAAATTGAGGCATTGGCGAAGCGCGGTTTCTATAACGGCCTCGTCTTCCACCGGGTCATCGACGGGTTCATGGCGCAGACGGGCGATCCCACCGGCACCGGAATGGGCAAGTCGGATCTGCCCAATATTCCGGCGGAATTTTCCGCCGAGCCATTTAAGCGCGGCACCGTCGGCATGGCCCGTTCGCAAGATCCGGATTCTGCCAATTCGCAGTTCTTTATCTGCTTTGCCGATGCGGCGTTCCTGAACAACAAATATACCGTTGTCGGCCAGGTGGTTTCCGGCATGGACGCCGTCGATAAGATCAAGAAGGGCGCCAAGGAAGACAACGGCGCCGTGACCGGTCCCGACAAAATCGTCAAGATGCAACTCGCGCGCGATGCGGCTTCGGGCAAAAAATAGACCAAGCGCCCGCCGGCAGTAATTGCTCACGGCCCTTTCGGCTATGTTGAGTCGGCGAGGGGCTCCCACGAGGGTGAGATGGATTGCTTCGAGGGCGCCTATTGAACGGCGGCGGGCGGTCACGGTGACGGAGCGGATGTCGGCGTAAAGTTTGGCCCCTCACTCGGTGCGAAAGCCGTCGGTGATTTTGCGGAAGGTGGCGCCGGGGCGCAACGCGCGCTCAGAGCCGTTGTTGGTCGCCGGAATGTCTTGGTTCGTCATGACGACGAAGACATGAAGACGAAGAGATGTCCCCACGTTCTCTTGATCATGCGCTGGAGTTTGATCCCAGCCTCGCATTCGGCTTTCGCCGGGTGATTTCGTCGCGGCTCTGTCCAGCCGAGCGGCAAAAGTTTTCACAACCGACCGCGGCTGGCGGAACCTTTAGCCAGCTCCGCCCAGCTGGGGGTGATCTTGTTCTTCTGCCCGATACCGGCTAAAATCCTTTGGTTCGCCTATGCGCGACTATGACCTTGGAAGGAGACTGAACGTGAATAACGTTATGCGCAGTTTTGCGCGTGCAGCTTTGAGCGGGCTCGCTGTGCTTTCCATGACGGGAGCGGCTTCGGCAGGCCCAATGAGCGTTTCTTCAGGGTCTGCAATATCGGCGGCTTCACCCGCGCATGTCGAACAGGTTCGCTACTACAGGCGGCATTATGACGGGCATTATCGGCATTATCGGCACTACCGGCACTACCGGCACTACCGGCACTACCGGCGTTATGGTGGGTACGACCCTGGACCTGCGATTGCGGGAGCGGCTCTGGGTCTCCTGGGAGCGGCTGCGGCGGGTGCTGCGTCCGCCTACCCCTATGGTTACTATCAGCCCTATGGTTACTATCACCCTATGGTTACTATCAACCCTATAGTTACTATCAACCCTATGGCTATGGGGGCTGGTAGCGCAGCGCGGCCGCGCCGGGAGTTTGCGATAGCCCATGTTCCGTGGTTCGCGGCCCGGCGTCTCCCGCGTCAGTCGGTGAAGCCGGGGTAACGGCACGGCCGTGCCTCAAGGAGCTTCAAGCCCGCATCCGCAGAGACGGTTTTTTTGTTCGTCCTGAGGGTGAGGAAAGATTGCGCGTTGGCGCCAGGTTTACCGGCAACAGTGAGCGCGCCAACTACTCTTCCGCGGACATTTTTCAACGCGCAAAATAACAATTGCCGCTTCGGCTGAGGCGGGGGATTTCCCAAAATATTAAGATTTTAAAGCGCGCCGGCGTTTGCCCAGACCGGCCTCAGCTAATGAAACGTTGGGCCGAACTCCAGAGTTCGGCTTCGCTAGATCCTCCCAGCGAGCCAGCTCAGCAAACACCAACTCTATTAACCAGTACATAAGTGTCTGGACATTCACGCGCCATATCTTTAATCATGGGTGCCAATCCAATTTTGGCAGCCACGCAAGCGGTTCTCTTCGGATACCCAGTGAGCCGGGGTATACAACATGACACCTCGATAAAGCTCACAGACCCTTCATATATTCGACGAGCGCTTCACGATCGGCCGCTGATAGGCCGGCATTGTTGTAATCATGACCGGAATTGAGGTTTCCCTGGATCGGATTTCCTTGTTCGTCGAACACCCGAAACAAGAAGCTGTTTTCAGCCGATTGCTCGGTCTTGAAACCGACTTTCACGGGATCGAATTCGCGCGTCCCGACGTAAAAACTCTTGGGACGGTCGCTTGGCGGCAGCAGCAAGTCATAGAGCGTTGGAACCGAACCATTGTGCAGATATGGCGCAGTCGCCCAGATGCCGGTCAGCGGGCGGAATTTGTAGCCGAGGATGGGACTGTCGTCAGCGAGACACTGCTTCAGCTGCGCGATCTTATCTGGAGCAACGGTGGCGGGTGCAATCTCGGGCACCAGATTACTCAGTTTAATTTGCGGCAAACGATCGATGTGCGGCGTCGACTTACGATCAAACAGTTCCTTCGCGAGTACCTTATTGACAACTTTCTTGTATTTGTCAGCATAACTAACGATGGAACCTACGACAGCTGTCGCAAGCATATCGAATTCAGGTGCTGTCGATCCAAGAATTATCGGCCTTTCTCCCGGCACGACGAAATAACCTCTCGGCGTTAGTATCATAGATCCCGTGCGTGCGCTGTTTGCATAGGCGTTGCAGGCCATCCACGGATCGGTTCCGATGGGCTCGGATCCTTTCAGCAACGTCGTGCCGATCGTGACAAGTGTCGCAAGGTCCTCGCGATCGAGATGAGAGTGACATCTTGCACAATGGTCGGTGAACAGCCGCTGTCCCGCCAAGCGCTTGGTTTCATCTATTGCGGGAAACACGCTGGGCCAGGCTGGCGGTTTGAGCCGGCCCACCAGCTGCTCCAGCTGTTCGA
Organism: uncultured Alphaproteobacteria bacterium; assembly: GCA_963712225.1. Lineage (GTDB taxonomy): Bacteria > Pseudomonadota > Alphaproteobacteria > Rhizobiales > Beijerinckiaceae > Methylocapsa. The sequence continues at coordinate 41,642 of CAVQHH010000021.1, forward strand.
GGTTGGCCATATTAATGCTCGAGATGTATCCCGGTCGAAGCAACGCCAAGGGCCAGAGTTCGATCTGGATATCGCCGAAAACACCGATCACTTCGCCGGCGTTGCGGCCCAAGGCGCCAACGGCGACGCCGCCCACAACCGGCCCATTGGGCGCCGACGCATTCCATTGAACCGCGTTCAATTGAGGGATGTTCCACAAAAATGGATAACTGACCGGCGCGTCGGAGGCATGAAAGGTTTGCCCGGGCGCGTTCACGATCGTCGCGACCTTATTAAAAATATTTCCAATGGCGTCGAGGCGTCCAAACCCATAACGCAACGGCGTTGCATTGGCGGAGCCGAGTTTTGTCTCGGCGTCGACAAGCTTAGCCAATTCGCCGCGCAGTTTGTCTGAAGTCCTGATTATCGTCGCCAAGAACTTGCTTCGCGAACCGCGCGAACTTTTGGTCGACGAGCCATGTCTGATCCAGCGCTTTATTGAGCGCCTCTCGGAAAGACTGAAAATCCGCGAGCGTTGGTGCGCCCTCGACGCGCATCCGCTTGCCGTTGTAAGTGATTTCGTTCGAATGGCAGGCTGAACAGTTCATCCCCGCCCATGGCTCCTTCGAAGTTTGCCCCTCTTTCCAACGCAGCTTGGTGGCGGATAGGCGGGAATCGTCTTGATCATCGATCGTAAAGCCGATCGGTAAATCCGATGCGCCCGGACCGGGAATATAGTGGAACGACGCCATATATTCGGGCGCCAGAAATGGTTTATCGGAATCCGGCTGCTCAAGCGCCCGCAGCCAGCTCAGTGGCAAGAGCCGCGATCCCTGTGTTGTCGTATACCACGCCGTTTTGTCGGCGGAACTCCAGCCTTGTTCAACATTGACGATTTCATCGCTCATCGACGGGAACACCGCCGCGAGATAGCCTGTGAGCAATGACGCAAGGAATAAGCTTTGTTTCCTCATCTTGATCCTCCCCCGTGGCGTTTCGCAAACGTTCGTAGTGTGATGCTTCGAATGATTTTTGTCATCAACAAAATATGACGCACCGGAAATGATCTTCCCGCGATTTAGGGGATACTGGATTAGGCGGCTTCACTCCGCCCTCGGGTATTCATCCCCGAACAGGCAGAGCGCCAAGCCGCCTAATCCAGTATCCCCTAAATTGCGGGAAGATCGAGAATCGCCGTAAGGATCAAGTGGTCGTGGGTCAGGTCAATTCCAGCGCCATTGCCAGGATTCCGGCACTGGTCCACCTTTGCGATCCACGGGTCCTGCGCTGAGGCCATTCAGCCGCAGGCTTTGTCGAACAATTTCCGGGATCATCACCCCGCCGACAGCGATGCCAAGACATTCATGCAGCCCGAGGCCGAAATGAAATTGATTGCCTCGTCCCCGATGCGGATCAAAATCGTCGGGGTTGGACAATGCTTTCGGATCGAACATGCCCGAATGGGTGACGGCGAGAACGGTGGTGCCTTTCGGGATGCGGGTTTCGTAGGCTTCGCCGCGCCCCAGGACGCTATCCTGCTCGCAAGTGCGGAAGAAATAGGGAAACGCCGGCTTGAACCGCAGCGCTTCGAACACGAAGCCGTCGACGGCGGCCGGATCATCGCTGAGCGCGGCGGCGCGGGCGTTGGCGAGGTCGTCGGGGCGCTGCATCAAGAAATCGAGCGCATTGACCGCGGCATGCGAGGTGGTCTCGACCGCGCCAATCAGCAATCCGGCGACGTTCTCCACAACCCGCTTCAAGTCGAATTTCAACGCCTTGGACGATGACAACTCCAACAGCCGGGTGACCGGATCGTGACCGCCCAGCCCAATCTTGTATTCGCCCTCCCGGAGCGCAACCAGCTCGACCAGATAGACGACCATTTCCTTGGACGCGGCTTCGCGCTCGGCGACGATCTTGCTTGGATCGGGCCAAGCGATCGAGTCGAAGGGTTGGTTCCAAAACGTGTCGATCTGGCTCCAGTAGGACCATTTGCACAATTTCGCCGGATCGCTATGGGCGAACCCGAACCAGTCCTGAACAAGCGCTAAGGGTACGGCGCGAGTCAGGCCCGGCACCGCGTCCATCGAGCCGCCTGCCGCCGCTAAAAGCTCGGCCGCCTTATTCGCCACATAAGTGCGTATGGCCGGAATGTCCTCACGATCGAGAATGGCGCGCATGATCGATTTTTCGCGCCAATGCACCGCCGTATCGTCCTGGGCCATGAAGTAATCGCCCTGTTTGGGCTTATAAAGCGCGACGCTGAACAGCTCGTGCCGGCGGAGGATCTCGGTGCAGTCGTCGAAGCGGGTCGCGAGGGTCACCTCCGGCATGACGAGAATGGGTCGATCCTTCCGGAGCTCGGCATAGAAAGTCAGCGGCTCCTCATGCATCCAGCCGCGAACAAGAGGCCACCGCCCGGCCACCGGTGCCGAATCGTAGCGTTGTAAATAGCTCGCCATCATACTCTCCTAAACCATTGGTCATGCGAAGGTGGGGCTGCCCCCGATTCTCGATCTTAGGCGCGTAGCGCCGCGCCTGACTCTGCGCTACGGCTCCCGATGGAGATCCGACATCATCAGTTTATAATAAGCGATAAGCAGGATGACGCCGAAGCTGAAATCCCAAACGGCGAATGGGAAGAAGTAAAGTCCAGAGGACAGGTACAGGATTGGCATGAATAACTTGATCGCGATGCTCGACCAGTTGGGCCAGCGGTAGAACAGTGGATTGATGAGGCCCGGCACATATAAAAGATGCAAACCAAGTAAGGTTGCGCCCCAAATTCGCGGCCAAGCCTCCGGGAAGGGATCCGGCTGATGAAGAAACCGGGTGAAGCCGACTGGATCGAACAGGGCCCAGAAGCCGACCACCAGGTTTCCGGCAAAGCTGATGAGGAAGAGCATTCGGTAGGTTCGAAGACGGCTCGCGTTCTGGGCTTGGGTCCAGGACAGCGTCTGCTCTTGGTTCATCGCACGCCTCCAGGGCTCAGAACGTGAGGAGATAAGCCAAAAGGTCAGATTTCTCGGCGGGGGAAAGGTTCGTGCCGTAACGGTGGCCGGTATTATTATTTCCTGGCAGGCTGGTATCGAAGCAGAAATTCTTCGTCTGCGCCGGCGTTGCATCGCATGCCGGAGCGACAAATCCGCCGCGATCGGGATCGAGTTTGTCGATTCCGCGGATGAATTTTGCCGGCCGCTTTTCCGGTGGCTTCAGCAGATCCGCCAGCGTTGGGATGGAGCCGTTATGCAGATAGGGAGCGCGTAGCCATAGCCCGTCAAGCGGGAGGTTGGCATAGCCGAAAGTCTTCTCAAACGACTTGAACTGATATGGCGTGCCCTTGAAGAGTTTGGCCAGTTGAAAGTCGCGTAGGCGTTCTGTGTACGAGTTCGAGCCGGCGAGGGTCGGTTCCGAGTTGCTTGCTGGGTTCGTTTTTAGGGTCGTAATTAAGTTCGACCTGGCCGAGTTTCTCGCCCTTGAATACGTAGCCCTGAACATCCTGATATCCATGGCAGGCGACGCAAGCATGCCTCATGTAGGTGTCGCGTCCCCGCGCGGCTGCCGCGGCGTCAGGCCGATAGGGGCTCGGAGGCGGCCGCAGGCTCTTCAGCCAGTCTGCGACACGATCGATGGCGGCATGGTCGACCGACTCCGGAGTGACGCCGGCGCCGAGAGCCGCCGAGAGGTTGCGCTCGGCCAGCGATGTGTTGTTGCCATCCCAATGCAAATGCATGCCTTCGCGCGGACCCTGCTGAAAAATTGATGGGAAGTCCGCCGTCCCGATGAGCTCTTCGGGCAACAGTGAGCTCATCGGCCAGTTCGCCTGGATCCGCTTGTACGGATTGAAAGTGTCAACGCGGCCGGGGCCCCACGGCGGCTGCTTCTCGAGCAGGGGCAACAGCCGCGACCGGCGGGTCACCAGGCCTTCCCGTAACGCTGGAATCACGAACCAGCGGTCGATCGCCTCTTCGATGAGCCCGAGTTTTGGCCCGGTCTGGTTTATGGCTGGAATCAAAAAGTCGGGCGAGAGGCGCTCATCCGCGGCGGAATCAAGCAAAAACCGGATAAAGCGATACAAATCGAAGTTATTGGACGGCATCGCTGGTACAACAAGCTGGGTGGCGTGTGATTTATCCTCCCCATTCGACACCGTGACAGTACCCGTATGGCATGTCGCGCAATTGAACCAGACAAGTTCGACACCGCGATAAACGCGCCGCGCGATCCCGATCGGCAGATCTCTTGGCCGACCATCGGCGTCGTTCTCATACAAAAAACCAAACGCGGCATAGTCGTCGCGTTGATCGAAGGCCTCCGGAAAGAGCCGCGGGAGGGCACGCCAGACGCGGTAGGGGATCCCGCTATTTTGCTCGGCGCCTATCGAACCGTATTTGAAGTGCTCGACAATATCGCCATAGCGGGGAGTGTAATTCTGCGAAACGCGCAACAGGACGATCAGCCCGAGCGTGGTGCTAACCAGACCGATGAGAAAAACGAGCGCCAACAACAAATAGACAGGGGTCCGAAGACGCCAGCGCCGGCGCAGCGCTTCCTGAACGGCCGTGATCGGAAGTTCACGGTTCATGGGACAACCTCGGCCGGTTGCGGCACACGAAGCTCTGGGTGAGTATTGTAAACCGTCATCAGTTGCTCGACCATCGCTTCATGATCCGGGAAACGCAGGGGTTCGTAGCAACCCAGTGGATTCTTCGGCGCATTCAGGAGACAGCGATTGCAATAGGTGCACGGCCGCGGCGGCAGATCGTCGCCGGCCGCCCAAAACCGCAACAAATCGGGATTCGCGACCAGCGAACGGGCGATCGCGACGCCATCGCAATCGCCGGAATTGATGGCGTCGCTAATCTTGGCGGCGGACTGCCAGCCGCCAGTCGAGATCACGGGTATCTTCACCGCCGCCTTTATCGTCCGCGCCTCGTCCAACCCAACACCTTCGACCGGCCTGCCGCGCTTCATTCGGAACCAAAGCCAACGAAATATCGGTCTCAGAACCGGGTAGCGGAACAAATAATAATTGCGCAGTGTGTTGACGCCGGACGAGATCGCCACATCGTAAGTCGACGCCATGGTTTCGAACGAAAAATCGCCCGGCGGGTTCAATGGATGCGGGAACAGGCTGCCCGTCGAGACATGGATGGCGTCCGCGCCCGCGGCTTCGCACCAGCGCGCGACCTCGACGCTCTCCTGAAGAGTGTTCCCCTTCTTTTCCCAAGGAATCACATTGTTGTGGTCGACGGCGCTGATCTTGACTTGGAGGTGGAAGCCCCCGCCGACTTCCGCGCGGATTGCCTGGATGACGTCGAGCAGGAAACGCGCGCGATTGGCGAGCGAGCCGCCGTATTCGTCAGTCCGGTCGTTAATTCCCGAGCTGAGGAATTGGGTGAAGAGATAGCCGTTGGCGGCGTGCAACTCCACACCATCGAGACCCGCTTCACGCGCTCTCCAGGCTCCCCGGGCGAAGGCTTTGATTGTGTGATGGACCTCCGGCAGGCTCATCGCGCGGCAGAGGATGCCGTGCAATGTTTCTTTTCGGCTCGTCGACGACAAGGCTGGCCGCGTGTAGTTGTGCACGCCCGGGATGTCCAACTGCCGTCCGGAGTGAGAGAGCTGCATAATGAATTTGCAGTCGAAGCTATGAACGGCTTCGCCGAGCTTCTGCCAATGCGGGATAAACGCGTCGCGATGCACCGTCGCATAGCCGGCGATGATTCGGCCCTCCATCAGTACCGGTACATAAGAGGAGATGATGGCGCCGATGCCTCCCTTGGCGAACTTGCACTCCCAATTGATGCGGGTCTGAGTGAGCGAGCCGTCTTCGTTGTCGAAACGTCCGGAAATGCTTGAGCGGAAGATCCGGTTTTTGACCTCAAGATTACGGAAGCGCAACGGCGTAAATATGACGTCCTGGTTCATCAAGGGCCGCCCTCCGTCAGGCTACGATGCCACACCGATTGCAAGAGGGCGGTCACAAAGGCCCACGCCGGGCAGCCATTCCAGTGACCGTGCATAAACACCGTCCCGGCGCCCAGAGTGCTGGATTCTGCGGCATCGAGTTTCAACATGACGAGCGCGCCAGGCTGCATTTCTCCGGCAACGAAGGGCGATGCAAAACTCGCCTCGACGGTTCGTGGGACCTGTCCGGGCGGGGCGAGACAACGGCCGAGCACGGCGTCGCCGCTGAGCGATGCCGCGTCGGGCAGTGCCCGAAGTTGCCGCATTCGCTCCAGCGCCTGCACGATTCCATGCACGCCAATCGCGGTCGCATGCATCGCCCAACGGTTCTGTTTGGCGCGCTCGACAAGTAACGCGCGCGCCCGGCGGAGCCGCCCGGTGATCTGCCAAACGATTTGGACGGGTGAGAAACCCTTCCGGAACCTGTCAATAAGGGTCGCGGCCGTCCAACTCTGCGGATCGGCCGCATAAAGGGGATCAAACAGCCGGCCGCAAATCTCCTGGACCGTGATCGCGGCGCCATCGTTAGTGCCGACGCCGCGCACGAAGGATGCGAGCTTATCGAGTTGTTGTTCGCTCCACAGCGCGCGGCCGCCGGCGGGATCGAGCGCGAGCGCGAGTTCCCGCTGTCTTTCGGCGCGGACCTGGTCGCCGCGCGGCGCGAGAGACGGTAGGGGCTGACCCTTGATCTGAAACCACCGCCGGATACGGCCGGCAATCAGCCGATTTACCAGAGGTCCGCGCGGCAGAAACCTGCGATCGAGGCGCGGCTCCTCGTTGAGGGCGCGAATTTCGGATGAATCCGCGACAAGCACGAGATCAACGAGGCCGGGCACTCGAATGCGTCGCGCCATGACTTAACTCACGGATCTTGGCCACGGAAAGAAGCTGTTGCGCACGTCGGCGAGAACCGGGCCGAGCGACGGCGCGTGGCGCAAAAGCACTTCTCGCATGCCATTCCCTTCAACCCAGTCGATTCCGGCCGGCGTGTAGACCTCGGGTGTATAGTCATCCGACAAAAATCGGTCGCTCTTAATTCGCCGGGGGGCCATCGCAATGAATATGCGAAACGCCGTATCAGAGATTGCAAAACCGGGCGGTCTGGTTTCAGCGAGGGTGCCGGTGAGGAGGTCGACGCGTTCGACGTCGCCATAGATCGTTTCGAGTTCACGCCGCCACTGTTCGTTGTCCGTGAGCTCGCCAAAGCTCTTGGGCACGCTCATCCGCAGCATGCGGCGAAACGCACAATAGCGGGGCACGCCGCGTTCACGGTCGCGGAGGATGTCGGTCGCCGCAAGGTCCGTATAGACGCCCTGGTCGATGTTCTTCGGCAGCTTGCGCAGGTCCGTCGGATAATTGTGGAGCACGGGCGCGCCGCAAAAACTCGTGCCCAAGGAATAGAGCACATCCTCGAACGGCATCTTGCGATGGACCCGCGTTGTGCCGCCGGCGAATAATTCCGCAAGCGTGCAGGACAGCAGTTCTTCATCGTCGCGGAGTTGGCGGAAAGAGAAAGTGTCGGGAATCAACGAGTGCAACCGGTAGACGGCCGTAAAGTCCTCGGTGATGGAATAGGGTACTCCGTAATGGTCTTGCGGCGATCCGGGAATGCCGCAGAGGAGATCGTTGTGTAGCGGCCGGCCAAAAGCCTTGAAATAGGCTTGCCCGAGCGCTCCCCACCAGCTGGATCGCATTGCGAATTGCAAGGTGGGCGTCTGCAGCAATGCGGGCGTCCATTCGGTCGCATGGATTTTAACGAGAAGCGCGGCGACAATCAGCCGAGCCTTCTGAAATAGCCATTCGCCATCTTTGTCTGGGTATTCTATATGCAAGCGGTCGACGACCGCATTGTGCTCACGCGTAAACAGCGTGTGCATGGTTGACAGCCCGATCCACCAATTGCCGTTGACGGCAGCGAACTCCTGGTCCGGATCATCATCGGAGGCCTGCGGATCGAGGGGCAGATGGCCGGTCTCGTCCAAATGCAGCTTGCCGTCCGGCAGAAGTCCGCCATTACTGCTGCGCACACGGTGCTGCACCCCGAGATCGGAGCCGTACATTTGCGATGCGTCCCACCAATGGGTGGCCGTATTGCGGTATGTCGCCGGCCGCCCCTCGTCCGCCGGGCCCCGATGGCCGTCAGGACACGTTCGCCGGATCGTCATTTGTGGTGTCGGCCAATCGTCGCCTTCCGGGACGTCGAAGCAAAGCGGTGGATTGACCTTGTCGTTGACGCCGTGACTCAGCCAATCATGGACCATGAATTGTAACCAAGCCGGCAAGAGAACGCTCACGCCCGGAGCCGGGATGAATTCGTCGCGCGCAAGAAGCTTGCGGCTGATGACCCGCGGATTGGGTTCGTACAGGGAGGGGGGGGTCTCACCGAAGGTTTGGGCAAGCGGCGCGTTGCGCCCGAAGCGCATCTGCAGCATTCCCATCCAAGGTTTCGATAGATCGTTGAAGCTCCCGTCGGCGGTCCTGCAATGGCGAACGTCGAAATCTCCCGGGGGGGCCGGATCGGGCGGTGAAGTCTCGGTATCAAAAAGATTGCGCCGTCTTAGATCGATGCGCAACGCAGCGAGATTTGCCACGGAAAGTACAAAGGGCAGCCGATGCCAGACCCGCCGACGATTAATCATCCGAAAACTGGCTGCAAACAGCCGCTCGAATAATTTCGCTGCCATGTCAATCCCCCCTTTAATATGGTCATTGTCGCTTATTAACTTTTAGTATATATAATCGAAGCGGCCAATGCAGTCAACCCAAGAAGTATCCGCTCCAGGGTGATTTGCGGAGTAACTGGAACGAGTTGAAGTAACGGGAACATTCTGATTTGAATAGGATTTTTTGGATTGGGGAGGCCTTGGCGATGCCCTTGAAAACGATTTTGCGGCAGAGTCCGGATCCCGCTTCGCGGGTCCACTTCCGTTCGCGGCACAACCTGATTTTGGAAGTCTGATTTTACGAGGCGTGGAGACGAAACGCCGATCACCACTGGCGCTGCTCCGAATACCGGGAGCAACAATCGACGGAGACTTCGGGCAGGAGAGATTTCGACCCCGATCGTTCACCCGCCGATCATCGTGGTGATGACCTCGCCGCCGCGCGCGATCGTCAATTTCCAATAATTACGATGCCCGCTCACCGCCGCTTCGAGTTCCCGCGTGGTGCCGATTGCCCTGTCGTTAATGGACATGATCACATCGCCTTTTTGAAAATTGACCATCGCCGCTCGCGAGCCGTCCTCGACGTCGCCGACGACGACGCCCTCGCTCACGCCATGGAGGGATAATTCTTCCAAAACCGCCGGCGACAGATTGATCACGGTCATGCCGGAGAAGGGGGACGAGTTGGTGAGCTTGATTGGATCTCGGGCCGGAATTTCCGGAGCCGGAATCAGTTTGACCGAGGCAGTGCTCTGTTTGCCGTTACGAATCAGAGTAAGGGACGCGGCGCCGCCGAGCGGTTTCGTGGCCATCCGATAGCCGAGGCCCTCGGGATCGTCGACGCTCTGACCGTCGATGGCGGTGATGAGATCGCCGCGTCGTAAGCCCGCCTCGGCGGCCGGACCGCCGACGGAGAGATCGGCGACAAGCGCGCCCGACGGTCGGTCGAGGCCAAGCGAATCGGCGATTTCCCTGGATACGGCCTGCAGGCTCGCGCCGAGCCAAGGGCGCCGCACCGCTTGTCCTCCGCCCTTGGCGGCGGCGATCACGATTTTCACCATATTGACCGGGATTGCGAAACCGATCCCGATCGAACTTCCGGTTTGCGAAAAGATCGCGGAATTGATGCCGACGAGCTTTGCCCGCATATCGACCAGGGCGCCGCCCGAATTGCCCGGATTGATCGCGGCGTCGGTTTGAATAAAAAATCCGTAATCGGATATTCCAACCTGGGTGCGCGCCAGCGCCGAGACGATTCCCTGGGTCACCGTCTGCCCGACCCCGAACGGATTGCCAATGGCCAGCACGAAGTCGCCGATTTCGAGCGCGTCGGAATTGCCCAATTCCATCACCGGAAAATTTTCGCCCCCCGTCAAGCGCAAGACCACGAGATCGCTGCGCTGATCGCGCAGCACGATCCCGGCATCGAATTCGCGTCTATCGGCGAGCGCGACTTTTACGTCCGTCATGCCTTCGATGACGTGATAATTGGTGACGACGAGGCCCGACGCATCGACGATGACGCCGGAGCCGAGGGAGCGCGCGGTTGGGCCGCCTGGCCTGGAATTGCCGCCCTCGCCAAAGAAACGGCGAAAAATCGGATCGTCGAAGAGGGGATTGCGCGGCCGCTTGTCCGTCCGGGAGGCATAGACATTGACGACCGCGGGTTGCGCCTTCTTGACGACCGGCGCGAAGGACAGGAAAATGTCGCTTTGGGTCTGAGGCGTCTGCCGCGGCGGCTCGGCGCTCGCGGAACCGGTAAAGAGAACCAGTCCCAGAAGCAAAGCGGTCAACGCCTGGAGCAAACCAAGCAAGCGCACGTTCATGGATCGCTCCAAAGCAGCGGACCTAACTCTGTATCGGATTTAAGCGAGAACCGGTTCGCGTCAAGGCGATGCGCCACGCGCGCGCACGCCGGGGCCCGCGATCGATCCCTACTAAGCCGCCGCCTCTTCTTCGCCGCCCCCCACCGGACCCGAATCCAGGCCCTTGGCATCGACATCGCGGTCGACGAATTCGATGACCGCCATGGCGGCATTATCGCCATAGCGAAAGCCAGCCTTCAAGACCCGCGTGTAGCCGCCATGCCGGTCCTTGTAGCGCGGCGCGAGAACAGCGAAAAGCTTGCCGACGAGGGTGACAACCTTGATTTGAGCGATTGCCTGCCGTCGCGCATGCAGATCGCCGCGCTTGCCGAGCGTGACCAGCTTCTCGACGATCGGGCGCAAATCCTTTGCCTTCGGCAGCGTGGTGACGATCTGCTCGTGCTTGATCAACGCTTGGCACATATTGGAAAACATCGCCTTGCGATGTTCATGCGTGCGGCCGAAGCGGCGCTTGGCGTGTCCGTGATACATGGCGTTCTCCGTTATTTTCGCGGCCGCCGCGCCAAGGTACGGCCGCGCCCGTTTGCATCCCGCTTGCTTTGGACGAGAGGGAAGCGATAGTCCGATCAGTAATGTTCCTCGAACCGCTTGGCGAGTTCATCGATATTTTCCGGCGGCCAGCCGGTGACATCCATCCCGAGGTGGAGGCCCATCTGGGCCAACACTTCCTTGATCTCGTTCAGCGATTTGCGCCCGAAATTCGGCGTCCGGAGCATTTCCGCTTCGCTCTTTTGAATGAGATCCCCGATGTAGACAATATTGTCGTTCTTCAGGCAATTCGCCGAGCGCACCGAGAGTTCGAGCTCATCGACCTTTTTGAGGAGCGCCGGGTTGAAGGCGAGTTCGGGAATCGACGGTGTCGCCTCGACCCGGTGCGGCTCCTCGAAGTTGACGAAGACATTGAGCTGGTCTTGCAGGATACGCGCCGAGAAAGCGATTGCATCTTCGGGCGACAGCGATCCGTTGGTTTCCACTTGCATGGTAAGCTTGTCGTAATCGAGGATTTGCCCTTCCCGCGTATTCTCGATCCGGTAGCTTACTTTCTTGACCGGCGAGTAGAGACTATCGACCGGGATCAAGCCGATCGGCGCGTCTTCCGTCCGGTTGCGGTCGGCCACGACATAGCCCTTGCCGGTGTTGACCGTGAATTCCATGCGGATTTCGGCCGCTTCGTCGAGCGTACAAATGACAAGCTCCGGATTGAGGATCGAAATATCGCCGGTCGTGCCGATGTCGGCGGCGGTGACCTTGCCAGGACCCTGCTTCTTCAAAACCATGCGCTTCGGGCCGTCGCCCGGCATCCTGAGGGCGATGTCCTTGATATTAAGCACGATGTCGGTCACGTCCTCGCGCACGCCGGGGATCGATGAGAACTCGTGCAAGACACCGTCAATATGGACCGAGGTAATCGCCGCGCCTTGCAGCGACGACAATAGTACGCGGCGAAGCGAATTGCCGAGGGTTAGGCCAAACCCGCGCTCGAGCGGCTCCGCCACGATCGTGGCCGCGCGTTTTGGATCGTCGCCCGGGACCATTTCGAGTTTGCTTGGCTTGATAAGCTCCTGCCAATTCTTCTGAATCACGAGCGGACCTTTCCTTGATGCAAATCGCCTGACGCAACGGGGTCGAAAATGCCTTCTTAAACGCGCCGTCGCTTGGGCGGCCGGCAGCCATTGTGCGGAATAGGCGTGACATCGCGGATCGAGGTCACCGTGAAGCCCGCGGCTTGAAGGGCCCGCAACGCCAATTCCCGGCCGGAACCCGGCCCCGAAACCTCGACATCGAGCGTTCGCATGCCGTGTTCGGCCGCCTTTCTGGCGCAGTCCTCGGCCGCCATCTGGGCCGCATAAGGCGTCGATTTGCGCGACCCCTTGAACCCCATGGTCCCCGCCGACGACCAGGAGATTGTGTTGCCCTGAGCGTCGGTGATCGTAATCATTGTATTATTAAAGGTCGAATTGACGTGCGCGACGCCGGACGCAATGTTCTTGCGCTCACGGCGGCGAACGCGGGTAGCCTCTTTTGCCATTCTCCAATTCCTTCAAACGCGCCCGTCATGCCAGGCGCTCTCGGGACCATCATCAATTCTTGGCGGCAATTGCTTGGCCGGTTACTTGGCGGCGAACGCCATGAGCAAAACTTCTCTTGAATTTACTTCTTCTTGCCGGCGATCGGCTTGGCCTTGCCTTTGCGAGTTCGCGCGTTGGTATGGGTGCGCTGGCCACGCACGGGCAATTGGCGCCGGTGCCGAAGCCCACGATAGCAGCCAAGATCCATCAGGCGCTTGATGTGAATCGCAACCTCGCGGCGAAGATCGCCCTCAACCATGTAATCGCGGTCGATCGCCTCACGAATCTGCAAGACTTCCGCATCGGTTAACTCGGCGACGCGCCGCCCGGGGGGAATATTCACTCTTTCGCAAATTTCCTTGGCCTTCGTCGGGCCAATGCCGTGAATATATTGAAGCGAGATGATGACGCGCTTGTTGGTTGGAATATTGACTCCGGCGATACGAGCCAAGACGTGAACCTCCATGTGGGGCCGCGCTGCGCGAAAGCTTCACGGCGGAAGAGTTTGTCCCGCGTGCAGTGGAGACGGGCCCTTGCCGGGCACCTGGCAAAGCCAGCGCTTGGGCGACAGAATAGCCCCGGGAACCGTGTCTCAGGCCGGGAAAAAGCGTGCGTAGCCGATCACGCGCGCGGCGTCAACTGGCCGAGGCGGCTCGTCAACCGTCTCGAGTGGCACCATACGCCAAAACGCGGCAGTTGGCTCAGACAAGGGCCATTGACATAGAAGCCCGCCGATTCCGATCGACGGCAGAGGCTTTTCGGGTCGCGCCGGATGAACTTGCTTCGGTTGGGTTGCCTCTGTCGAGATGACGAGCGCATGATCGGCGAGGCGGACTCTTGGAGGTAATGTAGGAAATGGCGTCTCGGGCTGGGCCGGCAACGAATAGGAGATGCTGCTGCAACTCGGCGAGGTCGACGACCTTGTCCACCGCGCGGATATTCTGAGAGATATCGAAGAAAACTCGACTTATATAAAGCCCGATTTGCTTGGCGACGCGGGAGAGCGTTTGTTTGCTCTCGGATTTACGCTCGAACAATTGCGCCGCAATTTCGAGGACCTCAAACAGTGTGCAAAGACAATGCGCAATCAATCATGGGCAGGACGAGAAACGGCCCCGAGCGCAAGCGGATGCCGATCGAGCGGGCTGCCGGCTCATTTCCTGGTGCGAGACAATTGCCTAAATCGCGGCGGAGAGCGCAAAGCCCAGCACGAGCGGCCAAAGGTTTTCCCATCCCATGGCAAATGCCATTCCGAGTGCATCAAACAGCTCCTTAAGCATGGTACCATGCCAAGTTCGCTGGGGTGTCATGCGCGCACCAAAATCCACAATCTCGTGCCCCAGCACCCGAAGCTCTGCGACCAAAACCGCCTTGATCCTCCGCGATTCCGACGCGGATGGCTCTGCTTTTCCTCCTCAACAGGTATGCCCGGATCACGCGTTAGCTATTCTTGCCCTTGCCAAGCAGATCTTTTGCGATTTCCGTCACCCGCTCCGGTTCGAAGCCGAATTTCCGTTGGAGCTCCTTGAGCGGGGCTGACGCGCCGAACGTCTTCATGCCGATGATGCGGCCGGACCTGCCCACGTAACGTTCCCAGCCAAGGGTCGATGCCTCCTCCACTGCCACGCGCGCCGTCACATCGGGCGGCAGCACGCTGTCCCGATACTCCTGTGTCTGGTGTTCGAAAATGTCCCAGGACGGCATCGAGACCACACGCGAGCGGATGCCCTCGGCGAGCAGTTCCTCGTGCGCCTGAACGCACAGGCTGACCTCGCTGCCAGACCCGATCAGGATTACTTCGGGACTGCCACCGGGAGCGTCGCCGAGCACATAGGCGCCGCGCGCAACCCCCGACGCGGCCGCGTACTTGCTGCGGTCCAAAGTCGGCAGGGGTTGGCGCGACAACGCCAGGGCGGCCGGCTCATGTCGCAGCTTGATGATATAGCGGTAGGCCTCCACGACCTCGTTGGCGTCCGCGGGTCGCAGCATGACCAAGCCCGGGATCGCCCGGAAGGAGGCGAGCTGCTCAACCGGCTGGTGGGTCGGGCCGTCCTCGCCATCACCCATGGCATCGTGGGTGAACACAAAGATCGTGGGCAGCTCCATCAGGGCGGACAGCCGAATGGCTGGCCGCGCATAGTCACTGAAGATGAAGAACGTTGCGCCGAAAGCCCGCAGTTTTGACAAAGCGAGTCCATTGACGACGGCCGCCATCGCGTGTTCGCGAATGCCGAAATGCAGATTTCTGCCGCCAGGAGCGCCGGGCTCGAAGTCCCCGGCCCCCTCGAATGTCAGGGTGGTTTTGGTGGACGGCCCGAGATCCGCCGATCCGCCCAGCAGCCAGGGGACGTTTTGCGCGAGCACGTTGAGCATTCTGCCCGAGGCATCCCGTCCTGCGATGCCCTTCGGATCGGCAGGAAAGATCGGCAGCCCAGCATCCCATCCGGCCGGCAGCTCACGGCGTTGCATCAAATCGATCTCGGTCGCGAGCTCCGGATTTACTGACCGGTATGTGGCGAACAGTTCTGTCCAACGGCCACGAGCCTGCGGACCTCGCGTCCCAATGCCGGCAGCAAAGTGGTCGCGAACGGCATCGGGAACCAGAAACTTCGCGTCCTCTGGCCATCCGTAGTCACGTTTGGCCAGGCGAATTTCCTCCTCGCCTAGTGGCTCGCCATGAGCCGCGGCGGTATCCTGCTTATGGGGCGAGCCATAACCGATGTGGCTATCTAGAATGATGAAGGTTGGGCGCCCCTTGTTCTTGCGAAAGATGTCCAAGGCGTGCTCGATCCGGTCGATATCATTGGCGTCGCCGACGCGCAGAACGTTCCAGCCGTAACCTAAGAACCTGGCGGCGATGTCCTCCGTAAAGGTGATGCGCGTGCTGCCTTCGATAGTGATGTGGTTGTTGTCGTAGATCCAGCAGAGGTTGTCCAAGGCGAGATGACCCGCCAGCGATGCTGCTTCCGATCCAACCCCTTCCATCATGCAGCCATCGCCACAAACGGCATAAATGTGGTAGTCGAATATCTCGTAGCTGGGCCGATTGTAGCGGTTGGCAAGCCATTTTTCGGCGATGGCCATGCCGACGCTCATGGCGATGCCCTGTCCGAGTGGGCCGGTCGTGGCCTCGACCCCTGAGACCCAATGGTATTCGGGGTGACCAGGGGCCTTGCTGCTGAGCTGCCGGAAGTGACGAATATCATCGAGCGACACCGCGGGCTGTCCGAGCCGTTCGTATTCGGTATTCACCGCACGGGTGCCGGTGAGATGAAGCACCGACCACAACAGCATCGAGGCATGACCGTTGGAGAGCACGAACCGGTCGCGGTTCGGCCAAATCGGGTCTTGCGGATCGAAGCGCATGACGCGGTTCCAGAGCGTGTAGACGAGCGGTGCCAGCGCCATCGGCGTACCAGGATGCCCCGACTTCGCCTGTTGGACCGCGTCCATCGACAGCGTGCGAATGCAATTGATCGACAATTGGTCCAGTTGCGCGTTGGTCATCGGTCGGGGCGAACCCACCGCAGCAGTGGTCATAGTACTCATTTTTGCTTCTCCAAATTGCCGCTCGTGCCAAGCTGTTCTGCCGCCGCGCGATCGGCAAGTATCAGCGCCCGATCCTGACGCACACAAGATGCCGGAATGGATGGATCCCTGTTGCGAAGGCGCACGAGAGCTCCAGCCTTCTCACGGCCGGTCACCAACCACAGGACGCGCCGGGACCGGTTGATGATTGGAAAGGTCAACGTCATCCGGCGTCTACCCTGGTAGGGGAGGGTCACCGCGACGTCTGCGTCGGTGACATCGAGGACCGGATCTCCAGGCACAAGCGATGCCGTGTGGCCGTCTGCTCCAAGCCCGAGATGAATGAGATCAAGCACCGGCGGCGAGCCTGCGACGTCCTGCAGTGTTGCCGCGTATTGCTGAGCCGCGCGATTGAGGTCGGGTGCTTCGACCGGCATTGCGTGGATGTGGTCGGGGAGCAGTGGCGCATGAGCGAGCAGGCTTTCGCGGAGATGAGCAAGGTTTCGGTCCGGATCGCCTGCCGGTGCCGCCCGCTCGTCCACCTGAACGACATGCACATTCTCCCAAGGGAGTTGTTCGTCGGCCAATGCGCGCAGCATCAGCCACGGCGTGCGGCCGCCGCTGACCGCCATGACGAAGCGCCCCCGCGAAGGAACAGCTACGCGAGCGTCGACGGCCATGATCGCCGCCGCCTTGCGGGCGATCAAATCGTCATCAGGATAAACTTCGATCTCCACGCGATGACCTCAAGTTGGGACACGGACATCGGCACTGCCATGTAAAGACATTGATTGGGCTTGCGCAGTTTGTGCCCTGTTGTTTCTGGTCCTCCGATCATCATGGCAATAACCGCCCTCCAAGGCCAGACGCCGCCGTTGGTTCCAACATCCACCGACCTCCAGTACCATCGTGGCGCCGATCCAATCCGATCATCGCGAGCTGCACGACGTCCTTCCCATTAGAGCCGTATTTGCGGCCCGCAGCCGTTCCGTGGCGGCGATGTCTCTTTCGCTGTCATTGAAAATCGCCGATCCAGCCACCAGCACGTCGGTTCCCGCGGCAACCGCCAGCGGGGCAGTGGTCACGTCGATCCCTCCGTCCATCGGCCACCTGCTCGCCCAAGGCGAAATCGGCGGCGAGGATCGACGGAGCGGGTTTCACCGCATTACTCGTCACGTTTCGCCCTTGAACTTGCGGTAACGGCGGATCAAGTTGTTGGTCGAACTGTCATGGCTGAGCTTTGGCTCAGTCTCGCTGTCGAGCTCGGGGATGATGCGCTGGGCCAAAACCTTACCGAGTTCGACGCCCCACTGATCGAAGGAGTCGATGTTCCAGATGGTGCCCTGGGTGAACACGCTGTGCTCGTAGAGCGCAACCAGCTTTCCCAGCGCCGCCGGGGTTAATCGGTCCATCAGGATGGTGTTGGACGGTCGATCGCCGTCGAAAACCCGGTGCGGGACAAGCCAATCGGGCGTGCCTTCGGCCTTGACTTGCTCGGGCGTTTTCCCGAAGGCGAGCGCCTCGGTCTGCGCAAAGACGTTCGCCAGCAGCATATCATGATGCCGGCCGAGCGGGTTGAGCGCCTGTCCGAAAGCGATGAAGTCACAGGGAATGAGCCGGGTGCCCTGATGGATCAATTGATAGAAGGAGTGCTGGCCATTGGTTCCCGGCTCGCCCCAATAGATCGGGCCGGTGTCAGTGTCCACCGGCGTCCCATCGAGCCTCACATGTTTGCCGTTGCTCTCCATCGTCAACTGCTGGAGATAAGCCGTGAAGCGCTTCAGGTATTGGTCGTAGGGCAGCACTGCGACGGTCTGCGCGCCCCAGAAGTCGTTGTACCAGACGCCGAGAAGGCCCATGAGCACCGGCAGGTTGCGCCCAAATGGTGTGGTCCGGAAATGCTCGTCGATTGCTTGGAAGCCCGCCAACATGGCATGGAAATGCTCCGGGCCGATGGCCAGCATCGTTGAAAGCCCGATCGCCGAGTCCATCGAGTAGCGGCCGCCAACCCAGTCCCAAAACTCGAACATGTTAGCGGTGTCGATGCCGAATTCCGCGACTTTTTCGGCATTCGTCGAGACAGCCACGAAATGCCTGGCGACAGCCTCGGCATCGCCTCCGAGGCCCCGGAGCGACCAATCGCGCGCGCTTTGCGCGTTGGTCATCGTCTCGAGCGTCGTGAAGGTCTTCGAGGAGACGATGAACAGCGTTTCCGCCGGATCGAGATCGCGCGTCGCCTCGACGAAATCGGTGCCATCGACGTTGGAGACGAATCGAAACGTCATGGCGCGGTCGCTGTAATACTTGAGCGCCTCATATGCCATCACCGGCCCGAGGTCGGAGCCGCCGATGCCGATATTGACGACGTTGCGGATGCGTTTGCCGCTGTGGCCTTTCCATTGGCCGCTGCGGACGCGGTTGGCAAAGTCAGCCATCTTGTCGAGCATGGCGTGGACCTGCGGGAGGATGTTCTGGCCATCGACGATGATGGACGCGCCCTTCGGCGCACGGAGCGCCACATGCAGGACGGCGCGATTTTCCGTCACGTTGATTTTCTCGCCTCGAAACATCGCGTCGATCCTGGCGCGCAGCCCGGATTGTTCGGCGAGTTCTGTGAGCAGCTTGAGCGTCTCGTCGTTGATACGATTTTTCGAGTAATCCAGGTAGACGCCGGCGGCCTCCGCGGTCATCCGCTCGCCGCGTGCAGGATCCTCGGCGAACAGGTTTCGCAGGTGCAGGCCCCGCATGGTCACAAGGTGATCTTGGAGGGCCCGCCATGCTGGGTGGTTGCGCGTCGATTGCGCGAGTGTCTCGGATCGTGCAGGCATCTCCGACATCCTTTACTGATCCTTCATGAGCATCGTTTGGGACGGGCCCCGGTGTGGGCCGGGATAGCCGATTGATACCACATCATACATCCAATCTCCATACATCCAATCTCCGGCGAGCCTCTTGACTCCGGCAACCATTCGCCTGGAATGATCGGCTCTCGCTTTGCCCGGTCGCGAGGATCTTGAACGAACTTCCGCCCACATCGACAGCCAGCACGGCTTTGACTGAGGACTTCATTGCAAACGTCATCTTGTCGCACCGTCCCGCTCATGGCCCCCTCCTCTATCTTTCATAGGGGTAGGCTCTGCACTTTTGCACGGCGAATTTACTCCACGGTTTGTCAACGCATGGGCGATCAGCCAATGACCACCACCATTTTCCCGCCGGCCTCGTTGGCCTCCATGACGCGATGCGCTTCGTGGATCTCCTCGAAGCGAAACACGCGTGACGGCTTCGCCTTGAGCCTGCCCGACGCTACTTGCTGCGCGATTTCCTGAAGGGGCACGTCGGACAGCGGGAAGCCTGGCGTGCCGAACACGAAGCTGCCGAAGAAGGTCAGGTAAACGCCGCTCGCCATTTGCAAGAGCGGGTTGAAGTCCTTGATCGGCGCGAGGCCGCCCAACCAGCCCGCGAGGCACGCGCGACCACCTCGGCGCAGCATGGCGAGGGAATCGAGGATGGTGCTGTTGCCGACAAGATCGAGCACCGCATCGAGCTGCTTGGCTTCAGCGATCCGCTGCGAAAGCTCCGGTCCCTCCGTTTCGACGCGCTCTGCGCCAAGCTGTTCCAGCAGGGCGACGCGCTCACGACCGCGCGTGGTCGCGATGACCCGCACATTCGCGTTGACCGCCATGTTGAGCGCAGCCTGGCCGAAGGAGGACGCCGCGCCTCGTATGACCAGTGTTTGTCCCCGTGCGATCTCCAAATTGCGGAAGAGGCAAGTCCAGGCGGTCGCATAGGTTTCCGGGATCGCGGCCAGCTCGGCCCAGGGCAGATCGGACTCGATCAGCGCGACGTTCGACGCCCCCACTCTGGTATATTCGGCATAGCTGCCATTGATGGTGCGCCCGAGGCCGCCCATCAGCGCGGCAACCTTGGCTCCGATTGGGAACTCGCCGCCGGGGCAAGATTTTACCAGCCCGACGCACTCGATGCCAATCACTTTCGCCGCCTCGGCCCACTCGCCTCTGCGCATGTGCATCTCGGCGTGATTGATGCCGAACGCCTTGATTTCGATAACGACGTGGCCAGCCTTTGGCTCCGGGTCAGGAATTTCCCTGTAAACGAGGCTGTCTGGGCCTCCGAACTTCTCTAAGACAATTGCACGCATGTTGGATCTCCAGACCGTCGGCATGGATCAGGGTGCGAGGAAGTCGCCGATGGCTGCCGCGATCTCCGCGGCATGTGTGTCCAGCGCGAAGTGCCCGGTGTCGAAGAAGCGGACAACTGCTCCTGGGATGTCGCGCTTGAATGCCTCCGCGCCGCGCGGCAGGAAGAATGGATCGTTCTTGCCCCACACGGCGAGGAACGGCGGCTTGTGGGTGCGGAAGTAGGCCTGGAAAGTCGGGTAGAGCGCGATGTTACTTTTGTAGTCGCCGAACAGGTCCAGCTGCACTTCATCGGCGCCTGGCCGCGCCAGATAGAAATCGTCCAGCGACCGACCATCGGGGGAAATCATCGCCTCGTCGGCGCCGTGGGTATATTGCCAGCGCGTCGATTTCGGGAGCGAGTAATGCGCGCAGAGCTTCTCGATTGGCTTGCGACGGGTCTTTCCAATAAGCGCGGATGGGGTTCCAACCCTCGCTCAACCCCTCCTCGTAGGCATTGCCGTTCTGGGAGATGATTGCCGTGATGCGGTCCGGATGTTTTGTGGCGATCCGGAACCCCGCCGGCGCGCCGTAATCGAAAACGTAGATTGCGAAGCGCTTCAAGCCGACCACTTCCGTGAAACGGTCAATGACGCCGGCGATGTTATCAAATGTGTAGCTGAACTTGCTCCGCGCAGGCATCTCCGATTGGCCGAAGCCCGGGAGGTCGGGCGCGATAATGTGGAAGCGATCGGCCAGGAGCGGGATGAGATCCCGAAACATGTGGCTCGCGCTGGGGAAGCCGTGAAGCAACAGCAGCGCCGATGCATCGGCGCGCCCGGCCTCGCGATAAAAGACCTTGAGACCGTCAACATCCTCATAGCGATATTTGATGGCGGTCATTGCATTTCCCTCCGCCTGAGTAACCGAGTTAGAGGCCTCGTAGAGGTGGACTCGCTCGCTTAAGAACGTCACATTTGGATTCAATCACGCCCATCAAGTCGTTCCACGAATTGACGAACGACTGGGCGCCTTCGTCTTGAAGCTGGGCCGACAGCGCATGGACGTCGATCCGCGCCCCGGCGAACCGCGCCAGCACCTCTTCGCAGTCGCCGCCGTCCGCCGGCATGGTTGCCTCGATAACGCCGTGTTCGGCAAGCGCGTGCAGCGTGCCCTCCGGAATGGTGTTCACGGTGAATGGCGCGGCCAAGGCCTTGACGTAAATGATGTCCGAAGCTTTCGGATCCTTGGTTCCGGTGCTGGCCCACAGAAGGCGTTGCGGACGCGCGCCGGCATTGTAGGCGCGCATCCACCGCGGCGAACTCAGCAAGCCCAGATAGGCCTTATAGGTCCTCTTAGCGACGGCGATCCCGAGCTGGTTGTTGAGCGCCTCCGGCACCTTGCCAGCCACTGCGACGTCCCAGCGGCTAACAAAGACCGACGCCACCGAGCCGACATCAGGGCTTAATCCCGCAGCGATGCGGCGTTCGACGCCTCGCATGAATGCGTCAGCAGCCGCGAGGTATTGGTCGTCGGAGAACAACAGGGTGACGTTGACCGGTATGCCGGCGAAGATCGCCTCTTCGATCGCAGGTAACCCCTCCCTAGTGCCAGGAATTCTTGATCAGGAGATTGGGTCGCTGAGCCCGCGCGTGCAGTTCCTTGACCTCGGCAATCGTCGACTTGGTGTCGTGCGCCAGCAAAGGCGAGACTTCCAGCGAAACCCAACCGTCGACGCCGCTTGTTCGGTCGTAAACCGGCCGGAACAGATCCGCGGCCTGCGTGAGGTCCTCCAGCGCCACTTCGAAGAACAGTTTCTCCCCCGACTTCCCGTCCGCGAGTTTGCTTTTGATCGCGTCATCGTAGTCATTGCCGTTCCTGATCGCGTGGTCGAAGATCGTCGGGTTGGATGTCAGCCCGGTGACCGACAAGTCGTCGATGTAGCGCCGAAGGACCCCGGACCTCAACAAGTCGCGTGTGATGTTGTCGAGCCAGAGGCTTTGGCCCAGATCGCGCAGCATTTGAGTTGCCTTCATGGTGTCACCTCGACCGTAACTATTGCAGTGCGGACGACGTGCGGGGCTACCCTAAGGCAACCGCGCACGCCCGACGCTCGCGAGCAGCCCCTCGGCTCGGAAGGACCTTTGCCGCCGTCGTAGCGGCTTGGGACGCGACGGTTGTCAAGTATTCGTCCCGCTACCCGGTTCTCGAGCTGTGGCGGACCCGGGATAGCTCGATCGGCCTCGCGGTTCAAGCTGGTTCTCCTGAGTACCGGTCCAATGAAACGCATCCAATGAAACGCGCTCGACCGCGACTCGGTTAATATTCTAGACACGGCTTCGTCGACACAGGCGACCGTGAATTCACGATTTGAGTGCGAGACCGTGGGGCCGGCCGTTATAGCTCCGCTTCCATACTTTTACCTGCGCCAGGCAGCTGAGCCGTCCCAATTTCCGTTCGGTGAAGACCGGCGCATTGCGAAGAGATCGGCGCTGGATACATCCTGCGCTTTCCGCCACTGGGCCGGAGTCATGCCCATGTGGCTCTTGAACGCGCGCTGGAACGCCGCCTCAGACTGATAGCCGACCGCATCCGCCGCTGCACCGGTGGACACGGATGGTTTCTTCAACTGATTGGCCGCAACAGTCATGCGGATGTCGGTCAAGAGATCACTGGCCGATCGTCCGAGCTTCTCCTGGAACTGGCGCGCCAGTGTCGCGCGCGACATGTTGCAAAGTCGCGCAAGCTCCGGCAGCGACCACACCCGCGCCGGCTCGTTAAACAGCGCCGCGAGCGCCGGCGCCAGACGGGGATGGCCGGCGAGCGCAAGGAGTTCCCACCGGTGCGTCATCCGCTTCGCTGGCAAGGCGCAACACCAGCGCGAACATCGCCGTCGACAGCGCGTTCAGCATCGCACGGCCACCGAGATGATCGGCTGCCGACTCGCTGCGCATCAACGAGACTAGGCCGGCGAGCTGTGCTGCCGTTCCGGAGCGTGCCGTCCCGGCGCTGTAATCGCCTGCGTGCACCACGAGACGCGGCGGCAAATAGTTGCGCAACAGGCTATCGTGAGGCGGAGCAATGACGAAGTAGCCGCATAGCAGGTCGAGCCGCTCGCCCGTGCCGGCATTTTCGCTGATCGTCAAATTAAGAGCTGGGCGATTTCGCGCCGGCACGGGCGGCGCGCCGCTTCCGTCATGCAACACGTGCCGCGGATTTCCGGGAAGCAGCAGAATGTCGCCGACCTTCAACTGCAGCGGCAGTCCACCAGCCGGATCTTCCAGCACCGCCGAACCGCCGACAACCGCGTGATACGGAATTTCGCCCACCTCCCCGGGCCCCTGATCGATGCGCCAGGGCGCGCCATAGGAGCAGCGCAGATCGAGCCGGCCGCGCACCGGCATCATTTCGAAAAGTCGGCTGAGCCAATCTATGGCGACCATATGGAAACCTCAATTTGAGACGTTTGAGCATATAAACTAGATGAACCGGCATTCAAGATCTCATTTCCAGGGAATACATTCACTCCGCAATCGTTGCTCAACCCGAAACGAGGAGTGTCACCATGTTACCAGCACGACCGCTAACGCCGATGCCGCAATCCCCGAACATGCAACCGGCAGTCTGAATGCAACAACTAAGCGTTCAACGGGGTATGCTGCAGCTGTTGCAGCAAGCGTTGTCCTGTTCGCTCTGCTTTCGCCAACAACGGCGACTGCCCAGCAGGACAGGGTTAGCGCTCTGACCGATCTGTCGGTTGGCGCTGCCGTAAAGAATGACAATAGCCACGTTGCGGTCGCGACACCCGACCGAAACGGCGCAACGGCGCTGACATCGCATTTGCCCTGGCTTGCTCCGGTCGGTCACCGGCAGCCAGGAAGGGAAGACGTTCCCCAAAACGAAGCCTCGTCGGCGCGGGAGCGCCAACAACAGCTCCTGGACAAAGAGATAGATCGGAAGCTGATCATCTGTCGAGACTGCTTCGACTGAAAAGGAGACCACAAATGCGTGTTCAGGATATTCTTCGCACAAAGGGCGCGAAGCTCAGCGTGATTTTACCAGACGCTTCCATTCGTGAAGCCGCTCCCTCGTCGCTGCAGCTTAAGCGCCCTAGAGCATGATCCCGAAAAGTGGACGCCGTTTTTCGGACGAAGATCATGCTCCAACAAGAAGCTAAAGAGGGATGACGATTCTCGAAGAAAAGTCATCCCGCTTTAATGAAGCTCGAACGGAATGGCAGCGTCGGAAATCGGCGCTGCCATTTTCGCCTTTTCGTCAACACTGCACGTCATCCGGCGATGGCGAATAGTCCGACACGGAATGAGGTCGGCGCAGCCGGGCCAGCGCGCCGAATAATCATTCCCAAGCGGAATAATGCTTAGTTCATCAACGTCGCTACTCCCTGGAAGCCTCAATTTGAGACGTTAGAGCATATAATCGAGATGAACTGACATTCAAGATCTCATCTCCAGGGAATACATTCACTCCGCAAACGTTGCTCAACCCGAAATGAGGAGTGTCACCATGTCCCGTCTTTCTGTTCCCAGTCTCGAATCCACGACCGGCGCTACGGCCGAGATCTATGCTCAAATCAAGAAGGCGGTCGGCAATGTACCGAATACCTTCGCCGCAATCGGCGCGCATGGACCCGCCGCGCTTAGGGCGGTGCTTGCCGCCGATGCCGTGCTCGCTTCGAGCACGCTGACGAAACGCGATCAGGAAACCATCAAGTTGGTCATCAGCGGCGTCGCGGACTGCGACTACTGCGTGGCCGCGCACAGCCTGCTTGGCAAGCTTGCAGGGCTGAAGCCAGAGGAGCTCAAGAAGATCCGCGATGGTGAGCCCACCGGCGATGCCAAGCGCGATGCACTGATCCACTTCGTCCGCAAGCTGGCGGCAACAAGCGGCACCGTCAGCGATGACGACTTCGCTGCGATCAAGGCCGCGGGATACAGCGACGCGCAGCTGGTGGACATCAGTCTTGCCTTCGCAACGAACGCCTTCACCAACGTCTTTAACCGCATCAACGACACCGAGATCGACTTCCCCGCGGTCGCGGAAAGCGACTGCATCGGTCTAAGGGTCAATCAAGGAGTACAACAATGAACAAACACACCGTTATCAACACCACACCGAAACCGTTTGTCGTCGTCCGGCACAGGTCCGGCCTGCTCACGGAGGATCTTGACTACCACCTCATTCGCGCCTCGATGGTGATCATCTTCCTGTTCTTCGGCTACCAGAAGTGGTTCGAGTACGAAGCGCAGGTGCTTATCCCCTATATCGGCAACGGTCCGCTGATCTGGTGGATGTATCCCTTGTTCGGCGTCCGCGGCGCGAGCTGGTTCCTGGGCGTCGCCGAATGGACGTTCGGTGCGCTCCTGTTCGCAGGCTACTGGGACAAGCGGCTGAGCATTCTTGGCGCCGCCGGTTCGGTCGTGACTTTCGTCATGACCGTCACCATCATTCCGTTCATGCCGAACGGCTGGGCGGCATCCGCAGGCGGCTTTCCGGCGATGACCGGCAATATTCCCTTCCTCATGAAGGACGTCGTGCTCTTGGCTGCCTCAATCTATCTGCTGAAGCAGGATGTGGAACGCATCGGTCAGCGATGATCCCGCGAACTTGCCGCGGTACCATAGCCGCCGGCGAACGAAAGTTTGCCGGCGGCATCACACATTCTACTGGCCTGCCCAGGTTTTAGCTACACATCACCGCCAATTTCAATTGAGGGCTACCTTGACCGGCGTTCGGGGTCACTGACTTTCGGCCGCTTAACATGACTGTTTAAGTCTTTCTCAACTTCGAGCCGATTAAATCTGCGTGCGACCGGTTCAATGACGTACACAACGTTGCCGGCGACCCACATTCGGCTTCAGCGGAAGCTCGGTGAAATCTTATGAGCAACTCAACACCGAGCGCTGGTGTTCTCCCGATCGCAACTGCGATGCATCCGGATCATGGAAGGAGAAGCAATTCCTCCCATCAGGTTTGCACTCCTTCGACGCCCAGAACTCGGCAAGAATCCCGATCCAGCCTGTTGCGGGTCAAGAGGACGGTGAGACGGCGCTCCATTATGGCCGGGCGAAGCGAATTGGCGATCCCAAACCGCGGGCGGGCCGATAGTCCAGCTGGTGCGATAGAACTTGCCGACTGAAGGAAACGCACTTCGAGTTTGGCACGCCACTTGCTCGCAGGAGTGATGCAGGAACCCCGAATTCAGAAAAAGCCGGAGATAACGGTGACCTAAGTTGGAGGATCAAAAAAAGGGTTTGACAGGGCGCGACTACTAAATAGAAAATCGGCGTCATGCCGAACAAGGTGCTGGTCACTGGCGCAAGCGGCCTGCTGGGGGTTGCCGCGATCGAGAAGTTTCTTTCCGCGGGCTGGGATGTGGTCGGCGTCTCCCGCCGCAAGCCCGAGCTGCCCAGCGGCCTGGACAGTGAGTTTCTGTCGGTCGATCTGCGGGACGAGGAAGCGGCCCGCGCCGCGTTCGAGCCGCTGACTGACATCACGCACATCGCCTACACCGCTCTGCACGAGAAGCCCGCGCTGGTCGCGGGCTAGTCGAGCAAGGAACAGATCGAGACCAACGACGCCATGCTCCGCAACGTGGTGGAACCAGTCGCGCGCACCGCCTCCAATTTCCGGCACATCAGTATCTTGCAGGGAACGAAGATCTACGGCGTGCACCTGCACCCGATCCCGATCCCGGCCCGCGAACGTGATGCCCGTAAGGACCACGCGAACTTCTTCTTCGACCACGAGGACTATGTGCGTGCGATGGGCGCCCAGCACGGCTTCAACTACACGGCACTGCGTCCGCAGCTCGTCACCGGGCCCACCCCAGGGGCGTTGAACGTTCTCCCTGCTATCGGTGTCTACGCGGCAATCCGCCGCGAGAAGGGTGAACCGTTCGGTTTTCCTGGCGGTCCGTCGTTCGTCTGGGAAGCCGCCGATGCAGAACTCGTCGCGGACGTGATGGTTTGGGCTGCGCAGTCGCGCCGGGCGGCGAACGAGGCGTTCAACATCACTAATGGCGACGTGTTCGAGTGGCGCAATGTGTGGCCGGCCCTGGCCGAAACCCTCGGTGTCGAAACCGGGCCGGACGGTCCAACGAGCGTGGCAGCCTATCTCGAGAAAAACGCGGATGTCTGGGACCAGATCGTCGCGAAGTACGATCTTCGCTCACGGAACCTGCGGGAGCTGATTGGCCAAGGGGACCAGCACGCGGACTTCGCGTTCGCCCACGGCGCCCCGGAAGGACCCCGGGCCTTCGTGAGCACCATCAAGCTGCGCCAGGCTGGGTTCACAAAGACGATTGCCACCGAGGACTCGTTTCGCAACGCGCTGCAGTCCCTGATCGACCACAAGCTCCTGCCGCCCGCCGCAAAGTAACCACCGCGCCGCACCGGTGCAAAAGTAGCCGGTTGGATTCCTTTACCAACTCACCCGGCCAACGGCGTTGCTTAGGTGGCGGCGTTGGCGGCACAGCTGCGAGGGCTAACAGGTGTGGCGGTCATTGCTTCAACGCGGGATAACCTTGGACATAGATCCAATCGGAAGTTCGCGCCGGTACATGGCAGGTTTGGCAATCCACTTTGTAATTTGTCGATGTGGTTTTTGAAGGCGCGGCGGCATCGAACCACGACCAACCCCAACCGTCGCCCCACAACTTGTTGTCAGGATGGCTATTTTTACTATCCTTCATCATGACGAACCAGCCCTTCAATATATTGGCATGGCTGACATTGCCTGTCGTCATCGCTGCGGTAGTCGCTTCAAAGACCTCTTTCACTAGCACGGAGCCATCCGGGAACCCTCCATCTTTGCGATAGGCAGCGATCGTGCCCGGCGACGCGTAAACGACATGGATCTCCTTCGAACCCTGGCCTTGGTCGGCTGCTACCGCCCAGCTGCCCAAAAACTGATAAGCGGTGCGATAGTCGACGGGAACCCGCAAGTTGCCGTTCGCGTCGACCACCCTTTCCGTTCTCGGGCCCTTGGTCGCCGCGGTCACGCCCGGCTGCCAAAAGACGGCCAATAAAACCAGCGACATCAACCCTGCGGCGGCGTTGATGATTTTTATAGCTGTTACTCGTTTCTCCATGTAGAACGCTTCTCCATTTGAGACGATGTCGCGCGGAGTGTGGAGAATTAATTATCCAGCAGCCGGTAGAACTGCGTCCAGACCTCATCCTTCTTCGCGCTGGCGATGTGGCAAAAAGCGCATTCCTCCTTTGCCTTCACCTTGGCGGTCGGAGCCTTAGGTTCGGAATGATTGAAATTGAAGTATCCCCACCCCCCAGTGTTGGCAAAGCGCTTCGAGTCCTTGACGGTCACGTCTGCGCCATTGAATGCGCCAGGGAAATACCCTCGTCCCGAAGGCTCCTTTCGCGAGCCATCCGGGTTTTCCCCGGGCAGCGTGAGCTGCAACTCCTTGAACAGGATTGTGCCTTCGGGAAATACTTTCGTCTTCTTGTATATCTCGTATGATCCCGGCTCCATGTAGACATTGTGATATTCAGGGAAGCCAGCCTTGCCATCGTTAAGCGCATTGGGGGTCAACGGCGATCCGACATAGATCCATTCATGGAAGTTCTTCGGCAAAACCAATTCACCGGATGCGGTGTATTCAGGCAGATATCGTGGTCTGGTGCGCGCGAATGCCGCTGCCGCAAAGGTGGCACACACCACAAGTGCAAGTGCTATTGCCGGAATTCTATAGCGCATAAACTTCCTCCCTCAATGGAATGCCGCTCTACAGTGCGCCGCTGTTACGAGAGCCGCGGCGGCACATTCGAGAAAAGAGAGCCGAGACCTTCCGGCATGGTCGGATGTGCGAGAACGGCATCGCGCAGGTCCGTATATGGTAGGCCCGCCAGGATAGCCATCTGTACCGCGGCCATGACCTCGCCGGCCTCGGCGCCGATCATCGTGAAGCCAAGAATATGGTCGTCGCGGGCGGCGACAAGCGCCTTCATAAAGCCTTGTCTTTCGTCGATCGTGTGCGTCCGAAGCACGGCGCTCATCGGCAGTTTTGCGACACGCGCTTCGATACCTTGACGTTGCGCCTCGCCTTCGCTCAGTCCCACCCGTGCAAGCGGAGGATCCGTAAACATGCAGTACGGAATCAACCGGTCGCGGGTCGTGCGGTTTGCCCCGGCCAAATTGTCCCGAATAATCCGGAAGTCGTCGAACGAGACATGCGTGAACTGTGGGCTGCCGGCACATTCTCCGATTGCCCAGACCTCGGGCGCACTGGTCTCCAGGCGCTCGTTGACTTTAATGTAGCCATGACCGTCCAATTCAACGCCGGCCGCCTCGAGCCCGATCCCGGCGGTGTTGGGAGTGCGCCCTGCCGCGACCAGGATGTCGCTACCCTCGATGGTCTGCTCACCCGAAGACGTGCGCACCAGAACGCTGACGTCCCCTCCTGAGCGCCCCTGCACGCGGCGTGTCTCTGCCGCCACAACAATATCAATTCCTTCGTCACTGAGGATCCGCCGCATCTCGTCCGCGACGTCCGGATCCTCGCGGCCCGCGAGCTGAGGTCCATGCTCGATGATCGTAACGCGGCTGCCGAAGCGGCGATATGCCTGCGCCAATTCGAGGCCGACGTAACCGCCGCCGAGGACGATCAGATGCTGCGGCACATAGTCGAGTTCCAGCGCCTCGATGTTCGTAAGCGGCCTTGCCGCCTCGAGGCCGGGTATGCTCGGGATTGCCGCGTGTGTGCCGACATTGAGAAAAACCTGGTCGCCCACCAGCACGCGCGTCCCGCCATCATCCAAGTGTACCTCTAGCGTTTTAGCCGCAACAAAATTCCCGTTTCCCATAATCAATTCGGCACCGCTCAACTCGTATTGCTGCAAAACAGCGGCAACCTCGGCTTTCACCATGTCGCGCTTGCGCTGACGGACTTTGGCCATGTCGGTCGCGACGGAACCCGTCTTCGCGCCGAAGCTTGCGGCATGATGCACCAAATCGGCGACTTTCGCGCTCCAGATCTCGTTCTTGCTGGGCAGGCAGTTGATGTTGGGGCAGGAGCCGCCAATCCAACGGCGCTCCACCACGGCAGTGCGCCGCCCGGAACGCGCCATGTGCCAGGCCAGATACATGCCGCCATTTCCACAACCAAGGACAAGGGTTTCAAACCGCTCCGGCTGAGGCATGGCTATCTCCTCTACTGGTCACATCCTTATGTCTGGTTGGAATGTGAGACCCTCAGTACATCCTGCTTCAGCAAATAGACTGATGCAGCAAAGAGAACCACATCCTTCATAAGGAAAGGAACGTTGCCAACCATTGCTGGAAACCCGCCGGCAGATGCAGCCCAGCCATTTGGCATAAATGGAATAATAGTGACAGTCATTATGAATGTCACACATGAACCGAGCGCCCCAAGAATTCCTAATTTTTTATTCCAGAATCCTGAGAACAAGAGCGCGCCAAACAACCATTCCGAAACCCCCAAAAACCAGCTGGCTCCCCGGATGCCGAAAACAGGGTACATCCAAGAAATAAGAGGCCCGTTGCTGATATAGGGAATCAATACCTGTGCCTCATACTCAAACCATTTTTGATACCCAAAGAACAAAAATATGATTACCATCGATGCACGAACTAAGTGGTAATCAAGGTCCTTTGTGAGAAGACCGGATTTAGTCAAGATATTTATGAGCGAGTTCATTGTCTCGTTCCTGTGCTGACCGCACCGATCTGACGGCAGCCGCCCGCCACGGCTAACGTTCGTCTTCGACGCGACGCCGCGCTTAAAGGCTAGGCTATTGGAGAGCATAACCTAGAAACTCCTTGGCCCAAAGTGGCTTTTGTCCCCACCTGATGTCATCGCGAACGTAGAGCCCTCGACCTCAAGCGGGTTGCGGTCTGCATCTGAGTCGTGCATCGAGGATATGAACTGTCCGCTCAATGCAATACAGACCTTATTACGGTCGAGTCGAACATCTGCACGAGATGCGCCCGCTCGCTCAAGGCGGCGAGCGCTTCGAAGAAAGTTTCGAACACGCCGCTGCGGCTCAAGCGCCAGAAGCGCTTCCAGATGCTGTTCCAGGAGCCGAACTCGGCCGGCAGCGCTCGCCACGTAATGTTGTGGACCGTGAAATAGTGCAAGGCTTCGAAAAACTTGCGGTCGTCCCGCCCCTTGTCCCCACGCCGCGAGCGGCAGGCATGAAACACCGAGCACAAGCCCCCAATCTTCTTCGGTCATCTTCGTTAGCATGGCCGGCCCTCCAAAAGCCAGCCACCCATGAATACCGAAAAAGTGATTGGAATTGACAAGGGAGTAGTCTGTACAGATCTTTTCTCTGTCAGTCCAGACGCCGGCGCTCTCCGGCTGTCGAATTCTTCCGCGATGTCGTCCATGACGAGGCGAGAATGAAGAAATCGAAAGCATCGACCGTCCAGCCGAGATAGCTCGCCAAGACCGCGCTGCGCTGGCTTGGCGTGAGCTTCCGCTCCTCTCCAGGCGCCATCGTCCTGCCATCTCGGGGCCGTTCACGATGGCCACGAACGATCCGCATTCGGCAGGATGCAAGCGTCACGACGGCCGAACCAGCGATAGCGGTTGCGCGCGACCAAGTCATAGATCGCGTCGCGGATCACCCGTGGGACGAAGTGGAAGACCCATGTCCACCGCCAGCGCGGAAGCTCGCGCGCAATGCGGAGCACAGCTTCGGATTTTACATAGCCTTGACCGTTCGCGACGAAGGCAAACGAATCCGGGCGATCAGGATCGATCCCGAGCTGGTCAGCGAGCGGACGTCCCTCGGCCAACTGAATCGGAACGAAACGAAAGTAGCCTCGACGATCACGTTTGCTGACGAAATGGCAGCCGCGCGAGCATAGGACGCATACGCCGTCGAACAGGATCAGGCCCTGCGGCAAATCGCTGCCGCCAGGACTTTTTTGATCTACGGCGATTAACTGCTCCGCCTGCATGAGAAAAGCAAACGCCCGCGAGACGGCTGGCGCAACAAAAGTGGTCGTTGACTTGGATGCTATCTCGAAAATGGCTGCTTGACAAATGATGCACGTGACGCACGCCGATGTTAGCGGTGAACGCCTGAGAATGACGGGAAGAGCATAGGGCACCTCGAAAAATAGGCGCTTCCCTCCACCGCGCAAATCAAATTCAAGGTTCTCATGCTCTGAGCGCGGGAGTTTGCATGGGACAGCTTGGCTTCTTCGATTTGAACCGACGTTATGAATGCCTCATCGAAAAGAACGATCCGCTGGTGGCGATTGCGGCGATGGTTCCGTTCGAATTCTTCCGGCCAAAGCTGCATGCGGCGCTGATTAAAGGCGAGCTTCGCAGGAGCAAAGGTGCTGCACACTTCCCACGGGTCCGCGAGGCGGCGCGGGTCTTTGGGCTGAGCCCCGGACGCGATTTCCAAGACGTGCCGCTGTTCCGCGCCCGGCTATATGCGGTCCAAGCCGTCGGAACGGCCAGTGACCCGCTTTTCTTTGCTGAGGTGAACGGGTGGGGCTAAGCTGCCTCGTTGCGGAAGGCGAAACAGGATGTTTGCCGATATGGCCGACAAGACTCATATCATCCTGATAGCCGGCGGTAGCGGTCTCGTCGGCCACGCTGCCATCAAATTCGCCATTGCGGCCGGGCATTTTGTCATTGCGCTCGTGCGTCGCGGCGGTAACCTATCCGTCGAGGGATTGGCTTCGGAAGAGACTTTGAAGATCGTCGAAGTTGATTTCGATGCCTTGGACCAATATCAGCCTGAGATCTCCGCTCTGGCACCAAATGCTCTAATCTGTGCGTTAGGGGCGACCATTCGAAAGGCCGGGTCGAAAGATGCCTTCGCCCGGGTGGATCGGGATTACGTGGCGGCATTCGCGGCGCTCGGTAGAGCGGCGGGAGCCAGTCACTTCGGACTGGTGTCGGCCGTCGGCGCCGATGCTCGATCCAGCAATTTCTATCTGCGCACCAAAGGCGAAGCGGAAGGGGCCGTTCGCGCCTGCGGCTATCCGCGCGTCGACAACGCGCGTCCGAGTTTTCTTTTGGGTCAGCGGGCCGAAGCTCGCACCGGTGAGCGCGTCGGCATCGTTGCAGCGAAGATGGTTGCGCCATTATTGATAGGCCCGCTCATGATTTATCATCCCATCCCGGCTGCCAGTGTCGCGCGCGCGCTCGTGAACCTTAGCTTCCGTGACGAGCCCGGCGTATTCATTCAGCAATATTCAGAGCTCGTCGCTGCCGCCTGATGTCGCACGGAAAGGCGCCGATCCTATGCTTCGTCGGGCCCCCGGGCGTCGGCAAGACCTCGCTCGGACAATCGATCGTGCGGGCGATGAGCCGGAAATTCGCGCGGGTGAGCCTCGGCGGTGTCCACGATGAGGCGGAGATTCGCGGCCATCGCCGCACCTATATCGGTGCGCTGCCCGGCAACCTCATTCAGGCAATTCGTAAGGCTGGCTCGCGCAACTGCGTGATGATGCTCGACGAGATCGACAAGCTCGGCGCTGGCATCCAAGGCGATCCTGGCGCGGCGCTGCTCGAAGTGCTCGATCCCGAGCAGAACCATACTTTCCGGGATAATTATCTCGGCGTGCCTTTCGACCTTAGCCGAGTCGTGTTCATCGCGACTGCAAACATTCTCGACACGATACCCGGGCCGCTTCGCGATCGCATGGAAATCATCGGTCTAGCGGGGTACATCGCCAATGAAAAATTCGAGATTGCTCGCCGCTATCTGGTGCCGCGGCAGATGGAGGCAAACGGACTTCGGCCCACTCACCTGTCTCTCCAAATGCGCGGCCTGTGCCGGCCACAAAAGTTGGCAGGCCGAACGACCCACCGTGCGTGTCGCGCCGACAGTATGACCGCTGACTCTGATGAAGTTCGCGGATTGGGTCTCAATCAAATATCGCGGTTATTATTACTGCATGTTGCACAGCCAGGTGTCCGAATCCATCATGGCGCGCCCTTTCGCGTGATCCATCCCTTTTTCGTCACGCCGTCGGGGCCGTAGTTCTGCCACGTGCTCTCGCACCATTCTCCCGGATCCTCGTCATAAGCCCCTTGGGTGGCGTTCGCGGCGACCCTAAGGGTGAGTGCCACATTGTAGTGAACTCGTCCATCCGGCGGCATATCTTCGATCAGCATGAGTTCTTTCAAGAGATCGAGACCGATGATCCGGCCGTCGATCTCGAAGTGGCAGCGGTCAACGCTGGCTGTAATGACGGCAAGATTGACTATGAGCTCGGTCTGGGGGCCGGTCAGTTTTTCAGCATGTGCCGGTGTCGCCGCGCAAAGGCTCATTGCGAGCGCGGCTAGAATTTTTTTCATGCCTTGTTGTTTCTCCCTGTGCTTGCTCAAAACTCCGAAAGGTCGCAAAACTCTAGAGATTTTCGCGCCACCGCCATAGCGTCGTGGACATGATCACAATTCTTTGCCCCCTTTGTTCAGGGTGAACTGAAGCCGTGCCTTGACGGTGAAGATTTACAGAGCGGCGCGGAGGGTGCGGGCCGAGGATATTTAGATATTAAATATGTCGGGAGGCGTCGGATCTGGCGTGAACTTAAATTCAAATACGCGCCCGTCGTGGGCGAGTGCATTGCCTTCGACCATGTAGACGATCTGGCCGTCAGAGTCGGTCTACCGTCAGGAAGTAATATTCTGGCTTTATCTGCAAGCTTTCCCGCCGCTGAAGGCGACGGCACCTAATACCTTTGGAAGAACATTAATCTGCGTCCGTCCGTTCGTAGAATGCATGTAAGCAAGCTTGCCCTCACATTCGAAATTCTTGCCGTCAATCTTAAAATCGCAACTGCCATCGAGCGAGACAACAGTCCCTGGTGGGAGATCGCGATTCTGGGTGGAAGCATTTAAATTTTTCTTTTTGGGCCTTCGTACGTTCCACCAAATCAGTGCAAGGCCAGCGACCATGAATGGTGGATAAAGCCACGATGGCGGATTGAGAAGGTAAGCTAACAAGACGTGATAGCCGCCGATGTCGTGATAGGTAGCGGCAAGGGCGTCAACGCGGCCACGCCAGTCAAGGCACCACTTAGTGAAATCCCAAATCGGGCCGAGCCAAAACGCGAAGCCGAAAATCGCCTTCCAATATTTTTTGAACCACATAGAGGATCTCCGTCTAGGGGTTGTACCCTAGCCGGAGAACACGCGGGAACTCGAAATCGCCAGCGGCCTAGTCATAGCTGATTCCGGCTTTGTGGCGGTTGCGCCATAATACCGAAACTCTCCCTGGATTTTTGTTAAAGGCAGGGAACTTCCAAACCGAGACTGGTTCGCTGACTGCCTCGTCAGCCAGGCAGTCGGGACTCCGGGGTGATATTTCCCTTGGAAATCGGGCGTCCAATACGCGTGCGCGGCACTTGATATTCACCGTACGAGAGACAGTCGAAGCCAACCATCATCCGTGCAACAAAACGGCGCCATGCGCTGTTCCGTCTTGCCGGAACGAACGATCCGTTGCAATTCCAGCCTGTTCTCAGGCGTTATCGCCGATACCGCGCGGCTCGTCCACATGCCGCGCAGCAGAACCCGCGCGAATCACATTGTGAAGCTTTACGTGAGATACTACACTAGGTTCTCGATTTACCGCATTTCTTTACGCGAACTGGCTCGACTTGGCTTGACAATGGCCTAGTGCTTCCCAAATCCGGAGAGCGCGACGCGCGGCGCCTCGACCGGACCGGCGCGCCAAGGACCGATGCCACGATAACCCACATAGATGCGCCGATGCCGGACCTTCCTCGATTGATCGCCTTTGACGCCGACGATCTCGCGGTGATCGCGGCAAATCTTCAGGATGCCTTGGTGCGCGTCGGCGAAATGGCCTTTCTGCCCCAATCGAAACAATTCGCGATGGTCGCGGCGAGGTTCGATTGGGTGCGGGCCGCCGCCAAAAAAAGGGGACGCCCTTGCTGCGAGCGCTGCCGGACGGGCTTGCATTTCGGACGTGTTCTCAAGGTCTCGTGCCTGGGCTTTCATTGTCGAGACGAGGCGCTCGTTCTCAATCTCCTGGATATCGGCTTCAAGGAAACCGAGCCGCCCGCGGGCTTTGTGGAGTTTATCTTCTCCGCCGGCCGGGCGCTGCGGCTTGAGGTCGAATGCCTCGAAGCCGAAATCCGCGATCTTGGGTTTCGCTGGCATGCTAGGTCGGCGCCACATCATCCCTTTGACGGCGGCCCGGACAAAGCCTGATCGCCGTCACTGTGGCCCGCACGCCACGGTTGGCGTTAGTTGAGCAAAGCCCTGGGGCTCCGGCTTGCTCTCGGCCATAACTCATGCGATATATCAGACGATCGCTCTCAACTCTCAAAATCGCGGAAATGCACGATGATCATACGGAAGCTTGGCGCTGCGGGTGTGTGCCTGGGCATGATGGTGTTGCCGGTTCCCTCGCAGGCGCGGCCGGTGGGGACCGTCGATGGAATGCCCTTTTTTGGCCTCCCCTATCCCTACGGATATGTCTATCATCGGCCGAGAATAGAGTGCTACGCCTTTCAACAGGTCGAAACCCCGGAGGGTCCGCGGATCCAAGCAATTTGGATCTGCGGGTCTCCCGTTACGGCGAAATATTAAATCTCGCGATCCCGGCGACACTTAAACCCCGTTCGTCTAACGCCGTCAGAGCCGGGTAACGCCGGCCCCCGGAACCCCGGCCATAGGGGGACCCGGCAGCACGGTGTCCGGCCGTGTCGAAATCGCATATGGTTACAGAGGCTTTTCGCGGTTGCCGAGGACCTGAACTTTAGAAAAATATCTGGTTTGTTAAAACAATTCGCAGCTCGGCCAAAGCGAAGTCATTGGCGCTAAATTGAATTAGGGACAATGCCTTGGTTCCTTCCCAACCGCGTCAACCTCACGGCCGGAGTGGGGGCACCGGCGAGGTTTTATGCGGGCGCTGCATAAAATGCCATGTTTCCGGTTCTGGATGAGAGTGGCTCGCCGCAGGCAATGAAATATTCCATGGCAACGACTACACAAAAAAATACATTGGCCGCACTTGTTCTGGCTGCTGGGCTTGGGCCAGTAGCGGCGCAGGACGCGGCGTTAGAGACGCAAATCGTCGATGCACTGAACAAGGTCTATGGCGTTCATCCGGGATTTCGCGCCAATCATGCCAAGGGAGTAGTCGCGGAGGGAACTTTCAGAGCCGCGCCCGACGCCGCGCGCCTAAGCAAGGCTGTCATATTCAATGGCAGCGCGATACCGGTGACTATACGCTTCTCGGATTCGACGGGACTCCCTAATCTGCCCGACGGCTCCCCTTTGGCCAATCCGCACGGAATAGCGGTCAAATTCCATTTACCGAACGGCAGCGAAACCGACATGGTGATCAATTCGCTCAAATTCTTTCCGGTGTCGGGTGCGGATTTCCGGGACATGCTGCTCGCCGTGGCGGAAAGTCCGCCTGCCGCGCAAAAGCCGACGAAGCTGGAGCAATTTGCGGCGAATCATCCAAACGTGCCGCGCGCCCTCGCGACGGTGCAAACGCCAGACAGCTTCGCCGACGAAGAATATTACGGCCTCAACGCCTTCGTTTTGGTGGCAGAAGAAGTTGTTGTTTCTACCAGGCCAGCTTACTGACGGGATCGAACCGTCTGACGATCCCTTAATCGGCCTTCGCGATGGGGTTTATGCGGTGTCGTTTTCGCGCCGTAATCCCTGAAGGTGATATTTTGCAAATCGAGAATTCGAAGCTACTTAATTTGCCTAGTAGAGGTCATCGCACAGGGTGTTACAAATCGCATGCTATCATCGATAGCCAGAGCGTGAAAAGCGAAGAAAAAGGGGGGCTTGCATCGACGCTGACGGCTATGAAGCGGGCAAAAAAATCAACGGCAAGAAGCGGCACATTTTCGTCGACACTTTAGGCCTAGCTCATGCCTCGTGCATCAGGAGGATATTAAAGATCGCGACGGCGGCGTGGTGGTTTTGTCAACCTTGTTTGGCATGTGCCTATTTCTCGAAAAGCTCTTCGCCGATGGCGGTTACCAAGGGCAGGCTTTTCGAAAGGCGGCTGCCAAGGTGTTGACCCACCTAAAAATCGAAATTGTGAAGCGATAGGATCAGGCAAAAGGCTTCGCGGTTTTACCACGGCGGTGGGTCGTCGAACGCACCTTCGATCGGCTCAATCGCTGTGGCCGCCTGGCTGAGGATTTTGAAAATCTCACCCGAAACGCACTCGCTTTTCTCCGCCTAGCCAGAATTTGCCTCATGCTCAGAAAGCTTTGTCTGAGTTGACGAACTGTTAGGACAAACTAAGATAATTTCATTTGTAAATCATTGCCTTGTGTAGCTAAATCGGCCCTTTCGTGGACGATGATGAAATGCGCCCCTTTCGGCCGTAGAACCAGTCTATAAATCCGTCCAGAAACTCGCAGGCGCGCGGCGGCAATGTCGTGAACCCGGCGGCGGGGAAAGCCGGTGGCGGCTTGGCCGTGCGGACGGCAAATTGGTACGAACGAATGATCGCGCGCGCGCGAGGCAATCAAGCGGACGGCAATGGTGCCGGCGACCACAGCCGCATCCTCGACGATGTCGGCTTCTCGCATCTGCATGTGCACAGCTCCTACTCCCTGCGCGAGGGGGCGATGCCGGTCGCCAAGCTCGCCAAGCTTGCCCTCGCCGATGCCATGCCGGCGCTGGCGATTACCGATTCGAACAATCTCTTCGGCGCCTTGGAGTTTTCCGAAAAGTTGGCGAAAGAAGGGGTGCAGCCGATCATCGGCCTGCAAATCAGCATCGACTTTCGAGACGACGCGGTAAGGGCGCAGCGCGGCGAGGCGAGGGCTTGCCACGCGTCTATCGTGCTCTTGGCCCAGGACGCTGCCGGCTATGCGAACCTGATGCACATTGCCTCGCGCGCCTGGCTCGACCCTGAACCGGGAGATCTGCCGCATGTTGACATCGTGGGTCTCGAAGGGCGAACCCAAGGGCTGATCGCACTCACCGGCGGCCCAAGCGGTCCCCTCGACCGAGCGTTCGCCCATGACCGGGCGGAACTGGCCTTTACCCGCGCGGCGGCGCTTGAGAAGCTGTTTCTTGGCCGGCTCTATGTCGAAATCCAGCGCCACGGGCTTGCCTCAGAACGCGCGA
Source organism: uncultured Alphaproteobacteria bacterium (assembly GCA_963712225.1). Lineage (GTDB taxonomy): Bacteria > Pseudomonadota > Alphaproteobacteria > Rhizobiales > Beijerinckiaceae > Methylocapsa. The sequence continues at coordinate 80,984 of CAVQHH010000021.1, forward strand.
TCGAACCGCGTCTCCTCGATCTCGCCTATCGCGCCTCTCTTCCGCTTGTTGCGACCAACGAAGTGTTTTTCGCGGCGGCCTCCGATTATGAAGCGCACGATGCCTTGATCTGCATCGGCGAAGGAACCGTTGTCAGCGACGGCGGCCGCCGCCAGCTTTCGCCCGAGCATCGTTTCAAGACGCGCGCGGAAATGATCGCGCTTTTTGCCAACCTTCCGGAGGCACCCCGCAACAGCGTCGAGATCGCGTTGCGTTGCGCTTACCGGCCGCTGACCCGCAAACCGGTTCTGCCGCGTTTTGCCGTGAATGGCGGGATCGAAGCGGAGGCGCAAGAACTCCGCGTCGAGGCGGAGACTGGACTGGCGGCGCGTCTTGCCGCGCATGGGCCGGCGTCCGGCTTCGCGGCCGGTGATTATCGCGCAAGGCTTGCCTTCGAACTCGACGTGATCATAAAGATGAATTTCCCCGGCTATTTTTTGATCGTCGCGGATTTCATCAAATACGCCAAATCGCAGGATATTCCGGTCGGACCGGGACGCGGGTCGGGGGCCGGATCGTTGGTAGCCTATGCGCTTACGATCACCGATCTCGATCCGATCCGCTTCGGTCTCTTGTTCGAGCGCTTTCTCAATCCGGAACGCGTTTCGATGCCGGATTTCGATATCGATTTCTGCCAGGAGCGGCGCGACGAAGTGATTGCCTATGTCCGGCGACGCTACGGCGACGATAAAGTCGCGCAGATCATCACTTTCGGATCGTTTCTGGCGCGCGGGGTGTTGCGCAATGCCGGACGCGTCCTCGAATTGCCGCTTGGCCAGGTCGACAAGCTGGCCAAGCTGGTGCCGCAGAATCCGGCGGCGCCGGTGAGCCTGAAACAAGCCATCGAGTTGGAGCCGCGCCTCAAAGAAGCCGCCGCGACCGAGCCCCGCGTGGCAAAAATGCTTGAGATCGCGCAGACGCTTGAAGGGCTTTATTCGAATGCGTCCACTCATGCGGCGGGGATTGTCATCTCCGACCGGCCGCTAGAAAAACTCGTGCCGCTTTACCGCGATCCGAAGTCCGACATGCCGGCAACCCAGTTCAACATGAAATGGGTCGAGGCCGCGGGCCTCGTGAAGTTCGATTTTTTAGGCCTCAAGACGCTGACGACCGTCGCCAACTGCCTTAACCTTCTGAAAAGGCGCGGGATCGCGGTCGACTTCGCGAAAATTCCCCTGGACGACAGACAAACCTACGCGATGCTGGAACGCGGCGAAACGGTGGGCGTCTTCCAGCTTGAAAGCGCCGGCATGCGCAAGGCCCTGGTCGACATGCGAGCGGACCGCTTCGAGGACATTATCGCGCTCAACGCCCTCTACCGGCCGGGCCCGATGGCGAATATCCCAACCTATTGCGCGGCGAAGCGCGGCGAGGAAGCCCCCGACTACATCCATCCAAGGATCGCGCCGATCCTCAAGGAGACCTTTGGCGTCATCATCTATCAGGAACAGGTGATGCAAATCGCCCAGGTTCTCGCCGGATTTTCGCTCGGCGAGGCGGATCTTTTGCGCCGCGCCATGGGCAAGAAGATCAAGGCCGAGATGGCCGCGCAGCGCAATCGCTTCGTCACCGGCGCGGTCGAACGCGGCCTCGATAAAGCGCGGGCGGATGAGATTTTCGACCTCCTCGCCAAATTCGCCGAATACGGTTTCAACAAGAGCCATGCGGCGGCCTATGCGCTGATCGCCTACCGGACCGCTTGGTTCAAGGCCAATTATCCGGTCGAATTCCTCGCTTCCTCGATGACGCTCGACAAATCGAACACCGACAAGCTCGCCGAGTTGTGCAACGAGGCGCGCCGGTTGAAGATCGCGGTCTTGCCGCCATCGGTGCGGACATCGGGCGCCGATTTCGAGCCGGCCGAATGCACGGGTGAACCGGCGATACGCTATGCCCTCTCGGCGATCAAGGGCGTCGGCGAGGCGCAGGCGCGGGGGCTTGCGGCGATCAACGGAAGTGACGAAACAGCCCGTCCGGAGAACCCCGCGTTTCGCGATTTGACCGATTTCGCGGCGAAGCTCAATCCGCGCGACATCAACAAGCGCATGCTCGAAAGTCTTGCCTCGGCCGGTTCCTTCGACGAACTGGAGCCCAACCGCGCGCGGGTTTTTGCCGGCGTCGAAGCCATCCTCGCCGCGGCGCAGCGGCGCCAGGACGAGCAGCTTGCCGGCAAACGCGTATTGTTCGGCGGCGAAAATCCCGACCCCATTGTGTTGCCGAAGGTCGAGCCTTGGCCGCTCACCGAGCGGCTGCGGCGCGAGTTCGAGTCGGTTGGGTTCTTTCTGTCCGGCCATCCTCTCGACGCCTATGCCGCGATTCTCGCGCGGCTGCGGGTGCAGCGCTGGGCCGAGTTCGCCGGCGCGGTCAAGCAGGGTGCCTCGGTTGCGCGGCTCGCCGCGACAGTGCTTGAGCGGCACGAGCGCCGGACTAAGTCGGGCGCGAAGATGGGGATCGTTAACCTCTCGGATCAATCCGGCCAATACGAAGCGATTTTGTTTCAGGAAGGCCTCAATCAATATCGCGATCTTCTGGAAAAAGGCGCCTCCGTGCTCGTTTGCCTGCACGCTTCCCTTGAAGGCGAGGACGTGCGGGCGCGCATCGTCTCGGTGGAACCGTTGGACGCCGCGGCGAGCCGGATTGGAACGGGTTTACGCGTTTTTTTGCGCGACAAAGATCCGCTGGACGAGATCGCTCGGCATTTGCGCGCGCAAGGAGACGGTGAAGTCTCCTTGATTCTGCTAACGAACAGCGGCGAGGTCGAAATAAAACTGCCGGGCAAATTTTCCGTGTCGCCGCAAGTGGCGGGCGCGCTCAAGGCGATCCCAGGCATCGTCGCGGTGGAGCACGTGTGACTTTTTCCAACCAGACCGAGGCGCTTATGACGAAACTCTATTGGGCTCCGCGCACGCGTTCGCTGCGGGCTCTTTGGGTGCTCGAAGAGGCGGGCGTTCCCTATGAGCGCGTCCGGCTCGATCTGTCAGCCGGCGAACATAAGAGCGCGGACTATTGCACCATCAATCCGATGGCGAAGGTTCCCGCCCTGACCGACGGGCCGGTTGCCATTGCCGAATCTGGCGCCATTTGCGCCTATGTCGCGGAAACGCATCCCGAAGCGGGCCTTGCCCCGCCGGTTGGGGATCCCGCGCGCGGACGTTACCTGCGATGGCTGTTTTTCTCGCCGGGCTGTGTCGAGCAGGCCTTTTTGGCCAAGTCCTACAATGTCCCGGTGAGACCCGAGGCAGCCGGATTTGGCGATTTTGACCGGGTTTTCGACGTGCTCGAAGCGGCGCTCGCCAGAGGTCCTTGGCTGCTCGGCGAGCGGTTCTCGGCGGCCGACGTCATGATCGGTCTCGACCTTTATTTTGGGATCGATATCTTTAAGCTTGTACCGTCGCGGCCGGTGCTACGCGCTTATGTGGACCGCTGCCTTGCCCGCCCGGCGCTCGAGCGCGCCAAGGCGATCGATGCCGCCGGGGTTTGATGGGTCAACTCGAACGCGCTCAAGACCAATCCGCCCATTGGGGCGGCGGTCACCTTCGACAAGGATCGTTGCCGAACGAGAAAGGACTTCCCCCTTTGAACCTCGCCGCCGTCCGGCCAGTAGGACAAATCCAAGCTATCCCGCAGGTGCAACCGCCTGAAGGCGTCGGTCAATCCCTATTTCAGGACGGCGTTGCTCACTTGTTAACGATTTAGTATTTTGCCCGGGAGGTCGAGGCCCTATGGTGGACACGGCGCGCTTCGTTTGCTAAAGCCGGGCTGCTTTCCGATCAGCCGCGCCGAGGCGTCGGAAGCAAAGCCGTTTCAATGGGCGTATAGCTCAGTTGGTAGAGCAGCTGACTCTTAATCAGCGGGTCCACGGTTCGAGCCCGTGTGCGCCCACCATCGAAATCAAGACTTACAGTATAGGATGAATGTTAAAGGCGAACCGGAGACACCTTCCGGACAACGTTCTGGACAACATTTTAGAAATTTCGCTGCTCCGGTCGCATTACCAATCGCAAGAAAGCCAGTGGGTAAGGAGCGAAAAGATACTAGGGCCGGTGTTCAGTTGAGCAAGACGATAGCGGAAGCCAACTGGACTCCGGCGAGAAAATTTCGGGCGAGTTTGTCGTAGCATGTGGCGATGGCTCGAAAATGCCTGAGTTTATTGAAGAGGCGCTCGGCGAGGTTGCGTTCGCGGTAGAGCGCGAAATCGCAAAGCCGTTGGGTTTTGCGGTTCGCTTTCGGCGGGATGACCGGAGTGATTTCCCGCAGGGTCAGGGTGGCGATAAACGGATCGGCGTCGAAGGCCTTGTCGGCGATCAAGGCGTCTGGATTGGCGGCTTCAATCAACTCCGCTGCGCGAGCCAGATCATCGGCCTGACCTGGCGTGAGTATCTGGCGTGAGTATTAAGCGGATAGGATTGCCAAGAGCATCGACAAGCGCATCGACAAGAGCGTTGATTTTGGTTGTCAGTCCACCGCGCGAGCGGCCGATCGCTTGCGCGCCGTTTTTTTCGCGCCCCGGCACTGGGCTGGTGAGCCCGCACAATAGGGGCGTCGATCATCATGTATTCGTTCTCGTGATCGCTTGCCAACAGATTGAAAATGCGCTCAAAAATCCACTCTTCGCGCACCGGCTGAAGCCCTGGTGAATGATTTTCTAATCCCCGCAACGCTCCGGAAGATCGCGCCAAGGAAGGCCGGCCCTCTCCCGGTAGAGAACGGCTTCGACAAACAATCGATTGTCCGCCGCGGTGCCTCCAACATGGCCTTCGCGGCCGGGAAGAAAATCCTTGATCCGATCCCATTGGTCGTCGCGTAATGCATAGCGTCGCATCGGTCAGCCCCTCCTCAGGCCGACCACCCATCAATCACGCCATTGCTGATTTGGGAATCCCTTCCGCAAAATCGCGTCAAACGAACAACAGCGTTCCACGTTTGATTCTGATCCGTTTGATTCTGATCCGTTCTCGTGCCATGGCCTCCTAACTGAACACAGGCCCTAGATGAAGGCTAAAGTTTACGACACTTACGCCTAAGGACTATAACGAAACCGTGCAGCGGCTAGCCGACGCCCTATGTCCATCAGCTCAAATCATGTTCCTCCGGCCAATGATCTGGCCGCTGGAGTCCGACCAAAGCGTTGCCGCCTCCCACCTGCCTCCAAGACGCCCTGATCAAAAAAAGAAGGCATCTGCCAGAGCCAGCAGACAGAGGACAAGAAAGGGGCTTCGCAATGAAGCTAAAAATCAATGTTGAACGTGTTGTCCATAGAGAACATGACACAGTATTGGAATGGTTTTCTATAACTGAGCGCCTTTATTAATTAAATTTGTAAGCTGGCTTTTAATTCTTGTAGTATAATTATCGGAGTATTCGCAGACGGGACGGAGAGGAAGGAAGGGGCTTGGCGGGGAAGTGGTTTTTTGGCCGGAAATTTGAGCCGTGAATGGCCTCCGGGCACTCGCCCCCTCCTGCGCACCAGACAATCAAAACCGCGCTGTACGGGCTTTAAAAACGAAACTTTTTTCTGGAACGAGTAATGATACCTGGCCACCGCCTTCCGGGCGGCAAATTCCTCTTTGACACATCGCCCCACGGAACACAATTGCAATCGTTATCGCACAAAAGCCGCCGGACAGTTCACAATCGTGACGGCACCAACTAAACTCAAGCATGTCCACCCGTCATTCCGCATGAACCGGGCCACTACCCGAGCATGAAAGGGGCCGGTAGCGGCTCAAAATTTTCAAACAGGAACCTTCCGTGGCGCGGGCGATCGAAATCACTCAAAACAACGGGCGCGCGGCGCCTTTTCGGGCTGACGCTCATTGGTATTTGGCTGATGGCGAGCGGGCCGGGCGCGGTTTGCCAAGGCGTCGTGAAATCCAAGCATGGCGATTGGCAACTGCGCTGCGAGACGCCGCCTGGCGCCGCCAAGGAGCAATGCGCGCTCTTGCAGAGTGTCGCCGCGGAAGACAGGCCGAACATCAATCTGATGGTCATCGTTCTCAAGACGGCGGATGGGAATAACCGCCTTTTGCGGGTCATTGCACCGCTTGGGGTGCTTCTTCCTTCCGGCTTGGGGCTTAAGATCGACGATATCGATGTCGGACGCGCCGGTTTCGTCCGCTGCCTTCCGACCGGATGCGTGGCCGAGGTGGTCATGGACGAAAAATTGATCGACCAAATGAAAACCGGCCAGAAGGCCACCTTCATCATTTTTCAGACCCCGGAAGAAGAAATCGGCATACCGCTCGCCATCGCCGGGTTTAAGGAAGGGTTCGATGCGCTGCCGTGAATTGGGCCGGAATTCGATGTGGCGGCTAGTGCCGATCCACATCGCAAAATCCATCCTGGCCGCGCCGGTGGTGTTGGGACTCGCTGGCTGCGGCGGCCATCTTGGCACTTTCGACACGCCCGAAGCCGGCGGCTCGAAACTCGCTAACCTGCTGGGATTTAAGAATAACGACGCGCCGGCGGCGCCCGGAGTCGAGGTCCGGCATATCTTCTGCCCGCAGGTCATTGTTCTCGAAGGCACCGCAGCGAGCCAGGCTTATGCCGGAACGCCGCCTTCGAGCGCCAATCTGCGTTATCAATATGCGCTCGACGATACGGCGCGCGAATGCACGCTCGACGGCGATCAACTCGCGATCAAGATCGGCGTCGCGGGCAAAGTGCTGCTAGGACCTGCGGGCAGCCCCGGCAGTTTTAGCGTGCCGGTGCGCATGGCCGTTCTTCGCGAACACGATAATCAGCCGATTGTAAGCAAACTTTACCGCGCCGCCGTGACGGTGGCCGCCGGCGAGACCCGGGCGGATTTCACGGTCGTCTCCGAGCCGCTCCACGTGCCGTTCATCCAGGACCACGCCGAGGACGATTATACGATCAAGGTTGGCATCGACGAGGGCGCGAGCGCGGACAAGCCAGCAGCCAAACACGCCAAACCTTGACCGCACGCAAATAGCGAGGCCGATGATCCGGCAATTTGCGGCGGTGCGAACTTGCACCAAGCACATTGACAAAATGGCATGGCGCATTACCTGTTGCTGCGTCAGATCAAAAGACCCCGGCGGAAGAGACCAGCTTGCGAGCAATGCAACAAGCTGGCGCCGAAGGCGCAACCGCCCCGGAAACGCTCAGGCCCACGGACCGCTCGGGGATGACACTCTGGAAAGCGATTTTCCACGTCTAAATGGAAAATCCACCGAAGGAGGCAACTTCGCTCGAAAACTACTGGCGGGCGAAGGAAATCTTTCAGGTTCCGGGACAGAGGGGGCAAAGTGCGACGGTTTTTGCCGTCAGGCACATGCCGTTGCTTTGTCCGGCCAGGTATTTCGATGTCCGATAGCCAAACCGCCGCCGCCGTTCGCGAGCTCGCCCGCACGCCGCTTTACGATTTGCATCGCGCGCTCGGTGCCCGCATGACCGGTTTTGCCGGCTATGCCATGCCCGTGCAGTATCCCTCGGGCATCCTCAGCGAACATCTTTTCACGCGCGCGAGAGCTGGGCTGTTCGACGTGTCGCACATGGGTCAAGCGATTCTTGCGGGATCGCAAGCCGCGCTCCGCCTGGAGACTCTAGTGCCGGGCGATATCGCCGCCCTTGCTCCAGGGCGGATGCGCTATACGCAATTGCTCGATGGCCATGGCCATATTCTCGACGATCTGATGGTGACGCGGCTGGATGACGAAGCCGGGCGCGAGCGGCTCTTTCTCGTCGTCAACGCAGCTACGAAAAGAGCCGACTTCGCTTATCTGGCCGCCGAGCTGCCGGATTGCGCGCTGACCGTTCTCGATGACCGCGCCTTGCTCGCTTTGCAAGGACCGAAGGCCGCGGAGGTCTTGCGCCGGCACGTATCGTCCGGCGCGGCCCAAAGTGTTTCCGCGATGCCATTCATGTCGGCCAGAAGCTATGAGCGGGATGGTGTCGTTCTCAACATTTCGCGCTCCGGCTATACCGGCGAAGACGGTTTCGAGATTTCGATTCTGGCGACGGCGGCGCCTGACTTCGCACAGGAATTGCTCGACGAGGCGGACGTTCGCCCGATTGGGCTCGGCGCGAGGAATTCGCTCCGGCTTGAGGCAGGCCTCTGCCTTTATGGCCATGACATCGATAGCACAACCGGCCCTGTCGAGGCGGGACTCTCATGGTCGATTTCGAAACGCCGGCGCGAGGCGGGCGGATTTTTTGGATATGAACAGGTGACGCGGGCGATCGATCATGGTCCGTCGCGCTTGCGCGTGGGATTCTTGCTCGAAGGCAAGGCGCCCGCGCGGGAAGGCGCTGAGATTGTGACGCCTGAGGGCCAAACCATCGGCCGCATTACTTCGGGGGGCTTCGCGCCGAGCCTCGGGCGGCCGGTCGCGATGGGCTATGTCGATGCCGCGCACGCCGCGCCCGGTACGCAACTTTGCTTGATCGTACGCGGCAAGCCGCTTGCGGCAAAAATCGTTCCCATGCCCTTTGTGCCGCACCGTTACTTTAGGGGAGACTGATGACCACCCGCTACACCAAGAGCCACGAATATGTCCGCGTCGAAGGCGGCACGGGCATCGTCGGAATCACCGATTATGCGCAATCCCAATTGGGCGACGTTGTGTTTGTCGAACTCCCGCCAATTGGCCAGAGCTTGTCCAAGGGCGCCGAGGCCGCCACCGTCGAAAGCGTCAAGGCCGCCAGCGAGGTCAATGCGCCGGTGTCGGGCACGGTTGTCGATGTCAACAGCGCGCTTACCGATTCGCCCGGACTGGTCAACGAGGATCCTTCCGGCAAGGGCTGGTTTCTCAAAATCAAGCTGAGCGATGCAGCGGAACTCGACCGCCTGATGGACGAAGATGCCTATCGCAAGTTTCTGAAGGCCGTTTCTTAGCCATGACAGTTTGAACTTAAATCGCACGCGGTCTAACCGAAGTTTCTGCCTTAGCGGGCGCCGCGTTGCGCCACGATCGAGAGAAGCAAAGATGCGTTATCTGCCTCTAAACGACGAGGACCGCGCCGATATGCTGGCACGCATCGGCGTGAGTGGCATCGACGCGCTTTTCGCCGATATTCCGAAGGCCAAGCGGCTCGAATATGATCTCGATCTGCCGCCGCGGAAGACCGAAATGGAGGTGGAGCGCTTGCTCTCCGGGCTGGCGGCAAAAAATGTGGCGGCGGGCTCGGTGCCGTTTTTTGTCGGGGCCGGGGCATACAAGCATCATGTTCCAGCAAGCGTCGATCATCTGATCCAACGCTCCGAATTTCTCACCAGCTATACGCCCTATCAGCCCGAAATCGCGCAAGGCACATTGCAAACCATTTTCGAGTTCCAGACCCAGGTCGCGGCCTTGACCTCGATGGATGTCGCCAATGCGTCGATGTATGACGGATCGACCGCGACAGTCGAGGCGGTGGCGATGGCCCGCCGGATAACCAAGCGCCGCAAGGCCGTATTATCGGGAGGCCTTCATCCGCATTATGCCGAGGCCGTGCGCACCTATTCGGCGATGAGCGGGGACGCCGTCGCGGTGCTTCCGCCCGACGTTTTCGCGGCCGAGAATCTGGGCGGCGTTGTCGATGATGAAACCTCCTGCGTCGTGGTGCAGAGCCCGGATTTGTTCGGCAATCTCCGCGATCTTTCCGGAGCCGCCGCGATCTGCCATGCGAAGGGCGCGCTTTTGATCGCGGTTTTCACCGAGGTTGTCTCGCTCGGTCTCGTCAAGCCGCCGGGAGCGATGGGCGCCGATATTGTCGCTGGCGAAGGACAGTCCATCGGCAATCGCTTGAATTTCGGCGGCCCCTATGTCGGGCTCTTCGCCGCCAAGGCCAAATATCTGCGCCAGATGCCGGGGCGGCTCTGCGGCGAAACGGTCGATGCCTCGGGACGGCGCGGCTTCGTTTTGACCCTTTCGACGCGCGAGCAGCATATCAGGCGCGACAAGGCAACTTCCAATATCTGCACCAATTCGGGCCTTGCCAGCCTTGCCTTCACGATTCATCTGACCCTGCTTGGCGACGCGGGCCTGCGGCGCCTCGCCCGGATCAATCACGCCAATGCGGTCGCTCTCGCCGACCGGCTCGCGGCGGTGAAAGGCGTCGAAGTGCTAAACGAGACATTTTTCAACGAATTCACGATCAAAATCGCTGGCAACGCCGCTCAGGTGGTCGAGCGGATGGCGGAAAAAGGCGTGCTCGGCGGGGTCCCGGTCTCGCGGCTTTTGCCGGACAAGGGATTGGACGATCTCATTCTCGCCGCCTCCACGGAAGTCAACACGGACGCCGATCGCGCGGCCTTCGCGGAAGCCTTGCAAGGAGCCCTGTCATGCTGATGCGGCAAGAACGCGCCATAGCGCCGAGGCGGCGCCAGAGGCGAAAACCTTCACCGGCAATCGCGGCCTCGAAATCGAGGAAGGGCTCATCTTTGAAATCGGCCGGCCGGAGAATACCGGCGTCGATCTCGACGAGCCCTCGCCATTTAAACACCGGCTCGGCTCGCTCGAACGGCAAGAACCGGCTGGCCTTCCGGGCTTGAGCGAGCCCGAGACGATGCGTCATTACGTGCGGCTGTCGCGGCTGAATTACGCGATCGACGCCGGGATTTATCCGCTCGGCTCCTGCACGATGAAGCATAATCCCCGCCTCAACGAGGCGATGGCGCGGCTGCCCGGCTTTGCCGATGTTCATCCCTTGCAACCGCAATCTACCGTGCAAGGCGCGCTTGAGCTTATCGCCGAGCTCGCCCGCTGGCTGATGGTCATGACCGGGATGGACGCCGTCGCCATGTCGCCGAGAGCGGGCGCGCATGGCGAGGCCTGCGGCATGATGGCGATCAAGGCCGCCATCGCGGCCAAGGGAGAGGGTGAAGCCCGCAAAATCGTTCTCGTGCCGGAGTCCGCGCATGGCACCAATCCGGCCTCGGCGGCCGGCGCCGGATTCGAAGTCCGTCCAGTTCCGGCGCGCGCCGATGGCACCCTCGATCCGGCCGAGGTCAAAAGCCGGCTCGGGCCAGATGTCGCCGCGATCATGCTGACCAATCCCAACACCTGCGGATTGTTCGAGAAGGATGCCGTCGAAATTGCCGCCTTGGTGCATGAGGCCGGCGCTTATTTCTATTGCGACGGCGCGAATTTCAACGCGATCATGGGCAAGACGCGTCCGGGCGATCTCGGCGTCGATGCGATGCATATCAATCTCCACAAGACCTTCTCGACTCCGCATGGCGGCGGCGGACCGGGCGCTGGCCCGGTCGTCCTGTCATCGCGGCTTGCGCCTTTCGCGCCGGTGCCGTTCCTGCGCTGGGAGGAGAGCGGCTTTCGTCTCGTCGAGCATCTTGGCGAGGCGCCCGGCACATTTGGCCGGATCGCGGCCTTCCATGGCCAGATGGGCATGTTCGTGCGCGCCTTTGCCTATATGCTGTCGCATGGCGCCGACGGCTTGCGGCAGGCCGCCGAGGACGCCGTGCTGAATGCGAATTATATCCGCGCGAGCCTCAAGGATCTCATGTCGCGGACCTTTCGGCGACAGGCCCTGCATGCACGAGGTTTTGTTCGACGAGACATGGCTGAAGCCTTGGGCCTCACAACGCTCGATTTCGCCAAGGCGATGATCGACGAAGGCTTTCACCCGATGACGATTTATTTCCCCCTCGTGGCGCATGGCGCGATGCTGATCGAGCCGACCGAATCGGAATCGAAAGCATCGCTCGATCTTTTCATCGCGGTCTTGCGTGATCTCGCGCTGGCCGCAAAGCGCGGGGACACCGGGCGGTTTGCCGGCGCGCCTCATTACGCGCCCCGCCGCCGCCTCGACGAGGCGCGCGCGGCGCGAAATCCCCATTCTGAAATGGGCGAAGCCAGGGGCATGAAGGGCGGGATGGTGGGAACATTCACCTTGGGAACATTCACCTTGGGAACATTCACATAAAGACTTGCTTATATCTTTATTGCCTCTTGTGCGGGAGCCTGATAATAGACCCGAATCTTCCTTCCGGAGCGCTAGGAGCCCATGACCCACACGCCGCATGATTACGCTATTGCCAACATCGAGCTTGCCGCCTGGGGCCGCAAGGAAATCGCGATCGCGGAAACCGAAATGCCTGGTTTGATGGCAATTCGCGCCGAATATGGCGCGAGCCAGCCGCTCAAAGGCGCGCGGATCGCCGGGTCGCTCCATATGACGATCCAGACCGCCGTGCTGATCGAGACGTTGAAGGCGCTCGGCGCCGATGTCCGCTGGGCCTCCTGCAACATTTATTCGACCCAGGATCATGCCGCCGCCGCGATCGCCGCGACCGGCACGCCGGTCTTCGCCATCAAGGGCGAGAGCCTCGTCGAATATTGGGATTACACCCATAGGATCTTTGAATGGAGCGACGGTGGTACGCCGAACCTCATTTTGGACGACGGTGGCGATGCCACGATGCTCATTCATCTCGGCCTGCGCGCCGAGGCGGGCGACACGGCTTTTCTCGACAAAGCGAGCAACGAGGAAGAAGAGGTTCTTTTCGCGACGATCAAGAAACGGCTCGTTTCCATTCCCGGCTGGTACGCCAAATGCGGCCATGCCATCAAGGGCGTCAGCGAGGAGACGACGACCGGCGTCCACAGGCTTTATTTGATGGAGCGCGACGGCAAGCTTCTTTGGCCCGCGATCAACGTTAACAATTCGGTCACCAAGTCGAAGTTCGACAACCTTTACGGCTGCCGGGAATCGCTTGTCGACGGCATCCGCCGCGGCACGGACGTGATGATGGCCGGCAAGGTCGCGATGATCGCGGGCTTCGGCGATGTCGGGAAAGGTTCAGCGGCCTCTCTGCGCAACGCTGGTTGCCGCGTGATGGTTTCCGAGGTCGATCCGATCTGTGCCTTGCAGGCGGCGATGGAGGGTTATGAGGTCACAACGATGGAGGATGCCGCGCCCCGCGCGGATATTTTCGTGACCTGCACCGGCGATGTCGACGTCATCACGGTCGACCACATGCGCGCGATGAAGGATCGCGCCATTGTCTGTAATATCGGTCATTTCAATTCCGAGATCCAAGTCGCGGGATTGCGCAACTTCAAATGGCACAATGTCAAGCCGCAGGTCGACGAGATCGAGTTTCCGGACGGCAAGCGGATCATCCTTTTGTCGGAAGGGCGCCTCGTCAATCTGGGCAACGCGACCGGACACCCTTCCTTCGTGATGTCGGCCTCGTTTACCAATCAGACCTTGGCGCAAATCGAACTTTGGACCAAGCAGGGCCAATTTGATCGCAAGGTCTATACCTTGCCAAAGCATCTCGATGAAAAAGTCGCGGCCCTCCACCTCGATAAGATCGGCGCTAAGCTGACCAAGCTCACATCCGTCCAGGCGGCCTATCTCGGGCTGCCGCGGACTGGTCCGTTCAAGCCAGATCATTACCGCTATTAATATCAGCGCGGGCGCCTTCAAGGACCTCCCGCCCGGCAACCTAAAGCTGCCATCTTTGCCCTATCCCGGCGCGGCACAAAGGATGCCGGCGGAGAAGCTGGTTCCCTGGGAAACGCGGACATACTGTAAGGAAATAATAAAACAGGGCGATTTTTCGAAGCTAGGACAAACAGGCATCATGATAATATTTATTAAGCGTGCGTGCGAAACAGCGGCCGTGTCACCAGTTGCATTTCGTCCGCGTTCGTCAAAATGGTGGCCCTAGGGGCCGGCAAGCTGGATATTATAGGCTGAATTGCGTTGAAGGATAGGTTACCGATGGCCCAGAAACATTTTGGCACCGACGGCATAAGAGGGCTCGCCAATTCCGCGATCACCCCCTTGCTCGCGATGAAGGTCGCGCAGGCGACCGGCATTATTTTTCAACGCGGCGAGCATCGCCATCGGGCGGTGATCGGCAAGGACACCCGGCTTTCCGGCTACATGATCGAAAATGCCTTGGTCGCGGGGTTCACCTCGGCCGGCATCGACGTCTTGTTGCTTGGACCGATGCCAACGCCCGCCGTTGCCATGCTCACCCGTTCGATGCGGGCGGATGTCGGCGTCATGATTTCGGCGTCGCATAATCCTTACGAGGACAATGGGATCAAGTTGTTCGGCCCGGACGGATATAAATTGCCGGACGTGGTCGAAGCGAAAATAGAGGCAATGCTGGATCAGCCGTCCTTGCTCAAATTATCGAAACCCTCAGATCTCGGCCGCGCGATGCGGGTTGAGGGCGATCGCGCTCGCTATATCGAATTCGCCAAACGTACCCTGATGCGCAATCTTACGCTCGACGGTTTGCAAATCGTCGTCGATTGCGCCAATGGCGCCGCTTATAGGGTCGCCCCCGAAGCCTTGTGGGAATTGGGCGCCGACGTCGTTTCGATCGGCGTCGAGCCGGATGGCTTCAATATCAACCGCGATGTCGGTTCGACCGCGCCGGGAGCCCTCGTCAAGAAAGTCCGGGAAGTGCGGGCGGACATCGGTATCGCGCTTGACGGGGATGCCGACCGCGTGCTGATCGTCGACGAGGCCGGGAAACTTGTCGATGGTGACCAATTAATGGCCGCGATCGCGCAGAGCTGGAAACAAGACGGAAGATTGTCGCGGCCAGGCATTGTTGCGACGGTCATGTCGAACCTCGGCCTCGAACGCTATCTCGAAGGCGTCGGCCTTTCGCTTGCGCGCACCGCCGTCGGGGATCGCTATGTGCTCGAACACATGCGGCAGGAAGGGTTTAATCTCGGCGGCGAGCAATCCGGCCATATTATCCTGTTGGATCATTGCACGACCGGCGACGAACTCGTTGCCGCCTTGCAACTCTTGGCAATTGTCAAGCAGCAAGATAAGCCGGTGAGCCAAGTCTGCCGCCGATTCGATCCGGTGCCCCAAATCTTGCGGAATGTGCAATTCAAAGCCGGACAGCCTTTGGCGGACGCGGGTGTCACGTGCGCCATCGAGGAGGGCCGCGAGAAGCTTGGCAAGAACGGCCGCCTTGTCGTTCGCGCGTCGGGCACCGAACCAGTCATCCGGGTCATGGGCGAAGGCGACAATCTCGATCTTGTCGAGCGCGTCGTCGATGACGTTTGCGCGGCGCTCTTGGCCGTGGCGGAGGCAGCGTGACGAGAAACAGACGGCCGTCTCAGCGCCTGGCGCGATGGCGAGGCGATGGCGTGAACATCGCGCGGCACCCGGGGCTGAGCTTGGATTTCTGGCGCTCCATGCAACGGGATACCCGCGCCTCGTCAGGAATCTCATCTGGGCAGAGACGGTAAGCGTCATCCTCACATGCCGTCTGCTGCTGTGACCGCAGATCGGATTGGCTGAGAGCGGGGCTTGTCATGGACAGCAAGAGGACAACAAGCGCGAGCGCGGATTTCATGTGCATTGCGATAGGCCTTTGCTTTTGAAAGATGCGGGGACGGCGCTGTTTTGCATTGGACGCGATCTGGTTTGATTAAATCCGATCAATCGTTAGCGCGGGGTTGATGTTTTTGGCGGGATGCCTTGCCTTATTTATCTGCGGGGGACTGCGTTCGAAAGGGCCTAGTTTCCGGCTCCGGTTCGTTGGGATCTTCGCTGTTCTTGACCGGCCCGTCGAGCACGCGGCGGACCGCCAGCTGCTCAAGAAATTCACCCCCGGGTCGTGCCGGCCGTTGTTAACATGGAATCCTCGGCGCCACGCTGCCGCCGTGAGGCGATGACCGGCGGCATCGCCTCACCGCCAGGGCAGTTCGGGACTCCCCACAGCTCAGGTTTTTGGCCGGTTGGTATAATTTATGCCCTGATTAATGGCGGCGCCATCGCCGGCCGCGCATTCGGCGGGAAGAAACGCGTCGAAAGCGGCCCAGAAGAGCTCGCGCAACGAATCCCGCTCCATCAGGATTTCGTGGCAGGCGTTGGCCAATGTGAGGCACTTGCCGGCCTTGAGGCGGCTTGCGAAATATTCCGTCGCGGCGGTATCGACGACGCGGTCGGCGCCGGCCGCGAGGATCAAAACCGGGGTCAAGATCCGGCGGGGGTACGCCACCTCCTCGAAGCGCCGCATCAAGCGGAAGGCGGCATTGATCCAGCCGATCGTCGGATCGCCGATGGCAAGCTCGGGCGCCGCCTCGATCATCGCCGCCCCGCGTGCGTGACGACTGGGATCGGACGTTAAAATATTGCCCTCGAAGTTTACCGACATATAGGGTATTGGGCTGCCGCCAGGCACGAAACGGCGGCCTTGCCGGAGCAATACAAGCGTTTTGGCGAAAATCCGCATAGCGCGCTCAAAGCGCAGCCCATAAATGTCAATCATTGGCGCGGTCAGGACCATGCGCGCGAAAGGCGAGCGGCCAGCGTGCGCCTGTGCAAGGGCGATTGCCGCGCCCATGGAATGGCCAAGCGCGAACCACGGGGGCCGGCAGAACGGTTCGATGACATGTTCCACCAAGGCGTCGAGATCGCGCTCAAAGGCCCGGAAATCGTCGATATGGCCTTTGCGGGGGTCATTCACGAGTCGACCAGAGAGACCTTGCCCGCGCCAATCCAGGATCGCGACATCGAAATTCCGGCTCAGCAATTCGCCGATGACTTCAAAATATTTTTCGATGAATTCCGCGCGTCCCGGCAAAATCGCGATCGTTCCGGCGCAAGCCGCGCCGCAGGTCCAGTGCGCCGCGCGCAGGTTCCACTTGTCCCGCGCCGCGATGGCCGAGACGACGGCGCCGGGGGGCGCCGGATTTTCCAAGATCGTGCAAAGTTCCATCGCAAAATTTCGCTGCGCCAGGACTCGCCCGGTGATTTTGACCGCCGGCGGCCGCTTCTAACGACTTTACCGGCGGAATTTTCGCCTGTCGCGCCCCTCTTGCAAAGCCAAACCCTATCCCCACATCGACATTGCGCGGGCCGCTTCAGGACGCGCAAGTGGATGCGAGCCTTGGGCGCCGCGGAAGTTGCTGGCAAATGGTCTCGCTCCGCTTCGTACAACAACCTTTCTCGCTTCATGCAAGGAGGATAGTGAGATGCGTCAGTTTGATCTTTCTCCCCTATATCGCTCGACTATCGGGTTCGATCGCCTGTTCAACATGATCGACCAGGCGGCCGGGCCCGAAACCATGCCGAGTTACCCGCCCTATAATATCGAACGCACCGGTGAGAACGCCTACCGCATATCTGTGGCGGTCGCGGGCTTCAGCGCAACGGATCTCCTGATCGAAACCAAGGAAAATACCCTTACGATCCGTGGATCGCGGGAACGCGAGGGCGAGACCGAAAAGGCGAAGCAGGAAGTGCTCTATCAGGGGATTGCCGCCCGCTCGTTCGAGCGGCGCTTCCAGCTCGCCGATCACGTCCATGTGACCAGCGCGAGCCTTGAAAACGGCCTGCTTCACATCGATCTCACACGTGAAGTCCCCGAGGCGCAGAAACCGCGCCGGATCCCGATCGGAACCGAGGGCGCAAAGCCGACGATCGCGACACCAAGGGCAGCGTAACTTCGCGAGCCGGGCGGCTCCCTCCCACGCCCGGCGCAGCGGTGGAAGGGCGTCTCGCCTGAGGCGCCCTTTTTTGCGTCGAGACCTCATTTTTCACTTTCAAGGCAATGGCGGCGTCGCCTCTGTTTCATCGGCTGCTGAAACGCATTGCTCGCCAGAGCCGGACGCGTGACCGAAATCCTGAATGGATCCTCCTAATCCCCAACCGCAATCCCGATGCGCTGGGGTGGAAGCATCGGAAGGCCGGCACTGTTGGCCGCATGGCGGGCGCGGGCGCCGATGCGGCGCCGTGCGTGCCCAATCCAAGCTTGACTCAACGTTCGGCAATTTGCCTTGATCGAAGCGCGAATGAGGGTGATGCGAACCGCCTCTGGCAGGAATTCCCACCCAGATGCCATCGCACCACCTTTCGATTTGCGGAGCGCCATGCCGATCTCCCTTGCCTATCCGAGTATCGATCCGGTGCTGATCACCATCGGACCCTTGCCGATCCGCTGGTATGCCTTGGCCTATATCGCCGGGCTCGTGCTCGGCTGGGCCTATGCTCGGGCATTGGTGACGCAAAAGTCTTTCTGGGGTGGCGCGGCGCCGCTCGATCCCTTGGACATTGATGATCTTCTCATCTATGCGGCGATTGGGGTCATTCTCGGCGGAAGGCTCGGCTACGTGCTTTTCTACAACGCGGGTTTTTATCTCGCGCATCCGGCCGAGCTTTTCGCTGTTTGGAAAGGCGGTATGTCGTTTCACGGCGGACTCGCCGGAACCGCTCTCGCGATTTATATCCTTGCAAAGCACAAACGGATTTCGGCGCTGAGCCTTGCCGATGTTTGCGCCGCCGCGGTTCCAATCGGACTTTTTCTCGGCCGCGTCGCCAATTTCATCAAGCCGGAACTTTGGGGCCGGCCGGCCGGCGTGCCTTGGGCGATGGTTTTTCCCGGCGCCGGGCCGTTGCCGCGCCACCCGAGCCAGCTCTACGAAGCGGGCCTCGAAGGGTTTGTCCTTTTCCTTGTGCTTTATATCGCCGTTCATTCGGGGGCGCTGCGGCGGCCGGGTCTTGTCACCGGGCTTTTTGCCGCTGGTTACGGTATCGCGCGAATCGCATGCGAATTTTTTCGCGAACCGGACCCGCAGCTGGGCTTTTTGTTCGGCGGCGCGACCATGGGCATGCTCTTGTCGCTGCCTTTGATCGCGGCAGGCATTGTTTTTATTATCCGCGCCTGCCGGCGGCCGGCTGGTCGCGGCATGAATAGCCCCGCATGAACCCGCTCGAAAATCTCATCCGCGAGACAATCGCCGAGAACGGGCCGATGAGCCTCGAGACCTACATGACCCTTGTGCTGGCGCATCCGGTGCACGGCTATTACGCCTCCAAAATGCCGTTGGGAGAGAGCGGCGATTTCATTACCGCGCCGGAGATCAGCCAGATGTTCGGTGAACTGATTGGCCTGTGGTGCGTCGCGGTCTGGCGCGCCATGGAGGAACCCAGGCCGCTTCTGCTCGTCGAATTGGGACCAGGGCGCGGCAGTTTGATCGCGGACGTCTTACGCGCGGCACGCATCGCGCCGGATTTCCTTGGCGCAATAGATCTGAATCTCATCGAGATAAGCGAGGTTTTGCAACGATGGCAGCGCGGGGCGCTGAAAAATTCGCGGGTTGCGGCGAGGTGGCACAAGACCACGGAGGAGCTGCCCAATGGCCCCGCGATCATCGTCGCCAATGAATTTTTCGATTGCCTGCCGGTGCGCCATTTCGTCCGCGGCAAGGATGGCTGGCACGAAAGGCTCGTCGGACTAGATGACGAAGGGCGGTTGTGCTTTGGCCTTGCGCCGGACGCCGAACCTGGCCTTGCACTCGCGGGCGAACCTGGGCAAATCATCGAGGTTGGTAATGCGGGGGCGCGTTTGATGGCGCGGCTTGCGGCGCGCATTGCCGCACAGGGCGGCGCGCTCCTCGTCATCGACTACGGCTACGACACGCCCGGGCGCTGCGAAACCTTGCAGGCGGTGAAGCGGCATCGTTTCGCCGATCCCTTGCGCGATCCCGGCGAAGCCGATCTCACCGCGCATGTCGATTTTTGCGGCCTTTCCCGGGCGGCGCGCGCGGCGGGCGCTAGAGCTCATGGCCCCGTGCCGCAAGGCGAATGGCTGGCCCGTCTCGGTATCCATGAACGCGCTGCGAAGTTGCGGCGCCATGCCGGCGGGCGTCAAACGGCCGCCATCGATTCCGCCCTCCTGCGTCTCGCCGGCGGGGGCCACGGCTCCGGCGCAACGGACATGGCGAGGCTCTTCAAGGCGCTCGCGGTGACCCAACCGGGCCTTTGCCCACCCGGCTTCGAGACCGCATCGCCATGATGCCGCAAACCGCGACGCCGCTGCGCGCAAGCATTCTTGACGCTCCGGGCCTAACCCATGGATTTTTCACCCGGCTGGGCGGCGTCTCCACTGGAGTTTACGCATCGCTTAACGGCGGCGTCGGCTCGCAAGACGATCCGCACTCGGTTGCCGAAAACCGGCGCAGGATGGCGGCTCATCTTGGCGTCGATCCGGCGCATCTCCTCGTGCCTTACCAGATTCATTCGCCAAAGGCACTGATCGTGACGCAAGCCTTTGTCGAGCGGCCGCGTTGCGATGCCCTGGCGGCGTCCGTGCGAGGCCTAGGACTCGGCGTCACCGGCGCCGATTGCGGCATGATCCTGTTCGCCGACCGGGGGGCGGGGGTGATCGCGGCCGCGCATGCGGGCTGGAAAGGGGCACTCGATGGCGTGCTGGAAGCGACTCTCGAGGCGATGGAAACGCTTGGCGCGCGCCGCGCTTCGACGGTCGCGGCGCTGGGCCCAATGATCTCGCGGAACAGTTATGAGGTCGGTGCCGGATTTGCCGATCAATTCATCGCGGCCTCACCCGGCCATGCGCGCTTCTTTTCGGCTTCGGCGCGCGACGGGCATTTCATGTTCGATCTGCCGGGCTTTATCGCGGTGCGGCTACGGCTTGCGGGCATTGGGTCATTCGAGGACTTGGCCCGCGACACCTATGCCGAGCCCGAAAACTTCTATTCCTACCGCCGTTGCGTGCATCGAAACGAGCCCGATTATGGCCGCCAGCTCGCGGCGATCGCGCTTCTCTGACTCACTTTAGGCGGCCGCTTTTTCAATGATCGAGTCCGGCGCCGCCTTGGGCTCTGCGGGCGCGCCGACCCATTCGGAATTGGCCGGGATTTGCTCCCCCTTCATCACGAGGGTCAGGGGCCCCAATCGCGCGTAGTCGGAAACAATCGTGTCGTAAAGCACGGTGGAACCCGCACCGACGGTTACGCCGTTGCCGACGAGGACCTTGCCGACCTTCATGACCCGATCCTCGTAGAGATGCGTTTGCAGCGCGCACAGATCATTCAATGCCGCGTAATCGCCGACGCTTACGCAGTCGAATTCAGTGATGTCGGTCATGTTCATGAAAACGCCGCGTCCGAATTTCGTGCCGAACAGGCGCATAAGCCAAGGCAGGAATGGCGTGCCGCGCAAATGATCGAGCAAAACCTTGCCGGCTAGACCCCAATAGATGACGGCAACCGCCTCGGTCCGCATGGCCCACCAGGACCACATGGGTTTGACCAACGGCTCGTAGCGTCCCATCGTGATCCATTTCAAGGCGATGACCACCAGGGTCATGATCAGGCTAATGCCCGCCGAGGCAAGCATGAACTGCCACAGCACCTCGATATATTTGCCTTCGAGCACGCCCGTGCTGAACCATTCCACCGCCCATGTTCCAAAGGTGATGAACAGCATGATCGGCAGGGAAATCGTGACCGCCTCGAAGCAGGCGCGCGCGAATTTTTTCCATCGCGGCGGCTCGTAGGTCCAATTCGCGCCGCCGCCATCGAACCTCTGCCGGACTGGCAGCTTGATCGGCGGCGAACCGAACCAGGTATCGCCCTCGTGCATCAAATGGTTCGCGGGCGGCTTCGACTTGATGCCGATCAGCGCGCCCCCCGGAATTTCGGCCCCGGGGGGCACCACGGCGTTATTTCCGACGAAAACGCGCGGACCCGTCCTGACGCGTTTCAAATACATCCAGCCGCTGCGGATCTCTTCGTCGCCAAGGATGACTTCATCGGCGATGAAGCATTTCTCGCCGATCTCGACAAGATCGTAGCGGCCGGACAGATTCGTCGAAATTTCCGCGTCCTTGCCGATCTTGGCGCCCATCAGCCGGTACCAAGCGCGCATATAGACCGTCGCGAACAAGGACGATAATGTTTCGAGTGTCACCTCGGTTGCGAGCGCCACCGCCCATTTGCGGAAATAGAACCAGGAATGAACCGAATAAGTTCCCTCGCGCACCCGCGGCAGGATGACCCAGCGGCAAGCCGCGATGAAGCCGACGGTGACGAGCACCATGACGAAGGCGGTGGGCAAGGCCATAATCGGGATCGAAAGCATGTAAAGGGTGCGATCGAAATCGGCGGTGCCGATCAGATCGTCGATCCGGTCGAACACCCAAAAGGCCGGGAAAATCGGCAACAGGCCGAGCGGGGGTATCGCCAGAAGCAGGACTCCATACATAAGTGCCATGATACCCCTGCGTGCGCTGGAAGCCTTGGGCGGCGGGTCCCGCGCGGCGCGATCCACCATGCCAACCTTGCGCCCCGGCGAGCCATCCCATACTTCCCACGCCCCGGCGCGGCCACCCGCGCCGATCGCGGTCAGATCGCCGAGCTCGGCCCCCTCTTCAATGGCGACATTTTCCTCGATGACGCAGGACGATCCGATATAGGCCTCGGCGCCGATGCCGATCGTGCCGATAACGAGTTCGTTTCCCTCGACCCGCGCATTGGCGAAATTGGCGTTCGATCCGATACTCGCGCCGGGCCCAATCGAGATCAGATCGACCGCGCCCGGCTCAATCTCGCCGATGAGCGTGTCCTTGCCTATTTTCGTCCCGAGTGCCATCAGATAGAGCCGCATGATGGGGGAACCCTGGAACCATTTGATATGGACCAGTCCAAGGAAACGCTTCACCAGCCACCAGCGGAAATAATAAGCTCCCCATAGAGGATAGCGCCCAGCTTTGGTCTTGCCGATCACCAGCCATTTCGCGGCGATGACGATCGCCACCGTAGCGATATTGATGCACATATAAACGCCGACGAGCGAAACCATTTCCTCGAAAAAGCTCGCCTCCGCGCCGGTGAGCAGCATGTAGCTTACGAACACGCCGAGCCATTGCGCGGTCACGAGAGCGAGGATGACAGGAAGCGCAAGGGCCTGCGCACACCCGCAGAGGAAGCGGCGCAACAAGGGCGGCGGCGCGAAGGATAGATCCTCGACCTTTGATCCATGTGCCCATTTGCGGTCGAGAAGTTCGGCGATCGCGCGAAGCGAACGCGCGGTGTAGACATCTTGCAAGGTGATCCGCGCCAAGGCGGGCGTTTCGCGCACGGCCGAGATGAAACGCGCCGCGAGCAAGGAATGGCCACCAAGATCGGTGAAGAAATCGGCATCGAAAGGAATGGCCTGCGGCGGGAGCGCGCGTTTGGCGGCGTCGAGGAGTTTTGCCTCGGTCTCGTTGCGCGGCTCTTCCTGCGCCTCGATTGCATCGGCCGCGGCAAGTTCAATCTGCTTCAGCCCCTTGCGGTCGATCTTGCCGGAAGCGAGTTTCGGCAGGCTTTCGACGAACTCGAACCGTTCCGGAACCATGTATGCTGGCAGGCTTTGCCGCAATTCGTTGCGCAAGAGTTCTCGCGTCAATTTCGGCGTCCAAGGAGGGAACTACGAACGCAACGAGCTGCTCGATTTCGTAATCGTTGCGCAAGACGGCGGCGGCATGCGCAACGCCAGGGAGACCGGCGAGCTTTGCTTCGATTTCGCCCAATTCGACGCGAAAGCCGCGAACCTTGACCTGATCGTCGATTCGGCCATGGAACACGATTTCGCCGTTCGTCGCGAGTTCCACCGCATCACCGGACCTGTACAAAACCGGATCGGGCGCGTCATCCAAGAAAGGATTGGCGATGAATTTCTCGCGGGTCAGCCGGTCGCGGCGCAAATAACCTTTCGCCACCCCGGGGCCGCCGATGAGAAGCTCGCCTTCGACGCCGGGAGCAAGAAGATCGAGGCGCTCGCCCGCCACATAGCAAGTGTAATTCGGAATCGGCCGGCCGATCGTGACCTGAACCCCCGGCCGCACTTCCGCGACCGTCGCGACGACGGTCGTCTCCGTCGGGCCATAGGAATTGAAGATCTTGCGCCCAGGCATGCACCAGCGATTGGCAATCGACGGCGGGCAGGCCTCGCCGCCAAGGATGATCAGCCGCAAGGTCGCGATGTCGCGCGGCAGAAGTGCTAAAAGGGTTGGCACCGTGTCCAGCACCGTCACGCGATTTGCTTCCAGAAGACCCGGAAGTTTGTCGGCCTCGCCCATCATCTCGGCTGTCGCCACGAAAAGGCTCGCGCCGGCAAGGTAAGGAAGCCAGATTTCCTCCATCGACAGATCGAAGGCGACGGAAGCGCCCTGGAAAACGACATCACTCGCTTCAATCCGGTAGACTTCGTTGGCGGCGCGCAAATAATGGCAAATATTGCGCCCCGATATCACGATGCCCTTGGGTGTCCCGGTCGAACCGGACGTGTAAATGAGATAGGCGGGGTCCTCCGGGCGCGCGCCGAGCGCCCGCGCGTCGACCTTCGCCGGATCAGCGGCGTCCCGGGAATCCGCCAAAAGACCGGCAAAAGTCCAAGCCGGGCAGGATTCCCCAAGCTTCGCGGCGAAAGTGGCGGAGGTCAGGAGGCCCCTGGCGTTGGCATCCGACAGGCAAAGGGCGACGCGCTCAGTGGGGGCGTCCGCATCGAAAGGAAGCCAGGCGGCGCCGGTCTTCGCGATCGCGATTTGCGCGATCAGAACTTCGTGGCCGCGCGCCATCCAGAGGCCAACGGTGCGGCCCCGACGAACCCCTTTTTGCAAAAGGCCGCGGGCGAGGGCCTCCGCTTTCGCATCGACCTCGGCATAGGTAAGATTGCCTTCCACCGTGATCATGGCGATGGCGGAAGGATGCCTCGCCGCGGTCGCGGCAAAGATTTCGCAGAGCAATTCGTCGCGGATCAAATCTAGCCGCGCGGGGCCGCGCAAAACCGCTCCGGAGGGAAACGCCAAACGATCGTCATCGTCCAGGGAAACTTGGGCGGTTGTCAGACTATGCAGCATAGTGATCCTGTTCGCGCCAAGGCCTCTTAGCTGATGCGCCCGTGTCGCATATCAAGTGGGGATGGCGGCAACATGGCCATCGCAGCGATTCCACATGGCAAAAGCTGGCTGGCGGCCCCGGGGCAGCGGCCAAGGCCGCGTCATATTTTCCGCGTCGGAATTGGTCGAGGACATTACCATGGAGACGCTCTCCTGGACCTTAACGGCGTTTTGCGCGCCCGCCGCGTGGCAAACCGCTGATGCGGTTCCAACAATTCGCGGCCTCGGCGTATCTACAACAAATCAGTCTTTCTTTCGCAACCTTATCTCGGCCGGGCGAGAATCGGGTTGCTCCGCCGATCATGGCGCATGCGCTCTTTTTTGGCTTGTCAGGCTGATAGGCGGTGAACGTCTTATTCCTTGCCCACAACCGCAATATCCGGCGCGGCGGGATTTTTCATGCCGACGATATGGTAGCCTGCGTCCACATGTAGGATTTCGCCGGTGATGCCCCGCGCCATCGGCGAAAGGAGAAAGGCGGCGGCCTCGCCGACCTCCTCGATCGTCACCGTGCGCCGCAACGGGGAGTTATATTCGTTCCATTTAAGAATATAGCGGAAATCGCCGACGCCGGAGGACGCCAAAGTCTTAATTGGCCCGGCAGAGATGGCATTGACCCTTATGTTATGTTCGCCGAGATCGGCGGCGAGATAACGCACGCTCGATTTAAGCGCGGCCTTGGCGAGCCCCATGACGTTATAGTGCGGCATCCATTTTTCGGCTCCGTAATAGGTCAGAGTCAACATGGCGCCGCCATTTCGCATCAGCTTTTCGGCGCGTTGGGCCACCGCGGTGAAGGAATAGCAAGAAACCACCAAAGAATTTACAAAGTTTTCGGTGGTCGTGTCGATGTACCGGCCCGTCAACTGATCTTTGTCGGAGAAAGCAACGCAGTGCACAACAAAGTCGAGATTTTCCCAGACGCGCTCGATTTCCTTAATTACTGCGTCCAAAGCCGCCGTGTCGGTGACATCGCAATCGCCCACAATTTTGGCGCCGAGTTCCTGTGCCAGTGGCCGGACTCTTTTTTCAAGCGATTCGCCTTGGTAGGTGAAGGCGAGTTCGGCGCCCGCCTCACGAGCGGCCTTGGCGATTCCCCAGGCAATCGACCGGCTGTTCGCGATCCCAAGGACCAAGCCGCGTTTTCCGGCCAGAATTCCCGAGGCGTGCAGTCCAGGCGTTAACATTCCCGGTTGCGTCATGCTTGATCCGGACCATAGAACTAAGGAAGCCGCATTTTGGAACGGCTGTGGCGTCCGCTGCGTTTAAGGGCTGCACAGGTTTAGCGCAAGACCGCCCGCAGAGGAAACGCCCGTGCGGATTTTTACTTTGCCATGGTCAGGGCGGCGCGCAGGCGGTAAGATCAACAATCTGGGCGGAGCCGCCCACGGCCGGCAAACAAAGACGCTGGCGAGGAGCGCCAAGGTGGCCTTGCGGGACGATTTGAATTTACGCGCGCCACGGCTTTGCCGTTATGCGCGCGCGCTCGTGACCGGTCAGCCGGGGCCTAGCGAAATCGCCGATGATCTTGTCCACGCGGTTTTGCTGCGAACATGGGAAGCCGGAACCGCCTTGCGATTGGCCCGAGGCGATCTCCATCTCCACCTCTACACACTGCTCACGGAATGGCACCGCGAAAGGTTGGCGGCCGGAAGGATGGGCGGCAAGGCTCATATGGAGAAGGAAAATTTCTCCGCGGGCGGCCCACGCGCCGCCGGGAATTTGCCGGTTCCGGCTTCGCCTCGCGACAAATTCGCGGCTGCGCTATTAGCCCTCGCGCTCGAAGAGAGGGAGGCTTTGCTGCTTGTCGTGCTTGAAGGGTTCAGTTATGCGCAAGCCGCGCGAATCCTGAAAATTTCGCGAACCGTTCTCATCATGCGTTTGGCATGCGCGCGCGCCGCGTTGAGCGAAATTCCGGCACCCCAAACTCCGTCGCGTCCGGCCAAGACGCGCCCCTCCTATCTGCGCGTGGTCAAATGAGAGCGTCATGCGCGGACACAGTCCCCCTGTGAGCGAAGTGGAATTGCACGGCTTTGTCGATGGCGACTTGGATCGCGGCCGGCGCGAGGCCGTTCAGGCCTTTCTTGCAGCTTCGCCGGAGGATGCGGCCCGGGTCGAAACATGGCGGCGGCAGAATGAAACGATTCGTGCCGCTTTCGCGCGGGTCGAAACCGGACCGCTGCCTTGGTCCTTGCCGCTTGCTCCCGGCGCCAAGGGAGAGGCTGCGACGGCACACGCCGCCGGCGGACAAGCCGAGGCGAGAGCCTCTTATTCGTGGCGCGCGCGCTGGTTCGCGCGGCTGATTGGGCTTTCCTTCGCGAGCGGAGCGCTGCTGACTGCCAGCGCGGCCTATCTTGCCGGCCGCGTGAACGCGCCGGAAGCCGCGCCGCCTTCCTCGGAGGGCCCCATACCGGTTGGGATGAACGACGCCTTCGTCACGCGGGCAATGTCGGCCCTCCGGGCATTTGAGCCGCCACCCGCCGCGGTGCGTCTTTCGCCTACCAGGGAAGGGCCGGGGCAAGACACGGCGGCGCCGATATTGCCGAATTTCCCGGTCGAAGGTCTAAAGCTTGCCGGCGCTCGCGCCATGCCCGGCGAACAGGGCCAAATATCATGCCTGGTTTACGCGAGGCCAGACGAGACGAATATCGCGCTCTGCGTCGAAAAAGCTGGTGATCCGGGCGAGACCGTCCCGCGCGTGTCAGGTAATTTTACCTTGGCCGCGATCCATTGGCGTCAGAGGGGAGCCAATTACGCCCTTGTTGGCGCTCTGCCGGAGGCCGAACTTCGAAGCTTGGCGGACGCGGTGCACGCCCAAGTCGAGGCCTTTGACGGGCGGTAGGATTTCTGGAATCAACAAACTGGAGCTGGCCCTTCGGTGCCGACGCCAAGGATTTGCGCGGCGCGGCTCGCCTGCGTGCCGACGCCGTCAACACTGTGAAAGGGCTGGCGAGGGATTTGATCGATCTTCGCGCGGCATCGACGGCCACGGCGAGATTTTCGATTGACCCTCCGCACCGAACGATTACACTGTCATCTACCATTTCTTATCAATTATCAGTCGAGGACTCCGCCATGCAGGCGCTTGATCTTTTTCGTTTTTCAAAATATTTACGAACGAGTGGCCAGTTCACGCTCGAACAGTCTGACGCGCTGACCGAAGCATTGGCCTCAGCGCTCATAAATTTAGAAGATCATAAAATAGACAATCAGGCGCCAGCAGTGGTTCCAGAGCACAATAAAACCACGGCGGCGTTGCTTGCAATCTTTCTCGGTGATTTCGGGGCTCATAAATTCTATCTTGGTCAAAGTCTCTTTGGTTTTTTATATTTGATATTCTTTTAGACCTTTATTCCGGCCCTAATCGGCTTTATCGAAGGGCTGAACTATCTCTCCTATAGCCGGGATGAGTTCGCGGAGCGATACGGCTAGCGATTGGCCGGGCGCGGCTATCGACAAAGTGTAGAGCATGATCAGCGATAAAAACGATCATCTATGGCCTGGAATTGATCTGGGCTATCCTATTACCGGGCCACCTCAAAAAGGGCTTCCTGGGCCCGCTTCCAGGGGCTCCAGAGCGTTCTCGATCAACCATTCGACCGGCCACAACCATGGTTCGCATTGGAGCATTCGCAGAAGGTGTTGTGGGACTAGGGTCTCAACGAAAAGAATGATCCCCTTGTGGCGATTTGCGGCGGCAGTTCATTCGAGTTGGCCCGCCGAACTAAGTGGATTGAGGCTGACAGAAAATTCCGATGGGATGCCGTGACATCGGAGGCATTCTCGCGGCGCTCCGTCAGAGTCGCACCATTAGAACAGGATGAAAACAGGTTTGGAAAACCTGCCCACGTTTTGCCCAGTTTTTACGAGTTTTGCCCCGTATTTTCACGTTATGTATCGTATTCTGGCAAGTCGATGTTCTAACAGGCCACAGTGCTAACTATTGATTTTCTTTGGGTTTTGCTGGTGCTGCGAGAGAGGATTGAACTCTCGGCCTCTCCCTTACCAAGGGAGTGCTCTCCCGCTACTACGCAGCCCGCCATGCGTCTTGACGCACGCGGCACCCGATCATTGTCCATGGCGAACATCGCGTGTATGAAAAACCACTAGCATAAGGCTGCGTCCGGTGCCAGCAAGCCCTCGACTCGTTACCCCCGAAAAGCGCGACGGTGACGCGGAGAGGTCCCTGCGCCCCTTGGCCCTTTCGGATTTCAGCGGTCAGGAGGCCACGCGGAAGAATCTGAAGGTCTTCATCGAGGCGGCAAAAGCGCGGCGCGAGGCGCTCGATCATGTCCTCTTTGTTGGGCCTCCTGGGCTTGGCAAGACAACCCTCGCCCAGATCGTCGCCCGCGAACTCGGAGTGACTTTCCATTCGACCTCTGGGCCGGTCATCGCCAAGGCGGGCGATCTCGCGGCGCAGCTCACTGGGCTCGAGGAACGCGATGTGCTCTTCATCGACGAAATTCATCGTCTCAATCCGGCGATCGAGGAAATCCTCTATCCGGCGATGGAGGATTATCAGCTCGATCTCATGATCGGCGAGGGGCCGGGCGCCCGCTCGGTCAAGCTCCCCCTCAAGCGGTTCACCCTGGTTGGGGCAACGACCCGCGCCGGTCTTTTGACGACGCCGCTGCGCGACCGCTTCGGCATTCCGCTGAGACTCGAGTTCTACACCGTCGAGGAACTGGAACGAATCTTGCGGCGCAACGCGCGGGTGCTCGCGATCGCCATTTCCGATGACGGCGCCAATGAAATCGCCAGGCGCGCGCGGGGGACCCCACGCATAGCCGGGCGCCTGCTGCGCAGGGTTCGCGATTTCGCGGCGGTCGACAACGAACCGGAAATCACCCGGGGCGTCGCCGACAAAGCACTGCGTCTCCTCGACGTCGATGCGATCGGGCTCGATACGATGGACCGTCGTTATCTTGAGACGATCGCCCTCTCGTTCGGCGGCGGCCCAGCCGGGATCGAAACGATCGCCGCTAGCCTGTCCGAGCCGCGCGATGGGATCGAGGACATTATCGAACCCTTCCTTATCCAGCGTGGCTTCGTGCAACGCACCCCGCGCGGCAGAATGCTGACGCCGCACGCCTTCCGCCATCTTGGTCTCCCGGAACCTGCAGCGGAGAGGCCGCAACTGCGGCTATTTTCGGAGGAGGACGGCGAATTGCAGGGCCATTAAGCGGTTCATAAATAAGCGCGCATGTTTCTTGACCTGATGAGGCCGCACCGGAGCACCACGGCGGCGGTTAGCTGCCAAAATTACTGCTTATTGTCAAATTATTGTTTTGAGTAACGCTAATCTAAGCAAAGCCGCCGTTCTCATTTGGAACGATTGTAATTTGCCATTCTGGTCTTGCGTATTATTAAACAACGAGCTAGGTAGCCGCTTTCCTGCTCATCCCTCGGCTTCATGCTTGGTGCCGCGATGATCGTTTGTTCCTGCAACTTCGTTACCGACTTAGAAATAAGAGCGACCCTGGCCGGCGGGGCATGCCCACGCACGCCATTCGCGGTCTACGAACGCCTCGGCTGCCGTCTAAATTGCGGGCGTTGCATCGCCACCGTCCGGACGATCATCAACGAGGCTAGCGCCGAGACGGCGATCGGCGGCTCGGTCCGCGAGGCTTGCGAGCTTGATGGCGCCGCGCTGTGTCCTCTGTAGGCAATTCGCGTCTTCGCGCCTCGGGCTCAAGCCGCATCCCGTTCCATGCCGCCCCACGCGGCGTCTTTCTGGGCGTGGTTTATCCGTTATATGAAGTTCCGTCTATATGAACCATGTCGGTGTTGCCCCGCAGCCGTCGTCACGGCTTCGACGGCATTAGCGCCACGCGTTAGCGCCACGCGTTGAGGAGCTAGGAACAATGAGGGGCGACGACAGAGTCCTCGACTACCTCAATCGCAGCCTGCGCAGCGAGCTTACAGCCATCAATCAATATTGGCTTCATTATCGTATCTTCGATAATTGGGGCTACAAAGACCTGGCGAAGAAATGGCGCGAAGAGTTGATCGAGGAAATGCACCATGCCGACCGCTTAACCGCTCGTATTCTTTTTCTGGAAGGATTCCCCAACCTCCAGGTCCTCGACCCGCTGCGGATCGGACAGACGGTGGAGGAAATTCTTCGCTGTGACCTCGACACCGAGACCGCCGCGCGAGCGCTCTACACCGAGGCAGCGGAATATTGCATCTCCGCCCACGACCTCGTTTCCAAGGAGCTCTATGACGAGCTGCTAATCGATGAGGAAAAGCACATCGATTTTTTGGAAACGCAATTGGAGCTCATCAAACAACTCGGCGTCCCGCTCTACAGCCAAAAACATATTGGCGGGCTTGAAGACAGCAAATAGAGAATTTTCAGTCGATAGCCGAGATGGGCCGCGAGGCTCGCGAAAACGTCGGCGCGGTTTGCGCACCGGCGGCGCCGTCGAGCCACGACGCTCATGCCCTCTAGCTGGCATTCCTCACGTGACGGAAATTAATATTTGATCCAGAAGCAATAGATGTCCCTCCATGCTGTCGAAGCGGAGCAAGCCATGGGTGCGAGGATTATCCCATTCTTCGAAAAGGTGACCGAAACCTTTAGCTACCTTGTTATAGATCCTCCGACGCAGGCCGCCGCGATCATCGATCCAGTGCTCGACTATGATCCCGCCGCCGGACGGATAAGGACGCACTCCGCCGATGCCATCGCCAAAATGGTTCAAGCCGAGGGTCTGCAGGTCGAATGGATTCTGGAGACGCATGTCCATGCCGACCATCGTTCGGCGGCGGGCTATTTAAAGAAAAAGCTCGGCGGTGCGCTCGGCATTGGTTCGAATGTCCGGCAGGTGCAACGGACTTTGGGCAATTTGTTCAACGACAAGCCCGCAATGCCGCCCGGCGCCGGTTTCGACCATCTGTTCGAGGACGGCGAGACTCTTCGCGTCGGTACCCTCGATGTGAAAGCGCTCTATACTCCGGGTCATACGCCGGCCGACATGAGCTACATGCTGGGAGACGCTGCGTTCGCCGGGGACACGCTCTTCATGCCGGACTATGGAACGGCGCGATGCGATTTCCCGGGCGGCGATGCCCGGACGCTTTATCGTCCCATCCGGCGGCTTCTGGAATTGCCGCCGCAAACCCGGCTCTTGATGTGCCACGACTATGCCCCGGGCGGCCGCGCCTACGCCTTCGAGACAACCGTCGCCAAAGAGCGGGCGCAAAACATCCATGCCCATGACGGCGTCACCGAAGACGCGTTCGTCGCGCGACGTACCATGGAACGCTCGACACGCCGCGGCTTTTTCTGCCCTCGCTGCAGGTCAATATGCGCGCTGGCGAACTGCCGCCGCCCGAGTTCGAACGGCCGGCGTTATTTCAAGATCCCGATCGAGGCTTCAACTCTTTGATTTAAAGCGGTTCCTTGCCCATTGTATCGTTCCTTTTGACCGCCATGTGCTCCAGCGCACGATCGCCAAGCTAAACCTGCCGTTTTCGCCTGGACGTTACGGCGGGATCAGGGCAATAAGGCTGTTGCCTCGTGGCGCCGCAATGTCTGGATACAAGTCTTGTCTTTCTTGATCTTTTCGCGGAAGGATGGCCGAGCGGTTTAAGGCAGCGGTCTTGAAAACCGCCGTGGACGCAAGCCCACCGTGGGTTCGAATCCCACTCCTTCCGCCAGCTCATCGCGTATGTTTCTGGCACACGAGGCTACACATTTTGTGTCTCACAAATTCTGTTTCATGAGACACAACAATCCTTGTCGCGCAGCCGTGAGCCTCAAAATGCGGTCTTCCCTTCGGCGATGTTCAGCAGGGTAGGAAAGGCCAAGATGCGGCCCCGGCGTCCGCTTGCGGGGCGGATTTCCCTTAACAGCCCTTGGTCTCGCACCTCGCGCAAAATACGATTGGCCGTCGGCCGGGGAATATCGACAGACTCAATAAAGTCGGATGTCCTGAAGATCGGCCGGACGAATATCCAATCGAGTGCTCGGACGGCATATTGCGACCGAGTAACCTCAACCACCCAATCCTTGCGTTCCCGGTAAAGTGATAGAATTTCCTGAGCCTTAGTCTGGTTTTCCTCGGCCTGAGCGATCAGGGCTCGAAGAAAGAACTCACACCAACCTGTCCAGTCATCCTCGCCAGATACGTCGAGAAGCCGGGCGAATTCCGCATGGACAATGGCGAGCTGCACGAGCCGGTCGGGCGCGGCAGCGTGAAGATAGCGCTCCCGCTCGTCCCTGGCCAGCAGCAAGCGCTCTGCGCCGCAAGGGACGAAGCGCGCTTGTTCGATCGTGCAGCCTGTCGGCCCGATCCAGTTCGGAATGCGGTGGTATTCACCCGGCGATCTGTTGTGACCACGCACCCCCTGAATCAACACTTTGTGCGTTTCGCGGATCAAACGCTGCGACAGTGGCATTTCGTCAAGCAAACGGATCGCTTCGTACAACGCCGCGCGGTAGTTCAACACCTCGCGAGTGTCGGCTTTCTTAGGCGTGCTTTCGTCGAAAAGTTCGCCTTTGGCTTCGAATTCGAGCACTTCACCCAGAGTCGCCTGCGTACCTTCGATCCGGCTCGATAGAACGGCTTCCTGTGCGGTCAGTGGCGAAAGCAACACGTTGGGATTGGGCACGCCATGCAACACCCCATCATAGCGCGCGATCGCCGCATTGGCAGGCCCAATGAGCGGCAAAAGGCGCGGCCTGTCCAACTCGCCTGGCGAGAAACGCCCATCTCAAGATCGCCGCCGACAAGAGGAACGCCGATGCGCAGTTTGAGCTTGGGTTTTTATACGATAGCGGCTCTCGCGGGCTGCCGAAGGACTGGGATGAGGCCGAGCGGCTCTTCATGCGCACCGCCCGTCAGGGACATATTGGGGCGCGGAACTCTCTAGAATGGAATGCCCCAAGACTTCCAATAACCAAGTGGCTCTACACCCGAGGGTGGTACAAGTGGAAGGGGATACCGGGTTGATGTGAAACTTCCTGGAGTGCAGAACCACCTCCGTCCAGGGCCGGTCCAAATACACGCGCAGACCACCGCCGGCGCGCCTGCTTACGCTGGGCAGTATTGCGCCGAAGCCGTCGGATTGGGATTCGCCCAGGGCAAGACCATGTTGTGGCGGCGCGAGGTGATGCAAAAGGGTGCGGGGGGATTCGCGCGCTTGGCGCCGAGATCGCGGAGGACGCCGCCTCGACGAAGCTGGTGCGCCGCCAGGGTCTCAGAGTCAATCTCGTCATCAGTCCCTTCGAGCAACCGCTCGGCTGTCGCGGTTTTCGCGATGTCTGGCTGCGGCAGGTGCGCTGGGCGCGAATGCGGCGGAAAACCTTTCCGCTGTTTTATGCGCCTGAAATCGTCGCGGGAGCCGCGTTGCCTTGCTGGGCGGCTGCCTATGCCGCTTCGATGCTGGATGTAAACGTGGCCGCCGCGACGCTCGGCGTAGCGCTCGCCTGGTACGTCCGGAAGCGCTTCTCGCGCGTCGGAACGGGTGGCATTTCTCGTGACGCATGCCTTTCCTTTTCATCTTCCGCGATCTGACACTCCCGGTCATCTACATCGACGCCTGGATCACCGATGAGTTCGTCTGGCGCGGCAATGAAATGACCATGCGCGAGGAGGAACCGAGCGTCGAACAAGGATAGCGGCGGACTGCCAGGCATGGGCGCCGCGGGACCGCGTGTTTCTTATTCCTTGAACCGGGCGGCGCCGGGATCCCGGTCACACTGCGTCGCGGCCACGCCGGGATCGCGAAACAAATTGATGATCGGATAGCGCCGGTCGCGGCCAAAATTCTTCCTTGTCACCTTGACGCCCGGGGCCGACTGGCGCCGCTTGTATTCGGCGAGATAAAGCAGCCTCTCGATTTTTTTCACGGTTCCGAGATCGTGGCCCCGGGCGACGACATCGGCAACGCGCATTTCTTTTTCGACAAGCCCTTCGAGGATCGCATCCAGCACGTCATAGGGCGGCAGCGAATCTTGATCCTTCTGATTTTCGCGCAATTCCGCGGACGGCGGTTTGGTCAGGATATTTCGTGCGATCACCTCGCCATCCGGCCCAAGCGCGCGCTTGGGCTTCCAGCGGTTGCGCAATTCCGCGAGCCTGAAAACTTCCATCTTGTAAAGGTCCTTGATGGGATTGAACCCGCCGTTCATATCGCCATAGATCGTCGCGTAGCCGACCGACATTTCGGACTTGTTGCCGGTTGTCACGAGCATTGCCCGAAACTTATTGGAAACGGACATCAGCACGGTTCCGCGCGCACGGCTCTGGATATTTTCCTCCGTGATGCCAGCGGGGATTCCCTTGAAAAGCGGGGCAAGGACCTTTTCGAAGCCTTCAACCGCCGGCGCGACCGGCAAGATATCGTAGCGAACGCCAAGCGCGCGGGCACAGTGCTCGGCATCCTCTAGCGATTCGTTCGAGGTAAAGCGATAAGGCAGCATGATGCAATGGATGCGTTCGGGGCCGAGAGCGTCGACCGCCATCGCCGCACATAATGCGGAGTCGATTCCCCCCGAAAGGCCCATGACGACACCGGGAAAACCATTCTTATTCACATAATCGCGAAGGCCGAGGACACAGGCGGCGTAATCGGCTTCGTCGCCCTCCTCGATGTCGCAACGCGGTCCCTCGACACAAACAAAACCCTTTGTTCCACGCTCCCAAACCGTCTTCGCGACCTCGGCCGAAAAAGCCGGAAGCTGGAACGCGCGCAAGCAATCGGCATTGAGGCCGAAGGATGCGCCATCGAAGACAAGCTCGTCCTGGCCGCCGAACTGATTGAGATAAACGAGCGGCAATTTACTCTCGGCAACCCGCGCGACGGCGATCGAAAAACGCTCGTCCGTCTTGCCGCGCCAGTAAGGCGAACCGTTGGGAACAAGAAGAATTTCGCTGCCCGCGGCGGCGAGGCATTCGATCGCGTCCGGTCCCCAAATATCCTCGCAGATGGGAACGCCGATGCGCACGCCCTTGCACACGACAGGCCCCGGCATTGGCCCCGGCGTGAATACTCGCTTTTCATCGAACACCCCATAATTCGGCAAATCGGCCTTGAAACGGATCGCCTCGATGCGGCCTTTGTCGAGGAGGGTATAGGCGTTGTAGCGATGCCCATTATCTCCCCACGGCAGCCCGACGAGAATCGCCGGTCCGCCGTCGCCGGTATCGGCTGCGATCTCCTGGCAGGCAGCGCGGCAGGCTTCCAGAAACACCGGCTTCAAGACAAGGTCCTCGGGCGGATAGCCCGCTATGAAAAGCTCGGAAAACATCACGAGATCGGCGCCGAAGTCGGCCGCCTCGGCGCGGGCGGCGCGCACGCGCGCGACATTGCCTGCGATGTCGCCGACCGTGCAATCGATTTGCGCGAGGCCAATGACGAGACGGTTCGCGGGGGCATTCTGGCTCGTCGTCATAAAGGGACCTCGTGCGGCAGCCCCGTCCGCCGTCAGGCTTCACTCCGCGGCATCGGCGCGGCCGCGTTCGATCCGTTCCGCCTTGAGCAGCTCGGCGACGAGAAAGGCCACTTCGATCGCCTGCTCGGCATTGAGCCTTGGATCGCAATAAGTATGGTAACGGTCATGCAGGTCCGCCTCCGAGATGGCCCGCGCGCCGCCGGTGCATTCAGTGACATTCTTTCCGGTCATTTCGAGATGCACGCCGCCGGCGTAAGTGCCCTCCGACCGGTGGATAGAAAAAAACGTGCGGATCTCGCCCATGATCTTGTCGAACGGCCGCGTTTTGTAGCCGCCCGCCGCCTTGACCGTATTGCCGTGCATCGGATCGCAGGACCAAACGACGCCGCGCCCTTCCCTTTTCACGGCGCGGATCAGACCCGGCAGACGATCGGCCGCCTTGTCGGCGCCAAACCGGCAAATCAAGGTGAGACGGCCGGGTTCGTTCGCCGGATTGAGAATGTCGATGAGCCGCAGCAACTCGTCTTGCGAAAGCGTGGGGCCGCATTTGAGCCCGAGAGGGTTTTTGACCCCGCGCGCATATTCCACATGAGCATGGCCCGGATGGTGGGTGCGGTCGCCGATCCAGAGTAAATGACCCGAAGTCGCATAATGATCGCCGGTCGTCGAATTGATCCGGGTCAGCGCTTCTTCATAGCCGAGCAGCAAAGCCTCGTGCGAGGTATAAAAATCGGTCTGGCGCAATTCCTGATGCGCCTCGGGATCGAGGCCAATCGCGCGCATAAACCCGAGGGTCTCGGTGATCCGGTCCGCGAGTTCCTGATAGCGGGCGGACTGCGGGCTGTCCTTGATGAAGCCGAGCATCCAGCCATGCGCGTTTTCGAGATTGGCATAGCCGCCGGTGGCAAAAGCCCGAAGCAGGTTCAAGGTTGCCGCCGACTGGCGGTAAGCCATCAGCTGGCGGCCGGGGTCGGGTTCGCGCAAACCCGCGTCGAACGCGAGGTCGTTCACGATGTCCCCGCGATAGCTCGGCAGCTCGACCCCCTCGATCGTTTCGGCCGGCGCCGAGCGCGGCTTGGCGAATTGACCGGCGATGCGGCCGAGCTTCACCACCGGCAAGGCGGCGGCGAAGGTCGTGACCACGGCCATTTGCAGAAACACCCGGAAAAAATCCCGGATATTGTCGGCGGCGTGTTCGGCGAAACTCTCGGCGCAGTCGCCGCCTTGCAAAAGAAAAGCTTCGCCCGCGGCAACCTTGCCCAGCATACGCTTCAGCTTGCGCGCCTCGCCAGCGAAGACCAGCGGCGGAAAACCCGCGAGCTGACGCTCGACCTCGGCCAGCGCCGCCTGGTCGGCATAATCCGGTACTTGCTCGATCGGTTTGCGTCTCCAACTGGCGGGCGACCAGCATTCCATGGGCATGTCCTCTCGCTCCTCGGGCGGCGCCCCAAACCCTTGCGAATTCAAAAATGCCTTATACAGAGGTTTTTGAAAATGGAACATGGAAACGGATACGCTACCCTCGTCGAGCGGTCCGCAGTCCGGCCCCTCCGGTCCGGCGACCTCGCGCATAAACCGCGCGGCGCGCATGCACATGAGATCAAAACGCAGGTTGTGCTGCCATAAGCTGAACCCTTTGCAATGCTCGTCTCGGCGCCGTCGGCCTCCGGTTAGATCACTATGCGCAAGGTGGACGGCTGGCGGAGGGCGCTCCGAGAAGCCTTTCTATCAGATCGTTGACATCGCCGCATGATTGGCTAACCTCGTCACGCTGGAGATCGCGCCAAACTCAATTCCAACACAAATCGCGACGGCATCACGGCCGAACCGCTCGCACACAATCATCGAGGGATAGCTACTCTGATCAGGCGTGCCACCGAGCACCCGTTCAGCGAATTTTGGAAGCGGGATCGGCGGATCGGTATTCGCGGCGCTCTGCTGCCGTGAATTTCCAGCCCTCCTCTTTCAGCACGCTCGCGATAGCGGTCGTGTTTCTCGGGCTTGTGCGTACGTGGGAATGACTGGCTTGGTGGTTGCCAGCATTCTCAATGTCTGGCTCAGAACACGTCAGCTAGCAACCGGTGAAGCCGAAGCAGGTCGCTACTTGCGGACTGGCAGCGATGGGCGCGGCTCGTGTGCCGGCTTGCAATTCTCGCATTGAAGGTGACCAGATGGCAAAGACGTATGATCTTGTGATTATCGGTTCCGGCACGGCGGCCCAAGTGGTGAGTGCGCAGGTCCGCGCCGCCGGCTGGGAAATTGCGGTCATCGATCACCGCCCGTTCGGCGGGACATGCCAGCTGCGTGGCTGCGATCCGAAGAAGATATTGATCAGCGGCGCTGAGGCGATCGACGCCGTGAGCCGTATGCGCGGCCATGGCGTGTCAGGCGAGCCGCGGATCGACTGGCGCGAGCTGATGGCCTTCAAGCGCAGCTTCACCGATCCTATTCCGCGCAAGCAGGAACAAGGCTACGCTGCGAAGGGCATCGACGCCTTCCACGGACTTGCTCGCTTCACCGGCCCCGATGCGGTCGCAGTCGAGGGCCAAGAACTCAAAGCCCGTCACATTCTGATCGCGGCCGGCGCGCGTCCTGTGCCCCTCGGCATCCCCGGCGAGGAGCACGTCGTGACCAGCGACCGCTTTCTCGAACTCAGTGCGCTGCCCGCGCGCATCGCCATGATCGGCGGCGGATACATTGCCGCGGAATTCTCCCACCTCGCGGCGCGAGCAGGTGCCCACGTCACCGTGCTCCAGCGCGCCGAACGGATGCTTCCAGCCTTCGATCCGGATCTGGTCGGTTGGCTCATGGAGAAATTCGTTGAACTCGGCATCGACGTGCGTGCGCGGTCGACGGTGCAGCGGATCGATAAGACGGCAAATGGTTTCCTCGTGCATGCCTCGACCGATGGACAGGTGACAACGGTGGCCGCCGATCTGGTCGTGCATGCCGCCGGTCGCGCCCCCGACCTTGACGCACTCGATCTCGCCGCTGCCGCTGTCGTCGCCGAAAAAGGCCGGCTGAGGCTCAACGAATTTCTTCAAAGCGTGTCCAACCCAAAGGTCTATGCGGCCGGCGATGCGGCGAGCAGCGGTCCGCCGCTGACGCCGGTATCGAGCCATGATGGCAAGATCGTCACGGGAAACCTGCTCGACGGCAACCGGCACAAGCCCGACTACCGGGGCGTGCCTAGCATCGCATTCACTATTCCGCCGATCGCGGCCGTGGGTCTGGGCGAGGCAGAGGCGCGGGCGAGGGGGCTCAAATTCCGTATAAACTCGGAAAAGGTTTCCGACTGGTACACAGCCCGGCGCCTCAATGAAACGGTCTACGGTTTCAAGACACTGGTCGATCCGGACACCGGCCGAATCCTGGGCGCCCATCTCGTTGGGCCTCACGCGGAAGATGTAATCAATCTCTTCGCCCTCGCGATACGCCACGGTCTGACGGCTGAGGATATAAAGACCACGATGTTCGCCTATCCGACCGGCGCTTCCGATATCGGCTATATGCTGTAGCTGGTCTCGGGATGCACGCAAGCAGAGGCTAGAGGCAGAGAGCAGAGCCCGCAGATTGCCGCTGGTTTCGAGGCGAATTGGGATACGCTGGTTGTTCTGGGTTAGGATGGTTCGTGCCTTTCATGATCCGCGCCGCAGGCTGAAATCATTCGCCAGATTTCCCCGATGCGCTACCCTTCGTCGAGCGGTCCGCAGTCTGGGCCTTCCGGGCCAGGGATCTCCCGCTTAAACCGGGCGGTCCGCGTTCGCATGGTGACGAGTTCCTCCGCCGATGTCGGATGCAGGGCCATGGTCGCGTCGAAATCGGCCTTTTTGGCGCCCATTTTAACGGCAATTCCCAAAAGTTGTGCCATCTCGCTGGCGTCCTCGCCGAGAATATGCACGCCGAGGACGCGGTCTGTCGCGCCATCGGCGACGATCTTCATCAAGATTTTCTCCCGCCGCCCGGAGAGGGCCGCCTTCAAGGAGCGGAAGTTCGCGAGGTAAATGTCGACGCAATCGAACTTCGCCCGCGCGTCCATCTCGGTCAGGCCGACACACCCGAGTTCCGGCGTCGAGAAGACGGCAGTCGGGATGTTGCTGTGCACGACGGCCTCCGGCCTGCCGCCAAAAACCGTCTCGGCGAAAGCGTGCCCCTCGCGAATGGCCACGGGCGTCAGGGCGACCCTGTTGGTGACATCGCCGACAGCATAGATCGACTCGACATTCGTTTTCGAGAAGGAATCGACCCTCACTGCCCCCAGGCTGTCGCGTTCGACGCCCGCGTTCTCCAAACCAAGTCCCGACGTGTTTGGCCTGCGGCCGGTCGCGATCATCACCCGATCGGCCTCGAGGCGCATCCCTTTCGTAAAACTCACATGGTAGCCGGTTGACGTTTTTTCGATGCGTATGGGCAGCTTGCCGAAGTTGAGTTTGACGCCGGCGTCGGCGAGCCTCTCCCGCAGGCCGATCCGCATATCGTCGTCGAAACCGCGCAACACATTTTCGCCCCGCACGGCAAGGGACACTTCGGTGCCCAGCCGCGCGAAAATCGAGGCGAATTCCACCGCGATATAGCCGCCTCCGACGATCAGCATGCGCCTTGGCAATTCCGGGAGATCGAACACCTCGTTCGAGGTGATCGCATTTTCGCGCCCCGGAACGTCAGGTTCGAGAACCGGCGCGGCCCCGGTGGCGATAAGGATGATTTTCGCGCTCACCTTGCGGCCACCGCCGAGAAGACGCACGTGATTAGCATCCTCGATTTCCGCGCGGCCGTCTTCGACGGCGATGCCCGCCTTCTCGAGATTGTCGCGATAGATCGCGGAAAGCCGAGAGATTTCCTTTTCCTTTGCGGCGACAAGTCGTGGCCAGTCGAACGAAGGCGCGGCAAGATTTCCAGCCAAACCCCGCCCCGTCCTCAAAATGGTCCTTGTACCGGCTGGCATAGACCATGAGCTTTTTCGGCACGCAGCCGCGGATCACGCAAGTTCCGCCGATGCGGAATTCCTCCGCGATCATGACCTTGGCGCCATGCGCCGCCGCGATCCGGGCGGCGCGCACGCCGCCAGATCCCGCACCGATCACGAAAAGATCGATATCGTAAACGGCCATCGTCCACTCCTCAAAGGATCGCCCGCCGCGGAATTGCCTGGCCGCGCAATCGCCGGCCGGCGTGCCTCCTCATTAAAACCTGAATGAAATAGAATGGAAGTGAGGCCAATGGAGGTAACATGCGGCTTTGAACGCGCGCCGGCGGCGGCCATTGCCTCCGGGAAGCCGCGGCGTCGATTCTTGCAAAGGGCCGGCCCGCCACAAAATATAAACGCATGAAAAATGCGAGCGAAATTTGAACCGCGAAATCTTCGCGCCAGATCCGACACAGGCTCGCCATATTTGCCACTTTATTTGGTGAATGATAGCGGCCGCAACGGTTGACGATTCGTCAATGAGGGGAAGGTTAAGAGCGCGTTACGAGCCGTTAACCGTCAGCGGCAAGAGTTCGCTAAAATCACAGCTGCAATCATATATGGGTTCGCTTCAATATCGGTGAATTCGCTTCGCCATCGATGTGCCGCGCCTCACATACTAAGGCCAGTTCGGTCCAACCAGAACCGCGAGATTTCACTTGCGAAAATCGCACCTCCGCCCGGCTCCCATCAGATATGCCTGTCTCGTTGCCGCAACCGGAGTCGCGGCGCTCCTGTCGATCATCGTCGTTCCTTCCTCGACCGAGACGGCGGCCGCCAACGGCGACACCCGCACGTTGGACCTCTATCATTCCCATACTGGCGAATTGATCCAGGCGACCTTCCGCGTCAACGGCTCCTATGATCCGGCGGTTCTCGAAAAGCTCAATTGGTTCCTGCGCGATTGGCGTAATAACGATCGCACCCGGATGGATCCGCGCCTCTTCGACGTGATCTGGGAGGCCTACCGGACCGCCGGAGCAACCCAGCCGATCGTGATCGTTTCGGCCTACCGCTCGCCGCAAACCAACGCGATGCTGCGCCGCCGCTCGCAGGGCGTCGCCGAACACTCGCAGCATATCCTAGGCAGGGCGATGGATACCACCATGCCCGGCATGCCGATGGAAAGAATTCGCGAAATCGGCATGCGTCTGCAACGCGGCGGCGTCGGTTGGTATCCGAGTTCGAATTTCGTCCATCTCGACGTCGGCAGCGTGCGGGCGTGGCCGCGCATGAGCTACGATCAACTCGCGCGCCTTTTCCCGGATGGCAAGACCGTTCATCTCGCCGCGGACGGGCGCGCGCTCCCCCGCTTTGAGGAGGCTCGCGCCGAAATCGCCTCACGCGGGGGCGTGATGTCCGATGTGCCGCAAGCGGCGCCAGCGGGAGGATTGTTCGCCTGGTTGTTTGGCAAGCATGAAGAAGAGGACGAAGGCGTAGCGGCCGGGCCGCAGTCTGTCCAGCCACGCGCGCGCCATGGTAGAACCGAGGTCGCCGCGCTTCGCATGAATGGCGCAAACCCCGCCGGCACGGTGCCCGCAAATCCAGTTGTTTCCGCCGATCACGGCAACGCGCGGGGCGCAACCGGCGCGCCGGCCTCTGCGCCAGGCAAGAATTCGCCCCAAAATGAGCCAAGCCCGGCAGACGCGGACCGGACACGCGTCGCGGATTTGGGCTCCGCCCCAAGTTTGCGCGGCAGCCACGCGGCAATCGAGCAAGGCCGCGACGAGCGGCAAGAGCGGGACGGGGAGGCGGACAGCCTGAACGAAAAGATCGATAAGCGCGGGGCTTTCGCGGCAACAGCGCCCATTCCGCCTCGCCGTCCAGCGCAGCCCGGCGATGTCGCGGTCGCCTTCGTCGATATGCCCACCCCGCCCGCGCGGCCGGCCTCACTCGCACGCGTGGCCGCACTCGCGGCCGATCAGACTCAAGGCGAAGGCGGGGCACAGGCTACTAAGAGCGGTACCAAAAACGACTCGATCAATGTTGCCTCCGCCGCGTCCAGCGCAAATTCGCTCTTGGCACGCGCGGCAAATCTCCCCGTAGTGATTACCGAAGGGCCCAAGGATCGCGCCAGCGTGCCGAAGCAAGTGCTTGCGTTCGCATCGGAGACACCGGTGGAAGATCCGCGCGGAGCGATGCCGAGCAAGACGCCGGGCGACACCATGAGCCGGCCGGCCACGCAATCGCCTGTCGCGGCGGCGCGCCTCGACCGGGCCAAGCTTCGCGGTCTCGCCAGCGATATTTCAACCGCAAGTTTTCCGGCCCAGTCGATCCTTGGACAGTCCTTCACCGGCCTGCGCCGGGCGGCCCGCACGATTCCCGATGCGCTTTCAAACAAGGCTTCGTCGGATTATGTCGCGGCCTTCAGGACCGCGCTAAGCGATCTCGACCCCGGCCATTTCACCGGACCGGCAACCAAGCCCCTTGCATTCGCGCAAGGCTTCGTCCGCATCACGGAAAACCCGCTACCGATTCGCTGAAATTGAGACTGGAAAATTTCGTCGCGGCCGCTTCCGCGCCGAACGCGGCGATCCCAAGACGCTAAAGCACTTGCTGACCGCTTGCGCTGGAATGGGCCATGGTCCGCCGCGATGCGCCCCCTTGCGGGTGCCTCTCTCAATTATCCAAAAAGCTGCGCAGCTTGCGCGAGCGTGAGGGATGTTTCAGCTTGCGGAGCGCCTTCGCCTCGATCTGGCGAATGCGTTCGCGCGTCACCGAGAATTGCTGGCCGACTTCCTCCAGCGTATGATCGGTGTTCATGCCGATCCCGAAGCGCATGCGCAACACGCGTTCCTCACGCGGCGTCAAGGAGGCGAGCACCCGGGTTGTCGTCTCGCGAAGATTCGATTGGATCGCGGCGTCGATCGGCAAAATCGCATTCTTGTCCTCGATGAAATCGCCAAGATGGAAATCCTCCTCGTCGCCGATCGGGGTTTCGAGCGAGACCGGCTCCTTGGCGATCTTCAAGACCTTGCGCACTTTTTCGAGCGGCATCGCGAGTTTTTCCGCGAGTTCCTCGGGCGTCGGTTCGCGGCCGATCTCATGCAGCATCTGGCGCGAGGTCCGCACGATCTTGTTGATCGTCTCGATCATATGCACCGGGATGCGGATCGTGCGTGCCTGATCGGCGATCGAACGGGTGATCGCCTGTCTTATCCACCAGGTCGCATAGGTCGAGAATTTGTAGCCGCGCCTGTATTCGAATTTATCGACGGCCTTCATCAGGCCGATATTACCCTCTTGAATCAAATCCAAGAATTGCAGGCCGCGATTGGTGTATTTCTTGGCGATCGAAATCACGAGGCGGAGGTTCGCCTCCACCATCTCCTTCTTGGCTTGACGCGCCTCTCGCTCGCCCTTTTGAACCAAATGAACGATTCGGCGAAATTCCTGAATCTCGAGGCCCGTCTCGGTCGCGAGCCCGTGAATTTCCGAAAGCAGCTCCTTGATCTGCTCCTTCGCGCGGGCAACGAAATCCTTCCAGCCGCGGCCCCCGAGTTTCGACACCCGTAAAAGCCATTTCGGGTCGAGCTCGGAATTCTGATAATTTTTGAGAAAATCCTCGCGCCTGACACCCGAACCTTCGGCCAGCCGCAACAGCCTTGTCTCAAGCCCAATCAAGCGTTTGTTGATGTCGTATAGCTGATCGACCAGCGCCTCGATCCGGTTCGGATTGAGCGAAAGCGATTTGACGTAGGTGATGATTTCCTTCTTGAGCGTTTTGTATTTGCGCTCCTGCGACGGGGTTAGGG
Source organism: uncultured Alphaproteobacteria bacterium (assembly GCA_963712225.1). GTDB lineage: Bacteria > Pseudomonadota > Alphaproteobacteria > Rhizobiales > Beijerinckiaceae > Methylocapsa. The sequence continues at coordinate 125,785 of CAVQHH010000021.1, forward strand.
TTTCGTTCCTTAGCTTATTGACGACGTTTTGATCCTGCAGGCGCCTGAGCTTTTTATAGGCGCTCGCGATCCTCTCGAACGTTTCGAGAACCTTGGGTTTGAGTTCCGCCTCCATCGCCGACAGGGAGACCGAATTGTCCATGTCGTCTTCCTCGTCGAAGGTCTCTTCGGGAACTGGCGCTTCGAGGCCGCCGTCCTCGCTTGCCGGCTGTAGCCGCGCCGGCGGGTCGAGCGGTGCGATCGCCGGCGCCTGTTGCGCGGCCAGCGCCTCGGCGGCACCTGGCGCCGTCATGTCGATCTTGGGGGTGTTCTTGCCATCTGGACCCGCATAAGTCGCTTCGAGATCGATGATGTCGCGCAACAGAACCTTGCTGTCGTTCACTTCGTCGCGCCAAATAATGATTGCCTGAAAGGTGAGCGGGCTTTCGCAAAGTCCTGCGATCATCGCCTCGCGGCCAGCCTCGATGCGCTTGGCGATGGCGATTTCGCCCTCGCGCGACAAGAGTTCGACCGAGCCCATTTCGCGCAGATACATCCTGACTGGATCGTCGGTGCGATCGGCGGGTTCGGACGAACGCGTGGTGACCTGCTTCGCTTGCACGGCCTCGATCAGGTCGCCGCCCTCCACTTCTTCTTCCTCGGCGGATTCCTCGGGCGGTGCGTCGTCGTGTTCCTCGTTCTCGATGACATTGATGCCCATCTCGCTCAGCATTGCTAAAATGTCTTCGATTTGCTCGGAATTGACTTCCTCGGACGGAAGCACGGCATTCAATTCCGCGTAAGTAACAAAGCCCCGCTTCTTGGCGAGCTTGATCATCCGCTTGACCGCGGCATCGGTGAGATCGAGCAAGGGGCCGTCGGCGACTTCGACCGCGCCACGTTCCGCGCCGGGATTCGCACTGTCCTTTTTCGCCATCAAAGGCCTCCAAATTCGCGGAAAATTACAGCAAACGTTCCGTTGCGCGGACGCTTCTACAAGGCCTTGCCCGTCCCGAGCATGTTCCGAAAAAGTTGACCGACTTTTCCGATCAGAACATGCTCCAACTCCTTGAATCTGAGCGAATCATTTTCGATCACACGATCCCATCTGAACGGGAAGCGCTCTGGACGCGGCGCCCCGCGGGTCGAAGGTCAGCGCGCTCCCCCCTGAAAAAGGGCGGATGCGCGCGGTCAAAGCCCCTCTTCAACATTGTGTCCGCGCAAACATCGTGTCCGCGCACCGCGCTTCGACCGTTCATCTTCCAGAATTCAATCCCGGCGCCGCCTCTGTTTCCAGACATGCTGGATACGCCAAAACAACTTCCCGCTCCTCCCAGCCGCTCATAAGGTTCCACTCGGGCGCCCCGATTGCGCGCCAAAGCCTTCCACCGCGGCCTCAATCCCGCCGAGAGCCGACAATTGCGCCTGAATATCCTTGAGACGGCCGAGATTGGCCTCGCTGGAGTCCTTACCTAGAGCCAATTCAGCCAATTGCAACTCCCTATGTAACCTCCTGGCTCGGCGGTGCAAGCTCAAGGCTTGCTTCAAAACTTCGTCGGCGTCGGCGTCAGCGGCTCCAGCTTTGGCATACCAGTGCGACGCATGTGCCGCCATTCCGTCGAGCTGTTGCAGGATCGCGCCGAAACCTTGGCCTTCGGCGGCGTTGCGAAGGCTTGGCGCATCCGGGCTTGGCTCGTCACCGGCCTGCGCGGAAAGATGCGCCGCGGCGGCGGACGCGAGAAGCGCATCGCGCAACGCGCCCGCTTCGGCGCTTGAAAACGCGATCTCGGCCAGGTCCTCGATGTGCCGGCCGATCAATCCCGGATGATTGAGAAGAAGCAATAAAATCAGGCTTTCGCGCGGCGGAAGGCTAGGCTTTCCCGGGCCAAACAGGGGGGATTTCGCGAGGCTCTGACTGACCAAGGGCGCCGCCGCTAAATTGCTTTTTAGCTCGCTTGACCTTTTCCACGCGGGTTTGGGTCCAACTGCACCCGCGGCGTTGGCCGCCGCGATCGGGCGAAAGCCGCCGCGTCCGAAGAATTGAAAGAGCCGTTCCTTGAAGGCCGCCTGGTAATGGCGGCGCATCGCCTCGTCCCTGATCGCGCGGGAGATTTCGCCAAACCGCCGCTCGAGCCCGGCGCGGCGTTCCGGCGTGGCGAAAATCTTGTTTTCGGTTTCCCGGATCCAGATGAGGTCCGCGAGCGGCAAGGCGCGCGCGAGAAGCTGCGCAATAGCCTCGCGCCCGCCGGAATGGACGAGGTCGTCGGGATCCTCCCCCTCGGGCAAAAGCGCGAAGCCGAGCGAGCGGCCGGGCCCGATCAGGGGCAGCGCCATGTCGATCGCCCGGTACGCCGCCTTGCGTCCGGCCCTATCCCCGTCGAAGCAAAGGATCGGCTCCTCCGCCATTTTCCACAAAAGCTCGCATTGATCTGAGCGTCAAGGCGGTCCCGAGAGGCGCCACCGTGGCGTCGAAACCCGCTGATGTCATCGCGATAACATCCACATAGCCTTCGACGACGATGAGTTGCCCGTCCGCATGCGCAGCCTTGCGCGCGCAATGGTGATTGTAAAGGATGGCGCCTTTATGGAAGAGCGCGGTCTCCGGCGAATTCAGATATTTCGCCGGGGCGTCCTTGGCGAGCGCGCGGCCGCCGAATGCGATGACGCGGCCCCTGGAATCATGGATAGGAAACACAATCCGGTCCCGGAAACGATCGTACGGAACCGTGATGTCCTCGCCATGGATCAAAAGCCCGGCCTCGATCATCGTTTGCGTTGGGATGCCCGCGAAGGCGAGATGGTCCCGCAAGGCATATTTTTCAGGCAAGGCGTAGCCTAGGCGAAACCGGCCTTGCAGCTCCGGGTCAATTCCCCGCCCGGCGAGATAGGCGCGGGCCGCGCCTCCTTGTCCACCGGCAAGCCGCGCGGAAAAATAGGACGCCGCGCGCGCCAGCACCTCATGCAGGCTCGCGCGCGCTTTTTCTTGGGCCTCGGCCTCAGGCGAGGCCAGCGGCAGGGCAAGCCCGGCGTCACGGGCGAGACGCTCGACCGCTTCGGGGAACGAAAGCCCCTCGGTCTCCATCAAAAAATCGAAAATATTGCCGTTTTTGCCGGCGGAAAAGTCGAACCACGCCATTTTCTGGTCGTTCACAAAAAAAGACGGCTTTGTTTCCGCGTTGAACGGCGAAGGCCCGTTCCACTCACGCCCGCTGCGCGTTAGTTTGACACGCCCGCGCACGACCTGCGATACCGGAAGCCTGGCTTTAATTTCATCGAGAAAGGACGGCGGAAATCGCATGGCGGTGCCCAAGGGTTAAATGCCCGGATTCGGCGCGCCTCGTAAAGGCCTATCGCGCTTATCCCCCTTTTTCACACGCGGCGTGGGGGGAACCACCCTACCTCCGGTGAAGCCTCGCATTCTCTTCGAGATGCGCCTGCCAATGGTGACGTTCGAGCTCTGGATCGAGATGTTCTTCCAACGGGAACCCCACGCAAAGATAAGCGATGAGCTTCCATTGCGCGGGAACATCGAGCGCGCGGCAAACTTGCCTCGGATCGAGGATCGACACCCATCCAACGCCAAGATTTTCCGCACGCGCGCATAGCCAAAAAGTATGGACCGCCGCGACCACCGAATAATCCAAGGCCTCCGGCATGGTTTTCCGGCCAAGACCAAAACCCGCCTCCGTCGCATGGTCGCAGAACACGGCGAGATGAACCGGCGCCTCGCGCAGGCCCGATAATTTAAGGCTGGCATAGAGCGCGGCGCGTTCGCCTTCGTAGGATGCGAGCGCCGCCGCGTTGCAGACATTGAAGTTGGCGATCACCGCCTCCCTCACTGAATGCGTTTCGACGCTGACAAACCGCCAGGGTTGGCTATTGCCGACCGAGGGCGCGAGGGCGGCGGTGCGAACAAGTTCCTCGATGAGCGGGGATGGGACCGGGTCGGGCTTGAAGCGGCGGACGTCGCGCCGCCATGCCAAAAGCTTTGCCAAGCGGTCGCGGAAGACGCTGTCGAATATGGGCGGATCGCCCTGTTGTTTTCCGCGCCTCATCGCCGCCTCCGCCGGACCGCATGGAGCGTCATCACAAGCGGGGCCAGCATATCAGGCCGCGGACCGGAAATGCAGAACGTCGCCATCCGCCACGAGATAGTCCTTGCCTTCGAGGCGGAATTTGCCGGCCTCCCGCGCCCCCGCCTCGCCACGAAAGGCCACATAATCGGCATAAGCGATGGTCTCGGCGCGAATAAATCCCTTTTCGAAATCCGTGTGAATCACCCCAGCCGCCTGCGGCGCCTTGGTTCCCTTCGGAACCGTCCACGCGCGCGTCTCCTTCGGCCCCACGGTGAAAAAAGTGATCAGCCGCAAAAGCCCATAGCCCGCGCGAATGACACGGCTGAGCCCAGGCTCCGCGAGGCCCACCGCTTCGAGATACTCCTTCTGTTCGGCTTCGGCCAAAACTGCGATCTCGCTCTCGATCTTGGCCGAGACTATCACGACGGCCGCTCCCTCGTCGGCCGCGCGGTCCTCGACGGCTTTTGAAAAGCTGTTGCCGCGACCGGCGGCGGCTTCCTCGACATTGCCCACATAAAGCACCGGCTTCGCCGACAAAAGCCCGAGACTTTTGAAAAGCTTTTGCTCTTCCTCCTTGACCTCGGAAAGCCGCGCCGGGTTCCCCTCGCGCAGAAGCACAAGATAGCGCCCCGCGAGTTCAAGAGTCTCCTTGGCTTCCTTGTCGCCTCCCTTGGCTTTCTTTTCCAAACCGGCGGTGCGTTTTTCCAGGCTTTCCAGATCGGCGAGCATCAATTCGATCTCGACCGTCTCGATGTCGTTGAGCGGCGCGATTTTGTCTTCGACATGGGTGATGTCGCTATCCTCGAAGCAGCGCACGACATGGGCGATCGCATCGCATTCGCGGATATTAGCCAGAAACTGATTGCCGAGCCCTTCGCCTTTCGAGGCGCCGCGCACGAGGCCCGCTATATCGACAAACGTAAGCCGGGTTGGAATGATTTCCTTGGAGCTTGCGATTTTCGCCAAAGTTTCGAGCCGCGCGTCGGGCACCGCGACATCGCCGGTATTGGGCTCGATGGTGCAAAAGGGATAATTCGCCGCCTGCGCCGCCGCCGTCTGCGTCAGCGCGTTGAAGAGCGTCGATTTGCCGACGTTGGGCAAACCCACGATGCCGCATTTGAAACCCATGGATCAAAACTCTTTAGCCCGTGAGCACGTGGCGGCGGCTCGCTCTCCGCGTTCGTGTGCCCAAGCGGAACGATCATCGGCGTTTTCAATGTCGACGCGAGACATGACGGGCTCTTTGGATGTGAGAGGCCGCTCATAACGCAGATGCGCCGGAGGGGCTTACGAAATCAGCAATCTCCTACACCGTTGCGAGCCAATCGCTCGCTATCTTGTCCCATTCTACATACGCGCTCAGGGCTCCGAGGCCGATGAGCCCATAGCCCCAATATTCCATCGGAATCCAAAAGAGCGTGCTAGGCTTTTCGGGAGTGCCTAGTTTTCTGCCGAAACCTACGCACAGCGGTCCCCAGAACAAAAACAATAAAACGCTCGTTGACTCATGACTAAGGTGATAAGCGGTGCTGACTCCACCAGCAATAAATGCGGCAACAACAAAAAAAACGACGACCAGGTATCCCCACCGAGAGTAGAAGATCATTGCTCGAACCCGTGTTTGGCATGCGAACCCACATTCCATCATATCGCTGAAGGACGTGCTGCCGCCAGTGCCGATTTAACCGCCCGGCCCTTCCCGCGATGGATCAGGTGTGAATTTGACTTAAAGGTCAAAGCGCCGCTGGCGGAGCTAGCCTGAAATGGAACGGCAGACGGCAGCGCGAATGGATTTTCTACTCCTGACGCGATACATTGATTGTGCGCGTGCTGCTGATGATGATGATGATACTCACCAGTTGGGCTTGGTGGAATGTTCCGAGACCTCTTCTATCGTTCGGGAGAGTTCGGGGGCAAGCTTTCTCAAAGAACCTGGAAGTGCTTCCAAATCCTTGCTAGCAAATGGCAATCGTAGATATTGCACAGCAATCGCTGCGGCGAATTTAGCCTGTTCCAAATCCCGCTTAGCCTTCAGACGTTCACGATCCTCCCGGGTGGAAAGCCAAGCCTTGTGAAGTGCGAAAACGCGCGGATCGACAACTACCATGCGCACTGGATATCCACGGTCGTCGATAGCAACAGATTCGCACCGTGGCGAGTTCACAAGCCAACTCAGCCCAAAAATCGCAGCGCCCTCCAAATCGTCCGAGTGATCCGTCAGAGACGTTGGCAGATTATCGCGAAATACATCCTTCGCTTCTGGCCGTATCAAATCTACAAGATAGCCGTCTCGATTAGAGGCTCTAAAGGCTCGGGGTCGGATTGGATCAAAAGACTCGTCCACTTTGCGAAGCAGCCCAACCAGTCCATCAGGGGGGAGATCCCCCTTTATTGCCAAGCTAATATGCCTCCGCGCGTCGTAGAGAAGATCAATGTCTCCCGTTGCCAGCATATTGCTTTGAGCTTGAACACCAGCTAGAATCTCGTAGGCAAAAAGCGCATTCGTCCCGGCGACGATGAGCTGCTCACCGACGAGGCTGTATTCGTCGCACTTTCGAAAAATCTTGGCTGCTACTAATGGAACCCTCCCAAGCCGCATGGCTCGGTTAACGGGTGCAAGTTGGTCCAATCGCAAAGAAAGACCTTCCAAGCGCCTCTTGTTTTCGTCGCGGCCCTTTGTGAACGCTTGGTAGGCAGCCTCCGTTTCTGGGCTGCGGGGCCCGAGAGACTTTTCCGAAAGGCCGGTTTTCCGAAGCAAATACTCTGTCCGGTTCTGTTCCTTCCACCTCATGCCTCCGCCGAAACGACGATTGGCCTCCTGGTGCGCTTCGCGCCAAACCTCATAAACCTGCTGAGTGTCAATTAGCTGCCGCCGCTGTTCTCCGCTTAACTCTATAATAGACAAGAAATTTCCACTCCTTCGCCGCTTCCATCTTGACATAGTGGAAAACTATTTAATTGCAATAGTTTCGTTGGAAAATCGCCTCGTACGGCCTAATGGGCTCATCTCAGATTGTCCGATACTGTTGAAAAACTCCGAAAAGAGTGTGCCGCAAAAATTCGTCCAAATGCCATTATGAGCGAAAATCGGCGCTCAATGCCATCGCAATGCAGCTACGGTGGTCTCTGGCTGCTTGCACCTCAACTTCCGCGTCCCCCCAAATCTCTTTTCGATCCTCAAGCGTGCGGCCCGCCAAATTTTTACTGGTCGCCGAAAACATAGTTTTTCAACGGTATCGTCCCGAAGCAGAAATCGCTAAGCGTCTCAAGAGCTGCTCGCGCCAAATCAGACCCACGCGGGTTGAGAATCGGCCGCAAGACTTCAACCTTTCAAAGACGTTTATAAAACATTGAATCCTAAACGTTTTCCTCCCGTCAGAAAGAATCTAGGCGCATAAGTGGAAAAGATCTATATATCAGTACCCTATGCTGCTTCGTATTTGGAACATGATGTCCCAAAACGCCCGGGCGCGGGCGGCTAATTTGCCCTGTTGGTATCGTTCGCTCTCTTAAATGTCAGGCTGCCGCCGTTGAATATCACCGCGAAATCTTTGTGAGCGCGATCACAAAAACCAAAAGCCGCTTTATAATGTGTTTGAGACACAATGTCTCAAACTTGCATAGCCGGACGATTAATGATTGAACGCTATGAAAAGTATTGTAAAGAATTACTTTGTTGCGGCGAAGACGCAGGGGAATTAAACGTCTATAGCGTCTTAATGCCTCGAACGAAGGTTCACGAAACAAGGCGACCATAACGACGCCTGACATTCTATCTAGAGCGAGAGAAGGACCTGAATTAGTCCGACTTAGCGCCGGGCTATAGGAGGGCGCACGCCGCTTGGACACGCAACTTTCAATTTTTAAAAATGGGGCAAATTTGGAGAAATTTATGAGCAATCAGTAGACCTCTTGCATAACCTCCTTTTGAGGAACTCCAATCTCAGCGGCGTCCCCAAGGAAGCGGTGAGGCCCGAAAGAGGTTATGCAACAGGTCTAGTGAATGCGCCCCCTTCTGCCTCGCGATCACCCCCCGGGCCCTGCTTTCGCAGCCACGCCTTCAATTCGTCGCCGTTGTTTATCCCAGCCAGCGGCGCCTCCCGCCATCGGCGTCCCTTCGCCGCTTTCGGCATGCCCGCTCCGCCGAGATTCGGCAAGCCTCGCGGGGCAGATCGCACCCAAAGCCCCACCGTGCCCTCATGCCGGGGAGCATGGCCATTCAATGTCGGTGCGCCTCAAGTTCCTGAGGCCGGGATCGCCGCGAATGACCGCCGCCATCGAGCCATTTCCGGGTGCTCTCCTCGGCGCGTTGCATGAGATGACGCGATGCCGAGAAATTGTATGGCGAAACGTCGAGCGGACAGAGCGTCGGTTTGTCACGCGCCTTTTCGAAAGTTGCCCTGCGATAGCTCTGCAATTCCATTGACGCCCATATTTTCCCATGATATCCCAAATTGTCCCGCACAAAGTTTAAGACGCCGGGGGCGGTTCCGCGGCGCACGAGCGGCGCTTTGCCGCCCGGCCGCGGGCCCGCTCAGGTGGGGTTGGGAGTGGACGGTTCTGGCGGATTTCTCTCGAATTACACGAGCAGGCTTGACGCCAAGGGCCGGGTCTCAATTCCGGCGGCGTTCCGGGCGGTGCTCGTGCGTGACGGATTCGAGGGTCTTTATGTTCATCCCTCGCTCGATGTCGAAGCGGTGGATTGCGGTGGCCACGCCTTGCTACGGGAAATTCACGAGCTTCTTCGTCCCCTCTCTCCCTATTCGGAGGAGCGTGATCTGTTTTCGACGGCTCTCATCGGCACCAGCGAGATTTTAAAGATCGATTCGGAGGGGCGGGTAAACCTGAGCGAAACCATCAAGGCCTATGCGGGCATCGCTGCGGAGGTCACTTTCGTCGGACATGATTTCAAGTTTCAGATCTGGGAACCGGGACGTTTTCGCGTGCATCTGGCGGAGGCCAAAAGCCGGCTGCATGATTTCAGAAAACAGCTCAGTGCCAGACACGTGGCGCCGGATTCGCCGCCGCCACGGCCACATGGAGCACGGGAATGACATCGGGTCGCGGCGATGAGGCTTATCTCGCCGCTGGCGGACCGGCCCGGCACGTTCCCGTGCTTCGTGACGAAGTCATGGCCGCGCTCGCTCCGCGCGAGGGCGGACTTTATCTCGACGCCACCTTTGGCGCCGGCGGCTATTCGAAGGCTCTGCTCGCCAAGCCCAACACAAAGGTTCTCGCGCTCGATCGCGATCCTGCCGCAATTGCCGCCGGAGCCTGGCTCGTGGCCGAAGCGCAGGGGCGGCTTTGTCTGGTAAAGGAGCGATTTGGAAGGCTCGACCAGGCGGCGCGGCAGAGTGGCTTTTTTGATTTCGACGGCGTTGTGCTCGACATCGGCGTGTCGTCCATGCAAATCGACGACTCGGCGCGCGGCTTTTCCTTCCAGGCCGACGGCCCGCTCGATATGCGCATGGACGGCGAGGGGACGACTGCCGCGGACCTTGTCAATACCGCCGGGGAGACGACCTTGGCCAATATTTTTTACCATTTCGGCGAGGAGCGTGCGTCCCGCCGTATCGCCCATGCCATCGTCACGGACCGCGCCACGGCGCCTTTCACCTCGACGACGATGCTCGCTTCTATGATCGCCCGCGTGGCGCCGGGCAAGCCCGGCGAGGTGCATCCGGCGACGCGCGCGTTCCAGGCGCTGCGCATCGCGGTCAACGATGAACTTGGCGAACTGGTGCATGCGCTCGCCGCGGCCGAGGCGATCTTGAAGCAGGGCGGCCGGCTTGCCGTGGTGACTTTTCATTCGCTTGAGGATCGTATCGTCAAACAGTTTTTCGCCGTGCGTTCCGGGCGCGGCCAAACGCCCTCCCGGCGGCTGCCGCACGAGATCCCTCCGCTGGAGCCAACCTTCAGTCTGGGAGGCAAGCAGCCGGTGATGCCTTCGCGGCGTGAAATGAGCGCCAACCCCCGCGCGCGGTCGGCCAAACTTCGTTACGGCGTGCGCACGAAAGCCGTGCCTCGCGGTCTCGACGATCGGCTGATGGCGCTCGCAAAGCTTCCAGAAGTTTCATCCGAGAGGCCGCTGAAATGGTGCGGATATTAAATATTTTGGCGATCGCTGCGCTGATGGGTTCGGCGATCTACGCCTACACGATCAAATACGAGACGATCTTTCATGCCGAAACGATCGTGAAGCTCCAGCATGAGATCAAGGTGGAACAGGACCAAATCGGCACGCTGCGCGCCGAATGGGCGCATTTGACGCGGCCGGAGCGCATCCAGGCACTTGCCGATAAGTTCCTCGATTTACAACCGGTCGCCCTGAACCAGATTGTCCGGGCGGAAGTCTTGCCAGGCAAGGCACCCAGAGTCGATGCGATCGGACGTAAACTTGCAGCGCTCGGGTTGGCAGAGCCGACGAATACCCCTGGCGACGCCAATGCCCTCGACGTCGCCGTATCGTCCACGCCGCTAAGATGACGGCGCGCAAATGGATGAAGATCGCGAAAAGATGAGCGACGGCTTCGATTTAGGACTCGACAATAAGGCAAACTGCGCGACGGTCAGGCCCGCGGGCAGCCGCGTCCGCGTCATCGAAAGTCTCTTCGCCGGCATTTTTTCGGCGAGGCTCGACAAGAGCGCGCCCCGCATTAGGCTCGCGGCGTGGGTATTTCTTGGGGTCTATGGAATCATCGGGGGGAAGTTGCTCGATTTCGGTCTGCGCCCGGACCCGCCCGCGAGCGTCAAACGCGCGGCCGCCGACGCCATCGCCGCCGCACGCCCCGATCTTCTCGATCGCAACGGCGAGCTTCTGGCGACCGACATCAAGGTCATGTCGGTTTTTGCCGAACCGAGGCGAATCATCGACAAGGACGAAGCCGTCGAACTTCTCACGGCCGTGCTTCCCGATCTCGAAGCACATGAACTGCGCGAGCGTCTCGGCTCGCGTAAAGGCTTCGTTTGGGTCAAACGCGCGGTTACTCCGAAACAGCAGCAGGAGGTCTATCACCTCGGCCTGCCAGGTGTCGGATTTCTGCCCGAGAACAAAAGGGTTTATCCAAACGGCCCGGTGGCCGCGCATGTTCTCGGCTTTGCCAACCTTGACGGCATCGGCATTTCGGGACTCGAAAAATATATCGACGGCCAGGGACTGGCGGATTTGCATGGCGCTGGGTTCAGTCTGACGCCGGAAAATCTGACTCCGGTCACGACGTCGCTCGATCTCAAGGCGACTTACGCAGTCCGCGACGAACTCGCCAGAGGTATCGCCAAGTTCAAGGCCAAGGCGGGCGCGGCGGCAATTCTCGACGTGAATACCGGGGAAGTCGTCGCGATGGCGTCCTTGCCCGACTATGATCCAAACAGCCCGGCCGACGCACTCGACCCCAATCACATCAACCGGCTTTCCGTCGGCGTCTATGAAATGGGCTCAACCTTCAAGGCTATTTCCATTGCAATGGCGCTCGATTTGGGCAAGGTTAAGCTGCATTCGCGGATCGACGCGCGCGATAGCCTGCGCTACGGGCACTTCACCATTCATGATTTCCATGCGACGCACCGGGTATTGAGCGTGCCCGAGGTCTTTACCTATTCATCCAACATTGGGGCCGCGCGCATGGCTTTGATGGTTGGGGTCGAGGGTCATAAGGCGTTCTTGGGCAAAATGGGACAGCTTGGCCGCCTGCGGACAGAGCTGCCGGAGTCCGCCGAGCCCCTTGTTCCGAAAAATTGGGGCGAACTCAATACGATGACGATCGCATTCGGACAGGGCCTCAGCGTTGCTCCCTTGCAGGCGATGATGGCCGTCGGCGCGCTGGCGAATGGCGGACTACTCGTTACGCCGACCTTTTTGAAGCGGAGCGAGGAGGATGCGAAGAAGGATGCGCCGCGCGTCGTCAAGGCGGAAACGTCGGAGGCCATGCGCTATTTAATGCGGCTCAATGCGGAAATCGGCACGGCAAAAATAGCCGATATCAAGGGCTATTTCGTCGGCGGCAAGACTGGCACCGCGGATAAGATCGTCCACGGCCATTATTCCAAGGATAAGGTTCTCACGACGTTCATGGCGGTTCTTCCGGCCGACAAGCCCAAATATCTCTTTCTGACGCTTTTGGACGAGCCGCAAGGTTTGCCGGAAACGGCTGGATACCGCACCGCTGCCTGGAACGCGGGTCCGGTCACCGGCAAGATCATCGAACGGACGGGGCCTTTGCTCGGTATTCCGCCGCGCTGATCTGCCCACGCAACCGTTCCCGCTCCTGGCAAAACTTGGTTATGCGGAGGCCAATGTGCCGGCTCATGGCGGAAGGGCTCATTGATGCGCCTTGCCGAATTGTTTCCGCGCGCCGATATTCCAGAAGCCTTGGCCGGACGCGAGATCAAGGGCATCAGCGCCGACAGCCGCGCGGTGACAGCGGACATGGTTTTTTTCGCCGTGCCGGGAACAAAAACGGACGGCCTCGTCTTCGCGCCGCAAGCGGTTCAGCGCGGCGCTATCGCAATCGTCGCCGAGCGCGCTCCCGCGGGCCCCATTGCGCGCGGCCGCTTTCATCAAGGCGGTGGACGTGCGGAGCGCCTTGGCGCACGCGTCGGCGCGGATGTACCCGCGCCAGCCGGAAACGATCGTCGCGGTCACCGGAACGAGCGGCAAGACCTCGGTCGCCGATTTCGTGCGTCAGATTTGGGCCGCGCTCGGCGCCAAAGCCGCTTCGCTTGGCACGCTCGGCGTCGTCGCGCCTCCGGGGCCGAGCAGCGGGCTCGCTGACCACGCCGGATCCGGTGACCTTGCACAAAATCCTGGACGGACTAGCGCGCGGCGGAGTCACCCATCTCGCGCTGGAGGCCTCCTCGCACGGCATTCTGCAACGCCGGCTCGACGGCGTCCGCCTCAGTGCCGGAGCCTTCACCAATCTCTCGCGCGACCACCTCGACTATCATGCGACGCTGGAAGATTATTTCGGCGCGAAATTGCAATTGTTCGACCGCCTGCTTGTCCCAGGCCAGCCCGCCGTCATCGATGCCGACAGCGATGTCGCGGCAAAGGTAGTCGCGGTTTGCGAAAAGCGCGGCCTGCGCGTCGTCTCGACCGGCTTGAAAGGCACCGCGCTGCGTCTCCTCGAAAGCGTGGCCGAGAATTTTTCGACGCGGATCAAAATTGCCCATGGAGACAGGATTTACTCGCTCCTTCTTCCGCTTGCCGGTTCGTTTCAAGCGTCGAACGCGCTTGTCGCCGCCGGACTTTGCATTGCCACCGGAAGCGTCCCTGGCGCGGTCTTCGCGGCGCTCGAAAAGCTCGAAGGCGCGCCCGGCCGTCTCGAACTCGTCGGCCGCCGCAAGGGCGCGCCGGTCTTCGTCGATTACGCGCATAAGCCGGACGCGCTCGACAAGGCGCTCAAGGCGCTGCGGCCCTTAGTGCGCGGCAACCTCATCGTGGTGTTTGGCTGCGGCGGCGATCGCGATGCGGGAAAAAGGCCGGTCATGGGCGAGGTAGCGGCGCGCCTGGCGGATCGCGTCATCGTCACCGACGACAATCCCCGCTCGGAGGATCCAGCGGCGATCCGCAAGGCCATCGTGCTAGGCACGAACGGCTTCGACAATGTCGAGGAGATCGGCGACAGGGCTGTGGCGATCGCCCGGGCCCTTGCGATGCTCGGCCCAAACGATGGTCTTCTCATTGCCGGCAAGGGACATGAAACTGGCCAGACCGTCGGCGGCAGGACGTTGCCTTTTTCCGACTCCGGCTGTGTGCGCGCGCTGCTGAAAGATCTTTCCGCATGAGCAATGGCACCGCGAACAGCTTCCTGTGGACGAGTCTCGGTCTCGTTGGCCCGCTCGCGGCACGGGTCAGCGGCTCCGTGCCGCGCGGCGGCGCCACCGGAATTTCCATCGACACGCGCACGCTCCAGAAAGGCGACCTTTTTTTCGCAATCAAGGGACCTAGCTCGGACGGCCATGATTATGCCGGCGCGGCGTTCGAAAAAGGTGCCTTCGCGGCGGTGGTCGATGAAGCCCACGCCGAGGCGCTCCGGCCGCTCGGGCCGCTCTATGTCGTGTCCGATGTTCTCCCCGCGCTGGAACGTCTTGGCGTCGCCGCGCGGGCGCGCTCGCCGGCTCGTATCGTCGCGGTGACCGGTTCGGCGGGCAAGACATCGACGAAAGAAGCGTTGCGGCTCGTGCTCACCCAGGCGGGGGCTTCCCACGCGTCGGTTGCTTCATACAACAATCATTGGGGCGTGCCGCTCACCCTGGCGCGAATGCCGAAACATACAAGCTTCGGAATCTACGAAATCGGCATGAACCACCAAGGCGAAATCACGCCTCTTTCCTCGATGGTGCGTCCGCATGTCGCGATCATAACGACAATAGCCCCGGTTCATCTCGAATATTTCGAAAGCCTGGATGACATCGCCGACGCCAAGGCGGAGATTTTTTCCGGCCTTGTTCAGGGAGGCGTTGCAATCCTCAATCGCGACATAGCCGAATATGAGCGTCTCCTTGACCATGCCAAGGCCTCGCCCGCGGGTCACGCCGCGAGCTTCGGCGAACATGAGAAAGCCGACGCGAAACTGGTGAGCGTGACGCTTGGCGCGGACCATTCCATCGTGCAGGCGGAAGTCTGCGGCCATCGGCTGACCTATCGTCTCGGCGCGCCCGGCCGCCACCTTGCAATGAACTCGCTCGCGGTGCTTCTTGCCGCGAAGGCTTTTGGCGTCGAACTGGAGCTTGCCGCTGGCACGCTCGCGTTTTTCTCGGCGCAGCCGGGCCGGGGCGAGAGGCTGCGCCTATCCGCCAAGAATGGTCCTTTTACGCTGATCGACGAGAGCTACAATGCCAATCCGGCATCGGTGCGCGCGGCTATCGCCCTAGCCGGCGCCCTTCCCTTGCCGGGCAAAGGACGCCGCATCGCGGTCCTCGGCGACATGCTGGAACTCGGCCGGAATGCCGCTGCGATGCATGCCGGACTCGCCGGCGATGCCGTCGCCAATCACATCGATCTCGTCTTCGCGGCTGGTCCCCTGATGAAGCATCTGTTCGAGGCTTTGCCCGGTCATTTGCAAGGGGCCTGGCGCGACCGCGCGAGCGATCTCGCGTCGGTCGTCGTGGCGGCGGTCCAAGCCGGCGACATCGTGATTATCAAGGGATCGAACGCTAGCCGGATGAGCGCGATCGTCGATGCACTCAAGGAAAACGCCACGGCGGAAAATTCCGCGCAAAGTTGTCAAGGACCGTGAAATGCTCACTTGGCTTTCCCAATTTTCAAGCATTTTCGGGCCGCTCAACCTATTTCGCTATATTACCTTCCGGACCGGTGGCGCCACCGCGACGGCGCTCTTCTTCGTGTTCTTCTTCGGGCCAAGCATCATCGCCGCCTTGCGCCTGAAACAAGGCAAGGGCCAGCCAATTCGCGACGACGGCCCGCCGTCGCATCTCCTGACGAAGAGCGGGACGCCAACGATGGGCGGCTTGATGATCTTGTCGGGTCTCATCGTCTCCACCTTGCTCTGGGCAAATCTACGCAATCATTATGTCTGGATCGTGCTTTTGGTCATGACCGGTTTCGGCGCGATAGGCTTCTACGATGATTTATTGAAGGTGACGAAACAGACGCAAAAAGGTTTTTCCGGGCGGCGGCGGCTTGCCTTGGAAGTGGCGATAGCCATTATCGCCTGCTTCGCGATGATGGAACTCGGAACAGCGCACACAACGGGCCTCGCCCTGCCGGCGATCAATGGTTTTGTCGCCGACCTCGGCGTTTTTTTTCTTGCTTTCGGGTCTTTCGTGATCGTTTCCGCCGGCAATGCGGTCAATCTCACCGATGGCCTCGACGGCCTCGCGATCGTGCCGGTGATGATCGCCGCGGCGGCCTTCGGGATCATCGCTTATCTCGCCGGTAACGCGATATTCTCGACTTACCTGGGGATTAATTTCGTTCCCGGCGCGGGCGAGCTCGCCGTCGTTTGCGGCGCCTTGATCGGCGCCGGTTTGGGCTTTCTTTGGTTCAACGCGCCGCCCGCGCAGATCTTCATGGGAGATACGGGTTCGCTCGCGCTCGGCGGCGCGCTTGGCACGATAGCCGTCGCGGTCAAGCACGAGATCGTTCTTGCCATCGTCGGCGGTCTTTTCGTTCTCGAAACCCTGTCGGTCATCGTGCAAGTCGTTTCCTTTAAGCTCACCGGCAAGCGGGTCTTCAAGATGGCGCCCATTCATCACCATTTCGAGCAGCTTGGCTGGTCCGAGCCGCAAGTCGTGGTGCGCTTTTGGATCATCGCTTTCGTGCTCGCGCTGATCGGTCTCTCCACCTTGAAATTGAGGTGACGATGACGCCCGTCACTTCGCTCAATGGCAAGCATGCCGCCGTGTTTGGACTAGGCGACTCGGGTTTTGTCACGGCCCAGGCCCTGGTCGCGGGCGGCGCCCGTGTCGCCGTCTGGGACGACAACGAGCACGCGCGAGAAAAGGCCCGCGCGGCGGGTCTTAGGATCGAAAATCTTGCTCTTGCGGACTGGCGGAATTTTGCATCGCTTGTCCTTTCGCCCGGCGTTCCGTTAACCCATCCGGCGCCGCATTGGACCGTACTGAAGGCGAGGCAGGCCGGGGTGGAAATTATCGGCGACATAGAATTATTTTGCCGCGAGCGGCAAAAAATCGCGCCGGGCTCGCCTTTCGTGGCGATTACCGGCACGAATGGGAAATCCACGACGACGGCGCTCGTCGCGCATCTTTTCCGGAGCTTCGGTTTCGCGGTCGAGATAGGCGGCAATATCGGCATCCCGATCCTCGCATTGGCGCCGCCGGCGCAAGAGCGCGTCCATGTCGTCGAGTGCTCTTCGTTTCAGATCGCTCTCGCGCCCTCGCTCAATCCGTCCGTGGGCGTACTTCTGAATATCACGCCAGATCACCTGGACCGCCACGGCACGATGGAAAATTATGCCGCGATCAAAGCAAAGGTGGTGGAAAATGCCGATCTCGCGGTGATCGGAATCGACGACGACCTCACAAATGCCATTGCCGGCGAACTCATCAAAGCGGGCCGAAATACGGTATGCGTTTCGGTGACCAAAACCGCGATCGAAGATGGCATTGTTCTTTATGGCAAGGATCTCATGCGGCGGGGCGGAGGCCGCTCGACACGGATCGCCGGCCTCGCCGGAATTGCCTCGTTGCGCGGCCGGCACAATGGCCAGAATGCCGCCGCCGCCATCGCGGCGCTCGGGCCGCGCGGGTTTGATCTCGAGCGCGTCGCGCAAGGTCTGCGAAGTTTTCCCGGACTGCCGCATCGTTTGGAGGAAGTGGGCCGCAAGGGGAAGGTTCTCTTCATCAATGATTCAAAGGCGACCAACGCCGATGCCGCCGAAAAAGCGCTCCTATCATTCGACAAAGTCTTTTGGATCATCGGCGGCAGGGCCAAAGAGGGCGGGATTGAACCTCTGCGCCCCTTGTTCGGCAAAGTGGTCAAGGCTTATCTGATCGGCGAGGCGAGCGAGAATTTCGCGCAAACGATCGGGGATTCCTTTCCCAGTGAGAGCTGCGGCACGCTCGAAGGTGCGGTTCCGGTGGCTGCGCGCGATGCACTTGCGAGCCAGCTCGCGGAACCAATCGTGCTTCTTTCGCCGGCCTGCGCGTCGTTCGATCAATTTCCGGATTTCGAGAAGCGCGGCGATCGTTTTCGCGCGCTCGTCGAGGCTTTGCTCGCCGCGAAAAAATCGGGCTGAAGGGGGACACAATGGTATCGCGCGCGGAACGTTCGGCCCTGGCGAACTGGTGGTGGACAATCGACCGCTGGATCCTTGCGGCGGTCGGCGCGCTGATGGTGTCAGGACTCGTGTTGACGATGGCCGGAAGCCCGCCGGTCGCGGAGCGGCTCGGCCTTTCGACGTTCTACTTCGTACACCGTCAGGTTGTTTTCCTGATCCCTTCGGTCGCGGTCCTCGTCGCGGCTTCGTTCCTGTCTCCGCGGCAAGTGCGCCGGGTCGCGCTTTTCGTGTTTTTGGTGTCGATGGCGCTGATCATCGTGGCGCTGCTCTATGGCCACGAAATCAAGGGATCGCGGCGCTGGATTGTTGGTATCCAGCCTTCGGAGTTCCTGAAGCCGGCCTTTGTCGTTCTCGTGGCGTGGGCCTTTTCGGAAGCCGATAAGCGGCGCGACGTTCCAGCCAACCTTCTCGCCGTCCTATTGTTGTTGCTGACCATCGTTCCTTTGGTTCTGCAACCTGATTTCGGCCAGACGATGCTTGTCTCGCTGGTCTGGGCGGCGCTTTTCATCATGACCGGGCTGCATTGGTTCTGGGTGGCGGGCATTGGCGGAGCTGGCTTGGGCGGCGCGCTGCTTGCCTATAAATTTGTGCCGCATGTACGCGCCCGCGTTCTCAAATTCATCGATCCAGGCGCGGGCGGCGGGATGGCCGATACCTTTCAAGTGGACACCGCACTCGACAGCTTCCTGTCCGGCGGCTGGTTCGGCAAGGGGCCAGGCGAAGGGACAATCAAGCGCATTCTTCCAGATGCCCATACAGATTTCATCTTCGCCGTTACGGGAGAGGAATTCGGTGTTCTCGCCTGCCTTCTGATCGCTACGATTTTCGCATTCATCGTGTTGCGCGGCTTGTTCATGGCGGCGCGCAACGAGGACCATTTTTGCCGCTTCGCCGCGGCTGGACTGGTGATGCTTTTCGGCCTCCAAAGCGCGATCAACATGGCTGTCAATGTTCATCTCATACCGGCCAAGGGCATGACCTTGCCATTTATCTCCTACGGCGGGTCCTCGCTTATTTCGCTGGGGCTCGCGATCGGCTTGTTGATCGCGGTCATGCGAAAACGGCCGGGTGCGGCGATCCTTGCGGACGCCAGGGCCGAAGCTTTTCCATGAGCGTCCGCTGTCCGGTTGTGGTCGCGGCGGGCGGCACCGGCGGCCATTTGTTTGCGGCGGCGGCCCTGAGCCATGCGCTTGCCGCGCGCGGCATGGAAGTTCATCTCATCACCGACGAACGGGCGGCGAAATATGGCGGCGATTTTCCCGCGTATGCCATTCACAAGGTCGCCGCCGCGACCCCGAGCAGCGGCGCCTTTTTTCCCGTGCGACGGCGATTTTCAAGCTAATCCGGGGAACTGTTGCCGCGCGCCGGCTTGTCAAACGGATCCGCCCGCGCGCGGTGATCGGCTTTGGCGGCTATGCGACCGTTCCTCCGGTGCTGGCGGCAACGCGGCTTCGCGTGCCGACAATTCTGCATGAAGGGAACGCTGTGATCGGCCGCGCCAACCGGTTTCTTGCTGGCAAAGTCGACGTGATCGCCAAAGGTTTCGAGGTGCTTGGCGGCCTCCCCGAGGCTTTGGCGGCAAAGACGCATCTGACCGGAAACCCGGTTCGTCCAATGGTGATCGAGGCGCGCGCATGGCCTTTCCAGATGTGTTCTGCCGGGAAGCTGCGGATCCTCGTTACCGGCGGCTCGCAGGGCGCCACGATTTTTTCGGACATCGTGCCCGCCGCGATCGAACTCATGCCCGAAGCCGCCCGGCAAAAGCTCATCATCGTTCAGCAGGCCCGCGCGGAGGACGAAGAAAGAGTGCGCGACACCTACCGGCGCCTAGGCGTCGATGCCGAGGTCAGGTCTTTCTTTTCCGACTTGCCAATGCGGATCGCGCAAGCCCATCTCGTCATTGCCCGCGCCGGGGCCTCGACCGTGTCGGAACTCGCCGTGATTGGGCGCCCCGCCATTCTTGTGCCGCTTCCGCATGCGCTCGATCAGGATCAGGCCGCCAATGCGAAGCAGTTCGCGGCGACCGGGGCCGCCATTGTTGTCGCGCAGAGCGCATTTTCGCCGCAATGGCTGGCGACTGCTCTTGTCGAGGCGCAGGCCGACGCGGCCTCTCTCGCGCGCCGCGCCGCTGCGGCGAGGGGGGCCGGCATCCCCGATGCCGCCGAAAGGCTCGCCGACTTGGTGCAAAGTCTCATGAGCGACAAGGACAAGAATCCATGAAATTGCCGGATAAACTAGGCCCCATTCATTTTGTCGGAATAGGCGGCATAGGCATGTCCGGCATTGCCGAGGTTCTGCTCAACCTCGGCTACCCGGTCCAAGGCTCGGACGCGTCCGAGAGCGCCAATGTGTTGAGGTTGCGCGGCAAGGGTGCGCTCATCCATATCGGCCACAATGCGGAACACCTCGGCACGGCGCAAGTCGTCGTGGTCTCGACGGCCATCAAGCGCGATAATCCGGAACTTGTCGCCGCGCGACAAAAGCGCTTGCCCGTCGTGCGCCGCGCGGAAATGCTCGCCGAGCTCATGCGCCTCAAGCAATGCGTCGCCATCGCCGGGACCCACGGCAAGACAACCACAACGTCCCTCGTCGCGACCTTGCTGGAAGCCGGAAAATTCGATCCGACCGTTATCAATGGCGGCATCGTCAACGCCTACGGAACCAATGCGCGGCTAGGCAGCGGCGATTGGATGGTGGTCGAGGCCGACGAAAGCGATGGCACTTTCCTCAAACTTCCCGCCGATATAGCGGTCGTCACCAATATCGATCCCGAACACCTCGATCATTTCGGAACTTTCGAAGCGATCAAGGAGGCTTTTCGCGCTTTCGTCGAAAATATTCCCTTCTACGGTTTCGCGGTCATGTGTCTCGACCATCCGGTTGTGCGAGAGGTTGCGTCCAAGATCGAGGACCGGCACGTCATCACCTATGGGGAAGATCCGGATGCCGATGTCAGGCTCGCCGGTCTTGATCTCAGTAACGGCGTTTCTCGCTTTACGGCGATCATTCGCGGTCGCGAGAGCGGCGCCGAGACCGTGCTTGAAAACATCGTCATGCCGATGCCCGGCCATCACAACGCGCTGAACGCGACGGCCGCGCTCGCGGTCGCGCATCGGCTCGGCATGAGCACGGAGACGATCAGGAAGGCGCTCGCGGGGTTCGGCGGCGTCAAGCGCCGCTTTACCCGCACCGGCGAATGGAACGGCGCAACCATTTTCGATGATTATGGCCACCATCCGGTCGAAATCGCCGCTGTTCTGCATGCGGCTCGCGCGTCCACCGAGGCCCGGGTCATCGCCATCGTGCAGCCGCACCGCTATACGCGCCTCCATTCGCTCTTCGACGGTTTTGCGGGCGCGTTCGACGATGCCGATACGGTGATCGTCGCCGATGTTTATTCGGCGGGCGAAGCGCCCATCGCAGGCGCCGATCGCGATTCGCTCGTCGCCGCCTTGAAGGCGCGCGGACACGGCCACGCGCTCGGCCTGAAACGGCCGGAGGATTTGCCCCCGCTCATCCGTTCCCTCGCCAAGCCCGGCGATTACATTGTTTTTCTTGGCGCGGGCAATATCACCCAATGGGCACACGCGCTGCCGGGCCAGCTCGCGGCGGAACTCGATGCCGCTGTCCCCGCGTAACGAAAGCCCCGCGATCCTTCCTGACATTGCGCCGAAACTCGTCGCGCAAATGCCCGGTCTACGCGGATCTCTCGCGAGCCATGGGTCGATGGCTGGCTTGTCCTGGTTCAGGACGGGAGGCCCGGCACAAGTGCTGTTCGAACCCGCGGACGAGAACGACCTTGCTTATTTTCTTGCCCGGCTCGATCCCGCGATTCCGGTTCTGGTGCTTGGCGCGGGCTCCAACATTCTGGTGCGCGACGGCGGCATTGAAGGCGTCGTGGTCCGCCTCGGCAAAGGTTTTCAAGAGGTCGCGATCGAGGGTCTTTTTTTGCGCGCGGGGGCGGGCTGTCTTGATGTAAAGCTCGCGTCCGCCGCCGCCAAGGCAGGCATCGCGGGCCTTTCTTTTTTTCGCGGCATCCCCGGCACTATTGGCGGCGCGCTTAGGATGAACGCCGGGGCCTATGGGGCCGATACCAAGAGTGTTTTAGTCTCCTGCCGCGGCGTCGGCCGCAACGGCAATATCGTCGAGCTCTCCAATGCGGACATGGGATTTTCCTACCGCCATTGCGGCGTGGCGGGGGACGTGATTTTCACGAGCGCGGTTTTTGCGGGCGGCCCCGGCGACAGCCAAGCGATCCTTTCGGAGATGGCGGAGATCACCAAGGCCCGCGCGGAAACACAGCCGGTCAACACCCGCACCGGCGGCTCGACCTTCAAAAACCCGCCGGGGCACAAGGCCTGGGAGCTGATCGACAAAGCGGGCTGCCGGGGACTTGCGCTGGGCGATGCGCAGGTGTCAAAGCTTCATTGCAATTTTCTGATCAACCGGGGCAAGGCCACGTCCGCCGATCTCGAAATCCTAGGCGAGCTCGTTCGCGCCCGCGTGCTGGAAACTAGCGGGGTCGCTCTCGAATGGGAGATTTTGCGGCTGGGCTGCGCCGCGTGAGTCGCGCTTGCAATCCCACAAGTCAAAGTTCCCGCGCAAATAAGTCAGTAACGGCTCGGGAAAATCCATTCATCGCGCTGCTGACCCCAGCGCATCTAAACTTTGAAGTCAAGGACGCGCCGAAGGCGCGCCGCCTCCGGCGGTCAATGATCCTTGAGTTCAAAGTTCAGATGCGCTTTTCTGCGGCCGTGCGATAAATGGAACATTGTGGCCGGTGCGGCCCCCGGGTTCGCGTGGGCACGACATTGTTGCCCAGGTACTCCATTAATCGAACGGAGGCAGAAATGGACACTATTCCCTTAGAAGTGTGGACCGCATTTACAGCCATAGCGGCGGGCGGTCTTCTAATCCTTGCGGGCTACATTATCAAGATGTGGAGAAAATAACCCTGTTCTCCTCTTGGCGCTCACAATGACCTTGACCGCAAACGGCGATCCTATTCCCGAGGCGAAGCTTCGCTAGAGCCCGATTTCTCTCGGCGTCGTCGTTCTGAACATTTAAAGTTAAGCTCTCAACTAGAGCTAAGAAGCCGTCGCGACTTGTTTGGCATTGCCTGATGCAAGAGACACCTCCCCGCAACACGCTATTTTATGGCGACAACCTTGCCATTCTGCGCGAGCACGTCGAAGATGAGAGCGTTGATCTCGTCTATCTCGATCCGCCGTTCAATTCCAACGCCAATTACAATCTGCTGTTCAAGGCGCCGGACGGGCACCAGAGCCAGGCGCAGATCGAGGCATTTGATGACACTTGGCATTGGAACGAGCCGGCCGAGCAGGCCTTTGACGAGGTGATGCAATCGGGCAATTCCGACGCGGCGGAAATGCTGCGCGCCATGCGGTCGTTTTTGAAGGAAAACGACATGATGGCTTATCTCACCATGATGGCCGTGCGCTTGGTCGAATTGCATCGCGTGCTGAAGCCAACTGGGTCGCTCTATCTGCACTGCGATCCTACGGCGAGCCATTATTTGAAGATTTTGCTCGACGCCATTTTCGGTGCTCGGCACTTCCGCAACGAACTCATTTGGAAAAGAACTGCGGCACATTCTGCCGCTGTAAGATGGGGCGATGTGCATGACGTGATTTTCTTCTACACGAAATCGGACAATTTTACCTGGAACATGGTTCTCACGGAATACGATAACGAGTACAAAAACCGTTACAAAAATAAGGACGAAAAAGGCGGGCTCTGGGCGGATGATAACTTAACGGCCCCAGGCGTCAGACACGGCGATTCGGGCGCAGCATGGAAGGGATACAATCCTACTGAACGCGGCAATCATTGGAAAGTTAGCAACGTGGCGGTCATTTCTGTCGTTGGCAATGACCAAGCAAGGCTACTTTCGACAACGCAAAAATTGGATCTTCTCGATGCTCATGGCCTGATTCATTGGCCAAGATCAAGCGGCTTTCCAAGATTTAAGCGTTACCTTGGTAGCGGGCTTCGCGCGCAAGACATTATTGCAGACATACCTCCGCTAAATTCGCAGGCGCAAGAACGGCTCGGCTATCCTACCCAAAAACCCCGCGCGCTCCTCGAACGGATCATCTCTGCATCCTCCAACGAAGGCGATCTCGTTCTCGATCCTTTTTGCGGCTGCGGCACAACAGTTCATGCCGCGCAAAAATTGAACCGCCGCTGGATCGGCATCGACGTCACCCATCTCGCCATTCATCTCATCCAGCGGCGCCTGAAAGACGCCTTTCCCAAAATTACCTTCGAGATTCTGGGCGTGCCGAAAGATCTCGACGGCGCCCGCACGCTCGCCCTCCAAGACAAATATGAATTCCAAAAATGGGCGCTCGCGATGATCGATGCCCAGCCCTACAAGGGCGGCAAGAAGGGCGGCGACGGCGGCGTGGACGGCTTTCTCTATATAAAGCCCGACGGCAAGAAGACCGAAAAAGTCATCGTCTCTGTCAAGGGCGGCCAGAGCCTCAACCCGGCGATGGTGAAGGATCTCATCGTCATGGTGGATCAAGAGGGCGCCAAGATGGGCGTATTTTTGACGCTGGAGCCGGCGACAAGGGGCATGGTTACGCTAGCCGCAGCCGCTGGCTTCCTCAAGACGGAGTACGGGCAATTCCCAAAGATTCAGATCGTCACCGTCGAGCAGCTTTTCGGCCCAAGCAACCCGCTGCATTTGCCCTGGCAGGACACGTCCGTCTTTAAAAAGGCCAAGCGCGAGACCGCCGAGACCCAATCGAACCTGGATCTTTGAGATGCCAAAACACGTCGCCGTGCTGATGGGCGGCCTGTCGGTGGAGCGCGACGTGTCGCTGCGCTCGGGCGAGGCCTGCGCGAAAGCGCTCGAAGCCGAAGGTTATAAAGTCACCCGCGTCGATGTCGACCGCAGCATCGCCGGGACGCTCGCCACTCTCCGCCCCGACGTTGCCTTCAACGCGCTGCACGGCCGTTTTGGAGAAGACGGCATCATGCAAGGCATTTTGGAAATGCTGCGCATTCCCTACACCCATTCCGGCGTGCTCGCCTCGGCGCTCGCCATGCGAAAGGATCGCGCTAAGGAACTTTTTCGCGCCGCCGGGGTGCCAATTGCGGAAGGAGTTACGACCGATCGCTTCACGGCGGCCCATAAGCATGTTTTGCCGCCCCCTTACGTCGTAAAGCCGCTCGATGAAGGATCTTCCGTAGGTGTCCTGATCGTGCGGGAGGGTCAAAACCGTCCCCCGCAAGAATTAACCAATAAAGATTGGCCGCACGGAGACCAGGTGTTGGTCGAACGCTACGTCGCCGGACGCGAGCTAACCTCTGCCGTCATCGGTGAAAAAGCCTATGATGTCATAGAGATACGCGCTGCGGACGGGGGCTGGTACGACTATAACGCAAAATACGCGAAAGGCGGTTCCATCCACGTCCTTCCGGCGAAACTTAAAGGAAATATTTACCAAAATGTTCAAGAGTTGGCACTCGTGGCGCATAGGACGCTCGGTTGTCGCGGCGTGAGCCGGACGGATTTCCGGTACGACGATTCTCCCGGCGGGACGGGGGAGCTCGTGGTTTTGGAAGTCAACACCCAGCCTGGGATGACCGAGACTTCGCTTGTGCCGGAACTCGCTGGCCATGCCGGCCTCAAATTCGGTGAGCTTGTTCGATGGATGGTCGAGGACGCCTCCTGCGATCGTTGACAGCGCTGAACATGGGCTTCGGCCCGGCGGCGATGGCCTATGCCGGGGCTTTGCCCGCTCCCGAAATTCACTCAGCGCGGCCAATCATGGCGCCCGTGCGTCGGCCGCGCCAGGGCTTGCGGCATAAAATCCTTGCCCGGCTGGCCGGCCCGGGCACGGGCGCTTGCTTTTCCCTGGCGCTGTTAGCGGCCACCGGCGCCTACGGCGCGGTGAAAGGCGGCCACTACGCCGCCTTCGTGGCCGCGCAAGGCGAACCAGCCGACATCGTCGCCAAGGCACTGGGTTTTTCGATCAAGGCCGTGACCATCGCGGGCGAGCGCGAACTCAAGGAGCAAGACGTCCTCGCTGTCGCCGGGATAGGTCCGCGCAATTCGCTTCTGTTTCTCGATGTCGCGACAATAAGGGAGAGGCTGAAACAACTAGCGCTCGTCAAGGAAGCGGCGGTCACCAAGCTCTACCCGGACCGGCTCCTGATCGAGATCGAGGAGCGCCAGCCTTTCGCCCTGTGGCAATGCGACGGGCGAGTGCAATCGTGGCCGCCGACGGCGTTCCCGCACTCGTCAAGGACGCGGCGGTCACCAAGCTCTACCCGGACCGCCTCCTAATCGAGATCGAGGAGCGCCAGCCTTTCGCCCTGTGGCAATGCGACGGGCGAGTGCAAATCGTGGCCGCCGACGGCGTTCCTCTCGCCGCCATGCGCGACCAGCGCTTCATTCATCTGCCGCTCGTCGTGGGCGCCGGGGCCAACGAGAAACTCGACCAATATTTGGCGCTTCTCGAAGCGGCGGGAGATTTGCGCGAACGGATCGTCGCGGGCGTGCTCGTCGCGGGACGCCGCTGGACGTTGAAAACGGCAACCGGGATCGACGTTCTCTTGCCGGAAACGGAGCCTGAGGCGGCGCTGGCAAGACTCGTTGACCTTCAGCGAACTTCGCGTGTGTTCGACAAGGACATCCTTTCGCTCGACTTTCGTCAGCGCGGCCGGCTTATCGCGCGACTCGCCCAGAAAGCGGCGGCCGAACGCGCCGCGATGCTCCCGAGCAAGACCAAGGCGAAAGGCGGCCGAGCATGAATTCGAAGGTATTGCCGCCGCGCTTGCCGTCCTTGCCGGCCCGCAAAAGCGCGATCCTTTCCGTGCTCGACATCGGAACGTCGAAAATCGTCTGTCTAGTCGCGCGGCTGAACCCTAGCGATCCTTCGGAGCCGCGGCGCGGACGCACCCATCGTTGCCGCATTCTTGGCATCGGACACCAACGCTCGCGCGGGATCAAGGGCGGCGCCGTCGTCGATATGGACGCGGCGGAAGGAGCCATCCGTTTCGCCGTCGACGCGGCGGAGCGCATGGCTGGGGTGCAGGTCGAAAGCGTGATCGTGAACGCGACCGGCGGAAGGCTCTCCTCGCGGCTCTACGATGCCAAGGTCGCCATCGCCGGGCGGGCCGTTACGCAAGCCGATGTCCACCGCGTGCTGGAGGCTTGCACAATGCGCGGTGGGCAAGAGGACAGGGCGGTGCTGCACGCCCTGCCAATCGGCTTTGCATTGGGCGATACACGTCACATTCAAGATCCGCGGGGGATGGTCGGCGATGAACTCGGCGCGGATATGCATGTACTGAGCTGCGACACCGCTGCCGCGCGCAACCTGATGCTCGCGGTCGAACGCTGCCATCTGACGGTCGACGCGATGGTCGCCACGCCTTACGCGGCGGGTCTTGCGGCCTTGGCCGACGATGAAGCCGAACTCGGCGCCGCCTTGATCGACATGGGCGCGGGGACAACGTCCCTGAGCGTCTTTTCCGGCGGCCATCTGACCCATGTCGACGCGTTCGCCGTCGGCGGCCATCACGTCACGATGGATGTCGCGCGCGGCCTCGGGATCACGCTCGCCGATGCCGAACGGTTGAAGACGCTTTATGGCGGCTGCCTCATGTCGGTTTCCGATGAAAGCGAGACAATCGCGGTGGTTCAGGCGGGCGAGGACGGCGAGCGTCCGGCGCATTTGCCGAAGGCGCAGCTCATGTCCATCATCAAGCCTCGGGTGGAGGAAATCCTCGAGCTCGTGCGCGATCGGCTCAAGAACGCGGGCCTTCCCGCGCATGCCGCGCGAAAACTCGTTCTCACGGGTGGTGCCTGCCAGCTCACCGGCATGCAGGCGGCGGTGAAGCGCATCGTCTCCGGGCAGGTGCGGATGGGCCGGCCGCTCGGCATAAAGGGGCTGCCCGAATCCGCGAAAAGTCCGGCTTTTGCCGCGGCTGTCGGGCTTCTGGTCTATCCGCAAGTGAGCGGCATCGAACACTTCCGCCCTTCGCGGCGCGGCGCGGCTCCGGAGTCGCAAGCGAACGGATACATCGGGCGGGTCGGGCGATGGCTCAAGAATAGTTTTTAGCGGTGCGTGCGGCAAGAGTAAGCGCGGCGATTCATTCGATTTGCCGCGAACAACGTGACTGAAAACCCGAGCGTCCTTGACCGGCGCTCCAACGTCGAGAGGCCAGACGATGACGATCAATCTTAAAGCTCCCGAGCTCCGGGAACTCAAACCACATATCATGGTCGCCGGCATCGGCGGCGCGGGCGGCAATGCCGTAAACAATATGATTGTCTCGGGCCTGATCGGGGTCGAGTTCATCGTCGCCAATACCGACGCACAAGCGCTTACCTCGTCGAAGGCCGAGAGGATTATCCAAATGGGCCTTCAGGTCACCGAAGGTCTCGGCGCCGGATCGCAGCCCGAGGTCGGCCGGGCCGCGGCGGAGGAAGCGATCGAGGAAATCCGCGATCACCTTTCCGGCGCGCATATGGTCTTCGTCACCGCCGGCATGGGCGGCGGAACCGGCACCGGTGCGGCGCCGGTTGTCGCGCGCGCCGCCCGGGATATGGGCATTCTGACCGTCGGCGTCGTCACTAAGCCTTTCCAGTTCGAGGGCGCGCGGCGCATGCGCGTGGCCGAGGCCGGTATCGACGAACTGCAGAAATCGGTCGATACGCTGATTATCATTCCAAACCAGAATCTCTTTCGCATAGCCAATGAGAAAACCACTTTCGCCGATGCCTTCGCGATGGCCGATCAGGTGCTCTATTCCGGTGTCGCATGCATCACCGATCTGATGGTCAAGGAAGGCTTGATCAATCTCGATTTCGCCGACGTTCGCGCCATCATGCGCGAGATGGGCAAGGCCATGATGGGGACCGGCGAGGCTTCGGGCGAAAAGCGGGCGATCCTCGCCGCCGAGGCCGCGATCGCCAATCCCTTGCTCGACGAGGTTTCGATGAAGGGCTCGCGCGGCCTGCTCATTTCGATCACGGGCGGCAGCGATCTCACCCTTTACGAAGTCGACGAGGCCGCCGGCCGGATTCGCCAAGAGGTCGATGAGGACGCCAATATCATCCTTGGCGCGACCTTCGATCAAACCCTCGACGGGGTTGTCCGCGTCTCGGTCGTCGCGACGGGAATCGACCATATCGCGGGCGCCTATGAACCCACCGCCGCGGAGACGCGCATTGCCGAAGTCACCAACCGCTTAAGGGCGCAGACGGCGGCGCGCCCGATTGACACGGCGCAACCGCGTTATCCTGG
>CAVQHH010000022.1:0-104076 GCA_963712225.1 uncultured Alphaproteobacteria bacterium
CGTGGCCAAGTCGCCGCCGATGCTTATGTCGAGGGCCGCGCGTTGCCGTCTGCGTCGGCACCGCCGATCTGCGCCATGCGCCAGCCCCCGATGCTCCCCTCGACACCCAGGCGCTGTTTGGCGAAGACGTGATGCTTTACGAGGATCACGAAGGCTGGGGCTGGGTCCAGCTCGCGCGCGACGGTTACGTCGGCTATATGTCCATGGCCGCGCTGGTGGAGGGACGGATAAAGCCGACCCACCGGGTAACGGTCAACCGGAGCTTCGTCTATCCGGGGCCGGACCTGAAATTTTCCGCGCGCGACGCTTTACCTCTGGGCGCCGCTGTTCGCGTGCGTGCGACAAAAGGCGGGTTCGCCCAGATCGACGATGGCGCTTTCGTCTTCTCGGCTCATCTCTGCCGAGCGGCGAGAACCAACAAGGCTTCGTCGCCCTGGCCGAGCGGCTGTTGCATGCGCCCTATCTCTGGGGCGGCAAAACGAGCCTTGGCATTGATTGCTCTGGCCTCGTGCAGATTTCGCTCGGCGCGGCCGGGATTGACGCGCCACGCGACACCGATTTGCAGGAGCTAGCGCTGGGAACGCCAATCGCCGTCGCCACAGACCTTGCGGGCTTGCGGCGCGGCGACCTCGTCTTTTGGCGCGGGCACGTCGGCATCATGCGCGACGAAACCACGCTGCTGCATGCCAACGCCCATCATATGCTGGTCGCCAGCGAGCCTTTGCGCATCGCGCGCGACCGAAACCTGGCCAAGACCTCGCAGCCGATCAGCGCGATCAAGCGGCTCGCCCGGCTTCAGTCTAGGCGAAGAGATCAGCGCGGCCCCCGCTGATATCCGCGCAGCAAACCGGCGATGATGGCGGCCGCGAGGACAACGCCTGCCACGGGAATCAAAATTAAAAACGCGCCCAACACAAAAATGAGCAGCGCGACCAAAATAATACCTCCCAGCAAGAAGAAGGGCAGGAGGCCAAACCGCCCGATCTTGGTGACATAGATGCGGTGGCTGCCGCGCTCGACGTCCCGCACCCAAAGCGTGCTTTCCGGCTCGCCGCCGTCGGCGCGGCCCGGGGGGATAATCTCTGGCTCGGAACGATGCTCTTCGTCTGGGAGGCGCCGGTCGATCATGGTCATAGGGTCACAAGCTAAGGGTTTCTCGCTCTCAAATGGGGATGGTGCCTAACGGCCGCAACCGTTCCTTGCGGGCAACAAGAAGGCAATTCGAGTTGACCGGCCGGGGGCCGTTTCGGCCGGCCGGCAACTCCCGCGGGATCGCGGCGCGGGCCAGCCCGGCGAAGTTTTATGGAATGGCCCGCCCCTCCTTCCGGCAAGATAGTCTCGCTGGAGGCTCAAACGGAGGAGTGGATCATGAAGATTGCGGTGCTTGGCGTCGATCTCGGGAACAATGTGTGCAGCAGCGTCGGCTTCGATGAGGTCGGGGCAGTCGTTCTACGCCGGCGAAGCAGGAGAGACACGCTCATCGATTGCGTCGGCAAATTACCGCCGTGCATTGTCGCGATGGAAGCTTGTTGCGGCGCCGATCATCTCGGTCGGTTGTTCGCGGCGCAAGGGCACGACGTCCGCCTGATGTCGCCGGAATACGTGCGGCCTTACGTCAAGGCGCAGAAGAACGACGATCGTGACGCCGCGGGGATAGCGGAGGCGGCAACGCGGCCGACCATGCGTTTCGTCGAGACAAAGACCGAGGCGCAACTCGACATGCAAACGCGGCACCGGTCCAGGGACCGTTTGGGGGGCGAACGGACAGCTCTGATCAACCAGTTGCGCGCGATCCTTCTGGAGCGCGGGATTGTTGTACCCCAGGGCAAGCGCAAACTCGAACAATATCTCGTCATGCTGATGGAAGAGGAGGAAGGCCGAGGTCGGAGCGCGCGGATACGGATGCGGAGCGCCGACATGCGGGCGCAATGGCTAGACCTCGATCGACGGATTGCTTCTTTCGAGGCCGAGTTCACGTCCTTTGCGAAAGCGTTCACGTCCCTATGTCGAGAGCGGGAAACGGTTCTGGGACGATGGGCCAAGGCGCTACTTGCCCGCGTCCATCCGAATGTCGCCGCTGTGGCAGTCTGCTGAAAAACTCTGGCTTTGGCTGATCTTTGATGATTTACTTTGGTCACGAATTATTGGGGGCTCCATGCGGGGACACTTTCGGGATCAAGGTGGGTTGTTTTCCTACATCTCGCCGAACAAGCGGGTGCCCGCGCGGCATCGCTGCGGCAAATCAGGGAACTAGTTCGAGCCGTTTGAAGGACCTCGGTCCTAGCTTCGGCAAGCTTTATGCGAGCGAGGGGCGGCCGTCGATCCCGCCAGAGCAATTGCGAGCGCCTTGCTGCTGCAGGCGTTCTAACTATCTGCCGGAACGCCAACTGATGGAGCGCTCGACTATAATCTTCTGTATCGCTGGTTTGTTGGGCTCGCCCCGGACGACCCCGTCTGGGACGCGACGACCTTCACCAAGAACCGGGAGCGTTTGCAGCGCGGCGACGTGTTTCAGAAGTTAATGACGAAGCTTCTAAACCATCCGCAGGTGAAGCCGCTCTTGTCCGACGAGCATTTTCGGTGGATGGGACCTTGATCGAGGCCTGGGCATCGCAGAAGAGCTTCAAGCCGAAAGAGGCTCGGACGGCGGCGACGGCGCGAACTGGCACCAGCAGAAGCGCTCGAACGAAACCCATGCGTGCACGACGGAACCCGAGAGCCGCCTCTACCGCAAGGCGGACGGGCGCGAGGCAAAACTCTGCTACATGGGCCATGTCACCATGGAGAACCGGCACGGGCTGGCCGTGGCGGGCATGGTTACAAAAGCCGACGGCAGAGCGGAACGCAGCGCTGCCCAAGCGAGATTAAAGGGAAATGCACAACCGTGGTCATCGCATCACGGCGGGCGATGATAAGGCCTACGACACGAGGGATCATGACGGGACCCTGCGTGCCCTCGATGTCACACTGCTTGTGGCTCATAACCAGAGCCCGACCAAGACCGGCAAGCTGCGAAGAAGCGCAATCGATGGCCGCACCACACGCCATGCAGGCTATGGCCTGTCACAGCAGCGCCGCAAGGCGATCGAATGCATCTTCGGCTGGGGCAAGCAGCACGGCGCCATGCGCAAGACCAAGCACCGCGGCGTTGCCCGTGTTGGTGCAGGGTTCCTGCTGAACCTCATCGCCTATAACCTTATCCGCATCCCGAAATTGATCGCCGCCTAGGCGGACCGACCCGGCAACGACACCAAGGAACCTCGAACCATGGCGAGCCGAACCTTCAAGTCACCCGCGAAAACCTCCCCGCCGGAACGGCAGAGCCTCAAATTTCCGGGTTTTTCAGCAAACTGCTAAAGGCTTGAGGCGCGTGTGCAAATATCAAGAATTCTGCACCGAAATTTGGCCATTGATATTGCAGGGTTTTCTTGGTGCATAAGTCCGGTGCAAAAATATTTCCTCGTTTACGGCCGCTTGATCCGAGCGAAACTAACACCGGGGTTGTTATCCGGTAATGGGCACGGCGCGGCGCTGCCGCCGCCGAGGCCGACCTGAGCCAAGATCGCGTTGCTTGCCGCAGCAATTTGTGATGGTGACTTTGCAATCATTTCTTATCAACAACCGCTTCCAGCGCCAACTCGAAGCTGGCAATATTGCGCGGGTTGGCGCCGAAATCGTAAGGCCCGAAGCGCGACACCGAACGGATGTCGATTCGCGTCTGGCCGGCGAGCGGCCTTAGCCTCAACGTGATATCGGAAGGAAAGCCGAGAATAAAGCTGGTGGCGATGGCATCGATATGGCCAAGACCCGCGCGCCCCCCGGGCGGCCTCTGCTCGACGATCTTCCAGCCGTTTGCCGCCAGCGCCTTCACAGCGGCATCGAACGCTTCCCGCGCGTCGAGATCGAGGAGGATCGGCTGGATCTGCGGATAGGCCTTGATCTGCGCCTTGCGTCTCGCGATCGCGACGCTTGGCGGAGTGGTATCGCTGCGCGCGGCCAAGGCCTCATGTGAAAGGGAAAAGTTTGGCGGATCGGCGATATCGGTCGAGAAATCGGCAAGACGCGGCAGACGCATGGTTTGTTGCGCGAGATAGGCCGGGTATGCCAAAAGCAGAGTGCCAAGAACGAGCCCCGCGAGGGCCTGCCCGGCGCCCTTGCGCCCGCTGCGCCAAATTATCGCAAATGCCAAAATCGCGGATAAAATCGCGCCGCAGGCAATCACAACCGCCCCACCGAGGACCGCGATCAGGTCAACGCCCCGCGCAACGCCCAAAATGCCCATAACAGCGACGGCAAGCGAAAACATCGCGAGGCGCCGGCTGAACATGGCCGCCTTGGAATAGGGCTCCTCGACGATCAGACGCCGCATGTCGAAAATTCCTCTTGCGATCTATTTGCGTGAAGAGCCCCAAATGGCTACAGCATTCCCAGCGAACCAGCCATGCCGAATTTGCTCGATTCCACTCCAATTTGCACCCGGCGCGGCTCAGGCGGGAATTTTCCGCGCGGGACCTCCTTGGTGCGCCTCTTGCCGCCATCGAGCGCCTTTATCCGGCCCGCGAACGCGATTGTGCAAAAGGATGCCGCATCGGCCTGGCGTGGCGCGAGCGACTCGGATGCGCGCATCGCGCGCGGCGAGGCCCGCCTCCCTCGAAGGCGCGCTCTAGCTCGACGAGCCTTTCGCTCCAGTCGATGCAACGGTGGCGGCAGCCGCGCGGAAGGCGGCGCTCATGCTTGAGGAGACTGGAGCAATCGGCAATGAGTTCGCGCGCCCAGCGTTTTCATTTGAGGAAGCCCGGGAGGTATTCGCGGTTCTTAACCCATGCGCTGATCGGCGGCGGCCTGCCTGTTAAGGCCCGCGACAATTAGCCGCCCGCGAACACGACGTGACCGGAGATCCCTCCCATCGCGCTCTGCAAGCGCGCGGGATGCGCCTGAGCACGCCGGATTTCATCGGCATTCAAGCCCGGCGGCAGCGCCTTCGCCAGGAGTGGGCACGGTTTTTGGAGCACATTGACGTGTTGCTTTGCCCGCCCGCCCCCACGAGACCCGTCCGGCACGATCACAAGCCCGATCCGCATGCGCGATCGATCGAGGTCAATCGCCGCGAGCTTCGAGGACCGCACGGCCATCGCCTACGCCGCGATGCTCGAAGCGCTCGGAGCTGGTTTTAAAGCCCCGCTGGCAAGGCTTACGTCAAATGCGGCAAATGCTTCCTGCAAGCTAGGCGAGTTAGTGTGATCGCGCGCGGCTGGAAGCCGCAAATATCTGGCGTTAGGAGCCTGCTCTAGCGCGACGGTTTCACGGTTAAATTCGAAAACTGAGCGTAGCGGGTTACATGGCGTTAACTTCCTCCCCACATAATCTTTTGTGAAAACTCCCCGCGAGCCGACGTTGCCGCTTACAGTTTGGATTTATGAAAATGAGCACTGATCAGAACATTCCGCAAAAAACCGCCGCCTCAAATCGACCTGCCGATCTCCTTTCAAGGCTCTATCGCGAAATCGGCATTTCCGCCGTCGCCGCTGCGCTCGAGGCAACCGCCCGCAAGCCGCAAAAGTCCGCCCCAAGCCGCAAGGACATTCCTGCGGTGCTCAGGGATGGCGAGGCGGCGTAGCCGTTAACCCCGACGTGGGACCATCCGCCTTTTAATTTGATGGTTTTGCCGCTTCGCGGTACACTAGGGTATGGCGAGCATCAGCCGACGGCTTTTTTTGCAGGGCGCTGGCGGGTTCGCTTGGGCGACAGCCGGGCTTGGCGCCTACGCGTTTGCGTTTGAACCGGGTCTGCGTCTTAACGTCACTTCCTATCGCGTTACCCCGCCCCACTGGCCGGGCGGATTGACCCTCAAGGCCGCCGTGCTGGCGGACATCCATGCCTGCGAACCTTGGATGCCCGCGAGCCGCGTCCGGGGGATCGCGAATTTAACCAATGATCTTGCCCCGGACATCGTCTTTCTGCTTGGCGATTTTTCAGGCGGCCACCGGTTTGTCACCGGCCCGGTGATGCCCGATGACTGGGGCGAGGCGCTCTCGGTTCTGAAAGCGCCGCTCGGCGTCTACTCGGTTCTCGGCAATCACGACTGGTGGCATGGCGCACTGCCCGGGATGCCCGCCGACGGCGCCGAAGGGGTGCGCCGCGCCTTGCGTTCGGCCGGCATCGACGTTCTCGAAAACCAAGCGCTGCGGGTAACGAAAAACGGCCAACCCTTCTGGGTCGCCGGCCTTGGCGATCAAATCGCCGAGCCGAAGGCGCCACGGCCTTTTACGGGCCGCGACGATCTTGGCGGGACCATGGCGCAAATCAAAGGTCCGGCGCCGGTCATCTTGCTGGCGCATGAGCCCGCCATTTTCCGGCGTGTTCCGGACCGCGTTTCGCTCACGCTCTGCGGCCACACGCACGGCGGCCAGGTGAGCCTCCCCCTATTCACCAAGGATTTCATGCGCCGCCACTACGGATGCGATATTATCTACGGTCATCTCGCTCAAAGAGACCGTCATCTCATTATCTCGGCTGGCCTTGGCACAACCCGCGCGCCGGTTCGCTTCATGCGCCCACCGGAAGTGGTCGAGCTGACCATCGGAGGGATGCGGCCGCAATCCTGAGCCGAGCCCCATCGTACCAAATCCTCCTCAAGCGAGCCACTTCCGTCAGCCAACTCCTGTCCCGAAACTCCCCTACACTGAAGGAGAATCCCGGACGATGGCTTCGCCCCGCCATCCGCGGGACCCACGCCTGATTTTGGAGTTGCCAGAGCGATCGCACATAGTATAACTGGGGTTTAATCCAAGTCTCGTTCACCAGGAGTGCGCATGGCATGGCCCGCGTCACCGTTGAAGATTGTGTAGACAAGGTCGAAAATCGGTTTGAACTCGTTCTGATCGCGAGTCACCGGGCGCGCGGAATCGCCGCCGGCGCGCCGATAATGGTTGACCGCGACAATGATAAAAATCCAGTGATCGCCCTGCGTGAGATCGCGGAGTCCGCCTTGGTGCCCGAGGACCTCAAAGAAGATTTTATTCAATCCCTGCAAAAACAAGTCGAGGTGGATGAACCCGAGGCCGAAACTGTGCCGGCGCTGTCCTCGACACTCGAGGGATCCGATGCCGTGGGGGAGTTCGACCGGATGACCGAGGAAGATCTGTTGCGAGGGCTCGAGGATCTCGTCCCACCCGCCGACCCCGAGGACGAGGGCGACTGAACCTGGGCGGTGGCGGCAACGTGACCCGCCCAGGCAAGATCGGGTTGGCAAGGCAACGCCATCTTGCCTAAAGCATGGCCCG
Organism: uncultured Alphaproteobacteria bacterium; assembly: GCA_963712225.1. Lineage (GTDB taxonomy): Bacteria > Pseudomonadota > Alphaproteobacteria > Rhizobiales > Beijerinckiaceae > Methylocapsa. Next base: position 7,284 of record CAVQHH010000022.1, read on the forward strand.
ATCCGGCAAGTTGTGGCCTTTTGGGGCCGGATCATGCGATAAAATGAAAGAGACAAAGAGCAGGATCCGGTCGAATTCCTACCGGAGCATGACCTGACGCCTCCTGTCGCGGGCCGGCCTAATTATGATGCGGCAATATGAACTCGTCGACCGGGTCCGGCGCTATAACCCGCAAGCCGACGAAGTGGCGCTCAACCGCGCCTATGTCTATGCGATGAAGGCGCATGGAGCGCAAATACGCGCTTCCGGCGATCCGTATTTTTCGCATCCCCTCGAAGTCGCCGCCATTCTTACCGAGATGAAGCTCGACGATGCGACGATCGTCGCGGCGGTCTTGCACGATACGATCGAGGACACCAATTCGACGCGCGAGGAAATCGACAAGCTTTTCGGCAGCGATATCGGCCGTCTTGTCGACGGACTGACCAAGCTCAAGAAGCTCGACCTTGTCTCGAAGCGCGCCGCGCAAGCGGAAAACTTCCGTAAGCTGCTCCTGGCCGTGGTTGAAGACGTTCGCGTGCTTCTCGTCAAGCTCGCCGACCGCCTGCATAATATGCGCACGCTGCATTTCGTGGCGCCGGACAAGCGGACGCGGATCGCCGAGGAAACGCTCGATATCTATGCGCCGCTCGCCGGCCGCATGGGCATGCAGAGGATGCGCGATGAACTCGACGACTTGGCATTTCGTCACCTCATGCCCGATGCCTATGCGATGATTGCGGCGCGGCTTGCCGATCTGCGGCGGAAGAATGGGAAAATCATCATCACGATCGAGAAGGAGCTGACCTCCGAACTCGCCGCGAGAGGCATCGATGCCAAGGTCGAGGGGCGCCAGAAACAGCCTTACTCGGTGTGGCGCAAGATGGAGCGGAAATCGATCGCTTTCGAGCAGCTGTCGGACATTTTTGGCTTCCGCGTTATTGTTGAGGACATCGATGATTGCTATCGCGTCATCGGTGTCGTGCACACCAAATGGGCTGTCGTTCCGGGCCGTTTCAAGGACTATATTTCGACGCCGAAGCAAAACGACTATCAATCGATCCATACGACCGTCGTTGGGCCGGGCCGGCAGCGCGCCGAACTCCAGGTGCGCACGGTACTCATGCACGATATCGCCCGTAACGGCATTGCCGCGCACACCCTCTACAAGGATGGCCGGATCAAAGGCAAGGAGGTTCTAACGAGCGAGAGCCGCTCGTACCAATGGCTGCGCCGCACGGTCGCCTTGCTCGCCGAGGGCGCCACGCCCGAGGAATTTCTGGAGCATACAAAACTTGAACTCTTTCACGACCAGGTGTTCTGCTTCACTCCGAACGGCCGGCTGATTGCGCTGCCGCGCGGCGCGACGCCAGTCGATTTCGCTTATGCGGTTCACACCGATGTGGGCCATTCCGCGGTCGGCGCCAAGATCAACGGCCGCCATGCGCCGCTCTTGTCCGAATTGCAAAACGGCGACGAGGTCGAGATCGCGCGCGCTGAAGGCCAGACGCCGCCGGCCGCGTGGGAAGGCCTTGTCATGACCGGCAAGGCGCGCGCGGCCATAAGGCGTGCGACCCGCGATGCCGTTCGCGCGCAATATGCCGCCCTCGGACGCCAGATCGTCGCCCGCGCTTTCGAGCGAGCCGGCAAGGCTTTTACGGAAGACAAGTTGAAAAGCGCATTGCCGAGGCTCGCGCGGACAACGATCGAGGATGTGCTCGCTGCCGTCGGCCGTGGCGAGATGTTTTCCGGCGATGTCGTCAGAGCGGTCTATCCGGAATTCATGGAAGAGCGCAAGCCGATTGTCCCTCGTGCGCGCGGGGAAGCCGGCTGGTTTGGCATGAAGAAGGCGGCGAGTCTCGTCTTCAAGATCCCCGGTGGCGGCAAGCAAAACCAGAACGCAATCCCCATTCAGGGCTCGCACGGCGATTTGCCGGTCCGCTTCGCTCCGAACGGTGGCGCGGTGCCTGGCGATCGTATCGTCGGCATTCTGACCCCTGGCGAGGGAATCATCATATATCCGATCCAATCTCCCGATCTTATCGCCTTCGATGAAGAGCCGGAACGTTGGCTCGACGTGCGCTGGGACATCGAGGAGAGCCGCCATGAGTTGTTCCCGGCGCGCCTTCTCATCACCGCGATCAACGAGCCCGGCACCTTGGGGACGATCTCGACCGTGATCGGCGATCATGCGGCCAATATCGACAACATCGTCATCAAACCTCTTTCGGCCGATTTCCGGGAAATGACGATCGATGTCGAGGTCAATGATTTGAAGCATTTGAACACGATCATCTCGCATTTGCGGGCGCGGCCGGTGGTCAGCAAGGTCGAGCGGGTGAACGGATGATGGAAGCGTTGCCCCGTCTGCGCCTCGGCGTCAATGTCGATCATGTCGCCACCTTGCGCAATGCGCGGGGCGGTGCCTTCCCCGATCCGGTGCGCGCGGCGGTCCTTGCCATCGAAGCGGGTGCCGACGGAATTACCGCCCATTTGCGCGAGGACCGGCGCCATATTCGCGACGAGGACATGACGCGGCTAAAGCGGGAGATTTCGAAACCCCTGAACTTCGAGATGGCGGCAACCGACGACATGGTGGCGATCGCCCTCGATACGCGGCCACATGCCTGTTGTCTTGTGCCGGAAAAACGCAGCGAGCGCACCACCGAGGGCGGCCTTGATGTCGTAGGCGGCCACGATCACCTGAAACTCGTCACCGCCGAACTACTCAAAGCCGGGGTACGTGTCTCCTTGTTCATCGAGCCATCTTTCGAGGCAGTGCGGGCGTCGCGCGCGATCGGAGCGCCGGTGATCGAATTTCACACCGGCGCCTGGTGCGACGCGCTCGCGCATGGAGAGGCCGAGCGGGCAATACACGAATTTGCACGCATCAAGGAGGCAGCGGCGCTTGCGCGCGGCCAGGGACTCGAATGTCACGCTGGGCACGGCCTCGACTTCGCAACCGCGAGGATCGTCGCGGGCTTGCCCGAAGTCGTCGAACTTAATATCGGTCATTTTCTGATTGGTGAGGCGATCTTCATTGGACTTAAGGCGGCGATCACCAAGATGAGGGCGGCGATGGACGAAGGACGGCGGCTGACGGCGGCGGGCTCAGCGGATCAAGCGTGACCAAATGATCATAGGTTTCGGCAACGACCTTTGCGATATAAGGCGTATCGAGGCCTCGCTCGCGCGCTTTGGCGAGCGGTTCGTCCAGCGCTGCTTCACTGAGACAGAGCGGCTCAAATCGGATGCGCGGGCGGGCCGGGCCGCGTCTTACGCGAAGCGTTTCGCCGCCAAGGAAGCCTGCGCCAAGGCGCTCGGCACCGGGCTTCGCGCTGGCATCGCCTGGCGCGACATGGGAGTGGTCAATCTGCCATCCGGCAAACCTACAATGTGCCTCACGGGCGGCGCGGCGGCGCGGCTTGCGGCCTTGACGCCGCCGGGCCACCGGGTCTTTATCCATGTGACGCTCACCGATGAATATCCCTTGGCCCAGGCGCAAGTGATCATCGAGGCGGTCGCCATCGTGGGTGCCATGGATGCAGCGCAGATAGGCGATATTGTTTGAGGTGCGTGGCCCTCTTGCAAATACTTCAACAACGGCTAAAGGCAGATCATGGGGCGCTGACGCGGCTGAAGGGAGGAAAGATTATGGCCAAAGTCAATGACACGAACCGATGGGCCAAGAACCAATTATTCTACACGTTCACAGCTAAGCGTGATTTTGGACGGGCGAGTGGCCTGGACCAAGCAGGCATAGAGTTGAAATTTCAGAAAGCCTGTGACGAGTGGGCCGCCCATTCTGGGCTAACTTTCACGAAAAGCGATGGCAATGCCGATATAATTGTTAGTTGGGGCAAAATCGCGAGGAAAAATGGAATCTTGCCAGGGGGGAGACCGAAACTGTACTTCAGCCTAATCATATGGCCAGAATGCAATTTAATGATGATATATCGTGGACCGCATCCATATTTGATAACAATTATGCGGATTTTTTTAACGTAGCCATGCATGAGCTAGGACATGCGATTGGGATGGGCCATAGCAGCGACCCCGATGCTATAATGAGGCCAACTACCCACCCCAAAGGGGAAGTGCCCATATTTCAAGGACTCGACATCGACGATGCTGTTGGGGCACGTTATTTGTACCTACAGCCCGCTCTGGATCGGAAGCCAGGTTTCCCTGAGGCTGACAAGATAATATTGCTGGTGAATGAAACGCCTGATTTTGACATTACCTATGATATATGGGTCACAAACGACAATGTTATGAATCCTTTACACTATCTAGGACGTGGCAATATTAAACCATCAGAGCTTACATACTGGAAAGAGAGGAAAGACTTCTATAATGAGGCAAGACGGTACCGGGTCAGGGTTCAATGCAACGGGCAGAGTTTTATTAAAGATGGGATTGCACCCCAAAATCAAGTGTCCTTTTTTTACAGCTCGGATCGCAAAAAGGGATATTTTTTCGTTTTTGCAGATCGATGGGGCGACCACGGGGAACGTTAGTGGCGGATGGACCAAGCGGCAAACATTTTGGTAAGGTCCACCGCCGCGCAAGCCATCCTCGGCTTGTGGGATTACGCGATACCGGCCCAGCAGGACCTCACCGCTCGCTCAACCCGCCAATGAGAGACGGTATATCGAGCGGACGGAACCCGTAATGTTTTAGCCAGCGGATGTCGGCCTCGAAGAAAGCCCGCAAATCCGGCATGCCGTATTTCAGCATGGCGAGGCGGTCGATTCCCATGCCCCAGGCGAACCCCTGATACACATCGGGATCAAGGCCGCAATTTCGCAAGACATTTGGATGCACCATGCCGCAGCCCAAAATTTCGAGCCAATCCTCGCCCTCGCCAAAACGCATCTCGCCGCCTTTGCGGGAGCATTGGATATCGACTTCCATCGACGGCTCGGTGAACGGAAAATAACTCGGCCGGAACCGCATCTTGACGTCCGGAACCTCGAAAAAGGCCTTGCAGGATTCTTCGAGAATCCATTTGAGATGGCCAAGATGCGCGGAGCGGTCGATGACGAGGCCCTCGACCTGATGAAACATCGGCGTATGCGTCTGGTCGGAATCGCAACGGTAGGTGCGCCCCGGGCAAATGACCCGTATCGGCGGCTTTTGGGTTAGCATCGTGCGCACCTGCACCGGGCTCGTATGCGTGCGTAGCAACTTGCGCTGGCCTTTGGCGTCGGCATTGAAAAAGAAAGTGTCGTGCATGTCGCGCGCCGGATGGTCGCGCGGAAAATTCAGCTTGGTGAAATTATAATCGTCGGTCTCAATGTCCGGTCCTTCGGCGATGGCAAACCCCATGTCGGCGAAAATGACCGCGAGTTCATCCATCACTTGGCTCACCGGATGGATGCGCCCGGCCTCGATCCCATGCGGGCGCACCGGCAAGGTGACATCGGCGATCTCCGCCTTGAGGCGGGCTTCGAGTGCCGCTTCCTTCAGAACCGCGCGCCGTGCCGCGAGCACCTCCGTCACTTCGTCCTTGAGCGCGTTGATCGCGGCGCCACGCTCCTTGCGTTCGCCCGGCGCCATCTTGCCAAGACTTCGCGAGCAGGGCCGCAACAGTGCCCTTTTTTCCAAGCGCCGCGACCCGCACGGCTTCGAGCGAGGCTTCGTCTTGAGCGGCGGCGATTTGCCCTAGAATTTGCGCTTGAAGAGTTTTGAGGTCCGGCATGTTTGGGTGATCCAGGCGAAGCGTTGAGCGGCTTTTGGCACGCCCGCGAAGCTATGTCGAGACGCGGAGAAACGCTATTCGTCCCGCGTGGCGGACGCGATCCATTCCAGATAGGCTTTCGCGCCGTTCTCGATTCTCACCTCGACGATCTCGGGATTGGAATAAGTATGCGCCGCGCGAATGGCTGCTTCGACACTTGCGTAGTCGTTCGCCTTGATCTTGCAAAACAGCATCCATTCATTTGCGTGTTGCACCGCGCCTTCCCACCAGTAAACGCTTTCGATTGGAAAGATTTGGACGCAGGCGGAAAGACGCTCCTCGACGAGACGCGTCGCGATCAGCTCCGCCTCTGGCTTGCCGCCGCACGTCGTCATGACGATCGCGAAGGGGGTTGGCATGAAATGGTGTATCCGCCGAGGTTCGATTGTTCTAGCGCGGGGCGCCGATCCGTCTCGTCGCGCCATGGAGCCAACGGCGCACCTTTGGCTCGACCAGTGGCGAAATTTCCCGGCGCACGCGCGCGTGATAGGCGTTGAGCCAGGCGATTTCTTCGCCGTCCAGGAGTTTTGGCTCGATGAGCGCAAGGTCGAGCGGCGCGCGCGTCAGCGTCTCGAAACCCAGCATCTCGCGTTCGGCGCCCGCGATCTCCCGGCGCTCGACCACGACCAGATTTTCGATCCTGATGCCCCAATGCCCGGCATGATAAAAGCCCGGCTCATTCGAGAGGATCATGCCGGGTTCGAGCGCGGCGGAGCCGAGTTTCGAAATCCGCTGCGGCCCTTCGTGAACGGATAAATAAGAGCCGACGCCGTGGCCGGTGCCGTGGTCGAAATCGAGACCCGCCCGCCACAAGGGAGCCCGTGCGAACGCATCTATTTGCGCGCCCGTGGTGCCCTTGGGAAAAACCGCGCAGGCAATGGCGATATGGCCCTTGAGGACGCGGGTGAACCGGTCGCGCATCAAAGCGGTTGGCTTGCCCACCGCGAGGGTGCGGGTGATGTCGGTCGTGCCGTCCTCATATTGACCGCCCGAATCAATCAAAAATATGCCTTTCCGCATCTTCGCGTTGGTCTTGAAGGTCACCCGATAATGTGGAATGGCGGCATTGGCGCCGGCGGCGGCGATTGACGGAAACGAAACGTCCTTCAGCTTGCCCGTGTCGCGGCGGAAAGTCTCGAGCGCTTGCGCAGCATCGATCTCGCTGAGATTTCCGCCCGGCGCATGGATTGCGAACCAATGCAGAAAGCGGACCACTGCGGCTCCGTCCCGCAAATGCGCATTTCGCGCGCCTTCGAGCTCGGTCGCGTTCTTGCGCGCCTTCATCGAGACGACCGGATCTTGGCCCAACTTGGAGGCGCCGCCGGCCCCTTTCAGGATCGCGACGAGCTTGGCTGGCGCCGTGGCGGAATCGAACACGACTTTGTTGCCTTGTTCGCCAAGAACCTGGAGATCGCGCGCGAGACGTTCCGGCTCTTCGATATCCGCGAGGCGAGATAGCTTGTCGCGCGTATGATTGTCGAGCTTGCGCGCGTCGACGTAAAGGTGCGGTTTGGCTTCCTTCAAGATCAAAGCATAGCCAAGCGGCAGCGGGGTATGCGCGACGTCATGGCCGCGGATGTTGAAGACCCAGGCAACCGCGTGCGGATCGCTGACCAGCAACGCATCCTTGGCCCCGAGCGCGGCGGCGGCGCGAGTGAGTTTCCGTTTCGCATTCTCTCCGGCGAATCGGAGCCCATGCAAGGTGATTTTGCCAAGCGGCGGCGCCGGGCGATTCGTCCAGATCGTGTCGATCGGGCTCGGCTCCACGGCAACGAGTTCGGCGCCCGCGGCTTGGGTTGCCCTAGCGAGGCACTTCACCTGGCGAGTCGTGTGCAGCCAGGGATCGTAGCCGAGCCGCGCCCCCGGGCTAAGATTGGCTTCGAGCCAATCCGAAGGACTTCGTCTCGGTCCATGCGACCGGTTTGAAGATCGCAAGATCGACTTCATTCTTGACCGCTAGGCTGTAGCGGCCATCGACAAAGATCGCGGCGCTACCTTTGAGCACAATGGCAAGCCCCGCCGAACCGGTGAAACCAGAAAGCCAGGCAAGACGCTCTTCGCAAGCCGCGACATATTCATTTTGGTGTTGATCCGCCCGCGGAACCAAAAATCCGTCGAGCCCGAGGCGAGCGAACTCGGCCCGCAAAGCCGCGATCCCGATCGCGCCTCGCGAGGGATCCGCCCGATCCTCGAAGGATTGATAGAGACTTTCGAGCATCCGGCCAGAGTAGGACCAGTCCGCCTCCGCCGCAACATGGGCGAAGCAGAATGGTGACAAGACGTTTGCGCTCGAACGTACGGCGTTTTTCGAGGCGCCGGATTTCGGCTTTGGTCAGGGCCTTGAGTCCGGCCGGTTTGAACTCCCTCGCGCATCCCACTTTCACGCGGCATCATAAGCCGCCCTCGGCGCGGATGATGTCCCATTCACTATCGCTCACCGGCTGCACCGAAAGCCGCGCGTTCGTGACGAGCGCCATTTTTGCCAAGCGCGGATCGGCCTTGATGGCATCGAGGCTAACCGGCTTTTTCAATGCTTCGACCGCGCGAACGTCGACCATTCCGAACTTGCCGCTCACATCGGACGGATCGGGATAATAGGGCTTGATGATTTCGACGATGCCAACGATCTCCTTGCCTTCGCCCGAGTGATAGAAGAAGGCTTGCTCGCCAACCCGCATCGCCATCAAGTTTAGCTTGGCGCTGTGATTGCGGACGCCATTCCAAAAGGTCCCTTTTTTGCCGGCCTTGACTTGGTCTTGCCATGACCACTTGCCAGGCTCGCTCTTGATCAACCAATGCGCCATCGCTGCTCTCCCAATCGGTGCTCTCCCATTCTCAAGGGAAATTATCGCGGATGACAACATGCCGCGACTCGAAAAGGAACCGAGATCCTTGCGGGCGGCTAATCGCGTCCGGCGAATTCCATCTTGGTGGGCCGGGCCAGCAGCCCCGCGATGGCTTCCTCGACGCCAATCCGTTCGGCGAGCACCGCATCGACGGCCGCCGCGATCGGCATGTCTATGTCCTTGGCATGGGCGAGATCGACAAGCACGCCGCACGTATGCACGCCTTCGCAGAGCCCGCTTCGCGCCATCGCTTCGGCGGGTGTCAATCCCCGCCCCATCGCGACCCCGAGGGCATAATTCCGCGACATCGCCGATGTGCAGGTGAGGACCAGATCGCCGAGCCCCGAAAGGCCCATCAAGGTAGCCGCCCCGGCACCATGGGCTTGGCCGAAACGGCTGAGCTCGGCGAAGCCCCGCGCGATGAGGGCCGCCCCGGCGCTTGCTCCTAGTCCGCGGCCGGCGGCGATCCCGCTCGCGATGGCGAGGACGTTTTTCGCCGCGCCGCCGATTTCGACCCCTCTCACGTCGGACGACGAATAGAGCCGGAACGAGGGCGCCGCAAGCATAGCCGCGAGCGTGGCCGCGAGATCGCCGTCACGCGCGGCCAGAGTAACCGCGGTTGGAAGGCCTTGCGCCACGTCCGCGGCAAAGCTCGGGCCGGAAAGAATGGCGGGCGGATTACCCGGCAGTACCCCGGCCGCGACTTCGGTCAGGAACAGTCCGGTCGCGTGCTCGATGCCCTTGGCGCAAACGACGACCGGTACCCCGCCCGCCGTTATATGGGGCACGAAAATTTCCAGCACCGGCCGCAGCGCCTGCGCGGGGACCACGGCGAGAATGAGCTCCGCGCCTCGGGCTTCGCCCGGTTCGGCGACGGGGTGGACATTCGAGAGGAGCGGCACGCCCGGAAGATGCCGCGCATTGATTCCGGTTGCCCGCATCTCGGCGACATGCGCGGCATCGCGGGCCCAGAGCGTGACTTCCGTCTCCTCCTCGCCGGTTGGGCGAGCGGCAAGGTTGGCGAGAGCTGTGCCCCAGGCGCCGGCGCCCAGAACGGCGATCTGGCGTTTACGGTTTGGTGCCATCAAATGCTCCTCGCGCTCCGGCTATTGCCGTCCGGCCGCGCGATTGTCTTGGCGTGGCAACGGCGGCATTGAGTCCGGCCTTCACAATAGGAAATATTCTTTGCTATATTCGCACGGAAATCTTTTCGCGGCGTGGCTTTGCAGAACGACCCGGATAATTTTTGGTCATATGACAAATTCGTTTGCGCGATCTCCCGCCGCCATCGGCGCGCTTCCGTGCGCTCGGGACTTGGCTCACGTCTCTTGGCTCACGTCTCATAGAGGGCAGCCTCGCAAGGGCCATCGCTGACGATCTCGCGTTGACCCGCGATCCAGCTGGCTTTATACGATGCGTAGACACCTCGGTCGCTAACTTTCAGGCTGCTAATCCTTAGGTCTCCAAGCAAACATCGATTGCAATCAAACCTTAACCCAAGAGGTTTCAAGTGAGGACGCTCGCGCACGCTCTTTCCTTGGCATCCGCTTTGCTGCTCACCGGCGTCGCTCAGGCTCAAACATCCGGCAGCCCAGAGCTTGCAGCCTGCAAAGCGACAGGCCTCATGGCCTTGAAGGAACACTCGCCTTCGGTAAAGGACATCATTCTCGATGCGGATTTGCTTATTGTCTCGAATACTGATACCGAGGTCGGGGACACGCCGGTGCGGACGATCATAATGGGCGAGGCCTATTTGGAGCGAAAAGGAACAGGTAAATCAAAGCATTTTCTGTGCCTCATTGGCGAGAAAGGAAAGGTGCTGCTGACGTTCTTCACCGCACAGTAGCAGCACCCTTCTGTATCCTCCAATTTGCGCCTTCTATGACTGGGGGGCGGTGGCGTCTTTGGAGCCTGCGTGTCTAAATGCCCAGGATGGCGCCCCATCCAAGCGAGCGGCCCCGCGGAGAACCAACTGCCCCGGTGGCACCCCACCGCCTCACTGTGCGGGTCTATTATGAGGACACGGATTTTTCCGGTGTCGTCTATCACGCCTCCTATCTGCGGTTCCTCGAACGCGGCCGCACCGAATTTTTGCGCGCGCTCGGTATCGCGCACCGGGGGGTTTTTGCGAGAGGCGGGGCGGACGGCTTTCATTTCGTAGTGCGCGCCATGACCATCGAGTTCCTCAAACCCGCGCTGATGGACGACGAACTTCGCGTCGAGACGCACCCGTCCGCCACGCGGGGCGCATCGGTTGATATGATGCAGAAAATCCGGCGCGATTGCGAAGTGCTTTTGACCGCGAAGGTCAGGATAGCCGTCGTCGCGGGCGGCAAGGCGAGGCGGATTCCCGCCGGTATTTTGGCGAAGCTCAAGGCGTCGACGGTTGCGGGGCCACACGCTTAAAAGTAGCCTTAATAATGGTGTTTTAACCGTGAACGAGGCTAAGTTTCGTACCGTGTCCATCCCGCTCGCGTTGGCGGGCGCAAGCCGCGGGACAGGTTCGAGCGCGTGAAGCCCCAGAAATGACCGATTTCCCAGGCAAAAGATGACTGAAATGGGGTTTGACTCGCAGCACGAGCCTCGCCTAGATTTTAGAAGGAATGATGTAATGAATCCTGCCGATATTTTAGCTTCCGGATTGGCGTCGCCCGCCATGGAGGTCTCTCTCCTCGGCATGTTCTGGTCGGCCCATTTCGTGGTCAAGCTGGTCATGCTGGGGTTGCTCGGCGCCTCGGTTTGGTGCTGGGCGATCATTATCAACAAGATATTGCTATTCTCCAAAACCCAGCGCGCCATGGCACAGTTCGAGGAGGTTTTCTGGTCGGGCGCCTCGCTCGACGAACTTTATGCGACCTTGTCGTCGCGCCCGGCGTCGGGGATGGCGGCCTTATTCGTCGCGGCGATGCGGGAATGGCGGCGTTCGGTGCAAGGCGCGGCCTCGTCCTTCATGGGCCTGCAGGCGCGTATCGAGAAAGTCCTCGACGTTTCGATCGCCCGCGAAGTTGAAAAACTTGAGTCCAGCCTTCTAGTGCTGGCGACGGTTGCCTCGGCCGGTCCCTTCATCGGCTTGTTCGGCACCGTTTGGGGTATCATGACCGCGTTTCGCTCGATCGCGGCATCGCGCAATACTTCGCTTGCGGTCGTCGCGCCGGGCATAGCGGAGGCGCTTTTCGCGACGGCGATCGGGCTCTTCGCGGCGATCCCGGCCCTGATCGCCTACAATAAGTTCCAGGGCGATGTCGCCAAGAAACAGGCGCGGCTTGAGGGTTTCGCGGACGAGTTTTCCTCGATTCTTTCGCGTCAAATCGATCAGCACGCCGTTAAGGACCGGGCCGCCTGATCATTGCACACACAAAGAAACCGGCGTTTTCCTGCGCCGGGAATTTTGAAACCAACCGCTGGAGATTTTGAACATGGGCATGTCGGGCATTGCGGTAGGCAACAAGGGCCGGCGCGGGCGGCGCGGCGTACCGCGCTATCGCGCCATGGCCGAGATCAACATGACGCCTTTTATCGACGTCATCCTGGTGCTTTTGATCATTTTTATGGTGGCCGCGCCGCTGCTCGCGACGGGCGTTGCGATCGACCTGCCGCGGACGAAAGCCGCGGCGCTGAACATCGAGCAAAAGCCGATCTCCGTCGCCGTCGATGACAGGGGCTCGGTCTATGTCATGGATCAGCAGGTGCAAGTCACTGGGCTCGCGGACAAGTTGAGGGAGGTCGCGACATCCGGCATCGACGAGCGGATCTACGTGCGCGGCGCAAATCAGGTCAATTACGGACGGATTGCCGAGGTCATGTCGATCATCACCGCGGCCGGATACAAAAAGGTCGCGCTGGTCACCGATCCCAACAAGAATTAAACCGCCATGCCTTTGCCCGAAAATCCTGGCTTCGCGGTCTCGGGCGGCGTGCATGTCGGCTTGCTCGCCTTGGTGCTGTTTTCGCTGTCACAGACACCCCAATTCGACGAGGCACAGGAGAGCGTTCCCGTCGAAATTTTCAACGCCCAACAATTTAATCAGATTATGAAGGGCGAAAAGACAGCGGCCGAGGTGAAGCCGCGCCAACGGGCCGAAAAAATTGCCGAATTCGCCGAGCTAAACCCGCAACCTTCACCAAGCGACGCGCCAAAGAATGTCTCCGCGCCGCCCCCGCCGCTGAAACGTCAAGCCGATCCCGGCCAAGCCGAACCGCAAGATGCGCCTAAGCCGCCTGAACAGGGCCCGGCCTCGCCGCCGCCGCGCGCGGCGCAGGAAACCGCGAAGCCAGCGCCGAAATCCGATCAGATCAAGCCGTCCGATGCGCGGCCGCCGAAACCGCCGGTCAATGAGGCGGAGGAAACAGCCACGCCGGAACCGGCCCAACCGAAGCCGGTCGAGCCGCTAAAAAAGCCCGCGCCAAAATTCAAGCCGGATCAATTGGCGAAGCTGCTTGATCAGGAAAGGCAAAAGGAAAAACAAAAGCCGGCCGCCAAGCCGAGGTCTGGCGAGGAGGCCGCCGAGCCGCAACAAAAATTCGACCCTGGCGACATAGCCAAGTTTCTAAGCAAGGAGGCGCCGCAACGAAAACAGGCGAGTGGGCATGACCTCAGTCAAGTGGCCTCGCTCGGTTCGCCGGCGGCAAGTGCGGCCAAAATGTCGCCATCTCTCTGGGACCAGCTCGACGGGCTACTGCAGGAGCAATATAAGCGGTGCTGGAACTTTGCCGGGCTTGGTGGACAGCAAAAATACATTCCTGAGATTCATGTCCAATATACGCAAGACGGTTCCTTGATCGGCCAGCCCGTGCTGCTCAACCCGCCATCCGACCCCAATTTGCGCGCTCTGGCCGAAAGCGCGATGCGGGCGGTACGGCGCTGCGATCCGCTACGGATACCTTCCCAATATCAGCTCTATTACGACCAATGGAAAGGCCGCATCGTTCGCTTCGATCCGGATGAAATGCTGTGAAATTTTTCTTCTCCGTGCTTCGTTCACGCGCGCCGCGCAATCTGCAAGCCGTCATCGGAACGTCCGCCGCATTTCTGGCGGCCGCGATCGTGCTTGCCGGCTCGGGGCTCGCGCCGGCGGCCCATGCCCAGCAGGACCGCTATCTCGATGTGCATGGAGCGGGAGAATTCAAACCCATACCGATCGCGGTGACGGCATTTTCCGGCGATGCCGCGGCCGGCGCCCAGTTGACCGCTATCGTCACCAATAATTTCAAGCGTTCCGTGTTTCTCGCGCCCATCGATCCGAAGACTTTCGTTGAAACGATTGCCAATCCCGACCAGCCGCCGCGGATCGATACCTGGCGCATGATCAATGCGCAATTCGTGGTGACCGGCCGTACCGGCCGGGCCTCGGACGGGAGGCTGCAAACCGAGTTCCGGCTCTGGGACGTGGCGACCAGCAAGCAGATCGCCGGCAGCCAATATGTCACCGATCCGAACAATGCGCGCCGCGTCGCGCACATCGTCTCGGATGCGATCTTTTCGCGCATTACCGGCGAGCAAGGCTTTTTCGACACGCAGATTGCCTTTGTTGACGAGACTGGCCCGCCGGAGCGCCGCCGCAAGCGGCTGGCGATCATGGATCAGGACGGCGCCAATTTGCGCTACATGACGCGGGGCGACGATCTCGTCGTGACGCCAAGGTTTTCGCCCTCGTCGCAAGATGTGACCTATATGTCGTTTGGCGCATCCGACCCGAAAGTGCTTTTGTTGAATATCGAGACCGGCCAGCGCGAAGTCGTCGGCAATTTCCCAGGCATGACCTTTTCGCCGCGTTTTTCGCCGGATGGGCAAAAGGTCGTGATGTCGCTTGCGCAAGGCGTGGCGTCGAATCTTTACACCATGGATTTGCGCTCGCGCACGACAACGCGGCTCTCCGATTCCAACGCGATCGACACATCGCCGTCCTATTCGCCCGACGGTACCCAAATCGTCTTCGAATCGGACCGCGGCGGCAGCCAGCAGATCTACGTCATGTCGGCAACCGGAGGCGGCCCAAAACGAATTTCGTTTGGCGAGGGACGCTATGCGACGCCAGTCTGGTCGCCGAAAGGCGACTATATCGCCTTTACCAAGCAAAAGGGCGGTTCGTTCGCGATCGGCGTCATGCGTCCGGACGGGTCGGGCGAGCGGATCCTGACCGAAGGCTATCACAACGAGGGGCCGACTTGGGCCCCGAACGGCCTTTATCTGATGTTCTTTCGCGATCCCGGCGGCCAGGACGGCGCGAAGATTTTTATGACCGACGTGTTCGGACGCGCCGAATTCGCGGTACCGACGCCGAATTATGGTTCGGATCCGTCGTGGAGCCCACTTCTCAACTAGAGTCCTTCTGAATTTGGTTGAATCGTTGGGGATTTCCCAAATCGGCTGTCATCTGATTCAGACTCCGTGCTGGAGGCAGGAGGCCAGCATGGATGGCGCGACCTTATTTCCTCGATTTGCGTGAACGCGTTGTCGCTCTGGTTGCGCGTGGCGAAACTTGTCGGCCGGTGGCCGCTGTCTTTGACGTGAGCGTGGCGAGCGTTGTGAAATGGCCGAAAGTCCCGCGCGACAGGCAGTGCGGCGGCGAAGGCGATGGGCGGCAAGCGGCCTTATCTCCTGGAAGGCGAGCGGAGCTTTCTTCTCGGCCGCCTTGCCGAAAAGCCTGATCTGACCTTGCATGCGCTTCTTTCCGAATTGCGCGAGCGCGGCGTCGCCGTGTCCTGTGACACTGTGTGGCGTTTTCTGCGCCGCACGGGGGTCAGCTTCAAAAAAAACGCTTTTCGCCAGCGAGCAAGATCGCCCCGACGTCGCGCGGCGCCGCACCTTGGGGAAGAAAATCCCGTTGCGGCGCGATCCAAGGCGCCTCATCTTCATCGATCAGACAATCGATGAGACATGGGCGATCCTTCGACAGGCTCAAGACCAATATGACGCGCACACATGGCTGGAACAGACGCGGCGAGGCGCTCATCGCCAACGCGCCGCAGGGTCATTGAAAAACGATGACATTCCTCGCCGCCTTGCGATGTGACGAAATCACGGCGTCCTTCGTACGCGACGGGCCGATCAACGGCGAAAGCTTTTTGGCCTATGTCGAGCAGGTTCTTGCGCCGACCTTGAAGCATGGCGACATCGTCGTCATGGACAATCTCGGCTCCCCCAAGCGGGCGGCGATCGACAAAGCTATCCGCGCCAAGGGCGCGCGGCGGTTCTTCCTGCCGCAATATTCGCCGGACCTCAATCCGATCGAACAGGTCTTCGCAAGGCTCAAAAAACGGTTGCGAAAAGCCGAGGAGCGCACCCCAGACGGCGTCTGGCGGCGCATCGGTACATTGCTCGAATGCTTCTCTCCAGCCGAATTGCGCAAAGAGCAATCCGCGGTAGCCAGACCGTCCTCCTATCTATCATTACCGTGAGCTTCACGGTTCTCACAGAAAAATCAACGCAAAACCTTGCGCTTGCCCACGCGTTCGGGCCGTAATCGGCGTTGCCGAATCACGCGGCATTTGGTCCTGCTTGTCAGCCAAGCGGGATTGGTTAACCAAAAGCTAGGAAGCTTTGTCGAATAATAGGCGACGATCCAAAGCCTTTTTCGCGGCAGAAGGGCCGGGCCATGAAACTCACCAAGCTCCGCATCGCGGGTTTCAAGACCTTTGTCGAGCCGGCCGAATTCCTTATCGAGCCCGGGCTGACCGGCATTGTCGGGCCTAACGGATGCGGCAAGTCGAATCTGGTCGAAGCGCTGCGCTGGGTCATGGGCGAGAGTTCGTCAAAAAGCATGCGCGCGTCGGGCATGGACGATGTGATTTTTTCCGGCGGCGGCGACCGGCCCGCGCGCAACATGGCGGAGGTCGTCCTTTTCCTCGACAATAGCGATCGCTCGGCGCCTGCCCTGTTCAACGATGGCGAGGTTATCGAGGTTTCCCGCCGCATCGAGCGCGAATCTGGCTCCACCTACCGGGTCAACGGACGCGAGGTGCGCGCCCGCGATGTTCAATTGCTGTTCGCCGACGCATCGACCGGCGCGCGCTCGCCGTCGATGGTGCGGCAGGGCCAGATCGGCGAGATCATTGCCGCCAAGCCGCAGGAGCGCCGCCGGATCATCGAGGAAGCCGCGGGCATCGCGGGGCTTCATTCCCGCCGTCACGAAGCCGAGCTGCGTCTCAAGGCGGCGGCGGACAATCTCGTTCGCCTCGACGACATTTTGCGGCAGATCGATACCCAGGCCGAGAGCCTCAAGCGGCAGGCGCGCCAAGCGGCGCGCTACCGTAATCTCGCGGGCAATATCAGGCGCAACGAAGCTCTGCTTGCCCTGATCAGCCAGGGCGAGGCGGCGCGCGTGCTGCAGTCGGCCGAAGCCAAACTCGAAGCCGATCTGCGGGACGTCGCGGAAAGAACCAGGGCGCAAGCCGAGGCTTCCCGGCGGCAAGCGATCACCGCGCATGAGTTGCCGGAGCTGCGTGGGGCCGAAGTCAAGGCTAGCAGCGAATTGCAAAGGCTCGTTGGTGCCCACGAGACGCTCGATGGAGAAGAAAGGCGCGCGAAAAGCCGCGCCGCCGAACTGGAACGCAGGATCGCGCAAACGGCGAGCGATATTGCCCGCGAAACCGCTTTGATCGAGGACGCGGCCGCCGTTCTCGCGCGGCTCGAACAGGAGGCAACCGAGCTTGCGGGCAGCGGCGCGGACGAAGCCGGGATCGAGGCCTTGCGTGAAAAGGTCGTGGACGCCGAAGCGGCCCTCGCGATTATGGAAAAGACGCTTGCCGAGACGCAGGACATAAGGGCCGCAATGGAGGCGCGGCGCGCGGCGCTAGAGGCGGCACTCCGGGAAGAAGCGGCCCGCGCGGTACGGCTCGAAGCCGAAGTCGAAATGGTAAGAGAGGAACGCGGCGCGCTTATTTCCGGTTCCCCGGACGGCGCGAATTTCGGGCTTTTGGAGGCGGCGCTCGACGAAGCCATCGCGGAAGCTAACGCCTGCGAAAACGAACTGGCCCTCACCGAGGCCCGCCATGCTGTGGTCGCGGCCGAAGAATTAAAAGCCCGGGCTCCGATGGCCGAAGCCGAACGGAAGGCGCAAACTCTCGAAACCCAAGTCGCAACATTATCCAAATTGCTGAACGCTGGAACCGGCGGCTTTTGGCCTTCGGTCACCGAGGAGATCAGCGTCGCGAAAGGCTATGAGGCGGCGCTCGGCGCGGCGCTCGGCGACGATCTCGATGCCTCGACCAATCCGGCTTCGCCGGCGCATTGGGCCCGGACCGATGCTTCGGACGACCCCGCTTTGCCTCCTGGCGTCGACGCGCTCTCGACGCTCGTCACGGCGCCAGCTCCTCTCGCGCGGCGGCTGAATCAAATCGGCGTTGTCGCGCGGGCCGATGGAACCGTTTTGCGCACGT
The DNA here is from genome assembly GCA_963712225.1 of uncultured Alphaproteobacteria bacterium. Taxonomy (GTDB): domain Bacteria; phylum Pseudomonadota; class Alphaproteobacteria; order Rhizobiales; family Beijerinckiaceae; genus Methylocapsa. Next base: position 25,230 of record CAVQHH010000022.1, read on the forward strand.
TGCTGAAACCCGGCCAAAGGCTGGTCTCGAAGGAAGGCGATCTGTGGCGCTGGGACGGTTTCACGCAAGCTGCCGAGGCCCCTACTCCCGCCGCGCGGCGTCTCGCCGAAAAAAACCGCGTTGACGATCTCGCGATCCAAGCCCGAGCCGCGCGCGGCGCCGCCAACGCCGTGAAAACCGATGCGGAGCTAGCCCAAACAGCGCTAGCTGCCGCGGCGGCCGCGGAAAACTCGGCAAGACAGGCGCACAAGGGCGCGCTGCGCCAAATCGAAACGGCCCGCGCGGAAAAGGCCGCGGCCGAAAAGCACAAGGCGGCGACCGCCGCGCGGCTCTCGGCGCTCGAAGAAGCCCTCCTCCGCCTCGATGCCGCGCGCGACGAAGCCAGCGAAAAGCACGCGCAAACCAAAGCGGCTCTCGCCCAATTGGACGCCCCGGCGGAACTAACCGCGCGGCTCGACATGGCACGCGAGGCGGCGGCGCATGATCGCGCCTCGGTAGCCGAAGCCAGCGCTGAACTGCAAGCGCACGTGCGCGACGCCAAGACGCGCGCAAAGCGCTTTCGCGGCATCGAGGAAGAGCGCCAATCCTGGCATGCCCGCGGCGATCGCGCGGGAGGACAAATCAGCGCGCTGGAAGCGCGGCGCGAGGAAGCCACGCAAGAGCTGCAAAAACTTGCCGAGGCGCCGGAGAAATTTCTGGCCGCCCGTCAAACTCTGACGCGCCAAATCGAAGCGGCCGAGGAAGCGCGCAAGCAGGCGGCCGACAATCGGGCCGAGGCCGAGTCGCGTCTTGCCGGGGCGGATCGCGCCGCACGCAACGCCCTCGCCGCGATGAACGCGGCGCGGGAAGAAAAAGCCCGGAGCGAGGCCAGGATCGAAGCGGCGCGGGCGCGCTGTGGCGAGATTGCGCATATGATCGCGACCGAGCTTGATTGCACGGAAGCCGAACTTTTCGGCCTCGCCCATGTCGCGCCGGGTGCCGAACTCCCGCCGCCGGAGGTGATCGAAAAGCGGCTCGACGGACTGAAAGACGAGCGCGAGCGGCTTGGCGGTGTCAATCTGCGGGCGGAAGAAGAATTAAACGAAATCCTAACATCGAAGACCAATCTTTCCACCGAACATGCCGATCTGACCGAGGCCATCCGGCGGCTGCGCCAGGCGGTTCAAAGTTTGAACAAGGAAGGCCGCGAGAGGCTCCTTGGCGCGTTCGATGCCGTTCATGCGCATTTCAAGGAGCTGTTCACCACGCTATTCGGCGGCGGCTCGGCCGAGCTGCAACTGATCGAATCCGACGATCCGCTTGAGGCCGGGCTCGAAATCCTCGCCCGGCCGCCAGGGAAAAAGCCGCAGGTCATGACCCTTTTGTCCGGCGGCGAACAGGCGCTAACCGCGTTGGCGTTGATCTTCGCGATCTTTCTTACCAATCCGGCGCCGGTTTGCGTTCTCGACGAAGTGGATGCGCCGCTCGACGACGCCAATGTCGAACGCTTCTGCGATCTGCTCGACAATATGCGCGGAAAGACCGAGACGCGCTTTCTTACTGTCACTCACAATCCGATCACCATGGCGCGGATGAACCGCCTCTTTGGCGTAACCATGGCCGAACGCGGCGTGAGTCAGCTCGTCAGCGTCGATCTCGAGGAGGCCGAGCGCTTTCGCGACGCCGGTTGAGCGCGGCAATCCGTCTCGCCCATGGCAAATCCTCAGAGCACAGTCGCTTAGACGTTCATGGGAGGAGGAATCCCAAGTCCCGCGAAAACCCGTGAAAATCCTGGCGCCGCCGCGCAGGTTCACACCGATCGAGCCGTGGCGCCAACCGAATAGGCGGCGGCCAGAGCGTTCATTCGAAACTGTCCGGCTCGACGGGCGTTCTATAATGATCCAGCAGGAGCGCCGGAGTGCATTCTCGTCCGTCTGAAAGACGCGGTCTTAACTTCTTGCGCGCCGTCCTTGCCTGGACCGCTCGCGAGGTCTCTGTCCTCGATCCAGGCTGCTTTGCTATTGTGATGGCGACGGGAATTACGTCGAACGCCATGTTTGCCGAGCGCCAGCGTGGATTGTCGGACGTGCTATTTCGCGTGAACCTTTTTGTCTATCCGTGGCTTGTTCTCGCCACCATCTTACGAATGACCGACGTCCGTGCCGCACTATGGAGCGACCTTGCTAGCCCGCGTCTCGTATTTTCGTTTTTTACGTTCGTTGCGGCATCAGACGTTCTCGGCGTCCAGATTGCCCTGCGCGGATTTGTGACAATCCCCCTTCTGTTGTGGTTATCGGCGCTCGCGGCTTTCGCCATCCTCACGTATTTCAGTTCTGGCTTGCTGGTATTCTCCAATGCTGCCTGTGGAGCCGATGTGGTTGTTCGTGGTGGTGGGCTTCTTGCTATTGTGGGCACCCAATCTTTGGTACTTCTTGGTGCGCCGGTGGCGGCTTCAACAATCAGCGACCATGGGAACGCCATATTCGTCCTCCTTCATGCGCTTTGGGGAATAGGCCTGGTTCTTTATGGGATATTCGTCACTCACTTCGCGTATCGAATCTCTTACATGCGGGTCGAGCCCCAAGATTTGACCCCGCTTCTTTGGGTGGTCATGGGCGCGGCCGCGATCAGCGCAAATGCCGGGTCGACGCTGATCCAAAACGGGTCAGGACCGGATTTTCTCCACACCTTGAGACCGTTCGTTGACGGCGCCAGCTTTACCATTTGGGCATGGGGGACCTGGTGGATTCCGCTCCTCGTCATGTTTGGCATTTGGAAACATGGTGTACGCCGTATTCCGCTGAGCTACACCCCGATGTTGTGGAGCATTGTGTTTCCGCTCGGAATGTATGCTGTCGCAACTTACCACCTCTCGATGGCCGACGATTACCCCCCATTCCAAGTGCTGTCGCACTTGATGGCCTGGGTGGCGCTCGGCGCGTGGATCGCAACCACAGCGGCGTTGATCATCGCATCTGCCCGGAGTTTCCGTAGGTTCGCGCGATCCAACTTGATCGACCAGGGCTCCGAATCCGGGTTAACACGATAGGGACCCCAGCAGCATCGCGAGATCTCCTAAGCGCCTCACATGTCTAGGCATCCGGTTTCGTTACGTCGCAAAAAGCTGCCGTTCTCGCTATTTGCGCAGGAAGGCCTTATGAATTACTCTTAAGTGTTTTTGCGAGGTAAGGGCGAGCGGAAAAGCCAAGCGGAGGAGCAAGACTGGTGGCGGAGCGCGATGGGCAGCCGGACAAAGATCAACTGGTACAAGACGAACGGCGCGGCGATAAATCGAACGAAGATGACGGCCGCGAGCGCGAAAGCGAAGGTTTGAGGGCGCGGCTTAACAAGCTGTCCAACGCGCTCGACGCCCAACAACGCAATGCGCGTAAGTCTTCGGGCGCAAGCGGCCTGGGGCAAGACGGCGCCGGCCCCTCCCCTACGTCGATGGGGAACGCGATGAGCCTCGCCTTCCGCGTCCTGAGCGAGTTCGTGGCGGCGGTGATCGTCGGCGCCTTCATCGGATGGTGGATCGACCGCCTTGCCGGCACCACGCCGGCGTTTCTAGTAACCTTTCTCCTCATGGGAGCGGCGGCGGGATTTTGGAAACTCTATCGCATCGCCATCAAGCCGCCTGGTTCAGAGGGCCGATAGAGGATCGAAGACGGACGCCGGAGCTTGATCTTGGAAAATGGAGTTCCGTTTTTCGCCAAGATCATGCGAAAGTAAAATCGCTTACCACTGGGCTGCATTGTGCAAATGGGTCAATCAGGAACCTAGAGCGAGTCGCACGGAACGGCTTTAGATGCAGGGAAAACAAGACGTGGCTGAAGAACACACCATGGATCCAATCCATCAGTTCGCCATCAAACCGATCGTCGGCCTGCATCCTTTCGGCATCGATGCCTCTTTCACCAATGCCTCTCTTCTCATGGTAATCGTCGTTCTGGCGGCCGCCGCGCTGATGCTGCTGGGAACGAGGTCGCGCGCGCTCGTTCCGGGCCGCCTTCAGTCCATCGCGGAGATGGCCTACGAATTTGTCGTGTCCACCGTGCGCATGGGGGGCGGACACGATTGCATGCGCTTCTTTCCCTTCGTATTCACGCTGTTCATGTTCGTGTTGTTTTGCAACGTCATCGGACTCATTCCTTACGCATTCTCGCTGACGAGTCAGATCGCGGTCACTGGCGCGCTTGCGCTGCTTGTCGTTGGCATCGTTATTGTTTACGGCTTCCTGCACAATGGCGCGCGTTTCCTGCGGCTATTCGTCCCTTCGGGAGTGCCGATCGCGCTGCTTCCCTTTCTTGTGCCAATCGAAATGATTTCGTTCCTTGCCCGACCGGTCACCCTGTCGGTTCGTCTTTTCGCTAATATGCTCGCCGGACACATCACGCTCAAGGTGATGGGTGGTTTCGTCGTGAGCTTGCTCGGGGCCGGCGCCTTCGCGGTCGTCGCGCCACTCCCTTTCGTGGTGGCCATCGCGTTGACGGCATTCGAATTGCTCGTCGCCGTCCTCCAGGCCTATGTCTTCGCCATTCTCACTTGCGTCTATCTCAACGACGCAATTCATCCGGGCCACTGAATAGATATTTGAACAACAGACCGGTCGCCCATCATCGCAACCTTAAGGAGTACACAATGGAACCCGCAGCAGCCAGATTAATAGGCGCAGGTCTCGCCGCGATCGGCACGGGAGCGGCCGCGATAGGCGTTGGAATAATTTTTGGTCAATTCCTGTTGGGTGCGCTACGCAATCCGAGCGCTTCCGATGGCCAGTTCGGACGTGTTTTCATCGGCGTCGCTCTCGCCGAAGGCTTGGGCATTTTCGCTCTTCTCATTGCAATTCTTCTGCTTTTCGTTGTCAAGTAGAAAGCCCACTCGGGTGCGTCCGGAGAGTTTCTGGACCCGCCCGCGAGGACCGCAAGCTTTGCCGCGCGGGATGTGACGGATGGCGAGCAACGAACGAGAAGGCCACATTGCCGGAACAGGGACGTCGGCTGGCGGCGGCCATGGCGAGACCTCTTTTCCGCCGTTCGACCCGGTCAATTTCACCCCGATGCTGATCTGGCTCTCCTTGAGCTTTGGGTTGTTCTACCTTTTGATGTCGAAAATCGCATTGCCGCGAGTGGAAAGCATTCTCCACGCCCGTGCGCGCAAGATCACCAAGGACATCGGCGAGGCGAATGCTTTCCGGGCGCGATCGGAAGAAGCCGCCGCGGCGCATGACAAGACAATCGCCGACGCGAAAGCCAAGGCGCTGGCGCTCGCCCAGGAAACCCATACAAGGCTCAATGCGGAGACCGAGGCAAACCGCCTCGCGCTAGAAGCCGAACTCAACGCCAGGATCGCGGCTTCGGAGACGCAAATACTTGAAATGAAGGCCAAGGTTATGGGCAACGTCGAGGCGATCGCCAGCGAGGCGGCGGCGGCGATCGTTCAGCACATCACCGGCCAACCGGCCGACCCAACGGCCATTGCAAGGGCGATCGCCACGAGCAAAGCCTGACGCTGGAGATTTTGGATGTTCGATGCGGAGTTTATCGTAGCGGCCGGATTTGTGATTTTCGTGTGCCTGATGGTTGATCTCGGAATGCACGAGAAGATCAATTCGGCGCTCGACGCCCGCGCCGTAAGAATTTCTGCCGAACTCGCGGAAGCCGCAAGGCTACGGGCGGAAGCCGAAGCGGTTCTCGCCTCTTTCGAACAGCGGCGCGCCGAAGCGCAAGCCGAGGCCGAGGCCGTCGTCGCGCAAGCCCATGCGGAAGCCAAACGCATAGCCAGCGAGGCGCGGGCGCGCATGACCGAATTTCTTCAACGTCGAACAAAACAGGCCGAGGAAAAAATCAGCGTGGCGGAAACCCAGGCGGCGGCGGAGGTGCGTGCCGCGGCCGCCGAGGCCGCGACCAAGGCCGCGGAAATCGTGCTGAGAGGCGAGGCGCAAGGTGCTTTTGGCGCCGAGCTCATTAGCAAGGGCATCGCCGATTTGAAAACCATGTTCCAGTAGCGCGTGGTTCAGGATCACCGAATCGAGATGCTTCGTTGCGCGCAATTTTACGCTGCGGGTTTTACCGCGAATAAAACTCGATGACGAGATTGGGTTCCATCATCACCGGATAAGGCACTTCCGAGGGCAATGGAATCCGAGTAATTTTCGCCGTCATCTTGGTGTGATCGACTTCGTAATAATCCGGTACGTCGCGTTCGGCGAGTTGCTGGGCCTCCAGAACGAGGATGATCTGGCGCGAGCTCTCCTTGAGCTCGATCCTATCGCCAACCCTCACCTGGTGGGACGCAATATTCACCCGGCGGCCATTGACCTTGACATGGCCGTGATTGACGAATTGGCGCGCCGCAAATACGGTCGGAACGAATTTGGCGCGATAAATCACCGCATCGAGCCGGCGCTCCAAAAGCCCAATCAGATTGTCGCCGCTGTCGCCCTTCATGCGGATCGCTTCGGCGTAATATTTGCGAAACTGCTTTTCCGAAATGTTGCCGTAATAGCCTTTGAGCTTCTGCTTGGCCCTTAGCTGGGTGCCGAAATCGGATAGCTTGCCCTTGCGGCGCTGCCCGTGCTGGCCCGGCCCATATTCGCGCCGGTTGAAGGGGCTTTTCGGACGGCCCCAAATATTCTGGCCCATCCGGCGGTCGATTTTATATTTGGCTTCGGCGCGCTTCGTCATCAGGTGTACTCTTAAACCGTTACGCCGGAAAAAGGACACGGGCGGCCGCGCGGGAGCGCGCAGCGTCAAACCGCGTCCTCCCGCCAGCTGAGGGGAGGAACGCGCCCTCCTCTGCCAGGCCCCATCAGAGGCCAAGCCGACAGGCCCCAACGCTTCACATAAGTAGATATGAAGGCGGCACCACGGGTGCGTCTTTGACGGGCGACGCCCGCCGCACAGTCTCGAAGCACCAAACAGCGCAACGGGACGCCGTCGAGTTAGAAGGTTTTGCCGGGCGGGTCAAGATTGCGTCGCAATCATACGGCCTGCAATCCCGCTTGCGCGGAAAGCTTCTCGGCGTCTCCCTTTTCCTTGCGTTCGGAATAGCGGCTCATCGGTAATCGGACGCTCCGCGCGTCAAATAAGTAAACTTCATCAATTCCTCCATCTGGCGCAGGTCGGGTGCTCGCCGGAGCGGCACGGCGCGATGACCGGCATAATAAAGACACAGCTCGATTGGATTTCGCCCCAAAGGCTTCGAGGAGGCGTGCCGCTTCGAGCGTCAAAAAACGGCTGTAGGAGCGGGCCCGCAGCGAGCCATAAAGCAAGAGCACGCGGGGACGGCGGCCAAGCTGGGGGTAGTCGTAACCTCTCGGCGCTCGGCTTTTCGAATGCGGCCGGCGTGATATTGGCCAGCGCGAGCGGGTCAACCAAGGCGCTAACGTTCTGCCTAAAGGATCAGGTCCGCGATGCGGGACTCGATTTGGGTCTCGGGCGGATAGAGCCGCAAAACATTGCCGATCCAGGAGGAGCCCAAAGCCGCCAGCGAAAAGCGCTTTATCGTTCAATTGTCCGTTAGGCCCTCGCGACCTCAAGCGGTTGCGACCCGGCGGCCGTGCTGATCGACGACGCGCTCGCCGTCCTCCTTAAAAAATTCGCCTTGCTGGGGCGGCAAGAGGTCGATCACGAGTTCCGAAGGACGGCAAAGTCTTACCCCTTTCGGCGTCACCACGATCGCCCGGTTGAGGAGAATGGGATGCGCCTCGATCGCGTCGAGCAAAGCGTCCTCGGCGAGGTTGTTGTCGTTAAGCCCCAATTCGCGAAAAGCCGGTTCCTTATCGCGCAGCAGATCACGCAGCGGCACGCCCGCGCGGGTCGCGAGCTGACGTATCAAGGCCCGCGCCGGAGGGGTTTTCAAATATTCGACGATATGTGGCTCGATGCCCGCGTTGCGGATAAGGCCGAGCGTATTGCGCGACGTGCCGCAACGAGGATTATGGTAGATGATCACATCCATTGTCTTCATGCCACGTCCGGCCAGCGGTTCGCCGCGCCCTCGGTCTGGCCGCCGCGGCAATTCTCAGCGAGAATAGCCGCAAGGCGCCGGAACGCGGCACAATAGCCCGGTCCGGCGTCAATAGACCACCTCCCGCGAAACTGTGATTCTCCACCTCATCACGCGTGGCCACCTCTTAAGGTAGCTTAAATGCACGGACAACGCCACCCTTGCCGTCGAAAGAATTTCCAGAAGTGACGAACAGCATATTTCCGACCGGCGTGGCAGCAGAATTGACCGATCCTGGCATGGGGAGGGTCGCAAGCAACGTTCCATCCGCTGCGTCATAAGCCTTTAGTGCTGGCGGCTCTATAATCGGAATAGGGCCGACTGATCCGGAGAAGACGACGCCGTCACTCAAGGTGGTCGCTCCGAAGCTGTGATTTTGTGACTGTTCCCAAAGGATACGGTGATCGGGCGGAATGGAGGGGTCCACATTCAGCGCATGCATACTTGGGTCTTGAAGAAAAGTGTCACGAGGATTGAGCGGTCTGCAGAGCCCGGTCAAAGTAAACGGATTGCCATCACCGATGCCGGTGGCGCTGTAGAGGTGCTGCCCGTCGAAGGCGGCCCCGCCAAAGAAACCGCCGTCTAAGCCGCCAAAGACTACTTTTTTGGTCTTCCAAATGACTTCGCCAGCCGGATTTTGCGTCAAGCGATTGAGGAGATAATATTTCCCGTCCTTTCCGCCAATGCCGACAAACCGCCCATTCCCCAAATCGATGATATTGGGGGAGGCGCCGAAATCAAAATCACAGGTGTCCGTGTTGCGCGGACGGTATACCCATCTCAGTTTTCCGCTTCCAGCCTCCAGCGCGATGACTGCCTCGTGATAGGGTGGCGTCGCATCTTCATGACAGTCACCCGTGCCGAAGAAAACGAGCGGCGGCTGGGCTGCCTCGTCAATAGCCGCCGAAGACCAGACGCTGCCGCACCCTCGATTGTTTCCGCCCGGGTCGAGCTCGAAGCGCCAGCGAATTTTCCCGGTCACAGCATCGATTGCCTCAAATCCCCCGCTGTAGTGATTGACACCATCGACCGTATGGCCAACGAATACCAAATCACCGAGGACAGCGGGTGAGGAGAATATTCTGGTCGGGTCGAGAAAGTCGTAGACGCAGGCAAAGTCGGGTAAGTCGGGCTTGCCGCAGATGACCTGCTTCCAGAGGAGCGTTCCGCTATCCGCATTCAAGGCGTAGAGGGTCTTCCCAGCGCCGAAATACACAATGCGCTTGATTCCAGCTGCGGTAGATATGTCGACTACAGCGGCGGAAGAGGTAATGATTCCTCCGTCGGTCTTCGTGCGCGATGGCGGCGGAACCCCAGGCGGCAGGCAGTGTTTGGGGATAGGCAAGACCGTGTACTGGCAAGCTACCCTGTATCTCCATTTCAGCCATCCCGACTTGGCGTCGAGCGCGTAGAAATAGCCATCCCAAGAGCCAACATAGACAACTCCCCCCACGACGGTCGGCGAGGCGCTGACCGCATCCCCCGTCTGAAAAGTCCAGGCAAGCGCTTCGCGCGACTGAAGCATTGCTACATTGCCAGTATTGATACCGGATTGCGGATTGCTGAAGCTGTGGTGCAAATCTCGGCCATACATCGGCCAGTCCTCGGCATGCAGGCTCCCGCCAGCCAGCAGAAGCAAACCAAGAGCGATCTTCGCCGCAAAAACTGCCGCACGCATAATGTCCTCCCCCTCCGACTGAAGGCTGATCTCCCAATCAGGTCCTCCAGCGGAAAAAAATTTGACCTATAACGCTTCACTTACGTCCAGATCGCTTATGCGCATATCGTATATCTTGGAATACCTATATGTCCTTAAGTGCGCTCGCCGGCGGCCGCGCCACCCGAAAGCAGCAGCGAGGTGATCGCGGCCAGCCTAATCGCGCGTCGAGCGCGAGAGTGATTGCGCCCCTCGTACGACATCTGCGCCTCTCTCCCTAGTGTGGACCATCTCTTGCGGATCTTCATGGAAGCTAAACTGGCACAAAATCCTCAGGCGGTCCATGGCCCTGGCCGTGGCCTAGTTGCCGGTAACGAGCAGGATTTTGCCCAAGTGTGAGGACGATTCCATCATCTCATGCGCCTGACGCGCTTGTTCGAGCGGAAAAGTCGCGTGGATCAGCGGCTTCACCAAGCCCTTGTCCAAGAGCGGCCAGATTTTTTCGCGCAAGGCCGTGGCGACCTCGGCTTTCTGTTGCACGCTGCGCGCCCGCAAGGTGGAGCCGGTCAAGGTCAGGCGGCGCAGCATGATTGGATGCAAATCGAAATTCTCGACCGTCGCCGATTGTAAGAGACCTATCTGAACAAGGCGGCCTTCCATCGCCATCACGGACAGGTTTCTTGGCAGATAAGTCCCGCCGACCATGTCGAGCACGACATCGACGCCATGCTTGCCGGCGATCTTCCTCACCTCGTCGACAAAATCCTGGGTCTTATAATCGATCGCGAAATCGGCGCCGAGCGTCTTGCAAAAGGCACATTTTGCACTCGAGCCTGCCGTGGCTATGACCCTCGCGCGGATCTGCTTGGCCAACTGGATCGCGGTCGAGCCAATGCCGCTCGATCCGCCATGCACTAGAAATGTTTCACCCGGTGCTAGCTTGCCACGCGACAACACATTGTCGAAGACGGTGAAGTAATTTTCCGGAATGCCCGCTGCTGCGACGACCCCCAAAGCCTTCGGCACCGGCAGGCAGAGAAGTGCATAGGCAAGCGCGTATTCCGCATAGCCGCCGGAGCCGACGAGAGCGCAAACGTCGTCACCTTCCCTTGGCGCGCTCACGTCTTCCCCGCGCGCGACCACCCGGCCCGCGATTTCGAGGCCCGGAATGGCGCTCTCGCCCGAAGGCGGCGGATAGACACCTTCGCGCTGCAGGCAATCGGGACGATTGACGCCGGCCGCGGCGACTTCGATCAAGACCTGGCCGGGCCCCGGTTCCGGCACCGGTGCCTCGCCGGTCCTTATTACGTCCGGGCCACCATGGCCCTCGAAATGAACCTGCCGCATTATCAGCATGGTATTTTCCGCCTTACATGTTCACAACGAGGGGAAACGCAGCTCCCGTCACGCCGGTCTCATGAAGAAATAGATGGTGAGCACAAGGCCCACCGCGACGACGAAGCCCTTGACTATCTGCGCGGGCAGCCGCCGCGCCGCATGCAGTCCGGCATAACCCCCGGCGATCGCGGCAAGCGCGACGACGATCGTCCACTGCCAATGGACGAGACCGGCAGCGATGAAGGTGATGGCCGCCGCCGCGTTCATCAGTACGCCGAGCAGAATTTTCAGGCTGTTCATAAGCCAAATGTCCCGGAGCCCAAAAAGGGTCAGCGCGGCAAGCATCAGAATGCCAATGCCGCCGCCGAAATAGCCGCCGTAGATGGCGACCAATCCCTGCGCGGTAAAAATCCCATGCCGGTTCAGCCGGAACTTCGTCGTACCGGGGCGCCAAAAATTCCCGCCTGCGAAAATCGCTGTCGCGAACAGGATGAGCCAAGGCACGATACGGCTGAAGATCGATTGCGGGGTGACAAGCAGCAGGAGGCCGCCGGCAAGCCCGCCAACAAGACTGATCGCCGCGAGGACCGGCACATTGACGCGGCTGTCGGCCGACGCCGCCGCGAGACCGTCGCGCGCGGCGTAACCGGTCGCGATCTGGCCCGGGAACAGCGCGACGGTGCTTGACGCGTTGGCGTCGATTGGCGGCAATCCGGCGGCGATCAGCGCCGGGAAGGTGAGAAAGGAGCCCCCTCCAGCAACAGCATTGATGAAGCCCGCCGCGAACGCCGCGAGCGCGACGAGTACAAAAATCATCGTTTGGCCGAAAAATGTATAAAACAGCTCATTGACTGTATCCAAAATGTGTTTTATCTTCAATCTTAATTGTTAACGCGCGGCCACACCAGCGGCGCGGCAAATTCGTCATACACAAAAATCATCGCGATTTCGACCTCCGGTTTTGAAGCTTCCCCCTTTAGCGGGCGCCGCCCATGACTTCCACAGCCGACACTGAAGTGCTATTGCGAAATGATCTTCATGCCTACTGGATGCCGTTCACCGCCAACCGTGCGTTCAAGCAGAGCCCGCGACTTCTCGCCTATGCTAAGGACATGCATTATTTCAGCCCAAACGGCCGCGCCATCATCGACGGCAGCGCGGGTGTTTGGTGCGCCAACGCCGGACATTGCCGCGCTTCTATCGTCGAGGCCATAAGAGCGCAAGCAGGCGAACTCCTTTTTCCGCCGCCGTTTCAGTTCGGGCATCCGAAAGCGTTTGCCCTGGCGAGCCGGATCGCGGCGCTGGCGCCAGGCGATTTGGACCACGTGTTCTTTACCAATTCCGGGTCGGAGGCGGTGGATACCGCGCTAAAAATCGCCATCGCTTATCACAACCTCCGTGGCGAAGGCGCCCGCCAGAGGCTGGTCGGACGAGAGCGCGGCTTTCATGGCTCGGGCTTCGGCGGCATGGCGGTCGGCGGCATCGGCGCAAACCGCAAACTCTTCGGCGCTTTTTTCGCCGGCGTCGATCATCTTCCATCGACCTATAATCGCGCCAAGCAGGCCTTCACGAAGGGCGAGCCGGAATGGGGCGCGCATCGCGCCGACGAGCTTGAAAAAATCGTCGGCCTGCACGATGCCTCGACGATTGCCGCGGTTATCGTCGAGCCCATGGCCGGCTCGACTGGCGTTTTGCCGCCCCCCACCGGCTATCTGGAACGGCTAAGATCGATCTGCGACAAATATGACATTCTGCTGATTTTCGATGAAGTCACCTGCGGCTTCGGCCGTCTCGGCCATGCCTTCGCGGCCGAGCGCTATGGCGTGCTTCCGGACATGATCACCTTCGCCAAGGGCGTAACGTCGGGCACGGCGCCGCTGGGGGGCGTGATCGTCCGCCAGCCGATTTACGAAACCTTCATGGAAGGCCCGGAGCACGCTGTCGAATTGTTGCACGGCTATACCTGCTCTGGCCACCCTTTGGCTTGTGCCGCCGGTCTCGCCGCGCTCGATCTCTACGGCAGAGAAGATCTATTCGCGCGGGCGCTGCAACTCGAACCCGTTTGGGCCGACGCCGTGCATGGCTTGAAGGGGCTACCCAATGTCCTCGATATCCGCAACGCCGGGCTCAGCGCGGCAATCGACCTCGGGGCCAAGCCCGGCGCCCCTGGGAAGCGAGGGTTCGACGCGATGGATCGCGCGTTCCACGATTTCGATCTTCTTCTGCGCAGCGTTGGCGACACGCTTATTCTGACGCCGCCGCTGATCGTCAGCGAGGCGCAGATCGGCGAGATCGTCGACAAAACCGCGCGGGCGATCAAGGCCGTCGCTTGAAGCAGGCCGCGGGGCCGCGAGCGAGACCGCGACCGTAATCCTTGATTCGCTTAAGGAAAACATGCCGTTGCACTCAAAGGTATGGTCCATTGCGCCGGTGTAAGGTCTTGTTTCACGCCGACGTTGAGCACAACATTGAGCGTTGCATTGACTTGATACCGCACACGCAGGATTGGAAGCCGTGAATGTTGGACTGCCCAGGCCATGATAGAGATTTTGGGCATAGCTCTGGGTCGCCGTGGGGCTACCGCACTGGCCGGACTTCGCGGCAGTTAAACCGAATAGCAACGCGCCGCCCCTTCCGCCGCGTAATGCAGGCTCGCCGCCGTGTAGACCGCGACACTACCGGACATGGTACCGAGCAGGAGCATGAGGAAGGGCGGCAATACCATGGCGAATTCCACCGCCGTGGTCCCGTTAACGCATGAAACTAGGCTCGGCCTCCGCATGGCAATCATGTCTCAACCCATCCGCATCCAGCTTGTCTTGGTGATCGAGCTTACGCCCGAGACGCTCATCACGCTGATGTGTCCTGGGAATAATGATTGATATGGGTAGGTCACGCCGACTTGGAGGTAGTCGCCGGGCGATACGCCGCTGGAGCAAGCCGTGGGCGGGCTGGACACGCTGCCCTGTAATATCAGGGCATTCGAGGCGTTGACGCAGTAATAGCTCTCGGCCGGGTAACCGGACGCCAGGGTGACGGCGGTTCCAAGTGTTGTGCTCTGGATCGCCGCCGTGATCATGGCACTCAGCGTAATCGCGGTATTCGGCGGCTGACAATTTACGGTTGCCGGCAACAAGGTAGTTGTTAGATTGTTACAGTTTTTCCAGGCCGCCTGGGAGCCAACCTCCGCGGCATTCTCTACTTCCATCCGCTGGTACGCGTAATAACCGACATCGACCGCGTTCAGGAGCCCGATGACAAGCAATAGGCCGGTTATCCCGAATTCGATCCCGCAACGCCCCGCGCGTCGGCGCCGAACAGGCGGAGCCTGCCGAAAACGGATGCCGTCGTCCTCATTGCCATCGCTCTTGCTCGCATCCGCATCAGTTAACCAATGTTCCACGGTTCCCGCCCTGCGGGAGGGAAACTCCGGCGGCGGCACATTGCGTGTTGGATAATATGTCGGCGGTGCCGTTGATCAGAATGTCGCCCACGGTCAGGCCAAAACAGGACAATCCGTTGCTTGACTTGTTGACCGCGCCGCTGAAAGTGACGTTGGAATTTGGCAGATACACCATGCCGGTGAGGTCCCAGGTCGGACTGTTGCCGGCGGCAGGAAATGTCGAGATTGCTCGAAGTGTCGACCAGATTTGGGTCCTGGTAGAGCACCATGCCTTTCCACGTGCCGGAGGTTGGCGCGACGATGTCCAAGGTGCCGCCGCCGCTCGGGTAGTGCTGATAGGTCCCATTGTTGGGGTCGCCGGTGAACACGACTGTCAGTCCGGAACCGGCCGTGGACTGTAGCGTAAAGCCATTGGTGTCGAGCTGGCCGTTTTCAATCACCAGAACCGCGTTGCTTGGTGCGCTGATCGTCGTATTGCCGGTCAATTGCTGGTCGCCGCAGACGACGTCGTAGCCGCTAAGGCTGTAGCTGCCGCTCCATTGATTCGAGGCCGGAAGCGCAGGGCCTTTCTTCCCCGGCTCCTGCGGATATTTACCGCCGCAGGTGTCCGCGGGAATGTTGGGGGCGAGGTACGCATAGGGATCTTTAACGACCGGCATGTTGGAATTTTGGATGATTCCGCAGCCATTGTTGGTCCCGTGCGCATCGCCGACTGCGGCCCCCAGATTATGGCCAGTGCAGGTGGCGCTGCTGTTCGACATGATATTGCAGCCGTTCAGATTGGCCTTCGGCCCGCCGTTAGAGACAAGGTCGGTTGCGACGTTGCCGTTGAGAGCCAGGATGCAATAGGGGTAGGCCGCACCGTTCGTGGCCACGGAGGTCGCGGAGAGGGTCGTTGTGCCTTTGCCGCCGGTTCCTTTATAGCCAACCACCTGCGACAGGAACAACGGGACGTTGTCCGACACGGTGACAATGTAGCAGCTATTGCAGACCCAGCCGCAGTGGTGCAGCCCGAGGCGGTATTGGGATTAGCCGCCGTGACCGTGATGGTGCCCAAGCCATTCGGATAAAATCCCGCGACTACCGCCTGGGCCTCGGCCGCATAGGTGGCGGTGCCATTGGTTGCCGCCGCGATGGCGGCGGCGTCCGCCGCATTCTGCATGCCGCGCTGATGCACGTACCAATAGGAAGTCTCGGCCGCGAGACCCATCGCTCCGACGAGGACCGGCATGGCAAGAGCGACAAGCACGGCCACGACGCCGCTCCGGTCGCCGGAAAATCCGTGCGCCTTCGCCGCTTCGGACCCAGGACCTGGAGGCGCGGCCCGGCGCATTACCCGCGGAAGCCCTGATAGTAAATAACGGAAATATTTACGAATTAATGAGCGCATAATCGCGTTATTCCCTTATCCAACTCGCCGTATTCGAGCTTCTCTGGCACAATACATTGGATACACATACTTTTCTAATTACTCATTTAGATAATACTTACAATTTGATAGAATGCTCAGGTATTCCCTTTCCACGTTCGTTATTGCGCACGCTCCCATCGGCGGTTCCGGGAGGGGGAAGCCGGGCAAGAGGAGCTTTTGGCCAATCCCTATCCACCGGCCGATTCATTGCGGTCCTGGTAAAAAAAGAGCAAAAGCTCTACTGTCGGGGGCGGTATTCGATTCGCGCCGCCGGCGTGGCGCAACCGTCGTTTCCCTTGGGAGGAGCTTGTCATGGCCGACATCAACGCAACCGTTTCCAACATCCTCGAAAAACTCTCCAGGATCCTCGAAAAACCATACAACGCGCTGGCGCTGGGCGCCGGTCTGACGTTCCTGCTTCTCCTTCTCTATCACGTCACGAACCTGGGAGACGGCTATTTCGGGGCGTTCTTCACGTTCCTGCATGTCGTCTCGGGCATCACGTGGATCGGTCTTCTCTATTATTTCAACCTGGTGCAAATCCCCACCCTGCCGAAAGATTCCGCCGGAGATGAAACCCGCAATTGGCCAATATATCGCGCCCGAGGCCCTATTTTGGTTCCGATGGTCGGCCCTCGCCACCGTGGTGACCGGCCTCATCGTGTTTTCCACCAGCAGCGCGGTCCACAATCTAACCATTATCACCGGCGGCATCCTCGGCCTCGTCATGGCCTTCAATGTTTGGTTCGTCCTCTGGCCGAACCAGAAGAAAGTGCTCGGCCTCGTTCCCGCCGACGACGACGCCAAGGCGCAGGCCGCGCGGCTCGCGATGCTGACTTCGCGCGCCAATTTCGTCCTGTCGCTGCCGATGCTTTATTGCATGGTGACGGCGCGGCTTGTCGGGTGATTTTCGATTTTATCCGCAGTCGCGGTTGCGTGGCGCTTGTCTGCGGCAAGCGCGACGCGGCCTATTCCACCGTGACGCTTTTTGCGAGATTGCGCGGCTGGTCGGCGTCCTTCCCCATGACGACGGCGGTATGATAGGCGATCAATTGGACCGGTACCGCATAGACCATCGCGGCGAACTCCGGCGCGACATCCTGCATGACGATGGTGGCGGCTGCCTCGTTGGCAAAATCGTGGGCGAGACGGGCATCGCCAATCAGGATCAGTCTTCCGCCGCGAGCGGCGACTTCCTGCATGTTCGAGATCGTTTTTTCGAGCACGGAGTCATTGGGAGCGATGACGATCACCGGCATGTCCTGGTCGACGAGCGCGATCGGCCCATGTTTCAGCTCCCCCGCCGCATAGCCCTCGGCATGAATATAGGAAATTTCCTTGAGTTTCAGCGCCCCTTCGAGCGCCAAGGGATAGGACGTGCCGCGGCCGAGATAAAGCACGTCGCGGACCTTGGCGATTTCGCGAGCCAGGATCTCGACGGCGCTTTCGCATTTTAGCGCTTGCGCGATGAGCCCCGGAATCGCCATGAGTTCGGAAACGAGCCGCGCCTCCGCCTTCTCGTCGATGGTATTGCGCGCCCTGCCGAAAGCCAGCGCGAGGCAGGCGAGCACCGCGAGCTGACAGGTGAAAGCTTTCGTTGAAGCAACGCCGATTTCGGGACCGGCGAGGGTCGGAGCAACAATGTCGCTCGCGCGCGCTATCGTCGAGGTCGCTTCATTGACCACCGCCACGATCTTCTGTCCCTTCGCCTTGACGGCGCGAAGACACGCCAGGGTATCGGCCGTCTCCCCCGATTGCGAGACAAGGATGGTCAACCCTCCTGGCTGGAGCGGCGGGTCGCGATAGCGAAACTCGGAGGCGATTTCGACATCGACGGGAAGCCGCGCAAATCGCTCGAACCAATATTTGGCGGTGAGCCCCGCGATATAGGCCGTGCCGCAACCGCAAATCGTCACGCGATGTAGAGCAACGATATCGACGGGCGGCGCGAAGGGCAGCGCCGCGCGGCCGGCCGGCATGTCGAGAAAATGCCCAAGCGTTCGGGCGACGACCTCCGGCTGTTCGTGGATTTCCTTGGCCATGAAATGGCGATAATTGCCCTTCTCGATCAGCGCGGCCGAGGCTGCAGACTTGATCTTTCGCCTCTCGGCCAACTTGCCTTCGGCATCGTAAAACCGCGCGGACGTATGGGTCAGGACGACGGAGTCGCCATCCTCCAGATAGGCGATCGCGCGCGTGAAGGGGCCCAGGGCAAGCGCATCGGAGCCAAGAAACATTTCGCCGGCATGTTCGCCTTCGCCAAATCCTACCGCGAGCGGCGCGCCGCTGCTGGCGCCGATCAAAAGATCTTCCTCGCCGTCGAAGATCAGAGCGAGTGCGAAAGCACCCCTCAGGCGCGGCAGGCTCGAAGCCACGGCCTCGACCGGCGCCAAGCCACCGCGCATGGTTTCGCTCACGAGATGGGCAATGACCTCGGAATCGGTCTCGGTCGAAAATTCATGGCCCTTGGCTTGCAGTTCGCCGCGCAACTCCCGGAAATTCTCGATAATGCCATTATGCACGACGCCGACATTCGCGCTGACATGCGGATGCGCGTTATTTTCGCTTGGCCTTCCATGCGTCGCCCAGCGGGTGTGGCCGATGCCGATCCGGCCCGACAGAGGTTCGGCGGCGAGATGAAGCTCCAGATTTTTGAGCTTGCCGCTCGCCCGCCTCCGGGTCAGCCGGCCCGCCTCCAAAGTCGCGATCCCAGCGGAATCATAGCCGCGATATTCGAGCCGCTTCAGCGCATCGAGAATGGAGCCGGCGACCGGACCCCGGCCGAGCATCGCAACGATTCCGCACATTAAAAACCATCTTTCGTCTTGCGGTTAGATTGAGCGTTCGCCATCATTGGCTCATCGCGGATCGACATGAAAACCCGTGGATTAAGGGTCGCTGACCAGCTTGCGGATTTTCGGGTGCCTTGGCATGACAGAACCGCGCTCATTTCCGGTTCCTTTCCCGGAACGCCCTTGCCCAGCCGGGTTTTTCTATCTGGCCCGCGCGGGCCAGCGCCAGCGCATCGGCCGTGACGTCTTGCGTAATCACGGACCCCGATCCGACATAGGCGCCGTCACCGATCTTGACCGGCGCCACCAAGGCGCTATTCGAGCCGATGAATGCTTGCGCGCCAACCTCCGTGCGATATTTGGCGACGCCGTCGTAATTGCAGATAATCGTTCCCGCACCGACATTCGTCCTGGCGCCGATGCTCGCATCTCCAATGTAGCTCAAATGGTTAATCTTGGCGCCGGTGCCGACATCCGAGGCCTTCACCTCGACGAAATTACCGATGCGCACGTCTTGCGCGAGGCCGGTGCCGGGGCGCAGCCTAGCGAAGGGGCCGACCGACACATTCTGGCCAACCGTCGCGCCTTCCAAGTAGGAAAACGAGCGGATGCGGCTGCCTTCGCCGACGCTCACACCCGGACCGAAGACCACGTGCGGCTCAACGGCAACGTCACGGCCAAGCCGCGTGTCGAAGGCTAGGGTCACGCTCGAAGGATCAATCAAAGTCGCGCCTTCCCGCATCGCTTTCGCGCGAAGCCGCGCTTGTAAAATCGATTCGGCGGCGGCGAGCTGTGCCCTGTCGTTGACGCCCAGCGCCTCGTCCTCGGCGGCGATCGCGGCTGCGGCGGCAAATCCGCGCGATCTGGCGACGGCGACGATGTCGGTCAGGTAATATTCCTTCTGGCTGTTGGCATTGCCGATGGCATCGAGAAGCGCCAAGGCGTGGCGCCCGTCGAGGGCCATCAGACCGGCATTGCAAATTTTGATTTCTCGCTCCGCCGCGCTCGCGTCGCGGTCCTCGCGAATGGCTTTGAGGGCGCCGTCCTCCAGAATGAACCTTCCATAGCCCGCGGGCTGTTTGGCCTCGAATCCCAAGGCGGCGATTGCGTTTTGGCCTCCCGCAAGCGCCTTGCGCATGGCGGCGAAAGTCTCCGGGCAAACCAGAGGCGTATCCGCGAAAACGACGAGAAGATCGTCATAGCCCCCGGCGATCGCATCGCGCGCGGCAAGCACGGCATGCGCGGTTCCAAGCCGCTCCTTCTGGATCGCGATTCCGGCATCGCGCACGATCGTCTTGGCTTCCGCCATGATCGCGTCGTGGTTCGGACCCGCCACGACGACGGTCCGCTCGGCGCCGGCTTCGACGAGCGAGCTTAAAACATGGCTGAGCATGGAGCGGCCGGCTAGCTCATGCAGCACCTTGGGCCGCGCCGAGCGCATCCGCGAGCTCTCGCCGGCGGCGAGAACGATTGCCAGACATGTGCGGCGAGGGCGCTCCCGGCTTTGAGGAGGGGCAGTATCCATGATCATAGCTTCTCCGGGGTGAGCGCGGGCGGCCCACGCTGGTCTGGCGCCAGCTGGAGGCTTTATACTCAGAAAAAGAGAAATTTGAGAACAGGCGAAATTGCTCGGCGCCTCGCGGCGATGGTTCGGCCTTGCCAATGCTGGTCCAAAGCGGCAGTCTCAGCCTCGAAATCTGGTTATCGGGTGGATGCCGGCTCAAAGCTTTTCGGCGATTATCGCGCGTGGCCAGCATCAATCAGACGTATGACTTGGAACTAGACTTTCGGACAATGTCAGATGCCGCCATGAGATGCAAGGCAAGGTGCGATGTCATGCGGCGATGTCTGTCACGTCAAGCCCCGTGTTTTACAAATCAGACGGAGTGTCTCATGTGTAAGCTAATTCAAACGGCGGTGTCTACTTGTACCGTTTTAGTTACTTTATTTCTTGCGGCGCCCAGCTTCGCTGCAAATAACCCGCATTCGTCCACAACCACCTCCGCTACTGAATCCACGGGCCCGCCCATCGCACCCGCCTTCCCCGCAAAGGGATGCACTCACCACCCCATGCCGCCCACCTTTCCTGCAGCGGGATACACCCACTTTCCCGCGCCGCCGCGCTACCGTGATCACCACGGTTGTTGAGGTATCGTTACCACGCCGGCGCCGGAGCGCGACAACCCACTAGGTGACGGGATTCCGTCAGATTTTGTATCGCAAAAGTCTGACGGAAAAGTCCGAATTATTGCGACGCATTTCGCAACGCCTCCTTCTTGGGAGCGATTTGGCGAAATCGCCCTTCACGAGTGTTGGAGCGGGCCAGAGGTTGGCTTTGGCGTGGCGTCGCCCCGGCGATTAGGGAGTGGGCCGATGAGCGCCCCACTCCCTGAAAATGTTTTCTGGCCGTTGGGCTCAGCAATTGCCCACTCGCCCGATCCGGGTGCCCCAGAGGTTCGGCCCGAATGTCACTTCGCCTTCCAGCCAGGCCCGCCGGTTGGCGGCGCATCCGGGATAGCTCGACGGGTCCAGAGCGATGTAGGAAAAGTCCCCAGCCCGGTGACGGGGGAACGGGAAGGTCTGACCCGTAAGAGGCTGGGTACTGGTGAACAAGGTGCCTCCGGCGCCGCCGCCGGCGCTGTTTCCGCTCCCGCCATTGAAGTGGAGAGACAGGTTCAAGTTTCTGGGGGCATCGACGCTCATCCAGGTCCCGAAGGTTTCCCCAGCGGTGTTCGCCACTATGCTGGGGTGCCAGTCCGACGAGGTGCCCGAGGCGAACCAGATGCTATCGGCGACCAGGCTGTTGGAGCCGGTGTCGAACTCGTACCAGCGGGGCGTGGCCGTGCCGACCGAGACCGTGTGGACGTTCCAGATCCGGCTTCCGAGCTGGATCGACCGTTGCTCGAATTCGTTGTCGCCGGTCTCCAGGGCATAGTTCACCCCAGGTTGAGGCGCATCCGCTGCCACGCGGTAAGCTGGAACGGGAATAATCGCTTTCCAGAACACGGTTTGCGCATTGCTCCGGCTGGTGTTGGTCATGGCCCCCAGATAGACCTTATTGTCGTTCGGGCAGGCCACAAGCAGGTAGGTGGTCGGGTTGTTATCCAATACATAGGGCGGGGCGATGGTGCAGCCGCTTCCCCCGCGGAAGGTGAACCCGGTACCCATGCCCGAATACATCCGCGCCTTGGCTAGGGAAAACACTCTTGCGTCGAAACCGCCACCCTTCAGGAAGTCGTTAACCGTCACAATGATGGCGTCCTGGTCCATGCCCAGGTCCGGAAAGTCCAGGAAGTCACCGGCGGGGCTGATCGTGAACCGGTATATAAAGTACGACCCACTCGGGTTGTTGGTGGTGCTGATCGCCAGCTCGAAATAGCTCTGTGCGGTGGCACCCGAGCCGCGCTGACCGTCAGCCATTACCACGAACCGGTCCCAGTAGGGATCCCAATACGCCCTCGGGTCGAAGATGAAGTCGGTGGTGTTGTTGAAAAACGTGGCGAAGCTCTTTCGCGTCAGCAAGCCTCCTGCCTTGTTATAAATGTCGACACCAAAATTGACGATGTGCAGAACGAAGTTGGTGCTCACGGCGATATCGCCATCGGGAGGGAAGCCTCCGAAGACCCCCTCGTTGATGCCGGCGATATTGATCCCTCTCAGGGTGGGGGCGAAGCCCACCGGTCCGGCCGCCTTGAGTTGAGCCAATGCGAGGCTCGCGGCCGCCTTTTGTTTGGCAATCAGGTGATCGGCCATGGTGATGTTGTTGTGCAGCGTATTGATCGGCTGCTGAGGTACATTGGGCAGGTTGGGGGCAGTTCGCAAATCCACCACCGTCGCGGCCCCGGTAGCTGCGGTTGTTTCGACGGCCTCGAAGGCACCCGCGTCGGGCGCCATGGCTGTCGAGGCCGCCAGCAAGGCTGCTCCTCCGACCCAATGTGACAACCGATAGGTCCGGCTGTTCCTAGTCATTTGCTCCTCCTTGAGTTTTTCATGGAAATGATGTGTTGATTACTATCAGTCATAATAGCCACGTCAACCGAAACAAGGCACAAATTAACTACCCATCTAAGCCACGGCAACGCCCGGATTGATTGTCACGAAATTGCTTCCTTCGCACCCCCTGTTCAGGGGTTGACAATTTTGCTAATCGTTCACCGCGTGCGGCGGCGCGGGAGGGGGTTCCGATGGGGGCGGCCGAACATTTAATCTAAGCTAAAAAAAAGCGAGTGATAAGCAAGGTCGGCCTTCCCCTATTCAATCAACATCGAAAATTCATGCACTGTTGCATGAGGTTTAGAATGAAAGCATTGGATCAAAACAAAGTCGCGGATTCACCTTTATCTCGGACCGGGACGTAGAGCTCCGGGCGTAAAAACACCCAAAAGGGAACTTACGTTCGCCCGGTTATCGTCTATAGAGATAAAACTAAAGCGTTTTCTAAAAGTGCGGCGCGATCAGGCGCCGGCCAAGCCGGATTCATGGTCGAGCGCCGGGAGGTTTTAAAATTCGTCCTTGGCGGGATGGCAGGCGGGATCGCCGCCCGCGCCGGCGCCGCCTCGCCGGCAAATGCCGCGGCACCCTCCGCCGCGCGGGAGGCACCGCGAGGCTTCGCCTTGGGCGAACCATCGCCGTTCGATCCAAACATGGTCACCGACGCCGCCAGAACTCTTGTCGAAACAGCCATTCAAACCGCTTTCGGCCGACATCCCGGAAGTGTTTCGCGACCTTGACTACGAACAATATGCGGCCATCCGGCAGCGCCCGGGGACCGCGATCTGGGCCCCGGACAATACCGGCTTCGCGATCGAGCCGCTGCAACGCGGGTTCATCTTTTCGACCCCGATGGAAATCAATCTTGTCGCGGAAGGCAAAGCGCGCCGTGTCATTTACGATCCGGCGCTGTTTGATTTTGGCAAGCTCGCCGTCCCCAAAAACCTTGCCGACATAGGCTTTTCCGGGTTTCGCGTACTCGCGCAAGGCCAGGACAGCTTTTCCGCGCTCGCCATTTTCCAAGGTGCAAGTTTTTTTCGCGCCGTGGCGCCCGGCCAAACGCTGGGCACCATGGCAAGGGCCATGTCGATCAAGACCGCCGATCCGCGCGGCGAGGAATTTCCGGCATTCCGCAGGGTTTGGATCGAACGTCCGACGCTCGCCGCCGGCGCACTCGTCATGCACGCCCTGATCGGTTCGGAAAGCGTGACCGGTGCTTATCGCTTCACCCTGCGGCCCGGCGAAGCCACGATCATCGACACGGAATGTGCTCTCTTCGCCAGGGCAGCGGTCGATAATTTGGGTCTCGCCACGATGAGCGCGACCCATCTCTCCGGCCCGATCGACGAGCGCCACAATGATGATCTGCGTCCGAGCGTGAGCGAGGTAAGCGGCCTCCAGATGTTGACCGGCAAGGGGGAATGGCTGTGGCGGCCGGTCGCCAATCGCGATACGTTGCAAATTTCGACCTTCGTCGACGAAGATCCGCGCGGGTTCGGGTTTCTTCAACGTGACCGCAATTTCGATCATTACCAGGACGACGATCAGCACTTCGAGACCCGCCCCTCGCTCTGGATCGAACCGATCGGCGATTGGTCGGCGGGCGGCGTTCAACTCGTCGAAATTCCGTCCAACTCCGAAGCCAACGGCAATATCATCGGCTTTTGGAAGCCGAAGCAACTGCTCGCCGCCGGAAGCGAAACATTTTTCGCGTACCGGCAGTTCTGGTGCTGGAACCCGCCGGAGCCGCCGCCGCTGGCAATCGCCACGCAGTCGCGTTCGGGGCGAGGTTCGTCGCCGAAACGCCGCCGTTTTATGGTCGAATTCGCCGGTGAAATTTTGCGCCGCCCGCAAAACGCCGAAGCAATGAAGCCGAATTTGAGCGCTTCGCCGGGATCGATAACCGCGCTCCGAACATTTACCTCGGCGGACAAAAAATCCTGCCGGATCTTGTTCGAACTCGATCCTGGGAAAGAAGCCTTTTCGGAACTGCGCCTGGTTATGGAGGCGGCCGGCAAACCCATAAGCGAGACTTGGCTTTATCGATGGACGCTCTGACCAATTCACAGCCAACCGAGCCGGTGGTGACGCCGCTGCGCCCCGGAGAGAGCACGCTCGCGCCCGACGCATTCGCCTGCGTGCCGCCCGAAGCGCCACTCGCGATGCCGGCGCAAAGACTGACCGAGTTCCGCCGGGCCGAGCGGCATAGGAACGTCGCCCATCATCCGGTTTTCGGCGGCTGGCTCGCGCGGCTCCTTGTGTTCGGCGGCGGCCTGGGCTTGACTGTCTACGGCGCTCACGAAATGTACAAGGTGGTCGAGGTCGGCGGGGTAACGCCGCTCAAATGGGCGCTCCTTTTTCTCTTCGTCGGCAATTTCTCCTGGATCGCGCTCGCCTGCATGAGCGCGCTCGCGGGTTTTATCTGGCGCTTGTTTTTCGCGCCGAAGCCATCCTTGCCGCCGGTTGCGTTGCGTCAACGCACGGCGATCGTCATGCCAATCTACAATGAGACGCCGGCGCGCGTCTTTGGGGCGGTCGCTGCGATGTTCGAGGAGGTCGAGGCGAGCGGTCTCGGCCGCGCGTTCGAATGGTTTTTTCTCTCCGACACGACTGATCCAGAAATTTTTGTCGGCGAGGAACAAGCTTTCCTTGCGATGCGGGAAAGGCTTGGCCCAGGCTGCCGCCTGTTCTACCGGCACCGGCCCAGGAACCTCAATCGAAAGTCCGGTAATATCGAGGATTTCGTCACCCGCTGGGGCGGCCACTACGAGCATATGGTGGTGCTCGATGCCGACAGTTTGATGGCCGGCCAAACCATTATCGCGCTTGCCGCGGCCATGGAAGCAGACCCCGACGCAGGCATTATCCAAACGCTCCCGCTGATCGTCAATCGCAACACTTTATTCGCTCGCCTCCAGCAATTCGCGGCGCGCATCTATGGCCCGGTGATCGCCGCCGGCGTCGCGGTCTCCATGGGGCGCGACGGCAATTACTGGGGCCATAACGCGATCATTCGCACCAAGGCGTTCGCCGCGCATTGCGGCTTGCCGGTTTTGCGCGGGCGTCCTCCATTCGGCGGCCATATCCTCAGCCATGATTTTGTCGAGGCGGCATTGATCCGGCGCGCGGGTTATGCCGTCTATATGCTGCCAAACCTTGGCGGCAGCTACGAAGAGTGTCCGCCCTCGCTCATCGATGTTTCGACGCGCGACCGGCGCTGGTGTCAGGGCAATCTCCAGCATTTGCGGATACTGCCCGCGAAAGGCCTGCATCCGATGTCGCGGCAGCATTTCGTAACCGGCATCATGGCCTATGTCGCGTCGCCGCTTTGGATGGCGCAGCTCATCGTCGGTATCGTGCTCGTCCTCCAGGCAAGCTACATCAGGCCGGAATATTTCACGAGCGATTTCACCTTGTTCCCAACTTGGCCGAGATTCGATCCGCAAAGATCGCTCGAACTTTTCGCGCTCACCATGACGATCCTCCTGCTGCCAAAGATATTCGGTTTGACGCTTGCCTTGATCCAAAGCGCGACCCGGCGCGGCGCCGGCGGCGCGATCACGCTCGTTTTGTCGGCGGCCTTCGAAATCATCATGTCGGCGCTGCTCGCTCCGATCATGATGCTGATCCAGTCAGGTCACGTCATGCATTTCGCGTTCGGCTTCGATACCGGGTGGAACGCGCAACGACGCGACGATGGCTCGATTTCATTTGCCGCCATTGTCGCGCGCCACCGCTCGCATGTCGGGATGGGCCTTTTGACCCTGGTAGCCGGCCTTTCGATTTCGCCCTCGCTGGTCGCCTGGATGTCGCCGACGATCCTCGGCCTCCTCCTGGCGATTTTCTTGTCTTGGGGCACTGGCCTTCTCAGCATCGGCCTCGCCCTGCGCCGCGCCGGTCTCTTGATCACTCCGGAAGAGTGGATAACGCCGCCCATCGTAGCGCGTGCCAATTTCTTGGCAAATGAGCCCGCGTGGCTCGACAGCGAAGCCTTGAGCGGGCTTCACGCGCTTTATGCCGATCCGCAGTTCCGCGCGTTCCATGTGGCCTGCCTGCCGCGCCATCAAAAACGCCGGAACGGCGATATTTCGCCGGAATGGGCGCTTGCCGATGCGAAGCTCTCGGAGGCCGGAACCATCGATGAAGCGATTTCTTGGCTCCAGCCGAAGGAACGCATGGCGATTTTGCAGGATCAAGCGCTCATCGCCCGTTTGGCGCTATTGCCCAAAGAGCCGCCGGGCGCGGAAGCGATCGCCGCGGCCGGGTGATTTCCGCCGGCCGCCGGTCTTGCGCGGCGCGCCTTCAGATAAGGCGTGTAGAGTCGAAGGATCGATTGGATCGAGGTCAGCGCGGTCGGGCGCAAGGAGCGCGTTATCCTGGATCAATCACCTCTGTTGGGTCGGCGGCGCGACGCTTGCCAATCATTGTTTGTCTCTTTAAGGAATTGGCGCACATATTGAAGTTAGAGACATATGGCCGACGTCAACGTCTTGATCGCTTTTTATTCCCGCACCGGCGTGACCGAAGCGCTCGCCAAGGCCATTGCCGAGGGGGCGGAGCGGCAAGGCGCCGAGGTTCGCCTGCGCCGCGCGCGGGAGTTCGTCGGTCCGGAGATAATGGCGAAGGCCACGGGATGGGCAGAAGCCGCCGATGCGATGAATGCGCGCCACCCCGCGCCGAGTACCATGGACGCCGAGTGGGCCGATGCGATCGTGTTCGGGACGCCGACGCGCTTCGGCTCGGTCTCGTCCGAACTCAAGGCCTATATCGACAGTCTCGGCGGTCTCTGGGTCCAGGGCAAGTTGAACGGCAAGGCGGGGGCGGCGTTTTGTTCCACGTCGACGTTGCATGGCGGCAATGAATCGACCTTGCTCTCGATGTATAATCCTTTGGCGCATCTCGGCTTTATCATTGTGCCGACAGGCTATGCGGATGCCTCCTTGTACAAAGCCGGGACGCCTTATGGCGCGAGCTCGGTCTCCAACAATCAGGCAAGGCCGCCCAACGCCGATGACCTCGAAGTCGCACGTTTCCAAGGCCGCAGGGTGACGGATGTCGCCAAGGCCTTGAAACATTCCGGAGTAAAGTAAAAGCATGCTGTACGCCGCGATCTGCGCCTGACCGGCGAGCCCGAAGGCTTGCCGGGCATTTTGTATTTGACCGCACGCCAAACAGGGAAGCTCGCTCGACCCATCCCGAACCCTTGATTTATCGCTTTTCGTGACGCGAACCGGTATTCCCCTTCACTCGGGAAGGCTCTGGACACGATTGATTCATGTGAAACAATCCGCGCTATCAGCTTTTTGCCTGCGGCATGAAATTGTCCGGAAAATCTGCGACTTTTCGACGCTCATGGTCCAAAACGCGAGCGGCTTCGGCAAGAGGCGGGGAGGATGCTCCGGAAAGGACGGATCATGTTCGACAGCGTCACCGTGACGGCCGCGGGCCGCCTTCACCTCGGATTTCTCGATATGAATGGAGGACTTGGCCGCCGTTTCGGGGGCCTTGGGCTTGCGATCGACCGCCCAGTGACCCGCCTGACAATCCGCCGCGCGCCGGCGCCGGCTGTCGATGGATTGGAGGCGGAGCGCGCGGCGCGCCATCTCGCTCTTCTCGCGCGCCGCTTCGGCCTGACCCATGCCTATCAGCTTGACAGTTCACGAAGCCATTCCCGCGCATGCGGGCCTCGGCTCCGGCACCCAACTCGCGCTTGGCATCGCCGCTGCCCTGCGGTACCTCGAAAGCATCCCGGCGGATGAGTCGAGCGATGCGCTTTTGCTGCGGCGAGGCGCGCGTTCCGGGATTGGCTTGGGCCTTTTCGAGCACGGCGGATTCATTGTCGATGGCGGGCGCGGCGCTGGAACCGCGACGCCGCCGGTCGTCGCCCGCATGGATTTTCCGCCACAATGGCGGGTGATTGTCGTCCTCGACCCGCGAACCGAAGGCATCCACGGCCGCGACGAACAAGCCGCCTTCGCGCGCCTTGCGGATTTCGAAGCCTCTTCGGCCGCGGAAATCTGCCGGCTTGTTCTCGTCAAAGCGTTGCCGGCGCTGGCCGAACACGATATCGGATCGTTCGGCGACGCGATCGCGCGTCTCCAGGAGATCGCCGGAGACTATTTCGCCCCCGCCCAAGGCGGCGCGCCCTACGCGAGCGCCGCCGTGGCGCGGGTGATGGAGGACCTTCGACGGCACGGCGCGAGAGGAACCGGCCAGTCGTCCTGGGGGCCGACCGGCTTTGCGTTCGCCCCCGGCGCGAACGAGGCGCGGCGTTTGTGTGATCTCACCCAGGAAAAAGCCGCGGCGTGGGGGCTAGACATGGCTATCTGCAAGGGAGTTAATCATGGCGCGCTCGTCGAGGGCGAAACCCTCGTCGCCGTCAAGTAGCGACAAAAAGACAGGGGAGGACACGTGGCCACGAAGAATATTTTGCACATGCTCACTCCGCTCCGGCACATGAGCCCTTTCGACGTGAACATGGCGCTCGACGCGGGATTTGATTCCATCACTCCCTATACCGGGGTTACTCTCGACGACATCACGCCGTTGGTGCAGGACGCCATGTTTTCGCGGTCGCCGAGGGACGCCGTCCATACCGGAGTTTTCATCGGCGGCAAGGATGCCGTGCTCGCGCTCGACATGCTCGAACAATTGCGCAAGACACTTTTGAAGCCGTTCGAGATTTCCGCCTTTGCTGACCCCGCCGGGTCATTTACCACCGCTGCGGCGATGGTCGCGTGCGTGGAGAAAATCCTCAAACAAAAGAATGCTAAGGCGCTGGGCCAGACGAAATTCCTAGTCTTCGGAGCGACCGGCCCGGTCGGCTACACATCCGGCGTTATCGCCGCGTCGGAGGGCTCCGACGTGACGCTCGCCGGACGCGAGTTGAGCCGTGTGAAAGCCAAGGCGGACGAGATCAAGCAGAGATTTGGCTTTGATGTCCACGCCGTCCAAGCAAAAACGCCGGAGGAGATTTCCGCGGCGCTGGCCGGTAAGGAAGTTGCACTTTGCGCGGCAGCGGCGGGAGTGCAACTTCTCTCGGCAACGATGCTTGCGGCGGCCAAATCCCTACTCGTGGCAGCCGACGTCAACGCCGTCCCGCCGGCGGGCATCGAGGGCCTCGATCTCATGGCGAACGGCGTCGAACTGGCGGGCGGCAGTCTCGGGATCGGCCCGCTTGCCATCGGCAATGTGAAATATAAAACCGAATCCGGATTGTTCCAGCGCATGGCGGCTTCGTCCAGAGCGATCAACCTCGATTTTCGCGATGCCTTCGCTCTCGCGCGTGAGATCGCCTGAACCTGGCGCCGCGATTCTGATCGCGGCGTCTTCGGGGCGGGCGTTGGCGGCAGCCGCGCGACGGGCCGGATACAGGCCGCTCCTCGCCGATTTTTTCGACGATTCGGACACGCGCGGCTTCTGCGCCGCCAACCGGCTGATCGAGGGCGGCTTTGACACCGGATTTGAAGGCGAGAGCCTTATTGGTGCGCTTGACGAGCTTGCCAAGGATGCGACGCCGTGCGGCTTCGTCTATGGCGCCGGGTTCGAGGATCGCGCCGAACTCCTGGAACTTGCCGCGCGGCGCTGGGCGCTCTTCGGCAACCCGCCAGCAGTGGTGCGCAGCGTGAAGGATCCGGTGCGATTGGCGGAGCTTTGCGCCGTCCTGAACATTCCGCATCCTAAGATCAGCACGCGCGTGCCAAGGGACGGCCGCCATTGGCTCGTGAAAAGCGCCGGCGGATCGGGTGGCAGCCATGTCGCGCCGGCGGGGGCTTTTCGCGCGGAAGGCGAGAAAATTTACTTCCAGCGCATCGCCGCGGGCGAGCCTGTTTCGATCCTGTTTCTTGGCGATGGAGCCAAAGCGCGGGTCGTGGGACTAAGCCGGCAATGGGCGGCGCCGGCGCCGGGTGAACCCTTTCGTTTCGGCGGCAGCCTTCGGCCGGCCGGTTTAGCGCCCGGGCTGGAAACCCGGCTGCGAGCGAGTGGCAGAAGTCATAACGGCGGCGTGCGGGCTCCGCGGTCTCAACAGCATCGATTTTCTCGTCGAAGGTAGCGAATACACGCTGATCGAAGTCAATCCACGGCCGGGCGCGACCCTCGACATTTTCGAAGATCGCGCCGGGTCGCTTTTCCGGGCCCATATCGATTCCTGCCGCGGCCGCCTGCCGCGGCGCCCGCTCGAATTCGCTGGCGCCGCAGCCGCGGGAATAGCTTACGCGAGGCGCGAAATCTCCTCCATGCCGGAATTCGACTGGCCAGATTGGACGTCGGACCGGCAGAAAGCGCGGAGCACGTTGCGGTCGTACGACCCTTTGTGCACGATAAAGGCCCGCGCGGCAAAGCCCCGGCGCGCACGCGCGCTCGTCGAGGCGCGGACCAATTTGCTTCTCGGCAGACTTGAACATATTCAATATTAAAGGGACAACCTTGGGAAGGAATCTCGCCTTGAGCAAGAACGATCTGAGTATCAACACCCTGACCGGACAAATGGTGGACCGCATGATCGCGAGTGCGGCCCGCTTGCGGATCGCGGTTTCCAAGGGCGAAGCGGGCGAGACGATTATCGACGCAGGCCAAAATGCGCGGGGCGGAATTGAAGCAGGCCTAGCGATCGCCGAAATTTGCCTTGGCGGGATGGGAACCGTCGCGATCGCGCCGACCGGCACCAATCCGAAATGGCCCTTCGAGCTGTGCGTTCGCAGCACCGATCCCGTGATCGCCTGTCTTGCCAGCCAATATGCGGGCTGGGCGCTTTCGCATGGCGAGGGGAAATCGGCATTTTTCGCGCTCGGCTCCGGTCCCGGCCGGGCGCTCGCGCGCAAGGAGCCTTTGTTTTCGGAATTGGAGTACCGGGATAACGCGACCCGCGCGACTGTTGTTCTTGAGTCCGGCCGGGCGCCGCCACGCGAAATCGCCGAAAAAGTCGCGCGCGATTGCGGCGTCCCGCGTGAAAATGTCACCTTCATTTTTGCGCCCACACAAAGTCTCGCGGGCAGCGTTCAGGTCGTCGCACGCGTCCTGGAAGTCGCGCTGCATAAGGCGCATGAACTCAAATTTCCGCTATCGCGCATCGTCGACGGCTTGGCTTCGGCGCCGCTTTCGCCGCCACATCCCGACTTCATTCAAGCCATGGGACGCACCAACGACGCAATCATCTATGGCGGCCAAGCGCATCTTTTCGTGACCGGATCCGCCGCGGAGGCAAAGGCGCTAGCCGAAAAGCTTCCAAGCACGACTTCGCGCGATTATGGCCGTCCCTTCGCCGAGGTGTTCAAGGCCTATAAAGGCGATTTTTATTCGATCGACCCCATGCTGTTCAGCCCCGCGCGCGCTATCGTGACCGCCGTTGAAACCGGCGAGACCTTCCACGCGGGCGGGATCGATCAAGCATTGCTCGATGTCTCCTTTGGATAGGCTGCACGCGGCCCGCAAAGCCCCCGGCGAACCCAAAATCGCTCTCGCCGTGGACCTTTACGATTGGCATGCGCGGGATCTCACGGCGGCTTTCGCGCGCGCGGGCGCGATTGCCGTGCCGATCCGGCTGTCGCAATGCGGATTCGATACGCGGCGCCGAGGCGGCCTCGTCATTCCGGGCTTTGGCGCGGGTTTGCCGGATGCAATGTTTGTGCGCGCGATTGGATCGGGCAGTTTCGAAAGCGTGACCCTGCGCCTTGACGTGTTGCACAGCCTTGGCGCCCTCGGCGTGCCGGTTTTAAATTCGGCGCGAACCGTGGAGCTATGCGTCGACAAGGCCGCGACGAGTTTCGCACTCGCCCACAACTCAATTCCGACGCCTCCGACCTGGGCGGTCCAATCCGAACAGGCCGCGCGCCAGATCGTGCGGCGCGAGGCGGGGCGCGGCCCGCTTGTTTTAAAGCCGCTGTTCGGCGCGCAAGGATACGGCTTGAAACTGATCCGGCGCGACGACGATCTGCCGCCGGTCGAGGCCGTGGACGGCGTCTATTATCTTCAGCGATTTGTCGCGGTCGAACGCAAAGGCTTTCGCGACCTCCGGCTGCTCGTGTCGGAGGGCAAGGTCATCGCCGCGATGACGCGCCATGCGACCCAGTGGATCACCAATGTCAAACTCGGAGCGCGGCCGGAATGGTTCGAGCCGGATGCCGGATCGATCGATCTTGCGTTGCGCGCGGCGGCGGCGGTCGGCGCCGATTTCGCCGGAGTGGATATGATTCGCGATGCGGCGGATACTCTTCAGGTTCTTGAAGTCAACAGCATGCCGGGCTGGCGCGGCTTGCAGAAGGTCGCGCCGTTTTCCATCGCCGAGCCGGCTGGCCGCCGACCTCTTGACGCGAATTGGACGGCCGGGGGCGGAGGCCGCCGGGTGAACGAAATCGCCGAGGCATTCATCGCCGCATGCCGCGACGAGATCGAGGCGCCGAAGCCCGGCAATGTCCATGTTTTCGCCGATGGCCACGGCATGACGGCTCACGATTTCTTGCGCAGCGCCGAAGCCGCCGCCCCCGCCTTGAGCAATTCCGCGTTGCCGGTCGGCGCACGCATTCTTGCCGCCGTGGAGGCCACCTTCGCGGCGGTGGGGATGAACACCAATCTCGGCATCGTTCTCCTGTGCGCCCCGCTCGCCGCCGCCGCGCAGAGGGGCGGCGACTTTCGCGCGAGAGTGAAACAGACGGTTGCCGGATTGACCCGCCTGGACGCCGAATCCACGTTCAAAGCCATTCTTCGCGCGGCGCCCGCGGGGCTCGGCACGGCGTTCCGCCATGATGTCCGTGGCCCGGCCGATGGCACGCTTTTGGAGGCCATGCGCGAAGCCGCCGGAAGAGACCGGGTCGCTTTCCAGTATGCCTCTGATTTCACGGACATATTCGAAACCGGGATGGGCACGCTCGCGAGGGCGCGGGTCAGCGGCTGGCCGGCGCCCTGGCCGGTGGCCGCCGTCTATCTGGCGTTTCTCGCGGGCTTTCCCGACAGCCACATCGCGCGCAAAAATGGTCCGGAAGCGGCGGCACGCGTTCAAACTGACGCACTGGAAGCGCGAAAACAATTCATGAACGCCGCAAATCCGGCGGAAACGCTTCAAGATCTCCTGAGTTTCGACCGGCGTCTCAAGGCCGGCGGGCTAAATCCGGGAACAAGCGCGGATCTCACCGTCGCGAGTGTTTTCGCGGACCGGCTAACTCGCATCTTGATCAACCGGCGCAATAATGGTTGAGTGCTTGGCGGTGGAAATCTCCACCGCCATCCGGCCCAACCGGTCCGGCCAAAGGCCAGACGTTGACAACAAAGAGGTTCGTCTGCATGCGTCGAGCGCCTGCGACGGCAAATCGGAGCGGGTTTCTCCAGGGAGGATTTAACTATGGGGCTCTTAAGCATGGCCAAGATCAACAAGCTCTGCGTCGGCAAATCGCTCGTCGGTGACGGTAACGAAATCGCTCACATCGACCTGATCATGGGGCCGCGCGGCAGCCCGGCCGAAACGGCGTTTGCCAGTGCGCTTACCAACAACAAGGAGGGTTTCACCGGACTGCTCGCTCTCGTGGCCCCGAACCTGATGTGCAAGCCTGCGACCGTCCTCTACAATAAAGTGACGATCAAGAATGCAACCCAGGCCGTGCAGATGTTCGGCCCGGCCCAGCATGCCGTCGGCAAGGCTGTCGCCGACAGTGTCGCGGCGGGCGTTATCCCGGTGAGCGAAGCGGACAATCTGTTCATTTGCGTCGGCGTGTTCATCCATTGGGACGCCAAGGACAACCAGAAGATTCAGGACTTCAACTATCAGGCCACGAAAGAGGCCATCGCGCGGGCGGTCAACGGCGAGCCGACGCCCGCCCATGTCGTCGCCCAGCGCAATATCGCGAAGCATCCGTTCGCGCCAAACTGAGCAGCCGCGAGAACCAACAACATAAAGGGGCCTTGGCCCCTTTTTATATTGCGTCTCCGGCGCCTTCCGCCGCCGCGGCAAGGTCGGTGCCGGTCAAACGGCCGTCGTGCAACGCGGAAGCAACGAGGACTCCTCTTATGCCCGCTTGTTTCAGCCGCATGAGATCGGAGGCGCCGCGAAGGCCCCCTGCGGCATAAAGCATGACATCCGGCGCGCGGCGTTTGATATCCGCGAGACGATCCATGTCGGGTCCTGCATCGCCGCCGACGCGCGCCAGCGTCATGACGATCACACGCGCGGGCCACAAATGGGGCGCATCGCAAAGCTCGTTTGGCCCGAGAAAGCTGTCACCGCGATAGTCGAGCGATAAAACGATACGGTCGTCGGGGGCGAATTCTTCGAGCACCGCATGACTCTCCAGGGATTCGGTTCCAAGAACGAGATGTGCCCGCTTGTGGCGACCAAGCCACGAACGTGCCTCCCCGCCGTCGCGCACGCCGGCATCGACCCAAAAAGCGACGTTCGGAAAAGCCGTGCTTAGCGCGTCGAGACTTTGGTCATGGCTGCCGCGCAATTCGATTCGATCGAGATCGGCCGCATAGATCGTGTGAAAAGGATGGACCGTCAAAAACCCGGCGACAACGTCAAGGGGTGCGCTCGTTCGCGCGCGCGGGGTCACGATCGGCGCATAGGAATGGCGCGAACCACGACGGGCGCGGACGACCGCGCCGCCCTTCAAGTCGATCACCGGAATGACTTCGATCGCACGCTCGGGCATTATCTAGGGTCCAGACTCAATTTAACCAGAAGTAGGTGGCGGCGATCAAGCGGACTGCGCTGAGGAAGTTCCGGGCGCTTTTGCCGTAACGGGTAGCGACGCGGCGCGCGTCCTTGAGGCGGCAGAACGCTCGATCTTGTTGCGATGACGATAGGCGCGCTTGTTATAGGGAAAGGGCTTGCGGCGATTGATCTTGTTGGGAATGACCGGGGTGGTGCCGCGCCGCGCAAGCCAATCCCGGAACGCGGTGCAGTCATAAGCCTTATCGGCCAGCAGTTTTTTGGCCGGCGGCAGGGGCTTGCGCAAAGGCCCAGCGGCTTTGCCGTCGAAGCACTGTCCGCCGCTCGGGAGAAAGCGCAAAGGGCGGCCCTTGCGATCAATCACCGCATGGATTTTTGTCGCGCGGCCACCCCGGCTTGTGCCAAGCGCCTGGTCTTGGCCCCTTTTTTACCCCGTGCCGAACGGTGCGCTTTGATCGCCGTTAAATCGATGCTGTTTTCGTAATGTGTCCCGACAATCTGGCTTAGCTCATAAAACAGCTTTTGCCACAGCCTTGCTGTGACAAACGGTGCCAACGGTTATAAATCGTTGTCGCGGGGCCGTACTCTTGCGGGCAATCCCGCCCGCGCATTCCCGACTGCAAAACGTGAATAATCCCGCTGATCACACGGCGGTCATCAACCCGCCGTGGCCTGCGCCGCTTCCGGCCCGGCAAACAGCCTTTTATCGACGACCATTGCAGGTCATCCAGCCAAAATAATCCCTCCCGCATGATCCACCTCCATAGAAGTTAAATCATGCGCCAATTAATGCTTCGTTAAATTGAGTTCAGACCCTAGTTTTAGTTACGGTAGATCTTGGATCGTGGTTGGTGGCCACGGAAAGAGGTCTGAATGCTCTGAATTTCAATCACAATAGGGAGTTGAATTTCTCTAGACATTACCGAAGAATGCGGGCTGCCGGGACATGGTCAAGAATCTTCTCTCAATAGCGGGTTTTGATCCAAGCGGCGGCGCGGGCATCGCGGCGGATCTCAAAACCTTCGCCGCGCTTGGCTGCAACGGCATGGCCGTCATCGCCGCCCTGACCGCGCAAAATACGCAAGGGGTCAGAGCCGTGCACGTCCCGCTTGCGAGTTTTGCCGCGGCGCAGATCGACGCGGTTTTCGAAGACATCGATGTCTCCGCCGTCAAGATCGGGATGCTCGGCTCGGCCGCTGTAATCGCGGTGGTCGCCGACAGGCTCGCGTTTCACAAGCCCCGCTTCATCGTCCTCGATCCGGTGCTCGTCGCGACGAGCGGCGATGCTTTGAGCGCAACCGATGCAAGCGACGCGATTGTCCAGCATCTCTTTCCACTCGCAACCCTCGTCACGCCGAATTTTTCCGAAGCGGCTCGCCTGTCTAATCATGCAATCCCGGCGGATCGAGAAGGCATGCGCCGCGCCGCCGCGCTTCTGCATGCGCGCGGCGCGAAAGCCGTTCTCGTCAAGGGCGGCCATTTGGAAGGAAAAACATCGGACGACCTCTTATTCGATGGCGCTTCATGCCGGCTTTTTTCCGCCCCACGCGCCGTAACCCGCAACACACATGGTACCGGCTGCACTTTATCTTCGGCGATCGCGGCCTATCTCGCGCAGGGGCATGAGCTTGGCGAAGCCGTCGGCGCCGCAAAAACCTATCTTACCGGCGCGCTCGCCGCCGCCGATGCGCTCAGCGTCGGCCACGGGCCTGGGCCGGTCAATCATTTCCATAAATTCTGGAGACGCTAGGCGTCTCTGAACGGGGGCCATAGGTATTCGCTGGCACGTGGGACTCCGCCAAACGGGCGATCCCAAATCATGCCCTTTTGCCAGGCGCGGATGACCGGTTTCTAAATCACTTTGTTTGCTATAAGGGACGCTGCAACCGCGAAGAGCCCACCCCATATTGTGGCTGGCATTTCTCAAAAAACGTCGTCTCTCAAAAAAACGTGGTCTGGGTGTGGAACCCGGCAGGCTCTCCGGACACGGTAGTTTTAATTCAGGTCTGAAAATGAAGCTTCGCAATATCGCCATTATAGCTCACGTCGATCATGGCAAGACGACGCTCGTGGACCGCCTGCTCCAGCAATCCGGCGCCTTCCGCGAGAATCAGAGGGTCGCCGAGCGGGTCATGGATTCGAACGATCTCGAAAAGGAGCGCGGGATCACGATCATCGCCAAGGCGGCGTCGATTGCATGGAAGGATACGCGGATTAATATCGTCGAT
Organism: uncultured Alphaproteobacteria bacterium; assembly: GCA_963712225.1. Lineage (GTDB taxonomy): Bacteria > Pseudomonadota > Alphaproteobacteria > Rhizobiales > Beijerinckiaceae > Methylocapsa. The sequence continues at coordinate 62,693 of CAVQHH010000022.1, forward strand.
ACGCCGGGCCACGCCGATTTCGGCGGCGAGGTGGAGCGCATCTTGTCCATGGTCGATGGCGCGATCGTCCTGGTCGATGCCTCCGAAGGGCCGATGCCGCAAACCAAATTCGTCGTCGGCAAGGCGCTGAAAATCGGTCTCAGGCCGATCGTCGCGGTGAACAAGGTCGATAAGGCGGACGCGCGGGCGAGCGACGTCGTGAACGAGGTTTTCGATCTTTTTGCGGCGCTCGACGCCACCGATGAACAGCTTGATTTTCCGATCCTTTACGGTTCCGCGAAACAGGGCTGGATGGCCGAGCGCCCGAACGGGCCGAGGGAAGGCATGGCGCCTTTGTTGGATCTCGTGTTGAAGCATGTCCCGACGCCGCATACGGGCGAAGGCGGTTTTCGGATGCTCGGCACATTGCTCGAAGCCAATCCCTATCTCGGGCGGCTCATCACCGGGCGGATTTTCGCGGGCTCCGTAAAACCCAATCAAAGCGTCCAGGTCTTGGACCGCAACGCCCATGTGGTCGAACAGGGGCGGGTTTCCAAGATCCTGGCATTCAGGGGCATCGAACGCACGCCGATCGAGGAGGCAGCAGCGGGCGACATCGTCGCGATCGCCGGGCTCGAAATGTTCAATGTCGCCGACACGCTTTGCGCATCCGACGTCACCGAGCCTTTGCAGGCGCAGCCGATCGATCCGCCGACTTTGTCGATGACGTTCCTTGTGAATGATTCACCGCTTGCCGGAACCGAAGGCGACAAGCTAACGAGCCGCGTCATCCGCGATCGGCTTTACAGGGAGGCCGAAGGCAACGTCGCCTTGCGGGTCGAGGATTCGCCCGGATCGGACTTCTATGTCGTTTCGGGGCGCGGCGAATTGCAGCTTGCGATCCTGATCGAGACCATGCGCCGCGAGGGGTTCGAGCTCGGAGTGTCGCGCCCGAAAGTCGTCTTTCAAAAAGACGAGGCCACGAACCAGCTTTTCGAACCAATCGAGGAAGTGGTCATCGACGTCGACGAGGAACATTCCGGCGTCGTCGTGCAAAAGATGGCCGGGCGCAAGGCCGAGATGATCGAGATGCGGCCTTCCGGCGGCGATCGCCTGCGCCTTGTCTTTCAAGCGCCGACACGCGGGCTCATTGGCTATCAGGGCGAGCTTTTGACCGATACCCGCGGCAGCGCGGTCATGAACCGCTTGTTTCACGCCTACGCCCCTTGGAAGGGCGAGATCGTCGGGCGGCGCAACGGCGTTTTGATTTCCAACGACAATGGTGAATCGGTCGCTTACGCGTTGTGGAAGCTCGAGGATCGAGGCCCGATGATGATCGAGCCCGGCTGCAAGGTCTATCGCGGCATGATCGTCGGCGAACACACGCGGGACAATGATCTGGAGATCAATGTCTTAAGAGGCAAGCAGCTGACCAACATCCGCGCCGCCGGCAAGGACGAGGCGGTCCGGCTGACCCCGCCGCTCAAGATGACGCTCGAAAAGGCGCTCGCCTATATCGAGGACGACGAGCTTGTCGAGGTTACGCCGAAATCGATCAGGCTGCGCAAGGTGCTGCTCGACCCCAACGCGCGCAAGCGTGCGTTCCGCGCCAAGGAAAGCGCCTGACGCAATCGCCTGTTCCGGTAAGGGAGCCGGCGAGCGCCTTGAAAGATGTTTCCATGAATATTGGAAACACCAAGGCAGTTTACTTGTTTCATGGTTCTTGCGCCGAACCGCCTCACATGGAAATTGGCGTTTCATTTGAAGCCGCCGGAGAAACGGGTAAGGCGAGAGCCTAGGCCGAGGGGACGCCGATGATTGATTTAGCCGGTATTGGTGCATACTGGAAGAAACCGCGCTGGGTGACCGCCAATGGCGAATGGCATCCCGGCGAACGCTATCCGCAGGTTGGCTTCTCCGTCACCAACCTGTCGAGGGCCGCCGAAAACTTCTACAACTACCAGGCGTCCATATATGAACAAAGTAATCATTTCAGTGCACGTCCCCAAAACCGCGGGTATGAGCTTTGCGGTTTGGCTGGAAAGCGTATTTGGCAGTGGCCGGATAGTGCGGGACAATGCCGATCGGCCCATCGACCCGAGGTCGGAAATGAACGTCGATCCGGCGGGGTTTCTTTCGCGGCACGGGACCGCCCGGCAATTGCCTGAGGGGGCCCTGGCCGTGCATGGCCACTTCTGGGCGAAAAAATACGCGCGGACTGAGAACGCCATCCGCATCGCGTTTCTGCGTGATCCTATCGAACGTACGATTTCGCATTACTATTTCTGGCTAAACACGCCAGGCGATGGTCACCGTCTGCATCAGCGTGTTCTTGACGAGGGAATGGGAATGCTCGATTTTGCTCGCTTGCCTCAAATGCGTGGCTGCTACCGAGATTACTTCTTTCGTGACGTCGATATGGCGGGCTTTGACTTTATTGGCGACATGTCGTTTTTCGATGAAGAATTGGGACGGCTTGAGGCTTTGCTTGGTGTCCGAGGAGCTCGCGTTATGGTGGGCCGAAATCCCGCGGCGGACTACTCATTGATGCGGGAGGCCGCTCTCACAACTGGTCCGGTACGCGATGAGTTGGCCGAGATACTTACCGACGAGGTAGCCTTCTACCGGCAGCATTCAGGATGCTGAGATCGTCGGCGCGATCTTTATGCCTCCGAAATAGAACGCGTAAGTCAGCGCAACAGCAGCAGCAGGCCGATCGCGGCGATGAGCCAAAGCGCGATGTGGCCCCAGCGCGCCCCGCGCGCTTCGGCCTTGCCGATTTTCGCGATCGCGTCCTCGGATAACTCGAAACCATTTTCGGCCATGCCTTCGAGCTGATTGACGATATTTTCGCCGCGCAAAAGCACTAAGGGCAGATTGGAAGCGAACCGCGCAAGCGTCGCGGCGGCGCGCCCGGCGTCCTGCAATTTCCCGATGGGCCCGAGATTCTGCTCGATCCAGGCGCTGACCACCGGTTCGGAGGTTGTCCACACGTTGAGTTTCGGATCGAGCGTGCGCGCCACGCCTTCGACGACAACCATGGTCTTTTGCAAAAGAACGAGTTCAATTCGCGTCTTCATGTCGAAAAGTCCGGTGATCTCGAACAAAAGCGTCAGCAGTTTCGCCATGGAAATTTGATCGGCGGTGCGGGAATGAATCGGCTCGCCGATCGCGCGGATGGCCTGCCCGAAATCCTCGACCCTATGCACCCGCGGCACGTAGCCGGCCTCGAAATGGACCTCCGCCACGCGCCGGTAATCGCGCTTGATAAACCCATAGAGGATTTCCGCGAGAAAGCGCCGCTCTTTGAAACCGAGGCGGCCCATGATGCCGAAGTCCACCATTGTGAGACGCCCCTGTGCGTCGACGAATAAATTTCCCTGATGCATGTCGGCGTGGAAAAATCCGTCCCGCATCGCCGTGCGCAGGAAGGATTGAACGACGTTGCGGCCGAGGGCCTGCAAATCATAGCCCTTTGAGGCGAGCGCCTTGATGTCGGATAAAGCTGTCCCATCGATCCATTCGAGAGTCAGCACCTCTTTCGTGGTCCTGTCCCAGTCAATTCGCGGAATCCGGAAATCCTTATCCTGCGCCGTATTCTCGGCGAATTCGGAAGCCGCGGCGGCTTCGAGACGGAAATCCATTTCCATCTTGACGGTGCGGGCCAGCGTATCGACGACCTCGACCGGCTTGAGGCGGCGGGCGTCGTCAAGCCAGCGTTCGGCCAGGCGCGCCGCGAAATACATGTCGCCGAGGTCGCGTTTGAAATGCCGCTCGACACCCGGACGCAGCACCTTGACGGCGACTTCCCGTTCGCCATCGCCGTCTTTAACGCGCGCCCGGTGAACCTGGGCAATCGAGGCGGCGGCGACCGGCTCTCCGAAACTTATAAAGGTGCGGCCGAGCAATTCGCCGAAGGCGGCCTCGATGGTCGCGATCGCAACCGTGCGCGGAAAAGGCGCCATCCGGTCCTGCAAAAGCTCGAGCTGCTGAACGACGGCCACGCCGACGACGTCCGGCCGCGTCGCGAGGAATTGGCCGAGCTTGACATAGGACGGCCCGAGCCGGCTGATCGCGGCAGGGAGATTGGCAAGGCCGGTTGCCTTTTTGCTGGCGGCCTTGGCGGCGGAAGTTCTCGCGCCGCCCAGGGCAAGGAGTCTTGCCAAGGCGAGCGGCAGCCGCGCGGCCGGGGGCAGAATCGACGGATCGAGGTCGCTGAACACGCCGGCTCGGGCCAGCACGAAAACCGCGCGCGTAAGCCGGAGCAAGGAACCGAGGGAAGAACTCAAAATGCCCGCCCTAACACATGGTCCGATCCGGAAGAACCGGATCGCGCCCGCGAAGGGTGCGGCTTGCGAACGATCGGACGGCGATCGCCTGCTTCGCCTTTAAGAATCATGCTCCTGCTCGCACTGATCGACCGCAATATCCTATCCGGAAATTCCATGGCTTTGTCAGACTCATGCCTAAAGCTTCCAGCCCGAATGAATGGCGACGATCCCGCCCGAAAGCCGCGTGAACGAAGCCCGCTCGAACCCCGCCCCCGCGATCTTGCCGCAAAAACTCTCGGCATCGGGAAACCGCGCGATCGATTCGACGAGATAACGATAGGGCTTATCGTCGCCCGCGACCAAGCGGCCGATGAGAGGGATGACGCGAAACGAATAGGCTTCGTAGAGACGGTCGAGGACGGGCACGTTCACATTGGAAAATTCGAGGCACAGAAACTTGCCGCCACGCCGAAGAACCCGGTGCGCCTCCGCCAGCGCCTTGTCGATGCGCGGCACGTTGCGAATGCCGAAGCCGATCGTATAAGCATCGAAGCTGTCATCGGCGAAGGGTAGCTCCTCGGCGTTTGCCTCGACGAAGTCGAACGCCGCGGCAAAACCGCGCTTGGCGGCGCGGGCGCGCCTTCGTCCCTCCTCCAGCATGGCGACATTGATGTCGAGCACAACAACCTCGGTCGAGGGCGAGCCTGCCTTCGCCACCCGGAAGGCAATATCGCCGGTGCCGCCCGCCACATCGAGATGGCGGAACCGGATTTTCCTGGACGGCTTGACCCCACTGACGAAAATATCTTTCCAGATCCGGTGGAAGCCGCCGGACATCAGATCGTTCATGAGGTCGTAGCGGGACGCGACCTTGTGAAAAACCGCGTCCACCCGCGCTTGCTTGGCGGCAAGCGGCACGCGGGAAAAACCGAAATGCGTTTCCTCAGCCATGGTGTGCGGTGTTCGATGCGGGGCGGGTCATTGATTGGGGTCCGGTTCTTGGGGAACATAGCGCGGGCCGTGCGCCATGGCTATGGCGGGAGCCTTCGCCGCAAGCCGCGCCGTAGGATGAACTTATTTATCCGGGCGCCGCACGCGGCTTCGCCCGCAAACGAGACTGAGATAGAGCGCGAGCAGGGCGGCGATGGAGAAGAAAAACCCGTTGGGTGGGACGAGATCCATGCCGAAACCGGCGATTGGTGGGCCGCCGAGCATGCCGAGCGAGTAGAGCATGATGAAGGCGGCATTGGCGCTAGCTAAGTCCGGCCCGCTGTAGCGCGAGCCAAGGTGGGCTAGTCCGACGGCATAAAGGCTGCCGATGCCGCCGCCCCATATGACAAGCAGGCCGCAAAAGAGAGCAAAATGCGAAAGCCCGGCGAGACCGAGCGCGATTGCCCCGCATAAACAAAAGACGGCAAGCAACAACAACAATTTGCCTCTATCCATCTGATCGGAGACGAAGCCGATGGGGAGTTGAAACAAAATGTTGCCGAGCGCGAACAGAGTCACGAACAAAGCTCCGGTTTCGGGGCTAAGGCCGGCGCGAAGGGCATAGACCGGCAGGAGGCCGAGGCTCGCGGTCTCGATTGCGCCATGCAGCAATCCGGCAAGCGTGGCGACCGGAACCCTGGTGAGGAAGCCGAGTACCGGAACGCTCGGAGTGCTCTTGATCTCGGGCGCCTTGCCGCTCCAAAGGACAATCGGCAAGGCCGCGAGCGCGAACAGTACCGTGGCCACCACGAAAGGCGTGGCGCCCGCGGTGCCGGCGAAACCAAGGATCAAGGGGCCAGCGGCAAAGCCGGCCGCGAGACTGGTCGCGTAAAACCCCAATACGAAGCCGCGCTGCCGGGGCGGAGCGATCGCGTTGATCCAATATTCGCTGGTAACAAACAAGATGCTGAGGGCGCCGCTAAAGACCGCGCGAATGGCAAGCCATGCCCAATAATCATTTGTCAATGTAAAGCTTAAGAGACAGAGACCGCCGATCAGAAGCGCCAGCAAAAGCAGCAGCTTAACACCAATCCGGCGGGCCAGGGCCGGAACAAAGGCGGCGCCGGCGAGGACCGCGAACCCGCCGGCTGCGAGGTTCAAACCGATCGCATGCGCGCTATACCCTTGTCCGGCAAGGCGCAGCGCGAGCAAGGTCATGCTCAGCGAAAGGCCGATGCCGACAATCGTCACCGACACGATCGCGGAGGTGAGCGCGGGGATCACGTCGCGGCGAGCGACCGATGTGTCCCCGATCGCGGGGCGGGGCGAGGCGTTCATTTGTCCTTGCGTGGGCCAATGGCGCCGTGGGCGCGGCCGGCGTTTTCGAATCCGTGCATGCGCAAGGCCCATTGATAGGGCGGCCGCAAAGCCGCCGGGGCCGAAGCCTTGTCGGTGACAGCAGGCGCATCCGTGACCGGCGTAGATATGGCTCTCCGTCCCGGTGCCGGTGGCAGCGACGCGCTTAAGGTTTTGCGGCGGCATTATCAGCTCGCCGCGAATCTGGCGAACCGAAATCGGGCCGGCTGTCGCGGCGCGGCGATCGCTTTGCCTTTGCCGGGCGTGACTGCGTTTGGCGGGGGGCGGTTTCGCTCACCAGCTCGAAGCGGAGCGCCCCAGCGAGCGGCGCGGCTTCCACGAGCCTGACTGTTACAATGTCGCCGAGCCGATGCATCTGCCCGCTGCGCGAGCCAATCAGGGCGTGGCGCGCCGGGTCATGCCGGAAATAATCGTCGCCGAGCATCGCCGCGGGGATGAACCCGTCGGCTCCGGTCTCGTCGAGCTTGACGAAAAGCCCAGCGCTGGTCGCACCCGATATACGGCCTTGAAATGCCGCCCCGATCTGGCCCACGAGATGGGCCGCGATCAGCCGCTCGGATGTCTCACGTTCGGCGGCCATGGCCCGGCGCTCGGCGACGGAAATTTTTGCCGCGATTTCGGCCAGTTTTTCGTTCGTGATCGAGGCCAAGCCGTCGGGCCCGAGATCCGACGCTGAGATCAGGGCGCGGTGGACAATGAGATCGGCATAACGGCGGATTGGCGAGGTAAAATGCGCGTAGCGGCGTAGATTGAGGCCGAAATGGCCGTAATTTTCGATCGCATATTCGGCTTGCGCCTGGGTGCGCAGCACGATTTCGTTGACGAGATGCTCGTTGTCCGTGCCCTTTACACGGGCGAGAATGCCATTGAATTGGGCGGCGCGAAGAACTTGGCCCTTGCCCGGTTTAATTCCGATCGAAACCAGAAATTCGGCAAGATTGTTGAGCTTTTCGACCGATGGTTCGTCATGCACGCGGTAAATAAAAGCTTGGCGATTTACCTCTAGCGTTTCGGCGGCCGCCACGTTGGCGAGGATCATGAATTCCTCGATGAGGCGATGGGAGTCGAGCCTCGGCGGGGTCGCGATGGATTTCACCGCACCCTTGTCGTCTAGGATGATCTTGCGTTCGGGAAGGTCGAGATCGAGCGGTCCGCGTTTGTCGCGGGCGATTTTCAGCGCGGCGTAGGCCTCGTAAAGCGGCATGAGGACAGCGGCATGGAGCGGGCCCATGGCCTCGTCCGGTCCATGGTCGATCATAGCCTGCGTCTGCGCATAGGCGAGTTTTGCCGCCGAGCGCATCATGACGCGATGGAAACCATGGCTTAACTTGTGGCCATCGGCGGCGACGACGATGCGCGCGGAAAGCGCTGGGCGATCCTCGTTTGGGCGCAGCGAACAGAGGTCGTCGGAAATCCGCTCCGGCAGCATTGGCACGACACGGTCGGGAAAATAGACCGAATTGCCGCGCTCCTGCGCCTCGCGATCGAGAGCTGCGCCGGGGCGCACATAGGCGGCGACATCGGCGATGGCCACGCGCAAAATAAAGCCGCCGGGATTGGCCGGATCGGGGTCGCGCTCGGCGTGGACCGCGTCGTCGTGGTCCTTGGCATCCACCGGGTCGATGGTAACGAGCGGGATCGCGCGCCAATCCTCGCGATGGGCCATTGTCGCGGGTCTCGCCCGCGCCGCCTCGGCAATGACCTCCGGGCCAAAGACGTGCGGAATCTGGTGCGCGTGGATGGCAATAAGGCTGATCGCTCTTTCATTGTCGACGGCGCCGAGCCTCTCGCGGATTTTTGCCGTTGGAAGACCAAGGCGTCCGGTGCGCAAAACCTCGACGGCCACGAGATCGCCGTCGCGCGCCGCGCCTTCGTCGCCGGGGCCGACGCTGAGCTCGCCGCGATTTACGTTTTTCTTGTCGATCGGCATGATACGGCCGCCGCCGCGCGGATCCGCGCGAAAAATCCCGAGCACTTGCGATTTCGCGCGCGGCAAAAGCTTTACGATGCGCCCGGTGTAGGCAGGTTCGCCCGGCTCGGCGCCGGGCACCAGTTCCACCCGCAGCAGGGCGCGGTCGCCGGGGGCGGGGACGGGCGGTCCGGGTTTTTGCCTGGTCTTGGCCATGACCAGGATTTGCGGCGCCGGTCCTTGGCTCATGTCCCATTCGGCGGGCGCGGCGAGGAGATCGCCGTCGCGGTCGCGCGCGATCATATCGGCGAGAACGACCCCCTGCAGGATGCCAGGCTTATGCAAGCTTTTGCGCCTCCTTTCGATGGCGCCATCGGCTTCGAGGTCTTTCAGCATGCGTTTAAGCGCGATTCTCGCGGGGCCTTTGACATTGAAAGCGCGGGCGATTTCCCGTTTGCCGATTTTGTCCCGCGTCTTGCCGCCGAAAGCTTCGCGCTCGCGGGCAATGAAGCCGAGAATGTCCGCGCGAGAGGGCAAAGTTTTATCGCGCGCCTCGTGCGACGCTTGCGCGGGTTCGGCGATATCCTGGCCGGTTTTCCTGGCACCGGCGGATTTTTTCACGCTTGCTTAGCCTTCCGCGACTTTTGCACCGGCGGTTTTCGTGCCGCCGCCGCAGCCTTTGCGGTTGTCTTCGGTGCGGCCCGCTTGGTTTTTTTGGCCCGTGATCTTGTACTGGCCCCCTGTTTATCCTCGATCAAGCGTGTCGCCTCTTCAAGCGTGATCGTCTCGGGCGACATGCCGCCTTTCAACGTCGCATTGGTGTTGCCGCGATTGACATAGGGTCCGAACCGTCCCGCGCGCACGGTTACCGGTCCGCCCGAGGGATGCGCGCCAATCAGGCGGCCTTGGATGCTCGCACTCCCCCCTCGCCCAGCAGCTTTCGCGGCAATAAGCGCGATGGCGTCTTCAAGTGTTAACGTGGTGGCGTCGGCATCGGGCGGCAAGGTCGCGTTGATCTTGCCGTGATTGACATAGGGGCCGTACCGCCCGGCCTTGACCACGACCTGGCCCCCCTCGGGATGTTCGCCGAGCACCCGTGCGGGCGCGCTCGCGGCGTCGCCGAAACGCCGGCCGGTTAGTCCACTTTCCTTGGCGACAATGAGATCGATCGCACGATTTTCGCCGATGCTCAGAATGTCGTCGTCCTTGCCGATGCTCGCATAAGTCTTGCCGTGCTGGACGTAGGGACCGAACCGGCCGATCCCGGCCAGGATTGGTTCCTTTGTCTCGGGATGTCTGGCGATCTCGCGCGGCAGCGAAAGCAAGCCGAGTGCCTGGGTGAGGGTGATTCCGCCTGGATCGATGTTTTTGGGCAACGAGACCCGCTTTGGCTTTTCACCCTCGCCTTGCTGCACATAGGCGCCAAACCGCCCGTCGCGCAAGGTGATCTCGTCCCCCGTCGCCGGGTCCTGGCCCAAGATCCCGACGCCCGCCCGCTCGCCATTGGCGGCGCTATCCGCGCTTGCGTTCGCCAAGGTGCGGGTGAATTTGCATTCGGGATAATTCGAGCAGCCAATGAAGGCGCCGAATTTGCCGAGTTTCAGAGAGAGCTGGCCTGTGCCACAGGACGGACACGCGCGCGGGTCCGAGCCATCTTCCTTGGCGGGGAAAATATGCGGACCCAAAAGCTCGTTCAGACTGTCCAAAACTTAAGTCGTGCGCAGGTCCTTGATGCCGGCGAGCGCACCGGAAAAATCCACCCAGAAATCTCGCAGGACCTGCTTCCAGTCGAGCTCATGGTTGGAGACGAGGTCGAGTTTCTCCTCAAGCGCGGCGGTGAAATCATAGCCGACGTAGCGGGTGAAAAAACTCTCCAGAAAAGCCGTCACGAGACGGCCTTTGTCTTCGGGAATGAGCCGCTTCTTGTCGAGGCGAACGTAGTCGCGCTCGCGCAAAACCGCGAGGGTCGAGGCATAGGTCGAAGGCCGGCCGATGCCAAGGTCCTCCATGCGTTTGATGAGCGTCGCCTCGGTGAAGCGCGGCGGCGGCTCGGTAAAATGCTGGTCCGCCGCGATTTTGTCCTTGGCGAGCGCATCGCCTTTGGCCATCGCGGGCAGACGGCCGCCGTCTTCATCCTCTTCGTCGTCGCGGCCTTCCTGATAAAGTTTGAGAAAGCCGTCGAAACGAATGACTTGACCGGTCGCGCGGAGATCGATCGTTCGCCGGCCGGCATGTGCCACGATATCGGCCGTGGTGCGTTCGAGTTCGGCGGATTCCATTTGGCTCGCGACGGTGCGGGTCCAGATGAGTTCGTAAAGCCGCCTCTGATCCGGTTCGAGGCCGCGTGAGACATGTTTTGGCAAGCGGGCGAGATCAGTCGGGCGGATTGCTTCATGGGCTTCCTGCGCATTCTTGGCTTTCACCGTATATTTGCGCGGGCACCTTCGGGACATAACTAACACCGAACTCGTTGCCGATGACATTGCGGGCGCTCGCGATCGCCTCCGGCGCGAGATCGACGCCGTCGGTGCGCATATAAGTGATGAGACCCACCGCCTCGCCGCCGATTTCGGCACCTTCATAAAGCCTCTGGGCGAGCTGCATGGTCCGCGCGGGCGCAAAACCGAGCTTGCGGGAGGCTTCCTGCTGGAGGGTCGAGGTCGTGAACGGCGGCGGCGGATGCCGCTTGGCGGGCTTGGCCTCGATCCCGGCCACCGAGAAATTGGCCGCGTCGAGGGCCGCCTTGAACGCTGCCGCTTCCGCCTCCGAGCCAATGTCGAGGCGATTGATCCTCTGGCCATCGGCCCCCGCGAGCCGGGCAACGAACGGCGCCCCGGCCGCAGTCTTCAAATGCGCCATGATGGACCAATATTCGCGCGGTACGAATTTTTCGATCTCGAGTTCGCGGTCGCAGACCAGCCGCAAGGCGACGGATTGCACCCGTCCAGCCGAGCGAGCGCCGGGCAATTTGCGCCATAGCACCGGCGAAAGATTGAACCCGACGAGATAATCGAGCGCGCGGCGGGCGAGATAGGCATCGACGAGCGCGGCGTCGATCTCGCGCGGATGATTGATGGCCTCGAGGATCGCGGATTTGGTGACCGCGTTGAACACGACCCGCTGCACGGGTTTCGCCCCGAGGACTTTTTTCGCCTTCAACACTTCGAGGACGTGCCAGGAAATCGCCTCGCCTTCGCGGTCGGGGTCGGTGGCCAGAATGATCCGGCTCGCGCCCTTCACCGCCTTGGCAATTTCCGCCAACCGTTTGGCCGATTTGGAATCGACATCCCATAGCATGGCGAAATCGCCATCCGGATCGACCGAACCATCCTTCGCCGGCAAATCGCGAACGTGGCCATATGAAGCATAAACTTCATAGCCTTTCCCGAGATATTTGGTGATCGTCTTGGCCTTCGCCGGCAACTCGACGATGACGACGTTCATGCAGTGGTCCCTCGTTTTGCCAAAGGTTCTCTCAGTTTCCGGCAGGGGGCCATAAGCCCGCATATCCTGTAAAAAATGGAATGGCGGCGCTCACTCCGCCAAGCCGAGAGCCGGAGCTTGGCCGAAATCGAAGTGCGAGAGGATGGGGGAGCGCGGGTCGATAGTCAAATCGAGCGGGAAAGTGTCAGGCATGCTGAACCATTTCATTTCATTCTCATTTCATTTCAATAAGTATTAGCCAAGTCCAAGCATAGCACCGGGCCAAGCCTCTGCGCTCGACAAATCCTCGTTGGTTTCTCGACGCCCGTTAACAGGAAGTAGCCTGAATGGGGGCTTGCGTGGAACGCCCGCAGAATTCGGGTGTTCCAAGTACAATCGCGTAGCGAAATCAGGCGGAGGCCCACGCCAGCGTGGTCGGCGTTATATTTCACTTTTTAATAGCCAGGCTCTGCAGCTTGGTGCCGGTCGGCGCTCCCTCCGGAGAAATTTCGAAAGCGATTACCGGTCCAACTGCGTCGGTTGGGAAGTCGAAGGTTCTCCCGGCATTGCCGCCCGCGTCGGTTCGAATCATTCCGAGCTGGCGGAAGCATTTCAAATAGACGTGATAGCTCGTGTTGGGGGACCCTCCCGCGAGGCGTATGGCGGCGGTGGATGTGGTACTCGTGTCGCGAGACACCGTCGCGGACCCGGCGACGACGGCTGTACCAGTGTCGGCGACGTTATCATTGGTACAGCTGCCTTCGTCCTGACGCACAAGGGCGACCGTGACGGCCGTTGTCGTCGAGAGCGGGAGCTGGACCGGACAAGCCGTGCCGTCCCGCGCCGAAATCGTGTAGGAATAGGTCTTGTCGCCGCTGCCGGCCTTCACGACACTCCCGATTGTTGCGCCGGCCGGAGCGCTATCGCCCGACGTGAAATCGGCATGGTCATTGTACCAGCAAGTCAGCGGTTGATTTTGAGCAAGTGCCGGGCCCGCACCCGGTAAAATCACCATTGCGGTCGTAATATTCTTCCAGAAGGTTTTCATGGCTTTCCGATTTTTGGTGAGAGACTTTCCCGGCGGCGCTTGAACCGGTTCGCGCCGGAAAATGCAACAGGACAAACACGCTGAATCGCGTCACGATTTTCTGAAGGCGCCCCCAAAAAGGCAATCTTGGGGTGAAATCCATAGCATGTCCGGGATCGCCGGGATATTCCCGCGCCCCCGCCGGGACTCGGCGGAGACGCTTGACCGCCCGAAAACTGGTTAATTTGTGGGTCGATTGTCCACATCTCCGCTAACTATCGTGACGGGACCGATTTCCGCCCTATAGAATAGGGTCGATGGTCAACCCGGCGAAAGAGCCTGTCTTTCCCCACCGGCATCTGCTCGGGATCGAGGGGCTTTCCGCGCAAGACATCAGCTTTCTTCTCGATCTCGCCGAGGCGGCGATCGAAGTGTCGCGCCGGGTCGAGAAAAAGCGCTCGACTTTGCGCGGACGGACTTTGATCAACCTCTTTTTCGAGGCTTCGACCCGGACCCAATCGTCCTTCGAACTGGCCGGCAAGCGTCTTGGCGCCGACGTCATGAACATGTCAGTCGAAAGCTCGAGCGTCAAGAAGGGCGAGACTCTGATCGACACGGCGATGACGCTGAACGCGATGCGGCCCGACATCATCGTGGTGCGCCATGCCCAGGCCGGCGCGGTGCATCTTTTGGCGAGAAAGGTCGATTGTGCGGTCGTCAACGCGGGCGATGGCGCGCATGAGCATCCAACCCAGGCGCTGCTCGATGCGCTCACGATCAGGCGCAACAAGGGCAGGATCGAAGGCCTCACGGTCGCGATCTGCGGCGACATCCTTCATTCGCGTGTCGCGCGCTCCAACATACTGCTGCTCTCGGCGCTCGGCGCACGGGTGCGCGTGGCCGGGCCATCGACGCTGCTGCCGCCGGGAATCGAGCGGATGGGGGTCGAGGTTTTCCGGGACATGCGCGCCGGGCTCGACGGCGCCGACATCGTGATGATGCTGCGCTTGCAGCGCGAGCGGATGCAGGGCGGCTATATTCCCTCGGCCAAGGAATATTTCCGCTTTTTCGGCCTCGACGAGGCAAAGCTTCGTTATGCCAAGCCGGATGCGCTTGTCCTGCACCCAGGACCGATCAACCGCGGCGTCGAAATCGATTCCGCCGTCGCCGACGGGCCAAGGAGCCTCATCCGGGAGCAGGTCGAGATGGGGGTCGCGGTGCGGATCGCCGTATTGGAGGCCTTGGCGCAGCATTTGCCCAATGGATGAGAGCGAGTTTCGCGTGAAACGTTCCTCCCCCGCTTCCATTGCCCACCAGCCGCTGGCGCTCGTCAATGCGCGGCTGATCGATCCGGCGCTGCTCCGCGAGACCATGGGCGGTGTCCTGGTCGTCGATGGCTTGATCCGCGATATTGGCGCCGCCATAATGCCGGCAAATCTCCCCGCCCACGCGCGAATCATCGATTGCGGCGGCGATTGCGTGGCGCCCGGCCTCATCGACATGTGGGCGTTCATCGGCGAGCCAGGCGCCGAACATCGCGAGACGATCGCGACCGCGACCTTGGCGGCGGCGGCGGGCGGCGTCACGACGATCGTTGCCCGCCCCGATACCAATCCGCCGGTAGACGAGGCGGCGGTGGTCGATTTTCTGTTGCGCCGCGCGCGCGATACCGGCCGCGTGCGCTTGCTTCCCTTGGCGGCCTTGACGGCCGGCCTCGACGGCGCGGAGATTGCCGAGATCGGCCTGTTGCAACTGGCGGGCGCGGTGGCGTTCAGCGATGGCGCGCGAGCGATCCGCAACGCCCGTGTCATGCGCCGCGTCATGCAGTACGCCCGCGATTTCGATGCTCTCGTCATCCATTACGCGGAAGATCGCGATCTAGCGGGCGAGGGCGTGATGAACGAAGGCGAATTCGCCTCCCGCCTCGGCCTTGCCGGAATCCCCCGCGAGGCGGAAGCCATCATGCTCGATCGCGACATAAGGCTCGTGAACTTGACCGGCGCGCGCTACCATGCCGCGCTCGTCACCACGGCGCTTTCCCTGGACATTATCGCCAAAGCCAAGGCCGATGGCTTGGCCGTCACCTGCGCCACCTCGATCAACCATCTGACCCTCAACGAAAACGACATCGGCGATTACCGGACATTCTTGAAACTCGCGCCGCCGTTGCGCCACGAAGACGAGCGGCGCGCGCTCGTCGCGGCTTTGGCGTCGGGCCTCATCGACGCCGTCGTTTCGGACCATAACCCGCAGGATGTCGAAACCAAACGCCTGCCGTTCACCGAGGCGGAAGAGGGCGCGATCGGCTTGGAGACGATGCTTTCGGCGGGCCTGCGGCTCGTTCATTCCGGAGAAATTCCGCTTGGGCGTCTCATTGCCGCCATGACCATCCGGCCGGCCGAGATTCTCGGTCTGCCGCAAGGAAGGCTTGAAGTGGGCGCACCGGGCGATCTCATTCGCTTCGACCCGGATGAGCCTTTCGTTGTCGATCCGGCAAAACTGCATTCGCGTTGCAAGAACACGCCCTTCGACGAGGCCCGCATGGAGGGCAAGGTAAAGCTCACCATGGTCACGGGCGAGATTGTTTACGAGGCGGAGTGAGGAGTTTGCGCAGCACGTGTTTATAAACGCAAGTCTTCCGCCAGCACCTGACTAGCTTCGGCTCTTTCTCGGTGCCCTCCACTTTCCCGGATAAAGAGCCGGCAAGTCCTCCAATTTGCTCGCACGTTCTTCAGCTCGTGAAGCTGCCTCTGGATCTGGATCAACCAATGGAGAGCGCGCATGTTCTCGAAGCATAGTATCAATTTCGTCAGGGATTCGATTTGCTATATCAGTCGCACGCGAAATAGCGCCCAGAGCTTTGCCTTTTATACTTTGTGAAAGTTTATCGATATGGAAGTTTCGAAGCCCAAATACACCTTCTGCTACAAGGCGGTCACATTTCGTTAGACGCTCCCGAATCTCGCGGAGTCTGCGAAGAGCTAGTCGATTAAGGTCCAGAGCCTGAATAGAATAGTAACCTACGTTACTTGTTAACTCAATCCGAATGCCGTTATTCTGAAAATGTTCTTGATAAATGTCGTGGTCCGGCCTGAAGAAGCGATAACCGTCTGCTCTAGCGCTTGCCGGCGGGCAACGATCACCCTTTAACGTATTGCACTGGTCGCACGAATACATCAGGTTCGAGTATTCGTGCTCTAGGTCAGGACGTGCGCCGCGTGGCTCGTAATGATCAATAGTAAACCGTAACGCTTGCGCCTCTGCTTGCGATATCGTGCAATAACCGCATGAATAGAAGAAGTCATACCGAAGGTATTGTCGATACTCGGCAAACTTCTGGTCAGCAGGAGCAGCAGACCGCCTCACAAGTGGCCCTGGCTTGTGGGTGAGTGTCGGAGCCGCCGCACCACCTTTCTTATCCGCGGACGTCATTTATGCCCTTTTGTGAGCTGTCGAAGCTCTTCTTGAAGTGCCTGCACATCAGCTAGGAATTTCTCGTATCTTTCAACCGAACTTTCCAGTGCGTCTAGCGTCAATCCATGCTGGGCATCCTCAATTCTATCAAGCGTCCAGCGAACATATTCAAGTCTGTTTGCCTCCTTGCTGGTAATTGTTCCACTCAGTTTTTTGTCAAGAAGATCTTGCCGCTCTCGTAGAAGAGAATTGCGTTCCTGTTCAGAAACATTGGTTGCGTTGAGTTTACCGGCTATCCGCGACGTAACTGCATACACCTCCGCGTAATCGCCAAAATCGGGAAGTCTTGAAGTAGCAGCCGATGCAGGGGGCGCGTCGACAGGAAGCCCGATCAAAGATTCCGATGGACTGGGAAAGGGTTTTGCGTCAAAATAATCAATCTTAAGCGGTACCACGAATGACGTCCTCATCGAATAGACTTCCTTCTGCTAATTCCTCCAAATATTTTAGCGATGCCGTTTCGGCCCGCGCCATAATGTCTCTGAGCGAATCATCAGTTAGTGGCCGACCAGGAGCAAATGTTCGTTGCCAATCGAATTGCAGGGTAGGCAGTTGCTCCCAATCTTCCGGCTTCACTAAGTGTCCGTCCGAAAAGAAGTTAAATCCGCTAAATCATTTGTGATTTAAGGGTGGCGGCCTGATTCGAGGAGGGGCCGCCAATGTGGACGACTGCGAACCGCCTGAATTACAAGCGTGACAATCTGCGCTATCCAAGCGACCTGACTGGCGAGGAATGGGCGCATATCGAAGCGCTGATTCCCCCGGCCAAACATGGCGGCCGCAAGCGCAAGGTGGATGTGCGCGAAGTTGTGAATGGGATCATGTACGTGTTGAGCACGGGGTGCCAATGGCGCTATGTGCCCAAGGACCTGCCGCCGAAGAGCACGCTCTACGATTATTTCGACCTGTGGACCTACGACGGCACGTTGGAGACTATTCATCATGCGCTTTATGTGAGGTGTCGCGAGCAAATTGGGCGAGAGGCCAGCCCCACCGCCGCTATCATCGATAGCCAGAGCGTGAAAAGCGCCGAAAAAGGGGGGCTTGCATCGACCCCCACGGCTATGATGCGGGCAAAAAAATCAACGGCAAGAAGCGGCACATTCTCGTCGACACTTTAGGCCTTTTGCTTCATGCCCTCGTGCATCCGGCGGATATTCAAGATCGCGACGGCGGCGTGGTGGTTTTGTCAACCTTGTTTGGCATGTGCCCATTTCTCGAAAAGCTCTTCGCCGATGGCGGTTACCAAGGGCAGGCTTTTCGAAAGGCGGCTGCCAAGGTGTTGCCCCACCTAAAAATCGAAATTGTGAAGCGATCGGATCAGGCAAAAGGCTTCGCGGTTTTACCACGGCGGTGGGTCGTCGAACGCACCTTCGCTTGGCTCAATCGCTGTCGCCGCCTGGCCAAGGATTTTGAAAATCTCACCCGAAACGCACTCGCTTTTCTCCGCCTCGCCTCGATTCGCCTCATGCTCAGAAAGCTTTGTCTGACTTGACGAACTTTTGCGGACAAACTCTAAGAGGTGCACACACCTGTCTGACCATTTAGGGGTCTTGTCGAGGTCCGCGACGATCTGAACGTTGAAATTGTCAACGGATCCTTTCCAAGGTCGACCGATGTATTTGATAAATCGCGCAACGCCAGGCGGAACTTCGTCTTCAGCTACAAGAGTCGTAGAGACAATTCCAATGCGTGTTACTGTCCTGGTTTTCGTACCTGGCAAAAGTAAGGTTGCTTCTATTAACCTTTTTGATACATTAGGCAATAATTTGCTAAAAGGCAAGGGGCGCGATAGTAATTCCATAGTTGGCGGCCCACCGCTCGTATGCTTCACTTTCAATCTATGCCGGAAGCTTACGGCAATCTTAGATGGCTCTATCGAATATTGGAATCCATCGTTTGTGATGAATACCACGATGAACGGCTCCTGGCGCTCCACTGTAAACATCTGTTTGTTATCCTGAACCAATTTGTCCAGTATTGGGGAAAATGCTTGAAGGATAGCGCTACTTGTTGCGAAGTGCCAATCAATTGTGAAACCAACAGCTGGTGTAGAAGCCAGTTTGTCGCACCAACTCAAGATAGCCTCCCGTTGATGATCCTTAGAGATCGCGATCGCTTGGTCACAAGGCCGAGCATGCTAGAGGGCTTTAGCTACGTAACTCTTATATGCTTTGGCGTCGCGCATCAATCCGAGCAACGGGCTCACGGCCGCCCAGAGCGCCGCGTACCTGATCCGTATTCAAACCAATCCATGGGTCGTCGATAGCGGCGGATCAGGTGCTCAAACAGCGGATACAAAGGCGGCGAATACGGCAACCAATGGCCGCGGTGCTCCCGGTCTTTCAGATCGAGAAATCCTCGTCGAAGAACCTTGTGTTGCGCAGCCTTATGAACACTCTGTCATCGGGTTTTAGCCCAAGGTCCTTGTAAGCGTGCGCGGGGAGAGCCGCATCGACGACCGCTTCATCGTCGATGCGGGCGAGTTCGACATTCACCGAGGAACCGGCGAAGGCGATATGGTTGATTCTGGCGGCGATGCCAAAGCCGTCGGAATTGTCACGCCTTATTTCGATGTCGTGCGGACGCACGAAAGTCACGCTGGTCGGCGTCCGCCGGACTGGCCGCCACGGCATCGCCGGCATTTGTCTTGCGGGCATGGAAAAGATTGTAACTGCCCAAAAACCTGAAGACGAACGGATTGGCCGGGTTGTCGTAGATTGCTTCCGGCGAGGCAAATTGCTCGATTCTGCCTTCGTTCATTACGGCAACCCTGTCCGAGACCTCAAGCGCCTCTTCCTGGTCGTGGGTGACAAGGACGGTCGTCACATGGATCCTGCGATGCAATTTGCGTAGCCAGCGCCTCAGCTCGCGGCGGACGGTCGCGTCGAGGGCGCCAAAAGGTTCGTCGAGCAAAAGGACGCGAGGCTCGACCGCTAACGCCCGGGCCAAGGCAATGCGCTGCCGCTGCCCGCCGGAAAGCTGGGATGGATAGCGCTCGGCGAAGCTTTGCAGCTGAACCAGTTGCAAAAGCTCGCCGACCTTGGCGCGGATTTCCGCCTCCTTGGGCCTCAGGCGCCAGGGCTTCGCGCGCAGCCCAAAGGCAACGTTCTCGAAAACGCTCATGTGCTTGAACAGCGCATAGTGTTGGAAGACAAAGCCGATGCGCCGTTTGCCGGCCTCCTGAGCGGAAACGTCGAGGCCGTCGAAGAGGATCGGCCCGCTGTCGGGGTCGGCGGCTTCCATGCCCGCGATCACCCGCAAAAGCGTCGTCTTGCCGGAGCCGCTCGGCCCGAGAAGGGCGACGAGTTCGCCGGTCTCGACCTTGAGGCTAACATTGTCGAGCACCTTGGACTGATTGAAGGTCTTGTTGACCCCGCAAACTTCGATGCTCATGGCATCCCTTCTTCCTCTATCTGGCGCGCTTCACTCTTGCCGGTTTGGCGCTCAACGATGGTCTGGACGATCAGGGTGACGATCGCCAGAAAGGCAAGCAATGACGCGACGCTAAACGCTGCCTGGTTGTTGTATTCGTTCCACAGTTTCTCGATGCGCAGCGGCATTGTGTCATTGGAGTCGATGTGTCCCGAGACCACCGAGACGGCGCCGAATTCGCCAAAGACGCGCGCCGTGCAGAGGATTACGCCGTAAAGTAACGCCCATTTTACATTGGGCAAGGTGACCTTCCGGAACGTGCGCCAGCCCGAGGCGCCAAGCGAGAGGGCCGCCACCTCTTCGTCGGACCCCTGGGCTTCCATGAGCGGAATCAACGAGCGCGCGACAAACGGAAAGGTGACAAAGATCGACGCGAGCACGATCGCCAAAGGCGTAAAAATGATGCCAGTGAAGCTTCTGGTGAAGGCGAGCGGCCACCAATCTTGCGCAAAGCCACGCCAGTGCAGCGAGAAAGGGTCGGGCCAAGTCCAGCTCGAAGCCCATGCGCCGAGCACGCCGCCGCGGCCAAGCAGCAGGACGAAGATGAGGCCCGCGATGACCGGCGACACCGAAAAAGGCAGGTCGATCAGCGCGATCAAAAAGGAGCGGCCCTTGAACCGGAATTTTGTCACCGACCATGCGGCCGCAAGCCCGAAGACGATGTTGAGGGGAACGACGATGGCCGCGATGGCCGCGGTCAGCCGGATCGAA
This sequence comes from uncultured Alphaproteobacteria bacterium, assembly GCA_963712225.1. GTDB lineage: Bacteria > Pseudomonadota > Alphaproteobacteria > Rhizobiales > Beijerinckiaceae > Methylocapsa. The sequence continues at coordinate 83,229 of CAVQHH010000022.1, forward strand.
CTCCAGGTCTTCTCGGCCTGACCGCGCTCCGCCGCGAGTTTGCGCCGCTCGGCCGGGCTTAGCCGCGCGCCCTCGGGCGGGCTGGCCACATGCAATACGCGGACATAGGCGTCAACCCCCTTGGAAAGAGCCTGGGCGAATACGTTCACCACAGGTATCAAGATGAAGAGGGTGAGAAAGATGACCGTCGTCGCGACCATGACGCGGCGGATGAGCGGATGGCCCGGCGGGGGCGGGGTTCCGAATGCTCCGGTCGTCTGAGTTTGGACCGCCAGCGCTTCCGCCATGAACCAGTCCTTGTTTCAAAAATGCGATCGATACGCGTGGAACCGTGCGCATTACCTCACGTCGCCCGTTCGCGACGGCCCGTCCACCAATCGAGGCCATTGATCGCGAGCAACACAAGGAGCGAGAAGAATAGCAAAACGATGCCAATCGCGGTCGCTTCCGAGGTGCGAAAATCATCGAGCTTAGTGACGATCTGCACGGGCGCGATCTCCGACTTGCCAGGAATATTTCCGGCGATGAAAATCACCGAACCATATTCGCCGATCGCGCGAGCGAAGGCCAACGCCAATCCGCTGAGCCAGGCGGGCAAGATTTCAGGGAAGATGACGCGCCGCAAAATCGTCAACCTATTTGCCCCCAGGCTCAACGCCGCGTGCTCGTATTCCGTATCCCAATCGCGCAGTACCGGCTGGACCGTCCGCACCACGAACGGCAGTCCAACGAATATCAGGACGAGCACGATTCCCGTATTAGTGTTGGAATAGGGAAAACTTAACCAGGATAGGGCATCGGCGGACAAAACCTCGCCAAACCCGGCGAGCCCCGCCGCCCCGTTGATGGAGCCCACGACGTGGCGGCCCAATCCGCCAATCCAACCATCCGCCAGATAAAGCGAACTGAACGTCAGACCGGCGACCGCGGTCGGCAGGGCGAAAGGAAAGTCGATGAGCGCGTCGAACAGCCGCCGGCCTGGGAAAGGCTCGCGCACGAGCACCCATGCAACGATCAGTCCAAACACGCCATTGACGGCCGCCGCGATGGCCGCGGCGGTGAAAGTAAGCCGGTAGGACGCGACGACGATCGGATCGGTGACGGTCTGCCAGAAGTCGCTCCAGCCGAGCTGAGCCGTCTTGAAAACCATCCCGGCGAGCGGGATCAGTACGAGCACGGACAGATAAAAAAGCGTATAGCCGAGGGTAAGCGGCAGTCCCGGAACAAGCCGGGATGGGCTACGCGTAGAGCAAAACACCTTGCCCACCGATGAGCTTGCCGGGGAACCTCCCGCCGCCGCGTTTCCGCTCATTTTGCCGGCCTGTAGATCTGATCGAACAATGCGCCGCCGGCGAAAAACGCTTCATGCGCCTTCACCCAGCCGCCGAAGGTCTCGTCGATGGTGAAGAGCGGCAGAGACGGCAATTCCGCGCTGTATTTCTTCAAGGCATCGACATCGCGCGGCCTGTAATGAAGCTGCGCCACGGTCTCCTGTGCTTCGGACGTGTAGAGAAATTTCAAATAGGCTTCCGCGAGATCTCGCGTGCCTTTTTTGTCCACCACTTCGTCGACGACGGCAACCGGCGGCTCGCCGAGAATGCTGCTTGGCGGGTAGACGATTTCGAACTTGTCCTTGCCAAACTCGTCCAGCGCCAGCCAGAGCTCATTCTCCCAATTCAACAGGGCGTCGCCAAGCTGCTTTTGCGCGAAGGTAACGGTCGAGCCGCGCGCGCCGGTGTCCAGAACCGGAACGTTGTGGCTGTAGAATGTCTCGATGGCCGCGCGGGCTTCGGCGCTCTGATAGACCGGGAAGTCCCGCGCCGTTCGCGCCGCCGCCTGCGATTCCTTCAATCCCTCCAGGGTGGAGAGATCGTGGGTCTTCGCATTCGCTGTTGCGCCCCAGAGCGCCAGGAACGCCCAGCGCCCGGCGCCGCTCGTCTTGGGATTGGCCACGATCACCTCCACGTCCGGGCGGGTCAAATCCTGCCAATCCTTGATGTTTTTCGGATTGCCCTTGCGCACGAGAAAGGCGACCGTCGACGTGTAAGGGCAGGAGTTGTAAGGCAGTTTCTGCTGCCAGCCAGGCTTGATCAGCCCGGCGCGCTCGATCGCGACAATGTCCCAGGCGAGGGCCAAAGTGACGACATCGGCTTTTAGCCCGTCGATGACCGAACGCGCTTGTTTGCTCGACCCCCCATGCGACTGTTCGAAGATCACCCTCGCGCCGGTGCGGGATTGGTAGCGCTCCGCGAACAAATCGTTGATTTCCGTATAGAGTTCCCGCGTGGGATCATAGGAAACATTGAGGAGCGTCGCCTCCTTGCTTATCGCCGGAAGCGAGGCGGCGGCAAACCACAGGCTCAGGCAGGATATCGACAGACTGGGCAAGGCTCTCGCGTATTGTCGGCCTTGCCATCCCTGGACGCCCGCGGCGATCGCGGCGAAAGCGTTCGATATGCATGCAAACTCCGGTATCATGCGCGCAACCTCTATCCTGTCTTTAGAAATGCCCAGCCCCGAAAGTGTTGCGAAGGATTGGTTCGAGTAACACCACTAATTCTATAGACATTTGGATTGTCAAGCACCGCAGCGGCGCACTGGGCGTTTTTCGGCCGTTGCGCCATCTTGAAGCGAAGGGTTGCGGGTTCGCGCCAGCCTGGAACCGGGGCAGATATTGAACTTGCTTGGATGCCATCCCTTTGGTTTAAGCTTCTATCCGGTCGCCCCAATGCCAAGAAACGGAGCATGCCCCCGTGCCAACCCGCCCGCCCGTGCCGCCGTTCACGCGCGAAACCGCTATGACCTTACGTGCCATCTCCCGCACATGATGCCGGGGGGAGCGGCATGACAAGAGCGCCGATGGCCGCCGGCGCCACGTGCTTCGTCGCGATCGTAATGGTGTTGTCAGCGCTTCTTTCCGCCCCGAGCCGCCTCGGCGCACAGGTGCTGCGGAATCCTGAGACGCCCTATCACTTCTTACGCTATGATGACGTTCCGAGCGACCAGAATAGCCCTTATTACTGGCCGATAGACTTCTGGTCGCCGCTCAAATTCATCCCGCTCGACATCGCGCCGGGAAGCTATATTAACTTCGGTGGCGAGGACCGCGAGCGCGTCGAGCACTTCAGCAACCCGTTTTTCGCCCTCACGCCACGCCGGAATACGACTTATGACTTGCATCGCCTTCTGTTCGAAGGCGATCTCCATATCGGCGATACTTTCCGGACATTCATACAATTTGGCAATCATCTGGCAACCGCGCCGAGCACGTCCCCGCCCACTGATGTCGATCGTTTGGACCTGCAGCAGGGGTTTGCCGACCTGCGGGCTCCGATCGGGCAGGACGGGAGCGTCACTTTCCGGGGAGGGCGTCAGGAGATGCTCTTCGGGTCGGCGCGGCTGGTCGACGTTCGCGAAGGGCCGAACGTCCGTTTGAGCTTCGATGGCGGCCGCGCCTTCTATCAATCGCCGGATATCAGAGTCGACGCGTTTGTTGTGCGGCCCGTGGTTCCCAAACCGGGCGTCTTCGATGATTACTCCGATCCGGGACAGGCCTTCTGGGGCCTCTACAGCGTCATGCCCGTGCGGCCCGTTCCCGGTCTCAGCGCCGATCTTTATTACCTCGGCCTCGATCGCCGTAACGCGGCCTTCAATTCAGGTGTCGCCAATCAGACGGTTCACTCCGTCGGGACCCGGCTTTGGGGCCAGGCCGGCGCATGGGACTATAACACCGAGGGCGTATTCCAGTTCGGAAGTTTCGGCGCGCGGGACATCCGCGCCTGGACCATCGCCTCCAATACTGGGTACACGATCGGCAGCCTCTGGGGCCAACCGCGCCTCGGCCTTCAGGCTGATGCGGCAAGCGGCGGCGGCCCCGGCGGAGCCCTCAAGGATTTCTATCCTCTATTCCCGAAATACGCCTATTTCACCGAGGCCCAGATCAACGCGCCAATCAACATAATTGACGTATTTCCCTCGGTCACGATCCAACCGCGGCGCGATTTCGCCGTGACTGCTGGCGTCGATTTTCTCTGGCGGTACAGCACCCGGGACGGATTCTACCAACCGCCCGGTGTTCTCCTCGTGCCAAGCAGCGCAAACACCGACCGCTTTCTCGGCGAACAATACAACCTCCACGCCGAATGGCAGGCCACCGCACATATCAATGTCAATGCCGTCTACGTGCATTTCACGCAGGCGGGCTTTCTCAAGTCCGCGGGTGCGAAGAGCATCGACTACCTCGGCATATGGACGGCCTACATTTTTTGAGCATCCTTTAAGCGAAGGGTTGCAGGCTCGTGCCGCCCGGAACTGGGGCAGATATCGAACTTGCTTGGACGCCATCCCTTTGTTTTAAGCTTCTATCCGGTCGTCCCTGTGCCGAGAAACGGAGCATTACCGTGCCACGCCACCCGCCGTTGCCCCCCTTCACTCTCGAAACCGCGCTAGAAAAAGTTCGTCTTGCCGAGGATACATGGAACAGCCGCGACCCTGCCCGCGTCGCGCTTGCCTATACCGAAGACAGCCGCTGGCGAAATCGCTCGGAATTTTTTCACGGGCGCGCGGCCATCGTCGAATTCCTTACCCGCAAATGGGCAAGCGAACTTGATTACCGGCTCATCAAGGAGCTTTGGGCATTCCATGAAAACCACATCAGTGTTCGCTTCCAATATGAGTGCCACGATGATTCCGGCCATTGGTTTCGCGCGCACGGCAACGAGCAATGGGAATTCGATGGCGACGGACTGATGCACCGCCGGGAAGCAAGCATCAACGACGTGCCGATCGCCCCGGATGACCGAAAATTCCTGTGGCCCGCCGGACCGCGACCCGCCAGCCATCCAGGCTTGACCGCCCTCGGTCTATGAGCCCATACTTTCGCTCTGGGTGGCGCCGCGTCCGACGCTGGAATAGACAAAACCGCGCCGGGCCATGTCCTCCGGGTCGTAGATGTTGCGCAGATCGATCATGACCGGCGCGGCGAGAGCCGATTTGACGCGATCGAGATCGAGCGCGCGAAACGCATCCCATTCGGTCACGATGACCAGCGCGTCGGCCTTGTCGCAGCAGGAATAGGGGTCGTAAAAAAAGGTGAGACCTTCAAGAACAAGGCGCGCCTGATCCATGCCTTCGGGATCGAAGGCGTTGACGCGCGCCCCGGCATCTTGCAGCGCGGTAATGATCGAAATCGCGGGGGAATAGCGCGTGTCGTCGGTATTCGGCTTGAAGGTGAGGCCCAAAACCGCGATGGTCTTGCCGCGCACCGTCCCGCCGCAGGCGGCCAGAACCTTGCGGGCCATGGCGCGCTTGCGCTGGTCATTGATCGCGGCGACCTCCTCGACGATGCGGAGCGGGGACCCGTGATCGTGGGCGGTCTTGATCAGAGCCTGGGTGTCCTTCGGAAAACAGGAGCCGCCATAGCCCGGACCCGCATGCAGGAATTTGGACCCGATGCGCTTGTCGAGGCCGATCCCTCGCGCCACGTCCTGAACATTGGCCCCGACCCGCTCGCAAAGATCGGCGATCTCGTTGATGAAGGTTATTTTAGTGGCGAGAAAAGCGTTGGCCGCGTATTTGGTGAGTTCCGAGGTGCGGCGGCCGGTAAAAAGGAAAGGCGCCTGGTTCAGATAGAGCGGCCGATAGATTTCCGTCATGACTGCTTCGGCGCGTTTGTCCTCGACGCCGATGACGATGCGGTCCGGCCGCTTGAAATCGTCGATCGCCGCCCCTTCGCGCAGAAATTCCGGGTTGGAAACAACCGCGAAATCGGCGTCCGGCCGGGTCTCGCGAATGATCCTCTCGACTTCGTCGCCGGTGCCGACGGGGACCGTGGATTTTGTCACGACCACCGTAAACCCAGCGAGCCCGGCGGCGATCGCGCGCGCCGCGTGGTAGACGAAGGAAAGATCGGCATGGCCGTCGCCGCGTCGCGACGGCGTGCCGACCGCAATGAAGACCACTCGAGACCCCGCGACCGCAGCGGCAAGTTCGGTGGAAAAGGAAAGTCGGCGGTGCCGCACGTTGTTTCCGACAAGATCGTGCAAGCCGGGTTCGAAGATTGGCATTTTCCCGGCCTTCAGAGCCTCGATTTTTTGTCCATCGCTGTCAATGCAAACGACCGTATGTCCGAAATCCGCGAGACACGCCCCCGACACGAGCCCGACGTAGCCAGAACCGATCATTGCAATGTGCATCTTTCGCCCCCAACGCGCCGGTAACGTCCCGCGCAGCCATAGCACGATTGAAAGCGGCGTGGCACCCACCACCGGTGCGCGGCGGCGTTTTGCGCCGGACGAAATTGCGCAATCCGCCCGGAAATGCCGTAAATCCCCGCCTGCAGGAAAAATTTTATCGATTTCCATTGCGAATGAACCCATGACCGGCAAGCGGCAATTGAGCAAGGGCGCAACGCCATGAACGTGGACCTGCCGCCCGATTTATGTATCATCGGCGGGGGCCCCGGTGGTTTCTCGCTGGCGCTTAGGGCGGCGGCTTGCGGCCGGTCCGTCGTGCTCATTGAAAAAGGCGCGCTTGGTGGCCGGAGACTTACCGATGCCATTCCACGCCACGTGTTGCTGGCGGCGAGCCGGGCCGCCACTTCGGCGCGTGGCGCCGCCGCTTTCGGCGTCGCCTCGCCAGAGCCGCGAATCGATTTCGCGCGCGTGCGTCAACGTGCCGCCGCCGTGCTTGCGGCGATCGCGCCGAATTATACGCAAGCGCGTCTCGAAGCCATGAATGTGAGGGTCATTCGTGCGCCGGGACGCTTCACTCGTCCCGATACCTGCGAGGCGGGCGGCGAGAAAATCAAGGCGCGACGCTTCGTTGTCGCGACTGGATCCGTCGACAGAACCCTGCCCATTCCGGGGCTCGACCTCGTGCGGCCGCTCGACTGCGCTGCGCTCTGCGGGTTGGAACATCCGCCCCGGCGTCTTATCGTCATCGGCGCCGATCCGGATGGGCTTGCGCTCGCGCAAGCGATGCGCCGGCTCGGAAGCGAGGCGATCGTGCTTGCGGAGGGGGAAATATTCGTTTCGGAAGACGAAGAACTTGCCGCGCCGGTGCGCACCGCGTTCACGCGCGACGGCGTTGTCGTTCATGAGGACGTGCGGATTTCGCGGATCGAGCCGCGCGGCGATGGCGTTCGTGTTTTCATCGCCGCCGCCGGGCATGAAAAACCGGTTACGGGTTCGCACATTCTGGTCGCCGCCGGCCGTGCGCCGGCCGTCGAGGGCCTCGGTCTTGCCGCCGCGAGGGTGCGTTACAATGAAAGCGGCATCGACACAGACGCCACTCTTGCCACCCGCAACCGGCGCATCCACGCGATCGGCGCGGTCGTGAGAAGCGCGCGACAGGGCGGCGGCGCCGAACAGCACGCCGGTCTCGTCCTGCGCACCGTTCTCGGATTGCCGGGCCGGCGAACGCATCGGCAAATGGCCACCCGGGTTATTTTCACCTCGCCCGCAATGGCCATGGCGGGACTGCCGGAAGCGCATGCGCGGGCGACGCATCGCCATATTCGGGTGCTCCGCTGGCCGTTCGCCGAAACGGAGCGGGCCCGCATCGAGCATCGGCACGGCGGCCACGTCAAGCTTGTCACCAGCCGCAGGGGCGCCCTTCTCGGCGCCGGTATCGTCGGTGCCGGGGCAGAGGAGTTGATCAACCTCTTTACGCTCGCCATATCGAATGGCATGACCGCCAGCGATATAGCCTCTATAATGGTTCCTTATCCGGCGCTGGCCGATGCGGCGCGGCGGGCCGCCATGACGTTTCGGGACAGCAGGCTCGACGCCCCGTTAGGACGCTTTCTGATCGAATGGAATCGTTCGATCGAACAGCAAATCTTCAAGATCAGAGAGTTGGCGTTGTTCCTTGCCGAGAAAGCCCGGCATGTTTTCCGGAGCCCACCGTAGCGCATGATAATAAAAGGTAGTAGAATGGTGGACAGAATCGGGCGAGAAAACAAATAGATAGTGGCATGGGCAACTCGAGGTGGAGCGATCGTGGCCGAGCGGAACTAGTGCCGCGCCTCGGGCGTTGGTTCGAGTAGGGGTTGCCATGACCGACCTCGTGATGCCTCCGGGCGAGGGTCTCGCGGCGAGCGGGATCCTAGCGAAAAAACGCCGGCCGGTCCGCTTCGGACTGGCGACGCGGGTGCTCCTTTTAAACACCGCTTTCGTCATCGCCGCGGCAACGATGATTTACATCCCCGCCATTGCCAACTATCGCGATAATTGGTTGCGGCAACGCCTCAGCGCCGCCTATACGGCCGCGCTCGTGCTCGACGCGGCGCCCCAGGCCATGGTGCCCCCCGCCTTGTCGCGGCAATTGCTGGATAGCGTCGGCGCGCAAATCATCGTCCTCAGCAAGCATGGCACGAAGCAAATCCTCGCCGCGTCCGAGTTGCCGCGCCGCGTCGATGAAGTGTACGACTTTCGCGAGTCTGCTTTCCTGCCCCTGCCCGACGCGGTCGCCACGCTGATGGCGCCGCCAGGGCGTGTCATCACGATCGTCAGCGAAGCGCCCATGGGGGGCGAATGGATCGCGATCACCATGGACGAGGCGCCGCTGATCAAAGTCATGCGCACCTATTCGCTTCGGCTTTTGGCGGTTACCCTCGTCATGTCGATGATCGTCGCAAACCTCGCAACTGTCGCGATTCACTTCATGGTGCTTCGCCCGGTGCGGCAACTCACCGACAGTTTGATCGAATTCGGCGCCAATCCCGAGAATTCGTCCCGCCGCATCATCGTCCCTTCCGGCGGCAATCACGAGATTGCTTATGCCGAAGAAGAACTCGCCATCATGCAGGATGCTCTGGTCCGCGAGTTGAAAGAGAAAAAACATCTAGCCACGCTCGGGCTCGCGGTTGCCAAGATCAATCACGACATGCGCAACATGCTTGCCTCGGCGCAGCTTCTTTCCGACCGTCTCGCGAATGCTGACGATCCGCTCGTCCAACGGCTCGCACCCAAGCTCGTCGCCACGCTCGATCGCGCGATCCGTTTCTGCCAGGCGACGCTGACCTATGGCCGCGCCGTCGACGATCCGCCAAAATCGACGCGCTTTCCGTTGCACGGGCTCGTCGCCGAGGTCATGGAGATGACAGGGCTCGACGCGCGCGGCGGGATCGGATTCGTCAACGCGGTCGCCGCCGATTTCGAGATCGTCGCGGATCGAGAGCAAATGTTTCGCGTGCTTATAAATCTTCTTCGCAATGGCGCCGAAGCGCTGGAAACCACCAGGGCGGAGCTCGGACGGCCAAAGCGGATCCGGGTCAAGTCCTGGCTTGAGGATAAAATGGCGGTGATTGAAGTCGCCGATACCGGACCCGGTGTGCCGGCAAGCGCGCGGGCGCGGCTTTTCACCGCCTTCAGCTCAAGCCGTTCCGGCGGGTCGGGCCTCGGCCTCGTGATCGCGGCCGATCTCGTGCACGGCCATGGCGGTGCCATCACGCTCGTCCCCGGCGCCGACGAAGAGAATTCGGGCGCGAAATTTCATATTACTCTGCCCCAGGCCGCCCTTGGCACCCAATGAAAAGGATCGCACCTCCCAGCCCGGGCCTTGCCAGGGGGATGGCGAGCGGCTAAGTCTCGGACCGGTTTCGCGCGTCATTTCGTGAGGCCGGGGGCGGTGACATTGGCCCCGCCGGAGGCGCCCGTAGCTCAGCTGGATAGAGCACTAGACTACGAATCTAGGGGTCGGGAGTTCGAATCTCTCCGGGCGCGCCATCTTATCAATGGTCCATTCCGGACACATAGGTTACGGTTTATTCCGGAGACATCGGTAACACTTTTGGTCCGAAGGGGTTATCGAGCGGTTCGAGTCTGCATGTCTCGTGGTCGAAGTAGCCGAGATCATAGTCCATGAAGCTGACGAGCCAAATGTGCTCGCTCACCTGTTTGATGCCGACGCTTTGACCGGCGAAGACGACGCTGAGATTGATCTTCTGCCGATTGAAGCAGATGCGCCCGCATGTGGTCACGGTGACGGTCTTGTCGTGGAACGGGTAATCGAGGTCCGGCAAGCCTTTGTAGGGGCGCGTTGAAGGCACGTATCGCTCTGCCGGGTAGCGCATGTTCAACGCCTGGTGCGGCCTCTCATTGTTGTCGCAGTCGATGAAGTCGTCGAATTTCGCCTGCTGCTGCAGGAAGTTGTTGCCGGCCGGCTTGGTGGTCTCCAGCTTCAAGGTCAGATGCATGCGTTCATGGCGGCCATTCTGCTGCGGGTTGCCGGGCTTGATGCGTTCGATCTCGATGCCGAGCCTGAGCCACCACACCGACACCTTGCTCAGCCCGAAGAGCGCATTGGGGCTTGCGAAGGGAACGCCGTTGTCCGTGCGGATGGCCTTGGGGAGACCGAACTCCTTGAAGACGGCCTTGAACACCGGGAAGGCATAGGCTTCCTTGGTGGTGGAGAGCGCCTCGCAGGCGAAGAGATAGCGGCTGGCGAAGTCGGTGATCGTCAGCGGATAGCAATAGCGTCGGTCGGCGAGCATGAACTCGCCCTTGTAGTCGGCGCACCACAGATCATTGGGCTGGCCGGGAAGGGAAAGCGCCGTTCCCTTCGCCCTATTACGCCGCCCCATTCTGCGCTTGACCAGGCCGTGGCGATCGAGAACCGCATGCACCGTGCTGATCGCCGGCGTGTGCACATCCGGATAGAGCCGGGCCAGCTTTTCCCTGATCTTCGGCGCCCCCCAGCTCGGCCTGTCCTGCTTCAAGCGCACGATCTGCGTCTCGATCTGGAAGGGCAGCTGGTTCGCGTGGCGGTAGGGCCGGCGCGAGCGGTCGGTAAGCCCTTCCAGACCGATTTCGTTGTAGCGCGTGAGGATCTTGTAGCCGGTCTTGCGCGAGATGCCGAACTGACGGCACAGCACCGCCATCTTCTCCCCATCCAGCAGCCGGGCGATGAACTTGAGCCGTTCATCCATCTGGTTACACTCCTTCCAGGGCACTTTTGCTCTCCTCGCAAAAGGCCCGGTGTGTAACCCATGTCTCCGGAATGAACTGTCACCCATCTCTCAGGAAGGGCAAATCATTTAGCTCGTTCTGTGCAAGGTGCTGTTTCCCAGAAGTCCCTATTGGGAAGGGCATGGGAAGCAACTGCGGGGTTTTTCCGGCGCTGCGCTCGCGCAGTCGGCGGGTTATCTTTCGACTGCGTGCTGCACCCGCGCGCTCAATCGGCGTAACCGATTGCCGTTGTCTCGCCAGCGTAATTGCTCGGGCCGCGATCGTGACGGGTCTCAAAAATCCTTTCTTATCCTCGGCAGGGCCAAGGGGGAAATCGTTTTTCATAGAGGGGCGCATTCAATCATCGCTCATACATTTTTCCAAATTTGACCCTAGTTTTTTAAACCTCAAATGTTCAGGATTTTTGATACGCGTTTCCCATGGTAATCCCACGCACCGCGGCAGAAGAGACCCAACGTGACGGCCTTGGGTCCGGCGCCGGTTCAATTCCCCTCGTCTCCGCTACAGGTCCGCCAAGGCTTGGCGAGCGCCGCCGTGATGCCCCGCCCCCGTTCATCCTCGCGCCCCATCCGAGGACCAGGGGGACATCCGCGGCGGTCGTCGAGGTCATGCGCAAGGGATGTCTGCAAGTCGACGCGCCAGCCGACCTCATCCAGGTCATCGAAAGTCCGCCGATCGCAAAGACCGAAGTGCTGATGCGCATCTGCGACTTGGTTGTTGCGACGGGCTGCGCCGGCATGGTGAAAGCGGCGTACAGCTCCGGGGCGCCGGCCTATGGCGTCGGAGTCGGCAATGCTGCGCATATCGTCGACGAGACCGCCGACCTCGACGACGCCGCTGTGATGGGCCAAAGGGCGAGCGCATTCCGTCGATCGAGGTGGTCGCCAAGGCCGCCGCGCGCGTCGCCGAACTTGCCGGAATCGAGCTTGCTCCTCATCGTACCTTTCTCATAGTCGAGGAGGACGGTGTTGGCGCAGCGCATCCGTTTTGGGGAGAAAAGCTGGCGGTAGTGCTTGCCCCAATGGCGGCAAAGGGGCTGATTTTCAGGCGATCGGTTTCACGAAGGGCGGCCGCAACAGCAAAATTCACGCGATAGGCGCAAAGCAGTGTCGCCCATGGCTGCTCATCATTACGCCCGGCAACATGGCGGACGGCTTGATGCCGACGGAACCGGCGTTGTTGGGAAAGCGGCGATAGAGGACTGGCTTTATGGAAGAGCACGTCCGCTCGAGCGAATGTCCGCTCTGGAGTGCGGATCGCGCCTATCGAACTTCCGCTCCGGGTCCAAACTTCGCAATCTCCGAAGCTTCGGCAAGCGGCCTCTGCTGATGGCTCGGCTGCCAAGGCCCCCCATTATCCCGCCTGAAAATCAGGACCCGCCACGCAAGCCCGGCGCTCAACTGGTTGAAAAGCGCCTTGCGTGCCGCGGCTTCCCGGCTTTCGAGAGCCGGACGATGACCTCCCGGCGGGATGCGTTTAAGTCTGTAACGCGCATCCGGATCAGCTCGCCGTAGCGGCAACCGGTCACCAGCGCGCCGCAAACCAGATCACGAAACCGACCCTGCGTGGCGTTGACGAGGTGCTTGCCTTCGGCATCGCTCAAATAATGGATCACCGCTGCATCGGCCTCGCGAAAGGGCTTAACCTTGCGCCATGCCTCGTCAGACGCAACGCGGCCATCGCGGAAGGCGCGGTTGAGCGCCGCCTTCAAAACAGTGAGTAAACGGTTTGCCGTCGATCGGCGCGCCCGGATGGCTTCTGGATCGCCAGCATTAAAGCCGCTCGTCGCCTGCGTGGACGCAAAGCGGCCGGTCCGGACACGCCTTGCCGACGATGCGACACCTTCGTGCCAGTCCCCTGATTCGCTTGGCTGTTAGCCTGGAAAGCTCGATCTTGCCAAGGTCAGGAATTATCCGGGCCGCGGCGGCGTACCGGTCGGCTCGCACGCCCTTGGAGCCCCGGCGCTCGCACGCTGCAAGATAGTCCCCGATCGCGGCTTCGACCGTATAGGGCCCAGCTTGCGGCTCGCTGTGGCCGGCCAACTCGCGCGCCTTCTGGCCGAAGAAGGTTCGCGCCCGCTCTTGCGCCTGAGCGAAGGTGAAACACGTCGGCATCGAGCGCATCGTCGGCCGCTCCAAGCGCATCGTAATGCTGGCTGCCATCGTCACCTCGAAGGCGGGCGATCCATGTCCCGCCTTTGGCCGGCGCGTTGCCTCCATAACTTTCCCGGAAAAACGACGTTTAACGTTCGGCTGGATTCCGCCCGAAGATGAGACATTAACATTGATTGGCAACATCGCCGGCACCTCCTTCAGGATGGCCGCGGCGACGCGAGCATATCGAGCACCGGACAGGCGGGTGCGGGTCCGGCAAAACAGCGCTCCAGGGCGCCGGCGAGAATCGCTTCCAGCCTGCGGAGATCTATGATCTTGGCGCGGACCTCGCCCAGATGGATCGTCGTCAGGGTTTGCACTTGGGCGCAAGATGCCCGGCCCGGTTCGGCGAGAACGAGCAGTTCCTTGATCTCGCCGATGGAAAAGCCGATCTCGCGCGCGCGGCGGATAAAGGACAGCCGTTCGACATGCTCCGGCCCATAGTTCCGGTAATTGCTTGCGGTTCGGGAAGGTTTCGGCATCAGGCCGATGCGTTCATAATATCGCACCGTCTCCAGATGGACCCCCGAAGCCTTCGCGAGCGTTCCGATGGTCAGCGGTCGCATGTTTGTGATCCTTGCCTGCTTGACCCCGTAGTAACTACAGACCTTATCACTCTCGCAGAAATCGAGGAAGCGATTATGAACGTTCAACACGACAACCCGGCGATAGGGATGGCTCCGTCGCGTCAGGCAACGGACCCGAGCGCGACGGCGATGCGGCTCACCGCGATTGGCGGCATTCTCGGGGCAATCGCCGCTTCATCGTGCTGTATCGCGCCCCTGGTGCTGTTCAGCCTCGGCATCAGCGGCGCGTGGATCGGGAATCTCACGGCGCTTGCCCCCTATCAGCGCTATTTCATCGCGGCGACCCTTGCCTGCCTCGGCTACGGCTATTGGCTGGTTTACCGCCGCAACAAAATTGCCTGCGCGGAAGGCGCCTGTGCCCGGCCGCTGCCAAACCATATCGTCAAGGCTGGCCTCGTCCTGGCGACGATCCTCGTCGCCGGCGCGATTGCCTTCGACCTGTTTGCCCCGCTCCTGCTGAACTCCTGAGAGGAATCCCCATGATCAAATTGCGTTTCGCCGCCGCGTTCGGATTTGGCCTCATCGCTTCGTCTTCCGCTTTCGCCGCCGAGAAGACGGTCACGCTCGCGGTTCAGCATATGACCTGCGCCGCCTGCCCCCGCACGGTAAAGGCGAGCCTCCAGGCGGTGCCGGGGGTAACCAACGTCGTGGTGTCGGCCGAGGACAAGACGGCCGTGGTGACCTTCGACGATACCAAGGCGGCGGTGGCTGCGCTCGTGAAGGCGACGACGAACGCGGGCTATCCGTCCGCGCCCAAGAGCTGAAGCGCCATCAAGAGTGAAGTAGTACGATGAGACCGTCGACTAAATGTATTTTGTCCATCTCGCTGTTGATCTCAGGATCGATTGCCCTGCCTGATGCCGCTCGTTCCGCCACTATTTCTATTGCCTACCATCAGGTCGGCATCTGCAAAGGGTACGACACGGCAGCCGGCCCGGTGACAACGCGTTCTGACGAGGCCTTTGCTATCTTCAAAATCGAAGCCGTGGACAATACAAAACCCAGCGGAAGTTTCGACTTCGACCCAACGCATCTTTATGTGGACCAATCCTCTCCTGAACAAAAGGCCAAGAAGGCTGTGTGGGACAAAATCGTCGCTTTTTGTATCCAGACCACAGATTCGCGCAGAACATGGGCGCTTCGAGTGCTGTGGAAACCACTATCCCGGCGGGCACAAAGCGTGAGATCAATGGCATTGCTGTCGTTCCGCTTGGCATAAACAACCCAAGTGCCGGGCCGGAAGCCAATCAGTACTCTTTCGACCTCGCGTATGATACTTGGTCTACTGATGAACACGAAAATAATGGGCCGGGCGGAGGCTTATTCTTCATTGTCGTGATGGTAAAGTCGTTGTTCGGCGGTCCGAAGGAGTTGGGGTCTAAAACTATTGACTTAATCAAAACAAATCCAGCTGAGACGAGGTGGTCAGTGACTGACAATTGCAGAGCGCTATCGTTCAAATAGAAGCCGGCGGAGGAAAGAGAACTAGGGAAAAGGAACCGGCCCATGACCAAAATGCTCGTCGCTATGACTCTCGCGCTGGGCGGGCTCGCCGCGCCCGCCTTCGCGGGCGAAACGACAGTGACGCTCGCGGTGCGGAATTGGTATTGCGCTGCCTGTCCGCATGTCGTGAAGGAAAGCCTCGCGGCTGTTCCGGGCGTCACCAATGTCGCAGTCTCGGACAAGACCAAGACGGCGGTCGTCACCTTCGATGACACGAAGGCGGACGTGAATACGCTCATTAAGGCAACGACCGAAGCAGGCTATCCCTCGTTCCCTTATTCGGAAGGGATGCTATGGCCATGAAAAACCGCGCGCTCATTACTTCCGGCGCTGTCGGGGCCGTGTTGGCCGCGATCTGCTGCGCGTCCCCATTTCTGGCCGTGGTGCTGGGAGCATTCGGTCTCACGGCGTGGCTCGCCAAAGCTGCTTATGCCGTGATCCCGGCGCTGCTGGTGTGCCTGGGTCTCGTTGCCTTCTGGGTCAATCGTCGGCGCACCATGACAGATTGTCGTACGTCCACACCGAACGATCAGGAAATCAAGTCATGAGCAGTTGCTGCGCGAAGCCGGGCGCTGATCCGGCATTACAAGGAAATTTGATGGAATTGCGCTCGACCCTCACTTGCCCGCACTGCGGACACCAAGAAACCGAAACCATGCCCACCGACGCTTGCCAGTTCTTCTACGACTGCAAGGGCTGTGGTGTGGTCCTGCGGCCGAACGATGGCGATTGCTGTGTGTTCTGCTCTTACGGCTCAGTACCGTGCCCGCCGATGCAGGAAGCACGGGAAAGTGGGTCCGCAGGGAATTGTTGCGGGCGGCCCGTTGTTGGTTGATCAGACATGGCAAACCAGTTTGATCTAATCGTTATCGGAACGGGAACGGCGGCACGGGTTGCCGGCACAATCTATTCGCTCTCGCAATCCGCCAGGGCCTGACAGCTACGGCTCTCTCAAGGAATCGATTATGATGCACGACATGATGGGCGGGGGGATGATGTGGGGCATGGGCCTGCTTTGGCTGCTCGCCCTTATCGTGCTGGTCTGAGCGCAGCAGCGCTCAAAATATCTTAGGAAATAGACAGCAGTTTTTCTGCGTTGCCCCGGCTCGTAAATAGACATCTAGTGGCCCGCTTCAACTAATTTGAGAGGATTTGATGATTCGCTTTCGTCGCGACCCGAACGACGGAGGCGATCATGGCTGCGAAGGAAATTATCGTAAAGAAATATGTTGTGCGGTTGAGCTGCGGCGAACGTTCGCTGCTTGAAACGATGATCCGGAAAGGGAGCAACCCGGCGCAGCGCCTGCGGAAGGCGCGGATCTTGCTGAAGGCGGACGTCTCGGAAGCCGGCGAAGGATGGAGCGACAACCAGATCATCGAGGCTCTGGCAACCAGCGCATCCATGGTTTACCGGGTGCGCAAGCAATTGGTGGAAGAGGGCTTCGAGGCCGTGCTAAGCCGCAAACCACGCGCCACGCCTAGCGTTCCCCGGATTTTCGACGGCGAGAAGGAAGCCAAACTGATCGCTCTGGCTTGTTCCGAGCCCCCCAAGGGCCGCGCGCGCTGGACATTGCGGTTGTTGGAGAACAAGGTCGTCGAACTGAACATTGTCGATCGCGCCAGCGACAGCACGATCGGGCGGAGCTGTCTCAAGGCCAACAGCGCGTTCGTGGCGGCCATGGAAGACGTGCTGGCCGTGTACACGCGACCGCGCGATCCCGGTATTCCTCTGGTTTGCTTGGATGAGACCTCGAAGCAATTGATTGCCGAAACCCGCGCTCCGATCCGAATGAAAGAGGGGCGGCCAGCCAGGTTCGATTACGAATACGAGCGCAACGGCACGGCCAATCTCTTCATGATGTTCGCGCCGCTCGAAGGCTGGCGGCATGTCAAAGTCACGGATCGTCACACCGCCGTGGATTATGCTCATGCCTTGAAGGATTTAGCCAATATCCACTTCTTGAACGCCAAGAAAATCGTTCTGGTGCAAGACAATCTCAATACCCATACCAAGGCTTCGCTTTATGAAGCTTTTCCCGCCGCCGAAGCAAGGCGGCTGGCCGAACGGTTCGAATGGCATTACACGCCAAAGCACGGCAGTTGGCTCGATATGGCCGAGTCCGAACTCGGCGTCCTTTCGTCCCAGTGCCTCGATCGCCGCATCCCGGACAAACAAACCCTCATAAACGAAATCGCCGTTTGGGAGGACGATCGAAATGCCAACCACGCGAAAGCCGATTGGCAGTTCACCACAGCCGACGCACGTATCAAACTCAAGCATTTATACCCGTCAATCTGAATAAATCGAGCCACTAGGTTAGCGCGTTAATGAGTACCACTACGAATGCTTCGGCGGATTGGGTTGGCAGCACGCGCACGAAGCTATTGGCGTGGTGGCTTCCTCACGCCGCGTTGGTTGCCGGGCCTCTGGTTGTGGTGCCGGCTCGAACGGTCATCTGGATCGTCGCCCTCGCCTGGATGGGCGTGGCATGCATCCTCAATGCGCGGCGCTGCGGACGGACGCACTGCCGGTTCACCGGGCCGTATTATCTCTCTATGATTATTCCGGTGCTCTCGCTCGGGCTGGGTGTCGTTCGGGCCGGCCTATTCGGATGGCTGGTTCTCGGCGCCTTCATTATCCTAGGCAGCAAAACGATATGGTGGGCGACGGAGCGCGCGCGGGGGAAGTTCTCGTAGACAGCAGATATCAGTATCGGGCGCCCCATGCCACAAAGCGCCGCTGGACCCTACGAAATGTATTCGTCCACTAGCGGTCTGCGCAGAGGGCTATATTCAGCCAAGGCTCGACCCGCTAACTGACGAAGTGCGGCCGGCCGGTTTCGCCGCGAAAAAATGCCATCATGCCTGCGAGCGTCGCCATTGCGTTGCGAACCGAGCCTACGAAAAGGTACTCGCAAGCGCGCATGAGCGCACGCACAATCATCCAGGCAATAGCGCCCGGATCTGCACGCCATGGCCATTTTCCCTGGATTCCTGGCGTGGCACACCATTTCCTTCTGTCCGCTATGGCACAGAATTTGTCATCAAGCGGTATTTTTGTCAACGCGGCCTATCATTCATAAATGAAGGGTACAGGTGGGCGAGTTTGACGTGGGCGTCTTCCGTGGTGAACGGCCAACGGCCCTGGTGTGATGAAGATTGCGGTTTTCTTCCTGCGGAGCTTCGATGATCGCGTTGTCGCTCCTTGTTCACCGGCTTCCGATACACCGGCCATCAGTAAAATCCGCGGCTTCAACAGGCGGCCCGCCGCACTTTTCCCCTTTCGAATTGTCTCATGCAGTTGTTCGTTTCCTTCCGACGCCACAACGGCCGCATGGGTGCGAGTTGACGAACGCCGCAAATGTCGTTATGAATGCGTAACCATTCGGTTACGCATTATGAGCCGCGCCCAAGCCAAAGCCGACGTCTTTCGTGCAATCGCCGATCCCACCCGGCGCGCGATCCTTGACCGGCTGCGCGAGGGCCCGGCGCCCGTGAACGCGCTTTCCCGGGATTTTGCCCAGAGCCGCCCGGCGATTTCGAAGCATCTCCGCGTCCTGCGCGAAACGCATGTCGTCACCGAACAACGCATCGGCCGGGAACGTGTCTACCGGCTTCAACCGGCGCGGCTGCAAGACGTGGCGGGCTGGATCGAGGGATACCGCGCGTCCTGGCAGCGAAAACTCGACAGTCTCAAGCGTCATTTGGAGGAAAACCCATGAGTATAAAGAATTCCGCGCGCGCCATCGCCGATGCCGGCTCCGGTATGATCCTCGCCACGGTCGAGATCGCGGCGTCGCCTGAACGTGTCTTCCACGCGCTGACCACGCCGGACGAGATTGTCCATTGGGGGGCTCGGACGACGCCTACCGCACGACTGGCTTTACTGCGGACGTCCGTGTCGGCGGTTGCTGGCACGCCGAAGGGCGCCGCGCCGATGGCCAGCCTTTTGCCATGGACGGTGAGTTTCTAGAGGTCGATTTTCCGCGCAAATTGGTGCAGTCGTGTAAAGCGGATTGGCACGAAGGGCCGGTCACCACGGTCACCTACCGGCTGGAAGCGACTGCCCGCGGCACTCGCCTCATTGTCCGGCACGAGGGTTTCGCGGGACAACCCGAAGCATGCCGAAAGCGTGAAAATGGATGGCTGCGGGTACTTGGGTGGCTCGAACGCTATATTCTCCCCGTGCCGGACGGAGCAGCCTCCCGTTTCTTCCTCTGCCGCTTGCTCCCTCCCCGGCCAAGCTTCGCGCAGGTCATGACCGCCGGGGAAGCCGCCGTCATGCAGGAACACGTGGCCTATTGGGACAAACATGTGCGCGAAGGGACGGCAATTGTCTTCGGTCCGGTCGCCGACCCGAGCGGCGCGTGGGGTCTGGGAGTTGTCCGGGTGGCCGATGAAGCGGCCGTCCACGCGCTCGAAGCGGGCGATCCGGCGATCCAGTCTAAGCGGGGCTTCCGCTATGAAATTCTCCCCATGCCGGGCGCGAAACTTTAGCCGCACCTTTGCGTCCGTGGCAATTGCGACAAACAAGGAGCAATATCAAACCGGTATTAAGCATCAAATCTCGCTCAGGCCAACCGGACGCGCGAACGGGGAAAACCCGGGCGCGGCGCGGGGATTTCGCCATAAATAAATGGCAAACCGCGCCAAGCCCGCTACATTGGGGCAAGGTTTTTGCGTCCGGCGAACGGGTCTCCCAGCGCTTTGGGTTGCCGCAATCAGACAGGATCGATGAAGACACCAAAGCCGTCCGCTGGCTCCGGCCTGGTGAGGCGTTCCGGCTCGCCGGGGGCCGCGCCTGAGCTTTTGGCGGCGTCCGCGCCAGGGCGTGGAAAATCGCGCAAGGATTTGCCCCCGGATGGACCGGCGGAAAAAGCCCTCGAAGGCCGCGTGATAAAAATCCGCGGCGCGCGCGAGCACAACCTTAAAAACATCGATCTGACCCTTCCGCGCGACAAACTCGTCGTGTTCACCGGCCTTTCCGGCTCGGGAAAATCCTCGCTCGCGTTCGACACGATCTATGCCGAAGGCCAGCGCCGCTATGTCGAATCGCTTTCGGCCTACGCCCGCCAATTCCTGGAAATGATGCAAAAGCCCGATGTCGATCAGATCGACGGCCTGTCGCCGGCGATCTCGATCGAGCAAAAGACGACTTCGAAAAACCCGCGCTCGACGGTCGGCACCGTCACCGAGATTTACGACTACATGCGGCTGCTCTTCGCCCGCATCGGGATTGCCTATTCGCCGGCGACGGGGCTTCCGATCGAGAGCCAGACGGTCAGCCAGATGGTCGATCGCGTGATCGCACTGCCCGAGCGCACGCGGCTCTATCTGATCGCGCCGGTCATTCGGGGCCGCAAGGGCGAGTATCGCAAGGAAATCGCCGAATTCATGAAGCGCGGCTTTCAACGTCTGAAGATCGACGGGCAATTTTATGAAATCGCCGACGCGCCGCAGCTCGACAAAAAGCTCAAGCACGACCTCGAAGTCGTCGTCGACCGGATCGCGGTGCGCCCGGGGGTCGAGGCGCGATTATCGGAAAGCTTCGAGACCGCGCTCGAACTCGCCGACGGAATAGCGATCGTCGAATATGCCGATGAGTTGGACGAAAACGGCTCTCCCAAGCGGATCG
>CAVQHH010000023.1:0-59165 GCA_963712225.1 uncultured Alphaproteobacteria bacterium
CCGTTGGCGAAGGGCACCCAGGCGGCGGAGTGAACCTCATTGGCGCGCGGCTGAGCTGGCCAAGCGCGACATCGGGTTCACGCGGCGGCATGGCTGGCCCGTCGCGGCGGTGCAAGCCCCGGACAAGCTTAGCGAGCCACACAGGTAAAAATTAAGTAATTGCCACACCATGGTTGCGTCGGCGAGGCTCTGGCCGCTCTCAAGCCCCCTCGCTGGCCAGAAGCGCCCGCCGATCCTCCCCGGCGGGCCGCTTTCTTTTGTTCGGGGGCCGGGAGCGCCTCGCAAGATTCACACCTCTCCGCCCCGAGCCCGGTTTCCGCTTGTGCGGATCAAAATGCGAGCTGCGCGGGCCGCGGTTTATGGAGCGACAAATCCTCCAATAGAAAATTCCATTAGACATCACAGTAATTTGCGGCTTTGACGCGAGCATTTCACCTGGAACCGTCTGCTGAACGAACGATTTCAGCTTGTGAAAGGTCACATCTATGCTTGAGGGCCGCGCCCCTATCTCGTGGCCTGCCAGCGGATGCTGCAGCATTTCCGTGGTGATGGCGCGCGCTCTCTCACACCCTAGGAGAAACTTCATGTCTATGACCTTCAGACGTAGCCTATCCCGCGAAAATGCCGCCTATGGCGGATTCGCGGATGCAATCGGTGGCATTGCCACCATTGTGCTGGCGGTGCTGGGGTTGGCGGGAGTTCGTCCGACCATGATGGTCGCAGTCGCGACCGTCATCTTCGGCGTGGCCTTGCTGATCCAAGTCGGGACGATGTTGTCCGAATATGCCAGTACTGTTTTTCCACCCGGCGCAATTCCTTCTTCCATCCATCAATTCGGCGGCAGTAGCCTGTCGATCGTTTTCATGGTTGGCGCCGCCGGTATTGTCCTTGGCATTCTAGCCTTGCTAGGAATTCATGCCGTGGAACTCGTACCAGTTGCCATTATCGCATTTGGCGCCGCCTTGGCGCTGAGCAGCAATGCGGTGTGGCATCTGTATGTGATTAAGCAGGCGACCTCGACAACAACCGAATCCAAATCCATGCTCGCCGGACGCGAAATCCTGGCAAGCGAATTGGCCTCGGGTTCCGCGGGCATTCAGGCGCTCGCCGGGTTGGCCGCGGTCGTGCTCGGCATACTTGCAATCGCCGGGACCGGGGTAGATGACGTGATCCTGATCCTTGTCGCGTTGCTCGCCCTTGGCGCCACCCTAATACTGACCGGGAGCACCTTGAGCGGAACAATGATGAGCGTGATGCGGCCTTCCACGCGGACCTGAAAGTGGAGCCATGGTTCAGGACGGGCGCTTAAGTGCAGTTAGATTCCTAAACGGCCGCCCTGTTCATATCCGCGGCGAAGGGCTGCGCCCGTGGCTGCCAAGAGGGGCATGTCGCGGCCTACAATGCAACATCGCCCGACGCCCCGCCAAATGGCGTGGCCCTCTGTACCCGCCGTACCCCGCCGCGCAAAACGATCTTTGGATCCATTGATGCGCGGCGGAAGGGCACTGACGAAAACTTTCCCCTGAGGCGAAAGTGCTCTAAGCTTCGACGCCATGTCAGAGCCCTGCCCCTTGGTTCCCATCCATGTGATCGGCGGCGGTTTGGCCGGCAGCGAGGCGGCGTGGCAAATCGCGCGGCACAACGTCCCCGTCGTGCTGTACGAGATGCGGCCGTCGCGCAAGACGCCAGCGCATCAGACAGGAGACCTCGCCGAGCTCGTCTGTTCGAATTCGTTTCGCGCCGACGATCCGCAAACGAGCGCGATTGGCATTTTGCATCGCGAAATGCGGTGCCTCGATTCCCTTATCCTGGCCGCCGCCGATGCGCATAAGTTGCCAGCCGGAGGTGCGCTCGCGGTCGACCGCGGCCAATTCTCGGGATGCGTCACCGAGATGGTTTGCGGCCACGCCCTCATTAAACTGGTTCGCGAGGAAATCGACGGTCTGCCGCCAAAAGCCTGGGACAATGTGATCATCGCGAGCGGACCATTGACATCGCCCTCCCTTGCCGCTGCGATCGGCGCGCTGACCGGCGAGCGCGATCTTGCCTTTTTCGATGCGATCGCCCCGGTCGTGCATTGGGAGTCGATCGACATGGAGAAGGCGTGGTTTCAGTCGCGCTACGACAAGGCGGGACCGGCCGGAACCGGCGCCGATTACATCAATTGCCCGCTGACACAAGATCAATATTTTGCCTTCGTGGACGCTCTTGTCGACGCCGATCGTGCCGAGCCCCACACGCTCGCGGAGGAAGACACGCCCTATTTCAATGGTTGCCTGCCAATCGAAATCATGGCGGAGCGCGGCCACGAGACGTTGCGGCACGGACCAATGAAGCCATTTGGCCTGACCAATCCGCATCCCGGCAGTGCAAAGCCCTATGCCGTCGTGCAACTGCGCCAGGACAATGCGCTCCGCACGCTCTACAATATGGTCGGGTTCCAGACAAAGCTGAAACATCGCGCGCAGGTTGAAATTTTCCGCACGATTCCCGGCCTGGAAAATGCGTCCTTCGCCCGTCTCGGCGGGATGCACCGCAACACCTTTCTGAACTCGCCCAAATTGCTCGATGGCGCCTTGCGGCTCAAGGCCGATCCGAGGCTGCGGTTCGCGGGCCAGATCACCGGCTGCGAGGGCTATGTCGAAAGTGCCGCGATCGGGCTCGCCGCAGGCCGCATGGCGGCGGCGGAGCGAAAGGGCGAGGCGTTCCCGCCGCTCCCGCCGACGACCGCGCTCGGCGCTCTCATCAGCCATATTACCGGCGATCATATCGAGATCATCGACGCCGGCCCGCCATCGTTTCAACCGATGAACATTAATTTTGGACTTTTCCCGCCGATTGCCGGGAACGCGCCCGGCGGCAAGACCTTGCCTGGCAAGGAAACAGCTCTGAGCCGCAAAGCCGCGATCGCCTTGCGGGCCGCGCGCGATTTGGACAGCTGGATCGGAAGCTTGCGCGGCCGAATGAGCGCGGAACACCCGCCCTCTGTTTTCACAAATCAACGCCGCCCCAGCCCATGGTTCCAAGGGATTAAATTCGGCACCTGCTAGAAAATCGTCTCGCCGCCCAACAGGCCAAGCACAAGGAAAACGATAAACACAATGATGAAAATAATGAACAGTATACGCGCGATCCCGCCGACGGCCGCCGATATGCCGGTGAACCCAAGGATACCGGCGACAATGGATATCACGAGAAAGAGGAGTGCCAATCGCAGCATACGCGTCCCCGGAACTTATGGGCCTTCGCACCGGCCCTACGCCAGGTTGAATTCGGAAGTCACCAGAAGGTTCCGCGCGACGTCTTTGTTGTTCGGAGGTCGAGTCATTTCGGAAAGAGAAAAATTTCCGCCGCAGAGTCCGGCGAACAGCATAAGTCCCGCGTCGCGGTTCGAACGAAACAGGCGCGACGCAAGGGCGCCATTGCCGGGGTCAACCCGCATCGCCTGCCAGGCAAGATGCGACGCGAAAAGAAAGAGGCCGCCTTGCGCCGGCGAGCCGGCGCCGGCGGCAAGCAAGGCCGCTTCGATGCACATGACCGCGAGCGCGTAGAGAAATCCCACCCCCAAACGAACGCGGCCGCCGAAAGCTCGCGCGGTCGAGCCGATGCCGGCGAGCGCATCGTCCTCGATGTCCTGGACCGCATAGATTGTGTCATAACCGATGGTCCAGAACGCCGCGCCGAGATAGAGCCATAACGGCGCGCACCCGAGCGATCCCAGGGCTGCCGCCCATCCAACCAGAGCACCCCATGCGAAAGCCGCGCCCAGAACCGCTTGCGGCCAGGAGCTGATTCGCTTCATGAAAGGATAGAGGCCAACGACGCCAAGCGAGGCAAATCCCAAAAGGATCGTAAAGCCGTTGAAACTTAAAAGCACGGCAAGTCCGGCAAGACATTGCGCGGCAAGAAAGACGGCCGCGGCCGTTGCGCCGATGCGTCCCGAGGCGAGCGGACGCCATTTCGTGCGCTCCACCTTCGCATCGATGTCACGATCGATAATGTCATTATAGGTCGAGCCGGCGCCCCGCATGACGACGGCTCCGGCGAAAAACAAGAGAAGGTCGCGGACGCGCAACGGTCCGCCTTGATAAATGCTCGCGAGCGCGCTCGACCACCAGCAGGGCAACAGAAGCAGCCACCAACCGATCGGGCGATCGAGGCGCGCGAGCTGAAGCAAGGGATGCCAGGATTTTGGCGCGAGCCGGATGACGAGCTGCCCCGCGACCGAATTGGGCAGAGCGTCAGGCCGGCGGGGGGCGTTTGCGGAAGACCCGGCAAGACTGGTCGGCGGGGATCGATCGCGCGCGCCGGAAATATCTTGCCCGGTCGGGCGTTGCGTCACAGGGGCCCGGCGGGCAGCTTCGGCTGTGGCACGTTGAGCGCGCCGGAGGCTTGCTGCTCTTGTGCTTTCTTCATCTTCGCCGCGACGGTGCAGGCTTGATTGGCGACCTTGCCGGACTTGTTGGTGCTCGCCGAAATATTTTGGAAAGCTTCGTCGGGAACCGCGCACCAATCCTTGTTCTTTGTTAAATAAGCAACGAGCTCATGCTCGACGGCGACCAGCGCGCGCAGCTTCGGACAAGCGGCCACCGGTTCGAGCTGTTTCTTGCCGCCCTGGGCGAGTTTATTGAGTTGATCGAGGATGTCCTGACGCTTCTTGGTGAGCGCGCCGATATCCTGGTTGCAATCGGTGGCATAGGCCGTGCCGCAGCCCACGAATGGGATCAAGGCCGTGACGGCAAACGCGGCTTTACGCAGGGAGCCAATGCGCCTATGTGGCATCATGATGCGAGCCTTTCGGTGACGTTTCGATGTGTTGTCCCTATTTTTTTGCCAAGGACACTTGTTATCGTAGCTGCGTCTTGTCGAACGAGGACACGCGCCAAATCGCGGCCAGCGAAATCCCGTGTGTTCATAGCAAACACCGCCGCGCGCGCAAGCGTAACCGGTTCCCGCGATTCGCGGCGCGCCTTCGACCGTATCGAGCAGCCGCATGTCCCGTTATGATTTCGCCGCGCGGCGCCTCTATGTCAATCCCCCGTTGGCGCAGGCGGCGCAAATCGCTCTCAATCAGACACAGGTAAACTATGTCCGCAATGTGTTGCGCCTATCCAAAGGTGCGAGAATCCTTGTTTTCAATGGCCGCGACGGCGAATGGGAAACGAGCGTTGCCACTTCTAACCGCAAATATGTCACGCTCGCTGTCGACAAGTTGATACGGCCACAGGAGGCGCTTCCCGATCTGCATTATCTGTTCGCGCCGCTCAAACAGGCAAGACAGGATTACATGGTTGAAAAGGGGGTGGAAATGGGGGCCGGACTGCTACGGCCGGTGCTAACCAGCCGGACCCAGGCCACCCGGATCAATAGCGACCGAATGCACGCCCATGCGATCGAAGCCGCCGAGCAATGCGGTATTTTGTCGATTCCGGAAATCGCTCCCCCGATCCGGCTCGACGCGCTGCTAGACGCTTGGGAACAAGATCGCCTCCTCGTCTTTTGCGACGAAGACGCCCCAGCCAGCGATCCCTTGGCGGCGTTGTGCCCGCGCGCCGATGCCAAAATGCCGCCCGCGCTCGCCGTTTTGATCGGCCCCGAAGGCGGTTTCGACGGCCGGGAACGCGAGGCGCTTCTTGGCTTGTCTTGCGTGTTGCGTCTGCCGCTGGGTCCGCGCATTTTGCGCGCCGACACGGCCGCCGTCGCGGCTCTCGCCTTGGTCCAGGCGACCCTGGGAGATTGGCGAGGATAAAGATTAACCCATCATTATATAGCCTCATTGTAGGGTCAACAAAATCCGCCCCGACAAATCAATGCATCGTTTAGGCTCCACATGAATTTGCGCGATATTTTTGTTTCAGTCGGCTGTTGCGCCGCCGCTGTTTGCCTAGGCTTCGGCAAACCCGCGCGGGCCGACGAGCTTCAATCCAGCAACGAGACCGCTTCGCGCGCGCCTGAGCGATGCGCCGCAAGCGGCGCGCCGGTCGGGGAAACCGCCGGTTGCGATAGGATTGACGGTCATGTCCGCGTCGAATTCGGCTCCCGCTCGCCGAACTCGTCCGGCTATGGCCGGCCGATGGCTTCGCCCGTGGCTGTCCGCGTAGACGACGGCACAGCGTCGCGCGACCATCTTCGGCTGCCCGCCGGCGAATCCGTATTCGATCAATACCGCCGGTGAAGTCCACCGGGATTCCGCGCCATCGTACCAAAATGTTTCACGCGAGACATTTTGTTACAGGAGCACGATGGCGGACTGGTGCCAGACGTGGTGCCGAAACCGCCTCATGCACGCGAGCACTGCACCGATGAGAAGCGCTACCCCGATGCCGAACTCGAGGAGGACAACCACATCGGCGTAGTGTGGAGCCGCCGTTCCAAGGAAGCCTTCGTTCATTGCATCGCCTCCGTGCGGGCAACCGCTCTTGGCCCGCTCATCCCGGGATAAGAATTCGGGTCGAGCGCGCGGGATTGCGGGTTCCACCAAGGACGACTTGCCGGCGTGCCTACTTATTCCCGGTGCCTTGCGAATTCTTCGCGGCCAATCGCAGTTGCGCCGCCGTGATGCATCGCCGTCGTGCGCGCAATCGGCGGGAAAGAACAATGCTGCTTCGCAAGGACGGCCTTGAGGTGATCGCCATTCCGCAGCCGAGCCACGCCTGGCTTTCCGGCCAGATGGCGCGCGCGTGGGGCAACGAGCACTTCGCGGCGCCAACGCCCTACGACGAGGTTTGCCTCGCCGCCGGGCAGCACGACATCGGCTGGCTGGATTGGGAAATGAGGCCCGCGCTCGATGCCGGGACCGGCCTCCCGCAGGAGTTTTTCCGTGTGCCCTCGAAGGTGCACATCGCACTCTGGCGCGAAGGTGTGCGCCGTGCCCGCGTATTTGGGCGCTATCCCGCGCTCTTGGTCTCGCTTCACGCCGATACGATCTACGCGCAATATTTCAACTTCGATGAGGCGAGTGCGGAGGATGCGGAGGCGGTGCGCGCTTTTCTCGACGAACAGCATCGCTTTCAGGCGCGGACGGCGGCCTCCATGCGGGCCGATCCGAAGCTCGCCGAGCAGGCATCGCCGGAAACCATCGCGCGTAACCGGATGTTGATCGCGGCCCTCGACCGGATGTCGCTCGAAGTCTGCTGGGGCGTGAAAGAAGAAATCAAGATCCCCAATGTGCCAACGGTAGGGGCCGGAACCACAAAACTCCGTATGCAGCCCCGCGACGGCGAAGGCCTCGTCCTCGACCCCTGGCCTTTCCGGACGGCTAGCGTCGCGGTCCGCGCCGAAGGAAAGCGCCTGTGCGGGCGGTTCGCGACGGAGGCAGACCTCCATCGGGCACTGGACGAGGCCGAAGCCGCACTGGTGACCGCCGTGCTGCACAAGGCTTGAGGCCGCCTATCCCTATCGTCAGCCCGGCTTTGAAAATGTTTTCGCCGCAGCGGAAAATGCTAAAGACCCATGCGTCAACTTCCCGAAACCCAGGACGCGAATGGCGCCTCCCCTTCTGCTGTTGCAGGATATTGCGCTGACCTTCGGCGGCACGCCGTTCCTCGAGGCCGCCTCGCTTTCGGTCTCGGCGAGAGAACGTTTGTGCCTCGTCGGGCGCAATGGTTCGGGCAAATCGACGCTCTTGAGGATCGCGGCGGGCCTCATCGAGCCAGACAGCGGGACGCGTTTCCTGCAGCCCGGAGTCAACTTGCGTTATCTGCCGCAGGAGCCCGATCTATCCGGCTACGCCAATGCGCGCGCCTTCGTGGAGGCGGGCCTTGGTCCAATTGGCGATCCGCATCGCGTAACAACGCTTTTGAACGAATTGGGGCTCAGCGGCGAGGAAAATCCGGCGCGGCTTTCGGGCGGCGAGGCTAGGCGCGCCGCGCTCGCCCGCGTGCTTGCGCCCACGCCAAATATTTTGCTTCTCGACGAGCCGACCAATCATCTCGATCTGCCCGCGATCGAATGGCTCGAGGCGGAACTCGAAGCCGCGTGGTCCGCGCTCGTCATTGTCAGCCATGATCGCAGATTCCTGCAAAATCTCTCGCGGAACACGGTCTGGCTCGATCGCGGCCGGACCCGTTTTCTCGCGCGTGGATTTTCGGAGTTCGAATCCTGGCGCGATCTTGCGCTCGAAGACGAAGCGCGCGCGCGGCACAAGCTCGATCGCAAGCTCGCCGTCGAGGAGCACTGGCTGCGTTATGGCGTCACCGCGCGGCGCAAGCGCAACCAGAAACGTCTCGAAGGCCTTGCGGCGATGCGCGCCGCGCGACGCAAGCGGGGCGCCTTCACGACATTGAAGCTCGAAGCAAGCGAGGCGGATATTTCCGGCAAGCTCGTTATCGAAGCCAAGGATTTAGCTAAGTCTTTTGGCGAGCGCATAATCGTCAAGAATTTTTCGATCCGCATCCTGCGCGGCGATCGTCTCGGCTTAATCGGCGCCAATGGCGCGGGCAAGACGACGCTCGTCAACCTCTTGACCGGCACCTTGGCCCCTGACCGGGGCTCGATCCGGCATGGCACCCATCTTGCGCTGGCAACGCTCGACCAGGGCCGCGTGCGCCTCGATCCGGAAACGGTCCTGCGGGACGCGCTCACCGGCGGCAGCGATTTCGTCGAGATCAACGGCGAGCGCAAGCACGTCATTGGGTATATGAAGGATTTTTTGTTTGGACCGGAACAGGCGCGCACGCCTATCGGACGTCTCTCGGGAGGCGAACGCGGAAGGCTGATGCTCGCGCAGGCCTTAGCCCGGCCATCCAATCTCCTCGTTCTCGACGAGCCGACCAACGATCTCGATCTCGAAACCCTCGATCTCTTGCAGGAAATGCTCGCCGACTACAAAGGGACCCTTTTGATCGTTAGCCACGATCGCGATTTTCTCGATCGGGTGACGACATCGGTGCTCGTCGCGGAGGGAGGCGGTCGCTGGATCGAATATGCCGGTGGCTATTCGGACATGGTGACGCAACGCGGCGCGGGGGTGAGTGCTGCGCCGACTTTGTCCGCGCCCGCGGCTTGTAAGGACAAGCCCAAAACCGCCGCCGTTCAAGCGCAAAGTGCGAGGCCGCGCCTCTCGTCCAAGGAAAGGCAGGTCCTCGATAATCTGCCGGCGCGCATCGAGGAGTTAAGCGCACTCAAGGCAAGGCTCCAGTCCCTGCTCGACGATACAGGGTTTTACGCACGTAACCCAGCGAACTTCGCGGATATTTCGGCAGCATTCACGAAAGCCGAGGCGGCGTTGGCCGAGGCCGAAGGGGAATGGCTTCGGCTTGCAATCCTTCGCGAGGAGACTGGCCGCTAGTACCCCCATCCTTGGAACCGGCTACAGTATGTTCGCGCAAATTCTTGAACCGGCCCATCGGTCGCGGCACCGCCTCGCGCTGCTCGGGGTTAGGCCGTCGAAATACGGCGGCTCGCGGGGGTGCTGGCATCGACAGGGTTGCCTTCGGAGTGCGAACTGGTCATGATGCCCTCAATGTAGCAGCGCACGCGCGCCACGTTGCGCTTTTGGTCTCCGGAGGCGTGCGATGAAGAAACTCTGGGCGGTACTGGGATCAATCGTGTTCTTCGTGATCGCGCCGGGAACGGTCGTAGGCCTGATTCCGTGGTTGATGACCGGCTGGCGGATCAGGACACCGTTACCGGGTTACGCGCCCGTCCGAATCGTCGGCATTGCACTGCTTATCGTCGGGTTGGTTCCCCTGGTCGAATCCGTCGGTCGCTTCGCGCTTCAGGGGCTTGGAACGCCCGCGCCGATCGCGCCGCCCGAGAAGCTGGTCGTGGGCGGCTTCTACCGCCACGTGCGCAATCCCATGTATGTCGGCGTGCTCGCCGCGATCCTCGGACAGGCGCTGTTGTTCGCGGACGCGCGATTGCTGTGGCTGGCCGCGATCGTCTGGCTCGCGTTCCACATCTTCGTCCTCGCTTACGAGGAGCCGACGCTTCGCGGCATGTTCGAAGACGACTACGATCGCTTTTGTACCAACATCCCGCGCTGGCTCCCGCGCCTGCGCCCGTGGCGAGAATAGTAAGGGTCACTACAGAGTCCATCGCGGGGACTGCCGTTTTCCATGGAGCGCGGATGCCATTACCGAGCTCGGCGGCCTTGAGTTTAGCGAATATTTGTTCGTTCCTGCCTATCAAGCGCGAGATCATGAGCAGCGAGATGGTCGCTTGCCTGTCGAGGGTGGCGCAGATCACCTGCAATCTCTTCTCGGTGCACTGCTGCTCTTCCTCCTCGGCCTCGCGCTACCAGCCGATTCCGCATGAGGTGAGCTGGTTCTCGTTTGGGGTAATCGCAGGACCTGTGGCGCAAATACAACAGCAACCCTATTGACTGCAGTTAGTCTACCATATTACTCATGTTAAGAGGCGCCGCCAGAATGCTGGGGCCGCCGCAGGCGTCGCGACAATCGAGCTTGCCACGAGGGTCCTTGGCGAGGGGGATTTGGAATGCGTTTCAACATGGCGTTTCTTCTGGCTTCGGCCGCGAGCTTGACACCGGCAGTTGGCGTGCCCAGCGCGCGCGCCGCGGATCTTCCGGCGCGCCAGGCGGCTCCGATTGAATATGTCCGCATTTGCGACGCCTATGGCGCCGGCTTCTTCTTTATCCCGGGAACCGAGAGCTGTCTGAAAGTCGGCGGGCTGGTGCTGACCGAGCTGCGCGGCTTCGATCCTTCGTTCAGCATCTCGGGCACCAACTTTTATGCCAATGGCGCGCCGCATCTCGGTGCCGGTTTCGTCCCGTCCGTAAGCCAGTATTCGAATGCTCGTTCGCGCGACGCCTTCAGCTTCGCTGCCTTGGGGCGTGTCGAACTCGATGCCAGGACGCAATCGCCATGGGGCGCTTTGCGCTCGTTCGTGCGCGTGGACGCTTACTATGGATCAGGCCAGCAAGCCGCGACGGGCAGCCTCGGATCGCTCACCAATACGTTCAATACGACGGCCGGAACCAGCGCGCCGCGCGAGACGACAATTCTCAACAAGGCGTTCATCCAATTCGCCGGATTGACCGCCGGCTACGCCCAATCGATGTTCGATTTCTACGCCAATGCGTACAACTTCAGTAACTTGCGCGGGTCCCAAGCGACCGTCGCGTTGCTTGCCTACACGGTGACCTTCGGCGACGGCTTTTCGGCGACACTGTCCGCCGAGGATCAGGCGTCGCGGCGCACCGCGATCGGCAGCACGATCGCGAGCACGACGGCGGCGGCGATCACTATCGGGGGCGTTTCGTCGACCTCTTTCCAGGCCCAGCCGGCGGGATCGCGGGTGCCGGAAATCGTCGGCAATCTCCGCCTCGACCAGCCTTGGGGAGCGGTGCAACTCACCGCGGCGGCGCATCAGGTAGACGCCAGCCTTTTCGCGAGCACTGCTCTTGGCACGCCCCCGACTACCTTTGCCTTCCCGGCCTTGACCAGCAATTCCTACGGCTTCGCGGTTCAAGGCGGTCTTAAGTTGAACGCCGATTATATCTCGCCCGGCGACAAGTTTTGGCTGCAGGCCGCCTATGAAAAAGGCGCTTACGGCTATATCGCGGGCGATAATCTTGGCTTCAATTATGGGGCGGTCAATCAAAATCGGTTCATGGGTGACGGGTTTACTTCAATTAGCTATTCCGGCAGCGGCTGGAATCCGCAGATCGATTCCGACTGTGTTTTCACCGGCAGCGGCGCCTGCGAACAGCAATGGGGTTTCGATATTACCGGCGCCTACAACCATTATTGGCTCCCCATCTTGAGCTCGGCGGTGTATGGCTCCTATCTTGAAGTGCATTATCCGGCTGGCGCACTGGCCGGCTTCGGCGGCGCGGTGGGCGTCTCGAACCTCAAGGAAACACGGATCGGCACCAATCTCGTCTGGACCCCGCTCAAGGGCTTCGATATCGGCGCCGAGTTCATGTATGCGTATCTCCATCAGACGCGGCCGGTTGGTCTCGCCCCGGATGCGGTGCTCACCGCAACCGGCCTGCCGGCTTTCAGGCCAGACACCAGCCAATACTCGGGCCGCCTGCGAATCCAGCGCGCGTTCTAAGGCACCGCATCGACGCACACGCTTCCCCGAACTCGCCGAACAAACAAGGCGCTCCGCAGCGTTGCCATCATTCTTGGGCCGCGAGGCTCGCGCGTCATGGCTGCCGCGCCGCGACCCTGGGTGCGTTGGGAGCTTTGAGGAGCAAGCTGTCGATGCGGTCTCGCTCACGCTTGAAATTGGCGAGCATGCGGCCGTCAAATTCCCGTGTGCGGGCAAGCTTGACCCGCATCGGATCGACGAAATGGCCATTCACTATGATTTCGTAATGGAGATGCGGCCCGGTCGCGAGGCCGGTCTGACCGAGATAACCGATGACCTGACCCTGCCGCACATGGGCGCCTTCGATCGCTCCGCGGGCAAACCCGGACATGTGATTATAGGTCGTGATGTAGCCGTTGGCGTGCTGAATCTCAATGCGGCGGCCATAGCCCGAATCCCATTCCGCCTTGACGATCGTGCCGTTGCCGGCGGCAAAAATGGGCGTGCCGACCGGCGCCGCCCAATCGACTCCCGTATGCGGGCGGTAGTAGCCGAGGATCGGGTGAAACCGCATGCCGAAACCGGACGTAAACCGGCCGCCGACAATCGGCATGCGAACCAGGAATTTGCGCGTCGAGCGGCCGTCTTGATCGTAGTAATCGACAAGACTGTCATCCGGTGTCTGGAACCGGTAGTAGCGGAAAACCTCGTTGCGGGCGGTGATCGCCGCATAGAGAAGCTCGTGGTGTCCCTCGCCTTCCTCGCTTTCGTCGTAGAACGCCTCGAAGGAATCGCCGGCGGTCACGGCTCCTTGAAAATCCACGTCATTGGCGAAAATCCGGACGAGATCGTCGATGACTGGACGCGGAATTTCCTGTTTCAGCGCGGTTTCGTAAAACAAATCGTAAAGCCGCATGCCGTCCGCGTCATCGGCATCGTCGCTATCGTCCCGGCTCGGCCGCTTGGCGTGACGCGGCGGGGTCACCCGGACATAGCCGCCGCGGTCATTGATCGCAATGTTCGTTTCCAAGGTTTCGCCGGAATAAACCGAAAGGCGCGCCAGGGTCATGTGGGCGCCGGAGCCGTCGAGATCGGCGAATAGGAGTTTGAGGCGCGCCCCTTCCGCCACCGCGGCTTCGCCCCGCGCGACGCCGAAAGCGCCAACAATGCCGATGACCTGATCCTTCGGCAGCCCGGCGCCGCGCAGCACGCCTTCAATCGTCTCGCCGTGGCGGACTACGACGAGGCGCTCCTCCATTTGCGTCGGCTGCACGACTTGCGGCGAACGGCCGAAATTGGTCACGTTTTCAGGGACCATGCGCACTTCGATCGTGGAAAACGGGGCCGTCGTGATCGGCGAAGCGGGATTGGCATAGGCAAGAACGCCCGGAAGATTGGCGCGGGACGTCCGCATCAGAAGAAGTTGCGGTGGCAAGGGCAGCGGCTTGGCGCCCGCCGCGAGCGTGTTTTTTACCTGCTCGGCTACCTGGGCCTGGACCTCTTCCATCGATAGCGCGGCTGATGGCGAAAACGCCTCGTTTCTTAGATCGCGGGTGGACCACGAGATTTCGGAATCGTCCTGAACCGGCTCCTGCACGGCATCAATCGGATTGCGCGCATCGGCAAGAACCTTCAACGGATTAAACGGAGGAACATCCTCGGAGAGGCCGATGCTCGCCAGTGCCAGTGTGGTCTGGACATGGGTGAATGTGTGGACCTTGACAACCTCCTTGTCGCCGAGCGTGAGCGTCGTTGGCGCCTGGAAGCTCTGCTTTCCGGCGACGATATCGACCGCCTTGACGAGACGATCGCCCTTGCGCGGATTGACGCCGAAATCCAGGTTGATCTCCTTGCGCTGAGAGAGCGAGGGCGCCGGCGCCTCGGCGAAATAGGTTTGATGCCCAAGCGCCGCGTAGATCGCCGATCCGATGAGCGCGGCACCGAAAAGACCAGTTAGAAGAGTGCCGGATAACCAGCGCAGCGAGAATTCGCCGTCGATCGAAGGAAGCTTGGCGGGCGCCATCGGCTTCGATGGCGGGATCGACGCCCAATTCGAGATTGGCGCGCAACTGGGCTGGCCGAAGGTAAACGCCGAAACGCCGACTTCGCACCTGCGCACCCATCGTCATCGCGTTATTTCGATCCTGGGAACGGCAGCACCAAGTTTCATGAGGCGTGACCCCGAGCGACAGGACACTGGAATGGGTCCGCGCGCGTAGGGCCATGGGAAGGCTTCTCGAATGCTTCGCCGGAATTTCACGCTCCGGCGAAGGAAGCCATGTTGTTCGAAGGGGGCACGCCGCCGGACGCATAACCGTCGTCGCTTGGTTGCGACGACCTCCACGTAAACCTTTTGAAAATGGCTCAAATACGGCGTAGCTCACGGAGGTTGCGCCGGGCATGTGTTCGCGGCTACCTCCCGCCGCGGGAGTTTTCGCGCGCCGGGAAGGCACCACCTTATCATGTCATACCAACCGCCCTAAATCCTGACTTGTGCCCAATCTCTTGTTCCAATTGAGGTGATGACCTCGGATTTGGCCATCAGGGCATTCCAGGCATCGCAACAGGCGTCGAGGTTCGCCTCATAAGTGTCCCAGACGCAGTGGCTGAGCCAGTTGATCCGCGGACGCGTGCCGCGCCTGGCCCAGATGCGGGTCAGCGTGCCTTGGCTTTCCACCGCGGGCTTCATCCTGAAACCAGATTTCGACCGGCCGGCCGGCAACTCCCGCGGGATCGCGGCGCGGGCCAGCCCGGCGAAGTTTTATGGAATGGCCCGCCCCTCCTTCCGGCAAGGTAGTCTCGCCGGAGGCTCAAACGGAGGAGTGGATCATGAAGATTGCGGTGCTTGGCGTCGATCTCGGGAACAATGTGTGCAGCAGCGTCGGCTTCGATGAGGTCGGGGCAGTCGTTCTACGCCGGCGAAGCAGGAGAGACACGCTCATCGATTGCGTCGGCAAATTACCGCCGTGCATTGTCGCGATGGAAGCTTGTTGCGGCGCCGATCATCTCGGTCGGTTGTTCGCGGCGCAAGGGCACGACGTCCGCCTGATGTCGCCGGAATACGTGCGGCCTTACGTCAAGGCGCAGAAGAACGACGATCGTGACGCCGCGGGGATAGCGGAGGCGGCAACGCGGCCGACCATGCGTTTCGTCGAGACAAAGACCGAGGCGCAACTCGACATGCAAACGCGGCACCGGTCCAGGGACCGTTTGGGGGGCGAACGGACAGCTCTGATCAACCAGTTGCGCGCGATCCTTCTGGAGCGCGGGATTGTTGTACCCCAGGGCAAGCGCAAACTCGAACAATATCTCGTCATGCTGATGGAAGAGGAGGAAGGCCGAGGTCGGAGCGCGCGGATACGGATGCGGAGCGCCGACATGCGGGCGCAATGGCTAGACCTCGATCGACGGATTGCTTCTTTCGAGGCCGAGTTCACGTCCTTTGCGCGAGTTCACGTCCTTTGCGAAAGAAAACGAAGACGCCCGGCGATTGACTACTATCCCGGGCGTCGGCGTCATGATCGCGGCGGCGTTGATCGCGGCGATTGGCAAAGCCGAGACTTTCGCGCACGGTCGCGATCTGGCGGCGTGGCTCGGCCTCGTTCCGCGTCAATCGACAACCGGCGGCAAACCGCGCCTCATGGGCATCAGCAAGCGCGGCAACACGTATCTTCGAAAGCGGTTGATCCATGGCGCACGGGCAGCGTTGCCCTATGTCGCAGAGCGGGACACGGTTCTGGGACGATGAGCCAAGGCGCTACTTGCCCGCGTCCATCCGAATGTCGCCGCCGTGGCGCTCGCCAACAAGCTGGCGCGCATCTGCTGGGCCGGGCTGCGGGCGAACGCCATTTTGCCGCCAAGGGAGCGCCTCTGGCGGCCTAACTATCTGCCGGACAGCACAAATGATGTGTTGACGGACTGACGATGTTTGCGAGTGGTGGAAGCGAGATGGCCTGACAGTCGAACGGCGTTCTGCAAACCTGTTTTAAAAAATGGCGCTCGATGCCGAGAGTTTTATGAGGACCGGGACGCGCGTATCTCCATCTTGGCCGGGGAACAAGCCCGAGGCCGGATACGTTAGACCTCCTGCATAACCGTCATGTGACTTTGAGCTTTATGTTGTAGATTGCGGCGATGAGGAAGAAGCGCAGGCCGAACCGGCGGCGGCGATGTCTGTAGCGGTCAGCAAAAATCTTGAAGCGTTTGAGCATGGCGATGCCGTTCTCGCAAGGCACGCGTTCGCTGGAGGTAGCGCGGTTTCTGGCCTTGTCGGTTGCGGTTAACGGATTCTTTTTGCTGCGCTTCTTCGGCATCGCCGTGTTGGCGTGCACGCTCTGCAGGCCTTGATAGCCGCTGTCGACAACGGCCTTCGTTTCAGGATGCAGACGAACCTTTGACCTCTTGAACAGCTTGAAGTCGTGCCGGCGTCCTTTTTCGTGCGCAATGCAGAGAATGCGGCGCGTTGATTTCTCGACAACAAGCTGCGTTTTTAGCGTGTGCCGCTTCTTCTTGCCCGAAGAGTAGCGCCGTTGTTTTTTTGGCCGTTCGATGGGTGTTTCGGTTGCGTCGATCAAGACGACATCGAACGCCCGGTCACTGGCAGCAACGGCCTTGCGGCCCGGTCACCGAAAGGATTTGCTTTTGGCCAGCGTGTTTTCGCACCATTTGATGTGGCGGTACGCCGCACTTTCACTGATCCCGTAGGCTTGCCCGATATGAAAATAGGTCCGGTATTCGCGCCAATATTCGAGCATCATCAGAAGCTGGTTTTCGACACGGAGCGTGTTGGGCTTGCCACCGGCCGCCTTGTGCTTGCATTTGGTGTCAGAAAGCACCGCCGCCATCGCTTCAAATGGGTTCCTCTGAATACCGGTAAGTCGCCGGAATGCTTCACCTTTCAGCTCTTTGACCGAATCAAATCTCATCGTCGCCTCCCTTTGGCGGCAACGAATCAAACAGTCGTTAAAAGAAGGTTATGCAAGAGGTCTAATGAAGCAGACTGATAATGGCGTTCTCGATAAAATCACTTGCAGACGGGGCGGCCCATATGTTTTAAAAGCCGCCTGCGTCGTAAGGTCGCTTTGCGGGTGCACCGGGCGCACCTACAACTGCGGAAATTCAGCTTCTTCAGCTGCTTGCCGACGCTGCGCTCATGCCGGTTAACATCGAATTTGGCGGCGATGGGGTCACGCAGGTCGGCGCAGGGCCAGCACCCACGCCATCGGTCTTGCGGTCAGGGCCGTCTTCCACCCACTTCGCCACTTCGCTCCGCTGGGCTTCGGCCAGACGCGGCCGGCGCCCAGGCCGGGGCCGGTCCGCGGGCCCCGCCAAGCCATCGCGTTGTAGCGAATAACTCAGTCGCGCAGCGTCTGACGCTCCATGCCACCGGCCTGCGCCGCCACCCGCCGCGAATGCCCATCCAGCACCATGGCAATGGCCAGAATGCGCCGCCCCTACTTGGCGTCAGCCGTTCGCGCCGCCGCCGCCCGCAACTGGGAAATACGCAAACCCTGGGGTGTAATCTCAATTGCCGACATGCTGCCCGCTCCGCAAATCAACGACATGCTGCATCGAGTCATGTTTGCGATTTGGGAATCCCCCCAGGAGTCAGGTTCTAGGGCGGCTGGTTCTTTACATGAGGCTGCTGCGTCAAGTGTTTTTTTGCGTTTCCGCGGCTTTTGAGTTGGCCCATATCGATGGTTCTTTACGACGTCCAGCATGAGGCTGGCGTCAACAGTCCGGGCCGACGCTGGCACTGACCAATCGGGCGGCGCAATGTATTAAACCAGGCTTTTGATCTGCAACCAACGTGTCGCGCGCTCACCCTTCTGGTCCACGCCCGCTTCCCCGCCCGCTTCGTTGCGGAAGGGGCGCGGAAACGCTCGAACCTTAAGACCTCCTCTTCATCGCCAAGCTTCTTCTCGCCTCATGCCGCGACAACCGCATCGAAGTGCGTGCCACCCTTCCACACACGCCCCAAGAGAACCGCGAGCTTCCTCGCCACCGCCACGCGCGCCCGCTTCGGCCCGAGCCTCCTCATCAGCCTCAGGCCCCAGCCGCGCAGGGCGAAGCGCTTCTTGACCGTGGTCAACAGCACATTGGCGGCCTCATAGAGATAGTGATAGAGATAGTGATAGAGATAGTGCCTCGCCATCGCATCGCCCTGTTTGGAGATGCCCATTTTGACATCGGTTTTGACATCGGTTTTGACATCGGTGCCGGCCGATTGATAGCGCCGCTCGGTCAAGCCAAGATAGGCGCCGATGTCGCGCGTTCGGCCAAATCTCTCCACGTTCTCAATTGCCGCGCTCAATTGCCGCGCTCAATTGCCGCGATGAAGGCGAGCGCGGTGACCGGCCCACCCCCAGGCACGCTCATCGACCGCCAAGCGACCTCGTTGCGGTGCGCCAGCTCCTTGAGTTGGTCGTCGAGCTTGGCCACTTGCGCGGCGATCGAAGCCAAAGCCTCGAGCAACGCCACAATGCCGGCATGCATCAGCGGATCGGCCTGCGTTGCCTCATCCGCCGCGGCGGCGAACTTCTTCGCTCCAACGCGCGAAGAACGCGCGAAGAACGCGCGAAGGAAGCCTTATGCCGAAGGGGCGCAACAGCCCGCGCACCGGGTTGCCGAGCGCGCGCCCATCGCGATGAAACTGATCCCAGGAGACATGAAAGGCCTTTTCGGCAACGGCGTTTCTTTGGAAGGGTGCTCCGGGCATCGGGGTTCAGGCTCGCTGTTTGGCGAGCCGGGCCACCATGGCGCCGATCGCCGCCGCGGCCGCGGCGACCTTTGCCGCGTCCTTTCCGCGAACCACGATCTCATTGTGAAAGCCGCCGTCGCGGAAAGCGGGGTAAGAGCCGATCGAAAGCTCCGGATTGGCGGCGGCGAGATCGCCGAGCGCGGCCGCATAGGCTCCCTCGAACAGAACTCCCCGCTGGAATTGTCTCCGCGATCATCGGAGCGCCGGTCGCGAGCTTCGGCGCGACCTCGTCGAGCATGGCTTGCATGATCGCGGGAACCCCCGCCATAACAATGACATTGGCGATCCAAAAGCCGGGCGCCGCCGATATCTTGTTCTCGATAAGGCCGGCGCCATGCGGAACGCGCGCCATCCGGCGGCGCGCTTCGTTCAGATCGCCCGGCTTGATTCGCTCAAGCAGAAGTTTTATCGCACGCGGGTCTTCCGAAATTCCGACGTCGAGCGCGGCGGCCACCGCGCCGGCGGTTATGTCGTCATGCGTCGGGCCGATGCCCCCGGTCGTGAAGAGATAATCATAACGCGCACGCAGCGCATTGACCGCTGCGACAATCTCGGCCGTCGCGTCCGGAACGACGCGCACCTCGCGCAGATCGATGCCGATCTTGGTAAGGTAATCCGCGATATAACCGATGTTCTGGTCTTTGGTGCGCCCGGAAAGGATCTCGTCGCCGATGACGAGGAGCGCCGCCGTCACGGATGCAGCTTGCGTCATGGCCGTTCTCCATCCCGCTTGCTAACATGAAAGGGACAAAATTCGACTTTTTTGGAGCACAAGCTGCCCACGATTCCGCTGATTTCCCGGTTATTTTGGCCGGCCTTGGGGCGTTTCGTTCCGACGAGCCGAATGTGTTGGTTGGGGGCGATCGCCCAAACGAAGGCGACCGCCGGTTGAACTCGCGAGCGCGGAAGTAAGAGCGGTTCTCGGCGATGCCACCGCCCGCGACGGCTAAAAAGAGCCGCGGGCCCTTCAGCAATTCCTGTTTGAGAGGGCATGATGGCGGAGTTAGCGGTTATGATCGACGGCCGGACCTACCGGGTGGCCTGCGACGAAGGCGAGGAAGTCCGTCTCGGCGACCTCGCGCAATTGGTCGATGCCAAAATTTCCGCGCTGCGGCAGCGTTTCGGCGAGATCGGCGACCAGCGTCTCATCATCATGGCGGCGATTACCCTCGCCGACGAACGGGCGGAGGCGAACACCCGCGTCCGCGAACTCGAAGCGGAAATCGCGCGACTGAAGGCTCCTTCGACTCCCGCCCCTGGCTGGGCCGACCAAGTGGCGGTTTCGCTGAGCGAGGCGGTGCGGCGGATCGAGCATGTCGCGCAGGATCTGAATGATTCCAGCCGCGAGTAGGCGTGCGACGTGAAGTTGGCCGAAGCTCACCGCGCACCACCAGGCGCATAACAAGGAGGCGGC
The DNA here is from genome assembly GCA_963712225.1 of uncultured Alphaproteobacteria bacterium. GTDB lineage: Bacteria > Pseudomonadota > Alphaproteobacteria > Rhizobiales > Beijerinckiaceae > Methylocapsa. The sequence continues at coordinate 20,175 of CAVQHH010000023.1, forward strand.
GAGCGGCCGGGGTTCCGATCCACCAGCACCTGAGTAACACGAACGGCAAAAAGGCATATGCAGTCCCTCTCGTCAGCGCAGCAAGGTTAGCCGCCCCGCTGAAGCCGAACAGATCCAGCCAACGCGGCTGCGCATTCCGACGTAGGACAAAATAGGCCGCTGTTGTCATCCAGAACGTGCCGACGTAGGTGTTCATTAGCGCCGGAAGCCTCGAGGACGCCTTCGGGTATCGTGGCTGAAATGATTGCAGTGATGATTTGGATGAACCGACTTGCGCCGAACGTGGTTGCAATCGACGACACCCCAACCGTTTTGCCAACTAAACTCGCGAATTCCACAAGGTTGACCAACCGATCGCCGCCCCACATGAGATAAAGGTGCAACATCGCGAACTCGGCCCAGGGCGTCATCAAAACCTGGAAATAGTCAGCGGTCGGATAAATTTGAACGCTACAAATCCTCCAAAGGAGGCACTAACCGGCGAGGCTCTCGTTTTCCACGGAGCCGCCATTTCAGCCAGCGCGGGGCTATCGAATCGGTGAACCGGGCCACTCAACGTTCCGGCTCAGGCGTCGAGGTGTCGTCGCCGCGCCGGAGGACCACGATGTCTTGGAAATCGTGGATCGCGCCGCGCACGATATCCTGAAGCTCGAAATATCTCGACCAGTTGCGGGCGATGTAAGCCTCGGAAATGAATGTGACCCCATATTCGTACCGACTCGAAGTCAGATGGCCGTACTGACACAAGAAGCAGAAGCCGGGTCCGGCATCGAACGCCGCGCGCGCCGTGGCGAGACCACCGTTCGGCAAGGCAAGCATCGTGGCGATGGTCGAGTCGGTCTCGGCCCGCTCCAAAACGCGTGTGCCAGAAACAGTCAGGAACAACATCGCACCAGCACGCGTCACGCGCCGGAGCTCGTCGAGATAGAAAAATTGGTACCGCTCGTTCATGTGGGTGAAGACGGAAATGGCGGCCACTGCATCGAAGGCCGCAACCGCGAACGGCAGCGTCTGGCCAGGCTCCGTCTTCACCGCTTGCACCCAAGGCAGGTTGCCGGCAATCCAAGCGACACTGCCGGCGTCGATATCGGCGCCGACATAGCGCCCCTGAAAACCTTTGAAGATGCGGGCGAGGCGGCCAGCGCCGGCCCCGAAATCGAGCAGGTCGCGATAATCGGACAGCGGCTTGGGGCTCGCCGCCGCAAGCGCCCTTACAATCGCGCCGCCATGCGCCGCGAAGTGCTCGTCGTTGTCGAGACCGGAGGTGCGATGCATCAGCGCCGCCGGCGGGAACGGCGCCACTAAGTCCCGCGCGCGGTCCAACTCGAATGCGCTGATTTCGTTCAACCGCAGCCACGGATCGAGGCTGCCCCGGATCCCCAATATTGCGGCCTCGGGCACAAGTCCCGCATGGCGTTCGAAGGCCTCGCGCACGAGGACGCCGGCGGATGGCCGCGGCTTGGCTATGTAAACGTAGCTGTCCGACGACAGGGCGCCGTCGCGGATCAGGTCTTGCTCGGCCTCGAACATGGCGGCGAGGGTCGCCAATCCCTTGGGGCTATCGGCGATGGCGGCGTCGAGGCAACCGCTGCCGAAAATCGGCGCGAGCAATGTGCCGCCGCGCGGCCATTTCTGGACGATCTCGAAATGCGCGGCCAGTGCCGCGTCGACGTGCTGGGGGGCGACAGCCTCGGAGGGATCCATGGCGCGGAGCGCGCGTGCATCGCAGCGGGCAACCTTATCGCGCCGGCGCCATGCCTTCGGCACGAGCGCCAGGAGCTCGTCGGCTAGCCGCATCTGCGTGTCGGACCACTGGAAGTGGTTCGGTCCGACATAGTCGTTCAGCCACAGATAGCCGCCAGGCCGCAGAGACCGCCCGATGTTTCGGAAGCAGAAGTCGAGGTTCTCGACGTGGTGCATTGTGCCAGTGCTCAGCACGGCGTCGTAGGCAGCCTCCGGCAGGATCTCTTTGTTGAGGTCGATCCGCAAAAAACGGCACCGCTCAGTTGTGCCGCAATGGGTCTTGATTCGCTCCGCCGCGCGGGCTAGCGATGCCGTCGAAATGTCGTAGGCGTCCACGGTCAGGCCAGGATCGCCGTCAACGAGAACTTGAACCAGTATCCCATCGCCACAGCCGAGCTCGGCTACGTGAGCGAACGGACCATAATTCCGCATGAACCATACAGGCGGATGGATCGAAATATCGCCAGTGACGAGCTTGTTAAGGGCATGCTGGATCGGCGCTGGGCTTTCCCAGTGCGCGAACGGCCCGCAATGTCTCCCGACATTCTCATCCCAGAACGATGCCACTCTGCGCGCCTTCACGGCGCCGGCCATTTGCTCTGCTTTCGTCAATAGCGGCCTGCCAATCCATTGGGCGCGCCGAACACTCCGCCACGCTGCATTTAAGGCGGCGATCAAGCGGCTAGTCATCCGAGAATTAGCTCCTTTCCGCCTGCTCGCGCGCCTGAATTGGGCGCGGCTCTTTGAAGCCGCATCATCGCGGGGGTATAAAAACCTCATCGGAAGCCCGATCCCCCAAGGTTCAAATCGTCCATTGCGCGCGCGATTGCAAGCCTGAAGCATCGTCCTCGACGGCCGCCACCGTCATCTCCCGGGGACTTGGCGAAGATTGCATACGGCCAGCCCCGGAAGACCATGCGCGGCCTGCAATCGGCGCATTGACCATGATCGCTGGGACTTGATATTACTTTGAAAGAAGCGCACGCCTCGCCAGCCTTTCGGCGATCAAGCCGACGGCGAGACACGCCGTCGCAAAGGTGATGAGGTAAGGAATATTGAGAAGCTTGTCCGGATAGTCCTCGTAATAAGCATAGCGAATCCACTCGACGCATTGCAGCAGGGGGTTCAAGGCAAGCCACCGGTCATAAGGGTCCGGAATAGCGCTTGGAAAAAAAATAATGCCGGAGGCGAGCCAAAACGCCGGTATGGAAAAATTGAAAAACGTATGCCACACTGGAAGGACATGCGCGATCAACGCATTGGGAACACCAAAAGAAAAGCTAAAATAAATTGTCGCAGCGACCGCGAACACGATCCCAGGCCAGTCGCGCGGCGAAAAATCAGTTGAATAAACCGCCAATATGCAGACCAAAATAATGAAAACAACGACGGAGCCCGCCGCCTCCAAGACACCTCTAGCAAGGAGAATATCGCAAATCTTCACTCGATTAAAATAAAGAAGCGGACGGTTTTCGGTGAGTGATATGACGATCTGCCGCGACAAATATGTGTAGATCACGAAGGGCAAGATGGACAAGCCGAAATAGACCACCTGATCCGTTCCTTGCGGAGCCAATCGGCCAAAGAGGTGGAAAGCCGTGACAACGATCAATAGATGCACCAGGGGCATCAATAAAATCATCAAAAACCCTGTATAGTACGGTCCGGCTCGCGCCTTAATGTCGCGCAACAGGATCGCCCCGATCGCGGCCGCGTTGATCGCGAGCGGGGAAGCGCGTGGCCGCCGCATCGGCTCTGTCACCGGCGTTGCTTCCATTATCGCCCCCGGACCCGAATGTAGTTGGTCATTGTCCCACTCCTTGTCCAGAGACGCCGCGCCGGGCACCGCTGACACCGCTTGTATCGTCTCGAACCGCCGGACGCCCGCCGGAGGTCATTTCCGTCCGGTCACCTTCCCCGGACCGGGGCGGCTTCCGGGCAAATTATCAAAGATTTTTCCGGTAGAACTCGATGGCATCGTCGATGTGACCGAAGGCCACGAGCTTACCGCGGTAAAGCACGAGGCCGCGGTCACAATAGGACTTAATCGTCCCGATGTCATGCGACACCATGATCATGCTGCTGCGGCCGCGTTTTTCTTCGAATGCCTGTCTGCACCGCAAGCCGAATCTCGCGTCGCCGACGGCGGTGATCTCGTCGACGAGGTAGCAATCGAAATCGATAGCCATGGAGAGGCCGAAGGCAAGACGGGCCGCCATGCCGGACGAATAGGTGCTGACCGGCATCTCGAGATAATTTCCGAGTTCGGAAAAATAGTCGACGAAATCGATCACGCGCCAAACGTTGGCGCCGTAAATCCGGCTAACGAATTTGAGATTCTCCCGCCCTGTCATCAGGGGATGAAATCCGCCGCCGAAGCCGAGCGGCCAGGAGATCCTGAGATCGCGGAAGATTTGACCCGAATTGGGCAGCTCGGTGCCGCCGATCAGGCGCAGAAGCGTCGATTTTCCCGCCCCGTTCGAGCCGAAGATGCCATAGGTGTACCGCGTATCGAACGAATACGTGACATCGTCGAGAACAACCTTCCGATGCTTCTCGGTTCTGTAAGATTTCGACACGCGGGAAAGCCGGATCATTGCGCGCCTCACATCGCGAGCTTGCGGAGCACCGCCCGCCATAGAGCCATGCCAATCGCATAAAGCAAGGCGGCCGCGGCTATTCCAAGCAAGCTGAAAAGGACTCGTTTTGGATAGGTTGAGTTCCGCGGGAGAACCGGATGGACGAACGTCGCGAGATAGACGTGCTTTCCTTCCGCACTGACACGGGCGCGCTCGAGCGCGGCGGCAGCCAGCGTATATTGTTTTTCGGCGATCTGCTGCTCAAGTTCAAACTCGTCGAAGCGAGTAATCTTTCCGGCAATTGTACCGGGCTCCGTATCGTCTCGCGAAGTCAAAAGCTGCTCGAGGCCGGTAATCTGTTCACCGATCACGTCGACGCGCGTGCGCATGATCTGAACCTGCGGCGCGGATTCGCTGACATTTCCCCGCTCCGATGCCGTCAGTTCCTGTTCGAGGCGGATTTTTTCCAGGCGAAGCTCCGAGATCAAGCGGCCGATTCCCTCGGCCGTGCGTTGTGGATCGAGCGTCGATTGCTGGTTACGGAGATCACGCATGGTCGCGAGCGCACTGGTCAGGCGCGTTTCGGCGCGCGCAAGTTCCGCTTCTGCTTCGGTGACCGCGTCTTGACGCGCGCGGGCCGAAAGCCCGTTCACCAGGCGCTCGCTCAAATCGACCGTTGCGTTGGCGATTCTGAGCGCCTCTTCCGGCGAAAATGCACTCACCCGCATTGTCACGATCCCGGACGGCGCTTCGATCGACGTTTTGATGTGCGATTTCCAATATTTGACGAGGTCCTCGATCGGATCGTCGGCATTAAAGCGGGAAATCCAGTCGATTCCTTCGCGCCCAAAGATCGCGCGAAGGTCGAGCTGGCGATCGAGCGCTTCGACCAGGGCCTGGCTTTTCACGTAATTGACGACGATGAGAGAATCCTGCACTTGCGTGAGGGACGCAAGGCCGGTCAGAGCCGAGATGGCGTCTATGGGCGGCCGCGCACCGCCTCTGACCGCAAAACGCACCTCCGAAGTGTAAAGGCTCGAAGCAATGAGCGAGAAATAAACAACCGCCAGGGCGGCCGGCGTGGCGAAAAAAGCCAGAAACCCGAACAGGCCAGACCGGGATCGGCGGATTGGACTGAAGGTCTGATAGGCGATTCGCGCGGTGATGGCCCAGCTTGTCCGCGAGACGGTCCTTGCGTTGGCGAGCCGCACCGAGCGCGCCGAGCGACGGAATTCCTCCGAGGCTATCGCGGCGTTTTCGAGAGCGGCGGCGTGCATCCCGGCAAGCGCGCCAGGCTTTATTGTGTCATCGGTTGTTGATGCAGTCACACGATGCGTCCCATGCGATTTCGAACCGCCATCTTGGGCGTCTTCGGACGGCCCGTTTCTGGAGGTCATGAATGGCCCTTTTTGAAGAGGAAATCGTAACTAGCCATTTTGTCGAAACGGCGTCGAGAAATCGCCGGTCCAGGAAAGTCACCCGTTATCATCACCTAGGGACGCAAGGGACCCACCGTGCCGTGCGACAACTCCCGCCGCCGGCGGCGCCTGGAATCAGGCTAATTCGGCGCAACGAGACCATGCGCCGCATAGAGGGCGAGGAGATCGCGGGCCATATCGGCCGGAACCCTCTCGTACGAACTAGCGGCACACATCTCGCCGGCGAGATTGGGCGCGTCCGCGACTTTACGTAATATGCCGGTAAGGCTACCGAGATTGCCGCGCGCGAAATGAAATCCATTGACGCCGTTTTCGACGAATTCCGTCATCCCGGGCACGTCCGCCACGAGAACCGGCGTATGCGTCGCCAACGCCTGCAAAAGAATGAGCGGACTGTTCTCGTACCAAGTGGACGGAATTGCGAGGTAGTCCAGGGTGCCGAAAGCTTCCGCCAGTTCCGCCCGTGGCAAAATTCCAGGAAATTTGACCTGTAGCCCCTCCGCTAGCCGCAGCAATTTGGCGTAATATGCGGGGTCTTGATCGTGCGGCCCCCATACGCTCAGCGAAAGATTGGCGCGGCCGCTGGCCCGTAAGGCCTCGACCAGGAGATGCGCTCCCTTGTGCGGGGAAAGCTGGCCGATGAAGCCGAGCCGCACCGGCCCGCCATCGTCGCGCGCCGGTTTGGGCGAGCGGTCGATTTCGATGCCGAAATGGCTGAGGCGCAATGGCGCGGGAAAACCATTGCGCTCATAGGCGCGCTTCAGGAAAAGTGTGGGTGCGATGGCCTCGCGATAAACCTCCATTGCGCGGTGTAAAATACCGGGCCGCAGGACGATGTCGTTCGGAGCGAAGGAGCTGATGGTGAACGGCTCCCGCTCGCGGCGGCCGAGCCTGGCGAGTTGGCGTGAGACGGGAGCCCGCAGAACCGGGTGTCCGCCAAGCTTGGCGATGAATTCGGCGTTGGGGCGCGAGCCGGCGAGCTTGAGAAAACAGGCGATGCAATTGGCGCGCTCCGGATCCGGCCCCTCGCAGAGGGCCCCTTCGGCACTCTCGAGCTGGTTGTTGTAGCAAAACCCGAAAAAATCGGTCAGCGTTGCAAACACCGGAATATCCATCCGCCGCGCGACGTCGAGCAATGCCGTCGTGTGGCTGATCAGATGGCAGACATGAATGACGTCGGGCCGCAGCTGGCGAAGCAGACGCTCATGGAGATGCCGCAGGGCGGGCTGCTCGTAGCTGTCGCGAACGCAGCGGTTCGGGAAAAGATTCTTGTCGATCGAGACAACGCGAACGCCTTCATGGATATAGTTTTCGATGACGTTTTTTTGGCCCGGTTCGCCGGCCAGCGTCGCCGACACCACGACAGGTTCATGCCCGGCCGCGGCCAGTTCTTTCGCAAGGGCCAGGGTATAGGCCTCCGTGCCGTAAAAATGGCGCGGGAAAAAGCAATGGACATAGAGCGCGATTTTCATGTTACGGCTTTGGCCATGCTTGCGAGGGTTCTTGCCACGCCTTCCTCGAAAGACACGCGTGCCGACCAGCCGAGTTCGTGCCGGGCTTTGCCCGAATCGAGCACGGAGACCGGCACGTCGAATGGCCTTCCTGGCTCGCGTTCGACCATGATCGGCTTAGCCAAATGCTTCTGAAGAACGGCAACGATGTCATTCAGCGAACGGCCTTTCCCGCTGCCGATGTTGAACGCCGCAGATGACTCTTCGGTGTGCCCGGCGCGCACCAGCGCTTCCACGGCGTCGTCGATATAAACGTAGTCGCGCACGACCGCGCCATCGCCAAACATGTGGATCGGGACGCCCGCGAGCGCGCGTTTGCTGAAATGAGCGACGGCGCCGAAAAGCCGCGCGGTCTCCTGCCCCGGTCCAAACAGATTCCCGATCCTAAGCGACACCGGCCTAACGGCGCCAAATGACGCAAAAAGATCGAGATAGGCTTCTACCGACCGTTTTGACACGCCGTAGGCGGACAGGGGCCTCAGCGGATGCTCCTCCGGCGCCGGCGCCTCAACGAGCCGCCCGTAGACCGTTCCACCGGAGGACGCGAATATGAACCGCGGACTTGTTCCACGCTCGACGCATTCGAGCAAGCGCAAGGAGCCAACAATGTTGATCCGTGCGTCTTCGGAAGGCGCTAGACTGGAATCGGCGGGGATCGTCGACCAGCTCAAATGATAGATTGTATCGACGCCGCGCAGGATTCCGGCCAGCGGCGCGGCCGGATCGGCGAGATCGGCCGGCCGCCAGATCAGCCGCGGATGCGGCGCGAAGGGGCAGGTTTTGCGGCCGGTCGCGACCACGCTTTCGCCCACGGCCAACAGAGCTGGGACGAGGGCCCGGCCTAGAAAGCCGCTGGCGCCCGTGACGAGGGCTCTCACCGTCATAATTATGGCACTCGTTAAATGGGAAAATGAACCGCGTCCGGAAGACCGCTTAGAATTTCGACTTCTCGCGGCGCAAGATCCCGGTAGAGCTGGAAGTACCTGACCGCCATATTCTCCACCGAAAACCGTTCAAGCGCGAGGGCGCGATTGCGTTCGCCAAGGGCCGCGATCCGCTTACGATCGTCGAGAAGCGCGGTCACGATTTCCACCGTTTCGTCGAGAGTTTCGCCGAGAGTCCGCGTATCGCCGAGGATTTCCGGCACCGCGCCGATCTTGTAGCCAGCGACCGCCAATCCGGCACACATGGCGAAAGGGATCACTTGACCGAAACTCTCCTGCCGTACCGGCGCAATAAAGGTCTTGAACCGCGCAAATTGCGCCGGCAGGTCCTCATATGGGACATAGCCGGTAAATTCAAATTGCGAAAGTCGGCCTTCCTGCTCGACGCGCGACCGGAAATGCGCGAACAAGGATCCATCGCCGATGATGACGATGCGTGTTTTTGGCCGTCTTTCGGCAATCGCTAGGAATAATTCGATCGCATCCTTGTCGAGCTTGTCGTTTTCGAGCCTGTAGATCATGCCGATGGCATCGAACGAATTTGGGTCGATGACGGCCGGCGGCGCAAACCGGTCGAGGTCGATGCCAGGGCGGATGACGCTCGCCGGAACCGTCGAGCCGAATTGGTCAAGGACGCTGTGCGATACGAAGACATTGTGATCGACCCGCACGCCCGCGAAGGGAGCAACCGGCGTATTGATGTTTTGCAATATCGGACAACCGAATTCAGCCGCGATCTCGAAAATTGTCCTGTACCACGATTCGTCCACATCGCCCCAGTAATGGACATGCACGATGTGCGGCCGGAAGCGGCTGAATATATTTCTCAAAATATGACGGGAATTGGGTTTTGGCACGACATCGATCGACATCCCCTTGTGAGAACCATGCGCAGGCAAGGCGGATGTCACGACCTTCATTTCGAAGCGGTGCCCAAGATGGTTGTGAAGATCGACGATAAGCTGCGTTGAGCCTCCGATCCAGACATTCGCGATCGTGTGCAGAACTCTCGGCTGCCGGGCAAGAGCGAGCCTCTGGTGAGGCTCGAACTCGATAGACGGCGGGTGGGAAAAAACCAAACGAGCGCCGCAAATGTCCCGCGAACGCGGGGAAATCGACCCTGCGCCTAAAGACGCTCCGCGAGGAATCGAAAACCAGCCGTTCGCTGCGAAAGCGCGCGTCCTTGATGCGACGGCCGGTCTCGCGCCAACGCAAGATTAGAGCTGCGAGCTTGAGCGGAAACCGGACAATCCCGGCAAGACGGCGAAGGCCGATTCGCGCCAAGTGGCCCGCCCGCAGCAACGGTTCGAGACGCGCCAGCCGCGCGTCGAGTTCAGCTATATGATCTTGCATCATGAAAAGACTACGGTTGACCGCCGCCCGCTCGTCGCGCGCCGCCGATGCATCCGCGCCGGCACCCGCCGTTGAATGGGACAGGCCAGGGCTTTCTGACAATGCGGGTTGCGCCCAGGCCGGCACGACCGGCCTTTCGCCGGCCGGACTCGCGGCGGCCGACGTCGGCGCCTCTTTTGTCTCGGGCTTCACGTTAGAACCTTCCACTGCTCCTCCATATCGCCGCTCAATATGGCCGCAAATTGCCGCCCGGCAAATGCCCTTCGGACCATGACGCCAGATAACGCTCTTTTTGCAAATCGGCCACGAATCGCTTCCTCTCAGGCGAGGGCGGCCGATAAACTGACGAGCGACAGACCAGGATGAAAGAAAGGATCGTCTCGCAGGCGATCGGTCCAGCGTTGGCGGAAGTAGGCGCGCTCGGCCGCGTGTGTGTCGAGACGCCGGAAAGTCGCCTTGCCGCGGGTTGCCGATTTAAAATGAACAATACGCGCGAATGGCGTCCACAGGGTCGCGAACCCGAGCTCCTCGAGCCGCAGGCAAAGGTCTATGTCATTGAACTCGACCGGGAGATGAACGGCGTCAAATCCGCCAACCGCCACGAATTTTGCCCGCTCCACGGCTAGGCACGCGCCGGTGACCGCGGATGCTTCGTGAAGGACTCGATTGCGGCCGAGCCAGCCCTGCTCCCCATCGCGGAGCCCCGCATCGAAATGCCCCACGCCCTCGCCAAGCCCGACGACTACGCCGGCGTGCTGAATTCGCCCGTCCGGATAAAGGAGCTTGCAGCCGACGGCGCCAACTTGTGGGTCGATGGCCGGTTCCGCAAGCTCGCGGAGCCATTCGGGCTCGATGATTTCCATATCGTTATTCAAGAAAACAATGACGGCGCCCCGCGCCTGGCCGGCACCGAGATTGTTCAAGGCCGCGAAATTGAAAGGCCCCGGAGCACGCAGCAGCGTGACGCGCTCGTCTTTGGCGGCCGATTGGAGCAGGCTCCGAGCTCGCGGATCGGTGCTTCCATTGTCGACGATGACGAGATCGAGCTGTGCGAACCGCGTTTTCTCCAAAATGCCGGAAATCGTCCGGCGCAAAAACGCCTCATTGTTGCGCGTCGCCATCACGATTGTTACGCTTGTTTCGGGCGCCGCGCGAGTGGGCTCGCGTGACGGGGTTACGTCTTGCTCTTCGCGTCGTCGTCTCGTCCGCACGAGAAAACGCCTGATATGGCGAACGTCTCGACGTCCCAGACCGTGGAGGACGTTTTCGACAAAGCCGGTCTCGCCGACGGGGACCTTCGCCAATCGAATCCGGCTGCGCGCATGGCCGAGCCTTGTCAACATCAATCGCCCAACATATGGCCTTACGGCCTGCAGATGGGCGCTCCAATCCGGTTTGAATATTGGCGCCTGGCCTTCCGCCGTCGCAGTCTCCTCGTCGCAATAAAGCACCAAAGCATCCGGCGCCCTTCGGCTAGCCTCGATAAAACAAGCGAGCGCATGGGGCGCGAGACGATCTCCAAATTCCACGAAAGCAACAAAATCCGCGTCGTCTCCATCAAGTTCCATCCGTTCGCCGCGCACCGCAAGCCGGGCGTCCTCGATCAGCCATGAATTGAGCCGGCCGTTGACCCCGGCATCGGCCGAGGTTCCCAGAATCGTGAGTGTCCAGCGCGGGTAGATTTGGTCTCGAAGGGCCGCGATGGTTTCATCGATGCGCGCCGCCGTGGTCTCTGTTTCGAGGCGAACGAGCAGCCTTGCCGTCGGCGCGCGCGCCCAGTCGCAGCGCGGGCTCTCGAATTCATCGAGACGAGCGGCCACCGAGAGCCTGTCGCGATAGGCGGGCCATGCGGTCAAGGGCGCGCCTTGAATGGACCAGCGGAGATTTTCTTGGGCCTCCTTCCGCCACCCCAGAAGCGAGGTTCCGACCGCACTCAAGAGGCGGCCTCTGTTACCTTCCAGTCCCATGCGCAGCAAAGCGAGACTTGATAAAGGTTCGATCTCCTCGATCGTAAAGCAAAAACGGCCGGGTTCGGAAACTGGCGATATCCACACTGCGGTGGACTCCGCCGGCACGATGGCAAACCAATCCGCGCGCCCAAGAACAGGGCCTGGCAGCAGATGCCAGCCGATCTCCTCCGAGCCTCGCCGGTAGCTTACCAACGGCCGCACCGGCCGGTCGTAAAGCCCGAGCCGGTAACGCATCCGAAACCATCGTCCGGGCGCAAAAATCGAAATGGGTTCAATCGACAGCCACGGCCGCCCGTTCGCGGCAAGATAGCCTCCGGCGTTCCCTTCCACGCCGGAAACGGCGATCAGGCAGGCCGTCAGCGGCGCGCAATTGGTGTCGGCCATCCCTTTGAATTTTTTCATCAAAGCGCTTCCCAATCGAAATGGCTCGTTTGATTGAAGACGAACTGCTCAAGAGCAACGAGATGGAGCTGAACAGCGTCGAAAAAATCGGGCAATTTTTCATTGGCCTGCTAGCCAAACTGATCCGCCGGATGCGGCGCAAGAACCCGGGCCACTTCGGAATAAACTTCGAGATCTTTTTCGATCAAGGCGCGCGCCGGGCCCATTTCACGCAATCTTTCCGCAAGCCCGATCACAGTCTGGCTTGTGCGCGGCGAAATGTCGGGTAGCTGATCCGGCAGGTCCAGCACGGCGGCGACAAGGCGAACGAACGCGCCTGCGTCGTCGCGCACGCCAACCGCGTCCATCTCCGCCAGCGAATCAAGCGCGGCGGCGGTTTCCGGTGTCCGCGGAGGATCGAAGGCGTTCGGGGCCGCCAGTTGATAGACGCATGGATTGTACAGAACGGCGCGCAACTCGTCGGAGGGGCGCGACAGCAGGTCCTGCAGCGCCGACAAATCGCTGAGATTGACATTGCAGAACGTCTTCGCGCAGAGCTGAACGGTTTGTCCAAGGACGGCGGCCGTCGAATTCGCGCCGGCAAGCGATGCCCACTTCAAGATCAACAGCCGTTCGGACAGCTCCTCGAACGGCTCACGCAACAGAATCCCGGCCTTGAAGTTACGATCGCGGACCATCGGCTCCCACACCCGCCAAAAAATGCGGCCGGATGCGAAAAGGGAGTTCGTGAACGAAATGGCAAATATTGACCTTGTGGTTTCTTCGGGAAGCAGCTCCAAGGATTTATAGGACATCTGAAACCGCGCGATCAGCGCATCATCCAGACTGTTTGAGCGAAACAATTGGGTCTCAACCCGCAAGAATTTCCGGTCAACGAGTTGCGAGTCATTGCGGCGCCGGTAGATGAGGATATGGTTGTCGGCATCCTTAATTTCCAAATGTCCAGCGGCGGTCACCCCAGGGCAATTATTTTCATCCACCACGAAGCCGCAAACGCCAGTATTGTGGAGGCCTTGCTCCCTCAGCAGCGGACGCACCACGAAGGCGTCTATAACGACATGATGTTGTGGACCGAGATGGATAACGACCTTCGGGGTCGTCGCCGGATTGTCGGGCATGACCCACCCGACGATTTGCGAACCCGTGTCCTCGTCGATACTGAATAACATCGCCGTCCCGCGTTCCCATTCGCGGCGCCGGCGCGGTCTCCGCGATGCGCCGCCGCTCAAAGTTCGATTTTGTGATCCCTAATACCCGCGACCGCGAGCATCATGACGCTCCACAGCGAGAATGCGCATATCCCGGCGAAGGCGACCGATCGCGCGCGGCGCGGATATTCGGCGATTTCCGGTTTCTTCGGTTCGACGAAAAGCGCAAAATAGACATGCTGCCGCTCGGATTCCTGACGCGCGCGTTCGTAAGCGGCCTGAGCGACCTCCAAAAGACGTTTCGAAAAGCGGGCTTCCAGCTCCCCCTTTTCGAATTGCGCGATGGATTGAGCCGCGGTCTTGGCGTTCTTCCGATAACTCGTCAGAGCCTCGGTCAGCGAAGCGACCTGGGACCCGAGCGCCTGGATCTGATCGGAAAGAACTTTTTGTTCCGGCGCGTCGGCGGACAAAACTTTGAGGTTGGCGTCGCGGTCGCGTTCCAGCGACAATTTCTCACGCATGACGCCCAATAAGGTGTCCGCGGAGCTCTTTATCGTTCGTTCCAGATCGACGGTTCCCTCCTGGTTGCGCACATCACGCAAAACAGTAAGCGCCGTCGAATAACGGAGGCTCGCGCGTTCCAATTCCTGGTCGGCCGAAAACAGCGCGTCCCGGCGCTCCCGCATCGCGACACTGTCGATCATCTTTTCGGCGGAAACCGAGGTCGCGCGAGCCAGGGCGAGCGAATCTTCGGGGGTGAAGGCGAGGACCCGCACGAGCACGAGTCCCGAGACGCGGTCAACGTTGACGCTTATCATATCCCGCCAATAAAGCCAGAGATCGTCGTCGCTCTTCGTCGGATCGAAGCGAGACAGCCAATCCGTCTGATCCCGCGAAAATACCGACCGCAACCAACCGTCCCGATCGAGTTCCCTGACAACATTGCGGCTTCGCAGATAGTCCGCGGCCATGTAGGGGAGACGCCCGATTTCGGGTGTCCCGGATTTGCCAGCTTTGATCAGCAGCGCAAGATTGTCCTCGTCCGCGACGAGCTCCGTCGCCGATCTGACGCTAAATCGAAATTCCACGCTATATTTCCCGGCGGCAATGAGACCGTAGTAGATCGCCGTGCACACTATGGGCAGTACGACCAGGAGGGCGAATGACAAACCGTGCATTCGCCATGATCCGAACTGATCGATCGGGACGGAGACGCGGCGCAGATCTTCCCTCAGGACAAAAGGATCTAGCCCGGTCGTGTCTGACAGGTCCGCCGGAAAACGATCGGGGGGTCTGGCCGCGAGATGCGCTTCGTTCATCGGAATGCCGCCCGAACCCCGGCCGTTACCTTGTTCTTCATATCTTGTTCTTCATATGGTGTGGTCGTGCACGTTGGCGGCGATCACCGCGATGAGCGACCACAAGCTCAGCGCCCCCAGCGATATTAGCAAAATCATGTGCGCTCGCCTCGGAGCGATCGGGCTTTGTGGTACGGTGGGATCTTCAATGGCGACGAGGTAGATATGATGGCGGTTGGCGTCCACCTTTGTGTTGTCCAACATCCTCTCCGCGAGCATGGCGGCTTGCTCGGCGAGACTCTTTTCGACGTCCAATTTATCATATTCGGCGAGCGCGGCGGAGGCGGTCGGCGAACTGAGATTGGCGCCCGTGATCCTGGCTTCGAGCGCCGCGATCTGATCGGAAAGGATTTGCCGATTTGCCGCGAGCATCTTGACTTGTGGCGCATCGGGGTCAAGCGAAGCCTTTGCCGTATCCAACTTTACTTCAACGTCGATGAGATCCCGCCGCAATGTCGTGATCGTCTCGCCCAGAGACCGCGCCAAGGCAATCGGGTCTATCTGCATCCGCGCGTTCCGGAACTGTTCGAGACTCGCCTGGCGCGCCGAGAGTTGTGCCATCGCGGTCTTCACCTCGAACGTGGCGCGCTCGATCGCATCGTGCCGCACCCGGTTCAGAAGCTGATTTGCAACGATGTCGCATCGCGCGCGAATGGCGGTGGCGACGCGCACCGAATCTTCGCGGGAAAATGTTTTGACGGTGACCATTACGATGCCCGAAGCGGTCTCCACCGACGTGTGGACCATGCTGCGCCAATAGCGAAGCAGGTCCTCTGCCGGTCTCGAAGGAACGAACCCCGCCCATCTGTCGATCCTCGGCTTGCTAAATATGGCCCCCAGATCGATCTCCTTTGAGAGATCGTCGATCATCGAACGGCTATCGATATAATCGGCGACGATATAGACATCCTGATTGGAATTGAGGGACCCCAAGGTGCCCAATCCCGAAGCCGCCAGGACGTCGCTGCCGGGAAGCACCTCCGTCGCGCCTCTCACAGCGAAGCGCATTTCGGACCCGAACTGGTCGGAAGCGAGGAACCCAAAATAGATGAAACTCGTGACTAAGGGGGCGAGGACAAGGACAATGAAGCTGCGCCAAAGCCAAGACGATCGCGCGTCCGGCCCGGTCGTCGCTTTGGCCGCGCCAGTCTCCGAAAAACTGGGTTTTTGCAAGCTGTGCCCGGCCTTCGTGGCAAGACGGTTCAAGCTCTCGATTGAAAACCATAGGCTCACGCGCGGGTCGCGTGCATGCGTCCCAAGGCGCGGCCTCGGCAGCTTTCGGGCAGCGGACTTTTGCGGTCTTTCTAACATCGTTCCTTGGTATCGCTCGGGTATCGCTCGGCTCTGAGGGACACGGGTTAAACCGGACATTTTCAGCAAAATTTGACGACACGCCGACGATCTGGAAGTTGACCCAATCGTTTGTTTTGACCGCGAAAGCCGCGTTTGCCAACCAGCAAAAGTAAAGGTGGAATAATATAACACCGTGCGTGGTTGAAAAGAGACACCGCTTGTGAAATTGCAATAGGCATGGAAATTAATAAAGCATATCTAATCATTATGGAAGACATCGTTTGCTGTAAATAACTTACATTTGCCATAATAAAGCCATCAAAACTGGAAATTTCCCTGTCAAAAACAAAAATACATTATACACGTTGGGCTTTGAATTGTTTAGATATTTGTCTACCGTAAGAAGCCCGCGCCTAGCGGCGCAGATTAATTATTCTTAATCTCCCTTGAAGGTTTTCCGGAGGATTTGCTTCCATAGCTCTAGGCAAAGCGCATTCGCGGCTATATGACAAGTCAACATATCACATAAAGATTTCCGCGATCATGTGGGAGTGGACGCCGCTCGGTTCGGATTAGCTAATATAAATCAGGCAGGATTATGAGAAAACATCAGAGCGGTCGCCCAGCACCGGCCAATTTGGACGGGTTGGAAATCGCGATCATTGGGCGCGCGTGCAGACTGCCCGGCGCCAACTCCGCCGGCGAGCTTTGGGATTTGCTTTCGGCGGGCCGATGCACGGTTTCCCGCATCCCCCCGGATCGATGGCCGTTGGAGAGGCTAGCCCATCCGCGCCCGAAGGAGCGAGGCCGCAGCTATTCCTGGGCGGCGGGCGTTCTGGACGATGTCTGGGGCTTCGATCCCGCCGTTTTCGGCATTTCCCCGCGCGAGGCCGAACAAATGGACCCGCAGCAGCGGCTGCTGCTCGAACTCACTTGGGAAGCTCTCGAAGATGCCGGAATTCGTCCGTCGGATTTTGCCGGAGCGGAAACCGGGGTGTTTGTCGGCGGCTCGGCGCTCGATTATGGCAACCTCAGGCTGCATGACGCAGCCGCCGCAGATGCCTATTTCGCCACCGGCAATTCGCTGGCCATTTTATCAAACCGGATTTCCTACGTTTTCGACCTCCATGGGCCTAGCTTCACGGTCGATACGGCGTGCTCCTCGTCGCTCGTCGCATTGGATGCGGCGGTCGCGGCGATCCAATGCGGCAGGATTGACACGGCGATTGTCGGCGGCGTGAACATCCTGGCCAGTCCCTTCGGCTTCATCAGCTTCTCGCAGGCCACGATGCTGTCGCGAACCGGACTTTGCCGGGCATTTTCCGCGAAAGCCGATGGCTATGTTCGTGCCGAAGGCGGAGTCGTCCTCGTCCTGCGCGCGCTCGGCGCCGCTCGCGCCAGCGCGGATCGCATCCATGCGGTGATTGCCGGGTCGCACAACAATTCCGACGGCCGCACCACCGGCATCTCCTTGCCCTCGAAGGCGCATCAGGCGGCCCTCCTTGAACGGGCCTATTTGACGAATGGCTTTAATCCAGATGCGATCGCCTTCATCGAGGCGCATGGGACGGGAACACGCGCCGGCGACCCAATCGAGGCGGCCGCAATCGGCGAAGTTTTGGGCCAGCGGCGCACCCGGCCTTTGCCGATCGGCTCGGTCAAGACGAACATCGGCCATACCGAACCGGCATCTGGCCTCGCTGGATTATTAAAGGCCATGCTGGCGCTCGAGCACGACGAATTGCCGCGCTCGCTACATTTCGATGAACCAAACCCCGACATTCCCTTCGCCGATCTCAACCTTTTGGTCTGCGCCGCACCCCTCGCGCTGCCTCGCAACGGCCGCGTGCGGTATGCCGGCATCAGTTCGTTAGGTTTTGGCGGCACGAATGCGCATGTGATCCTCGCCGACCCGCCACCTGTCGCGAATCGGGACGTCCCGGCGATCGCGCCGCGGTTTCTGCTGCTCTCCGCGCAAAGCCGGGATGGCTTAGCGGACCTCGCGCGCCAATATTCCGTTCGGCTCGCCCGCGCCGGCGTCGCGGAAACGCAGCGGGTCGTCGCCGCGACCGGCCACCGGCGCGAATTCCATTCCGAACGACTAGCGATCCCCTTTGACGCGCCCAAGGCTTTCGATTCAGGCCCTGGACCAAGCTGGCGGCGAGAATGCATTGGACTCGACCGCAATCACCGGCACGGCGATCGAGCGCTCCGCGCCGGTCGCCTTCGTGTTTTCAGGCAATGGCGGGCAATGGCCGGGCATGGGTCGGGCCGCCTATGAGGCGAACGCGGTTTTCAGTGCGCAATTCAATGCGATCGACCGCATATTCCTGGGCCTAGCAGGCTGGTCCCTCGCCGAAACAATGTTTAGTTCCGGCTTCGCCGCGCGCCTCAAAAAGACGAGCGTAGCCCAACCGCTCATCTTCGCGATCCAGGTTGCGACGACGCGCTGCCTCGCGCAGCTCGGTCTCGCCCCGGCCATGGTCCTCGGCCACAGCATGGGCGAAATCGCCGCGGCGGAGGCTGCGGGCATCTTAGATCTCGAAAGCGCTGTCCGGGTGATTTATTTCCGCAGCTGCCACCAGGAGATTGTCCGCGGCGCCGGCAGCATGGCCGCTGTCTTTGGCCCGCTTGAGGTGATCGAGATACTGGTCCGCGATTCGCCCGGGCTCGCGATAGCGGCGCATAATTCGCCCCGCAGCTTCACGATCGCGGGCCCCCTTTTCGCTTTGGATCAAGCCGCCAAGATGGGCCGCGCCCATAAAGTGCGCATGCGCCGCCTCGATCTCGCCTACCCGTTCCACAGCGATCTCATGGCGCCTGTCGAGGCGCCCTTCCTTGCCGATCTCGAAGGGCTTCGGCCGGGATCGCGCCGGGCGAGTTTTCTCTCGACGGTGGACGCCGCCGTTGTTTCCCGTCCCAGCCTCGACGCAAGATATTGGTGGCGGAATGTCCGCGAGCCGGTGCGCTTCATGGAAGGCGTGCAGCTCGCGATGCGCCTTGGGGCGCGGGTTTTTGTCGAGATCGGGCCTGGCCCGGTACTGCTCTCCGATCTTAGAAAGATTGCCGAGCAATCGGAGACGCCGATTGCCGCGCTTGACATGCATGAGCAAAAGCCAACCTCCGGCGACCCGTTCCGCCACGTGGTTGCGCTCGCCTTGTCGCTTGGCGCTCGGATCGATGCAAATATCGCGTTCGGCGACGATCCAGGCCCGGTGTCGAACCTGCCCGCCTATCCGTGGCGGCGCAAGCCCTACCGGCTGGCGGAAACCTCCGAATCGACGGGATGGCTCCGCGTGCGTCCATCGCATCCGCTGATCGGCGCGCGTCTTTCGTCCGATTCGCTCGAATGGCGCGCGCAGCTCGACCCGTTGCTCGTGCCCGCCCTCGCCGATCATCGCGTCGACGGTCAGGTGCTTCTTCCAGGTGCCGCCTTCGCCGAAATGGCGCTCGCGGTCGCGCGCGATTGGGCCGGCGCGGAAACCGCGACGATCAGCGACCTCGAAATCGCCCAACCGATGGTGTTTTCCCCGAACGCGTCGCGCGAGATCCTATGCCGGGCAGCGCCGGTCACGGGCACGATCGAGATCATGAGCCGGGCGCGGTTGAGCGATGCCCCTTGGGTCGGTCATGCCAAGGCGAAAGTTATCTTTAAGCCCGCGCCACCCGCCGCCATTCCCGCGATCCCGAGGTCGCGCGCAAAGCGTGTCTCCGGCGCCGATATCTACGCGGCCGCGCGGCGTTCGGGCCTCGAATTCGGTCCGGCCTACCAACAAGTCTTGGCCGCCTCGCGGATCGGCGAAGATGTCATCCTTGTGGATCTGATCGCGGCGGCGGCTGTCCCGGACTATGGTCTCGATCCGGCCCGCCTCGATGCGTGTTTCCACGGTTTGATCCTGCTCTTTGCGGGCAATTCCCCGCGCCGCCGGCCGGCCGCCTACTTGCCGGTCCGTTTCGGCGAGATAAGGCTTGAAAAACCCGGGGCCGCGATCGCGCGGGCGCGGATCGATGTCCGCCGCCACGACGCGCGCGCCATCGTTGCCGATTTTGCGCTCATCGACGGCGATGGCGGCTTGATCGCGAGTTTGCAAGGCGTGCGCTACCAAGCGGTCCGTCCGCGCGGGGCGGGCATCCTCGTCAGCCATTCTCTTGCGGCCACCTTGATCCTCGCCGACGAGCCCACGGCGATCCCGCGCGATCCGCCGCTCTCACTCGAACTGCTGGTCAAGGCGGCGATCCCAGAGGCGGCGGCCGCCGGGGAAACCTTGCCGCCGGATTTGATGTTGATCGAGGGGTGGGCGACCGCGGCCGCCCACCGTCTCGCCGGCGCGCTGGCGGTTGATGGCGCGATCGCCCCAGACCGGCTGATCGCGGCGGGACGTTTTCCCGCGGCGCGGCGGGGGTGGTTCGTCAATTTGCTGGTTGCGCTCGAGAAGAGCGGCCTCGTCCGTTCCGATGGCGAATTGTTCGTTTTGGCAGACGGCTTCCCACTTCCCGCGCCAAGGGATATTTTACGGAGTATCGCCGAGGATTTCCCGCGCCGGTCCGCCGAGCTTCTGCTGGCTGCTCGCTCCAGCGCCGTGATGGAGGCCTTGGCGGGGGGCGAAAGCGAGATCGCCCCAATCACCGGCTCCATGATCGAATCGTTCGAAATCGGTTCGGTCTCGGTTGTCGCGGCGGCGCTACTCCTTACCGAACTCTTGCGCCGCTCCGAGGCATCCTGGCCCCGCGACCGGGCGCTACGGATCCTGCAGATCGGCCATGGGCCTCTGTCTTGGCACGCGGCGGCACTGGCGAATACGCACGGCGGGCGGCTGACTATCATCGATCCTAATCCCCGGCGTCTCGAACGCGCCCGCCTGGCGTTCACGCAGGAGCCGGGGATTTGCTTTGCGGACGGCCTCGAAAATCTCGCCGGCGGCTCCTTCGATCTCGTCATCGCGGCGGATGCCCTGCACCGGGTCGCGCCGGACGCCGCGCGGCTCGCGCGGATTGTCGAAATGATGGCGCCTGACGCCTTGCTAGCTGCGATCGAGCCGGCACCCTCGCTATTCCGCGATGTTGCTTTTGGTCTCCTAGCGGACCGGTTACATGGCACCGAGGCCGAGGACGAATCGGCTTCCTCGGCGTCCGATTGGGCGGCGCGGTTCGCGGCCACGCCCCTGCGCAGCGTCGCGGTCAAGACCATCGCCACCGCGTCCGGCCCGGCGCTTCTCGTCGCCGGACAGATGCCGGCATTCGCCGGGCGGCGAAACCTTCCGGCCAAGGTGGTGATCGCCGGCCGAAGCGACCCGCAACAGGCGGAAACCGCCAGCACACTTTCGAGCTTGCTAGGGGCCGCCGGAGTTGCTTGCACGATCGCGGACGAGCGCGAGTTCGAACAGCGTCCTTTCGCGGACGGCGACACGATCGTCTTTCTCGCGCCCGTCATGGCGGCCGGCGCGACATCCGCCGGGCATCTTGCCGAGCGATGCCTGACTCTCAAGAACTGCGCGGCGCACCTCGGAAAACACAAGCGGCGGCTTTGGATCGAAAGCCCCGGCGCGCTGCGCGCCGCGCCCGGCGCGGCGGGTCCCGTCGAGACCGGATTTTGCGCCTTTACACGCAGCCTCGCCAACGAATTCGCGATGCTTGACGTGCGGCGGGTCGATCTCGACCCCAGCTTACCGGCACGCGTCAAAGCGCGGCGGCTGGCCGACATCATTCTTTCCGGGACGGCCGAGACGGAAATCATTCTCGACGCGCATTCCACCAGGGTCGTGCGTTTGCAAGCACGCGATTCCGTGGCGATGGCGGCGCAAGAGCCGCCTGCTCCAGCGAGCCGGCTCGAAAAGGGCGAGGGGAGCGGCCTCGACCGCATCCGCTGGATCCCGACCGAGCGTCGACCGCCCGGACCTGGGCAAGTGGAAATTGCCGTCGCGGCAACCGGCCTTAACTTCCGTGACGTCATGTGGGGCCTTTCGGTTCTGCCCGACGAAATGCTCGAAGATGGGTTGGCCGGTCCGGCCCTCGGCCTTGAATGCGCGGGCCATATCGTCGCGACGGGAGCGAATGTCGAGGGTCTCAATCCCGGCGATGCCGTTGTCGCCATTACCGGGGGAGCGTTCGCCACCCATGTCACCGTGGACACAAGGACGGTGGCGAGGGTCCCGGCGGGGCTGCCGCCCGAAGCCGCGGTCACCATCCCGGTCGCCTTTCTCACCGCCTATTATGGCCTGGTCACTTGTGCCCGCCTCACCCGCGGCGAATGGGTTCTTATCCATGGCGGGGCGGGCGGTGTCGGTCTCGCGGCCTTGCAGGTCGCTCGCTGGCGCGGCGCGCGGGTAATCGCGACCGCGAGTTCGGTTGAAAAACGCGATCTCGCCGCGGCGCTCGGCGCCGAGCACGTCTTTGACGCGCGCGCCCACGGTTTCGTCGATGGCGTGCGCCGGGCGACGGGCGGCGGCGTGGCGGTCGTGCTCAACAGCCTTTCTGGCGAGGCGATGGAGCTTACGGTCGGGTTGCTTGCACCGTTCGGCCGTTTCGTAGAACTCGGCAAGCGTGACTTTCTGGCGAACACCCATATCGGTCTGCGCCCGTTCCGCAATAACCTTACCTACTTCGGCGTCGATCTCGACCAGCTCATGCTCGCGCAACCGGACAAAGGCCGGCAGTTGTTCAAGGAAGTCATCGACCTTATCGCGGACCGCGAATTCTTCCCTTTGCCGTATCGCACCTTTAGGGCGCGCGAATTCATCGACGCGATGCGGCTCATGCAGCAGTCCGGCCATGTCGGCAAAATCGTCATCACGCCGCCCGAGACCAGTGAGCTTGGAATTGCGCCGCGTCGGCGGTTTAAGCCCGCGCCGGACAAGACGCATCTTGTCACCGGAGGGTGCGGCGGATTCGGTCTGGCGACGGCGCTCTGGCTTGCCGAGCGCGGCGCGCGGCATCTCGTCCTTGCCGGGCGGAGTGGCGCGGCGAGCCCCGAGGCGCGGGAGGCGCTCGCGGGTCTCGCGGCGAGCGGTGTAAACGTCCACGCCGAGGCGCTCGATGTCGCCGACGCGGCCGCGGTCGAGAAGCTCATTCAGAAGATTGGCCGCACCCTGCCGCCGCTTGCCGGAGTGTTTCATGCCGCAATGGTGCTCGACGATGCACTTATCGCCAATCTCGATTTCGAACGGCTGAAAAAAGTGTTGGCGCCGAAAGTAACGGGCGCCGAAAATCTCGACCGGCTTACCCGGGATCTGCCGCTTGACTATTTCGTTCTGTTCTCCTCGGCGACCACGGCGATCGGCAATCCCGGTCAAGGCAGCTATGTCGCGGCCAATGGCTTCCTCGAAGGGCTCGCGCGGCAAAGAAGAGCGGCCGGCCGCCCCGCGCTCGCCGTTGCCTTTGGAGGGATTGAGGACGTGGGCTTGCTGGCGCGAAACCGCGTTGTCAAGGACATGCTCGCGAGCCGCGCGGGGGTCAAGCCCATGATCGCCCGCGATGCTCTCAATCTCATGGCGGAAGCCCTGGCGGATCCGGGCACCGCTCCCGACGAGGCCGTTCTCGTCATTAGCGAGATGAACTGGTCGACCGCGCGCGCCCATTTGCCGCTGCTGCAATCGCCGACGTTTAGCAGGCTCGTTCGCGCGGATGAGGCGGCTGCGGCCGACAACCGTGGGAAGGTGGACATTCGCGTCCTGGTCGCGACGCTCCCCCTAGAAGAAGCGCGCAAGGAAATCATCGCCGTGATCGTCGAAGAAATCGCCCATATTTTGCGGCTCCCGCAAGAGAATTTGAACCGAGGCAAGCCGCTTGCCGATATTGGCCTCGATTCCCTGATGGCGGTTGAGTTGGCAGCTACTTTGGAGGAGCGCTTGACATTCGAGGCTCCGCTCTCGACGACGGCGAGCGGATTCACCGTGACCGAGTTGGCCGACCACATTCTCGGGCTTTGCATTAATCCGGCGAGTGAAGAAGAGTCCATCGCGCAAGGTCTCTCCGAGCGCCATCTCGGCAAGGGAATTGCTCCCGCGGCCCTGGAAACGCTGACCGTCCTCGTTGAGAATCGGAGCCGCGATCTTACCCAGATCTTGCGCTAGGGCATTCCGGCAAAGGAGACGCCGGTCGGCGCTACGACAATGCGATAAACAATGGGCGCTAATTACCTGAAAGGAGTAGCGTGCCCGGTTGACGATTCTCGCTCCAAAAAAAGGAATTGCAGAACACTTCAAAGCGTAACCGTTTCAACTTGAAATGATTACGCCTTAGAGCATGTCCTTAAAAAAGTTGGCTCCAACTGTTTGAATTTTGAGCTGCGTCCTTATCGACCAAATGGTTCAATTTGATCGGGACGGGCTCTGGATGTGAGCTTTCATGGAGACTGGAACCGCGCAAGTTCTCTCTCCCAATTTGTGCAGGCGGGTTTTCTCTGGGCGAAACCGGCCTTTCTTTTTCAAGAATTGCTCGTAAGCCGATTCCCCGTCAAGCGCGCGCCCGAAGGCCCAATGATGGTTGTCCCCGTTGCGTTCGACATTACTAGGCTCGCCACGCGCGTGCTGAACCTTACGCCGAACGGGATCGACCGGATTGACTTCGCCTTCGCCCGCCATTTTCTCGACCCCGCGCGGCAAGACCGATTAGCAATCATGATGACACCGCTCGGGCCGCGCGCGATCGCGGTCGCGGCGGCGCGCGACATCGTGGAAGGGATTTCCATTCATTGGGGCGAAGAAGACACGCCTGAACACGATGAAAGCTATCGCAAGATTACCGCTTGGATCCGGGGTGAGGCCGCGCCGTCCCCCGCGGTTCACCGCATTGCGCGGGGACGTCCCCATCGCACGGCCGGAGTTCTGCGATGGATCGGCAGGCACGGGCTGCCCCTCGGCCGCTCTCCTGTCGCCGCTCTGCCGGAGGGGGCGCGCTATCTCAACGTCAGTCAATTCCCGCTGTGGATCGCGCGCTATTTCTCCTGGCTGAAGGAGCGCCCAGATATCAAAGCCGTCTTCTTTATTCACGATTTGCTGCCGATCGAGACCCCTGAGTATTTCCGTAAAGCCGAGTACGAACGGCATGTGCGCCGACTGGTCAATCTGACGCGTTTCGGCGCTGGGGCGATCGTGACGACGGAGGTCGTGAAAGCCGCGCTCAAGCGCCATCTGGCGTCACTTGGCCGCACCGGCATGCCGATTCTTGTTGCGCCTGCTCCCGTCGCGCCGATCTTTTGGCGGCGCGACCCGGTGGACCCAGCGTTGGCTGACAATCCTTATTTCGTGACCTGCGGCACAATCGAGCCGCGCAAGAACCATCTCATGCTTTTGCAAGTGTGGCGGGAACTCGTGTGCCGCGACGGCACCGCCGCGCCAAAACTTGTCTTGATCGGCGGCCGGGGATGGGAAAATGAAAATGCCGTCGATCTACTTCAACGCTGCCCCTCGATCAGCGATCATGTCATCGAGGTCGCGGGCCTATCGACGCCGGGCCTGAAGCGGCTGCTCGACGGCGCCCGCGCTTTGCTCATGCCGTCCTTCGCCGAAGGGTACGGACTGCCAGTCGCCGAAGCCTTGGCGGCTCTCGTGCCAGTGATCGCCTCGGATATCCCTGTGTTCCGGGAAACCGGTGGCGGCCGCATCACGGCGGTGAGCCCGATCGACGGCGAAGGTTGGCTCGAAGCAATTCGCGCCTTGGCCCGTTCCAAACGCCCGGAACGCCAGACAATCCACGCCGACCGCGAAAGGTTTGAAGCAACGGCAGGATCGAACTATTTCGTCGAAGTTAGCGGCTTTCTAGAAACCCTATAAATACGGCCTATTGCCTATCCCCGCCGGCCGGCTGGGTGATGCGTCCTCGAGCCGCAGCTTCCCCGCCACGTTGAAAACGTTGACGGCGAAGAGACAGATGAAAACGATTCCCGCGCCGCAAAGCACGAGATCGTAGGGCGAGAACGCCTCGCGTCCGATGGCGATCTTCAAATCACCCGCGAAATACATCCAGCAATTGATGCCGACCAACCCGACGCGAAGCTCCGTCGGCCCAAGGGCCAGAAACGATAATTGAAACCTTTGCGAGACTTGGTTGTACAGGAACACGTACATGCAAAGCATGAAATAGCCAAGCAGCGCAAACAAAGCTACGTCCAAACGGATATAGACGGAAAGCCCGGCGCCGGTCATGATCGTCAAGTTGCACAGCGCATCGACGGAATGATCGAGAAAATAGCCGTAGCGCGGGCGGTCTATCCGGCGGTGACGGGCGAGGCTTCCGTCGAGCAAATCGCCGAACCAGTGGATGACGATGCCGAGCGTCGCCAGCCAGAAAAACGCGGGATGCAAGCGGGTCGCCGCATAGCCGGCGAACGCGAGCGCGGCGCCGCCGGCGCCGAGTCCGGTGAGCCGGTCCGGGGTGACCGCAAGCGGCATATGCAGGCAAAGCCAGTCGAGGAAATCGCGTTCGCGGCGGGCGAGAATATTGTCTTGAACGCGCGAAATTCTTGGTGCCGGTTGGGCATCTTGAACGAGAGCGACGCGTTGCACCAGAAGCCCCCCGCATTACGGATTATCAATAACGGTGTACGAACATAACTACCAAACATTTATCTTGTGACAACACAATAAGATCCAGGGGAATGTGGCAAAAAAACGTAACCAACGCCGCGATTGGCGCGGATTCGGTTGGGACCTGTTCCAACGCTTTGATTTTGCGTGATTCCCTTTCCACCAAATATTGCATTTTCCCAGGATAGCACTTTACCATGAATTTATCAGGCCTGCGCCCCAAGCATTCCCGATTGCAGCCCTCCAGAAAAGCAAAAAACGCGAGAAACGCGCGAAGCCGGCCAAATGTTCCGCCAAGCATAGATTGATGGAATTGCCAGCGGAACGCGCCGCTCACGACCCATAACATGATCATTTTATGACCGTAGACGCGATTACCCCGGTGTACGCCGGCCCCGTAATCAAGCCGACGATTTCCATGACTTTCCGAAGACTGGCGATCGGGGCATTGGACACATAAAGCAAGTCCCTGTTGAGGACCTGGAAACTTTGAGCGACGAACAGACTGTTCGCGTCGCGGAGGTTAAGCCGATAGACAATCGGCGTGGAATAGCCATGCTGGACCAGCGGACTATCCGGCCTCAGCGCGCGCGCGACATCTTCCGGCTCATAGCGGAAAACGAATACGCCCGCCGGATCGGACTGGACATCGAGAAGGCCGCCTGCCTTGGCTAAGGCCTGCGACAGGTTGATGCCTTCGGCATCGAAAGGGATTTCCGCGTTCCGGCCCGTCGCGCCATAGGCGATGAAAGTTTGCGGATCCCGGATCAAAGTCAAAGCGTCGTTCGCGCGCATGTAGATATTTTCTTTTGGGTCGGAGGTCACTCGGGTCATCGCGACGCGCTCGGTCACGTCTCCCCTCGACAGCTGGACGTAGGTTTCGTTGACCGGCGCGCGAATTCCGCCGGCCGCCGCGATGACGTCCATCACGCGATCGCCTTTCACGCTTAAAGGCACCCGGTCGCCTTTCGCGACTTCGCCGGTGACCGTGACGGTATTGCTGACCGAGTGGACGACATTGACCAAGACTTGCGGCTGGATGGCTTTGCCTTGGAGCGCATGTTCGACGATGGTCTGCACGGCTCTGGTCGTGCGCCCGGCGACGGGGATACGGCCGGCATAGGGAACAGTGATGGCGCCGTCCCGTCCAACGACCTGATCGGGGATCGTCGCGCTTTTCGAGCCGGTGCTGAACCGATCGGCGACGAGAGGCGCCGAAAAGAGGCCGCCCGCGCCCGCTTCCCAAATTGTCACCGCGACCGTGTCACCAATGCCAATGCGAGGTTCGACCGACGGCCGATAGTCACCAAAGTGGGCCAGAAAGCTGGCCGGCCCGCGATGCCGCAATGTTTCGACGACATAGGGATCAATATCGACGAGTTCGTAGCGTGGCGCGGTCCCCGTGCCGGCTTCCTCGGCAACGTCGCCCGCGCTCGGCCCAGACCCTGAGATGCTCGAACAACCCGCAAACGCGAGACACGCCGCGCCGGCCAATAGGATGCGCGCAATGACTAGCAACAAAACTCTCGGCATTCACAACCTATTCCGCATGGAACCAATCTCCTACCATTCTCAAGGGCGTGGGGCCACTCATTGATCGTTCCCAAACGACCTTAGCCGGACATTGTGTCCAAAAAGCCACAATCGCCCGGTTTGTTTGAATAGGTTTTCTGATTCGAAGAGTGGCATGGCTGCCGGATTCGGAGCTGCGGCGATTTGCGGCCGGCGGATGAAGGAGTTGATTCGGCGGCTGCCGGTCAAGGCTCGAAATTCAGCCTATCCGGCTGTCCAAATTTCCCCGCCCGGCTCTAAAACCTGTTGCCAAAACCCATCGCCAATGTAGCATCAAGCTCGAAGTCGAAGCGACCTCGCATCAATCGAGAATCGGCGCCCGGTCCAAGCGCCCGTCACGAAAATTCGGCGGCAACTCTGTGAAATGCCGGTTTAGCTCAGTTGGTAGAGCAACTGATTTGTAATCAGTAGGTCGCGGGTTCGACTCCTGCAACCGGCACCAATGAAATCAAGTAGTTACAAGAGACCAAGTTTACGAGCTGATTGATCAGGTAAGCGTTAGGTAAGCATCAGCCCACTAAATTTGCTTGAGTTGTCATCTCCTCCGAGAGAAGCTTCCACTCGGGCGGTGAGAAATGGGCCACATTCGGCTAGGCGTCCTTCCGAAGTCGAAGAAATGGAACCGGGTCGTCGAAGAGCTGCGCCTCGGGGCCGACGTCTCCGAAATTGCGAGTGCCACAGCGGCCGCCGCGGAAACCAGCCTAGAGAACGCGTCCGCTGATCCCGCCTTCCTTCACGCCTTTTGGCTTCTCACCCAGATCCCGCTCGCCGCACGAGGCCCGGAATTCATCGAGGATCTGCGACGGCTCGGTGTAACTGTCAGTGTCCCGCCAGGTCTGATGGATCTCCTGGCTGGCTTCTCCGCCGCAGTTGATCAGAATGCCCGCGCCCGGGGCGGCAGAACTGACCTGGGCGAGATGGCGCAGATGGCTGCCGTCGAAAGCCTGGCGGCGTTGGTCGGGCCGATGCTGCCTTCGCTGTTTAGGCCGTCGCCCGAGGAAGTCCAGAGGGCAATAGGTCGCTTCGGAAGCGGGGATCGATTCAGCGCACTTGCGCGCGAGTTCTTCGCGAGGCTCACGCAGCGGACCCTCGACTATTATCTCAGTCGCGAACTCTCCGCGCACATCGGTCCTGACGAGCGGTTCGCCGACGACCGCGAACGTGCGATCTTCGACGCCGCGCTCAATCAACATTGTCGCGAAGCGTCCCGGATCGTCGAAGCGTTCGCCGGAGGTTGGTACGGTAAAAACGTCTATCATGGCGATGGCCTGACGCCAGAGGCCGTCAAGCGCTTTGCCCCCGTGGCCTTTAAGAAGATCCGCGCAGAGCTTCGGAAACGACGAGATGCCCACGCGTGAGCATCTCGTCCTCTGCGGCGGCGCTCGCCGATCGGGCCAGTCCGACGCGACAGCACTGCGCCTTGATCTCCATGGGCCATCGAGGAATGTGACGCTCCGCATTCAAGACCTCAGCGCGCGCCTCGTCTCGAACATACCCGACACGCTCGTCGACCTGCTTGAAGTGGCGGCTTATGTCTATGCTGCCGACAGTGCGATCGGTCGGGGCAGCAAAACCGATGCCCAGCTCGGTGCTCGCTGGCGGCGAAGCCTCAGCTTTTTTGTCCCGGTGCGGCGGCCAAATCTGTGGCAATCAGCAGCCGTTTCCTCCGCCCTCCGAGACCTGCTCGGGTTTATGTCGGATGACACCTACACTTTCGAATTCAGGCCGCTTGACGTGCGGCCGAAGGTACAGAGCTATCTGGAATTCTCGGGCGAGGACATCGAGAGCTTCTCTCCGGACGAGGTCGTCCTCTTCTCCGGCGGCATCGATTCCTTCGCCGGCGCCGTCGAGCGGCTCGCGGCCGATGGCAAGTCGGTCGCGCTGGTGAGCCATCGGTCAGCAACCAAGATCGCATCGACCCAGACGGAATTGGTCGCCAGTCTGCGCGCTCGGTTCGGGCGCAGTCGCATCCTCCACATCCCGGTTCTGGTCAATCTCGACGAACACCTCGGTCGCGAGTTGACCCGCCGGACCCGATCCTTTCTGTTTGCTGCCCTGGGTGCGGCCGCCGCGCGGCTGTTCGGCCTCGATCGCCTCAGTTTCTTTGAAAATGGCGTCGTGAGCATGAACCTGCCTCTCCTCGCGCAAGTCGTTGGGGCTCGGGCCACTCGCACCACGCATCCGCAGGTCTTGGCAGGATTCCGTGACCTACTCTCGGGACTTTTCGAGTGTCCGTTCAGTGTCACCAATCCGTTCGTGTGGCGCACCAAGGCCGAGATCGTAGAGGGAATCTCCGCGCATGGGTTCGGGGATCTCATCCGTGACACCCGCAGCTGCACGCGTGTGCGCGACATGACCCGGCAGCATCCCCATTGTGGGCTATGCTCGCAGTGTATCGATCGGCGCTTCGCAGTACTCGCCGCAGGAGCGGCCGATCAGGACCCTTCCGAAGCCTACCGGGTCGATTTGCTTACTGGCGAAAGGGATGCTGGGCCAGATCGTGAGCTGGCCCTCGCCTATGAGCGCGCGGCGACCGAAATCAATCGGATGGCGGGCGATACATTCTTCGCGCACTACGGTGAGGTCAGCCGTATCGTTGCCTATTTCGCGGAGCCAGCGGGTGAGGTGGCCGAGCGTATCCTCGGTCTTCTTCGACGTCATTCAGCGGGCGTCTGCGACGTCATTGACCGCGCGATCGCCGAGCATGCGAGTGCTTTGCGTGAAGGATCCCTCCCGCCGACCGCGTTGCTTACCCTCGTGACCTCGCGGGCGGCGATACTTCTGGTAAGTCACACGCCATCCAGCGGGGCCGCACCTTGGATCCAGAACAGGTGAGCGGAAAGTCGCCAGAGGGGGCCGCGCAGACTCCCCACTCAAGAGATCCGCATCGCAATACATCCGAATGGGCGAGAAATAATCATTGAGGGTTGGGGGCGCCTTCGGAACGCGAGCGCTGAGCTGCTGATCTCCCTCGCCCGTCCTCACGAGAAGGCCATCAGCGAGAGGCGCGCGCCGGAGAACCATCCCTTTACGGCGACCCGCAGATTGGCCGGGATGCTCGGGAAGGTGAGAGAGGAGACGCTCCGACGGCGCGTGCTTCGGTGTCGCACGATGATCGCTCAACTCGCCCAGAACGCCGGCGCGGTTGCACCGGCGCTCGACGCTGTGATTGAGAACAACCAGTCGCATGGCTACCGGCTGAATCCGGACACTGTTCGGATTGTAGCGATCACTGAGCTGACGGCATCGAAGTAGGTCACGCCTTTCAGGCAGCGCGTCACGCTTGTCAGGCATTTGTAGCAACATCAATGTTTTAGGCGTGGGATCGAAACGACATTCAGCGTCATACCTGCGCGTTGCCCGGGTGAGCAGCGCTGTCAGCAGGAGGAATCAAAAGCCTCGTGCTGCCACCCTCTGCAAATATGGTCGTGCTTGTGCGCGCGCCCTGCGCGACGACTGCCTCACGATCTTTCCCCGCGCGGTAACGCCATTCCTGCCGGCGTTGGATGGAGCCGCGCGCCGCTGGCTCACTCGCTCGTGCTCGCCCTATGTGCCGGAGATCGTGCAAATCGCGGCAGCGCTCGGTTTTCCGGGGGTCTGGCTGCTTAACGGCGCCTACCAATGGGGCTGCACCTCGCTCGCGCGCGAAGAAGACGACGTGCTCGCGCGCACGCTGGATTGGCCATTCCCCAGGCTAGGCCGCCATGCGGATGTCGTCCGCGCAAAGGGGCCCGCGGGCGAATATTTCAGCATCACCTGGCCTGGCTATGCTGGTGCGCTGACGGCGATGGCACCGTGCCGGTTTTCCGCCTGCATCAACCAGGCGCCGTTGTGGCGCCGCACCCGGCATCCCTGGCTGCGCATTTATGACCTTGCAGCCAACGCGCTTCATACCTGGGTAAGTATTCGCCACATGCCGCCCGATCAGTTCCTGCGTTGGGTGTTCGAGACTTGTGAAACCTACGCAGCTGCGAAGAGCGTGTTGGAAAACACGCCGGTCGCAAAGGCCGGTGATTTACACGCTCATTGGTTGTGCGCCGGGTGAGCGATGTGTGATCGAGCGCACCGAGAACGGCTTTGTCACGCGCGAAGACGAGACGAGCGCGGCCAATGATTGGGTGCCGACCCGCCCAAAATGGGAAGCGCGCATTGCGGCCACTTGCTTTCTGACTTGGTCGTCGGCGGAGGCCGCCGCGCGAAGCCGCGACCGGCAAGACGCGCTCGCCGGCTGGCACGGGCCCTTGTCGCGCCACGGTTTCGATTGGGTGAAGCCACCGGTCTTGAACCCCTATACGTGGCTTGCCGTCACGATGAGCCCCGCGCGGGCGATCCTCCGCGTGGCCGGCTACGAAATGACAGATGCTGGCTTGCCGGAACAGGTGACCCAAGTCTGCGAGATTTAAGGGACCCACTGCCGCGTTGCCGGACTTCCGCCCAATTGGGGCCTCGCACATCAATTTCACAAGCCCCTCGCCCGAAGGGAGCATTTGGTCACAAGATTTATGGCCTCCAATGCGCCTGCTACAGCAACAACTCCGAGAAGGAAAGCTGCGATTCTCGGCCCCCAATTCTTTAGTGGAAACACCCAATAGCTTCGTCAGGAAAACACTCAAGGGACCCGTTGCCGTAGCAGCTGCAGATAAGCCAAGGAGAGCAACAAAGAACTTCTGCAATTTCTCGGATCGCCTAACCCACCAGTCGCTAAGGTCGTTAAGCGGCCCAAAAAATGCCACGTCCAACGCATCCAGATCTAGACTCACCTGAGTGCGAAGGCACGTCTTGAAATCGTCAAATTCCGACATATAGTTTCTCCGCGTAGTTCGAATAGTCAGTTACTGCAATTCTTGATTCCGCTGGCTAACTTGATCGCACAGCTTTGCAGAAATGGACAAGAAGTTATCATCTTAGCTTACGTACATCATTGCACGGATGCCAGCGGAAAACGCCCGCGCACCTAACGATCTGATACCGGGGTTAAGCTGAACATTGCTGAGCCTCAAGAATTCTCGCAAGCTATTGGTATTCTTCGGCACCTCGACAAGTGTGTCAGGACAAAAACTTGAGCATTTGTCAGGCCCAATATCAAAACTTTTGCAACCTTGAACTTTGAAGGTGACGTATTGATTTGGGTGCGTATTCGGGATGTTAAAGCCAAATCGGAAACTTTTAGGTGCACTGAGCTCGACGGCATACCAACCATGCAGAGATTTTGAGGGAGGGAATTCAAACGTCCACATGAAATGGTACTTATCGCATTTATCGCCAACTGACCAAAAGACAGCTATGTTACCTTTCGCATTGAGGGTAGCTTGCTGCGGCTGAATTAAGGTTATTTTGGGAGCCCCGGGTGTACGAGGTGGGGGCGGTAGATTTAACGGTTTTTTGCAAATCTCAACTAGAGCGGAGATTGAGAATTGTGCACCGGCCTGATCGAACGCCTGGAACACTGAGGCAAGCTCCGGCGCCACGTTGACCGCAGGGTCTGCGAGTAATGCCTTGACCGGAAAATCGGTAGTAACCTCTTCTAGCGCTGCTGCTGTCACGATATCGAGTGAGTTGACAAACGCGCTCAGTTTTCTCAGCCCTTCCGTCAAACCTTCCCGGCTTGGCGCGGAGCCGGCAGCTAAAGTAATACCGGAGCGGGAGAGATAAGCGGAAAAATCGTCTTGGAAAGCCATTGCTGCGCCTCCTCTGAGGCAGGACAAAGTGCACTTTCGCGGGCATGTAGTTTCGTTCGTGAAGTTTTCGTGTCTACTGCAGCGCGACGAGAATGGGTACTAAACCGCGTCCCGCTGTTAGTGGACGCAGGGCTTTCCCGACCACTGCCCCAAAAGCCTTGAGAGGATCCGCTGCCTTCATGGCATGACCTTTTGTTGGAGATGTCGTCAAAAGATCGCCGATTTCGATGGCCCCAAATTGCGCATCCACCTTGCAGTAGACCCGCCCGACCAACGCTAACGGTAGTCTTTGAGAGGTTGACTGTTGTCTACCTAGGATAACCCCAGGCTTGTACTCACCGGCCCCTGAGATGACCCCGGTGACCTTCTTATCGTAAGCGTCTTGACATGGCTGTAATGTGCCTTCCTTATCGATCACCGTAACCGTCCCTGCCTCAACCGCCTCTAAGCCGGCTATATCAAAATCCTCTGCGCAATCGCCTCCACTCAAAATAACGTCGTGGGCAGTAATGTCGCCAGTGACCAGAACATTACCGTAAAAAGCTCCGGCATATTTTCCCCCGTAGCCAACGATCCCGGTTCCCTTGTCGCCCGCGTAACCAACTACCCCTTGCAGGTCACTCTGACCGTAGACCCCCGCCATTTGGCCAGACACATAATCAATACCAGCCAAGAAGCCAAGAGGCGGGTACTTCCCCCCAGGCGCCAATGGGCGTTCGCCACGCACGCCGAAGTGACCAGTACCATAGACCCCGGTTCCCACGCCGCGCGTGCCCCCAATTCCGCCGTCCGCGATACCAATTACCCCTTCGTTGTGGCCGAAGCCGTAGACACCCACCTGATGCTTAAACACTGGATCAATACCAGCCAAAAAACCGGAACAGCCAGTGGTCCTGTTCACTCCGGTAACTCCGCGGCCGGCACCGTCGTTTCGGCCGTACACAGCATTATCCTCCGGGACTTTGCTGGCCGTATATCCAAAAGACTCCATTCTGAGGGCTCTCGCCGTACACGCCAACGTGTCCATTAAAATGCCGCTCTTTGCCCCCCAGGAAACCGGAACTGCCAGTGGTCTGGTTAACTCCGACAACCCCGGTGCCATCCCCCTTGCATTCTCCCCACACACCGTAACCGCCAAACCCCAAAATACCGGTACTGCCAGTGGTCTGGCATTGTCCGTGCACACCGATAAAGCCGATCCTTCAACCCCGTGTCCATTCCTGCTTTCTCCGCGCACACCGGGATAGAAAAAAAATGAGATGCCGCTTGGGACGGCAGCAGTGTTTTCACCAAATACACCTGCTATATTTGCGACCGTGGACTGACCTATTACGGGTGGATTAGGCATGCTCAGTCTCCTTTTTGTCGAATTCTACCGCACTGCTATCTACAAGGGGCCACGTTTGGACTTTCACGATATCCACCGGATGCCGACCTTGTTGAGGCTGAGATTGCCGCATTGGACGAGCTCTGGCAAGGCCAAGCCATCGCCGTGAAGCTCCGGCACACCAAGGCCGGCTCATCGCCGCTTGCGCACGACTTCGATCGTCGCCGCGACCTCGGAATTGGCACCTCGAAAACAAGTTCGTCATGGACTTGCAAAAGCATTTTCGCCGAAAGTTTTGCTTGCTCCAGCGCATCGTCCATGCGGATCATCGCGCGGCGGATGATGTCGGCAGCAGAACCCTGGATCGGGGCGTTGATCGCGGCGCGTTCGTTAAAAGCGCGCTCCAATGGTATTTGATGCCATAACCCGCGGATAATGGCATTTGCGCCCGAATATCGTGGTCACATAACCTTTCTCGCGCACGAAGAATTTCGTTTGATCCATATAGGCGCGAATGCCCGGAAACCGCTCGAAATAGCTTTTGATGTAGGCGCCCGCCTCCTCGCGCGAAATGCCCAATTGATTGGCGAGGCCGAATGCGGATTCCGACGAAGCCGCCCGGGTATAACGGGATAATGCCGCCCGGGATTCCTGGACCATGCCGCCCACCGTAACGGAATGATGCCGCCCGGGTCGCGAGCCTCGCTGGCCGATTTGTTTTTTGTCATTGGCGATGCCAGTTGGTCAAGCTTTTTGATTTTGTTTGACGCGGGTTCGGCGCAGGCTCTCGCCGGCGAGATCGATCCGGTGCGCATTATGGACGAGGCGATCAAGGATCGCATCGGCGTACGTGGCCTTGGTGAACTCATCGAGAGCATTGAAGATGGTCTTGTTCTTCGCAACGGCGCGGTCGTACCAATCAGTGAAATTCTTGAACGGGTTCCCATCCTCATTGAGCGCAATCGACTGCGTCAATGACATCTGCGCATCGAGATCAAAGACGAGCGACGAGATACTGGGTGATTGCGCTGCGACGTAGCCGAATGCCCATGTGCAGGTGGTCTTTCCGACACCGCCTTTGAAATTTATTGTTGCAATCGTTGCATCGGCGTCCTCCCCTCGGCAAGCCGTCAAGTCTCAAGAGACCAAGCGGGTCCGTGACGGACAGCGTCGAGAAGCATCGCCTTGAGCTAGAAGCCGTTCAACAGAATTGAAGCATGGAATGCGTTCAACGACGCTTGTCGTCGCAAGAATTGACAAAGGACGAATTGCCATCGCAGCCGACACTCGCTTGACCGAACATCATAGCCCGCTCCCATTCCAACGCGGAACTATAAATCCTGCATGCTTCCCGGCGATATATGCGTGTCGTTTTCAAATTCTCCCGTCACGGCTGAAATCGCGTTCAAGACGTTTTGTGACAAATATCGTGATGGAGCGAGGTACTCTGAGGTTGCTTCATTTTTCGAGAGTTAAGTGCTAGGAGTGGGAATGATTATATAATTGCATTTTCTGACAACCCAAAGATTGTGAAGGTCGCTGACGGTAAACGGGTAAAAAGCATCTCAAGACCGCATGGATCGGAGAACGTCGTGAAAATGCCGGTGAACGCGGTTTGCCTCGGCGATCAGATCGAGCAGCGGCAAATCGTGAATTGCTACAATCTCATCCGTGGTCCAATCGTGCCGGGAGGAACGGGCCGGCGCGGCCGCCCGCCCGGTGTCCTGATCGCCCTCCGCAAGGCGCCGGTTGCGCCCGACATTGAGATATCGGTCTGGCATTCGCTGAATGTCATACCGGCTCCGTTATCTTGCACCACGAGCTCGGCGGCGGCGGAGTTATCGGCCGGCAACGTCACGGTGACCTGTGCTGGCATCGGCATCCCATGCGTTCGCGATCAGCTCGGCGACAGCGGCAACCGGGCTCTGATACATTTGGATACCGAGAGAGTTGATGATCCGGCCATGGAAGGTTAGATGCAGTTTCTTTCTTTGATCAGAATCCATGGCGCCCCCCGTCGATCTGCCATTCTGCCTGATCATCATGATCGTCGCCAGACACAACCGATAGCCCTCGGCCACCGAAACCGGCGGAGTGCCGGCTGTGGCTGACAAGGTGTCCGCCAGCGTCCGCTCCCGTATGATGTCCGCCGTCCGTAACAGAGACACCGGACCGGAGCGTGCCGTAGGGGCCGCCCTGTTCGCCGCCGGGTACCGCTACCGCCTACAGCGGCGCGATCTGCCCGGATCACCCGATGTCGTGCTGCCGCGCCATCGGATCGCCGTTTTCGTGCATGGATGCTTCTGGCACGGCCATGACTGTCCGCGCGGGCGACGACCGTCATCCAATGTCGCATTCTGGACCGCGAAACTCGACCGGAACCTTGCACGAGATAGAGAAGCGCGCCGGAAGCTGGAAGCGGCCGGCTGGCAGGTTCTCACCGTGTGGGAATGCGGCGTCGATGATGGAATTCGCGATATCCTCACTGCTTTGGCCTCGCGCAACCGCTCGCAAGCGAATTGACCAGATACCCGGCAAAGAAGCCCGCAAGACGCGGCGGTACCGCATTACCGATCATGCGGGCAACGGGCTCGCCTTCGTCGTCCGAATAGAAAACATAGTCCTCCGGGAATGACTGCAGGATCGCGGCCTCCCTCAGTGAAATCGCTCGAACCTGGTTCATGTCGTAGTGCCCGAAATGCCCGTTGGAAATGCTATGGCACTTGGTCGTGATGGTCGGCGAGGGGCGATCCGGGCGCATCCGCGTATAGACGTCGGCGAAGCAACGTTCCTTGAGCCTGCGGTTCAGGCGCCGATGACAGCGCAGCGTAAGGTCGCCGTGCTCGGTATCCTTCATATAGGCGTTCGACTCCCCAGGGCGTGCCCAAGCGAGACGCTTGAAGTTGATTTCGCTCAATGCCCTGGTTCTGTGGTTCGACACGCGCGGATGCGTCTCGCCCGCGCCGAGCGGCGGGAGATGACCGATCGCCTCTGCGACCGAGGATATCACGCAATTCGGATCGGCCTCGGGCACCAGAAACTCATGCTCGAAAATGTCTGCGAACCGCTCGGGGCGCACGCGGATCCGTCGCACCGCCATCAGAATCAAACGCTTGCGGAACTGGGGCACGCCGAAGCGCGAACAGCAAACCACCTTGGAGCCCGGGGCGCAGCCGATGCGCTCCAAGGCGCGCCTGGACTTCTCCCCACACGCCGCCGTATTTCGGATCATCGATCCCGGGATGTTTCTCGGACAGCACGAGCTCCGGCCGATATTTTCGGACGAACCGGCAAGCCTCGCGCAGCAGGTCCATATCGCGGGCGCGGCGCTCCGGCGTTGCCGCCGTCCGCTCATTTGCTTGCGGGCCAAGCTCAGAAAACGGCTGGCAGGGTGCACAGATCGCGAACAGAAACGGCACGCCAGGAGCCTCGCGGCAATAATATGGGAGGAGATCGTCGAGCTCACGGAAAAGCTGCCGTTGGCCGCCGGCCCGGATATTCCGACGATCGCGGAAAAGATGTCGAAATTCAGGAACCGCGTCGCGATGAAATCGATCGAGCTATTAACGTTGTTCTCGACGTAGGTCCGCTCGCAGTGCGCATCCTTGTCGATGCCGGCCACCACGTAGCCGCCGGCATCGATCAGCCCACGCGTGGTGCCGCCTGCGCCGCAGAAGAAGTTCGACAGCCAGGAATTTCGGCTTCGCCCCTCCCTCTCGCTTCCTTCGGATCATCCCCTTAGCGGTCATGATGGGCGGCATTCCGTCGTACCTCATCCTTGATTTGCTCTAAATCCTGCGCAGCGAACACGCGCCAGTTATTGCGGTCGCGCCGCACTTCGGAAATCCGGCCCTGGGCGAACCAGCGCAGCAGAGTGCTTCGATGAACGCCAAGGCGCTTGGCCGCTTCGGCCGTGTTCCAGGTCTTCGCCGACGCCACTCGAATGCTCCCATCCGGCGTGAGTATGTTTAAGTATACTCGTGCAGCTATGGGAAGCAACAAAATGTTGCGGTGATCGGGGCTGATTTCCACCATATATAGTGAATTTCGGTTTAAGAAACGCAAATGTACTATGCAAATTCATGTTAATACGGAGAAACATGCCTGTTGCATTGTATATATTCGTAATGTACGCAACTTTTTGCTAATTT
>CAVQHH010000024.1:0-72352 GCA_963712225.1 uncultured Alphaproteobacteria bacterium
TCTTCCCAAATCACCGCTTTCATCCGCACGAGATCGATGATCCCCTTGAAATCGGCTTCCGATCCAAGCGGCAGTTGAATACAGACCGGGCGGCCGCCGACCTTGGTTTTGATATCCTCGACGCAGCGATGGAAATCGGCGCCGGTCTTGTCCATCTTATTGACGAAGACGATGCGCGGCACATTGTATTTCTCGGCTTGCCGCCAGACCGTCTCGGTCTGCGGCTCCACGCCCTGGTTGCCGTCGAGAACGCAGACGGCGCCGTCAAGCACCCGGAGCGAGCGCTCGACTTCGATGGTGAAATCGACATGGCCGGGCGTGTCGATGATGTTTAGGCGCTTGCCGCTCCAATACGTCGTCGTCGCGGCGGACGTGATCGTGATGCCACGTTCCTGCTCCTGCTCCATCCAATCCATGGTGGCCGCGCCGTCATGGACCTCGCCGATCTTATGCGATTTGCCGGAATAATAGAGAATCCGCTCCGTCGTCGTCGTCTTGCCCGCGTCGATATGGGCCATGATGCCGAAGTTCCGGTAATCCTCGATCGGATGGCTGCGGGGCATGACACAATCCCTTCAGGCGGAACGTTTAGTTAAGCTTTCTACCAGCGATAATGCGAAAACGCGCGGTTGGCTTCCGCCATGCGATGGGTGTCTTCCCGCTTCTTGACCGCATTGCCGCGATTATTGGCGGCGTCCATTAACTCCGCCGACAGACGATCAACCATCGTCTTGTCGTTGCGGCCGCGCGCGGCGTTGATGATCCAGCGAATGGCAAGCGCCTGGCGGCGCTCCGCGCGGACCTCGACCGGCACCTGATAGGTAGCGCCGCCGACCCGGCGAGAGCGAACCTCGATTGCCGGAGCGACATTATCCAAGGCCTGCTTGAAGACTGGAAGCGGCTCCGACCGCATCTTCCGCTCGATGATGTCGAAGGCATCATAAACGATCGCCTCAGCGATCGACTTCTTGCCGTCGTACATGATCGAGTTCATGAACTTGGTGAGAATGACATCCCCGAACTTCGCGTCCGGAATGACTTCCCGTTTTTCGGCGCTATGGCGGCGCGACATCGTTAGGCTCCGTCGGATCTCATTAGATTGTTGAAAGGCCGCAATCGTCAAATGCGACGACTACCTGAAACTCCAGTCTCTAGCGTGCTGTAAATTTACCCCAAGTTCATTTTGGCCGCTTGGCGCCGTATTTGGAACGGCGCTGCTTGCGGTTTTTGACGCCTTGGGTGTCGAGCACGCCGCGCAGAATGTGGTAGCGCACGCCCGGCAGATCCTTCACCCGGCCGCCACGGATCATGACGACCGAATGCTCCTGCAGATTATGGCCCTCGCCCGGGATATAGCCGATTACCTCGAAACCATTGGTCAGGCGGACCTTGGCAACCTTGCGCAACGCCGAATTCGGCTTTTTCGGCGTTGTCGTATAGACCCGCGTGCAGACGCCCCGCTTCTGCGGGCAGGCGCCGAGATGGCGCGCCTTTTCGCGATAGGTCTTTTCCTGCCGCGGCTTGCGGATCAACTGACTGATCGTGGGCATCCCTGGTCTTTCTCAATCTTTCCAATAAGCCATGACCGGACAGCCGCGGCGCGACGATAAAATCAAACCTCCGGCTTCGCGACCGCGAACGCCTTGAAGGCAAACGGCACAGCGCCTCAAGCCCGCCAAGGCTTCCGGCGCCGGGATTTGGCAGAGGAACACGGCATCGGAATACCGCGTTCTTGCCTCTTGTCGATCCAAGCGATCGCTTGGATCTATGGTGATTGTCAAGCCGCTGGGTACGACAGCGTTTAGGTCTGAGAGGTCCGGGACGAGGCGCCCCGAAAACAAAACCTACGGCCTGTCCGAAGTGGGTGGAACTTAATAGCACCCGTCTGGCGCGTCAACCCTCATCCGGTCAGAAATCACCAAACGAGACTTTGACCTGATGGTCGAAACAGCAACGGGCTTATGCTGTTGCTGTCTCTTTCCGCGTTTATAATTCTCGAGCACAGTCCGCAGCCCGCGGGATCCCGTTTCGCGGTCAAGACCAAGGAAAACAAAAGAACTGAGCGAGATTAAACACTCGAATTGGATCGCGCTCTCGCGTCGCGCGCGGCGGGTGAAAGGTGCTCGACGAACGTTCCCGGCGGGAGGCATCGGCCCGGACAGGGTCGATTATTGCAGGTGGGTTGGGCGCGAGGGAAGCCGGGCGGCGAGAGCGTGCCAAAAATCCGCGAAAATCTTGCGCCCCGCGGAAATATCCGTCGATATCAGCCCCGTGACGTAACCAAGTCCAAGACTTCCGATCAGCAGGCCAATTCCCAGGAAAGTGTCTAACAAGTGTAGGCTCGGCGACCTCTCGCTTCACCAGAAGCAAAGCGATCGCGAAAGTGCCGGCGGGCATAAGAACCAAGACCTTGAAAAATCGCCCTAGGACGGCACCAAAAAAGACCCCTCCGATGATCAGGATTTCCATTTCGATGCCCCCCATTTGCCTTTTGTTGGCTTACTTTTCTTACGTGGCGCTTATGTTTTGCTTAGCGCATATGTTTTTTTTTTTCGCTACTCCCTATCTCCCTAAAAGCACGATCGCGCAAAGTTTTATTTTTGGTCACATTCGGCGTTGAGCGATTGGACTGCCTTTGGGAAGGCCATCGCGTCGCCCAAGCAACTGAATTCCCACGCCCGGTGTCCCCGCGCGTAAGGTGATTCGCGGCCGTTTTGATGCCTTGCTTTCCGCATCGCAACATGGGGCCCGCCAAACGCTGATCGGACTGCTCGATACCGCGTGCGGGATGGCCGCCGCGCCTGTCCCGGCGGTGGCCGTGGTCCTCCGGATGCGACGGCGGGAACCGGCCGCACCAGCGACATAGATTGATTCGGCAGAGCTTCGGTTGCCGGCGCGGCTATGCTCGGGTTCGCATCGTCGGCCATGGCGAATTCGCGATGCCGGCGGGCCCCAAAACCCGGCCGCCAAAGTAAGAAATAGCCAGAGTCCGCGACGCATCGACGCATCAAGGTACCTCTCCCGGGGGCCGTTTACCGCACCGCAAAAAAAAGGTTTGCCGAACCTTTCGCAATCCTGGAAAATGCCGCACTGTCTGTTCGATCGAATATTATGGATATGGATGACGTGTCGGGCATTAAAATCGTTCGATACATCCAAGAAGACGAGCCGCCAGTGACCCGTTTGAGCGCAAAAACCCGGTTTGAGCGCAATTCCCGGCTTGAGGAAGCCGGGAATTGATGCTAGGAGGATAAAAAAATCAATTCGACTTGAGCATGAGAATATGAGAAAGTTTTCCGTGATTAATGTGAGCAGTCTTTAATTATCATTTGATTTAGAGGACTTCGGATGTTTCAGAGCCGCTTAAGCGATATTGTAGAGCCTCGGGGTCGTGCCAATACAAATTCGCGATTATTCCGCCAATTCAAAATCTCCTGCCAAAAAATCGAAATCCTGGCTCGGGTTGTTGATCTGTTTCTTATTGCGATTGCGAGTACCCTTGGAGGAGTTGTTTGCCAACACGTTTGGTTCGAGAACCCCGCCACGGTCGAAGCCTGTTTGAGCGCCGGGATTATCAACGGCTTGTTATACGTTTGGTTGGTCAGTGTGCGCGGCCTCTACCGACTTTCCGTGCTGCTTGCGCCGCTTCCATATATTGGCCGGCTCCTCGCGATCTTTGCCATCACCGCTCTTCTGGTGGCCGGATCTCAGTTGTTTCTGAAAGGCAACGTCGCGTTTCCGGCCTCGCCTTTGGTTGCGGCTTTATTGCCCCAAATGATTTTCTTGGTAATTGCCCGTTGGGTTTTCGCCAAGGTAACGCGCGCGCTCCTATCGGCCGGGAGCCTCGACGGACGCCGTGTCGTGACGATAGGCGAACCGGTGGAACTGCTGGGATTGAGTGCAAAGTTTCTATTGCGATACTGTGGTTTGCGGGAAGTCTTTCGGGTGCCCACCGCAACCAATCGCGGGTGCCGCTCGGAAGAGGTCCTGGCCGGTCTGGACGCCGCCCTCGCGGCGGCACGCGAACTTGGCGCCGAGGAGTTCTTGTTGGCGCTGCGTTGGGGCAGCCGGGAGCTTCTCGAAACAATTCGCTCCCGCCTTCGCGAGTGTCCGCTTCCGGTCCGGCTTTTGCCTGACCATAACATCAGAACCCTGCTGGGGCAGCGTGGTTTGTCCACGGACGGGTTGCTCCCGGTGACTATCCAGGAGGCGCCATTGACCGCTTTCGAGAGAGCGGTCAAGCGGACTCTGGACGTCGTTGGTTCCGTGACGGCAATATTGTTTTTGTCGCCACTTTTTTTGCTTGCCGCGATCGCCATCAAGCTCGATAGCGGCGGTCCAATCATATTCCAGCAACGGCGAACCGGATTTAACGCGAAGGAGTTTGTCATCTTCAAGTTCCGGACGATGACGGTTCTCGAGGACGGGGCGGCCATAACTCAAGCGTGCCGCGGCGATCTTCGCGCGACACGGGTAGGCAAATTCCTCCGCCGGTCGAGCATCGATGAGCTGCCCCAGCTCCTCAATGTGCTAAAAGGCGAAATGTCCCTGGTTGGGCCGCGACCGCATGCGGTCGCCCATGATAGGGAATACAAGGTTCACATTGCCGATTATGGTTTTCGCCACCACATCAAGCCGGGGATTACCGGCTGGGCGCAGGTCAACGGATTGCGCGGCGAGACCCGGTCGCTTGAGACGATGACCGAGCGTGTGAAGTTGGATCTGTGGTATATCAATAATTGGTCGCTCGGCTTCGACATCAGGATCTTGGCG
This sequence comes from uncultured Alphaproteobacteria bacterium, assembly GCA_963712225.1. Classification (GTDB taxonomy): domain Bacteria; phylum Pseudomonadota; class Alphaproteobacteria; order Rhizobiales; family Beijerinckiaceae; genus Methylocapsa. Next base: position 4,774 of record CAVQHH010000024.1, read on the forward strand.
CGGACCTGCTTCGAGGTTCTGCGCGATCGCGCATACTGATGGCCCAGTTGTGGTTGGCGGGAAATAGCGAAATTTGGCCTTCGTAACATGTTGGTCGATTGACCGTTCCCGGTTCGCGCGGGGCGCTCGCCTGTGCGCAACGATGCCTCTCCGGATTTTCAAGCGAAGCGGAACCCGGTTCGCCCCGATTACGGGGTCTGCTCCGTCGCGGCAAGAGGCAGGGTTTCTCCTTGCGCGAAGATCGCTTCGAAACGCCGCTTAAATACCTCCGCCGCGACTTGGCTGTCGATGACGAGGAGATCGTTATCTTGCCGCTTCAGTCCCGACGCAGAAAAGTTCGCGGCACCCGTGCGTAGCCATCGGCCGTCGATTTGATAGCTCTTGAGGTGCATCAAAGGCGCACCCGAACGCTTGAAGCGCGTCTCGATTTCAGGATTTGCGAGCAGTTCCCGGAACAGCGGTGTCGGCTCCCGCTCGCCGATTTGCCGGCCATCCATGTAAATGCGAACCCTGACACCTCGCCCCGCCGCGCGGATCAAAGCCCGCATCACCGGCCAATCGGTCAGAACATAGGCGGCGATGTCGATCTCATGCTCCGCCCGATCGATCAGCGCGACATCGGCTTGCTCCAGATTTTCGACCGGCGCATAGTGAATGGCCGGCGCGGGATCGGCGAAGCACCGCAAGAGCGAGACAAACACTAGGATAAGGCCAAGAGAGAGCCCAACGCCGGCGCGAACGCGCAATAGGGTCATCGATCGTTGTCCATCCTGCGGCTATAAGACAGGACATGGCAGGTTGGCCTTTCCCGTGCCTGGCGTCCGGCCTTGCGGCGGTTGCGCGGGCATTGCTTTATCCGCGCGTTAGCAAGCGGTCTGCGATGCAATGATCCCAGCGATGGCTCGACCGATTGCGCGCTGAACGGCGGACTCGCGACTTTTTGCAGTTTTTGGGGAGGGACCGTGACTGGGACGACCTCGCGAACAGACGGCCCCGAGCGTGGCCGGACGCTGCTGCCGGAGCGGCTCGTCAGCGGTTATGAAGCGTTCCTTGGCGGGCGTTTCAGGCGTGAAAAAGATCGTTTTCGTCATTTGGCCGAGGCAGGACAAAAACCCCGGATCATGCTGATCGGATGCTGCGATTTGCGCGTATCGCCGGAGATCATCTTCGATGCGGAACCAGGCGAGCTCTTTATTGTGCGCAACATAGCCAATCTCGTGCCGCCCTACGCGCCGAACAATGATTTGCACGGTACCTCCGCGGCGCTTGAATTCGGGGTGATGGGCTTGGGCGTCGAATACATCGTGGTGATGGGACACGAAGGCTGCGGCGGGGTGCGCGCCTTCGTTCGCGGCGAAGCCAACGCCGGTCATGCGCCGCTTTCGCCGGGCGATTTCATTGGCAAATGGATTAGCCTAATCAGTACCGCAGCGGCGCGAATTGAGCCGGCTGGCGCGCCGCCCGATGACTACATCGAGCGTCTCGCCCTGGCTTCGATCGTCCAAGGTCTCGCCAATTTGCGCACCTTCCCATGGATTGCCGAGCGCGAACGGCAAGGCAAGCTCGTCCTTCACGGATCCTATTTCGGCATCTCGACGGGCACGTTGCTCGTGCTCGACGGGGTTAGCGGGCGCTTCGAACCGATAGCGACGGCCAGGTAGCATTGCGCCGCATTTGCCAGGCGAGCTCATAGGGCATGATCGACCCCAATTGAGCACAGTCGAACCACACTCCGGGAGCGAACCACTCATTTTGGTTTAAGGTTTGGCGGTATCAATGGGTTGGTCCTTGTCTTGCCCCGAGCGCCGGTTGCCGTGGGACGAGTGGCCGCCTTTGCGGCCGGCTTCCGAGGCGAGTTGGCGGTTTTGCGAAAAACTGCGCTTTTCATCGGGAACACTTCGACCCCCCTTGCGTGCGATTTCGCGTTGTTTCTCCGCATCCATGGACGCAAAGCCCCGATTTGACGTGCTAACCTTCTTTCGCATGGTCCTCCCTCTGATCATGTTATGTCCCGCTAACCGCTAAGTCAGACAACGGTTCCATAACCAAGCCAACCCAAAACTGGTCGCTATGGGCGCAATAGGCCGCTGCGCCGAGGCCGGCGCGAGTGCCGCCATGGTCGCGGCCAGGCAAAGGCGCATCGCCGAAATGGTCGCACCTAGGCGCGCCAGCCGCTAGCGCGTTCGCGCATTCGCCGGGAAGACGCCAAGATCCACGTCGCCGGAGCCGCGGGCGTCGGCGCGCCCTTCACCCTTGCGGCGCTTTAGCCGGAGGCATTCGGCCCCCGGGTATGGTAGAGGGATCAATCCTTTGGTCGGCACACCCGCGGACGCGCGGTTCGCCAATCTGCGGTTCCGCCACCGGCTCAAAAAGCCTCGGCCGGAGCCGGGGTCAGCGCGCGGGAAGTTATCCATCGAGGCCTTAATTCTTGGCCGCACGCGTGGCGCAAGGAGAGAGGCACGGGCAGCCGTGTCGGCCATGGCGACTTTTTCAACGGGCGGCCGTCGCGGCGGGCAAGACAAATGCCCCCGCCCAACCGCACCCAAGTAAAAAAAAGCCCCAGCGTCGATGCCAGGGCCCTTGCGCCAAATTAGTCCTGCCTTCAGGCTGCGTGAAGGTTACCCGCCGCGGACTTGCCGGTTCGTTTGTCGGCAATGACTTCGTAGGCGATTTTTTGGCCTTCCTGCAGATTGCGCAATCCCGATTGTTCCACGGCGCTGATGTGGACGAACACGTCCTTGCCGCCGTCGTCTGGCTGTATGAAGCCGTATCCTTTGTCCGGATTAAACCACTTCACGGTTCCCGTAGTCATAGAGGCTATCCTTAGAGTTGTAGAGAAATGAGGCGCCCATCCATGCGGACGCCGATGTTGCATCGATGTTTTGAGGAGGAGGTCGTCAGCAGACGCAAAAATGCGAGGCCTAACCGTCGGCAAAAACACGACACGCTGCAATGTATGTTTTTACGATCAGCAAAACAAGGGGGGTCGTCATTGGTTTTTAGAGTAAGTTCCGGCAAAGTCGAACAACTTCACCGGGCGAATCCGGGTCTTGCGGAAGGCGTCAAACCTGATTCGCGGCCAAATTTTTCTCAAAGCCTCGCGATCCGCGCCAGGGTAAACAGCCCAAAAGGCGGCAGTTTGCGCCGTTCCACGAGACGGACGGAAGGCGTGGAATCGATCCAATCGCCGAGAATCGCCCACGCGAATTCCGGCTGCCAGCCGAGTTCGGCGCCGTATTTGGAGAGGGCGGATTCGATCCAGGCCATCGGGCCGTGGCCGCTGCCGACATGATTGACGAGGATGATCTCGCCGCCGGGCCTCACGACACGTGCCAATTCATGGAGACTCGCGTGCGGCTCGGGCACGACCGTCAGAACGTAAGGCGCGACCACCGCATCGAAATGGGCGTCCGGGAAAGCAAGGCGCGCCGCGTCCATCACGACAAGGCCCTCGACATTGCCTAAAGCCTTGGCGCGTACTCGCCGTTGGGCGCGCCGCAGCATTGGCTCGGAAAGATCAATCCCGGTCAATCTCGTCCGCCGGTCGAACATCGGCAATTCGAGGCCGGTGCCGACGCCGACATCGAGCACATGCCCGCCAAGGCGGTCGGCGGCCGCGGCCGCGGCTTTGCGTCCCGGCCGCAGGACGAGTTCGAAGACGAGATCGTAAACCGGCGCCCAGCGAGCATAGGAGTTCTTGACATGCTTATTGTCGAGAACGGCCGGATCGCCCCCGTGCCCTGGCGCGGCGTCCAAGACACGGGCGGCAGAGATTTCCTCTTGCACGCGCGCTTACCTCCACGTTTCGCGGTAGCGATTTCCATTTCATGGACCCCCGCTCCGGTCACTTGTTCTTGTGTTTCCACTCCGCGCGGGATGCGGCCGGTTTCCCGCTCAAAGCGGCAACGACTCGACCCGCGCGTAATTATTTTCCGCGACCGCCGGACAAGCCGGTTCGGCCGAAATAATGAAGCCACCGCCCAAAACCCGCGCGCGCGGCTGATCCGACGCGTAAAAGACGCAGGCTTGGCCGGGCGAAACGGAATCCTCGGCGACGGCGAACTCGACGGCGGCCTCGTCGGGCCCGACGCAAAGGAGAGCCTGAACAGGCGGCCGGGAGGAACGGATCTGCACGTAGAGTTCCTCCTTCTTGGCGTGGTCATCGAGCGTGCCGGGCCCGATCCAGTTGAGCGCGCGCAAATGGACTCGGTGGGTCGCCAACGCTTCGCGCGGCCCGACGATGACGCGGGCCCGCGCGGCGTCGAGTTTGACGACAAAGAGTGGTGCGCCGGTGCCGAAGCCGCCAAGCCCCAGGCCACGCCTTTGGCCGACTGTGTAATGGATGACGCCTGGGTGGCGTCCGAGCACCCGGCCGTCGATATGCACAATCTCGCCCGGCAGCGCCGCGCCTGGCGTCAAGCGTTCGATGAGATCGCTGTATCTGCCGGTTGGCACGAAACAAATATCTTGGCTGTCGGCCTTATCGGCGACCAGCAGGCCAAATCGGCGGGCGAGGGCGCGGACTTGCGTTTTTTCCATATCGCCGAGAGGAAACCGCAACAACTGGAGTTGCGCCTTGGTCGTCGCGAACAAGAAATAGCTCTGATCGCGGGAAAGGTCATGGGCCCGGTAGAGCGCGCGATGGCCAGAGCCATCGAGCCGGGACGACACGTAATGACCGGTCGCCAAGACATCGGCGCTGAGGTCTTGCGCCGTTTCAAGCAGATCGGCGAATTTGATCTCGCTGTTGCAAGTGACGCAGGGTATGGGCGTTTGCCCCGCCGCATAACTTTGCGCGAACGGCGAGATGACCTTGCGCCGGAACCTCTCCTCGTAGTCAAGCACATAGTGCGGGATGCCGAGGCGGGCGGCGGTAAGACGCGCGTCATGAATGTCCTGTCCGGCGCAACAGGACCCTTTGCGGTGAACCGCCGCGCCATGGTCGTAAAGCTGCAGCGTCACGCCGATGACATCGTAGCCTTGCTCCTTAAGCAATGCGGCCACGACCGAGGAGTTGACCCCGCCCGACATCGCGACGACCACGCGCGTTTGCGCCGCGGGCTTATTGAACCCGAGACTATTGGGATCTTCAATCCCTCCCGGCGCGGGAGTTTCGTTCATGGCCGTCGCCCATCGCTCGATCAATTGGCCTGCAAGTGTCCATTTGCCGCGTACCGGAGTGATCCGGTACTCCGGTTTGAAGGCAAGTATCCCGGGTCAGGCGTCGCTGCGCGAACTCTTGGCGGCCAATCTGGCAGTCCCAAGCGCGAAACCCGGCGCTTGCTCTGTCGCCACGAGCACGAACCCGCGTTGCGCGGTGTTCTTATCTAATACCTCCTTTATCCCAAATGCAAATTCACCTGCCCCTTGTCCTTCCGAGCGCCGCGCCCGGCTGCTTCCTTAACGTTATGCAAATCAATCGTCTCAATTAGAGACATAAAGCACCCAACATCGCGGTCGCGCCAAATAATAAAGCGCTTTGGAAGGGAATTTCATTAGCAAAAGCGCAGCTTGGGTTTAGGCAAATCTTAAAACACCCCGGCTAGTTTGTCTGCCAACAAGTCAGTCTGGTATGCGAGTTTCGACCATGGCCGAACCAACCCGTCTCAGGACGAAATATGTCATCGGGCCCGACGGCAGCCCGTTGACCGTCGCGGATCTGCCGCCTTCCACGACCAAGCGCTGGGTGATCCGGCGCAAGGCCGAAGTCGTGGCGGCGGTGCGCGGCGGCCTGTTGTCGCTGGACGAGGCGTGCAGCCGCTATACATTGACCGTCGATGAATTTCTGTCCTGGCAATTGTCGATCGACCAATATGGCCTTGCCGGACTGCGCACGACCCGCATTCAACAATATAGGACCTGATCGCGGCGCGGTCTGTCCTCCGCCCGGCGGTGGCACGTCTCCAAGTCCTGGCAGCGAGGCCGCCCGGTCCATAAAGCCAAACTCAATAATGATCCGGCGCGTCTTCCGCCTCTTCGTCTGGCAGCTTGTGGCGCGTGACGAGTGGCACCTGAGCCCCCGAGAAAAGAACAATCAGAATAAAAATTCCTGGGAACTTAAAGGCGACCCAGGCGTCGTTCGATTGCGTGCGCCAAATGATTTCGTTCAGAAGCGCGAGCGCGAAAAAGAAGCCTCCCCAGCGCAAGGTAAGGAGCCGCCAGCCGGACTCGGTCAAGGCCATGGCATTGTCGAAAATGACCGGCAGAACCGGCTTGTTCATCGCGAGGCCGCCGATGAGCGCTACCCCGAATCCCGCGTAGAGCACGGTCGGCTTCATCTTGATGAAGGTGGCGTCCTGCAAATAAAGAGTGAGCCCGCCGAAGACGAGCACCAGAACCGCGGTCATGACCGGCACGGTCGGTAGCCGCCGTGTCGAAACAAACGAGACAGCGAGGGCCACGGCGACCGCCGCCATCAAGACGAGCGTGGCGGTGAAGAGCCCGGCGTTTGGACCGCTCAGGATCGGCGGCGGCAGGAAAGGCGCGACGGCGGGCTCGAAAAGTTTTGGCCGCGCGTTCGCGAAAAAGAACAGGATTAACGGCCCCATTTCCACGCCGAATTTGAGCCATGGCGATTGCAACTTGCCTCGCTTCTGCACGGCGGAATGAGCCCGAATCTTGTTCATTCAAAAAACTTTTCGAGCCTTCTCGCCACCTGAGACCGTTCCTTTCTGCGTGTGATCGCACGAAGTCTAAGCGTGTTCAATCCCGATGCCTAAACTCCGAGAAAAATCTAGGAGTTTCTCAGATCGCTTCCCGCGGCCGCCCTTTTCCGGCTCCGGGTATATGATCGCAAGCGCCATGGCCTTCTGCCATTTGGAACGCTCTTTGCGGGCGATATTGGTCGACACAATGAACGCCTTTGGGTCCGCTCCGTGGTTTTCACTGATTTAGGCAATCTCGAAACAGACCAAATTGATTTGATCAGTGATTTCAAGAGTCCAGACGTTCTTTCCGCGCCGGACATTGATCGCCATCGATACGCCAACTTCGTCCTTCGGCATGGCCATGGTTCAAGAAGTGCTTATATGGGTTAACGCGCGCCATAAGGAGGTCTGGATTAGCCAACAGATAGGCCGCCGGATCAAAATCCGGCGGGATGTCAGGATGAATGACTTTGCGTGAACGGGCGGCGAGGGCTCGGGCCTCGTCTAAAAATTGTTGAAAGTTTTCGTGACGTGTGGAGTCCAATCTGGCCATCGCCCACTCAAAGAGCTTCTCGGCGGGCGCTGTCGCTAGGGTGGTGTCCTCCAAGCTTGTTGGGACTGGGCCTCCAATCTTAAGCGTGTCGCGGCATTCAAAATACCGTGTGTTGATTTGCGACACGTCGTGGATGTGACGTGTGGTCAGCAGTTGGATGATCTCTGGGCGCGAAGGCTTTTCCGAGCACCGGTTCGGATCGCTCGAGATCAGAATGTTTGACAGTTCGCCCGGAAACTGCGCCTTGGGGTATTGGTTCGCGATCCGCATCAACCGCAGTTCGGCTTCATCGAGGGAGCGGTTCACGCGAGCCGCGTGAAGTTCGAAGCTCGATTTATGGGCGGTCGGACTGATCAACGAGAAAAAATGCTCGCAAATATTTTTTTGCTCAGATTCGTAGTGAGCAACGTTCAGACAATTTGCCCCGATTAACTCTGTAATAAAAGTCAGTCGATCGGCGCAATTGAAGACAGAATTTCGCTCCACAAACTCTTCGAATGACTCCGTCACGCCATCGTGCTTAACGGCTTGACTGTATGTCGAGATATAGAATGGGTACACGTTCCTCACATAATAGATGACAAATGGAGTGATATTTTGAGCCTGGCACGCATCTATGATATGTCGCCACCCGACCGCCGCAATAGAGGAAAGCAGCTCGGAGGAAACAATAGCTGTGCGCTGGGCGCCAAAGTAGCCGTTGACCAAACTTTCAAGCTTCTTTGGTCCCACTTCGGCGCGCTCAAAATACAGAAAAATTGGCAGTCCGTTTCCTGTGGTATGGAAATCCGCGCGCGGCGGCTCGGCATTCAGATAATCCATCCCTATGAGGCGAAGATTCTCGATATTTGATGCCAGGAATCTTTGTATGGCGCTCGTGCCTGTTTTGGGGGCGCCGATGTGCAGAATGAGCCGACGAGATTGAACCATTTGGTTAATGCCAGCAGCCTCGATGATATGGCATATTCGCATAGAACCCCTAACGCGAGTTTCACCAAACGACGCTGGAAAGCAACTTAACGTTGTGTAATGGTAATTGGTCTTTCCCGGATGGCGTGCGGCCGGTCGGAATGGAAGGGCATGATATTGTCCACCTTCGGTGGCGATGAAGACAGTGGGCTGGCCGGGCCGAAAGGGTTTACCGCTGAGCGGGACGGCAGCAACGGCACTGCGGCGACCTTGCCGGCGGCACGCTCGATGAGCTTTATACGCTCGCAGAAACAAACGGCCGCGAGCCTTGTGCCGCTTCAAGCGAATGGCCGGCCTCGCAACGCAAATGTTCGATCAGAGCAATCCTTCTTCCTTCAACGAACGCTGTACCGCAGGCCGCGCCTTTATGCGCTCAAATAGGCAGGCAGGGGAACGGGGAGAGAAAGGCCATTCTTGCGAGCCCACATGAGCATTACGAACAAGTAAGCATCAGCAACACTAAAACTGGCTCAAATCGATCATGGGCGCATGGAGGGGGCCGAATAATGCGATTGGTTTGCCTCCTAGGTCGTGTTGACGGTTTTTTCATAGGTGAATGATTCCAAGGCTTCCTTTCTTAAGGAGGCGGCATTGAGTCGAGGCGGTCTGACGGACGCGGAATGGTGTATTCTCGACGCATTGCTCCCCGCTCGGGGCGAACGCGGTCCCGCCGTTGCGGCCAGGCGGCGAACGGTCAACGGCATTCTTTGGGTTCTGCGCACCGGCGCGCCCTGGCGCGATATGCCCGAACGATATGGCAACTGGAACTCGGTCTTCGTGCGCTTTTCGCGCTGGAGCAAGCTCGGGGTTTGGGATGCGGCGTTCGAAACGCTGGCTTCTCTCGGGCCGCCGGCCGACGAGGAACATGCCCTCGATTCCACGATCGTGCGGGCGCCCCAACATGCGGCCGGCGTAAAAGGGGGAATCAAAAACAAGAAGCGCTCGGCCGCGCGCGCGGCGGCTTCTCCACCAAAATCCACCTCCGCACGAACGCCAAGGGCGAGCCGCTGACCTTCGATGTGACCGGCGGTGAGGTGCACGAGGTCAAGGGCTATAACGCGCTGATCGAGCTTCACGACGTCGCTCCCGACAGGCTTCTCGGCGACAAGGGCTATGACAGCGACGCGATCCGCGACGATTTGACCAAGCGAGGCATCGCCCCCGTGATCCCGCCGCGATCGAACCGCAAAACGCCGATCGAATACGATCACGAAGCCTCCAAGCGGCGCAATCTCATTGAGCGATGTGTCAACCGTCTCAAGCAGTTTCGCCGTATTGCAACGCGTTACGAAAAAACCGCCAGAGCCTCCCTTTCAATGCTGTGCATCGCAGCCGCAAGGCTCTGGATAAAAACTGTCAACACGGCCTAGTCACTTTGCTTCTTGTATTAAGCCCAGGGTCGAGGCGATCGGGCTTGTGGCTCTATGGCAAGGGCGAAGCGGTCGCCTGTCGCAGCTCTATGGCGCCGACCTGCATTTCGTTCATTCAGTTTGACCTTTCCGGTTTTTTCGCCGCGCGGCTTAGCGCAAACTTTACTCTTCCAGGCCGGCGATGGCGCGGGCAAAATCGCGCGCCTCGAAAGCTTCGAGGTCGTTCACGCCTTCGCCGACCCCGATGAAATGCACCGGAAGCTGGAATTTTTCCGCGATCGCAACGAGGATGCCGCCCCGCGCGGTTCCGTCGAGCTTGGTCATGACAAGACCGGTAACGCCGGCGACACGGCCGAAAATCTCGACCTGGTTAATCGCGTTTTGGCCGACCGTCGCATCGAGGACGAGAAGCACGGCGTGCGGCGCGCCGGGATCGACCTTTTTCATGGCGCGTATGATTTTTTTCAGCTCGGCCATGAGCTCGGCCCGGTTTTGCAGGCGCCCGGCGGTGTCCATCAGCATCACCGTGGCGCCACATTCCCGCGCCGCCTTGATCGCGTCGAAAGCCAGCGCCGAGGCATCGCCGCCTCGTTTGCGTGCAATGACCGGACACCCAATGCGCTCCCCCCAAACGCGCAATTGCTCGATCGCGGCGGCGCGGAACGTGTCGCCGGCGGCAAGCAGCACGCTATTCCCGTTGCTTGAAAATCGCGCCGCGAGCTTGCCGATGGTTGTTGTCTTGCCCGATCCGTTCACTCCGACCACGAGAATGACAAAAGGCTTCTTGCCGGTATCAATCTCCAGCGGCCGGGCATAGGGGGTTAGCGCGCGCTCGATTTCCGCGGCGAGGACCGCCTTGACCTCTTCGACGCCGACATCGCTGTCATAGCGGCCGTGGCCGATCGCTTTCGCGATCCTCGCCGCCGTTGCGACGCCCAGATCGGCGCGGATCAGCTCGTCTTCCAAATCGTCGAGCATCGAAGCGTCGAGCTTGCGCTTGGTGAGGATCGCGGCGAGGCCTTCCCCGATCGAGCCGGACGAGCGCGACAGGCCATCGCGCAGCCGCGTCCACCAGCTCCGTGTTTGTCCGGCAAGGCGCGGTCCGCCGGGGGCACTTTCGCGCGCGGTGGATTCTGGCTCGAAAGCTTTGTCTTGCGGCAGAGCAGAGAGGTCAGGCTCCAAAACCTCATCTTCCGCAGGAACCTCGGGAGCGAACGGAGCGGGATGAGCGGGGGCTTCCTCGCCGCCGTCGGCCGGCGCTTCGTGAGACGGAGTTGCGGTCTCAGTCTCAGCCTCCGGCGGTGGCGTTCCACTCCGCCGCGACCGCAATTTATAGGCGGCCCGGATCGTGCTCATGATCCCCCAACTACCGGAGCCCAGAAGGAACGCGGCGGCGAGTTCGATTGCCCTCTCCTGCTGCAGCACAAAGTCGATCAATTGGCTCCACATGAACCGGCGCTCCCATGGCCTTGCGTCTGGCAGAACAAGCTTAACGGCGTTCTTGGATTCTCCATCAACACCACCGACACCCTGCCTCGGGGCGTAAGCCGCCCAGCCTGAAACCGCGACAGCCTGAACCTTGAAGGGATAGACGCCGTCCGAGTATACCAGCGGCGAGAAATAGGGGGCGGATGTCGCGATTTCCGGAACCGGCAACTACCCCTGGATACCTGATGTGACCGGCCCGGGCGTCACTTTCAACATCAGCGCGCGTTTTTCCATTGTCGCGAACGTCGCCCTGTCCACGCCGGAGAGCCAGATCTGGCCGCCCAAGGTTTCGAGCGCTTCAAAGAGCGCGTCGCGCCGGACCGGATCGAAATGGGCGGCGATCTCGTCGAGGAGGACGAGTGGCGTCAGCCCGCTCATCGTTGCCACGAGCCGGGCGTGCGCCAGAACCAATCCGGCGAGGAGCGCCTTTTGTTCTCCCGTCGAGGCCTGCGCCGCCGGGACTTGTTTCGGGCCGTGGCGCACGCAAAGATCGCTCGCCTGCGGCCCGATCAGGGCGCGCCCCGCCGCCGTGTCGCGGGACCGGTTGCCGCGCAAAATGCCACGATAAATGTCCTCGGCTTCCAGCGCCGGGCAGGTCCCCACCAGGCGCTCGATTTCGCCCTCTGAGGCGAGATCCGCCCATGGAAAGGGCGACGTTTTATCCCGTGTCTCCGTAATGAGCGCCGCAAGCCGCGACACGGTCTCAATCCGGGCCGCGGCAACCGCGGTGGCGAGTTCGGCGGCTTCCCATTCGATCGCGTCGAGCCAGCCGCGATCGGCGCCCGGACCCTCCTCCAAGAGACGGTTGCGGTTGCGCAACGCACGTTCGAGCGAGGCCACGCGGGTCCCGTGATCGGCATCGATGGCGAGCACGAACCGGTCGAGAAACCTCCGCCGGTCGCCTGCCGGGCCCATGAAAAGCCCGTCCATCGCGGGTGTTAGCCATACCACGCGGATATGATCGGAAAAGCCGCGTATGGACCTGGCGGGCTCGCGGTCGATCCGGTATTTGCGCAGCAGTGGCGCGTTCATTTGCGGCTCGATCCCGGTCCCAAGCTGGACGCCGCCCTTTCGCGTTGCAAGTTCGACCGAGATAGCGAAGCCGCCCCCGCCGTTGCTTCGCGCGCAGTCGCGCAATTCCGCCCGGCGCAGGCCACGTCCCGGCGCAAGCAGCGACAGGGCTTCGAGAAGATTGGTTTTGCCCGCGCCATTGTCTCCGGTCAGGACGACGAGGCGCGCGTCAACGGCAAGATCGAGCGAGGCATAGGAGCGAAAATCGGCGAGCGCGAGCCGCCGCACGCCCTTTTGGGCGAAGGCCGTCGCGGGCGCGTTGGGTGCAGGCGCGGGCGCTTCCAAAAACGTTCCGGTCATTGCCTCAAATCGCTGTGGCAAGAATAGCCATTGCAAGCAAGTTAAAGATTTGCACCGACCGAATCGGCTTGAAGAAATCTCTGCATTGCTTGTGCTTCCGGATTGTCCCGCTCCAAGGCACCGGCTAGGTTCAGCCGGTGACTAGTCAACCCACATTCGATCTTCTGCGGCATCTCGCTGGTAAACCCGGCCATGACGAGGTCAAGGCCGATTTCCGGCAATTGCTGATCGAGGAATTCGGCGCCGAGCTTTCGGCCCTCGATTTCGAGCGCCGGGTCCCCGTGGTGCGCGGCCGTCTCGACGCGCTGATTGGCCGGACCGTTTTCGAAGCCAAGCGGGATCTTGCCAAGGAGTTGGCGGACGTCGAGCGCAAGATGCCTGACTATCTCGGCGATCGCGAGAGAGAAGAATCCGAGAAATTCGTCGGAATAGCCTCGGACGGGCGACAGTGGATCGCTTACGAGCTCGAAGACGGCAAGCTTATTAAGATCAAGGAAATCATTCTCGATCTCCAAAAACCCGATTTGTTTCTCGCGTGGCTCGACGGCGTGGTGGCATTGAAAGCCTCACTGCCTCCTGATCCGTTGACGATTCGCATCGAACTTGGGCAGGATTCGGTCGCGTTTCGCCGCGCTGGTGCGGCGCTCGCCAGTCTTTGGGGCCGGCTTGGCCGGGACGCGGGGGTCGCCCTGAAAAGGCAACTCTGGGCGCAGCTCTTAAAACTCGTTTATGGGCGCGAGGTCGAGAACGACGCGCTGTGGTTCCAGCACACTTTCCTTGTCATCGTCGCCAAGTGCATCGCGCTGGCCGTTCTCGGCCTGAGGGAAGACGATCCGAAACGGCTTGTTTCGGGCGAAGCATTTCAATCAGCGGGCATTTCCGGCGCCGTCGAAAGTGATTTTTTCGATTGGGCCGTGGCCGACACGCAAGGCGAGGAACTCGTGCGCCGCATCATGAACCATGTCCAGCGGTTTCGCCTCGCGGAAGTCGATAGCGACGTTCTCAAGGTTCTTTACGAGTTCCTCATCGACCGCGACCAGCGCCATGGACTCGGCGAATATTACACGCCTGACTGGCTTGCCGCCAAAATGGTGAAACACGTCATAGACCGACCGCTGGTGGAACACGTGCTCGATCCGGCCTGCGGATCGGGCGCTTTTCTGTTTCACGCGATCCGCACCTTCTTGAAAGAGGCGGCGGAGGCGGACATGAACCCCGAGCTTCGCGCGGCGGAAGTTTGCGCGCGCGTCGAAGGCATGGACATTCATCCGGTCGCCGTCATCATCGCGCGCGTCACTTATCTTTTGGCCCTCGCGCCCGCGCTGAAATATCGCAAAGGCGGCTTATCCATCCCGGTCTATCTCGGCGACGCGATGCAGTTGTCGATCAGCGAGATCGTCGGCGGCAAGGAATTGACGATTCGCGTGCCGCCGCCGCCCGCGGGCGAGGGAGCGAGCGGAACGCGGGATGCGAATGGACGCGAGCAGCTCGATTTTCCGGACACGTTTTGCCGCGACCCTGCCCTTTTCGACAAGGCCATCGAGCGGATGCGCAGCGGGTCGGAAGCGGGAATGCAGCGCGCCCAGATCGAGAAGACGCTTTATCGCATCACCGAGCAGCATTACCGCGCCGACGTGACGAATGAACAGAAACTGGCGATCGCGGATCTCGGCAATACCTACGTCACCTTCGACAAGCTCCGGCGCGAGGGACGCGATTCGGTCTGGGCCTATGTGGCGCGCAATCTTTCGCGGCCCTTGGCCTTTTCGGCCGCCAACCGCTGGGCCAGCGTCGTCATCGGCAATCCTCCATGGGTCGCCTACCGGCATATGAGCGCGGACCTGCAAAAGCGGTTCAAGGAATTGGCGAAGGGCGAAAACGTTTACGTCGGCGGCAAGCTCGCGACGCAAAACGATCTGTCCGCGCTCTTCACCGTGCGCGCGGCCACGCTTTATCTGCGCGACGGCGGCAAGATCGCGTTCGTGCTGCCCCTCGCGGCGCTCTCGCGCGGCCAGTTCGAGCGGCTCCGGTCGGGCTCGTTCATGTCCGCGCGAATCGCTTGGGATGACGTCTGGACGATGGCCGATAGCGTCCAGCCCTTGTTTCCGGTGCCATCGTCCGTTTTCTTCGGGCGCCGCCGCGCGACATCAAAGGCTTTTCCCGACAAGGTCCGTGCCTATTCCGGGACGTTGCCGTTTCGCGACGCGCCGGAAGCGATCGCGGATAAAAGGCTGGAAGTTCGCGAAGGCGCGCCTGCTTTGGACATCGCGATTTTTAAAGGAGGCTCGCCCTATCGGACGAAGTTTCGCCAAGGGGCGACCCTGGTGCCGCGCATGTTGTGCTTCGTCGAGCACAAGACGATGGGACGGCTCGGCGCGGATCCGAGCGCGCCTTACGTCGCGAGCCGGAGAACAAATCAGGAGAAGGAACCTTGGAAAAGCCTTCCGGGAATCGAGAACCCGGTCGAAGCGGAGTTCTTGCATCCCGTGCTGCTCGGCGAGAGCATTTTGCCCTATCGAATATTCCAATCCTTCGAAGCGGTCGTTCCCGTGTCTGCGAAAGGCGAAGTGCTCGACGCGGAAGCCGCCACCAATCGCGGTTTCGACGGGTTGCACGGCTGGATGAAAAAAGCCGAGAAGGTTTGGAAGGCCAACGCGGAAAGCGGCACGATGACGCTCATCGGCCGCTGGAACTATCACAACGAATTAGGCGCGCAGTTTCCACTCGCGCCGCTGTGTGTGGTTTATTCCAAAGCCGGAATGCAGCCTGCAGCTTGTCTCCTGCGAGACGCTGCGTATGTGATCGACCACAAGCTTTATTGGTCGACGCCAGCGAACGAGGTTGAAGCATACTATCTCGTCGCTCTTCTGAACAGCGAAACAGCGCGTCAGCGCGGCAAATCCCTTCAATCTCGCGGGCAATGGGGCGCGCGAGATTTCGACAAAGTCATGTTCAACCTACCGATTCCGCGCTTCGACGCCAACAATCCCCTGCACAACGCCATCGCCGACGCCGCGCGCGAGGCGGAAGCTCTCGCTGCAACCGTGCACCTGACCGAGAACATAAAATTTCAACGCGCGCGCGGCCTTATCCGTGCAGCCCTGACCGAGGCCGGCATCGCGCAAAGGATCGACGCGCTCGTGGCAAGGCTTCTCGATGGCGTGTGAGCCTTCATTCGCGTCGCCTCAACACGCATTCACAAGACGCTTCGCATCAGCCCCGCGATGGCGGCGGCATAACCGATAAGCTTTGGCCGACACGGCCGAGAAATCAAACCGACGCACTCCCTAAAAATCATTTTGCTTGTCAAAGCCTTCAAATCGATCTACTTGTACGGCTCCCCTCGTATGAACTAACATATTTTGGCGCTGCTCGCACGCGTCGCTACCAGCGTTAGCCCCGGTCATTGCAGGACCAGGTTGCGCCAATCGCCCCCCTTATCCGCGCGGCCAGATCCGCGCCACCCTTCCAAGGACTTCCTCCCGATGCAGGAAATCAAACTGCAGGACTTGAAGCTCAAGTCGCCGACCGAACTGCTTGCCTTCGCGGAGAAACATGAAGTCGAGAACGCTTCGATCATGCGCAAGCAAGAGCTGATGTTTGCGATTCTCAAGCAATTGGCGAGCCGCGACATCGAGATAGTCGGCGAAGGCGTCATCGAGGTCTTGCAGGACGGCTTCGGCTTCCTGCGGTCTCCGGACGCCAATTATCTGGCTGGACCCGACGATATTTATGTATCGCCGTCCCAGATTCGCCGGTTCGGCTTGCGCACGGGCGATACGGTGGAAGGCTTGATCCGCGGTCCCAAGGAAGGCGAGCGGTATTTCGCGCTGCTCAAGGTCAATACGATCAATTTCGAGGACCCGGAAAAAATCCGGCACAAGGTACACTTCGACAATCTGACACCGCTTTATCCCGACGAGCGGCTGAAGCTCGAGGTTGACGATCCCACCAGGAAGGATTTGTCGGCGCGCGTCATCGATATCGTGGCGCCGATCGGCAAGGGTCAGCGCGCCTTGATCGTCTCGCCGCCGCGCACCGGCAAGACGGTGCTTTTACAAAATATCGCGCAATCGGTCACCGCCAATCACCCGGAATGCTATCTGATCGTGCTGCTGATCGACGAGCGGCCGGAAGAGGTCACCGACATGCAAAGATCGGTCAAGGGCGAAGTGGTATCCTCGACCTTCGACGAGCCAGCGGTGCGCCATGTCCAGGTCGCCGAAATGGTCATTGAGAAGGCCAAACGTCTCGTCGAACACGGCCGCGACGTGGTGATCCTCCTCGAACTCGATCACCAGACTTGGCCGCGCGTATAACACTGTCGTGCCATCCTCGGGCAAGGTCTTGACCGGCGGCGTCGACGCCAATGCCCTGCAGCGCCCCAAGCGGTTCTTCGGCGCCGCGCGCAACATCGAGGAGGGTGGCTCGTTGACGATCATCGCGACCGCCCTCATCGATACCGGCTCGCGCATGGACGAAGTCATCTTCGAGGAATTCAAGGGTACCGGCAATTCGGAAATCATTCTCGACCGCAAGGTCGCCGACAAACGGACTTTCCCATCAATCGACATCACCCGCTCCGGCACCCGCAAGGAGGAATTGCTGGTGGCCCCCGACATCTTGAAGAAAATGTATGTGCTGCGGCGCATTCTCAATCCGATGGGCACGATCGATGGAATCGAATTCCTGCTCGGCAAATTGCGGGAAACGCCGAAAGGCAACGCAACCTTCTTCGAATCCATGAACACTTGATCAGACCGCGTCGCACTCCAGGAAATTCGCACCCTCGGGCTGCCCCGCGAAGGATTTGTTGCGCAGGCGGCGCTCCCAATCGAGCGCTTGACCTACGATTGTTGGAAGATCGTCGTATTTCGGCGTCCAACCGAGCACCGCCTTGATGCGCTTGGTACCCGCGACGAGCGACGCCGGATCGCCAGGACGCCGGCCGGAAATCCGCACCTTGAAATCGGCCCCGGCGACTTGCTTGACGGCATCGACGACTTCGAACACCGAGACGCCACGGCCATAGCCGCAATTGCAAATGAGACTTTCGCCGCCCTTGCGCAGGTAGGCGAGCGTCATGATATGGGCTGCGACCAGATCGCTGACCTGGATATAGTCGCGGATGCAAGTGCCGTCCCTGGTTGGATAATCGGTGCCGAAGACTTCGAGACCGGGGCGTAATCCGAGCGCCGCCTGCACCGCGACCTTGACAAGATGCGTCGCGCTCGGCGTCGATTGGCCAAGACGCCCCTTTGGGTCGGCGCCGGCGACATTGAAGTAACGTAAAATCGCGAACTTCAGATCGTGCGCCTTGGCGGCGTCCTCGAGCATCCATTCGGTCATCAGCTTGGAGCGCCCATATGGATTTATCGGGGCAAGCGGAACGGATTCGTCAACTGGGATGACCGGGGGTTCGCCATAAACCGCCGCGGTCGAGGAAAAGATAAAATGCTTGATTTTTCCGCGCACCGCGCATTCAAGCAGGTTGCGCGCATTGGCGGTGTTGTTGAGATAGTAGCGCAAAGGCTCGGCGGTGGATTCCGGCACCACGATCTTGGCCGCGAAATGGGCGATGGCGTCAATCTTATGCGCGGAGAGAATGGCGTCCACGACCGCCGCGTCGCCGACATCGCCGACAATGAGGGTTGCCGGGTGTTTGACCGCCGCGCGGAACCCGGTCGAAAGATCGTCGAGAACGACAACCTTTTCGCCGGCATCGAGGAGGGCCAACACCATATGGCCGCCGATATAACCTGCTCCGCCTGTTACAAGAACCGTCATGCCGTCACCCGAACTCGATAGCGTTTCGTGACTCTAGCGCAACTTGGTGCAAAATCACTATCAAATCGCATGAAAATGCGTGCGATCTTATGGGCGCGATCCTTGCTAAAACTCCCCCGAATAGGTTTTCCTGCAAGCCCAAAGGAATCAGAATCGAAGCGGCGGCACGGACGACCGCTATATGTTTGGCCGCGACCCGCCGCCTCGCCAGCAATGTCCCTCCTTAGGGGTTCGGCTCGCGCGCACAGCTAGGGTCTGAACTCAAATTAATGAAGCATTAATTGGCGCATGATTTAACTTCTATGGAGGTGGATCATGCGGGAGGGATTATTTTGGCTGGATGACCTGCAATGGTCGTCGATAAAAGGCTGTTTGCCGGGCCGGAAGCGGCACGGGCCACGGCGGGTCGATGACCGCCGTGTGATCAGCGGGATTATTCACGTTTTGCAGTCGGGAATGCGCTGGCGGGATTGCCCGCAAGAGTACGGCCCCGCGACAACGATTTACAACCGTTGGCACCGTTGGTCACAGCAAGGCCTGTGGCAAAAGCTGTTTTATGAGCTAAGCCAGATTGTCGGGACACATTACGAAAACAGCATCAATTCAACGGCGATCAAAGCGCACCGTTCGGCACGAGGTAAAAAAGGGGCCAAGACCAGGCGCTTGGCACAAGCCGGGGTGGCTGCGCGACAAAAATCCATGCAGTGATTGATCGCAAGGGCCGCCCTTTGCGCTTTCTCCCGAGCGGCGGACAGTGCTTCGACGGCAAAGCCGCTGGGCCTTTGCGCAAGCCCCTGCCGCCGGCCAAAAAACTGCTGGCCGATAAGGCTTTATGACTGCACCGCGTTCCGGGATTGGCTTGCGCGGCGCGGCACCACCCCGGTCATTCCCAACAAGATCAATCGCCGCAAGCCCTTTCCCTATAACAAGCGCGCCTATCGTCACCGCAACAAGATCGAGCGCATGTTCTGCCGCCTCAAAGACGCACGCCGCATCGCTACCCGTTACGACAAATGCGCCGAGAATTTCCTTAGCGCCGTCTGCTTGATCGCCGCTATCTACTTCTGGTTAAATTAAGTCTGGACCTTAGATATACTCGCAAACGCTTCAATGCAAAAGATATTGGCCGTTGATCGTTTGCCCGAGACGGTCGTTGTCCTCGACGAAGGCCGTGATGAATTCATGCAGGCCGGTCTTAAATATTTCCTTTGTCGTTGCATTCGCGAGCCGCGCCATCACCTCGTGCGCCTGTCTTTGCGACGCGCCGATGCGGCCATAGGCGTTGCCGATCGCGTCGAGGAGATGGACGATATTGTCGTAGCAGGCGATCAGCGAGCGCGGCATTTCCTTTTTGAGGATCAGTAGATCGGCGACCAGCCATGGCTTCACGCTCTCGCGATAAACCCAATGATAGGCGGTGAGCGACGAGACCGCTCGCAGGATCGCGGTCCACTGGAAATAGTCGAGCGACCCGCCGACCGTCTCGTTTTCCGGTAAAAGCACGTGATATTTCACGTCGAGGATACGGGCGGTGTTATCCGCCCGCTCGATATAGAGGCCGACGCGCGAGAACCAATAGGCATCATTGCGCAACATGGTGCGGTCGACTGAACCGTCATAGTCGAGCGACGTCTTGTTGACGAATTCGAAGAAATGCGACAGTGCCTCACGGTCGTAGCGGCTGGAACCGTTGTTGCTTGCTTCGAATCGGCCAAGTTCGATCCAGGCGCCGTTAATCGCTTCCCACATCTCGGCGGTGAGCGCGGTGCGCACCGCCCGCGCGTTGGCCCGGGCGAATTTGATGCAATTGCGGATCGAGGAAGGATTGTCCGGCGCGAAGGTTAGGTAATCGACGACATTGGCCTCTTCGGCGGTGCCGCGCGTGGCCTGGAAACCCTGCGCCGCGCCCGACGATTCAAGCGCGCTTTCCCATTCGGTGCCAGTCCCGGAATAGCTCGCAGGCAGGGTGGCGAGGCGTTGCGCAGCCTTGATGATCCGGGCAAGAAAATCGGCGCGCTCCACGAAGCGCGCAAGCCAGTAAAGATTGTCCGCCGTGCGGGAAAGCATGACCTGCCTCCGGAGCGCGTCCCGATCAAATGGGACCATTTGATCGATAAGGACGCCGCTCAAAATCAAAGAGTTGGAGCCTGTCCGAATCCAAAAAGTCGAGCAACATTTTGGGGACATGTTCTAAAGCATGATTAAGCGAAAATGGAAACCGGTTTCGCGATTAGGATCACGCGAAAACAAAGCCATTGTATCACGTTTCGCCCTAGGCAACCTCGCTTCGCAGCTCCACCAAACCGGCTTGGCCGAACCCGTGGCCAGCTTCGCCGCAACGCCTGTCTCGGTCCTCCATGTTTCAGGCGGCCGGGCGTTGCAAAATCATGTCGATTGGCTTTGGCTTTGGCTTTGCGACGGGAGGTTTTCGTCGAAGATCGAATCCTCGACAATCCAGGTATCCTTAGTGCCGCCGCCCTGGCTCGAATTGACGACGAGCGATTTCTCCTTCAAGGCCACTCTTGTTAATCCGCCCGGCACGACCCGAATGCCATTCGCGCCGGTGAGAACGAAGGGCCGCAAATCGACATGCCGCGGCGCGATGCCGGCATCGAAAAAAGCCGGGGTTGTGGAGAGCGCGAGCGTTGGTTGAGCAATGAAATTATCAGGATCGCGGGCGAGTTTCGCCGCGAAAACCTCGCATTCGGACTTCGAAGCATGCGGCCCGACAAGCATGCCGTAGCCGCCCGAGCCATTGACTTCCTTCACGACAAGCTCGGCGAGATGTTCCTGCACATAACGCAAAGCGCCGGGCTCGCGGCAACGCCATGTCGGCACATTGTTCAAAATCGCAGTTTCGCCGAGATAAAATTCGATAATCTCCGGCACATAGGTATAGATCGCCTTGTCGTCGGCGATGCCGGTGCCAACGGCATTGGAGACGGTCACATTGCCCGCCCGGTAGGCGCCCATCAGGCCGGCGACGCCGATGATCGACTCCGGTCTGAACGCGCGCGGGTCGAGGAAACCGTCGTCGATCCGCCGGTAGATGACATCAACTCTTTTCGCGCCCTCCGTGGTGCGCATATAGACGACATCGTCCTCGACGAGCAGGTCGCCGCCTTCGACGAGTTCAACGCCAAGCTTATCGGCCAGGAAGGAATGTTCGTAATAGGCCGAGTTGAACTGGCCGGGCGTCAACACCGCGATGGTTGGCTCCGCCGCCGCTGCCGACGGGGCCACGGAACTCAAGGCGGCGAGCAGGGCATCTGGATAATTCTCGATCGGGGCGACGCGATGCTCGGCGAAAAGGTCGGGCGCGAGGCGCATCATGACCTCGCGATTTTCCAACATGTAGGAGACGCCGGAAGGGGTGCGCACATTGTCCTCGAGAACGTAAAAATCGTCTTCGCCGGTGCGGACGACATCGATGCCGGCAATATGGATGTAAATATCGTGCGGCACCCGAAAGCCCGCCATTTCCGGCCGGAATTCGGCGTTGCGCGCGACAAGACCGGCCGGGATCCGCCCCGCCTTGACGATCTCCTGCGCGCCATAGATATCGGCAAGGAACAAATTGAGGGCTTTCACCCTTTGCACAAGGCCGGATTCGAGAAGGGCCCATTCCGAGCGCAGCATCATGCGGGGAATGATATCGAAAGGGATCAACCGCTCGGCTCCGTCTTGTTCGCCCTCGCCATAGATCGCGAAGGTGATGCCGATCCGGCGAAACAACAGCTCCGCTTGCGAGCGTCGCGAGGCGAGAAGCCCGGCCGGTGTCGCCGCGAGCCAGCTCGCGATCTTGCCATAGACGGGCCGGATCGCGCCGTCCGCCAAAGTCATTTCATCAAAACATCGATCATCAAAACATCGAGGCTGCGGCATTTGCCCGCGCTCCTTGTCGCCGACGGTCTGGTGGCGGCACATGACCTTTGTCGAATGTTTGCTCTCATCGAAGCAACGTGAGGAGGGAACCAGCGGCCAAGAAACGGCCGCGGGACCGAAGCACCACAAGCCCCGCGGCGAACCGCAGTGATTGGCGTGCCAGAGCACAAAAGCATTTACCATGCCAGATTCAGCAAAACAGCCCGGCAAATCCGAAGGGAATCGCGCCCCATGGTCGCGTCACGCATAGGCGTGCCGACGATTGCGCGGAACCTACATGCGCATCAACGGCGGCGCCGAGCCAGATCGCGGTTTCCGGTCCAGCCGTTGCCGATCGCTCGGCCGTGCATCATTTCGAAGCGAAGGCGGGTGCCTCCGCCTGTCGCATATTTTTCTTCAAGCGCCGCTGTATGCCGCTTAAGATGTACCCAGGCAGGCCTACGGTCAAAGCGGCCAAAATAATGCCGGCGAAGATATCGATGAAATAGTGCCCCCCCTCGAAGGGAGAGGACAGGATGATTAGCAGATTTAAAACCAGCAATGGGTATTTGAGGAGGCGCAACGGGCTTGCGGCGCAGGCACATAGCACGGCGAGGACGGTGTGGAAGGAAGGAAAGACCACCAGGCCTTCACTGTCGAACGGGTTGATGGTGCGTAAAGTGCCATTACGCAGGTCGGCCATTTGGGAAATGTAAACCGTGCCGGAGGGTACGGGGAGGTGGTAGTAGACAACAGGGCCCCCGGCGGGGATGAGTATCCCGATACCTAAGGCGGCAATCACTGAAACGATATACCAGAGCAAAAATGCCCTTGCCTGTTTGTGGTGGCCGAACGCTTCCAGAGTGAAGAATAGGAACAGCATCTCCGGGCCAAGGCTCATATATACTGTGTGTGCGAAGGCTTCGATGGCAGGGTGACGGACGAACCACTGGCACATATCGAGCCAGTTAAGTCCGAGCGCGCGGTCGGCGGTAGCCAGTGCCCTATCCCATCTCGGCAAAGGCAGAATACCGGTGAGGATGTAACTCAGAATTGAAACCGCATTGGTGAACAGCACCAGCGCGAGAGCGGTGCAGCTGAGATGGGCTAATCTGGGGGTTATTCGGGGGAAACTTCGCCACCGGCGGCAAATCACAAGAGCCACGGCCAGAGCGATGGACCCAGCGAGGATTCTCAGTTCCCCCGAGGCTTCCAGCCGAAAGGAGGTTTCCGCTAGAAGGATGGCATCGGAGACAGCGACGACCAGGATGATGGCCCACTCAATCGGCATCGGGGCAACTCCCTGCAAGTTCAATGGATAGCGGCGGCGGCGAGCCAGATCGCGGTTTCCGGATAGAGAATGAGGCCCGCGCTCGCGAGGGCGATGCCATAAGGGATGCCGGTGCCGGGCTCGTGCAGGCGGGTGGCCCATTGGCGTGCCAGGAGAACGCCCGGCAAAGGCCATTTTCGAAGCACGATGATCGAGACGGTGAGCAGACCGCCGAGAGCGCTGGCGGAAAGCGCGTAATCGCCGAGATGATCGAAACCAAGCCAGATCGCGGTCGCCGCCGCGAGCTTTGCGTCGCCGCCACCGATCCAGCCGCGCGCGAACAAGGCGAAAGAGAGTAGGAGCATCGCCGCGCCACAGGCGAGATGCCACAAAATTTCGGTCGCGGGGAGACCGCAGGCGAACGCCATCGGAATGAACAGGACGACGAGCGCGATCGAGATGCGATTCGAAATGGTCAGCGTCAAGAGGTCGGAAATGGCGGCGAAGACCATCAGGGCCGGAAAAAAAAACAGCGTCGCGGCTTCAAGCATAATCTTTCGATGTCCATTCCAGTGTCACGCGGATAATGGTTCGCGGTAACCGCAAGGGATCGCCGGGTGTGGCGCCGGCCGCGTCGGCGGAGCGGCGCTCCACCCCGAATTGTTTCGCGCCTCGCGCGGAGGGCTTTGACGGCCAACATGCTCGAACCCGATAGCGGGGAATTTGTGCTCTCAAGCTGACGCGGGGCCGGTGCCATTACTTGAAACCAGCGGCGACAGCCCCGAAGAAAGTGGCCGAAAGAGTTGTGCCGATTGAGGTCACAGCGGTGACGATGCCGATCGAAATCAAGCCGGCGATGAGGCCGTATTCGATGGCCGTGACACCAAACTCATCGCCGGCAAACCGGATGAACAGAGTCGTCATGAGATAATGCTCCTCGCGGTTTCCCGCGCTCCGCCGCGCACTATTTGGCGTCCCGGATTTCGAAAAGGCGGTGCCTTGCAGTTGCGCGGCGGGGACGGTAGCAGACGCTATCAGCCCAAAGCGGCGGCGACCGCTTGGAATGTGGCGCTGAGGTCGGTGCCGACCGTGGTCACAGCGCCGATAATGATGACGGCGATCAGAGCGGCGATGAGACCATATTCGATGGCCGTAACGCCGGATTGATCGTCGATAAAGCGGTGAAACATGTTACGCATGATTGAAACTCCAAATTCCTAAGTTAGCGCCCCGCCAGTTAACGCCTCGCCGGACGCCCGTGTTTGGCATCTGCCAAAATCCAGGCGCCAGACAGGCGGCGTGGACGCTATCAGCCCAAAGCGGTGGCGACTTTTTGGAATGTGGCGCTGAGGTCGGTGCCGACCGTGGTCACGGCGCCAATGATGATGACGGCGATCAAAGCGGCGATGAGGCCATATTCGATGGCCGTGACGCCGGATTGATCGTTGACAAAACTACGGAACAAATTACCCATGATTGAAACTCCTGAATTCCCGGTTGCTTAAAGATTCCAGTTCAGGTATTTGCCTGAGTGATTCTGGAACGCAGCGATAATAAACAGCCGGAAATTTAAAACCACTTAGTCACTCGCATAAACATTTATATTAACGCACAATAACTTTTTTATTGGTTATATATATGTTTATTGTAAGTCTTTTGATTTAAACCCCCATCTTCGGGCAGGTAGAGGCATTAGCCGTTTTTTTGTTCATAGACTGGCTCCTTAAAATGGGCGCGCCGGGCGGGATGAGATTTGTCATAGCTGCCCGAACCAAACGACTGCGGCTGCCAGGCCGACAGGAGCTGAAAGCGCCGCGCTAAAAAAAAGATTCTTCACCCGGTTACGAAAAATGCCATATCCTTCGGCGCGTACAAGTAGGTCCTCTTCGCATTCGGCCCTCAGAAAGAGACCCAGACCGATTATAGCGGTTACGATGATGTTATGAAGGGTCGGTGCGAGCACCGTGACGCACAACGCCAAGTGCAAATATGCGGAATATATCGGATGCCGTACGATGGTGTAAGGACCTCCCGTCACAAGTAAGCGTGTCGAAGGAAAAATTGCAAAGCTTCGTCTAATCGTATAAAGCGCCCATGCTAGAAATATTATATAAAAAACAATAATAAAGAAAAAGACAACTCCGGCATAACCTGAGACAGTTTTATTATGAAATTCAAGAAAAGGCAAAGCCGGATAGCTTATTACCAGTCCGATGAAGCCCAACATCGGCGGCGGCGGTCCCGCCAAAAGTGGGCTACGAAAAATAAGGATAAGAAAAAATAGCGGGAACGCCAAGCCGATAATAAATACGTCCGGTGGTTGCCCGTATAGCCGAACCACTGCTATAATAAAGGTAAGAAGTATTAAAACTCTATCCGCCCATGGCCAAAAGACTGCGCATTTGGCGTAAATTTCCTTGAAATGAGCCAACACTCCACCCCGCAGTCTCGATAGACGAGACCTCCAGATACCTAGACTTTCCACCATTCAATTACGTCGCCTCCGAGGGACCCGCTGTCGCCGGCGTGCGGCACACGCCGGGGTCACAACTTCTTTCCGAGGGGCCGAGCAGGAGACGTCCCGGCATGAACCAAATAGT
This sequence comes from uncultured Alphaproteobacteria bacterium, assembly GCA_963712225.1. Taxonomy (GTDB): domain Bacteria; phylum Pseudomonadota; class Alphaproteobacteria; order Rhizobiales; family Beijerinckiaceae; genus Methylocapsa. Next base: position 30,693 of record CAVQHH010000024.1, read on the forward strand.
TCTACGGGCTTGTGCGAGCCTTGCCCTCGTCTCACCAATAATGCCGATAGCCCATCACCGCGTTGCTGCGGCAAGCTTCTCGCGGGAAGTCCACTCTCTCATTTGTGCCGGCCGCTGGAAAAGCGAAAATAAGCACCGGGCGAGATCGAGCGCGCCAATTGCCGACACGGCAGTTGTCCAATCGACACAAATCTGCTTTGATAACGCCTTAATCCGAGCCGCCGGAGCCGGCCGGCCCGCTCGCCGAAACTCGAACCCCTGGAGCGCCATGGCTGCGCCTGTTTTCGCCGATTATCTTGCCGAGCGCCGTATTTTGCGGCGAAAATTGTCCTATTGGCGAATCGCCGCCGTCGCGGCGCTGATCCTGGCCGCCGCCGCCGCGGGCATCCGCCTGCTTGGACCGGATGGGTCCTTGGGTTTCACGCCGCACATTGCGAGGCTCGCCATCGAAGGCGTCATCATCGGCGATCGCGAAACTCTGAAACTGATCCAGAAAATAGAAGAGTCCAAAGCCGCCGAAGCGGTTCTGATTTCGATCGACAGTCCCGGCGGCACGACCGCGGGAGCGGAGCGGCTCTACGATGCGATTCGCCGTCTCTCGGCGAAGAAACCGACGGTTGCCGTGGTCGGGAGCATGGCCGCCTCCGGCGGTTATGTTGCCGCCCTTGGGACCGACCGGATTGTCGCGCTGGGAAATGCGCTGGTTGGTTCGATCGGCGTCCTCGTTCAATATCCGAACTTCGCTAAATTGCTCGACACGGTCGGGGTGAAAATGGAGGACGTAAAGTCTTCCCCGCTGAAGGCTTCGCCGAGCGGCTACGAGCCAACGAGTCCGGAAGCGCGTGCCGCGCTCGAAGCGCTCGTCGCCGACAGTTTCGCCTGGTTCAAAGCGCTCGTGAAGGAGCGCCGGACCATGACCAGCGAGCAGCTGGAGGCTGTCGCGGACGGACGGGTCTTTACGGGCCGCCAAGGGATGGAACTGCATCTTGTCGATGGGCTCGGCGGCGAGCGCGACGCCATCGAGTGGCTGGAGCAGGAAAAAAATATTCCCAAGGGTCTGCCGGTGCGGGACTGGAAACAGGAAGGGACCTTGGAACGGTTGGGGATCTTGAGCTTGTCCGCACGGGCCGCGGAATTCCTCGGGCTTGGCGGGCTGAGCGGCGCGCTCGATCGTGCCGCGGATGCCGCGCAAGAGCGTATGCTTGACGGTCTTGTTTCGATTTGGCAATTTGGCGGCGCCAACTGAAGCTCGGCGCGCCACCCGTGAGGTTTGGACAAAGAAAAATTGGGGGACGGGGCCGATGATCAAATCCGAGCTCGTACAGCGCATCGCCAACCGCAATCCGCATCTCTACCTCCGCGACGTGGAAAAGATCGTCAATGCAATTCTCGATGAAATCACCGGCGCCTTGTCGCGCGGTGACCGGGTCGAACTGCGTGGGTTCGGCGCCTTCTCGGTGAAACACCGGGACGCAAGGGTCGGCCGCAATCCGCGCACCGGGGCGCATGTTCCAGTGAACGAAAAGACGGTTCCCTTTTTCAAGACCGGCAAGGAGATGCGCGAGCGCTTGAATCAAGGCTTTGACCGCTGAAGCTTGCCGCTCGCAATTGCACCCCGAATGTTCGGTTGCTCGCGTATAAAGCTTTGGCCAGGCCCTGAGCGCAACGCGGCCTCCAATCGGCCCGACGTTTTCCTTGGCTGCGGGCATTCCCCGCGGGGTCTTACCAACTTGCGAAAAATCATCTAGAAGCGCGCTGTCAACGCGCGCGAATTCATCGGCGGACGCAAATGAAGCGATTTTTAAAACTCCTTTTTCTGGTTCCGCTCGCGCTTGTTGCGGTGGCCGTGGCGGTGGCCAATCGCCATGAGGTGGTCATATTCCTTGATCCATTCGCCGGGCCCGCACCAGAGGGCACCCAAATCACCGTGCAGCTTTTCGTTGTCATCGGCGTTGCGATCATAGTTGGGGTTATTTTCGGCGGCGTCGTGACCTATCTCGAACAAGGCAAATACCGCCGCGCCGCGCGCCGGGCAAGAACCGAAGTAATCTCCTTGCGGGCGGAAGTCGCGCGGTTATCCCTTCCCCGGCCGGGCGAAAAACGGAAGATTCCGTAACCTTCCCAACGAAGGCCCTAATGCTGAAAACGTCGGGCCGGCCCGCGACGCCAGCAAAATCCTCGCGGCCATGGTATAATCGAACCATCCCTCGATCGATGCCGGTAAGGCAGCCCGATGAGCGTCATCGTCAAAATCTGTGGCCTCGCGACGGAAGCCGGGCTCGACGCGGCGCTCGCGTGCGGCGCCGACATGGCCGGCTTTGTCTTTTTTGACAGGAGTCCGCGGCATGCCTCCTTGGAGCTGGCCGCAAATCTCGGCCGGCGGGCCGCGCGCCGGACGTGCAAGGTCTTGGTGACGGTCGATGCCGCCGATGCCTTGCTCGCTGCGGCGATCAAAGCGCTCGATCCCGGACTCCTTCAACTGCACGGCAGCGAAACCCCGGAACGGGTCGCCGCCGTTCGCGCCCATTTCGGCCTTCCCGTGATGAAGGCGATTGGGATCTTTGAGGAGGCTGACCTCGCGCTTGTCCCGGTTTTCGATGGTGTGGCCGATCTCCTGCTGTTCGACGCCAAGCCGCCCCGCGCCGCCGGACGGCCCGGAGGCAGCGGGACCAGGTTCGACTGGAGCTTGCTTGGCATGATCGAAACCAAGAAACCATGGCTGCTGGGAGGCGGACTCGATGCCGGCAATGTGGCGGACGCGCTGGCCCAAACCGGCGCGCCGGGTGTCGACGTTTCCTCCGGGGTTGAATGTGCTCCGGGCGTGAAGGACAGGAACAAGATCGCGGCTTTCATCGCGGCGGTTCGAGGGGCCACCGAAAAGCTTGGTCCGTCCGCGCGGGTCGGCTAATACTGCGGCGCACCGAAGTGCCCGATCAATTTTGCCTCGAAAGATCCTGATCGAACGCTAAGCAAGTAAAGGCGGATGCGGTGCCCCCAGCTCTCAATTCGTTTCGCACCGGCCCCGACGAAACCGGGCATTTCGGCAACTTCGGCGGCAGGTTCGTGGCCGAAACCTTGATGCCGCTGATCCTCGATCTCGAGAAACACTACAACGCCGCCAAGACGGATCCCGCCTTCAAGGCCGAACTCGACAATCTGCTTGCCCATTATGCCGGGCGGCCTAGCCCGCTCTATCATGCCGAGCGCATGACCTTCTATGTCCGCCAAAGAGCCGCCGCTTCCGGTAGGCCAGGCGGCGCAAAGATCTACTTCAAGCGCGAGGAACTGAATCACACCGGCGCGCACAAGATCAACAATGTGCTTGGCCAAATTCTTCTCGCCCGCCGCATGGGCAAGACACGCATCATCGCCGAGACGGGCGCCGGCCAGCACGGCGTCGCGACGGCCACCACTTGCGCGCGCTTCGGGCTCGATTGTGTCGTCTACATGGGTTCCGTCGATGTCGAGCGGCAGAAGCCCAATGTCTTTCGCATGAACCTGCTTGGCGCCAAGGTCGTGCCGGTTGAATCCGGCGCCAGGACCCTTAAGGACGCGATGAACGAGGCCTTGCGCGACTGGGTCACCAACGTCGCCGACACATTCTATTGCATCGGCACGGTGGCCGGCCCGCATCCCTATCCCGCGATGGTCCGCGATTTCCAATGCGTGATCGGCGAGGAAACAAAGGCGCAAATGCAGCTTGCGGAAGGCCGACTCCCGGATTCCCTGTTTGCCTGTATCGGCGGCGGCTCCAATGCGATTGGCCTGTTTCATCCCTTCCTCGACGATCCTGCCGTGGAAATTTTTGGCGTCGAGGCGGCCGGCTTCGGCCTCGACAAAAAGCACGCCGCCTCGCTAGCCGGCGGCAGGCCTGGCGTGCTGCACGGCAATCGCACCTATTTGCTGATGAATGCCGATGGGCAGATCGAGGAGGGGCATTCGATCTCGGCCGGGCTCGACTATCCGGGCATTGGCCCCGAGCACGCCTGGCTGAAAGAGACGGGGCGGGTGACCTATCTCTCCGCGACAGACGCCGAGGCGCTCGCCGCTTTTCAGCTTAGCGCGAAGCTGGAGGGAATCATCCCGGCGCTCGAACCCGCGCATGCGCTCGCCAAGGTTTTGGACATCGCGCCAACGAAGCCCGAGGATCATTTGCTGGTGGTGAATATTTCGGGGCGTGGCGACAAGGATATTTTCACCGTCGCGGATCATTTGGGCGGAATGGCGCCGGGTGTTTGACGCCCGGCAGGATCCGGGCAAACTCACAAGCCGGGCTCGTTCCCGGCGGGTCCAATTGTACCAAAATTTGGTACGATTGACGGCCTGGCACATATACTGCCTGCCGCGGCGGGCAGTATCGGATATGGGTTCTGTTGCCGCGCAAGGGCGGAGATCCACGGCTTGAAGCACATCGTGCCTGAGCGAAAAATGCGCAAAAAACGCGACGCGACGATGCGCGTCGGCTCCGGCGGGGTTGAACTCGTCAAGCGCGGCGCCTCGCGCTATGCTTTCAGCGATCCCTATCATATCGCGATCGAACTGAGCTGGAAGGAATTCGCGCTCGCTTTTCTTGGCCTGGAACTCGGCATCAATATCGTCTTCGCCTTGCTTTACCTCGCGAGGCCAGGTTGCGTTGCCAATATGCGGCCGGGCTCGTTCTCAGACGCCTTCTTTTTCAGCATCGAGACGCTGGCGACCGTGGGTTACGGAACCATGGCTCCGGCGACGCTCTACGGCCACATTGTTTCGGCGATCGAAATCGTCTGCGGCATGGTCTTTACCGCGATCATGACCGGACTATTGTTCGTCCGTTTTTCGAAACCGAGACCGCGAATACTCTATGCCGATCAGGCTGTCGTCACGAGCCATAATTGTTCGCCGACCTTGATGGTGCGCATCGCCAATGGGCGCATGACGTTGCTGACCAATGCCACGGTGCGGCTGGGCGTGCTTTTGTTCGAAGAAAGCGCGGAAGGCCATTCGCTGCGCCGTCTGCACGACCTCGTGCTGTCGAACGCGAGTCTCTCTCTGTTCGCGTTGACCTGGACCGTGATGCACGTCATCGACGAAAAAAGTCCGCTCGCCGGCTACGACGCCGAGCGGTTGGAGGAGGGCGATGCGCGCCTGTTTCTGAGCATCGAGGCACGCGATCACGTCATCGGCGCCTTTGTCCACGACATGCGCATTTATACTGCCGCCGATGTCTTTTTCGGAATGCACTATGCCGAAGCGGTCACCGTCGACGAGCAAAGGCGGCCAGTTGCCGATCTCACCCGTTTGAGCCTGGTCGAGCCGGACACGGCCGCTGCGTGAGCCGACAGTCACTCGGGCGCGTTCTCGATCGGATCGTAACATTTCACGTCGAAGCCAAACATGTCGAACGAGCGCCGCATATGATCCGGCAAGGGCGCGGTGACGTCGAGCGTGCCGCCAGCAGGATGCGGCAGGATCAGGCGGCGCGCCAAAAGATGCAGCTTGCGTTCGACCGCGTCGGGTATCGTTCGCAGCGGGTCATTGCGGCGCGGGTCATTGCCGGGCATTGCGCCATATTTGGGATCGCCGATGACCGGATGACCGATCGCCTCGGCATGAGCGCGCAGCTGGTGGGTGCGCCCGGTTATGGGTTTGAGCGAAAGCCAGGCCAGCCGCGGCGCGATTTTATCGACAATCGCGTAATAGGTCAGCGAATGGCGGGCATCCTCGTCGCCATGCCGGGCGACCCGCATTTTTTCAAGTCTTTCGCGCCCCTCTTCCTCACGGCGTGCAGGCCGGGCTTGGTCCATGCCCTCACCTTTCGCCAGATAAAGCGAGATGCGGCCTTGCGCCGGCTTGGGCACACCTTCAACGAGCGCCCAATAGATTTTGCGCGCTTGCCGCGAGCGAAAGATTTCGCCGAGATCGGCCGCGATGCTTCGCGTCTTCGCGACGAGTAAAACACCCGAGGTATCGCGATCGAGCCTGTGCACCAGCATGGGCCGGCTGCCACGCTCGTTCGGCATCGAGGCAAGCATCCCATCGATATGACGCGTCATTCCCGACCCGCCCTGCACGGCAAGCCCGAAAGGCTTGTCGAGCACCAGGAGATCGCGGTCCTCGTAAAGGATCATGTCTTGGAGCGCGCGCAAATCCGTTGGCGAAATCTCCCGTGCCGGCGCCACCGGCGCATCGAGATTCAACGGCGGGACGCGCACGCGTTGGCCCTCCGCGAGCCGCGTCGCGGCCTTCACCCGGGCGCCATCGACGCGCACCTCGCCGGTGCGCACGATCTTGTTTAGGTGCGAAAGAGAAAGCGTTGGCATGCGGCGCTTGAACCAGCGGTCGAGGCGCATCCCTTCCTCGTCCTCGCCGACCTCGAACGTTTTAACGCTCACGGGGCAGCTCCTAGACCATAATTCTATTTGGATTAAATCGAATCATGGCCTAACATTTGTTCGTTTTTGTTCGCGACACGAAGTTCTACCGTCGAAAATAACACTCTATACAGCCTGCAGATCAACCGCGTTGGGTCCCTTACCCTTCTTGTCCGCCTCGATCTCATAGCTCACGCGCTGCCCTTTGTTCAAGGAGTTCAGGCCCGCGCGCTCGACCGCTGTGATATGCACGAAAATATCGCGTCCGCCATCGTCAGGTATTATAAAGCCATAACCCTTGTCCGCGTTAAAGAATTTGACTGTTCCTTGCTGCGACATGGAAGGCATCCCTTCCGATCGTTTTTGCCTCATCCGGCAGGGCCGCCGCGATGCCCGTCTCTCGCCTTGCCGGTTCGAATTCGCGGAGAGACGAAGCCGATCCCAAGAAAGTGGGGCAGCCACGAGTTTTGGCAAGCGGCCTCATACCTCGCTCGGCCAATCGATCATAAGGCCTAAACTTCGCGTTGGCGTCTGTGCCGGGCGGTGTTTTGCGAAGTCTCACAAGATGGGCGGCACCGAGATTTCCCGCACGCGGCACCCCTGCCGGCTGACCTCCGGACAGGCGTGAAAATCGCGCAGATCCTTGGATAAGCAAATCCTCACCTCTTGCAGGACGCCGCTGGCGCAGGCGACGCCCATCATGCCCGGCCGCAGCCGCGCATTCGCCGCGATGAACGCCCGCGTGATATCGATTGGCGTCCAGGTCTGTTTGTCCTTGGCGGCGAGGAACGGCGCGGGAATGACGATTGAATCGCGTGCACGCCGCACATCGGCGAAATAGTCGGTAGGACTTTTCCCGGAGCAGGTGCCGTGCTTCTGCCATTCATGCCGGGCAAGTCCCTCATTGGGATAAAGTCCCCGCGCACCTTGCAGCGCCATGCGCGACGGGAACCGCGCGGCGGGACCGCAGTCCGACGGATAGCCATGCTCATACTGGGGCCACAGCCCATGCACGACGAAGCCGAGCTTAGCGCCGGCGTCGCATTGGCCGCGCGCCCTCGCGCCCGCGGGGGTCTCGCAAAAGCCCGAAGACCAGGAGAGCGAGAGAACGTAAAAATCGAAATCTCCGGGCGTGCTAGCGGCGCCGCGCAACGCTTGGACTCTTAGTGGCAAAAAAGACGCTGCGCCGGTGCAGCGATCAGGCCCGCAAAAACCGGCCAGCGGCGCGGCCAGCGAGGGGCAAACCCACGCGAGCGAGGCAAATGCAATAAGGGCTGCCAAAAAACCAGCCGGATTGCTTGACGGCAGCCTAGCCGACATTATCGGCAACCCCGCTCATGGCCGCGCCATTTTGCAATTGGGCGCATAGGCGTCGTTGCGGTCAAGTCCGCCGACGCACCACTCGACGCCGAACCCGAAGCCTATGATGCCAAGATCCTCGTTGATCGAATAGGAAACCTGACGCGAATTTTCATCGTTTAGGTAAGCTCGCGCGGTGCAATAGCGGCGGGGGATGTAATCCTCGCCGTTCGTTTTATAGCCGATTTCCCTGACTTTTCCAAAGCCCAGGATCTCAAGACCAGTGTTCCAGAACTCGGCTTCGCGGTCATGGAAGCGCCCCTGTATCCTTTCGAAAACGGCGGGATCGTCGCAGGCGGGTAACACACCGTCGTAGGGACTATACCGACGCTCCGCCGGAACCAGGGGGCGCGCGGCGGCGGGCCCATGGGACGCGCCGGCGGCGGCAAGCACCGCCGCGCAAACGGTCAAAAAATTCCGCGCGAGAGGCCAGCTTGAGATTTGTCTTACCAAAACCAGCAATGCCTCGATCCGTCCATTTGCAGGCGTTTCGCGAAACGCCGCTTGTCAGCCGCGATTATAGACGTCGTGGAGCCGGACAATATCGTCTTCGCCCAGGTAGGAGCCGGTCTGAACCTCGATCAATTCGAGGTCGATCCGGCCGGGGTTCGCCATGCGATGCACGCAACCTATCGGCAAATAGATCGAACTCGTTTTCGTGCACAAGTTGAACCTCATTGTCCCGGGTGACCTCGGCCGTCCCCTTGACGACGACCCAGTGCTCGGCGCGATGGAAATGTTTTTGCAGGGACAAGCGCTCGCCTGGCTTCACGACGATGCGTTTGACTTGGTAGCGCGCCCCGGAATCGACCGATTGATAATAGCCCCACGGCCGGTAGGAGCGCTTATGTTCCAGCGCCTCTGGGCGATTTTCGTTTTTCAGGAGATCGACAAGTTGTTTGACGCTATCGCCTTGCGCTTTGTTGAGCACCAAGACCGCATCCTGGGTGGTAACGACAATGACATCGTCGACGCCGACGACGGTCGTCAAATGTTCGTCGGAGCGGACATGAACATTCGACGCATTCATGACGACGCCGCGGCCCCGGATCGAATTGCCCTTGCCGTCGCGTTCCGACAATTGCCAGACCGCCTCCCAATTGCCGACATCTGACCAGCCTATGTCGGCGGGGACGACAGCGGCCTTGCCGGTGCGCTCCATGACCGCGAAGTCAATCGATTTCTTCGGCGCCCCGGCGAAGGCTTCCGCGTCGAGGACCAGAAAATTCAAATCCTGTTTGGCCTTGATGACGGCTTCCGCCGCCGCCGCCGCCATGTCTGGCTCGAAATTTTGCAGTTCGCCTTGCATTACATCCGCGCGAAAGAAGAAATTGCCGGAATTCCAGAGATAATTCTCGGCGACATATTTTTCCGCCGTGGCGGCGTCGGGCTTTTCGACGAACGCCTCGACCTTCAACACGGCGCCGTCCTGCGTCACCGTCTTTCCCGGCTTGATATAGCCATACCCAGTCGCGGGCGCGTCCGGCTTGATGCCGAGCGTCACGATATACCCTTGCGCCGCCGCTTCGGCCGCTGTTTTGCACAAAGCCACGAAACCTTCTCCATCGCGCACCACGTGATCGGCGGCCAGAACCGCGACGATCGTGTCCGGCCCGGATTGCGCCGCGAGTTCGGCGGCAACCGCCACCGCCGGGCCGGAATCACGCCGGATCGGCTCAAGAACAATGCGCGCCTCGCGCTTGACCTTCTGCAACTGCTCGGCGAGGAGAAAACGATAATCGCAATTGGAAATGACAATCGGCGTTTCGAACACGCCGTCGGCAAGCATTTCGGTCGCCATCTGGAAGGTGGAGTGCGGGCCAACGAGAGAAATGAATTGCTTCGGCAGGCTTTCCCGCGACTCTGGCCAGACCCGCGTTCCCGTGCCGCCGCACATGATGACCGGAACGATTTTCATTTTTTCCCGCTCCCTCGCGAAGAGTATCCGATATTGCGTTCCAAAACCTGTTTTACACGCAATGGACGCCCGCGCCTGTGTCGCACTCCACGCAATCATAGACGCTTGCGCGGCAATCGTCGCCTGTTTCTAAGGGTCAGTGCGAAACCGCAACAGATTGCTCACGTTGTTCGGGGCGCGGCGGGCGCGGATAATATCTATCGCCTTAGTCACCCGGTATGGGACAACGTGCGGATAGCGTTGCCGCTCTTACGCGCGTGATCGAACACGGACCTGCGGCCATTCAATTTCCCATGGATCAACTCTTGGCGCTCGCCGCCGACCTAGCCGCCTGACTCGCCCGTGTCACAGCGGTCGCGATGGAGATGGTGCTTGGCGTCGATAATCTCGCGCGGCATTGACCCCGGTAGATTTGGCTTTCATTTTCCCAAGGGCTACATCTCCGCCGCTTTGGCTTTTTTCGGCGCGGCCGAGGGCCTCTACATGCTCGCCAGACGCACGCGCAAACAACCGCCGAAATGAAATGGCAGAGGGCGGCAACCCCACTTTGACGGACGAAGGCGCGGCCATCGCAGAAATTCTCGTGCCGGTCGCGATCGATCGTCCCTATTCCTATCTCGTTCCGCGCGGCACCGCCGTCGCGCCGGGCGATTTTGTCGAAGTGCCGCTCGGCACGAGAACGACCCATGGCGTCGTCTGGGAGGCGCGGCCAGGGACACGCGAGCAGGCAAATCTGAAAGCCGTTGCCGCGCGCCTCGATGTTCCCCCGCTTCCCGCCAATTTGCGAAAATTCATCGATTGGGTGGCGCGCTGGACGCTGAGCCCGCGCGGCATGGTGCTGCGCATGGCGATTAGCGCGCCGTTTCAGGCTGGGCCGGAGCCGGCGCGGGTTGGTGTTCGCCTCAAAGGCCCGCCGCCACCGCGCATGACCCCTGCCCGCGCGCGCGTCCTCGCCGTAGCGGAAGGCGGCCTTGCTTTCTCCAAGGCGGCGCTCGCCGAGGCCGCCGCCTGTTCGAGCGGCGTCATCGACACGCTGATCGACGAAGGCACGCTTGAGACAATCGTGCTGCCGCCCGAGCCGGCGGCGCTTCCTTGCGAGCCGGCGTTCGCCAGGCCATCCCTTGATGCCGCGCAGGAAAACGCCGCGTCCATTTTAACGGAACGTGTACAAGCCCACGCGTTCTCAGTCACCCTGCTCGAAGGCGTAACGGGCTCCGGAAAGACGGAGGTTTATTTCGAGGCCGTCGCGGCGGCTCTTGAAGCCGGACGTCAAAGCCTGATCCTCATGCCCGAGATCGCGCTCACCGCGCAATTTCTCGACCGTTTCGCGGCGCGCTTCGGGGCGCGTCCGGGAGAATGGCATTCGGGCGTCAGCGCGCGAAAGCGCGCGCGGCTCTGGCACGCTGCCGCTCAGGGCGACGTCAAGGTCGTCATCGGCGCGCGCTCGGCGCTGTTTCTTCCCTTCGCGGATATCGCAACGCTCATCGTCGATGAAGAACACGAGGCCGCTTATAAGCAGGAGGACGGGGTTGCCTACCACGCCCGCGACATGACCGTGGTGCGCGGCCAAATCGAGAAATCGGCCGTCGTTCTCGTGTCGGCGACGCCTTCGATCGAGAGCCGCGTCAATGCCGCCCAGGGCCGCTACGGCCATCTCACGCTCGCCACTCGTTTCAAGGCCAAGGCGCTGCCCAACATTGCGGCGATCGATCTTCGCACCGAGGCGGCGCGGGGCAAATGGATCGCGCCAAGGCTCAATGCGGCTATTTCAAAGGTGCTCGCGCATGGCGAACAGGCGCTGCTGTTTCTCAACCGGCGGGGCTACGCGCCCTTGACCCTCTGCCGCGCGTGCGGACATCGTTTCAACTGCCCGAACTGCACCGCCTGGCTTGTCGAACACCGTTTCCGGCGGGCGCTGATGTGCCATCATTGCGGCCATATCGAACGAAGGCCCACGATTTGCCCGGCCTGCGAGGCGGTCGATTCGCTCGCCGCCTGCGGCCCCGGCATCGAGAGATTGGCCGAGGAAGCGGCGACGCTTTTTCCGCGGGCGAAGATTCTCGCTCTCTCCTCGGATTTTCCAGGCGGCACGGCACGTCTGCGCGAGGAAATCGAGGCGATCTCGCGCGGCGAATGCGATATCGTCATCGGCACGCAGCTTGTCGCGAAGGGGCATAATTTCCCGCGTCTTTCGCTGGTCGGCGTGGTCGACGCCGATATTGGCTTGACGTCGGGTGATCCGCGCGCTGCCGAGCGAACCTTTCAATTGCTGCAACAAGTGACCGGGCGCGCGGGACGGTTCGAGACCGCGGGACACGCGCTGGTCCAGACCTGGCAACCGGAGCATCCGGTCATGCGCGCGCTGTTGTCGGGCGATTGCGAGCGTTTTTACGACGAGGAAACAAACCAGCGCCGCCGCGCCGGGCTGCCGCCTTTCGGGCGTCTCGCCGCCCTGATCGTGTCGGCCAAGGGCAGCGCTTCGGCCGAGGCCCATGCGCGGGCGCTCGCGCGGGCCGCGTACGCGCTGCCGCCGTCGGACGGTTGGGTGCTGACGCCGGCCGGCGCATTGCCAAGAGAAAACGAACTGAGTTTGCTCGGGCCCGCCGAGGCGCCGATCTTGGTAATTCGCGGGCGACACCGTTTTCGGCTCCTAGTGCGGGCGCCGCGCGCGGCCGATCTGCAAGGATTCCTTCGCGCATGGCTTGCCGCCGGGCCGCCGGAGCGCGGCGGCGTGCGGGTCGCCGTCGATGTCGATCCGCAAAGCTTTTTGTGATCTATACTTGATCGAAGCTGGGATGCTGAAACACCGCTTGCTATAGGATTGGCCCAATGTACAGTGCTCGCGATGGAGCGTAAGGGGGAACATGCTTATCCGTTTTTTGTCCGCAGGTTTCATTGCGTCATGCCTGTTCGTGGTTCCCGCCACGGCCCAGGCTGGATTGGAGGACATCCGCACCTATTGCATGAGCGACATCAAGCGGCTGTGCAAAGGCATCGAGCCCGGCGGCGGCCGGCTTATCCAGTGTCTTAAAACTCATAAGAAGGAAATGAGCGTGGGTTGCGCGCAAGCGCTGCAGAAACTCAAAGCGAAAAAACAATAGTTCCCCTGGCAAACCCCCACGGTTCCCCAAGGCTTTCGGCGCGCTGCTCAATGTGGCACGGCTCCCGGCGCGGCGGCGTGCGGGTCGCTGTCGATGTCGATCCGCAAAGCTTTTTGTAACGCCGGAAAAGGGCGGCTCCCTTACCCTTTCCTACGAGCCCGTCTGCGTCAGGCTCCGGAGCCGAGCTTTCGCGCACGCAGCTTGAAGCCGAGCGCGAGAAGGGTTGCGCCGAAAAACGTCGCATAGGCGCCGACCCACCAGGTCACCACCAACGCGCCGAACCTCGGCGCCGCGACAAGCACGATTCCGAAAACAATCGAAATGATCCCGCCGAGCGCCAGCCACCATCGGCCATGGTCCGTGGCGAGATTGAAGGCCGCGCGAAGCTCCAGCGCCCCCGAAACTAGGGCCCAAGCCGCGAGGAGACCAACAAAGACGAACACCGTGAGACCGGGCATAGCCATGGCGAGAATCCCCGCCACGATGCCGACGATGCCCTCGAATGTAAGAAATCCCCAACGTTCGTTCTTGCTTGCCGCGCGCACGGCGGCAACAGTCGCCAAGATGCCATCGATAATCAGAAAGACCGCGAACAGGCCGACGAGCGACAACAGCGTCGGACCCGGGAAAAGAAACGCGATCAAGCCGATGACGAGTCCGAGAACGCCCCGTGCCACAACAACCGTCCAGTTGCGCTTAAGGGTTGAACTCAGGCTAAAATCGAAATCGGGCTTCTCGCCGAAGAAACTCATTATGTGGTTCCTTTCCTCAAATGCCCCGCGGGGAAGAGGCCCCGCGACTTCTCAACCTTAAACGTAATGCTGCGCGCGAAAACGTCGAGAGGCTGCGGGCGGCATCGTTGCGGACCCGCCGGTCGGCTTGGCTCTGGCTGGCCGTGTCGGGCGGATTTTCTTGATCCTGGCGGCGATGGTTGCTATGGAAAGCAACTCCAAAATGTTCGGCGCTCGTTAGATTGCACCCGCAATAGTTGTCCACAGTAAAATGGCGCCGCTCGCTTAGAATTGTCGGCATGACGTGGCAAGCTGACAGCTTCGAATCGATTTAGGGACAAGACGATGATCGCGCTTGATGCGCAACAAGATCACGCAATGGCATGGTCCGTCCTTGGTCGAAACGAGGAGCGCTGGCGTCGTTTGCGGAAACTTGTCTCCGAGCATTCGCTGAGAGTGGGCGATTTCAAGTTATCGTCTGGCCGCCGTAGCCCCTATCTATTTCAGCTTAGGCAAACCACGATGCTTCCGGAAGGGGCGGCGCTGCTTGGCGAAGTTATCCTTGAATATATGTGTCAACATTCTATTGACTGCATCGGCGGCCTGGAACTTGGCGCTGTCCCGCTAGTGTCATCGGTCGCGGTCATGAGCCATATCAGGTCCTTGCCGATCAACGCGTTTTTTGTACGAAAAGCTCCCAAGGAACATGGCGCGCGGGAAACAATCGACGGGCATCTTCGCGCGGGAGCCGAAGTGCTGATGGTCGACGATGTCGCGACGACGGGCGGCTCGATTTTGAAGGCCGTCGAGGGGATCGAGGTCCACGGTTGCTGCGTCCGCCGCGCGCTCGCCGTGGTGGATCGCGAGGAAGGCGCGGCGGAAAATTTGGCCGCGCATGATATTCAGCTAGCGGCGATTTTTAAGCGAAGCGATTTTCCAGAAATTTGATGGCCGACGCCGAGGATCCGTCCAAAAAATATGATCAGGCTTTCTTTCTTAACCTAGCGGAGAAGGGCAAGGACGCCTGGAACACATGGCGGCGCGATCCGGCCAACGAAAAGCTGCGCGTGACCTTCGCCGGCATCGACTTTTCCGAAGCGCCGAGGGACGAGATCGATTTCTCAGGGTTCGAATTCGGCAACTCTGCGGATTTTACGCGATGCAGCTGGAGAGGCGCGGAACATGAAAAAATATCAGAAGTTTTCCTAAGCGGATTGGATCCTACCTTTCACAAGCCGGGCCGCGCCAGCTTCGCTGGTACGGCATTCGGTCATTCTGCCAACTTCGCCGGTTCGACCTTCGGGACCAACGCCACCTTTACCCGCGCGGCCTTCGGTTGGAGAGCCATCTTTACCGGCGTGGCCTTCGGTTCTGGCGCCTCCTTCGCCAACGCGACCTTCGGTCCCCAGGCCAATTTTACCCGCGCGGCCTTCGGTCATCGTACCTACTTCGTAGGCGCAATCTTCAGCGACGATACCCTCTTCACCGGGGCCGTTTTCGGTGACCAGGCCTATTTCGATCAAACCCATTTCATGGGCACAGTTAAATTCTCCGGATATTCCGAAGAGCAATGGACCAGGCATGTCGAGGCATACCTGCGTCGGACGCCCGAAGAAAAGCTTATGGCGGTGATACAACGGAACAAGGAATCATGGGCACGCCTAGGCTGCGGGCCTGACCGTTTCCTGCGCATATCGTTCGCGAACGCACACTTCGATGGCGAAGCCATTTTCTCGGGCCGGTCGTTCGAGCGGACCGCCGACTTTACTAACGCACGCTTTTACTATCCGCCGGATTTCGACGGCGTGACCAATGCCAGCCGGATCGATTTCACAGGCGCCCATATTGGTTTTGCTCGGCCGGGCAAACGTCCTTGGACCAAGTACTGGACCAAGGACAGTCGTGTCCCGCTTCGCTTGCGGGCCGTTCGAAAAATCGCGGAAGACACAAAAAACCACGATCTCGAACGCGACCTCTATATCGAGGAACGCAAAGCCGAGCGCGGCGTCTATTTTGTTCAACAACTCGAAGCGCTGAAAAAAGACTCATGGAAAAATTGGCCACGGAACGCTGGTCAACTCATCGCCCACTTCCTCTGGATCATCGTCATGGGCGTCTATTGGGCGCTTGCCGATTATGGCCGCAGCTTCATACGCCCAGCAATATGGCTCTTCGTGAGCAACATTTTCTTTTATTGGCGTTATGAATGGCTTTTTGAGCCCCTAAAGCAGAAGGCAGGCCCGGCCAACGCGGCCGAATATGAGCGCGCATTGAAGATTGTGCAAGGTAACTACTTCGTGCCTTCTCTCGGCCCTCTTCCCATCGACGCGGAGATCAAGAAATTTCTTTTTTGTCCCGGCTTTGACCCGTGCGTGCCTATCCCCCCGGACGGGTATCAACCGCTCATGCTCATACAGACCGGTATTACAATCACCTGCCTGTTTTTTATCGGCCTCGCCTTGCGCAATTATTTCAAGATCAAGTGAGGGCGTTTAAGAGCACGTCGAAAAGCACTGGGAATATAGCCGATTATTTGCACGACATTTTACTATAGCCTAATTGAGTATCTAGCATCTTTGCTTCGGCGGCGTAACAAAGTTGTGGCGCTTCGTGTGTAGGTTTTCCACATGTACAAAGTTCAATCTTGGTTCCGCTTTCAATAAGCCATTTCGCATGAGCCAAACAGGATCGGTTTTTTGGCTGTAAGCCCAAACCGGCGCCGGGCTGATTATCGTCGCAAGAGCAATGGTCGCGCTAATTCCACGCACTCGATCTCCAAAGGTAAGCACTTTAGCCTCCGGTTGCCTTCGGGTCCAACTGGCCCTGAAAATCTTACATCGCGGGCGGGCGAGGGTTTTGGCCCTCAAACCCAAGCGCCGCCTTCACCCGGCGCGAATAGCCATAGACATCGTCGCGCAATTGGAGCTCGCCCAATTCGTTTACGAAGGCGGTAAAGTATTCGAGGTAAACCGGGAGGGGTTTCGGTAGATAGACATAGCGCTCCTTGCCGCCGATCAATTTCTTGATCCGCTGCTCGCTCCAGCCATTGCCTAGCACTGTCTCGGCGAAACGGAACGGGTCGTCGACACGCACGCATCCATGACTGAACGCCCGCTTTGCCGAGGCAAACAGCTTGCGCAAGGGCGTATCGTGCATATAGACGGAAAAATCGTTCGGGAACATGAATTTGATCCGCCCCAGAGCGTTTCGTTCGCCCGGCGGCTGACGCACGACGAGATGGCCCGCGCGCGAGAAAACCTCGTATCCCAGCCGGTGCAGATAATCGGGATCGGAAGCAAGGCGCGGGAGCATCTCCTTGCGGATGATCGATTGCGGCACGTTCCAAGCGGGATTGACGATCAGAAATTTCATCGTGTCGGAAAACACCGGCGTCGGGGTTTCCTCCTTGCCGACGACGACACGGGAGCGCTCGATCACCGCGCCTTTTTCAATGACGACGGCTTCGTAGTCGGGGATATTCACTTCGATATGGGTCTCGCCCATGTTGCGCGGCATCCAGCGCCAGCGTTCCATATTGGCGAGGATTTCGGCTTCGAGACCCGAAGGGCCGCCGGACAGGGCCGCGACGGTCCGCGCGGTCAAATTGCCCGAGGCCGGCAGACCATTGGCTTTCTGGAAATCGGCGACCGCCGACGCGATCCTCGTGTCATAGACAAGATCTTCGACGGCCGCGTCATCGAGGCTGAGCCTCGCACGAATGAGAGGGACGCGCGGATCGCGCATGCCGGGGCGCAGAACGGGGCCTGAGGGAATCGCGGCATTGCGCCCGGCCACGCCTCGCCCCCGGCGCGATTGGAGAAGCTTTTCGCGCAGCGCCTCATAGGCCTTTTGCGGCGGGTTGAACCGGCGCAATTCTTCGCCCGCGTCTTCCCCGGCGGTCGCGACAAGCGCCAGGACGACGGCGGGGTCGGCCACTTCCGGTTCGACCCCGATCAAGCGCGAAATCATGCGCGGATCGACCCGGCTGCCGCTCGCCTGGCGGCCGTAGGCCACGACCGCATCGCTAAGAGCGAGATCGGCGGCGGCGATTTCCTCGTCGGTGGCGGGCGAAACGGGTTGTGAAAATCCTTTGACGTCGAGCCCATCGTCGGCGGCGTGCTTCAGCCGTTCGATCGCCGGGGCAACCACGGCGTTGGCCGTGCCGCCGCTAAACCAGAGCGGCGCGAAATCGCGCAAGGCGTAAAACGCGGCGATCGCCTCGTGCTCCCTGCGATGCGGGACGGCGACAGGGCCTGGCAAACCGGAACGTGCCTCAAGCGCGGCTTTGAGCGCCGTGTTGACCGGAGGCAGCGCAGGGGCGGAGATTTGATCGGACTCTCTGGGCGCCGTGCCGCTCGCGTCCGGCGGCACGGGTTTGGCTTCGCCGGGCGCGGCGGCCGCGCCATCACGCGGCTCAGTTGGAGCTTCAGGCGCTGATTCTGTAAAAGGAACGCCATGCGCGGGCGACATAGCCATGAAGCCGAGCCTGGCTTCTCCAGGCAAATAGCTAGCCGCAGCGGCCGCCCCAACGCGCGGGGCGAGGAGAGCATCCTCGGCGTATGCGGGCGAACCCGCAAGGCAAAACAGAAGCGCCAGCGCCGGCGCGCCCAAAAAACCCGCCCCCCGCCACGGCGCACGCATCGTCTTGCCTCTCAACTTCCCGGTTCCATCGCAACTCGCCCGCCGCTCCGCTGCCAAGGTAACGCGCGAACCGGCCCGCGCGACGTCCTGACAAATAAATTTTTACGGCGCGGCAAAGCCGCCACAATATGCTTTCCCGGATTACGCTCCCGAAGCAAGCGCCTCAGGAGCGGGCGCCAAATCATGTTGTTTCAACAAATCATGTTGTTTCAGTTTGCGATAGAGGGTCGAGCGGCCGATCCCAAGCTTGCGCGCCACCGCCGACATCTGGCCGCGGTAATGGACGAGCGCGAATTTTATGGCTTCGGCTTCCAATCGATCGAGCTGGCGCGCATTGCCGTTCTCGTCGAGGAGCGCCAGGACATTGGGATCGCGCACCTCCACCCGGACAAACTCTTTCGCGGGGTGCGCCTGCCACGCGGCCGGGACCGGCGCGGCGGGGACACGGACGTCGAAGCCCTCGACCCTCGCGGCGATTTGCGGAAACTCGGCGACAGTCAGCTCGCCGCCATCGGCGAGCACCACGGCGCGAAAGACGGCGTTTTCCAATTGCCTCACATTGCCCGGCCAATCGTAAGCGCCGAGCAAGGCGAGCGCCTCGGCGCCGATCCCGCGAACGGCCTTTCCTTCCGCGGCTGCGAATCGCGCGCAAAACCGGCGCGCGAGACTGGCGATATCGTCCCGCCGGGCACGCAGCGGCGGGATGGAAATTGGAAACACGTTGATGCGGTAATATAGGTCGTCGCGGAAGCCGCCGCGTTTTACCTGTTCGATCAGATTTCGATTGGCCGCGAAAATTAGGCGAATGTCGGCTTTCACCGGGCGCTTCGTCCCGGCGCGATGGATCTCGCCCTCATGGAGGACGCGCAAAAGCCTCCCCTGTGCCTCAATCGGCAACTCGCAGATCCGGTCGAAAAAAAGCGTTCCGCCCTGCGCCTCGGCGCATTTGCCAACGGTTTTTTCGGCGGCGCCGGGAAACGCCCCCTTTTCGCAGCCAAACAGCATCCATTCGAGATCGTCCGGCGGGGCGCCGCAATTGAAGGTCACGAACGCGCCTCCGCGCCGGCCGGAAGCTCCGTGGATTGCGCGTGCGAAAATTTCCTTGCCGGTGCCGGGCTCGCCTTCGAGAAGCACGGGAATGGCGGATTTTGCCGCCCGCTCGCCTTGTCGGACGGCGCGAGCCATTTCCACGCTGTCGCCCGCGAGGTCCTTGAACGCCAAGGTTCCAAAGGCCCGCCGGATCAAGAAGCTCACTTCGTCCGCGAGCCGGGCGGCGGCGAGGGCGTTCTTGATCGCGACTTGCAGCCGCTCCGGCCCAACCGGCTTCACGACGAAATCATGAGCACCCAGACGCATCGCCGGGACGGCCGACTCGACCGATGCCCGGGAGGTCTGCACGATAATTGGAAGTTTCTCACCCCGCTCCCGTAGACGCGAGAGCACCATCATGCCGTCCAAGTTTGGCATGACAAGATCGAAAATCACGAGATCGACGGGCGCCGCGCTGGAGGCTTGCAGGCGGGCAAGTACCGCTTGGCCGCTTTCGGCGGTCTCGGCCTGATAGCCAAATTGATGGACCAACGTTTCGAGCAGCCGCCGCTGTACGGGATCGTCGTCGGCGATCAGGATTTTCGGGGACATGCGGCCTCGCTAATGGTCCGGCCCTGACGCTTGGCGCCCAAGCTTAAGGTAACCCGGCCCACGAAATCAAAGGGCAAAACTGCCCCGCCAGCGGCATGGTGCGCGAATAGGGTAAATGCCATGTTAATGAGAGGGCGGTTGTGGCCCCGCCGGGGCGATCGGGTGAAGCGCGCGGCAAAGGGGCAAGGCTGAATCTGGTGAAAATCCCCTGGTTCGAACCACGGAGGACTGAAGTGGAGCCGATCGGGGGAGCGGCGGGGAAGTTGGGAAGGAATTTCGATGTGTTCCGCCGTAAAGTCGCTTACCGCGCCTCCGGTCGCGGTTTCCCTCGCTGGAGCGCTCGGCCAAGCCAATGCCTGGCCATTCGAGGAGGCGCGCAAGATCTTGGCCCGCATCGAGGCGACCGGCCAGGCCGAGGTGGTGTTCGAGACCGGCTACGGGCCTTCAGGCCTGCCGCATATCGGAACTTTTGGCGAGGTCGCCCGCACGAGCATGGTGCGCCACGCGTTCCGGGTCTTGACCGAGGATAGGATCAAAACCCGCCTCATCGCGTTTTCGGACGACATGGACGGCCTTCGCAAGGTGCCCGACAATATTCCAAACAAGGAGCTTGTCGCCGCTCACCTTGGCAAGCCGCTGACAGAGGTTCCAGACCCTTTCGGAACGCATGCAAGCTTTGGCGCGCACAATAACGCGCGGCTGCGTGCTTTTCTCGATGAGTTCGGTTTCGAGTACGAATTCGCTTCGGCGACGGATTACTATAGGTCTGGGCGCTTCGACGCCGCACTCCTCCACGTCCTGGCTCATTACGACGAAATCATGGCAATCATGCTGCCGAGCTTTCGCGAGGAGCGTGCCGCTACTTATTCACCGTTTCTGCCGGTTCATCCGAGGACCGGCGTTATAATGCAGGTGCCGATCGAGAGGATCGATGCCGACGCGGGCACGCTCAGTTGGCGCGATCCGGACACGAAGAAGATTTTTGAGACGCCGGTAACCGGCGGCGCCTGCAAGCTGCAATGGAAGCCGGACTGGGCGATCCGCTGGTATGCGCTCAAGGTCGACTACGAGATGGCCGGCAAGGATCTGATCGAATCGGTCAAATTATCCGGCGCGATCACGCGCGCCGTCGGCGGCACCCCTCCCGAAGGGTTCACTTATGAATTGTTCCTCGACGAAAAGGGCCAAAAAATCTCGAAATCGAAGGGCAATGGCCTAACCATCGACGAGTGGCTCGCGTATGCGAGCCCCGAAAGTTTGTCGCTTTTCATGTATCAGAAACCAACCGCCGCCAAGCGGCTCTATTTCGACGTGATCCCGCGCACGGTCGATGATTATCTCGCCTTTCTCAATGCTTATCCAACGCAACAGGCCAAGGAGCGTCTCGACAATCCGGTCTGGCATATTCATTCGGGCGAGCCGCCCCCACCCGAAATCTTGCGTCATGGCACGAGCCAAGTCACGACGATCACCTTCGGCATGCTGTTAAATCTCGCCGCCGTCGCGAACAGTGAGGATCCCCAGGTGCTTTGGGGTTTTCTGCGCCGCTATGCGCCGGATGTTTCGGCCACGACGCATCCGCGTCTCGACCGGCTGGTCGCTTACGCGGTCCGCTATTTCCGCGATTTCGTGCGCCCGGCGAAAAACTTTCGCGCCCCGGATACAATCGAGCGCGAGGCACTTGAAAATCTCGCCGCTGCGCTCGCCGCCCTGCCCCCGGGCGCCAGCGCCGAAGCGATTCAGTCCGCACTCTACGATATCGCGCGACAAATACCGCGCTATCAGGATATGAAAGCTAAGGGCGCGACAGTCGAACGTCCCGGCGTCTCGAACGATTGGTTCGCCATGCTTTATGGCGTGCTGCTCGGCGAAAGCCGCGGCCCTCGCTTTGGGTCTTTCGTGGCGCTTTACGGGATCGCCGAAACCCGCAAACTCATCGCCGACGCCTTAAGCGGCGAACTTCTGCGCAAACATGCCGGGTTTCGAGCGCAAAGATGAGACAGTGCCGCAGGCAGATACAGCACGGCGTTTTCCGGAGGCAGACTCGACCATGAAACTGATCTATAAAATTGCTCCTGCCTCCTTGTGGCGCAAAGCCCAGGACAACGGCCGGTTTGACGGGGCGCCGGTCGATATCGCCGACGGTTGCATTCATTTTTCGTCCGCGGAGCAGGCCGAAGCCGCCGCCGCGAAATATTTCAGCGGCAAGGACGATTTGCTGCTTATCGCGGTCGACACAAAACGACTCGGCGACGGCTTGCGCTTCGAGCCGTCGCGCGGCGGCGTGCTTTTTCCACATCTTTATTCCGCTCTGCCGCTCGATGCCGTGGTCTGGGCAAAACCTCTGCCGCTCCGGCCGGACGGCGGGCATGATTTCGCGGGCCTTTTAGGGTGATCGGCTTTCTGGATGCGCTGGCGCGTCCGGTTCTGTTCCGGCTCGATCCCGAGGATGCGCATGAATGGGCCATTCGGGCGCTTAAAGTTCTGCAAACACTTCCCCGGCTGCCGGCCCCTCCAGACGACCCTCGCCTCGCGGTCCGCGCTTTCGGTCTCGATTTTCCTAACCCGCTTGGGCTCGCGGCGGGTTTTGATAAGAATGGGGAAGTTATCGATGCGATATTGCGTCTGGGGTTCGGCTTCACCGAAGTAGGGACGATCACGCCGCTGGCGCAGGGAGGTCAATCGCGCCCGCGCCTATTTCGCCTCGATCGCGACCAGGCAGTGATCAACCGTCTCGGCTTCCCCAGCCAAGGACACGCGGCTGTCCACGCGCGCCTCGCCTTGCGCGCGCAAAAGCCTGGAATCGTCGGCATCAATCTCGGCGCCAACAAGGTCTCCGGCGATCGCCCTGCCGATTGTGCGCGGGGGATCGAGATTTTCGCCGATGTCTCGGACTATTTTGCGATCAATGTTTCTTCACCGAACACGCCGGGATTGCGCGATTTGCAGCGCGCCGATGCGCTCGACGATCTTCTTGCGCGCGTGCTCGCCGCGCGGGACATCGCGACGGAACGGTTTGGGCGCAAGCCCGTGCTTTTAAAGATCGCGCCCGATCTTACGCTCGCCGAACTCGACGAGATCGTCAAATGCGCAAGGTCGCGGGAGATCGACGGACTTATTGTCTCGAATACCACGGTCTCGCGGCCCACGACATTGCGCGACCCCTCCGCTAACGAACCCGGCGGCCTCTCTGGCCAGCCGCTGTTTGCGCTTTCGACACAAATGCTCGCCGCCGCCTATCTGCGCGTGGAAAATCAGTTTCCGTTGATCGGCGTTGGCGGCGTCGACAGCGCGGAAACCGCCATCGCCAAGATCGAGGCCGGCGCGAAGTCTCGTCCAGCTCTACACATCCTTTGTGTTCAAGGGGCTTGGCCTGCCAGACGAAATCAAGCGCGGACTCGTCCGTCTCCTCGCGCAAAACTCCTATCCCCGGCTCGCGGACGGAACCGGCGCCGCGGCAGCGGATTGGGCCAGTGGAAAACTCAATGCGGACAATTTTCGATAGCGCCACGCTTGGGTGAGGCCGCGCGAGAGAAGAAAAAGCAGCAACGAGAGCCACAGTCCGGCGTTGCCGAAGGGCCGCAGGAGATAGAAGCTTGCGATATAAAGAGCGAGCGAGACGAGCATCATATTGCGCATGTCGCGCGTCCAGGTCGCGCCGACGAACACGCCGTCGAGCTCATAAGCTAGCGCGCCCGCGAGCGGGGCCAGCGCGGCGAATAAAAGATAGTCGCGGGCATAGGCGCGCACCTGTGGTTCCGTCGTAAGGAAATCGATGAACGGTTTGCCGGAAATAAGCGCCACGGCCGCCAAGCCGGCGGCAAAGGCGAAGGACCAAAAGGCCGTGATACGCACCGCCGCGCGAAAACCCTTGGCGTCCCGCGCGCCGATCGATTGGCCGCACATCTGCTCGGCGGCGGTTCCGAAACCATCGAGAAAATAAGCCGTGACAAGAATGAGGTTAATCAAAATCGCGTTGCCCGCGAGAACGATATCGCCGCCGCGCGCGCCCTGGGCGGTAAAAAACGCGAAGGCAAACAGCAGCGCCGTGTTGCGGATGAAAATATCGCGATTAATCGCAAACATCCGCGTGATTTTTCCGCGATCGAGAATCAATGCGACGTCCGCCCGAAATAGATCGCCGTACATGCGCCACACAACAAAAAAACCAGCGAGCGCGCCCAAAAGCTCGGCCGCGAGCGTGCCGGCCGCCGAACCGCGCACGCCTAACGCCAAGCCGTAAACAAGAGCGATGTTGAAGGCGATGTTGACCAGATGCATCAAGACTTGGAGGACGAGCGCCACGCCGGTCCGCCCGCGTCCAACGATGGCGCCGACCACCGCGTAATTGACAAGGACAAAAGGCGCCGACCAAATCCTTATGTCGAAATAAAGCCGCGCTGCGCCGGTGACTTTGGGGCTGGCATCGAGCGCGCCAAAGCTGATCCAGGCGATCGGCGCCTGGAGCAAAATCATTGCCGCTCCGATGCAACCGGCGACGATCAGGGCGCGGATGAGCGTCGCGCGTTGCTCGGCGGCGTCGCCGGCGCCAAGAGCTTGCGCGGTGAGCCCCGCCGTCCCCATCCGCAGAAAACCGAAACTCCAGAAGATAAAGTCGAAAATCACGGCGGCGGCGGCGATCGCGCCGAGAAGATGCGCCTGGCCGAGCCTGCCAATAATCGCCGCATCGGCGATACCGAGCAACGGCGTCGACAAATGGGCGAGCGTCATCGGCAGCGCAAGCCGCACCACGCGGGCGTGGCTCACGCGCGGAGGATTTGCGCCGGTGTTTGCATTGGTGGACACCGCACGGCCGCCCGGTTCAGCGGGCGTTGCGCATATTCATGAGCCGCAACACCAGCCAGACCGGAACGACGATTGCGGCTCCCGCAACGATATAATCGGCAATCTCGCGGATCGCATCGAACCCCAGGCCCCAGATTCGATCAACGAGCTGTTTTAGGCCAAGAAATATATCCCAGGGCCTGATGTCGAGCCACATCAGAAAAGCGCCGACGATCAGGGATACGAAAAGAAGGCGCAGGAAGACGCCGCCGGGCGAGCCGCCCAGAAAACGGTTGAGCGGCGTGTCTTGGGGATGCGAGCGGACACCGGACGGGGGCTGTTCAGGCGCCGTCCAATGGGGAGGTGCCTTCGGCGCAAAACGGTCATCTTCGCTCATGCGGTACCTCTCAAATCGAAGTTTTAGGAGGCGGGAAGGCCTCGGCCCAATCAATTTGGCGGATAGTTTGCCGGGCGTGTCAATAAGGCATTTCAAGCCCGATGGCGGTGGCCTCGCCGCCGCGGGCAGCTTGCTGAGCTCGCGCGGAACGGATCGCCGCGCTTGAGGCGGCCGGGCAAATTCTTAATCCGCGAAGGCCGCGCAAGATGCGATTGCGGCGGCGGGCGCGGTGACGCATTAGGGGTGGGCGCATCCTCGACCGCCAAAAGGCGGACGTCAAGCCGCAATTCGTTACTTACGGCGGCGCGGAAGCGCGCGAAGGGGCAAGCGATGCGATCGCGGCGGCGACATTCAGCGCGCAAGCGGCGATGTGGAACGTGAGCAACCTTAACCTGCCGATCAAGCCGCGAAATCAACAGCCCTTCGTGAATGGCGCATCCGCCCCGGCTCAAAACCTCAGGCCATACGAAATATAACAGGGAATTCCTCGTAATGACGCTGAACTTCGTCAATCGCCAATCGCTCTGCCCTGACCTCCTCCCGCCTCTGTGGAGAAGGAGGAGACGCTGATCCTCTTCTTTCATCACCACGCATCTGCAACTCCCAAAGTGCCTTCTGTATTTCGTCCAGTTTTACGCTTTCCTCGCCGGACAAGAATTCGCGTTCATCATTCACTGCATCACGAAATTCGAAGCAATCATCATTTGTTGCTTTACCTAATCCCCGAACTTTCCGGAGAACTTCGTAAGGGACTTTGACGGGCCTTTCACTCATGTCGGGTATCTCCTTTTGTCGAGCTATTCTCAATAGGTCAATATATCCAGCTCTCGTACTCGTTCAGGCGCTCATGTTGTAGCCGCGCACGATTTCTTCAAGCGGGTTCTCGCCGCTGTTGCGTCGATTCATGGGGATAATCTAACGAATCAGTTCGCTTCACGTCGCAGAACATCTCTGAATTCTGGAACGTCGTGACCCGTCCGGTCACGCACAATGGCCTCCCGTGACGCATCATGGAATTCAAACCAGCTATTTGCATGGCCAAGTCTCGCGCAATGCGAGCATCACCCCTTCACCAGCCGGATCACCCCAATTTTCGGGGTGTTTCTTCGCCCAATTCTCGAATGCCTGCTGCATTGCGCCATGGGTGATAGGTCCTGTGCTACAAATTCCGAAACCGATCGACGCGCCCATGTGTTGCATAACCTCGCCAATTCCGGCGACATAGCCGATGCAGTGCAATTCCTCCTCCTTGTCCTCTGTGCATTCCCGAAGCAGTTCCTGGACTGTGGCGGCACGAGACAGAGGGGATGCAGCGGCGAGGCCGAGAGCCAACCCCAACGCAAATATTATGGCCCGCATGATCACTCCCATTGTTGCAACGCTTCTGCGCAAGCTTGGGGGGTGTCGGCTTCATGCCGTCAGCCTCGAAATCGTCCAGCCGCTCACATTGAAGGAGCGCGCAATCTCGCCCTGTATCTCTGCCGCCTTTAACACGTCAAGCGCGCCAGCTCGCCTTCAAGAAACTGAAGGGCGCTGTCTACAATTTGCCGGACGTATTTCATAGTGCTGGTGTCAATATCGATAACGACTTGATCGATAACGACTTGCGGCGGGCCTCCATAGCGGCCATGACCGAATGGGCCTTCGCCGAAACCAACCGGCCGTGTGCTGATTTGCTTGGCCTCAGCGATTGCAGGTGCTCCCCTTATAAGCTTCACGTGCTTTTGAGCTTTGGAGATATCGTGCAACAAAAGAAAATCATTGTGGCGGCCGGCAAGCTTCTTCCTGTAACCCGTATCGTCGCTGAGTCCTGCGACTTCGGCCGGAGCGTTCGTCAAACACCACACATAGATGTGGGCGGCGAGGGCGTCGACAGCCGCCACAGCATTAAAGGCGTGCCGCATGTTGGCGTCGTCGGCGTGAAACTGCACCACGTTGGGCCGCACAATCTGCTCAAGAAATTGACGGGGGGTCATGCCTGCAACCTTGAAATCGTCGCCGCGCTCAGATTGTAGCTGCGGCCAATCTCCGCAAGCGTCTCATCGCCATGATCACGGCGCTTGATCAACTCGTCGCGCCGATTGCCCTCGCCCGCGCGGCTGCCCTCGCGATACCGGCGTGCCGCGCACCGGGTTCCCGTCTGCATCGCGGGTCCAGCCGCCGCCGTTGCATCCGGAATTGGCGTGCATCTCAGGCGTCAACGGGATTGGCGGGTTCAGCCATAGCGGCATCGTCAACGCACGGGAACCGCAATCCTTCTTTGGAATCGCACGGTGCGATTGCAAAGCTACTCGATCTCGGGATCTCCGCAACCCAATCATCTCGCTGGCAAAAGTTCGGCGATATGCCGGACGATGCTTCGACGCGCGCAGCTTTTTCTCCGCGGGAGGCGCCGGCCTATTGGGCGATTGTAAGCTTGACTGGGGCCGCGGCGGCGGTGGCCTGTTGGTTCCGCATAATGAAGCTGGTCCCGCCAAAGGCGACGAGTGCGATGAACAGCGCACGGAGGTAGAATTTTACGGTCGAGTTCATTTCAAAACAACCTGGCTGGCGAAGGTAATCATCAACCATGCCGGATCGGCGCCGGATCGCAAGCGCCCCGTGTGGATATGCTTAAAAAGCCACGGGCTGGCGCGGCTAGTACACAAACTAGGACGGGAACCTAAAATAGGCGGATATGAGGCGCAAAACGGTCATCTTCGCTCATGCGGTACCTCTTAAATCGAAGTTTTAGGAGGCCGGAAGACCCCGTCCCAACCAATTTGGCGGATAGTTTACCGGGCGTGTCAACAAGCCATTTCAAGCGCGATGGCAGTGGCCTCGCCGCCGCCGATGCAAAGCGCCGCCGCGCCGCGTTTCAACCCGTATTTTTGCAAGGCCGCAAGCAGCGTCACGACAATTCTGGCGCCCGACGCGCCGATCGGATGGCCAAGCGCGCACGCGCCGCCATGCACATTGACCTTTTCGTGCGGCAAGGAAAGCTCTTGCATCGCCGCCATGACGACCACCGCGAAGGCCTCGTTGATCTCGAAAAGATCGACATCCGCCAGGGACCAGCCGGTCTTGTCCATCAGTTTTCGCAACGCGTCGATGGGGGCGGTGGCGAATAGACTGGGCGCCTGCGCGTGGGTGGCATGCGCCAGGATCGTCGCCAAGGGCAAGATGCCCCGCTTTTCGGCCTCCGAGCGGCGCATGAGAACGAGCGCCGCGGCCCCATCCGAAATCGAACTCGAATTCGCCGCCGTCACGCTGCCGCCTTCCCTGAACGCCGGTTTGAGATGAGGAATTTTATCGAGCTTCGCCTTTAGCGGCTGCTCATCGTGCAAGACGATCTTGCCTTCGGCTTTGCCGGAGTTGACCGTGACTGGCGCGATCTCGTTTGCAAAACTGCCGTCGGTGATCGCCCGTTGGGCCCGCTCCAGTGAAGCGATGGCGAAGGCGTCCTGGGCAGAGCGGGTGAATTGGAAACTTTCGGCGCAATCCTCCGCGAAGGCGCCCATCGGCAAATGCTCGCCATAGGCATCCTCGAGCCCGTCGAGGAACATATGATCGATCAGTCTGCCATGCCCCATGCGGTAGCCGGACCTCGCGCGATCGAGCAGGTAAGGGGCGTTGCTCATGCTCTCCATGCCACCCGCCAGCGCAATCCGCGCACTCCCGGCGCATAAAATGTCATGTGCCAGCATGATCGCCTTCATGCCGGAACCACACATCTTGTTGACAGTCGTGCAAGGAGCGGCCTCAGGCAGGCCGGCGGCAAGCGCGGCCTGACGGGCGGGAGCCTGACCCTGACCAGCCGGCAAGACGCAGCCAAGAATCACCTCTTCGATGTCCTCGGGCGCAACCCCAGAACGAACGAGCGCCGCCTTCGCCGCCGTGGCGCCGAGGCTGGGGGCGCCAAGGTCTTTGAACTCGCCTTGAAAGCCGCCAATCGGCGTGCGCGCGGCGGCAGCGATGACGATCGGATCGGCGTTCGCCATGGTTTCACATTCCTTTCCAAATAATAGATTGTGATCACCGGCCGAAGGGGAAAGAGGCCGCCCGCTTAAGCGCAAAGTTTTGTTTCGCACTAGCCGGAAATTTATTGGAGCGACTGGGCCACATCAGCGATCCGGCGCCGGGGCTGCGATGGGCCCGTTCCCCTCGGCCGCGTGCGATATCGGCGATCGCCGCGAGCGCCTAGTTTGCGCACTCGGAATAGCGGCGCACTCGGCCAGACGCCACCGGGCAATCTTCGGCGCTCAACGTGAGCAGCCCGCAATCGCGGAAACTTTACTGGACATTCGCGGCTGAGAGGTCAGAATTATCGCATACTCTCCCCATTGGTCCTCGGGGGGCATAGAAGTAAGGGGTCGCGCTATTTCCAGGCGCGGCCCCGATTTTTGAGCAAGGCGGCAAAAAATACTACAGGGTCAAATTTTCGCCGCGCCGCGAACGGGCTAAGCCTAGCGCTTCAGATCGATCCGATTTCGGACCTCGCCATGCGCTTCAGATTGACCCCACCGGGGGCTCCTGTCTTTTTTGTGTCGCTAATCCTGGCCGTTGCCGCCGTGGCGACCCTTTACACCCATGTTCCGCTCGCCGGACATTATATCGGCATGCATCGTTTCTGGGTGATGGCGGCGGCTTATGCGGCGTTGCTCGCGGGCGTGCTTTTCGAGGGGCTGTAGCACGGCAGGCGTAGGTTGCATCGGCGCCGTTCTGGATGCGCACGGGCTTCCGCGCCCCGATGGAATCCCGACCGCCCGGCCGGTCAAGAAATCAATTCAATTAGTCGCGGGTAGTGCCTAATGGCAGTGACACAAAAAATTCCGCAAGTGAGCTTAAGTCACACTAAATCCGGCTAGTGGTTCTCCGCCCCTCAAAAAGCCACGCCGCCGTGAGGCTTCCCAACAGTGCGGCAAGTCCGAAGAAGCCGATCGCGAGTGGCATCACGCCCACGCCCTTCACTTCGCTGGCCCCAATGCGCTTGATCGCGGCATAACCGGCGCCGCCATAGACCGGACTGTCCCCAATTGCGACAAGACGCGGCAGGGAGACTTCGCTGTTGTCCGCATTGCCGATCCGGCGCACCGTGCCACCCGTTGCCTCCGCGAGGGGCTTCAGCCTGTCTGGCGTCGAGACGACGTCCTGGAATTCGCGCGGATTTTCCGGCCCAACATTGGCGAGAACCGATAAATTTCCGTCGCTTAGGCGGTAGAGACCGAGTTCCGCCGCAGTCACGTTCGCGCGCGAGATGCCCGGCTCGGCCGGCGTCAAGCTCACGCTTGCTTCCGCGCCCGAAGGCGAGGCGACAGTGACCGGCGGGACATCGGCCTTCAGGCTCTGGCGTTCGATTTCGATAACGTGCCCGCGCACATTGGCGCGCAAGGCCTCCTCTTCCAGGTCCGGCTCCTTCATCAGCCAATGTGCGAGCCTGCGCAAAAGATCGAGGTGCGGGCCGCCGCCTTCGAAACCGCGCGCCCAGAGCCACATCTGATCGGTGAGAAGTAGCGCGACCCGACCTTTGCCCTCGCGCGCAAGAACGAGCAGCGGTTTTCCGGCGGCGCCGGACAAAATGCTGGTGCCGTGCGTGACCTCGGCATCGACTTGGCGGAACCATTCGCTCCAGGCGGGTGGCTTCTGATCGGCGCCGGGCAAGCCGCGCGTCACCGGATGCTTGGCGCCATCTTCGGTGATCGCGGCGCGGAACGCGTGCTCGGTCAGGTTGCCGTCCGGGCGCGCCGGCGCAATTCGCCCCAACGGCGAGTAATAGAGCCCTTCGGGCCTCGCGAAATCGGGACCCGCCGCGAGCATCAGCGCGCCGCCTTCGCGGACATAGCGGACGATGTTATCGAAATAAATCAAGGGCAGGACGCTCTGATTCGAATAGCGGTCGAAGACGATGAGGTCGAATTCCTTGATCTTCCGGCCGAAGAGATCGGCGGTCGGAAAGGCGATCAGCGATAATTCGTTGATCGGCGTCCCATCCTGCTTTTCCGGCGGCCGCAAAATGGTGAAATGCACGAGATCGACGTTGGCGTCGGATTTGAGAAGATTGCGCCACATACGCTCACCAGCGTGCGGTTCCCCCGAAACGAGCAAAACCTTCAATTTATCGCGCACGCCCTCGATCGTCAGCACCGCCTTGTTGTTGATCGCGGTCAGTTCGTCCGGCAAGGCATCCACCTCGAGTTCGACGACGTTTGGGCCGCCATGTTCGATTTTGACCGGCACGCGAAGGCGTTCGCCGGGCGTCGCGACAATTGTGGCGATCGGATTACCGTCGCGGCGAACTTTTAGCACGACGGGGTCGCTGGTGTCCGCCGTGTCCAACACCCGCAATTCGATCGTTTGCTCCTTGCCGACTATCCCGAAGCGCGGCGCCTCTAGCAGCTCGATCCGCCGGTCACGCTCGCCTTCATGGCCGGTGATGAGCGCGTGCAGCGGCGCCTTGAAGCCGAGCGCGCTCACGTCAGCTGGAATATCGTCGACGACGCCATCAGTAATCATGAACACGCCGCCGAGGCGTTCCAACGGCACGTCCGCGAGCCCCGCGTTCAATGCCGTGAACAGCCTCGTGCCGTCGTCTTCGTTATCCGTGCGGCCGCTCTCGATGACGCGGACTTCGACATTGCCGAGCGCGTTGAGGCTTTTCTCAAGTCCGGCGCGGGCCTTTTCCGTCTGCGCGGGGCGTTCGCCGATTGTCTGGCTGCCGCTTTGATCGACGACTACAGCCACCACTTCCTTCAAAGGATTGCGGTCCTCGCGCACCAAAGCGGGGCCGGTCAGGGCCAACAGCAGCAAGCCAAGTCCAAGCGCACGGAGAAAACTCCCGCTCCCGCGTGCATAAATGCCCAAACCAACGAGGCCGAGCGCGATCACACCTAACCCGAGCAAAACAGACCAGGGCAAAAGCGGGGAAAACGACAGATTGAACTGGCTCATTCAGCCCCGAAGTATTGCAGGTTCAATCTCGCATGTATAGGCCCGCGCCGCGGCGTTCAGGAAATCGGATTGGGGTCAATGCGAATTGGGTCTGCGTTCCGCCACTTGCCCCATTCGCGCGGTAGAATGGGGAGGACATCCAGTCGAACTGTTGAAACTTTGCCTGAGGTGTGAGCTAGTACCGCACACTCGCCCAATGGGACAGAAGAGTGCACGGTTCATTCATGGGCTGGCGCCCGAATCTCGAGAGGTAATTCTCCGATCACTTGGCGTCCAGCGAGGACGTGGACGCGCCACAATCCAGATTTAGACCCCGTGAACGTCAAGACTACCGCAAAGCGGGATCGCCGGATTAACCCGTCGCTTGCCGTGACGACCTGTCGTTGTTCATGTACCTGAAAACCATCGGGGCTTCGAACCACGAGCTTCAGGTCGAGAACGGTTCCGGGTTCAATCGTACCGGTTTCGATCTCGACCAAGAGCGGCAACGGCAATTGGAACGGGTTGGTGCCGGGCTGCCAAAAATCCCAGCCACCCTCGACCACAGTCCAAAGCCCGTCCCTGTGACCGCGAATGACCTCTGCCGCAAGGATTCCCGTCACCTTGAGACCGGCTCTTATGTCCTCGTCTGTAGGCAACCGGCTGGGTGGCGGCACATATGGAGGCGCGCCCACCTTTCCTCCCTTCGCGACAATGCTTTGCAGGACGTGGCCATCCTTATCGCAGAGGTTGACAACCGTGTCCTCGCCCAGGCCCCCAACGCCACCTTTCCCGACTTGAAACTCAATGTGGTGAAAACCGGTATCCGGCCCGATCTCATCCGGCCCAAGCATAACGGAGACCTG
This sequence comes from uncultured Alphaproteobacteria bacterium, assembly GCA_963712225.1. GTDB lineage: Bacteria > Pseudomonadota > Alphaproteobacteria > Rhizobiales > Beijerinckiaceae > Methylocapsa. Next base: position 63,388 of record CAVQHH010000024.1, read on the forward strand.
CTCACCTCCGCCGCCGCCCTCGCCACCTACTGCACCTTCCCCGATCGCCCCTTCGCCTCCGCCGCCAGCGCCTGGTGCTTCTCCGGGAGTTCCATGGAGCTTGATGTCGCCCCCGGGACCTCCGCTCCCCCCCGTAGCGTTGGGGCCAAAAGCGCCACCGCCACCGCCACCGGCGCCTGGGGCAGCTCCGCCATGTCCGCCGAGTTTAATCTCCGGCGGCCTTTCCGCCTCGATATCCAGGAACTGCTCCCGGATCTTGTCCATTCCAGGAGAATCGAGGATCGCCGTGATCCGCTCCAGATGGTAGAGCTCAACGGTCGTCGGCGCCGCTGGTTTCTTGATTTTCTCGCGTTGGCTCAACGTTAGCTCTTGATTCGTCACGAAGGCGATGCCCTCAGCAGAATTGTGCTTCGCGCCGGCGAGATCGCTGTCGAACTTGGTTGTGATGGCCTTGAAGGTCTGCTTTCCTCGTGGGAAATAGACGGCCATTGCGAACCGCATCCCGTCCTTGCTGGCGATCGCATCCTTCCCGCCGTCTTTTCCCCCGAGGGGATGACTTGGATCTAAACCCGAGAATCCTTCGTGAATGAGGAGCAGTGCTGCGAGGCGCTCCGACGGCGTTTGCCCCTTCGTCCATTCGCGCAGTCGATGCCATGTTTCGTCGTAGCGGTTTCGCGCCATATGGGTCTGTCCTCGGAATTGCTCTGCGAGGCTCTGCGAGCCTTCTACAGCAAGAGGCCGTCGGTCATATATTCGACGGTAATTTGACGGTTCCGGCTCTATTAGTCCTATTCTCAACTGCCGGTTTGCGCCAAACCGGACCACCTGAATTCCGCTATGGGTCAAACGCGGGCGGCTCCCAAAACTGGTCCCAATCAGGAAAACACCACAGCCCCGGCTTTTTCCCAAACCAACGGGCGCGCTTTCGAAAGCCTGCCGCCGACCCTGACCGGCGCGATCGCTACCCTTTTCACATCGACTTTGACCGCGATGCCGCGGAGGTCACTGCGCCCGCTTTAACTCGCCAAAAGCTCGGGACCGGACTAAAAAGGCTGGCAAAGGTGGCCGATGTCTCTGTCAACTGCCGAAACGCAAGCCGACATTCTCGTTGCCGGCGCCGGCGCCGCCGGTCTCTCCGCCGCGATTGCTCTCGCGCAAGCGGGATTTTCCATTGTCTGCATTGGCCCTGTCGATACCCGCGCTAATGGGCGGACCGTCGCGCTTTTCGAAGCCTCGCTGCGATTTTACAAGGCGCTTGGCGTATGGGGGCATTTCCGCGGCAAGACCGCTCCGCTCGCCCGGATCGCGATGATCGACGCCACCGGAGCGCGGTTTCCGGTGCCTGCCGTTTCGTTTGCCGCGAGCGAGATCGGCCTTTCCGCCTTTGGCGAGAATATCGAGAACAATGTGCTCGTCGAAGGCCTTGCCGAAATCGCGGCGGAGACCCCGAATCTCGTTTTGCACGAAGGCATCATCGACGACATAAGCTTCGATGCGGACGCCGTCCGCGCCACGCTCGCCGATGGGCAATGGGTCACGGCAAAGCTCGCCGTCGCCGCCGACGGGCGCGGGTCGCTTGCAAGAACCAAGGCGGGGATCGGCACGCGCGTCTGGAGCTATCCGCAAACTGCGTTCACCGCGCTCCTTTCGCACGCAAAGCCGCACCGGAATATTTCGACGGAGTTCCACACGCGATCGGGTCCCTGCACGCTGGTTCCGCTTTGCCCGGCCGAAAACAGGCCGAACCGGTCGAGCCTCGTCTGGCTGATGTCCCCTGCAGCGGCGGAGCGCCGCCGCGCGCTTTCCCAGCCCCAACTGGCGCAAGCAATCGAAGATCAAGTCGACTCGCTTCTGGGCAAGGTCGAGATCGATGGGCCGGGCGGCTTTTTCCCCATGGCGGGGATGAGCGCCAATCGTCTTGTTGGCCATCGCATCGCGCTCGTTGGCGAAGCCGCGCATATCTTTCCGCCGCTGGCCGCGCAAGGCCTGAACCTCAGTCTGCGCGACAGCGCGGCTCTCGCCGAAGTTTTGGAGGACGCGCGCGTGCTTGGGCGCGACATCGGCTCCATGCAGACGCTGAAAGCCTATGCGACCGCGCGCCGGAGCGACATTTTTCTGCGCACGAACGGGGTCGACATCCTCAATCGCTCCCTGCTTTGGAATCTTTTTCCGGTCGATTTTCTGCGCGGCGCCGGACTTTTTGTGTTCTCGATGATCGGCCCCTTGCGCCGCGCGCTCATGCGCGAAGGCGTTCTCACGCATGGGACCCTGCCGCGCCTGATGCAAGTGCGCCCAGGGCGACGCTTCACGCCTTCAGCGCGTGGCTCCGCATCAATCGGCATGTCTCCGCGCAGGTGAGCACGGGAATCGAGGAATATTTCTGTGAAAATCGCGACTTGGAACGTCAATTCGGTTCGGCAGAGAACCGAACATCTCCTGCGCTATCTACGCGACGCCAAGCCGGACGTCCTCTGTCTGCAGGAGCTAAAATGCGTCGACGCGGCGTTTCCGCATATGGAAGTCGAGGCGGAAGGCTATAATGCCGCCGTGCACGGTCAAAAAGGCTTTAACGGCGTGGCGCTTCTCGCCAAGGCGCCGGTCGAGGTCGCGCGGGGGCTTCCCGGCGACCCCGATGACGAGCAGGCGCGCTATATTGAGGCGGTCATCCCTAACGGCGGGGGCATTGTCCGCGTGGCCTCGATCTATCTGCCGAACGGCAATCCGCCGCAAACGGAGAAATACAGCTACAAGCTCGCCTTCATGGATCGTCTCATCGCGCATGTAAGAAATCTTTTGGCGCTGGAGGAGCCGCTCGTTGTCGCCGGAGACTATAATGTGATTCCCACGCCCAGCGACGCCGCCGATCCCGCCGCCTGGGAGGGCGACGCGCTTTTTTTGCCCGACACCAGGGCCCGCTTTCGATCCCTTCTCAATCTCGGCCTGATCGACGCTTTGCGCGCAACCACGGACGACGCCTCGCTTTACACATTTTGGGATTACCAGGCGGGTGCGTGGCAACGCAACAAAGGCATCCGCATCGATCATCTCTTGCTCTCGCCGCAAGCGGCGGACCGGCTAGTCGAGGCCGCGATCGACAAGGAAACGCGCGGCGAAGAAAGGCCCTCGGATCACGTGCCGGTGCGCATCGAATTGGCGTGACCGCCGGCTAGTTCGAGTCGAGGATGCCGCGCGAGAAGCGACGACGGGCCCGCGCGCGCCGCGCCGGTTGCGGCGGACCAAGAACTCGCCCGGACTATTGCAGCGAAGTCGCAAGCCAAGCCTGTATCGAAGCCCAGAGGAAAAGCACGGTCGCGGTGGCGCCAAGTCCACTCCGCACTGCGTGCAATCTGCCCCATACCCGGATCAGTTCGCGGCTTTTCGGGCCCGCATTTTGCGGCGGGATTTCCATCAAAAGCTTGTTCGTCGGCAAGATGGCAATGAGCGTGAAAGGCCAGTTGGCAAGGAGCATGAAGGCTCCCGCGACCCAACGCCAGTCCATTTCGACGCGCGCGGCGACGAGACCAAGGGAAAAGCCGATGAGCGCCAAAGGGCCTTGCATCGCGAAGCCGCGGTGATAAGCGGCCTTCCATTCGGCGAGGGACGCCCGGTCGTCAAGCGCAAGGCGCGCCGGTTGTTCCGCCACGTTGACGTAGACGGCGGCGCCCGTAAACAGAGCGGCGGCGATCAGTGCGAGTTGTCCCCCGAGCACAGCTTCCATTCCTGCGATCCGCCTACCTCGCTGTTCGTAACATTTTGCGCGTTAAGCGGCAACCGCTAGGAGGCATGGAAACCAAAAGCTGGTAAGGGCAGGCCTTCAACCCAATCGCGCGAGCGCACGGCAGGTTTCTACCAATGACCCTGCCCTGCCGGGCGTAATCGTGCGCTCCATTTCGCGGGCATACCGGTGCGAGCGCTCGGACCTTCCGGCCCGGATCGAGGAAAACCTGCCGGATCGATCCGGTGATGGTAAGCTTGTCACGGTGGAACGAGAACCTGGAACGTCGAAATTGGGCTTCCCTCTTGACGAAGAACCCTTCGAATGAACAGTTTACGGCGGTGGTCATGCCCCACCTCGACGACGCCTACGCGCTCGCCCGCTGGCTTAGCGGAAACAGCGCCGACGCGGAGGATATTGTCCAGGAAGCCAGCTTGCGGGCGCTGCGAGGCCTCGATCACTATGCCGGCGGCAACGCTCGTGCCTGGCTTCTCGCCATCACCCGGAACACTACGTTTACCTGGCTCGCGCGCAACAGGCCGAAAGCACTGGTGATATCCGAAGACATCGAAACCCTGGCGCCCGCGGACAGAGCGACGCCGGAAGAAGCCTTGATCGCCAAGGCGGACGCGGCGGCGATCGAGCTGGCGATCGGCGCCTTACCGACGCCTTTCAAGGAAACCCTCGTGCTGCGCGATATTAATGGGTTAAGCTACCGCGAGGTCGCCGAAATCACCGGCGTGCCCGTGGGTACCGTGATGTCGCGCCTCGCCCGCGCGCGCGGCTTTCTCATGGCCGCCTTGGGGAGGTCAGAGGCAAAATGAGCACAGGCGACGAAACTCTTCTCACCCAGGCGGCACTCGACGGCGAGCTCGATGCCGCGGGCATGCTCGATTTCGAAAATCGTTTGGCCGCGCATGCTTCCCTTGCCGCCGAATATGGCCGTCTGAAAGCCCTGCGTGAGGTCATGCGCCGGGAACTCGTCAAGCCGGTGGCGCCCCTAGCCCTGCGCCAACGCATCGCCGCTATGGCCGCACCTCCCATCGCGCCCCGGGCGGCCCGCGCGGCCCCGCCTTGGCGGGCCATGGCGGCATCGTTCATCCTGGCCGCGGGGCTCGGCAGCGCTTCGACATGGCTTGCGCTGCGCCCGGCGATCGAGGACACCAATCTTGCCGGCACGCTCGTCGCCGATCACAAACGCGGTCTTCTTTCTGGCCAGCCCGCCGATGTCGCATCGTCTGATCGCCACACGGTCAAGCCGTGGTTTGCGACGCGTTTCGCGTTGGCCCCAAAAGTGGTCGATTTAGGGCCTCAAGGCTTCCCGCTTGCCGGAGGCAGGATCGATATCATCGGCGGCGCGCCGGCGCCTGTTCTGGTCTACCGGCACAAGGAGCATTTCATCAGCCTTACCGCCCTGCCCGCGCGGGGCTCGCCACCCCCAGCGGCATTCGTAGTTGACGGCTATTCGGTTCAGGTCTGGCGCGATGGCGGCACCGAATATTGGGCCATCTCGGACATCGATCCCGCCGGACTTGCAAATTTCCGTCAGCTGTTTGACGCCGCCGCCAAAAGCGGTGCTGAAAAGACCGGTTGAAGAAAACAAAAAGGCAATCGACATGGGCGACGGAAGCCTGCCGGTGAGAGGGCTTTGCCGCCGCGCAAAAAATCCTGGGCGCCAAATTCGTACCCGCGATTGCTGACCGCCGCATGACGTATGATTTTGCAATCATTGGCGCTGGGATCGTCGGCCTGGCGACGGCTCGCGAAATTTTGCGCGCGCGCCCTCGCTCCTCGATCATTATTGTCGAAAAAGAACGCGCCGTCGCCTGGCACCAAACCGGGCACAACAGCGGCGTCATCCATGCCGGCATCTATTATGCGCCGGGAAGCTTAAAGGCCCGCCTTTGCCGCGAGGGCGCCGCGGCGACCAAGGCTTTTTGTACGGAACAAGGGATAAAATTCGAAACTTGCGGCAAGCTGCTCGTCGCTACCAATACCAGTGAAAGCATCCACATGGATGCCTTGTTCGAGCGCGCCAAGCAAAACGGCATCGAGGCCCTGCGGATCGATCGCGCCGGGCTTATGCGCCTTGAACCCAATATCACAGGCGTTGGCGCTCTGGGGATCCCTTCGACGGGGATCGTCGATTACAGAATGGTCGCCTCAGCGTTTGCCCAAATCGCAACCGCGCAAGGAGCCGATTTGCGGCTCGGCGCCGAAGTCATCGCCATTCGCGAAAACCCCCGCGCCGTCGAAGTTTCGACGCCTGTGCAAAGCTGGCGCGCACGGTCGTTGATCGTTTGCGCTGGACTGCAGTCCGACCGTCTCGCCAACCTGGCAGGCATAACGATTGATCATCGGATCGTGCCGTTTCGCGGCGAATTTTATACCTTGCCAAAATCACGAGCGGGATTGATCAACCGTCTGATTTATCCCATTCCAGACCCAAAACTTCCCTTTGTTGGGATTCATCTCACCAGGACAATCGATGGGAGAATCATCGCCGGCCCCAACGCGGTGCTTGGGTTTGCCCGCGAGGGCTATGGGAAATTCTCGTTCAGCCGCCGGGATGTCTTCGACTACATGGCGTTTCCTGGATTTTGGAAGGTTGTCGGAATGCATCTCGCAACGGGCGTCGAGGAGATGCGAAACTCCTTGTGGAAGCAAGGCTACCTCGCCCAATGCCGCAAATATTGCCCTAGCCTGTCGCTCGCCGATCTCGAACCAGGAGTGGCGGGCATACGCGCCCAGGCGGTGTTGCGCGACGGCACCCTGGTACATGATTTTCTCTTTGCCGAAACCGCCAGGATGCTGCATGTGTGCAATGCGCCCTCGCCCGCAGCAACCTCGGCGATCCCTATCGCGCGCATGATCGCCGGGAAAGTTCTGGCACGCTTCGAACAATTGTAAATGGCGCCATTGGCAAAACCCTTACTATTAAGTAAAAACGCGGCCCCGCGCGGACCAATAATTGAGAAGGAAATAGACCAATGATTGGAATTGGCCGGTTGGCGGTAGCCTTGATCTTGGGAATTGTGCTGCCGGGAGCGCGGGCGGAGGCCCAAAATTCCAGCTTCATGGATATGAACATGGACATGGGCTGCATGTTGATGGCCGGCATGCACGAGATGCAAGTGTCGGTTTATCAATCCGGCGCAACGGATGATTCGTGCAAGGACATCCCGTCTCCCGGACTTGCCTTGATTACGCTTAGCTCGGCTTCGAAAGAACTAAGGGATATGACGACGGAGGTTCGCATCGTGCGGGACACCGGAATCGAAACGGTGGCGAGCGTAAATCTCGATCCGGTCACACTGGCCTATCTGCCGCGGAAAAACTATCCGACGGGCGTCATCACACTCACGGCCAATTTCGATAAGCCGGGCAAATACGCGGTCCTCGTGACGGTAAGGGACGCGAAAGATATGGCCATGCCCGGCCAACTCGGCCTGACCGTAGGGGAGGCGTCACGTCAATGGATCTTCGTTTACATCCTTTCCGGCATCATTCTGGCCTCCGCATTTGGATTTTATCTCCGGGATCTCGGCCGTAACAAAAAGATGCCCATCAAAAGCAGTTAACGCCTCCTTCCTGCGTGCCAGTCGCCTGCCGCGCACCGTTTCCTCTTCGAGCTCACGCCCCGTGCGAGCCTGGCGACGTGATATCGGCGAGCCAAGCCTGCCAATCCTTGATTGAACCGTTGAAGGCATTGCGATCGACATAACCGCGAATCCCGGCGACATGGCCCTCGGCGGTATGCTGCCAGAAATGCCAGCGGCGATCGCCATATTTGACCGCCGGATAGTATTTCACGCTGCGGACCCAGATCGGGTAATCAGAAAATTCCCCTTGCATCACGTCGCGATGGAAATCGATCGAGGTGTAGATCACCGGCTTTTTCCCGTAGGCGCGTTGCATCGCGGCTAGGATGATTTTCATCTGCCCGATGGCGACATCGCGCGGCAGGCGTTTTGGACAGGTCTTCGAATGGCCGTTCCATTCGACATCGAGCACCGGCGGCAAGGCGTCCGGATCGTTGGGGACATGCGCCGTAAACCAGGCCGCTTGTTCCTCCATGGGCCTGCACCAGTAGGCGAAATGATAAGCGCCGCGCGGTACGCCCGCGGCTTTCGCCGAGGCCCAATTTTGCGCGAATTTCTCGTCGACGCGGTCGCCGCCCTCGGTCGCCTTGATCCAGGCGAAGCGAACGCCGGCGGCGCGCACGCTAGTCCAATCGATATCGCCCTGATATTTTGAGACGTCGATGCCGCTAACTTCGTAATTCGACGGGCTCGGGAAGAGATCATCGCCGGTGACCCCGCCCGCGCAGCCGCCGGCGAGCAGCGCGAGGCCGAGCCCAAAAAATGAGCCGAGCGGGAAAAAGCAACGCGGAAAATATCGCATCGACATAAGACCCATATACCGACAAGCTCAAATTATTTCATAATCCGTAATATGTCGTTAAAAAGTCAAAAAAACGGCCGTTCCGCAATCATACGTTCGATGTGGTTAACTTGACGCAATCCCCGGAATTTTCGATTTAATCCCAGAAGACTGCTGTCATCTATTTTTCATGTGTCTCGACGAGCGTACAAGGCCACGACAGTTTCCGGCCGGCCCCGGCACGGAGTCGGCCTTTCCGCTTGTTCGTCGCCGCCAATCTCACCCGCAGGACTCTCGTGAAAGGCCGCCATGCTCTCCCAATTCGTCGCCTTCACCTCGATCGGCCGCAAGGCGCTTCCCAACCAATACGATCTCTTTGCATTTGCCCTGATCCTGGCCGCCTTCATCGCGATCACCCATGTTTCGCACGGGTTGACCCTGCCGCTGACGGCGCCCGAAATCGACGGTCGTTTCGCTCGACTATATGCTGTTGCCCTATTATGCCTTACGCACGACGTTGCGCATGTTCGCCGCCATCGCCGCCTCGCTGATCTTCACTTTCGTCTACGCGACGCTTGCCGCCAAAAGCCGGCGCGCCGCGCTCGTCCTCATTCCATTGCTCGACGTCCTGCAATCGGTACCGATCCTCGGCTTTCTGTCTTTCACGGTGACCTTTTTTCTTGGGCTTTTTCCCGGCTCGATCTTGGGCGCCGAGTGCGCGGCGGTCTTCGCGATTTTCACCTCGCAGGCCTGGAACATGGCCTTTTCCTTTTACCAGTCGCTGCGCGGCGTCCCGCGCGACCTGATCGAGGTTGCGCGTGGTTTCGGGCTTTCATGGTGGCAGCGGTTCTGGCAACTGGAAACGCC
>CAVQHH010000025.1:0-21209 GCA_963712225.1 uncultured Alphaproteobacteria bacterium
CGTGCTGGCGGCCAGATCATCGAGGCTCTTGCGCGACTTGCGATAGTGTTCCCGCGCCTGATCGAGATGCGAACGATCGCGCTTTTCCTCAAGGCGCGGCAGGAGCGCCTCGAGCGTCGCCCGGACGTCACCCAAGACCCCGAGATCGACCGCCGCGCGGCGCCCGATTTGTTCCGCCCTGAGGTCAACCTGTGCAATGCGCACCGCCCCGCCCTCAGGATAGAACTGGCGGTAGGGGAAGTCGGTCCCCAGCATGAGCAAGACGTCGCAATCGAACATCGCGTAATAGCCCGACGAGAAGCCGATTAGCCCTGTCATGCCAACATCGTAGGGGTTCTCCCATTCGACATGCTCCTTGCCCCTGAGCGCATGCACCATAGGAGCTTTCAACCGGTCGCCGAGCGCGAGAAGTTGGTCGTGGGCACCCTGGCATCCCGAGCCACACAGCACGGTCAGGCGGCCCTTGCCGTTCAAAAGTGCTGCCAGCCGGTCGAGATCCGCATGCGCGGGCGTCACGACCGCCCGGGGCGGGAGGAGGCCCGCTATGTTCGGTGCCAGCGCGTCCGGCGCGGGCTGTAGGGCTACATCGCCGGGCATCACCACAACCGACACGCCGCGGTTGGCCACGGCCTGTCGGATTGCTATCTCCAACGTACGGGGCATCTGGTTGGCGCCGGAGATCAGCTCGCAATAGTGACTGCACTCCCGGAACAGCGTCTCCGGGTGGGTTTCCTGGAAATAGCCGGCACCGATCTCAGCCGACGGAATCTGCGCAGCGATGGCCAGCACGGGCACCCGCGAGCGGTGGCAGTCGAACAGGCCGTTGATGAGGTGTAGGTTGCCGGGCCCACAGCTGCCGGCGCAGACGGCGAGCTCGCCTGTCAGATGCGCCTCGGCACCCGCCGCGAAGGCCGCGACCTCCTCGTGCCGGACGTGCACCCACTTGATCTTGCCCTGGCGCCGCAGCGCGTCGGTCAGCCCATTCAGGCTGTCGCCGACGATGCCGTAGACCCGCTTCACGCCCGCTGTGGCGAGAACCTCCGCAAATTGGTCCGCGACGGTTTTGGCCATATCAGCTCTCCATTGCGCTCCGCCCGCGATGCAAAACACCGCTCGCCGCAATTGCCGTGCCATGCCGTTGGACCAAGGTGTCCCATCCCGGAGTGTTGTCAACTTCCATTTCTCCGTCCGGGCTAGAACCGTGTCCAGAAGGCCTTAAATCTGCCCCATCACCCCATCAAAGGTCGCCAAACCATGGAGGAAATTGCTAGGCAGACTTTGTTCACGGTGCCGACGGACCCTTCAGATTTTAACTCCTAACTCGGTGAGCACGGCGCGCACTTCGCCGTCAATCGCGCGCACGTCTTGCGGAGTCTAGCTCGCACTTTCGGCGCCGCCTAACGCACTTGCTTGCCTCGCCGTAGCCCAGCGGCCAAGGTCGGCACGAACAAAACGAACGAAAAGCAGAACCGCTCTGTGCAATCCTTGCACATACGTTTCCCTAATACATCGACAAACACTGTCTTTCCGTCCAATCCATCATCGCCGCGACGGAAAAGCGATAGGTTCCATTAGCCATTAAAGAGGTTGATTTGCGCGCTATCCATGCCATCGCACGCTACGCGCACGCGCTGCGCGGATTTCCACCATTCGCGCAATCGTACAAAAACGCCTCGGCTCGCGCTACGAAAGCGCAGAATCCCGCCGGGCAAGCGCGGGTTTCAACGAAGGATCGGCGGCGAGCGCCCCCGCGATGAGTTCCGCAGTCACCGTCTCGATCCGGCTTTCCAACAGTTGCATGAAACCGAGCCTGTCGAGGCCCGGCGCGATCGGTTCGAGGAAAGCGATCGTGACCCTGCCAGGATGGATGGAAAGACCGCGACGCTGCCAGAACAGGCCGGTGTTCAAGGCAACCGGGACGCAGACCGTTCCGGTTTCGACGTAGATATGCGCCACTCCTGGCTTATATTGAGGCGGGCTGCCTACGGTTTTGCGCGTGCCTTCGGGAAAGATGATGATTTGGCGGCCTTGCGCCACCGCCTCGCGCGCTTGGCGAGCGAGATCGGTCAGGGCGTGAACACGTTTCGAGCGGTCGATGCCGAGTTGCCCGGCGCCCTTGAGGTACCAGCCGAAAACAGGAATCGCCATCAACTCGCGTTTGAGAATGAAACCGAAATCCGATCCCTTTGTCGTGAGCGCCAAGGTCTCGAGCGCCGATTGATGTTTTGCGGCGATGATACAGGCGCCGCGCGGGAGATTTTCGAGGCCGCGCCACACGACCCTGGTTCCGCAAATTTTTTCGAGAAACCAAACCGCCGAACCCGTCCAGAACTTTGCAAAGTCTTGCACGCGATGGCGATTCATGGCGAGAAATGGGAGTCCCAAAATCGCGAGCGCGGCGGTCGTGAGATAAAAGGCCGCGTGAAAGACGAGCGAGCGGAGCAAAATCATGCGTGTTCGTTTCCGCACTGTGGCGAATGCGAGGAGCCCACGCGGCGCTTCGCTTTGCGCCGGTTCTATAGGGCCGGGTCAAAGTGGTAAGGCCGCGCGATAATCCTTCTTGCGTATATCGAAACCGGGTTATCTTCTTCGCTTGAAGGGGCGCCGGGGGCGGACATGACCGATCAGTTGTCCGGGTGTGAAGCCGACAAGGTGCTCGACGCGCCACTTAGGACCATCGTCGGATGCCTGGCTGAAGTCCTGCCAAAAGGCCCAGCGCAAACGGCGCTCTACTGGGTCGCTGGTCTTTGCATTCTCGCCGCTCTTTTCATCTATAAATATTATCTCGGCGTTCTGGCGCAGGGGGCGGCGCCGGAAGGGTCGCTTGAGCGGCAGGACTATGACAGGCTGCGCGCGAGCCTTGCCGGGGACAATCTCGCGGCGCGGCTTTATGCGAAATGGCTGACCGCTTTCCTCGATGGGGTCGAGCGGTTTTTCGGCGACGCTGGCATGGCCGATCGGACGCTGTTTCCGCGCGCCTTCGGGCTGAAAACACCGGCACCGCTTTGGACGGCGCCCGCCTTCGACCGCTGCCTGCTTCTCGCATTGATCTATCCTTTCGCGACGATTTTCGTCATCTGGGCCGTTTCCGGCCGTGTCGGCCCGGCGGAGAGAGCCCTGGGTCTAAAGCCCGATATTTCCGGTTGGTGGAGATACCTTACCCTACGGAGCATCGGGTTTCTCGGCGCCGCATTTTGGCGCTACACCCCCCGTCTATACGGGGGAACCGGCCGGCGTCTTTGGCTGTCTCTTTCAGTTTAGTTTTCGCTATGGTTTTCGCTTATTACTTAATTCTCGATGTCGCTGGCCCTATCGGTTTCTCGGGTATTTTCGCTATATCTGGTGCTGTCTGTTTTGTTTTCATTTGCGCTTCGTTTGGGGCTGGAACTGGCATTGGTGCTGTCTACGCCGCTTTCTCTGTCGTAGCGAGTGTAGCTGCGATGCGTGCTTTGGGCAAAGACACTGCCTTACCTATCATGGTCCGCCTCTTTGGCGCTGGCGGTGGTGCCGTCGTGGTTTTAGGCCGCAGAGCCGTCAGATACCAATGGCAAGGTCCTTTCTTGTTGTCGTTTCTCCTCGCAATGATCGTGGCCTGTCTCGCGGAGGCTGCCTTGCTGTCGTCTGTTGAGGCCTGGATACCCTGGGAACAAGGCCTCCCCTCGCCGCTGCCGCCTCTAAAGCCTTGGGAAGTAGCTGGTCCCTTGCTGCTGTTTCTCGGGTTGCTAACGCTGCTCAACGCGCCGTTCGACTGGGCCTCGCTTGGACTGACGCGGGCGCTGCTGCGGCGGGGGCTCGAACGGGAAGGATGGTGGCCTTATTGCTATGCGGTTGTCGACGCGCTTTTCGCCACGGGTATCATCGCTTGTCTCGCGTTCGTTATGGTGTTCTTCGTTCAGGCCTTCGACGAATTGGCCGTGCATGGAGGAGGCAAGCCCGTCCTGCCGTTGGACACTTTCTTCGACGGCATCGCCAAAAATCCGGCGGCGCCGGAATATTGGTGGTCTATGCGCTGTTGCTTTCGACCATGATCCCGAGCCTGATAAATCTCGCCATCGGCGGCATGGCCTTCACGCGCGGGATCCCGTGGCTGGGGCGGCTTCTCCTGCAATGGCTGCCCGAAGGCAAAGCCGTGCCGGAATATAAGCGGCAGCTCACGGCCATTGGCTTGACCGGTCAGATGTTCGCGGGCGCAGGTCTCGGCATCGCGGCGCAGGGGCTCCTCGCCTGGGGCCTCATTTTCCATCTCATGCCATGGATTGGCCTCGACCTGCTCGACAGGGCCCGCGCCGTGGTCGTTTTCGACCTGCCGGCGCGGATCGGCCAGCTTTTCGCGGACACGCTTTAACCCGCCCCGCCCTCATGCCGAGGAGCCCACGAAGCGGTCTTCTCGAAGGATGCACGGCGCGGTTGCCGAGAGGTTCCTTCGCTCTTCGAGACAACCCTTTGGTCTTTCTCAGGGTGAGGGCTAAGGTTGTGTGAACAGGGCTTGAGACATGGTTTTAGCGCTCAGGTAACGGTCAAGTCTCGCCTTTCTTGCACTTTTCGCGGAACTCCTTGCGCGCCTTGCCGTGCAGGCCTTGCGCAGTGGCCTTATCCGAACATTCCTTGGCCTTGGCGGACATCGGCGCCTTCTTCGCCTTTGGCGCGACGGGGGCGGCAGGAACTCGCCGGGGCTGCGGGCGGAGTCGCCTGCATTTGCGCATAACCGGCTGCGCTGAAGGAAAGAACAAAAGCGCCGGCGATCATCAAGCGGACAAGGGTTTTCATTAAAGCCATCCTTGGGATTTTTATGTGGACGTGACGGGCGAGCTTAATCTTTCGCGGGGATTTCTCCAAGCCGGAAATGCTGCGGTTACGCAAAAAGCCGTTAAATTTCACTTTACATATAAATATATCTGCATATTGTTAGCAAGGACGAACGCTTGCAGGAACCCCATGCCCGACAACATCCCTTTCGACGGCATTCTCACGGCCTCGGCGGCGGCAGGCGAAGCGACCCGTTTGCGCCTGCTCGCCCTTCTCGCCGAAGCCGAGCTCACGGTCAGCGAGCTCGTGGCGATTCTCGGCCAATCGCAGCCGCGCATCTCGCGCCATTTGAAACTCCTCGTCGAAGCCGGGCTTATCGAACGCCATCGCGAGGGCGCCTGGGTCTTTTTTCGAATCGCGCAGACGGGACCGGTGGCCGGTTTTGCCCGCGACCTCGTGGCAAAGCTCGCGCCGGACGACGCGCGTCTCACGGCCGACCGCGCGCGGCTCGGCGAGGTCCGCCAGACCCGCGCGGACCTTGCGGCCCGCTATTTCGCCGCCCATGCGGCGAACTGGGACGAGCTGCGCGCCATGCATGTTCCGGAAGAACGCGTCGAGGCCGCGATCCGCAAGGTGATCGGCAAGGGGCCGGTCCATGCGCTGCTCGATCTTGGCACCGGCACCGGCCGGATGCTCGAAATCCTGGGGCCGCTGGCCGCGCGGGCGGTCGGCGTCGATCAATCGCCGCACATGCTGAGCGTCGCGCGCGTGCGCATCGAACGCGCCGGATTGCGCAATGTGCAATTGCGCCAAGGCGATATTTACGCGATGCCTGTCGAACCGGATTTTCATGATCTCGTTGTCATGCATCAGGTTCTGCATTATCTCGACGACCCCCTGCGCGCCATTCGCGAGGCCGCGCGCGCCTTGCGGCCGGGCGGGCGCCTCCTCATCGTCGATTTCGCGCCGCACGAGGAGGAGACTTTGCGCGCGGCGCACGCGCACCGGCGGCTTGGTTTCGCGGCCGAGGAAGTCGCGGGGTTCATGGCCGCCGCCGGACTGGATTTGATCGCCAAGGACGATCTTGCGCCAGGCGCGGGCGAGGCCAACAAGCTCACCGTGTCCCTCTGGCTCGGCCGCGACCGCCGGGTGATCGCCGATCCTCTCCCTTTAACCGCGCGAGAGGTCGCATGAACGAAAACCGGTCCTGTAGTTTTCCCCGAGCGAGCCGCACCGTCTGCCCCGATATCTCGGTCTCCTTCGAGTTTTTTCCGCCGGCGAGCGAGGCGATGGAGGCGACCCTTTGGGAGTCGATCAAGCGTCTGGCGCCGCTTGGGCCAAGTTTTGTCTCGGTCACCTATGGCGCCGGAGGCTCGACGCGCGAGCGCACCCATGCGACGGTCGCGCGGATCGTGAACGAGACTTCGGTGAAGCCCGCCGCGCATCTGACCTGCGTCGCGGCCGCGCGGGAAGAAATCGATGCGATCGTCCGTGGCTATTGGGACATCGGCGTCCGCCACATCGTCGCACTGCGCGGCGATCCGCAAGATGGACCGGGGGCAAAATTTTGCCCGCATCCGCAAGGATATACGGATTCCGCCACGCTGGTCGCCGGAATCAGACGGGTCGCGGATTTCGAAATCTCAGTGTCCACCTATCCGGAAGGCCACCCCGAAAGTGTCTCGGCCGACACCGATATCGATGTCTTGAAAGCCAAGATCGATGCCGGCGCGAGCCGCGCGATCACCCAGTTCTTTTTCGAAAACGAAATATATTTGCGTTTTCTCGATAAAGCGCGGGCGCGGGGCATCGATATTCCGATTACTCCAGGCGTCGTCCCCGTGCAAAGTTTCAAGCAGACGGCGAAGTTCGCCAGGCGGGCCGGAGCTGCGATCCCGCAATGGCTTGCCGATCGTTTCGAAGGGCTCGACGACGATCCGCAAACGCGAAAACTCGTCGCCGCAACGGTCGCCGCCGAACAGGTTCTCGATCTCGTCGATCACGGCGTCAGGGAGTTTCATTTCTACACGATGAACCGCGCCGACCTTGTCTATGCGATCTGCCATCTCTTAGGGCTCCGACCGAAACTCGAACAAGAGGCCGCTTGATGACGCGAAGGCTTACTGGAGACGAAACCCGCGCCGCTCTTCAATCCGCCGCCCGCGAAAGAATTTTGGTGCTCGACGGCGCCATGGGCACGATGATCCAGCAACACAAGTTCGGCGAGACTGAATTTCGCGGCGCGCGCTTTGCGGATTGGCCGCGCGATCTTCGCGGCAACAACGATCTCTTGAGCCTCACCCAGCCGAACGCGATCAAAACCATTCATCTCGCCTATCTCGAAGCCGGTGCCGACATCATCGAGACGAATACATTCAATTCGACACGGATCTCTCAAGCCGATTACGGCATGGAGGAGCTTGTCGCCGAATTGAATTTTACCGCGGCGCGGCTTGCTCGCGAAGCAGCCGACGAGGCACAAGGCAAGGACGGCAAGCGCCGCTTCGTCGCCGGTGCATTGGGACCGACCAATCGCACCGCCTCGATTTCTCCCGATGTCAATAATCCGGGCTTTCGCGCGGTGAGCTTCGATGATTTGCGCGAGGCCTATGCGGAGGCGGCAGCCGCGCTGATCGGGGGCGGCGCGGATATTTTGATCGTCGAGACGATCTTCGACACCTTGAACGCCAAGGCGGCGCTTTCCGCCATCGATGGCGTTTTCGATGCGAGGGGAGAGAGACTGCCGGTCATGATTTCCGGCACGATCACCGATTTGTCCGGCCGCACCCTGTCCGGTCAAACGGCGGCCGCGTTCTGGTACGCATTGCGTCACGCAGAACCCTTGACGATCGGCCTCAATTGCGCGCTAGGCGCGCGCGAGATGCGCGCTCACCTCGCCGAGCTTGCCCGGATCGCGGATACCCTCATCTGCGCCTATCCCAACGCCGGTCTGCCAAATGAGTTTGGTCTTTATGACGAGAGCCCCGACTATATGGCCTCTCTCATTGGCGAATTCGCCGAAGCCGGTCTCATCAATATCGTTGGCGGCTGCTGCGGCACGACGCCCGCGCATATTCAGGCGATCGCCGCGCGCGTCAAAGGCCTTGCCCCCCGGAAGGTGCCGAAAATCGAGCCGTTGCTACGATTGTCCGGGTTGGAACCGTTTGTGCTCGGGTCAGAGATTTCGTTTGTCAACATCGGCGAGCGCACCAATGTCACCGGCTCCACCAAATTCCGCAAATTGATCAAGGAAGGCGATTTCGCCGCCGCGCTTGATGTCGCGCGCGATCAAGTGGCGATGGGCGCGCAGATCATCGATGTCAACATGGACGAGGGCCTGCTCGATTCCGAAAAGGCAATGGTCGAGTTTTTGAACCTCATCGCCGCCGAGCCCGACATTTCGCGTGTGCCGGTGATGATCAATTCATCGAAATTTCGGGTCATCGAGAGCGGCCTAAAATGCGTGCAAGGCAAAGGGATAGTCAATTCCATATCGATGAAGGGAGGCGCCGATAAATTCATCGCCGAGGCGAAAATCGTGCGCGCCCATGGCGCCGCCGTCGTGGTGATGGCCTTCGACGAAAAGGGCCAGGCCGATACGCGCGAACGCAAGGTCGAGATTTGTTCGCGCGCCTATGACATCTTGACCAAGGACGCCGGGTTTCCGCCCGAGGACATCATCTTCGATCCGAATATATTCCCGGTCGCGACCGGCATCGAGGAACATGATAATTACGGCGTCGATTTCATCGAGGCCGCGGGGGAAATTCGCAAGAAATTCCCGCGCGTTCATATTTCCGGCGGCGTTTCCAATCTTTCCTTCTCGTTTCGCGGCAACGAGCCGGTGCGCCAAGCCATGCATTCGGTGTTTCTCTATCACGCGATTGCCGCCGGTATGGACATGGGCATCGTCAACGCGGGCCAGCTCGCGATCTATGGCGAAATCGAACCGGACCTCCGCGAGGCCTGCGAGGATGTCGTCCTCAACCGGCGGCCGGACGCCACCGAAAGATTGCTCGCGCTCGCCGAAAGCTACAAGGGGCAAGGGACGCAGACCGCCGAAAAGATATTGTCTGGCGCGGCGAGCCGGTCGCCAAAAGGCTCGAACATGCGCTCGTCAACGGCATCACCGAATTCGTCGACCGCGATGTCGAGGAAGCGCGTGCCGCCGCGAAAAAGCCGCTAGATGTCATCGAAGGGCCGCTGATGGCGGGCATGAATGTCGTCGGCGACCTTTTTGGCTCGGGAAAAATGTTTTTGCCCCAAGTCGTCAAATCTGCGCGGGTGATGAAACAGGCCGTTGCTTATCTTTTGCCTTTCATGGACGAGGAAAAGCGCAGAACCGGGGGCACTGAGCGATCGAGCGCTGGCAAGATCCTGATGGCGACGGTCAAGGGCGACGTGCACGATATTGGCAAGAACATCGTCGGCGTGGTTCTTGCCTGCAACAATTACGAGATTGTCGATCTCGGCGTGATGGTTCCCGCGGCGAAAATTCTCGCCACCGCGCGGGCGGAAAAGGTCGATGCTATTGGCCTGTCGGGACTGATCACGCCCTCGCTCGACGAGATGTGCTTTGTCGCCGCCGAGATGGAGCGCGAAGGTTTCGATCTACCGCTCCTGATTGGCGGCGCGACGACGAGCCGGGTCCATACCGCGGTCAAAATTCATCCAAATTATGCCAAGGGCCAGACGGTCTATGTGACGGATGCCAGCCGCGCGGTCGGAGTCGTGCAATCGCTTTTTTCGGCGCAGTCCCGCGCCCTCACCATCGCGACGGTCCGGGCCGAATACGCCAAAGTCGCGGAGGCGCATCGCCGGGGGGAGGCCGATAAGCAACGCCTGCCGCTAGCGAAAGCGCGCGCCAACGCCTTCAGGCCCGGCTGGGCGAGCTACGAACCGCCGCGCCCGGTATTTTGCGGCACAAGGGTGTTTCGCACCTATGCGGTTGCCGAACTTATCCCCTATATCGATTGGACGCCGTTTTTCCAGACCTGGGAAATGCGCGGCCGCTATCCCGCGATCTTGGACGATCCGAAACAGGGCGAAGCGGCGCGCCAATTGTTCCACGACGCGCGGCAAATGCTCAACCGCGTCGTCGAGGAACATTGGTTCGATCCCAAGGCCGTCATCGGCATCTGGCCGGCCAACAGCGTTGGCGATGACATCAAGGTCTACACGGGCAAATCGCGAACAAGCGAGCTTGCGACATTCTTCACCTTGCGCCAGCAATTGTTACGCCGTGACGGACGTCCCAATCTCGCTCTCGCCGATTTCATTGCCCCGGCCGGGAGCGGCAAGGCCGATTATATCGGCGCGTTCGTCGTCACCTCGGGCGCGCAAGAAGGCAAGATCGCCGACCGTTTCGCCAAGGCAAACGACGACTATGGGTCGATCATGGTGAAGGCGCTCGCCGACCGGCTTGCCGAAGCTCTTGCCGAACGCATGCATGAACGCGTGCGCCGCGAGTTCTGGGCCTATGCGCCAGATGAGACCTTGACCAGCGAGGAAACGCTAACCGAGGCCTATCGCGGCATTCGCCCGGCGCCGGGCTATCCGGCGCAGCCCGATCACACCGAGAAGGCGACGTTATTCCGCCTGCTCGAAGCTGAGCGGAGAATTGGCGTGGCGCTCACCGAGAGTTTTGCGATGTGGCCCGGCGCCTCGGTGTCCGGCCTCTATCTCGCGCATCCGGACGCGTATTATTTTGGGGTCGCGAAAATCGAACGCGATCAGGTCGAGGATTATGCCCGGCGCAAGGCGATGAGCGTGGCGGAAGTCGAGCGATGGCTCGCGCCGGTGCTGAATTACGATCCGGCGAGTCTGGCCGAGGCCGCAGCGGCGGCGGAGTGAGTCGGGTTACGGAGATCATTCCCGAGTGGATGACCGAGAAGGGCCATGGCCGGCTCGTTGGTCATTGAAGTGGCCGCCCGCGACGGCCTCAAGGAAGCGATCGGCGGAATCGGCCTGGCGTAACCCCGGTTACCCGGCGGAAGTTCGCCGTGAAATGGCTCTGGCTCGAGAAGCCCGCGGCGTAGGCGATATCGCGGATCGGCCGATCCGCGTCCCAAAGAAGATCGCGCGCGCGCTCGACCCGTCTTTCCATCACGTAACGGTGGGGCGATCTTCCGGTCGAAATTCTGAATGCCTCGCCGAAGTAATGCGGGCTCAGCTCGACGATCGCGGCCAACTCGACGAGCCCGAGCTCGTCGGTCAAATGCGCCTCGATGTACTCAAGAACGCGCCGAATCTGCCTCGGCGCAAGCCCACCCTTAAGCGGGATTAGCGAACGCCGCGACAATCCGGAGCTGCGGAGCAGATGGACCGCCAGCGCAGAGGCGAGGCCCTCGATGTAAAGCCGTCCGCCGGCGCCGCCCTCGTTCAGCTCGAGCCGGCCGAGCGCAGCGAGCCGGCCGATCACCGGATCTTCAACGCCGATCAATGTCCCGATGAAGCAATCACCGGTGCCGTCGAAGGCCTTCCGCCAGATCTCCGTGACGAAAGATTCCTCGATCGCGAAAGCGAAGAAGGAAGTCGACGCGTTGCTGCGAACCCATAGGGGAAGACGCCCATCTCCGACGTGAACGTGACCATGGGAGACGATGCTTGAAAGCAGACGGTCGCTCTCGCCCCCGCGCCAGTCCATGTCGAACGCCGCGCCATCATGGACGGCGGCCGTTATCTGAGCCGCGCCCAAATGCCTCCCCTCGATAGGCGGGGAGGTGCAATGGGTGAGCGTAACAGCGCCAACGCTCAGACGCGCGTTGAACTCAAGACCGGGCGATGGCGGCCGAGATGCGAAATCGATGAGTTCGCGGCCGCCGGACCGGCCCCTATCCCGTTCCATGGCAAGTTTCCTTGCACGCAGGCCAGGACCGCATCGTTCTCCGCACGCCGGTCACCTCAACGTACCTCCCGCAGGCTACAGCCTGCACGTCGACGGGCTGATTACCGGTATTTTCTAATATTCACCGGGCGTTTCTGAAAGACTTGCTATTACGGCGAGCATATCTCTGTCAATTGCTGCCAGGGGCATGCGCGGATGGTTGCTGGGCGGTGGGATGGCTGGCAGTGGATTAACGTCTGCAATGGCTACAATTATGGCTACTAGCAGCTATTCATAGCTACGAATCATTACGCCATTTAGCACGTATATTATTTCACACACAACAGTCGTTTGACAGCATGGTATTGCAGTGGACCACCTTTTTGACCTTAGCTTGCAACGAAAGCAACGGCTCGGGTGTTTATTCCGAGCCGTTGCGGCAAAGCAACCACGCCGCGTCCAACGGCAAGACTGTCACTCATAGGAGATTAAGGCGTCATAAACGACGTATAGGTCAATTCCTGTGAGTTCACATTTTGGAGGAAACAAACATGACAGACGAACATGATGCTGACCGGCGCAGCTTCTTAAGAACCGGTGCGATCGCGGGCACGGCGCTCGCCGCTGGAGCATCGGGCGCAATCGCGCAGTTAGCCGACTCGTCTCGCCCGACCAAGGGCGATGTCGCGATCTTGCAATTCCTATCTGCGGTTGAGCAAATCGAGAGCGATCTCTGGCAGCAATATGCCGAGCTTGGCGGAGTCCAGGACAACGAGATTCCAGGACTACCTACCGGAGGGAACACGCCCTACACCAACGCGCTGAACAATCTCGATGCGGACATGTCGCAGTATATCCACGACAATACCGAGGATGAGTTCAGCCACCACGCCTTCCTCAACGAATATCTGGAGTCCATTGGCGCAAAGGAAGTTGATCTGAGTAAATTCGCGACTTTGAAAGGCAGCCAGGCGACAGGAGCCAACAAAAACAAGCTACGAATAACCAATCTCATGCAGCTTATCGTCGATACCAGCTGGTGGACGAGGTATCGCAGCCGCGACAAGAATCCCGATCTTGATCCGTCGTTCGTTTTTCCGCAGGTGGTCCCATCGTTGTTCATCAAAGGGAAGACTCATCCGGCAATCCCCCCTACCGATATAACTGATACGACCCACATCCAGGCCATCGCCAACACGGCGGCGTTCCATTTCGGGTTTATCGAGCAAGGCGGCACCAGCCTCTACCCAACACTGGCCTTAAGAGTCACCGATCCGGTGGTCTTGCAAATCCTGCTGAGCATCGGCCCGACCGAGACCATGCACTTTCAGACCTGGTCAGACAAGGCGGGCAACGCGTTTACGCCACCTAATAATGTGACATTTGGCGATCTCACGTTCAATGTATCTACCAGCGGGGAGGACCTCCAGCCCAATCTGATCATGCCCGAGCCATGCCCGTTCCTTAACCGGAAATTCCCGGTCGTTTCGGTCATTCGCCCGGTGTCGATCTCGCCGAGTATTTTTGGCGCGCAGGCGGCTGTCCAAGGCTTCACGGATGACGGGCTGTTCACCGGCCAGTCCAGTGAATTCTTTAAGAAGCTGCATGACCTTGCGGAGGATGCCGATGAGGCGACGCGCAAGTGTCATCGGGAGGATTAGCGCGAAAGCGCAGGTGGCCGTGCCGATCACGGCCACCATGACTTTATTCATATCTGCGAAGCCCTGCCTCGCGCCGGTGCTGAATTATGATCCGGCTTCTGAGGTGGTAGCCGCGGCGGCGGAGTAAATCCGGCGGCGAAAGCTATTTGGTGCATACGCTCCGCACATAAAGTCCCTTGAAATCATGGCTCTAACTGCCGAGGAAAAAATTCCTGGCCGTGGCCTGGAATAAAAGCGCCGCCTCCGGAGTCTTGCCTAGCGTGAGCGCGGGAACACATCCGCGCCGGACCCATCGGCAAAACTCTCGCAGGAGACGAACATGACAGACGAACATCACGCTGACCGGCGTAGCTTCTTGAGGACCAGTGCGATCGCGGGCACGGCGCTGGTTGCGGGCGCATCGGCGATGGCGCAGCAAGTCGCCGCCGAAACGGACGCCTCAAATCGCCCGCTTAATAAGGGCGACATCGCGATCCTGAGATTACTGGCCGCGGTCGAACTCATCGAAAGCGATCTCTGGCTGCAATACGCCGAACTCGGAGGAGTTCAGGATAGCGAACTCCCCGGCCTCACGGGAGGGAGCGCAGCCTACACTGCGGCGCTGAACGTCCTCGATGGAGACATGTCTCAGTACATCCACGACAATACCGAGGATGAGTTCAGCCACGCGGCATTCATCAACGCCTATCTGGTTTCGAAAGGCGAGAAGCCCGTTGATCTGGATAAGTTTCGCACTTTGAAAGGCAGTCAGGCGACCGGGGCCAACAAAACAAAATTACGGCTCACCAATCTCATGCGGCTCAAAGTCGACACCAGTTGGTGGACGAGGTATCGCAGCCGCGCCAATAACCCTGATCTTGACCCGACGTTCGTGTTCCCGCAGGCGGTCCCGAGCTTGTTCGCCGGGCAGTTTCCGGCAATCCCCCGAACCGACGCTGACCTCACTCCTCCTAACCACATCCAGGCCATCGCCAACACGGCGGCATTCCATTTCTGCTTCATCGAGCAAGGTGGCAGCAGCCTCTACCCGACCTTGGCCCAAAGAGTAACCCATCCACAGGTCTTGCGAATCCTGCTCAGCATCGGTCCGACCGAGACCTCTCACTTCCAGACCTGGCACGACAAAGCAGGCAACGGGGTTTCGCCGCCCGTGGCTCCTCTGATCGATCCGACAAATCCGAAGCTCGTGTTTCCGAACCTCAATGCACCTCCCTTTGGTGGAGAGGACTTTCAGACCAACCTGATCATGCCCGAGCCGTGCCCGTTCCTCAGCCGAAAGTTCCCGGCGGTTTCGATCATTCGCCCGACCTCGATAGAGAAAGGCGGTGCGGTGGCGACTATAAAAGCCTTCACGGCCGACGGGCTGTTTATCGGCCAGACCGACGCGTTCTTTGACCTGGTAGGCCGGCTGGCTCGCGAAGCAGACGAAGCTACTCGCAAGTGTGATTCCGATTAGCGCGGAAACCTAGGTGGCCGTGCCGGTCACGGCCACCATGTCCTTATTCACATCTGCGAAGCCCTGGCGTGCAGCGATAAGCGTTCGCGCGCCTGTCGCCGGCCTAAAGTGACCCCCACCAAACCGGCCGCGCGAGACGGCGCACGGTGATCTTCTCTTGGCTCTGGCGCACTTTCGCGAGGTCGTGGGCGGCTTGCATCCTCAGCCACATTTCGGCGCCGCCGTCGAACGCCTTCTCGAAGCGCACGGCCATTTCCGGCGTCACCGCGCTCCTGCCGTTGTTGACCTTATAAAGTTGCTGGCGTGTCACCCCGATCGCTTTCGCCGCTTCAGCGACGCTCATCATCAAGCGCGCTCCAGAGTGCCCGCGTTAGCGGTAAGCCCAATGGCCCGGTATAAGCGGTAAGCCCAATGGCCCGGTATAATAAGACGCAAGGTTGCCGAATTGCCTTGTCACGAGTTCTTGCGATAATGCCATCGCGTTAAACCTGGGACCGTTGAGAAATCGCAGCTGCCGGAAATCGACAATGAATTTCGGGAACGGCGAACGAAATCGCGCGCCGATGCGTAAGGGGATGCGACCCGATCATGGACGAATGCTGGGGTGTATACGCGGGTGGGACAACATCAATTTGGCGGATCACGGCAATTCCAGGGGTGACATGACGCCTGTAAAGAATGTCGCGGCCGGCGCCGCTAAGACGGCTCGCCATCCGGAAGCCACGAAGAAGGAGCTCGAAACCATTGGTACTCGAAGGCGTAAAGCTATTTCGACCGAAGAAATTCGCCGACGCGCGCGGATTTTTTTTCGAAACCTTCAACGCGCGGACTTACGCCGAGGCTGGCGTCGCTTGTGTTTTCGTCCAGGACAACCAATCCTTGTCGCGCAAAGCCGGAACGATCAGGGGCCTGCATTTCCAGCGCCCTCCGGCGGCCCAGGCCAAATTGGTCCGGGTCGTACGCGGCGCGATCTTCGATGTGGCGGTCGATCTGCGCCGCGGCAGTCCCAGTTACGGCCGCTGGTGTTCCGCGACGTTGACGGGAGATGGCGGCGAACAGATTTTCGTGCCGCCCGGCTTCGCGCATGGCTTTTGCACGCTTGAACAAGATACCGAGGTCGCCTACAAAGTCGATAACTTCTACTCGCCGTCCTGCGACGCCGGCTTGCGTTGGGACGATCCCGACTTGGCGATCGCGTGGCCGGTGCGTCCCGTTGACGCTGCGATCTCCGAAAAGGACGCGGTTCTTCCTTTTTTTAAGAATTTTGTTTCGCCCTTCGGCACGTGAGACCTTTATGAACAGACAATTCATGATCACCGGAGGCGCGGGCTTCATCGGGTCGGCGGTGGTGCGCCACCTAATCGAGACGAGCGCGCATGAAGTCTGCGTCGTCGACAAACTGACTTACGCTGGAAATCTCGATAATCTCGCCCGCGTTGCCGGCGATCCGCGCTATCAATTCAAGCAGGCGAACATTTGCGACGCGCGCGCGATGCGGCAAATCTGCGAGAATTTTCGCCCTGAAATCATGATGCATCTTGCCGCGGAAAGCCATGTCGACCGGTCCATCGACGGGCCCGGCGCCTTCATCGAAACCAATGTCATGGGCACTTACGTGCTGCTCCAAAGCGCACGTGACCATTGGCAAAAGCTTAGTTTGACAGAACAGGCGCGGTTTCGCTTCCACCATGTCTCGACCGACGAAGTTTTCGGGTCGCTTGGCGCGGATGGGTTGTTTCAAGAAACTAGTCCCTACCAGCCGAATTCGCCCTATTCCGCGTCAAAGGCCGCCTCCGACCATTTGGCGCGGGCGTGGCATCATACCTATGGCATGCCGGCGATCGTCTCGAATTGTTCCAACAATTATGGGCCCTATCATTTTCCCGAAAAGCTCATCCCGCTGACCATTTTGAACGCGCTTGAGGGCAAGCCCATCCCCGTTTACGGGGACGGCGGCAATGTTCGCGATTGGCTCTATGTCGAGGATCATGCCAGGGCGCTGCTCCAAATCGCTCTCCTCGGGCAGCCGGGCGAAAGCTATAATGTCGGCGGCGCGAGCGAGACAACCAATCTCGAAGTCGTGCGCCGCATCTGCCGGCTGATGGATGAAATGGCGCCGGACGAGGCTCGTGGATCGCACGAGCGCTTAATCGTCTATGTGACCGACCGCCCGGGGCACGACCGGCGCTATGCCATCGATGCGCGCAAGATTAAACGCGAACTAGGGTGGGAACCGCGCGAAACCTTCGACACCGGCTTACGCAAAACGGTTCGGTGGTATCTCGACAATCCACAGTGGTGGCAGCGGATCCGTTCCGGCGTCTATCGGGGCGAACGGCTCGGAACCGTGGCATGAACGGGCCAATCCTCGTATTTGGCGCCGCGGGTCAGCTTGGGCACGAAGTGATGGCGCTCGCCAAAGCCCGCGATATCGAGGCGACCGGTTGTAATCGCGCTAGAGCCGATGTCACGGACTTCGCCTCCGTCAAGGCCGTGATTCTTGCGGTTAAACCGCGCCTTGTTCTCAATGCCGCAGCCTACACCGCCGTGGACAGAGCGGAAACCGAGCCGGAGGCGGCCTACGCCGCCAATGCCGCGGGAGCGGAAACGATCGCCCGCGCCGCCGCACTGCAGCAGGTGCCGGTCATCCAAATATCGACGGATTATGTTTTCGACGGCACGAAACGGGGCGCCTACGTAGAGACCGATCCGATCGCGCCGCTTGGCGTTTACGGCCAGACGAAGGCTGCGGGCGAAGCCATGGTTCGGCACGCAAACCCGCGCCATTTCATCCTGCGCACTGCCTGGGTCTATGGCCGGTTCGGCGCGAATTTTCTCAAAACGGTCCTGCGTCTTTCGCGCGATCGCGCGGAACTGCGGATCGTCGCCGATCAGCAGGGTTGCCCGACCGCGACTCACGACCTCGCGGAAGCCGTCTTTGCGATCGATCGCGCCTTGCCCCGCGGCATCGAGGCTCCCGGAACCTATCATTTCGCGGGCGATGGCGCCACGACTTGGCACGGGTTCGCCAGCGCCATCGTCGAAGCCCAGGCGCAAGCGACCGGGCGGCGGCCGAAAGTTTCGGCGATCGCCACCACGGACTATCCAACCCCCGCCCGGCGGCCCGCCAATTCCGAACTCGACAGCAGCCTGTTTGCTTCCGTGTTTGGCTATCGCGCGCGCGATTGGCAAACACGCGCGCGGGAGACGGTCGAAATGCTTCTCAAGGAACCGCGAGCCGAAACATGAAGGGCATCATTCTCGCGGGCGGCTCCGGCAGCAGGCTCTATCCCCTGACATTGGTGATTTCCAAGCAATTATTGCCGGTTTACGACAAGCCGATGATCTATTATCCACTGTCCGTGCTCATGACGGCGGATATCCGCGATATCTTGATCATCACGACGCCCCAGGATCAGAGTCTATTCAAGGAGTTGCTTGGCGACGGCGGCAAGTTCGGGATCCATCTCAGCTTCGCGACGCAGGACAAGCCGCGCGGGCTCGCGGAAGCCTTCACCATCGGGCGCGATTTCGTTGGCGGCGATCGTGTCGTGCTGATCCTTGGCGACAACATTTTCTATGGCCATGGCCTGCCGGACCTTTTGGCCTCGGCGGTAGCGAGACCCATCGGTGCTACGGTTTTTGGCTATGTCGTGGCGGACCCGGAGAGGTACGGTGTCGTCGAAATCGACGCCAAGGGGCGGGCCATTTCGATCGAAGAAAAACCCGCGCGGCCGCGCTCTGCGCTGGCGGTTACCGGACTTTATTTTTACGACAACAGCGTGCTCGACATCGCTGCCTCCTTGAAACCTTCGGCGCGCGGGGAACTCGAAATCACCGATGTCAATAGGGTCTATATGGAGCACCATCAACTCGCCGTCGAGATCATGGGCCGCGGTTTCGCCTGGCTCGACACGGGAACCCACGAGAGCCTTCTCGAGGCCGGCAAATATGTCGAAATTCTCGAGCGGCGCCAGGGTTTGAAAATCTCGTGCCCGGAGGAAGTCGCATATTATAAGGGTTTTATCGATCGTGACCTGTTGGTCGCGAATGCCGGCCGCTACGGCAAATCCGGCTACGGCGACTATCTAACCCGGCTCGCCGAGGTCGGCCCGCCGCGGTGGCCCGCCGGAGCCTGAACTGGTCCCTCCCGCGGGCGTGGCAAAGGCGAGCGGGAAAAACCGTTCACACTTTCGCTGATCGACACGACTACCCCCATGGTGGTGGGGACCCCGATCGGAGTGGGAAATACCCCAAGGGGTGTTGCCGCGAAGGCGCGGTCGCCAACTTGACCGGAACCACGAAGCCGGTGACGATGATGCTGGCCATCGGCGGCGACAGCGGCACGACCTCGGTCAAGGCCCGCATTTTCCTCTAATACATCCCGTGCATGAGGTTGCTGCTCTCCGGCGGAAGGTGTGAAGCTTTCGCTGGTGATTCGCAAATGACGAATGGAGAGCAGCGATGGGCATGTTTGCAGGATTGGACGTGGGCGGCAAGCGGACGGCGGCAGGCGTTGTAGACGAGGCCGGCAAGATCGTCTTTCGGGGCATGGTCGACACGCATCCTCGACACGCATCCTCGGATGCTCGCTTCGGCCTTGAAGCGTCTTGAGGGTAAGCTCGCCAAGGTCGGGCTGGAGAGCGGACCGTTCACGCCGCATCTCTTCCGCTCTCGGGCGGCGATGGGCTATCGATGGTGGGCATGGACGCCCGCCGCGCCGCCGATGCGATCAAGAGCCGGCGGATCAAGAGCGACAAGGCCGACGCCTGCCTTGGCGGCGATGCTGCGGACGGGCTGGTTCTCGCCCGTCCACGTGAAGTCGATCGACCGCCACAGGATCACGACGCTTCTCGGAGCGCGCGACCAATTGGTCAAGGCGAAGCGCGCGCTCGGCAACCCGGTGCGCGGGCTGTTGCGCCCCTTCGGCATAAGGCTTCGGCTTCGCGCGTTCTTCGCGCGTTGGAGCGAAGAAGTTCGCCGCGGCGGCGGATGAGGCAACGCAGGCCGATCCGCTGATGCATGCCGGCATTGTGGCGTTGCTCGAGGCTTTGGCTTCGATCGCCGCGCAAGTGGCCAAGCTCGACGACCAACTCAAGGAGCTGGCGCACCGCAACGAGGTCGCTTGGCGGTCGATGAGCGTGCCTGGGGGTGGGCCGGTCACCGCGCTCGCCTTCATCGCGGCAATTGAGCGCGGCAATTGAGCGCGGCAATTGAGAACGTGGAGAGATTTGGCCGAACGCGCGACATCGGCGCCTATCTTGGCTTGACCGAGCGGCGCTATCAATCGGCCGGCACCGATGTCAAAACCGATGTCAAAACCGATGTCAAAATGGGCATCTCCAAACAGGGCGATGCGATGGCGAGGCACTATCTCTATCACTATCTCTATCACTATCTCTATGAGGCCGCCAATGTGCTGTTGACCACGGTCAAGAAGCGCTTCGCCCTGCGCGGCTGGGGCCTGAGGCTGATGAGGAGGCTCGGGCCGAAGCGGGCGCGCGTGGCGGTGGCGAGGAAGCTCGCGGTTCTCTTGGGGCGTGTGTGGAAGGGTGGCACGCACTTCGATGCGGTTGTCGCGGCATGAGGCGAGAAGAAGCTTGGCGATGAAGAGGAGGTCTTAAGGTTCGAGCGTTTCCGCGCCCCTTCCGCAACGAAGCGGGCGGGGAAGCGGGCGTGGACCAGAAGGGTGAGCGCGCGACACGTTGGTTGCAGATCAAAAGCCTGGTTTAATACATTGCGCCGCCCGATTGGTCAGTGCCAGCGTCGGCCCGGACTGTTGACGCCAGCCTCATGCTGGACGTCGTAAAGAACCATCGATATGGGCCAACTCAAAAGCCGCGGAAACGCAAAAAAACACTTGACGCAGCAGCCTCATGTAAAGAACCAGCCGCCCTAGAACCTGACTTCTGGGGGATTCCCAAATTGCAAACATGACTCGATGCAGCATGTCGTTGATTCGCGGAGCGGGCAGCATGTCGGCAATTGAGATTACACCCCAGGGTTTGCGTATTTCCCAGTTGCGGGCGGCGGCGGCGCGAACGGCTGACGCCAAGTAGGGGCGGCGCATTCTGGCCATTGCCATGGTGCTGGATGGGCATTCGCGGCGGGTGGCGGCGCAGGCCGGTGGCATGGAGCGTCAGACGCTGCGCGACTGAGTTATTCGCTACAACGCGATGGCTTGGCGGGGCCCGCGGACCGGCCCCGGCCTGGGCGCCGGCCGCGTCTGGCCGAAGCCCAGCGGAGCGAAGTGGCGAAGTGGGTGGAAGACGGCCCTGACCGCAAGACCGATGGCGTGGGTGCTGGCCCTGCGCCGACCTGCGTGACCCCATCGCCGCCAAATTCGATGTTAACCGGCATGAGCGCAGCGTCGGCAAGCTGCTGAAGAAGCTGAATTTCCGCAGTTGTAGGTGCGCCCGGTGCACCCGCAAAGCGACCTTACGACGCAGGCGGCTTTTAAAACATATGGGCCGCCCCGTCTGCAAGTGATTTTATCGAGAACGCCATTATCAGTCTGCTT
>CAVQHH010000026.1:0-70502 GCA_963712225.1 uncultured Alphaproteobacteria bacterium
GCGTCCTTGGCGGCCGCTACCGGAGCGGCCAAGGCCGGCAAGGCCTCGCCGAACCACGCGCCCGCGCGAGCGACGTCGTCAGCCCAAACCTGCAATTGCCGAAATGCTTCCCTCACCACCAGAACCTCGCCCTTCAATGATATCCGCCGGGCGCCGGCGCCCAATAGCGGACGAATGACCCGCCGGGCCTTCGTCGGCAAGCAGGAATTGACGCTACCGCCGGCCCCTCTCGATCAACGCGCTAATCTTAGCCCCTGTTCGCCTCATGGGCCAGACGAGTTTTTGGCCAAAAGAAACCAATTTCACGTCGTTCATGCACAAGGCCATGCCGCTGCGCAAAAAAACAGGCAATGGCCGAATGAGCAAAGCAAAAACCTTTGCAACAAAAAGCCCGGCAAATGCCGGGCTTTTCAATTTTCGGTGACTTCATATATCTAAATATTGCTAACCGCGGTCAACACCGCGTTTGTGAAGACGGCAAGTACTAAAATCGTCGTCAGAGTCCGGGGCGCCTACATGACACCTGGGTCGGCGCGCTTAAAAACCTATGTCTTGACGCCCTCGATCTTGGCCGCCGCTTGATCAACCACGTTTGAAAAGATTGCAATAGAGATCGCTCGTATTCACAACATACGCCCCGAACTCCGCGTAA
Source organism: uncultured Alphaproteobacteria bacterium (assembly GCA_963712225.1). Lineage (GTDB taxonomy): Bacteria > Pseudomonadota > Alphaproteobacteria > Rhizobiales > Beijerinckiaceae > Methylocapsa. Next base: position 653 of record CAVQHH010000026.1, read on the forward strand.
GCAGACTTGGCATAGTCGCCTCTATCACGTCGCGGCGGAAACGTCCACGCCACTCCGGTGAAGCCTAAGTCTACCCATTGTACGCCTTGGAGACTGCGGTTTCGACAGGCTTGAAAGCCTCCTTAGCCAGACTGGAATAGAGTTCGCCGATTTTCGTCGCCTGCGCGACAAAGCCGGCATAAGAGGTCTTCCAATATTCGGACTGGATCTGGATCGCGGTTTCGTAGGACTTGGCGCCGAGTAATTTTTCCATGAAAGCGGAATTATTTTCCAAGGCTTTCTTGGAATAATCTACCGTTTCGGTTGCGATTGTCTGGAGGGTCTTCGCGAAGCACGTCGTCGCCGCCGCCGCTGCGCCGAATTGCTCCTTGCCGTAGTTTTGGACGTCATCAAATTCGTTGGCCATGTCACTTCCTCGATCGGTGGTGCGCCCGTTCTCGCCTAGCGAAGACGGCTAAAATCGCGAGTTCGCTTGCCTCGCTGGCTATCCATTTAGTGCGTCGCACAAATCACGTCAAGGAGATGTTGCGATGCAATATCGGCCGAGACCAAAGCGATGCCGCCGCTTCGAACCGGAGCCTTAACTAACCGGTAACCTCGCCGGACTAGCATTCCCCCGGAGATCATTTGGCGGCGGGCCGATGTCGCCTGCCAGCCGAGAACCGGGGACGTTGCAGATGTTAAAGTTTTGCGCGACGTTTTGCCGCACCAGAAAGGCCGCGGCCGGGGCGGGCCTCGGCCTGGCCCTGGTGGTGGTGAGCTTCATTGCTCCGCCCGCCGAGGCCCGCCATTGGCGCCCCCACCGCCATGCTTGGCTGCAAACCCATTTCGACGGCCGGCGGCATCACAACCGGCGGCATCACAAACAGTCGATCCGCTACCGCCGCGCGCGCGGGGGCGGCGCCACATCGAATATCGCAGCAATCGTCGTCGACGGCAATTCCGGCCGGACGCTTTACGCCCGCAACGAAAACGAGTTACGCTTCCCAGCCTCGATCACCAAGGTGATGACGCTTTATCTTTTGTTCGAACAGCTCGAACAAGGGCATCTGCGGCTCGACAGCGATATTCGTGTCTCTGCTTACGCCGCGACGCAAAAGCCGACCAAGCTTGGCCTCCATCCTGGCGAAACGATCAGAGTCGACGACGCGATCAAGGCGGTCGTCACCCGTTCCGCGAACGACATAGCGGTGGCCATCGCCGAAACCATCGGCGGGGACGAGGAGAGTTTCGCCGGGCTTATGACGCTGAAAGCGCATGCTCTCGGGATGAATAGCACGCATTTTGCCAATGCCTCCGGCCTGCCAAACGGCGAACAGGTCACGACGGCGCGCGATCTCGCAATTCTCGGCCGCGCCGTCCAGGAGCGTTTTCCGCGCCATTACCACTATTTCGCGACCCATGCCTTCTATTATCACGGCGCCACGATCGTGAACCACAATCATCTCCTCGATCGCGTCGAGGGGATGGACGGAATCAAGACCGGCTACACTCGCGCCTCCGGGTTCAATCTTCTGACCTCGGTAAAACGCGACGGACATTATATCGTCGCCGTAGTCCTCGGCGGCCCAAGCGCGCGGGCCCGCGACAAGACCATGGCGGGTTTGATCGAAGACCAGATCGAAAATGGCGCCACCGTCCGCACAGCGTCTTCGATTTCCGGCACCGGCGTGAGTGGGAATAACGCGGAAGCCGCAAAGAGCCCTGACCCAAGCCTCCGGGGCACCAATCCCCAGAGAAGATCGATTCGAGGCCGATCTTTGCGCCGAGCCCACCGAGACCCAATCCCACGCTCGATCCGATCCAGGTTGGTTGGCTTAACGCCGATGTTCCGCCCGAAAAATCGCGCCCCGCTTTTGTCTCCGGGGTGCCGAAACTAGGGACCGCCGCACCCCGCGCAGCCCTAGGCGAAAGCAATTGGAAACAGGTAAGCCTCGATGGCTCAACTGCTCTCGGCCGCCCAGGACTCGGCGGCGATCTCTCGACCGCGACTCCTTCCGCGATACGCGCTAGCGCGGTTGCCGCGCGATCCTTTGGCGCCGATAAAATCGCGGCCGCGATAAAGGAGCCGCCTCAAGGCGGTGTCGTGAAAAGTGCCGACGTCCGCCGCCCGGCGGTGGCGCGAAGTGGCTGGATGATTCAGATCGGCGCGACCGGCGACATAAGCAAGGCGACCGAACTCCTCGCCCGCGCCAAATCGGAAGGCCGCAAAACGCTTATCACCGCGCAAGCCTTTACCGAGAAGGTTCAGAAGGGCTCCGAAACGCTCTACCGCGCGCGCTTCGCCGGCCTCGAAGCCGACAGTGCCGCACTCGCCTGCAAAACCCTCAAACGTTCAGGATTTTCCTGTTTCGCAACGAAAAACTGAAGCAAGCGCCGCAACCGCCGCGCCTGGCTCCCACCAGGCCATCTACCAGGGGCCTACTGATGACGCCGCATCAGCACATCCTTGGCTTCGTTCACACGAGCCGCCAGATCCGTCGATCCCCCGTGATCGGGATGCAATTTCTTCATCAGCGAACGGTGCGACCGAGCGACTTCCTCATCCGAAGCGCCTTTGTGAAGTCCCAAAACTTCATACGCTTCATCCTCGGACATCGTACCGGCACGGCGTCCCGCGCGTCCGCGCCCAGGGCGGCTCTGGTTCTGCGCTGCCGCACGCCATCCGGCAAACCGGCGGTCGAGATAGGCTTCCATGAGCCTCGCGCCCTCGGGATCGTCCCGGCAACAGAGGTCATGGAGGGCTTCGCATTGCGGCCTTGTCATCGCGTCCAGTGATTTGCCCTCGTCCGGCCCGGCCAGCACCGTCCCCCGCATTTTGCCGGTGCCATGATCAAGCTCCATCTCGATCATCGCCGATCTCACGCACGAAACCTTTCGCGTCCCTGGCCCACTGTAAGATGTGAACATCCGCGACAGTGATCCGCCGCGCAATCCGAGCAACCAGGCGCCAAGTCCGCCAAGCCCAAGCGCCATGTCGAAACGTCCCCGGAGCAACAAGACCGCACCCGCGAGAAGCGCCGCGCCGCCACCGCCGCGCTTGATCACGCGCGCGAGCGCGGCGGGATCGGCGGCCGCGAACGCCTTAAGCGCGGAGAGCGCGAGCCAGAATAGTAAAAATCCGCCGAGAAGATAGATCATTTCATGCCGCCCGTTCAGCGCATTTGCGACAGGAGGTGGTCCGCCGCCGCAGCGCCGCGCGCGCGCGCCTCGAATTCAAGCGCGCGGCGGCCTCCCGCGGCATAGGCCGCCGCGGCGGTCAGCAGCGCGACCAGCCGCTCAGGCGAGGATAAATCGAAAGTCGCGTAGGCGCCCCCGGTCAGCAGCGCGATCTTCCGGAAAGCCTGCTCCGCAACACTATCGCGCCCCTCTTGGAATAGGAAAGCCTTCACTCCCAAAAGCCCGATTTCGGCGGCCAGGCCGGCCAGAACGTCGAGCCGCTCTTCCATCGCATCGCCAACGAAGACTAGGGCACGGACTGGAGTTTTCCGCGTTTCATCGAGGACATGACGCAAGACCTTTTCGATCTGCGTCTGGCCGGCGCCCACCCCGATCTTGGTCATAAGGGATGCCAAGCTCTGCCCCCCGGCCACGAAGCGCGACGCCTTGCATTCGGAAAAGCCCCGGTAATAAACGAGCTGGACATCGAGCCCGCCATGCGCCGCCGCCGTCGCGAACATCCGCCCTTGCACGCCTTGCGCCATGTCCCAGGTGGCTTGCCGGCTCATCGTGGCATCGAGCGCGAAAACGAGCCGGCCCCGCCCGGAACCGGATGTCGCAGGCAATTTCGCCGCGGCCTCGAGAAATTCGTCGATATTCGATTTGGTGCTGGACTTCGGCGCGATCACGCCACCCTTGTCCCCTGGTTGATCCACTTTGGCTCCTCGCGAACTATGCTGTTCAGATTTTTATAGATCGTGCTTGCGGGGCGCAACGGCAAGCATTTTTAGCGTTAGCGCCGGCGTGGCGCGATCCGCCTGCAACGCCGGACCCCTGTGCCAGCCCGAGGCGCCGGCGCATGCGGGTTCAGGCGATTTCATATTTGTCGATGATCCAGGTTTCTGCTTGGGCTTGCGCGCTCCAATTTTGCCAGGCAGGCAACGCCATCATCGCGTCCATATAGGCCCGCGTGCCGGGCGTGACCGCCACCTTATACACATGCAGACGATTGATCATCGGCGCGAACATCGCGTCGGCCGCCGAAAAATCGCCGAAGAGAAAGGCGCCAGCTTGACCGAACTCCCTGCGGGCTTGCCCAAAAGCCTGTTCGAGGCGAGCGACATCGGCGCTTGCCTCGGGCGTCAGCTCGCGTTGTTTGACCTTGCGGCGCATATTCATCGGCAGCAGCCCGCGCATTCCCATGAAGCCCGAATGCATTTCGGCGGCGAGTGAACGGGCCTGTGCCCGCGCCGCCCGCGGCCTCGGCCAGACTGGCATGCGTGGATGCAGTTCGGCGACATATTCGATAATCGCGAGCGAATCCCATACGACGATTTTGCCATCGTGCAATGAGGGACATTTGCCGGCCGGGGAAAAGCGCAACATTTCCGCGCGGGTATTTTCTTGCGCCATCGGGATCACGATTTCATCGAACGCGATGCCGAAGTGGCGCATCAAAATCCACGGCCGGAACGACCAGGACGAATAGGTCTTGTTGGCGATGATGAGCGTGGGGTTCATCGGCGCGGCTAATAACTCATGGCGGAACTTGCGTTGCGTTTACCGGATACGCCTGTAATACCAAATGCAAGGTGCGAGGCCCTTCGGCCATCGCTACGCCTTCGAAAAACGCCCCGAGCGGCGCTCAACGCGCGGGAAACAGCGCGTCCGTCTTACCGGCCAGCCGGTAGGCCAAAAGCCCGACCCATTCACGGACGCTGTAATCGAGCATAATAACTTTGTCGAACATTCGGGTGGGCTGCAGAAAATCCCGTTCATCGCCAAAAGTGCGATACGCAACCGGATAAGGAATCACATCGAAACCCAAATGTCGGAATATCCCGATCGAACGCGGCATGTGCCAGGCCGAGGTCACGAGGAGCCAGGTCTCTCCCGGCTTCGGTTTGACGAGAACGCGCGTGAACAGGGCATTTTCCCATGTATTGCGGGACTTCGCCTCGAACATCATTCGCTCTTCCGGCACGCCCAGCGAAAGCCAGAGTTTTCGTGCGCCGATCGCCTCCGCCGGCCCCTCGCCTAACAACCCCCCCGGTCCGCCGGTGAAGACGAGCAGCGCGGATGGATACCGCCGCGCCAATTCAACACCGGCAGTCATCCGGGCGGCATCCGGGGAGAAGTATATCTGCCCGCGCGCTTCCGATTCCACGGCGCCGCCAAGGACGATGATTCCGGCCGGCGCCGGGATATCGGCGGGCGGCGGCGGAAATCGCTCCTCCAAGGGCCGCAAAAGGACGGCTCCGAGCGGCGTGAGCAAGCCGCCGGCGAGCACGATTATCGCGCCAGCCATAACAGCCCGCCCCGCCCGGGCGAAGCGGGTGAACCCAAGCAGGATCCCCAAAACGCCCACGACAATGGCCAGGGATACCGGCTCGGCAACGAACCAGAAGATCTTTGAGGCAGTGAAAAACATGCAACTTCCGGACAGAAGACTCGGATTATTTTACGGCTCGGAAATCTTGGCCCTCCTTGCCCGCGCCATCGGGTTCCGCGGCCGGAATGGCGTACACCCCGCCGAGCCAGCGATGAAGATCGACGTCGGCGCAGCGCCTTGAACAAAACGGGCGGTCGGTGAAAGCGGCGGGTTTGCCACAGATCGGACAGGGCCGGGCCGCTGCTTCGTCTGGTTTTTCATCAAAACGGTTTTCCGGGTTTGCGATTGGCATGGTTTGGCCGATGCTTGGGGTTAGAGGGGCGGTTATACCCTGTTCAACCAAGAAACATGCGCCGGAAAGCCTTCGCCGGAAAGCAGCGACATGGTCTCGTATAGCGGCAGACCGGCGACCGCTGAATAGGACCCAATAAGCTTTTGCGCAAATGCGCCGGCAAGGCCCTGGATCGCATAGCCTCCGGCCTTTCCGCGCCACTCGCCCGATCCGAGATAGGCTTCGATCTCGGCGGCCGACAGCCGTTTGAGGCGCAGCCGCGTCTCGACCAGCTTGTGGCGCGCGCGGCCCTTTGGCGTGATGAGGCAGACCGCCGTATGAATCCGGTGGGCCCGGCCCGACAAAAGCCGCAAGGATTGCGCCGCCTCCGCCATAATCTCGCATTTTGGCAGAATGCGGCGGCCGACGCTAACGACCGTGTCGGCCCCGATGATATAGGCACCGGCGAGTTCGGGCCGGCTCGACGCGATCCGCCCGGCGGCGCCCGCCTTTTCTTCCGCCAGCCGCACCGCGAGGCTACGCGGCAGCTCGGTCTTACGCGGGGTTTCATCGAGATCGACGGGAAGCAAGGCGTCCGGCTCGATGCCGATCTGTTGCAAGAGTTCGAGCCGCCTGGGGGACGCGGAAGCCAAAACGAGCCTTGGCCGCCACGCCCTATCGTCCCCGGTCATGGCGGCTATCCATCGTTGGGATCTCGATCATTTGAACCGGTAGGTAATGCGGCCCTTGGTCAGGTCATAGGGAGTCATTTCCACAAGGACCTTGTCGCCGGTGAGAACGCGGATACGATTCTTGCGCATCTTTCCAGCGGTGTGCGCGATAATCTCATGGTCGTTTTCGAGCTTGACGCGAAAGGTCGCATTCGGGAGCAATTCGACGACGGTCCCTGGAAATTCAAGCAATTCTTCCTTCGACATTTGTTTCCTTGAATTTAGACCGCCGTCGCTCCCCGGCGGCCCAGCGAAGCATTTCTGCGCGGACCCTAATCGAGAAACGTGCCTTTGTGAACTGGCCGGATGGGCTTTCGAGTCCAGCTTGTCCTGACGCTCATGCACCGATTGTCAGAGCGGACGCCGCGCGCGGGAACCCGGGCCCTTGGGTCCAATGCCGGCCGTCATTTCCGCGCTTGCGCAACGGGCGGCGCTCCGGCAGCGGCGGCATTAGCCTGCCTCGCGGCGTCCGCCGCCGCATAGGCGTTGAAGCGGCGAATGGCGAAGGGGATGGTCGCCAAATAAACCAAGGTCAGGCCGATCAACATTTCCATCGTGAAGGTCGCGAGCAGGAGAATGCACGCGGCGATCCCGAAAAGGACGGCAATCACATATTCGCGCGGCACGCGGCCAATCCTTTTGCCGGAAAAATGCGGGATACGGCTCGCCATCAAGAAGGCTACGATCAACACATACGCGATTTCGAAAGGAACCAGCGCACGGGCATTGGGAACCGCGAGAATCGAGAGATTGAGATAAAGCGGCAAGAGCCCGACTATGGCGCCCGCCGGCGAGGGCATTCCGGTGAAGAAATGCGCATGCCAAGGTGGCCGGTTCGGATCGTCGATCATGACGTTGAAGCGGGCGAGGCGCAGCGCCGCCGCGATCGCGAAAACGAGCGCCGCAAACCAGCCGAAACTCTTCATCTCGTGCAGTCCCCAAAAATAAAGGATGAGCGCCGGCGCGACCCCGAAAGCGACGAAATCGGCGAGGGAGTCGAGTTCGGCGCCGAACCGCGAGGTGCCGCGCAGCGCGCGCGCGATGCGTCCGTCCAATCCATCGAGAATGGCGGCGACAATGACCGCGGCGACGGCGGTTTCGAACTGGCCCTCGATCGCGAACCGGATCGCGGTCAGGCCCATGCACAGCGCCAGCAAGGTGACGAGATTGGGCAATATGATGCGCAATGGCACCGCGCGAATTCCGCGGCGGCGCGGCGGTGGCGGATCGAAATTTTCGAATTCGCTCGCCTCGCCGCGCAGCCACGTGACCTTTGCGTCATGGTCTTGGGCGTCAGGGTCATGGCGAGGGCCGGGCGGCGTTTCGTTCAACTCATTCAGCCAGCATAAAGGGGAGGGTTCACCGCCACAAAATTTGATTGTTGCCGAATTACCTGCCGCGAGCTTTTTTTGTCAAGGCCGGGGTTATCCAATAAGCCCGTCGTTTCTCATGCCACAGGGGTCGAGGAACCCGCCGTGCCATAATCTAAACACGCTCCGAGCCAAAGCCTGCTCCAGCCGCGCTGGTTTGATCAGGCTATACCGTCGGCTTGGAGAGGAGGCGCTTGTGGCGGACGTGAACGAAGTTGAACGTGCTCTTACCGGCGCGATCGAGAAGCGGATGTTGGAGGGAAGCGGAAAGCTGAGCAAGATCAAGACCGTAGATGGCGTCGTGCAGGTCACGTTTTTGGAAGTGACCGACGATGCACATGTGTTCGACACGCTCAGTGGCGCATTGCTTGATTTGCGCCTCCAGCTGGAAGTCGAGCCTGACCTCGACGTGAAACTCCGGCGAAGGTAACGCTTGCCGCCTCATCTTCGGCGGACATCTCCAGTCCCCTGGGACGAGGCGACAATGATGGCCGCGACGGTCCCACGACAGGATATCTGGACCGGCATGACGCGGCTCGCAGCCTACCTCTGTTCACATTCTCCCAAATCTCGTCTACGCAGACAGCCGAGTGTGGAACGACAATGGTTTTGGTTTCCGCCTCGGACCGCACTCCGGCCAAAAGCCGAGAGCGCGGCCTTTGTTTTGTGTGTTCTGACGAGACCAAATGCCCAAGCGGACGGATATTTCGACGATTCTAATCATCGGGGCCGGGCCGATCATCATCGGCCAGGCTAGCGAATTCGATTATTCCGGCACCCAGGCCTGCAAAGCCTTGCGCGACGAGGGATACCGGATCGTCCTCGTCAACTCCAATCCGGCGACGATCATGACCGATCCGGACATGGCCGATCGCACTTACCTTGAGCCGATCACGCCGGAAATCGTCGCCAAGATCATCGGTAAGGAGCGCTACGCGAGTCCCGGCGGCTTCGCGCTGTTGCCGACCATGGGCGGCCAGACCGCGCTCAACTGCGCGCTCTCCTTGAAAAAAATGGGAGTGCTCGAAAAATTCGAGGTGGAGATGATCGGGGCCAGCGCCGCGGCAATCGACATGGCCGAGGATCGCAAGCTTTTCCGCGAGGCGATGGCCCGCATCGGCCTTGCGACGCCGCGCTCGCATCAGATCAAAACCTTGCCGCAAGCGCTTGCAGTCCTCGATGACATAGGGCTGCCCGCGATCATAAGGCCGTCCTTCACCATGGGCGGGACCGGCGGCGGCATTGCCTATAACAGAGCAGAATACATCGACATTATAGAACATGGGATCGACGCCTCGCCGACGAACGAGGTTCTGGTCGAGGAAAGCGTGCTCGGCTGGAAGGAATTCGAAATGGAGGTTGTCCGCGACAAGGCAGACAATTGTATCATCGTCTGCTCGATCGAGAACATCGACCCGATGGGCGTGCACACCGGCGATTCGATCACCGTCGCCCCGGCGCTGACCTTGACCGACAAGGAATATCAGTCCATGCGCGACTCCGCGATCGCGGTGTTGCGCGAGATCGGCATCGAGACCGGCGGCTCCAACGTGCAATTCGCGGTCAATCCAAAGGATGGCCGCATGATCGTGATTGAAATAAATCCCCGTGTCTCGCGCTCCTCGGCACTGGCCTCCAAGGCAACCGGTTTTCCGATCGCCAAAGTCGCGGCGAAACTCGCGGTTGGATTCACCCTCGACGAGATCGCCAACGATATTACCGGCGGCGCGACACCGGCTTCCTTCGAGCCTTCGATCGACTATGTCGTGACCAAAATCCCGCGCTTCGCATTTGAAAAATTTCCCGGCGCCGAGCAGATCCTGACGACGGCGATGAAATCGGTCGGCGAGACCATGGCAATCGGCCGGACCTTTGCCGAAAGCCTGCAAAAGGGATTGCGTTCGCTCGACACCGGATTGGATGGTCTCGACGAAATCGAAATCGAGGGGCTGGGTCTCGGCGACGACATGAACGTGCTGCGGGCCGCCTTGGGGCGTCCCACGCCCGACCGGCTGCTTGTTGTTGCACAAGCGCTGCGCCATGGCATGCCCGCGGACGAGATTTACGAGGCCTGCGGAATCGATCCCTGGTTCATCGCGCGCGTCGGGGAAATTCTCGATCTCGAAGCGAAGGTTCGCGCACATGGTTTGCCAGGCGACGCCGCCAATCTGAGGATGCTGAAAGCGGCGGGTTTTTCCGATGCGCGTCTTTCCGGTCTCGCCAAAGTGCCGGAAGTAAAGGTGTCCGCCTTGCGCAAAAAACTCGGCGTGCGACCGGTGTTCAAGCAAATCGACACCTGCGCGGCGGAATTTTCCTCGCCCACGGCTTACATGTATTCGACCTACGCGCCGCCTTTTGGCTCCGCCGCGGCTTGCAAATCGCATCCCACGGCGCGCAAGAAAATTGTCGTCCTGGGCGGCGGTCCGAACCGGATCGGGCAAGGCATCGAGTTCGATTATTGCTGTTGTCATGCGAGCTTCGCACTGCGGGAGGCGGGTTATGAAACGATCATGATCAACTGCAACCCCGAGACAGTCTCGACCGATTACGACACGTCGGACCGCCTCTATTTCGAACCCCTGACCGCCGAGGACGTGCTTGAAATCCTGGCCAAGGAAGGCGAGGCAGGAGAGCTCAAGGGTGTGATCGTGCAATTCGGCGGCCAGACGCCGCTCAAACTCGCGCATGCGCTCGAACAGGTGGGCATTCCTATTCTCGGCACATCGGTCAATTCGATCGATCTCGCTGAGGATCGCGACCGTTTCAAGCGGCTCCTCGACAAGATCGGCCTGAAGCAGCCGATGAACGGTATCGCCTATTCGGTCGAGCAATCGCGCCTCGTTGCCTCCGATCTCGGCCTCCCCCTCGTCGTGCGTCCGTCCTATGTGCTGGGCGGGCGGGCGATGGCGATTATTTTCGATGACGCCGCGTTCGACGACTATCTGCTCGGCACGCTTCCGAGTCTCGTTCCCTCCGAGGTCAAGGCACGCTATCCAAACGACAAGACCGGGCAAATCAATACCGTGCTCGGCAACAATCCACTTTTGTTCGACCGCTATCTGTCGGACGCCATCGAGATCGACGTCGATGCGCTTTCGGACGGCAGGCAAGTCTTCATCTGCGGCATCATGGAACACATCGAGGAGGCTGGAATTCATTCTGGCGATAGCGCCTGTTCGTTGCCGCCGCGCTCGCTTGCGCCCGAAACGATCGCCGAACTCGAAGAGGAGACCAAGAAACTTGCCCTGGCGCTCGGAGTCGGCGGCTTGATGAACGTGCAATATGCGTTGAAGGGCGGCGAAATCTACGTGCTTGAAGTCAACCCACGCGCGGCGCGGACGGTTCCTTTCGTCGCCAAGGTCATCGGCGTGCCGATCGCCAAGATCGGGGCGCGGATCATGACCGGGGAAAGCCTGGCCGGCTTCGGATTACAGCCGGCGCGTCTCGATCATATCGGCGTCAAGGAATCGGTATTTCCGTTTGCCCGGTTTCCCGGCGTCGATACCGTGCTCGGGCCGGAAATGCGTTCAACCGGCGAGGTCATCGGCCTCGATCGCTCGTTTCCGGTCGCTTTCGCCAAGAGCCAGCTAGGCGGCGGCACGAATGTTCCACGGACAGGCACGGTCTTCGTTTCGGTGCGCGACATCGACAAGCCGCGCGTCCTCGAAACCACGCGATTGTTGGCGGGGCTTGGCTTCAAGATCCGCGCGACCGGCGGCACCGCGCGCTATCTTAATAGCGAGGGTGTAAAGACACAGCGTGTCAACAAGGTTTCGGAAGGCCGGCCGCATGTCGTCGACTTGATCAAAAACGGCGAGATTCAGCTTGTGCTCAATACGACGGAAGGCGCGCAAGCCCTCGCCAATTCGCGGTCGTTGCGCCGCGCCGCTCTCTTGCATAAGGTGCCCTACTATACGACCCTCGCTGGCGCGATCGCCGCGTCGCAGGGAATTCGGGCCTATCTTGCCGGCGATCTGGAGGTCCGCGCGCTGCAAGATTATTTTGGCTAAAGCACGGCTGGACTGGGCGGGGGCACGATCGCGAATTGGTGAAACACCCCTTGCGGCCGGTTTCGGGAAGGTGTCTGTTACTGTCTGGCGCGGATGCAAAGCATTTTTGGCAGTCGCGGCCCGAAATCGGCATTGCGTCTCGGCGACAGTATCGCGATGGAATAACCCCGGCGCAAGCGTATATAACGCCTGGGCCGGAACCGGCGAACCTTGAGCGCTTCTCGATCGGATGGGATCATCTGACGGAAAAGGTATCGCTCGGATTCAAACAGTTGGAGCATGATCTTTGAAAGTGGATAGTGGTTTCGTAGTCGGATCAGGCAAAATCAATGCCCTTGGCACGACCCGATAAAAAGTCGGGTCACGCTCCAATAGCGGAGTGAACGGCAGACGTGAAAGAGTATTGACATGGACAAGTTCCCCATGACGGCGGGCGGCTACTCCGCCCTCGAAGAGGAGTTGAGGCGGCGCCAGCAAGTCGAGCGTCCGCGCATCATCCAAGCGATCGCCGAAGCGCGGACGCATGGCGACATATCCGAGAATGCCGAATATCACGCCGCCAAGGACGCGCAGGCCTTGAATGAAGGGCGCATTGCCGAGCTCGAAGACAAATTATCGCGCGCCGAGGTTATCGATGTATCAAAACTCTCCGGCAACACGATCAAGTTCGGCGCGACGGTGACGCTCGTCGACGAGGACACGGACGAAAAGAAGACATACCAAATTGTCGGCGAGAGCGAAGCCGATGTGAAGGCCGGGCGAGTCTCGATCACCTCACCGACGGCGCGCGCCCTAATCGGCAAGAAAACCGGGGATTCCGTAGAGGTGAATACGCCAGGCGGCGGCAAGAGCTATGAGATCCTGAACGTAGCTTTTCAGTGACGGATCGCGCCGGGCGATTTTCCGGCGTCGCGGGGCGGAAATCCGGCCGATGATGGGCTTTCTATAATAACGTTGGGTCGGCGCCGAAGCTCTTTTCCGGCAAGCCCCGCCGATCCGCCGGCGAGATCCGCCAACACTGGCAAGGGGTCGAACCCCGCCTTGGCCGCGTCCCTAGATCTAATCACCGTGTCACGTTGCCCGGGCCTTCGGGGCGCAGGGGACTAGCGCCCAGGCCTTGGCGGCCGCGCGTTCCAGAGCGATGGAAACGGGCGCGGTCCCAGCGCGAGGGGGCTGTTTGTGGATTGAGGTTTGTGCTGTCGTTGCGATAGCGCTCGCCGGGGGACGGATAAAGCGCTTGCGCGCCGGCAGTGCCCAGGGAGGCGGCCGACATCACCACGGCAAGCCCCATCATCCGCGCCCGATAGTGTGCGGCTGTTTTCTTGCTCCGTGTCATGGCTCCAAACGCTCCGTATCTCTCGTCTTTTGCTTGTTGCGAGACGATGTTTTGCTTCGCAAGGACCTTCCACCGGTCGTATGTTACCTGAGCCAATTGTTCATCCGCCTGCGCTCTTACGAAATCAGCGCGGGCCTGGGCAAGCTGCTGATCGAGATCGGGAACATCGACGACCGCCGGCACCTGACCCCTTTTTCACGTGGGCGCCAATGTCGTCGTACCAATCCTTCACATAGCCGCTGACCCGCCCGTATATGCTTTTTCGGGCCGCTCGCGCCCATGCGCTATGCTGAAGAGTGCCGGCACGAGAATCAAGGTCGCACAGGTGGCGAACATAAGCCCACCGATGACGGCACGGCCAAGCGGCGCGTTTTGTCCCGGCTCAATCGCCATGGGCAACATGCCAATGATCATCGCCCTAGTGGCCCTCGTCCGGTGCCAGCAGACGTCTCGCAGCTGCGATAATGGCTGGTTGGGGCTGCTTCATCGGCGGTATGAACTCATGAAGCTCCCAGCCGCCGCCAAGCGCCTTGTAAAGCGTGACGAGCTGCTCGGCTGCGCTCTGCAGAGTGCCGACATATTGCTCTTCAAGGTCGAATTCTTGGCGCTCGGCGTCGAGGACGTTTAGATAATCGGTCAAGCCGCGATCGTATCGCTCGGTGGCGAGCTTGGTCGATCGGCGGGCGGCCACGAGCGCGCGATCGAGATCCTTCAAGCGCTGCTGCGCGGCCGCGTAAGCAGCGATGGCATCATCGACTTGCTGGACCGCAGTTATAATCGTCTGTTTGTAGCCAACCAAGAGTTCATGAGCTTGCAGCTCAGTGATATCGACTATTGCGTCGAGCGTGCCAAAATCAAGCAAAGGCCAATAGACCGCCGGACCGGCCGCCCCGATAAATGTTATTGGAATTGCCGAGGATGAACTTGGTCCGCCTTGGCCGCCAAGCGCGCCGCTGACGACCACCCGCGGAAAGAGGTCGGCCGTTGCTACGCCGATGCGCGCCGTGGCCGCAGCAAGTTGGCGTTCAGCCGCATGGATGTCCGGCCGGCGGCGCAACAGATCAATCGGCAGCCCGGGCGGTAACTGGGCTGGCAGCCCTGGCAGTTTGCCCGGCCTCGCAAGCTCCTTGGCAAGATCTTCCGGAAATTGACCAATCAGGACAGCAATGACGTGCTGGCTCGCGGCGATTTGGGCCTCGAGCGGCGCGACACCTGCTTGTAAAGTCGCCAAATACCGCTCCGCCAAGGCAACGTCGAGCTCATTGGTGATCCCTTGCTTAAAGCGGGTCTTGGCGTAATCGAACCTGCCCTTGGCTACTTCGATATTTTTGCGCAAAACAGCAAGCTCTTTTTGAAAAGCGCGGATGTCAAGATAGGCACGCGAGACATCTGCCGCGACCGTCACCAACACCCAGTCGCGCGCGTCGGCGAGGGCTTCGGCGCTGTAAGTCGCTGCTTCGAGCTCGCGTCTAAACTTGCCGAAGACGTCAAGTTCCCACACAGCTTCGAAACCGCCCGCTTCCTGGACTTTGCTCAAACTGGTTGTATTTACCGCTGATCTGAACAGCGGTGTTGCGCGGCCGCGCGTGAGGTCTGTCCCCGTGCCTGCGCCACCCCCGCCCGTCGCTTCCCCGGCGGGGAGGGGACTCCCCGATCACCACAAGCTCCTGGGTTCGCGCCGCTTGAAGCCGGGCCAAAGCGATTTCGAGATCGAGATTGGATTCAATCGCGCGGCTGACAAGTGAATCAAGCTCCGGATCATGCAGGGATCGCCACCAATCAATAAGATTGGTGCTTGGCTTCCGGGTGGTTTTTTGCGCGATTTGAACGATTGGGGGGAGGAATGAGTCCGGCAGCGCTATGTCCGGCATGTGGTAATCTGGCCCAACCGTACAACCAGCCAGGCCAGCGGCGAGCCCGAGCGCGCTGAGACATTTATTCACACGGCAAATTCCGGTTCGGCAAAGTTGGTGGAGAGCATGTCAATGGGCTGACGCTGCAATATTGTTTGCGTGTCCTTGATCGATCTCGTTTGCCTCAACCTTTTGGCCAGCCAGGATCCGGCTGCTCAGATTGAGCACCACTTTGTCGCCTTCCTTTAGGCCAGAGCTGATCTCAACGAGGTTTCCGTTGTCGCGGGCAATCGTGACGTTTCTGAGTTCAACCGCGCCTTTTTCGTCGACGACGGCCGCTTGTGGGCCCTTCGTTCGAAACAAGAGCGCGGCTGCGGGTACCTCGATCAGCCCACTGCGGTTGAGCTTGAAGCTTACGTCCACATAGGTGCCGGGAACAAGGGTTCGGTTCGGATTCGGGATATCGATCTCTACCCGCAGCGTGCGTGCCTCCGGATTGACTGCTTCCGCAGTACGGGTGACCGTGCCTTCGAAGCGCTGGTTCGGCAGATAGTCCAACGTAATCGTAGTAGGCGTGCCAATTGGCATCAGCTGTGCCACGGTGCTCTGCGGCGCATCGACGAAAATGCGGATCGGGTCATCTTGAGTGATCTGATAGAGCGACGTCGTGCTGGCGGTGCTTCCAGCCGTCACAAGATTGCCGAGGTCAATGTGACGTTGAATGATCGTGCCTTCAAACGGCGCAGTGACCTTCTTGAACCCCTCGAGAGCCACTAGGCGGTCCACTTCGGCCTGGTCGAGCCCGACTTTCGCCTGCGCGGCATTAAGCTCAGCGGCCGCCTCGGCGTTTTGCGCTTTCTTTTCCTCCCGCTCTTGTTCCGACACCACTCCTTTTGGGGAATTTTTCCACCGCTCATAAGTAGTCTTGGCGAACCCCAGCTGAGCTTGCTTGACCAGGACCTGGGCCTCGCTCGCCTTGAGCTTTGCCTTTGCGGCATTAAGCTCGGCATCGACTTCCGGCGTCTCGATCGTGGCGAGTACCTGTCCCTTTTTCACATGGTCGCCAATATCGTTGAACCACTGGCCGACGTAACCGTTCACTCGCGCGTAGATCGTGCTCGTGTACCAGGCCGCGGTTTCGCCGGGAAGCACGAGCGCCTGCGTCCCGGACGGGGGGCCAACCGTGACCACGTCGACGCGAGGTTTTTCCAACCCCTTTTGTTGGGTCGCCGAGGCTAGCTGCGCTTCTGACGCCGTCTTCCAGTGACGAACCAAAGCGAAGCCGATACCTAACGCGAGCGCAACCGCGACGGCGAGACGAAATAGTCTCCGCGCTGTGCCGGGCGAATACCTGGTCGGGCTCGCTCCTTCGCCGGCTGCCGCTGCTTTCTGATCCCCGATGTCCATGGACGGCATTTAACCCCATTAGGTTGGAAGAATGCTCACGCAGATGCCGCAGAAGTCGGATGGGCTCTGCGTCTTCTCCGCAGGATTTGATACATAACAGGAACAAAGATCAAGGTCGCGAAAGTAGCAAACAGCAACCCCCCAATGACAGCACGGGCGAGCGGAGCGTTCTGCTCGCCGCCCTCGCCCACGCCCACGGCCATTGGGACCATGCCCAAAATCATGGCGCCGGCCGTCATCAACACCGGCCGAAGACGGGTGAAACCCGCAACGACGGCGGCAGTCGTCGTATCGTCACCTGCCGCCGTGCGCTGATTGGCGAAGGTCACGACAAGAATGCTGTTGGCCGTGGCGAGCCCAAGGACCATCAAAGTTCCCATCAAGGCTGGAACGCTGAGGTGAGTTCCGGTGAGAAACAATATCCAGATCACTCCGCCCAAGGCAAAAGGCAGGCCCATAACGACGATCAGAGGATCAAACCAGCTCTGAAAGTTAATAACCAGAAGAAGGTAGATCAGCACCACCGCGAATGCCATTCCGGAGAAGAGGCCATAGTAGCTCTCAAGCATGGTTTCGACCTGCCCTCTAAGCGCGACCTTTATGGTGGGTGCGTGCGTCTCGCTGGCAAGAACCTTCTCGATTTCTGCCGCAGCCGAGGCGAGATCCCGGCCCTGCACGTCGGCTTGGACATCGAAAACCGGCATGATGTTGAATTGCGACGCGACAACAGGCACCTTTGTTCGTCCGAACTTCGCAACATTCATGAGCATCTCAGATGACTTCGCGCCCGCCGGGGTAACCGGCACGGTCCAAAGATCCTGTGCCGAATTCACACGATAGGTTGGCAATTGCACGGCCAGGAGGTAGCTTACGCCATTCGCGGGGTCGACCCAGAAATTGGGGGATGTTTGGCCGCTCGAATTCGTAGTGACAAGCACGTTCCTGACGGTCTCGTCCTCGCTAATTCCGAGTTCTTGTGCACGTGCGCGATCGACATCGATCGTGAGCGCCGGCGCGTCGGGCACTTGAAACACGTGCGAATCCACAACTCCCGGAATGCGGCCGATGTCTCCTGTGATCTTTTGGGCGAGCGCGTAAGCCTCGTCACTATTCGGTCCGGAAACCCTTATGTCGATCGGTGCGGGCAGACCAAAATTTAATACTTGATCGACGATATCGGCAGGCTGGAAGAAAAACTGCAATTGCGGAAAGCGCTTCGGCAGTTCACGCCGCAGATTGGCAACATGGGCTGCCGTCGGAGTGTGTTTCTCCTTGAGCGAGACGAGGATCTCGCCATCCATTGGGCCAACAGTCGCCGAATCGCTCAATGCGATATTGATCCCGCTGTAAGGAAGGCCGATGTTGTCGAGGATGACATCGATTTGGTCCTGGCCCACGATTTGACGGATCGCATTTTCGACTTCGGCAAAATATTGCTGTGTCGTCTCGATTCGGGTTCCCGGCGGGGCGCGCACATGAAGTCGCATCTGACCGGCATCCACTTGCGGAAAAAAATCTCTGCCGAGCTGAGAAAAAAGCGGCAGAGAACAGCCTATCAACAGGGCAAAGAACACGCTGGTCATGCCTGCATGCGCGACCGAAAAGGAGAGGGTGTTGCGATAAATCTCGCGGAAACGGTTAAACCCCGCCTCGAACCCGAGATGAAGGGCGGCCACAGGGCTGAACCGGCGGCTCCGTGCCGGGCCATGCCGTCCCTCTTGCTCGTGCTGCTCGACTGACGAGCGCATCAAATAATTGAACAGGACGGGAACGAGGGTGAACGAAAGAACAAGGCTCGCGATCAACGCTATGCAGACAGCAAGCGACAATGGCGAAAATAGATATTTTGCCGTGCCTTGCAGCAGAAATACCGGCACAAAGACGATCGAGATCGAAAGAGTTGAAAGCATGGTCGGAACTCCGACCTCGCCGCAACCGGTCACAATTGCCTCAGTTAGCGGCTCCCCCAGTTTCACATGGCGCTCGATATTCTCGATTACAACCGTGCCATTGTCGACCAGGATGCCAACTGCGAGCGCGAAGCCGCCAAGCGTCATCGTGTTCAAGGTCTCGCCTCCGGCATAAAGCACGATCACGGCCGTTACGATTGAGAGCGGGATCGAGGCGAGCGTGATAAGCGTCAAGCGCCAATTGCCCAGAAACAGGAGGATCATGAGCCCGGTCAGGCCGGCCGCCATCGCGCCACCCAAGAGCACGCTATTGAGTGCAGCTTTGACGAACACCGATTGATCAAAGATCGGCTTGATGTTGACACCCGGCGGCAGCAGTTTTTCGACATAGGGAAGGGCATCCTTAATGCCATCGATCACCGCCAAGGTCGAAACGCCGCCAGTCTTCCGCACCGTCATCAAAGCGCCTGGCTGGCCATCGACGGCGACTGAATTGGTTTGAATCTGATAGCCGTCATGAACGTGCGCCACATCACGTACGAACACAATCCGGCCATCGACCTCCTTCACTGGGAATTGGTTAATGGCGGTGATGACGTCGGGGCTATTGTTCGTTGCAAGTGTATAGTCCTTATTGCCAATTTTGACATCACCTGACGGGAGGATGACGTTTTGTTGTTGAAGGGCACCGGCAACGTCGGAAGGAGATAGTCCGCGCGCTTCAAGCGCCCGCTGGTCGAGATCGACCATCATGACGCGGGGCTTGCCACCGTAGGGGTAGGGAACCTGCGCTCCGTGGACGACCGCCAGATAGGGGCGGATCGTGTTTTGGCCGAGGTCATTGAGCTTGGTATCGGTCAAGGAGGTGCTCGAGAGGCCGAGCTGAATGATCGGCACGTCGGTTGCGCCATAGCGTATGACCAAGGGCGGCGTGATATTCGCCGGCATATATTTCAAAACAACAAGTGCGCTGCTCGCCAATTGGGCGACTGCACGGGTCACATCGGCTCCCTCATGGAGATAGACTTTCAACACTCCCACCCCATAGTAGCTTGTGGCCTCAATCTTGCTGATGTCATCGACCAGGGATGCGAGCTGGCGCTCGTGCAAGGTGAGAATACGATTCTGTATGTCGAGAGGCGTCATCCCGGCATAGGTCCAAACGACGCTGACCACGGGAATATTAATTTCCGGAAAAATGTCGACCGGCATGCGCAGGGCGGCGCCGGTGCCGAGGATACAGAGAAGAATCACGCCGGCGACAACCGAATAGGGCCGCCGGAGCACGTACATAACTAATCTCATCTAGACACCTTATTGGGCCGTGCAGACGGTATGATACGGTATGATATTGGAAGCGCGACTTGATAGTCGAGACGGAGCCCGCCTTCAACACCGTCAGGAGCACGCCCTTCTTGCCTTCGAGTTGAACGACGTTGGTTTGCGGCGGAGCGCTGTCGTGCACATAGGCAACATCGCGCATGTAGACCACGGTGCCGTTGACGACCTTGGGGCAGATCGTTGAATTCTCGGATTTGTTTCGGAGAAATGACCGGGATGCCAATATTCGGGAAAATATCGACCGGCGTCCGGATCGCGGCGAGGGTGCCGTAGATCGCAATCAGGATCGCCATAACCACAAACGTAAAGGGGCGCCGAAGCGCCAATCGCACGATGGCTTCCATGGGGTTGCCTTGAACGGCGCGGCTTGCGCCAACCGTGATTGCGGTTTGCGATTTTTTTCGCCACCCGCAACCTTCGGATACACCGCTTTCCGCCACAGCTTATTATAAAATATTTTATTCTTGGCCTGTTGCCTCCTGGCTAACCAATTTCCCCCTCGCTTTCGATTAAACGTTTACTTCGCCTGACGGGGAGAAATTTCGAAGACGGCGCCCGGCCGGTTATCTTCAATGCGAAGATCGAACTCGTGAAGATCGGCGATCGCCGACACCATGCTCAGGCCAAGGCCAGAACCCGGAATGTGACGGGTTTTGCCGGAGCGGTAGAACCGTTCAAAAATATGGTTGCGTTCGTCCGCCGGAACTCCCGGGCCGTTGTCCTTCACGCGGACGGCTGGCCGATCCCCTGTCGTCCTCGCGACGATGGCGACCGCGCCGCCTTCCGGCGTGAATTTGATCGCGTTATCGACGAGGTTCGCAATCGCCTCGACCAACAGTTCGAAATCGCCGGGGACCGGAAGTGGCGCCGGTGCGTCCAGCGTGAACGCGACCGGTTTGGCTTCGGCCAATGGCTCGTAGAGTTCGAACACGTTGGCGCAGACCTGCGCCAAGTCCACGCGCGTAAAACCTCTCCGCCGCCGCCTGGATTCGATCTCGGCGATTCGCAGAAGGGCGGTGACGATGGCGAGCCCATGGTCCAGGTCGCCGAGAGCTCCTTCCGCCGCGGCGCGCAACTCGTGGCCGGAACCGGTCGCAAGGCCGCGTTCGAGCTTGGTCCGCATCGCCGCGAGCGGGGAACGCAGATCGTGCGCGATATTGTCGCCAACGCTCTTGATTTGCTGAAGAAGCCGGACGATCTCGTCGAGCATAAGGTTAACCGCGCTCGCCACATAGTTCAGGTCGTCCATTTTGCCATGGGCCGGCAATCGCTCCTGGAGATCGCCGTGCATGATGCGCAGAGTTGTCTCGTGGATCGTTTTGAGCCGCCGGGTCATGCGCAAACTGAATATTATCCCGCTCGCGAGCGCCAGCAGAATGGCGGGCACGACTCCGATCAGGAGCGCCTCGAAAACCACCTGCCGGAGGGCATTAACTTCGTAGAGACTCCGGCCGAGCAGCACACAGCCGCCGTCCTGCCGGCGGCCGGCGACGAAGACAGCAGGTTCGGTTCCGGGATCCGTACTCCGAAGCGACCGCGCTTCGACGACGTGCGCCGCGCCATCGATGGGGAGGTCCTTTGGTATCGCCGCGACGTTGCCGTACTGAAGCTTGCCGGTGTTGTCGAACAGCGCCGCATAGTCGAGTCGGCGAAGATCACTTGTAAATCGTAACTCAAGTTCACGCTTAAGACGGTCTTCGGGCTGAGCCACGGCCCTTGCGACTTCTCCCACCAGGACGGCGTCCAGCCGTTTGACGTCGAAAGTCGCCACCCGCCAGTAGATGAACAGGAAGACGACCGCGGTCGAAACCGATACGGCGAGCGCAAAGAAGACAGCCAGACGGAAAGTCGCCGTCCTGAAAAGCTCACTCGCCCGCATAAAGCATAAAGCCGGAACGGCGAACGGAACGAATGAGCGGCGGATCGCCCGGCAAGTCGAGCTTACGCCGCAGCTTGCCGATATGGACATCGACCAGGTTCGTCCGCGGCATAAAGCGATAATGCCAAACGTCCTCCAATAACATCGTGCGGGTCACCGTTTGGCCGGAATGCCGCATGAGATATTCCAACAGCTTGAATTCGGCCGGCAGTAGATCGAGAGCCCGTTCGCCGCGCGAGGCGGAGCGTGCGATCAAATCCAGCTTAAGCGGTCCCACCTGAAGCGTCGTGGCGCGGGTGTCGCTCGACCGGCGCAACAGGGCCTCGACGCGCGCCGCGAGTTCATCCATCGCAAACGGCTTTATGAGATAGTCGTCTCCGCCCGCCTTCAATCCCCGGACCCGCTCATCGACGGAGGCGAGCGCGCTCACGACCAGAACCGGACTCCTAATACCTTCCTTTCGCAGGGTCTCGATCATCGACAGGCTGTCTATCCCGTTGAGCATGCGATCGACGATCAAGAGCGCGGCGCGGTCGCGGCGGGCCGCTTCGAGCCCCGCCGCGCCAGTTTCCGCGATCCGCGCCAGATAGCCAAGACTCCTTAATTGCGTCGCGATTTCCCGTGCCGTGTCCGGTTCGTCTTCGACGACAAGGATAAGCACCTGGTCAAGCGAGCCGTTCGCCGGCATGTGAAGTTTCCGGATCGCCGCTTTGTGATGGCATTGGATGGCCGAAGATGAAACCTGCTAATATTTAAAGGTCTATCAGGACAACGCTTTCGCGTGGCCGCCGCGATTCGCTGGTGCCCGCAGCGCAAATTGGCGCGATTGCAAGATAAGAGTAACCGCAATCGGTCCAAAAATTACCGCGAACGCGCCAGAACGTAAACAATAGCTGCTTCAGAATGTCGGCTTGGGGGAAGATCAAATCATATACTGCCCGCCATTGACGGTTAAAGTCGAGCCGGTGATGAAGCCGGACTCTTCGGACACCAGAAATACCACGCAGCGGGCGACTTCTTCCGGTTCGCCGAGGCGGCGGACAGGAATGTGCGGCAGGACGGATTTCTCCAAAACCTCGGCCGGAACCGCCTTGACCATGTCGGTCGCGATATAGCCGGGACAAACGGTGTTGACCGTGATCCCCTTGCCCGCGTTTTCCTGGGCGAGGGATTTTGTGAAGCCTATGCCGCCCGATTTCGAGGCGGTGTAATTGGTCTGGCCTACCTGGCCCTTCTGGCCGTTGATCGAGGAGATATTGACGATCCGGCCGAACCCGCGTTCGCGCATGCCCTCGATCACTGGGCGGGTCATGTTGAAAAGCGAATTCAAATTGGTATTGATGACCTCATGCCACTGCTCCGGCGTCATTTTGTGGAACATGGTGTCGCGGGTGATCCCCGCGTTGTTAATGAGGATATCGACCGGCCCGATTTCATGACAAATCTTTGTGAGTCCTTCGGCGCAGGCCTTGTAGTTCGACACATCCCATTTGTAGACCGCGATCCCCATCTCTGCCTTGAATTTCGCCGCCGCTTCGTCGTTGCCTGCATAGTTCGCGGCGACCGTGTAACCCGCCGTCTGTAAGGCCTTGCCGATGGCGGCACCAATCCCGCGCGTGCCACCGCTGACCACCGCTACCCGAGCCATGAGTTTCATCCCTCTGGTTTCTTGATCTCGCGCAGTTTCGTGTCGTCGATTTGTGCCGCGCTAAAAAAAGCCCGTCACCGCGCGACGGTCAACGCGATGCCCATGCCGCCGCCGATGCAAAGCGTGGCGAGGCCCTTTTTTGCGCCGCGGCGCTGCATTTCGTGGAGAAGCGTGACGAGGACCCGGGCCCCGGACGCGCCGATCGGATGGCCGATCGCGATCGCCCCGCCGTTGACATTCACGATCACCGGATCCCAGCCCATGTCCTTGTTGACCGCCAGCGCCTGTGCCGCGAATGCTTCGTTGGCCTCAACTAAATCGAGGTCCTTGACCTTCCAGCCGGCCTTTTCGAGGGCCTTGCGCGAGGCCGGGATGGGACCGGTGCCCATGATCGCCGGATCGACGCCGGCGGTGGCCCAGGAGGCGATGCGACCGAGCGGCGTCAACCCGCGCGCGGAGGCGTCCTTGGCGCTCATCAGGACGAGCACCGCGCCGCCGTCGTTGATGCCCGACGCGTTGCCGGCGGTCACCGTGCCGTCCTTCGCAAAGGCCGGCTTCAACTTCGCGAGCGCGTCAAGCGTCGTGCCCGGCCGGATATATTCGTCCACATCGGCCACGACGTCGCCCTTCCGGCCGCTGATCGTGACGGGGACAATCTCTTCCTTGAACCGGCCCGCCTTTTGCGCCGCCTCGGCCTTGTTTTGCGAAGCCAGCGCGAATTGGTCCTGGTCATGGCGGCTCAACTGCCATTTCGACGCGACATTCTCGGCCGTCTGGCCCATGTGGTAGCCGTTGAACACATCCATGAGGCCATCGCGGATCATGGTATCGACGAATTTGAGATCGCCCATCTTGGTGCCGGCCCGCAAATGAGCGCCGTGCTGCGACAGCGACATGCTCTCCTGGCCGCCGGCGACGACGATTTTGGCGTCGCCGTTCGCGATCTGCTGCATACCGAGGGCAACCGCGCGCAGGCCCGAGCCGCACACTTGGTTCAGCCCGAAGGCCGTCTTATCCTGTGGAATGCCCGCCTTGATCGCCGCCTGACGGGCCGGGTTCTGGCCTTGGTTCGCGGTAAGGACCTGGCCAAGGATGACTTCGTCCACCTCGCCCGCATCGACCTCGGCGCGGGCGAGCGCCGCCTTGATCGCGGCGGCGCCAAGCTCATGCGCGGGCGTGGCGGCAAAGGCGCCGTTGAAAGACCCCACGGCGGTGCGCGCCGCGCTCACGATAACAATTTCACCTGGCATTGGAGGTGCCTCCTGGACATTGACCGCGGCATGCGCGCCGCGAGCTTTTCTGCTATTCTAGCACTTGCCATAGCCGCGAGCGAGCCACCGGTCCGGCTTTGGTACCGCAATGGATGCAATTTTTCGCGAGCCGAATTGCAACGGTTTTTGGCTGCGGCGTTATGCATATATCCTTATACTGATGCAAACGGCCGCGTGGACTTGCGAGGGCCAAACGCGGTTTGTCCCCGCCAAAACCCTTGGCGCGATCAAGACAAACCTGCTTAGGTCTCCAATGACTTCCATGCAGCAGGGATCGGTCATGGCCAAGGAAAATAAACCCATCACGATCAAAAAATACGCGAACCGGCGGCTCTACAATACCGGCACGAGCGCGTATATCACGCTCGAAGACCTCGCCGCCATGGTCAAGAAAGGCGATGATTTTGTGGTCTTCGACGCCAAAAGCGGGGATGACATTACGCGTCCGGTGCTGACCCAAATCATTTTCGAACAGGAAGGAAAGAACGGACAGAGCCTTATGCCGATTAACTTCCTGCGCCAGCTCATCCGCTTTTATGGCGACAGCATGCAAATGCTGGTGCCGAGCTATCTCGAATTCACGATCGGAAAGTTGACCAGCGAGCAAGCGAAGTTTCGCGATAAGGTTGCCAAGAATTTTGGCGGCCCATTGACCGCGCCGATTTTTGACTCGATCGAGGAGCAGACCCGCAAGAACATGGCCCTGTTCGAGCAGGCGCTGGCGATGTTCAACCCGTTTGGAAATCCGCTCCAGACGCCGTCCGGAAAGCCCGCCGGTAACCCCACGGACGAACCTTCGGAAGAGCTTGCCGGGCAAAATTCCAACAGCGATATCGAGGAAATGAAGCGCCAGCTCGATCACCTGAAAAAGCGGATCGAAGCGCTTGCATCCAAGGAGTGAAACCAAGGCTCGCTTGTGGCTCTTGTTATTTTCCGCCCGGGCTCTCTTCGCACGCACAAGGCACCCAGCCCAACGGCGCGAGTTCAAAGCCCGAAAATTCGAAGCCCGGCGCGACGCCGCAGCCAACGAGCGTCCACGCTCCCAGGCTCATCGCCGTCTGCCAGCAATGCGCCGGAACGGCGAACTGCGGGCGCTCCCCCGCAAAGAGATCAGGGCCGAGACGATGCACGCTTGTCTCGCTGCCGTTTTGCGAAATCCTTATTTCCAAGGGCGCTCCGGCGTAGAAATGCCAGACTTCGGTGGCATCGACCTTGTGCCAGCGCGAAACCTGGCCGGCAGCGAGAAGAAAATAAATCAACGTCGAGACGGCCCGGCCCCGCGCATCCCGCGCCGGATCGCGAAAGGTCTCACGGAAAAAGCCGCCCTCCGGATGCGGCTGCAAATCGAGCAGGCGAATGATTTCGGCGGCGCTTCGGCCAAGGGTGGGATCAACCGGCATTTCGTTTCGACCCCGTGGCTTCTCTGAATTCGAACGGCGCGATCACATGTTGTTCTTGCGTTCGCGCAATTCGGTGAATACCGCGACCGGATCGGCTCCAGCCATGCCGAGCCCGGCCTGGATATCGGGATCGTCGGCGCGAAGAAACGGATTCGTCGCAAGCTCGATTGTGATCGTGGTTGGAAGGGTGAATTCGCCGGCCTCGCGCTGACGGGCGGCCGCCCCGGCGCGCTCCTTCAAGATCGCGTTCGAGGGATCGACCGTCAGGGCAAAACGGGCATTCGCCCAGGTATATTCGTGGCCGCAATAGACCTGCGTTTCGCCCGGAAGCGCGGCAAGCTTCATCAGCGAATGAAACAGCACCGCGGGGCGCTCCTCGAAGGCGCGGCCGCAACCCATCGCAAACAGTGTGTCGCCGGCAAAAAGCGTGTCTTCGTCCTCGAACCAATAAGCGACGTGGCCCGAGGTGTGCCCCGGAACCTCGATGACTTTTGCTTCGAGAGCGCCGGTTACGACCCCGTCACCCTCGCCTATCGCGAGGTCAAGGCCGCCGATCTTGGTGGCCTCCTTGGCCGGCCCGATGACGCGCGCGCGGGGATATTTCGCCTTCAGCCCGGCGATGCCCTGAATATGATCGGCATGATGGTGGGTGATCAAAATATCGGTCAGCTCCCATTCCCTCGCCGCGAGCGCGCCCAGGATCGGGGCCGCCTCGGGCGCGTCGATCGCCGCCGTTGCACGCGTGCACGGATCGTGGACGAGCACCCCGAAATTATCCTTGAGGCACAGGAATTGGTGAATATGGGGTGCCACAGCTTCTTTCGTCCCTTTAAATCGAACCCCCGGCGCCATTCGCTTTCCGCCGCTACCGTCTTGACCATGAATCAAGGCTTTATTTTTGCGCGCGGGAAGCGGATTATCCGGCCCTGCGGAAATCCCATGCCAATCGACGTCATCGACCTTCGTTCCTTCTATAGCTCGTCCTTGGGCGAGGTCGCGCGGCGTGTCGTTCATAAAATCGTGCGGCAGCGTTTTTCCAACTGCACCGGCTATTCGATCCTCGGTGTCGGCTACGCGACGCCCTATCTCGAGGTTTTCCGCGAGGAAGCCGTGCGCGTGCTCGCCTTCATGCCCGCCGAGCAAGGCGTCATGAATTGGCCGCCCTCGGGTCTGTCCTCTTCGGCGCTTGTCGAAATAACCACGATGCCTTTGCCGAATTCCTGCATCGACCGGGCGCTCATTGTCCATGCGCTCGAAATCACCGAACATCCGCACGCGCTTCTTTCCGAAATCTGGCGCATCTTGACCCCGGGCGGCCGGGTCATCGTCGTCGTGCCGTGCCGCTCTGGCCTGTGGGCGCGGCTCGACCGGACACCTTTTGGGCATGGCCGGCCTTATTCGCGTGGCCAATTGGGCGAACTTCTGCGCGAAACCCTGTTTTCGCCGGCGTATTGGGCGGAAGCGCTTTATATTCCGCCGTTTCAGCGCCGGACGTGGTTGCACGCGGCCGGCTTTGTCGAAGAGATCGGCGGAAGCCTTTCGTTGCCGTGGGGCGGAGTTTTGATCGTAGAGGCAACCAAACTGCTGTATCGGCCGGTCGGCGCACACCGGTCAATGGCCTATGCCGCACCGCGCCGCCAACCTGTCCTTGTGCCCGAACCCGCCGGCGTCTCACCGGCGTTGCGGCTTGCCCCGTGAACACTGGCCAGCGTCGTCAATCGAGGGGCTGAGCCGCCCTCTCATGGCCGCGTCACGGCGCCGGGACCCTGCTTCAGACCGAAGCATTTGGCCAAAAAGAGGCCCCCATGCACGAGGCCTTCGCCATCGATCCCGTGTCCGAGACCAATCGAAAGGTGCCACTGGCAGGGAATTTTGGCCTCCGCCAATTCCTGGGCCGAAACGAAAAGCGCATCGGCCGGAATAACCTCGTCCTGACTGCCATGGATCAGGAGAATTGGCGGCGGTTTGCCGGCGGGCAGGCGCGCGATGACCTGATCGCGCTGCTCCGGCGGTGCGACAAGCTCGCCGGAATAGCCGAGGATGCCGGCCGGCGCCCGCGCACGCCGCAGCCCGGCATGAAGAGCGAGCATTGTCCCTTGGCTGAATCCGACCAAGGCCAGCTTGCCGTCGTCCAGTCCGTAACGATCGAGTTCGGCATCGAGAAACGCGTCGAGAGCCAGGCACGCCTTGTTGACGCCGGTCCACCGTTCGTTTGGGTCTCGCATGGTCAGACGGAACCATTGGCGGCCGCCTGGGGCCTGGGCGCAAGGCTCGGGCGCGTTCGGCGCGACAAATGCCGCGCCGGGCATCAGATCCCGCCATTGCTTGCCGATCGCGATCAGATCGTTGCCGTTGGCGCCATATCCGTGCAGAAAGACGACGAGTTGTTCCGGCGCCGGTGATTTTGCCGCGACGCGTGGTCCATCGAGCGTACCCGCCATCTTATTATGGTCCGTTGGTTCGGGGTTTGGTTTTGTCGAGGAATTTTGTTTTCGCGCGAAGGTCAAGGCCGTGGGCATCGTCAACCCCCTGGCGGATTTCGTTTGCAAGGCCTGGGTTGGGGGCGCCTTTCCTCGCGCCGTTCGCCATCGCACGGAATCATCCGATCGAACAGGAATCACTCAAAATCAAAGAGTTAGTGCAGATCCTTCGCGAAAAAGTCTGTCACCTTTAAGCGTGGTGCGAAACGGCGGCCCTGCGTTGCCATCGCTTGCGCGGCCGGCCATTCCGGCCTGGAGCTTAAGCCATGACACGGTCTTTTACCAACCGCGTTTTCCGTTTTGCGCCGTCGTCCAACGGCTATCTTCACCTTGGCCATGCGTATTCCGCCTTGCTCAATTTCGACATGGCGCGCGCGGCGGGTGGCCGCTTTTTGCTGCGAATCGAGGATATCGACATCGAGCGGTGCCAGTCCGAATACGAACAGGCGATTTACGAGGATCTCGGCTGGCTCGGGCTCGCATGGGAAACGCCGGTCCGCCGCCAATTCGAGCATTTTTCCGAATATGCAAGCGCGCTCGCAAAGCTTTCCGCGCAAGGCATGACATATCCTTGCTTTTGCTCGCGCGGCGAAATCATGCATGCGGTGACCGGGCGGACCGGCTGGCCGCGGGACCCGGACGGTTCGCCGCTCTATCCAGGGATCTGCAAGCATCTTTCGCGCGAGGAAATACAACGGCGGATGTCGGCCGGCCGGCCCGCGGCGCTGCGGATCGACATGGAAGCGGCCATCGCGAAAGCCGGCCGCGGGCTTGCCTGGCGCGAAATGGGCCACTCTGCGCAAACACGTGAAGTGGCCGCCGAACCCTCTCTTTGGGGGGATACGACGCTTTCACGCAAGGATATACCGGCAAGCTATCACATCGCCGTCGTTGTCGACGATGCCCTACAGGGCGTAACCGATGTTGTCCGGGGCGAAGATCTCTTCCCGGCGACGAGCCTGCATCGTTTGCTGCAGGCCCTGCTCGATCTTGCCGCTCCGGCCTATCGCCATCATGCCCTTGTGCGCGATGCTTCGGGACAGAAATTGTCAAAAAGTTCAAGGGCCAAACCGCTCCGGGAGCTGCGTCAAGATGGCGTTTCCCCTGCCGCGGTACAAGAAAGGCTTGCGTCTGATCCGATCCTGGCCGGTGGACCGTGATATATTACGCGAAAGCGATTCCACGATCGCGCGGCTGGCTCCAGTTCCAAGGGGTAAAAACACCTTTGCCTTCACAGTTGAATTTGCCGCCTTGAATAAATCGAAAATTGGAGCTTGGGATAAAGGGGATCGGCGAAAGACTGGGCCAAGCTTGGCCTTGTGGCGCGCGCCGCGATCTGCGAAATATGTGCGATGCATCGTATTTGCCCCATTGCCACGAATGCGAACAGTTCCCAAGAATGCAAACACGCAAGTCGCGGTTCCGCTGATGAGTCGCGAGCTCTCCCGCAAGTCGCCCTATGCGGTTATACTCATCCTTCTCTGCCTCATTGCGCTGATGGAGGCGCGCCATCCTTTCCCGTCTTTCCGGCTAGCCACTTTCATCCTTGCCTTCTTGGCTTTGGCAGGCATGGCTTCGCGGCTGCGCGGCAAGCTGCGCGGCGGCCTTGCCGTTCTGGCCTCGCTCGCCTTCGGTCTCTCCATTATCGAAGCCACGGCCGCTATTAGAGAGACCAAGGAGTTGTACGTGGTAACGAGTGGCGAGTCGGTTCCCCAGCCCATCATCGGCTGGGGACCTGAACATGCCGGACGCTTCCACGCCGAGAAAACGGACCCGAAATCCGGCGTTTCGATTTACCGAGTGGATTACACGATCGATTCGAATCTGCTGCGTGAGACACACTCGGTCGAGACCGGCCCAGCGATCGTTTTTTTCGGCGATTCCTTTACCTTTGGAGAAGGTCTGAACGATGCCGACACGCTACCGCAGCTCTTCGCGGATTTGCTAGGACGCAAGCAAAGAGTGCTCAATCTTGGCTTTTCCGGCTATGGACCGCCGCAATTCTTGGCGGAATTGCAGACCGGCCGTTTTGACGGCGTGATCGGCGCGCAGCCCCGACTTTTCATTTTTATGACGATGGCCGAACACGCCGAGCGAACAGCTTGTAAACCCGTTTGGGCGCGCCTGGGACCTCGATATGCGCTGGAGAACGGCCATGTCGCATTGAAGGGAGCCTGCTACGAAGGCTTGAGCGCGCGGGCGCGGGAATGGCTCGAGAACATGGCTTCCTATCGTTTGTTCATCGAGCCTTATCTTCAGAAGGGGACTCACGAAGACGTTGAGCTCTATGTTAGGATCTTGCTCGCCTCGGTGAGCCTGGCGAAGGAGAAATACGGCGTCGCGACTCTCATCCCGTATATCCCGGCGGACGGCTATCTCAATGGGACGGGCTTCAGCGATGACGAGATCATCCAGCGGTTGCGGGATGGCGGCGCCATGGTCGTCAATGTTTCCCTCGCAAAAGACGAAGCCGCCGGCGCCAAACTTCGCATCGAGGGCGAGGGTCATCCAATGCCATTGGCGAACCGCCTCAGGGCCTCGTTGCTTGAGGAATTCATCGAAAACCACATGCCTGGGATTCTGGTTGCGGGAGAGCGCTGACTGGCGCGCAAAAGCCGTCAGTCTGATTCGAAAGCGTTCTTATAATCGCGGTCGAGCGCGGGGTTCTGTCCGTCTTTGGGAAGAATGCAGTTTCCAGCCGCGAGTTCCCGGTCCCCTGAAGCAAGCCAACGCCCGCCTCCGGCCTGGCCGCCTTGTTCGCGCAAGGCGAATCATTTATTCGAGGTTTCATGACGGACACGATTTTGCTGGAAAGACTACAAGTCGCCGCAATTAGGGTGGCCTTGATTTATTAGTTGGCGCGCGGATGACGAGGGCTGAGCGGGACTGCTAGATAGCCCCGTGCTGTTCCACAGCCAATCGCCATATGTCTCATTACTGGCGCTTTTACGGTTTAATGTCGCGGGCAATCCGCAAACAACGGTGGTCATCATGCGAACAATCGCCCTTTTCCTAACTCTCCTCGCCCTATCAATGGTGCCGGCGGGCGCCGATAAAGCCGTTGCCTCGGCCAAGATCCATAAGGTCTTCGACCTCGTCCGCGGAGGTGACAAAATCGGCACCGACACGATCGACATCGAGCGTCAGAACGATACGACGACGGTCAAGATCAAGACCGACGTTTCCGTCAAGGTAATGTTCATCGAGGCCTATCGTTACGAACATTCCTGCAACGAAACCTGGAAAAACGGTCAACTCATCGCCTTTAAATCGCGGACCAATGATAATGGCACGAAGCATTCCATCGATGTCACGGCCGCGCCGGACAAGCTGAGCATGGATGCCGACGGCAAGCATAGCGATCTGCCTAAGACGGCCGCGCCGGAAAGCTTATGGGGCAAGGACGCGATCCATCAATTGGACGTTTTCGATCCGGACACCGGCAAACCTATGTCGATCGAGGTTACCGATCTGGGCAGCGAAGCCTTGACTATTCATGGCGTGACGCATCAGACCCAACACTACAAAATCGCCGACACGCTGAGCGGAGACTTCGCGCGCGAGGTCTGGTTCGACGGCGACGTGCTTGTGCGAACCAAGATTGTCGGCTCCGACAATTCGGTGATTCTTTCGGATTTGCGTTAGAACTGGCCCCCCTTCGCCGGGGGACAAAAGTTACCGCCTTGGATGGGCCGGCTCTGCGGGCTCGCGCCAGCGTTCGAGCTCTCAAGCATCGTCCGGTTCGCGATACGCGAATCAGCCGGATCCGTCCGGCCGGCGCCGCGGGTATTTTCGGATGGTCTACGCCGCTGCGGCTCAAGCCGCTTCCGGGATTGCCTGCCGCCGCGGCGTCCATTCCATGGCGGCAAGTCGTCGCGCCGCTTCGCGGAATGATCCCGCGGCTTTGCGAGAACGTTGGCGAGCCGGGCCGGTGGATCGGTGTCGTTTAATTCGCACGTCTGGATACGGCGTGGAGACCGCCACCACCCCGTGCCCTCCGGCGTCCGAGCCGGCGAAGTCCAATTTACCACACCCCCGGCCGATGGCGATGCCGCGCACGGCCCGTTCGGCGGCGTCGTTGGAGCGACAGATGCGGCCGTCGTCGAGGGACCGGGCTAAGACGGCCCAGCGCTTTCTGGACCACGGTGATATAATCACGATGGTCTAGCTTCTGCCCCCCTTGATTTGCGCGATGGACGCGCCCGCCGCGCTCGCCTACAAGCGCGGGCGGCGACATGGCCGTGGTGGCACGCCTCGACCGGCGTGCCGCTGTTCCGGGGCCGTGGATGTTCAAAAAAATCCTCATCGCGAACCGTGGCGAGATTGCCTGCCGGGTGATTGCGACGGCGCGGCGAATGGGAATTGCGACCGTCGCCGTCTATTCCGATGCCGACAAGGATGCGCCGCATGTGGATATGACGGACGAGGCCGTGCGGATCGGTCCGCCGCCTCCGGCGGAAAGCTATCTCGTCATCGAAAACATTGTCGCGGCCTGCAAGGCGACGCGCGCGGAGGCGGTCCATCCGGGCTACGGTTTTTTGTCGGAGCAGGCGGCGTTCGCGCGCGCATTGGACGCAAACAACATCGCCTTCATCGGCCCGAACCCGAAGGCCATCGAGGCGATGGGCGACAAAATCGAATCGAAGAAAATCGCTCAATCGGCAGGTGTCGCGACCGTGCCGGGATTCCCCGGCGTCATCGACGACATAACGCAGGCTGCGAAGATCGCCGATGCCGTCGGCTATCCGGTGATGATCAAGGCCTCGGGCGGCGGCGGCGGCAGGGGGATGCGTATCGTCTCCGCGCGCACGGAGATCGCGGAAAATTTTGCGCGCGCGCGGTCGGAAGCGAAATCCGCTTTCGGCAAAGGCCGGGTCTTCATCGAAAAATTTATCGCCGATTCGCGCCACATCGAAGTACAAATACTGGGCGACAAGCACGGAAACGTCATCCATCTTGGCGAACGCGAATGTTCCATCCAGCGCCGCTATCAAAAAGTCATCGAGGAAGCTCCGTCTCCCTTCATCGACGAAGAAACTCGCCGCAAGATGGGCGAATGGGCGATTGCGCTGGCAGAGGCGGTCAACTACAATTCGGCCGGTACGGTCGAATTTATAGTTGGCGAAGACAAAAAATTCTATTTCCTCGAAATGAACGCACGGTTGCAGGTCGAGCATCCGGTCACCGAACTTGTCACCGGTATCGACCTCGTCGAACTGATGATCCGGTCGGCCTCCGGCGAGAAATTGCCGGCCGGTCAGGCCGACGTGCATCTGGACGGCTGCGCGATCGAATGCCGGGTCCTTGCCGAAGACCCAGCCCGGAATTTTTTGCCCTCGACCGGGCGACTCAAGACCTACCGGCCACCGGTGCCCGGTCATGGCAACGGTGTGACCATGCGCATCGATTCAGGCGTCCGCGAAGGCAGCGAGATCTCCATCCATTATGATCCGCTGATCGCGAAAATCGTGACTCATGCGGCGGATCGAACGGCAGCCATAAATGCGCAGGCGCAAGCGCTCGATTCGTTTGTCATCGAGGGTGTTGCCGATAATATTGCTTTTCTCGCCGCCGTGATGGCGCACAAGCGCTTTCGGGCGGGCGAACTCTCGACCGGCTTCATCGCCGAGCAATACCCGCGTGGTTTTATTCCGCTTGCGCCGGAAGGAGAGCGCGCGCGCCTGCTCGCGAGCGTCGCGGCGGCCGCCGATCATGTGATGAATGAACGCAAGCGCGCGATCTCGGGCCAGGTACGCACCGCGCGCCCGGTCGGGTTCCCCCCCCGCGCGCGCTCATGCTTGGCAAAAATCGTCATGACGTGACACTCGATGAGAGGGACGAAGGGCTGGTTGTGCGATTTGAGAAGACCGGTCACGTGCATATCTGCAGTTCCGATTGGGTCCCCGGTCAGCCGCTTTGGAACGGCACGATCGACGGCGAAAGGGTCGCGGTTCGATTGCGCCCCAATCTGAATGGCTATACCTTGGCGCACGGTGGCTTTGTGGCTGAGGCGCGCGTCTATATGCGGCGCGAGGCGGAGCTTGCCGCGCTCATGCCGGAGAAAAAAGCCTCCGGCGGCTCGAAATTGCTGCGATGTCCAATGCCCGCCCTCGTCAAATCGATAGAAGCCGTTGCTGGCCAGGCGGTGAAATCGGGCGAAACCCTTTGCGTCATCGAGGCGATGAAAATGGAAACTGTTTTGCGCGCCGAATTCGATGCGACGGTTGAGAAAATAAATGTAAAGCCCGGCAACTCCATCGCCGTCGATACTATCGTCATGGCGTTTGCGTGAGGGCGGCTTCCGAGGGTTCTGCAAGCCCATCGGAGCGAGAAACGATTGCGTGTCCAAGACGCCCCGGAGATGCGCCCGGTTGTCCTGCCGCCGGTTTCAGGCGGCAGGAAGCGCCGGTTACTCCCAATGATCCCGAGGATCAAGCGTCAGTGTTTGGTTGGGCCGTTGATGGCGATCCGTTTTGCCTTCGTCTGCGCTCGCTCGGTCTTCGGCAAAACGACCTTGAGAATGCCGTTCTTGAACGAGGCCTCAATCTTGTTTTCGTCGATGTCCATGCCGACCGGAATTTGCCGTTCAAAGCGGCCGTAGAAACGTTCACTGAACTGGCGCTCCTTGTCCTCCGTCTCGGATTTCGTCTCGCCGCGAAGGATCAAATTGCCGTCGTTCAAGAGAAGCTCGACGTCTTTTTCCTCCATGCCGGGGATTTCCGCCGAGACCGTAATTTGCTTTTCGGTTTCGGCGACTTCGAGCTTCGGCCAGGCGGGGTTCACGAAATCCATCCGGCGCCCGGCAAGCGAAGTAGAGGCGAAGCCGCGAAAGGCTTCTTCCAGAAGGCGGTTCATTTCACGGTGCAAGGTGAGAAAAGGGCTCGATCTTTCGTCGCGGAAAAACTCAGGGAGGTGATCCTGGCTCCGGGTCCAAGGAATGAGATCACGCATGTTCATGGCCTATTCTCCAATTCTCCAAAGATTTGAGTGGACGCACTGGGCGCGAAACCCTGCTGCAGTCCGCGTTTCCGGCCAAGATAGCCGCGGGCTTTGGGCCATATGACATGGTCCGGCTGGAAGCGTGGAGTGGCCGCGCTCACACGCCGCGAACTCCGCACTCCCCCTGACCACGGCGCGCCGGTATTCGCGGTTGCGATCATGGTTGCGAGTGCAGGCTTGAGCTTGGCCTTTTCACGCGCTCGCGGCATGTGGAGCGCCCCGGACAAGCCAGCAATAAAAATCTGGTGTGCGGCTTGTGTCAGTCAAGGGCCTTTGTGTGCAGCCCATGGCGCGATTCGCCCTATCCGCCGCGCGGCAGAATGAGATCCGATTTCGTTCAAACAAGACCGCGCTTTTTTGTTTTTCCGTGGGCATGGCCGCGGAATTGATTTCCTCTTTCGAAGATTATTTTCAATCGACCTGAAGCGACTTTAGCTTACGATGCAGGGCCGAGCGTTCCATGCCGACGAATTCGGCGGTGCGGGAAATGTTGCCGCCGAACCGGTTGATCTGGGCGACCAAATATTCACGCTCGAAGACTTCGCGCGCTTCCCGCAAAGGAAGGTTCATCAGCTTTTCGCCGCCGGGGCCATTCGGCGTCGAAGGAACGAGCGCGCCGATCTCGGAGGGCAGCATTTCCGCGGTAACCGCCGCCTCGGGATCGCCGGCGGCGAGGATCATCAACCGCTCCACGTTGTTGCGCAATTGCCTTATATTGCCGGGCCAGTCGTGCGATTGCAGAACCGCCATCGCGTCGTCGGCGATCAACCGCCGCGGCATGCCGGTTGTCGCCGACAGCTGCTCCATGAAAAAAGCGATTAGCTCGGCAATATCCTCGCGGCGTTCGCTCAGCGAGGGGACGCGAACCGGCACGACGGCGAGACGATGGAAAAGATCCTCGCGAAACGAACCATCGGCAATCAACGCCGCGAGATCGCGCGAGCTCGACGAGATGATCCGGACATCGACACAAACGCGGGTCGCGCCTCCGACACGGAGAAAATTCTGCTCGACCAGCACCCGCAGGATCTTGCCCTGGGTCTCCCTCGGCATGTCAGCGATTTCGTCGAGGTACAGCGTGCCGCCGTGTGCTTCCTCGAGCGCGCCAACCTTGCGGCTGCTTCCCTCCTTTGCTTCGGTTCCAAACAATTCCATTTCCATCGTTTCCGGCGCGATCGTCGCCGAGTTGATGGTGACGAAGGGGCCGTCCGCGCGGGCCGACGAGTCGTGGATGCCGCGTGCGGCGAGTTCCTTGCCCGCGCCCGGCGAGCCGGTGATCAGAACCCGCGAATTGGCCGGCCCGACGCGCTCGATCACGTGGCGCAATTGGTTGATCACGGCGGATTTACCGACGATTCGGTTGGCTCCGCCGGCCCTTGTGCGCAACTCGGTGACCTCGCGCTTCAATCGCGAGGCTTCGAGCGCGCGTTCCGCGACCAGCACCAGGCGGTCCGCCTTGAACGGCTTTTCGATGAAATCATAGGCGCCGAGCTTTATCGCGGAGACCGCCGTCTCGATATTGCCGTGACCGGAAATCATGACGATCGGCAGCATCGGGTTCTGCTCCTTGACGATCCTCAGCAATTGCAAGCCGTCGAGTCTTGAGCCTTGTAGCCAAATATCGAGAAAGACGAGGGTTGGGCGTCTTGCGCCAATCGCGGCCAAGGCCTCGTCGGAATTCTTGGCCGTGCGCGTGCCATGGCCTTCGTCCGCCAGTATCCCGGAAACAATTTCACGTATGTCCGCTTCGTCGTCCACTATCAGAATGTCGCTCGCCATGAATTTCTTCACCCTCCCTTTCCGGCTTCGGCAGCCATGGTTTTGGCCCAATCCCCGACATGCTCATGTCCGCCCTGATCGTGTCTCAACGGAAAATACAGCCTGACCCAGGCGCCACGCCCACTTGGCGCATCCCGCAATTCGAGCCCGCCGCCGTGATCAGCGAGAATTTTAACGACGATCGGCAGGCCCAGCCCCGTTCCATCGGCGCGCGTCGTCATGTAGGGTTCGAGGAGCCTTTGCCGATTCTCCTTGGGAAAGCCCTTGCCGTTGTCGATCACGTCGATGGTGACGACGCGTCCGGCAACCGCGACCGCCACGGATATCTTCCCTTGGAATCCGGTTTCGCCGGTATGCGCGGCAATCCCTTCGGTTGCGTTCTTAACGATGTTCGTCAAGGCTTGGGCCAAAAGCCGCCGGTCGAACGGGACCCAGACTGGGTCTTGCGGCAGCCGGTCCTCAAACAAAATGCCGGGATGCGCGACCCGCATCAGGAACAAGACTTGACGCACGCTTTCGCCAAGGTCGCCGCTTTCGAGGCGGGGTTTCGGCATCCGCGCGAAAGACGAAAATTCATCCACCATGCGTTTGATGTCGTCGACTTGCCGGACGATTGTATCGGTGCACTGATCGAAAACGTCGCGGTCTTGCTCGATCAGACGCCCATATTTGCGTTTCAACCGTTCCGCGGACAGCTGGATCGGAGTTCAGGGGATTTTTGATTTCATGGGCGATCCGGCGGGCAACATCGGCCCACGCCGCCGTCCGCTGCGCGGTCACGAGATCGGTGATATCGTCGAGCGTCACGACATAGCTCTTGTCGGCGCGTTCGCTCGGCTCACTGGTGATGCTCACGTTGAAAAGACGATCGAGTCCCGCGCGGGAAAGCGAAATTTGTCCTTGGACCAGCCGAGATTGACCGGAACGCGCGCCGGCCAGCATGTCCTCTAGTTCCGGCAGCACGGTTGCGATCGATTGACCCGCGATCCGCGCGGCAGTTTCGCCGCTTTGCGGAAGCAATTTTTCTGCGGACGGATTGAGCACGGTAATTTCGCCTTCCGGCCCGATGCCCACGACCGCGACCGGAACGCCGGAAAGAACCGCCTCGGTGAAGAGCCGCCGCTCGTCGATGAGCTTGCTCGCCGCGATTAGCCGGTGCTGCTGCAGGCTCAGTTCCGAGGTCATTTTGTTGAAGGTTTCGCCGAGATGGGCAAGATCGCCCTCGGACTTATGCACCGCAACCTGAACGTGGAGATTGCCGGAGGCAACCGCATCGGTCGCCGCGATCAAGCGCCTTATCGGCGCCACGAGACTGTCGGCGAAGGAAAGACCGAGCCAAGTCGCGGATAAAAGCATAATGAGGGCGATCAGGACGAACATGGTCGCGAAAGCGATCCTTATGCCGCGCCGGTGATTGTCGAAATCATCGTAGAGCGCGACGAGCTTGGCGGCCTGGCGCGGAAACTCCACCGTGAACGGATCGACCGGCCGGGCCACATATAAAAACGTGTCCTGGAAGGAAAGGAGCGTTCGCAAGGCGACGAAAGTCCGGCCTTCATCGAGGATCAGGCACTCGGGCTCGTTTTTTCTTGCGACGTCGAAATCGCGCGGCTCCGGGCGGACGACGGCAGTGCCAACCACGGCGCCGGTGTCCACCCGCTCGACCACCGTGCCGTCGGACTTCAAAAGAGCCGCGGCGGTGAAGCCAAGCGAACGCGCCCGCGACGTGAAAAAACCTCGAAACCACGACCGGTCAAAATCGAACGTGGGCTTGGCCAGGTCGAGATCCGATGCTGTGAGCCTCGCCTCCCGGAGCAGCGACCAGCATTGACCTTCACGAAACAAATTTGCCGCGTCGATCGTGTTTTGCACAAAGCCGCGTCCATCCTGCATGAAGGACGGATTGAGACTGTGTTCCAGTGTCACCGAACCGACCCAGGCCATCAGCAGGGCCGGCGCGGCGGCAATGATTGAAAAAAGTCCGACGATGCGAATATGCAGTTCCGCCCCGGCGACACCGGCCCGGCGCGCCTTGAAGAGTGCATAGGCCTCGGCGAGGACGAAACAAAAGACGAGGAGGATGCCAAGGATATTGGCGGCAAACAGCCCTAGAACGACGGAATCCGTCGGCGCGATCGGCGTATAGTCGGAAAAAATCAGAAAGCTGACGAGCCCGATGAAGAGGGCAAGGATAACGGCCAGGGGACCGAACCGGGCCGTAAACCTCGGATGGTTATTTTTTCCGCCCAAAGCGCGCCGCGATATTTTTTGATTACCCATCGTCGCCGGCAAAACATGGAAGGGTCAGGCACCGTGCGTGACCCGCGTTGCCATAATATCACGCTGTTGCAAGATTGCGACATTTCGGGGGTGAACGCCCATCGTTAAACCAGAGGGCCGCAATTATCAGGGGGCGATTGTAGTGAATATTCAGTTATCAGATAAATACGCGTAATAATACCTTGATTTAATTAATTATTTTGAATTGTGGCATCGCCTATCTCCAACGTCGTGGGGAGCGAGGGGTGCGACGCGAAGGTGATGCAGCGCGCACGAAACCTTGGCCACGCCATGACCGCGAAGGTCAAATCGATGCTGCCAAGAGCAGTTGGGAGCCGCCGCTCGCGCGACTCCCTCCACTCCTGGTCCTCCAAACTCGATGCGGCCGATTGATATGATTCGAATATCGGAAACCCTGGCCTAGGCCTCCTCCCCGTGCACGGCCATATCGCCGACCAGCAGCGATTTCTCGTCCATCCGCAGTGGAACGAACATCCCGATGATCTTGAGAATGACAAAGGTCATGACCGCGTTGAGCACGATGATAAAGAGCGCGGCTAGCGCCTGGTATTTGAACTGCGTGAAATTGCCGTAGTACCAGCCTGTCGCGTTGATGCCCGGCGCGTCCTTGTCGGTGCCGATGTAGAGAAGCATGTCGGGATTGGCCAGCACGCCGGTCAGGAGACCGCCCATGAGCCCTGCCACGCCGTGGGTCGAGAAGACGCCGAGAGTGTCGTCGACCTTATTCATGAGCGCCGACGTCTGCAGCTTGTTCAGGCTCAGCCAGGGAATGATGCCCGCGCAGACGCCGATGATGAGGGCGCCCCACCCGTTCACGTAACCGGCCGCGGGCGTGATCCCGACGAGGCCCGCGATCATGCCGTTGATGGCGCCGACGATCGAAGGCTTGCCGTTGAACTGCGTGTCCATCATCGTCCAGAGCAAGAGCGCAGTCGCGGTCGAGACATTGGTGTTGAGCACGGCCGCGCCGGCATTCGCGTTGGCGAAGTAGGGATCGCCGCCGTTGAAGCCGTTCCAGCCCAGCCACAAGATCCCGGCCCCTGCCAACGCTACCAGGAGATTGTTGGGCGGGCAGCTGTCCCGGTCGGCCTGCAGCCGTGGGCCGATCACCGCGGCTGCCACGAAGCCCGACGTACCGGCGGCGAGATGGATCACGTAGCCGCCGGAAAAGTCGACGGCCCCGAGGGTCGCAAGCCAGCCGCCGCCCCACAGGCTGAACGCACCGATCGTATAGACGAAGGTCATCCAGATCGGGCAGAATATCACCCAGGCCTTGAAGTTCATTCGCCCGAGCACCGAGCCAGCCAGAATGATCACCGTGATCGCAGCGAACACGAATTGGAAGAAGACCAGCGTGGCCATCGGGAAGGTGAGGGCAGGCATTCCGGATGCCGCCTCCGGCACCATCGCCGGAGCCAATTCAAATGCCGCCGAGGCCACCGGTCCGGGTTTACCCACGAACGGGAACAACTGCTCGCCGAAGCCCATGTTGTAGGCCCACAGCAGCCAGACCAGCAGCACCGCAGAAAAGGCGTACATCGACATGAAGGCGGAATTGATCGCCCATTTCTTCTTGACGATGCCGCCATAGAGGATAGTGAGGCCTGGAATGCTCTGCAAACCCACAAAGGTTGCAGCCGCGAGCTGCCAGGCGTTATTGCCCGAATTTAGCCACTCCGGTGATGGCAGCAGCATGTCGTTTCTCCTCCGTCAGGTCGTCTCCACGACCGATTGAATTTTCGAGGAGCGTAATGTTTGTTTCTTGATCTTGGCAACACTCGCGTGCAAAATGCCACAAGCGGCAGCTACCGAAAGTCCTGGTCCGACGCTCCCGATCATGCGCTCCAGCAAAAAATGCGCCAACAGCACGAAACACTGGGCATTAGCGCTCCGGTAGTGCGGCGGGCGGGCAAGCATGGCGAACCAACAGAGGATAGGATCGAATCTCTTTTATCCCGCATTGCCTGAATCTTGGGCAATCGAGCCCAGACTTTGATTAGTCGGCATGGCATGTATGGTGGGTAGCATAGCCGCCCGTCCTCGAGGCATTCTGGAACGTCAGCGCGCCGGAGGCACGATCCAGGAAGTAGTAGCCGCCGTGCAAAGTGTCGTGCCAGGCGATTTGGCTCCCGGTGATCTTGGCCGGAAACGAGTTGGCGGTGCTGCGGTCGTAGTTGACTTTGACCTCCCACGTCGTTCCACTTTCCGGATTGGTGCATCGGAAGGTGATGGCCGCCGCATGAGCGGAGTCCCCGCCGCATGCCGCGGTTGAAATGGCGGCCGCGACGAGAGAACTCAATGTCCTAGCAAGGCTCATCGTCGTTCCGTTGCCGGCCCTTTGACCCTGTCCCTTCGGAAACTTCTATCCGGACTGGATTCGCTTGTAAGGCAGAATCATTGCATGATCCAAGATGATGCTTGCGACTGCACTCTCTTCAATCGTCCGGTCCTTCGCATAGCGCACGCGCCATTTCGCGGCCGTGCCGATCGCGCAGTTGACTTCCCGGGCGATCACGCGCGTCGCCACGCCATCCGCAGCCATCAAAGCAGTGACGAGCACGGGCCGCAGATTTTTTTGGAAAAAATGATAGGGAACCCAAGGGCATTGGCTAGCCGGGGAAATATCGCTTAGCGCGCGCGCATCCATCTAATGTCGAGATCGCGCACCTTCTTGCGCAATGTATTCCGGTTCAGCCCCAAAAGCTCGGCGGCCTTGATCTGATTGCCCCGGGTCGCGGCGAGCGCCGCGGAAATCAACGGATATTCGAGTTCCCGCAAGATCCGGTGATAGAGTCCGGGGGGCGGCAGGCCCGTGCCATGTGCTTGGAAAAGCTCGGAGAGATAGCACTCCATCGCGCTCGCGAGCGTCGGGCGCCCCCCTGGCTCCCCTGACCGCCGTTTCTCCTGGTCCAGCGCCGCCGGATAATGCGGCCCGGTCCCCGGCGCATCCGCGCCAAGTTCCATGTCAACCAATTGCGCCGTGACCGCTTCTTGCGGATAGAGCGCGGCGAGCCGGCGGGTGAGATTTTCGAGTTCCCTGATATTGCCCGGCCAACGATAGCGCTTGAGGCGCTCGAGGGCATCGGATTCGATCCGTTTGAGCGGTAAACCTTCGGCGGCGGCGAGCGCGAAGAAATGTTGCGCGAGATCGCCGACATCCTCGAGGCGTTCGCGCAACGGCGGCAGCCGCAAAGGGACGACGTTCAAACGGAAAAACAGATCCTCGCGGAAGAGGCCTTGGCGGATCAGCCCGCCCAAATCCTTATTGGTCGCGGCGATGATGCGGACGTTTGTCTTGATGGCGCTGCGGCCGCCAACCGTGGTATATTCGCCCTGTTGTAGCACGCGCAAAAGCCTGGTCTGCGCCTCCATCGGCATGTCGCCGATCTCATCGAGAAAGAGGGTGCCGCCCTCGGCCTGCTCGAAGCGCCCGGCGGAACGCTGATTGGCGCCAGTGAACGCCCCTTTTTCGTGGCCGAACAATTCGCTCTCGATGAGATCGCGGGGAATTGCCGCCATGTTGATGGCGACGAACGGGCCTTTCTTGCGTTTGCCGTAGTCGTGCAGCGCGCGCGCGACAAGCTCCTTGCCGGTGCCGGATTCGCCGGTGATCATGACCGTGAGATCGGTCTGCATCAGGCGCGCCAAGGCACGGTAGATTTCCTGCATAGCGGGGGAGCGCCCCACGAGAGGCATGCCCTCCAGGTCCGCGTTGGGCGCGGCGCGGACGCGATTTTTTGGCTCGCTCATCGCCCGCCCGACGATCGAGACCAATTCCCGCAAGTCGAAAGGCTTCGGCAAATAATCATAGGCGCCCCGCTCGGACGCCTTGATCGCGGTCATGAATGTATTCTGCGCGCTCATGACGATGATCGGAAGATTCGGCCGCAATTTTTTCATCTTGGGCAGAAGCTCGAAGGCATTTTCATCCGGCATGACGACATCGGTAATTATAAGATCGCCTTCGCCCGACTGAACCCATCGCCAAAGCGTGGCCGCGTTTCCGGTCGTCCGCACATCGTAGCCCGCGCGCGACAAAGCCTGGCTGAGGACTGTCCGAATGGCTGCATCGTCGTCGGCGATGAGGATATTCCCAGTGGCCACCAACCTGCACCTTCCCGCGGGCGGAAAACCGGCGCGCGCTTGCCGGATTCTAAAGTCTTGCTTGGTTTTCTTAGCCCCGGCTAGCCTTAGCCGTGCTTCACGCCCTAGCCTGGGCATACATGGGCATGAGAACCCGGAACGTCGTGCGGCGGGGAAAGGATTCGCATTCTATGGTTCCCCCGTGATCGCCAACAATCTTGGCAACCAAAGCAAGCCCCAGGCCAGTTCCGGCCGCTTTCGTCGTGACGAAGGGATCGTAGAGATAAGGCAACAAATCCAGCGCGACGCCGGAGCCGTTGTCGCGCACGCAAAATTCCAGCGGCAGGCTCACCGGTGCTTTCGCGCCGGGAAGTTGCAGGCGCACGCCGGGCCGGAAAGCGGTGGTTAATTCGATGTTGCCGTCGCTGCGCGCCTCGCCAATCGCTTCGGCGGCGTTTTTGACCAGATTGAGGAAGATCTGAATGAGCTGATCCTTATTGCCGAGAACCGCGGGAAGCGAGGGATCGTAG
The DNA here is from genome assembly GCA_963712225.1 of uncultured Alphaproteobacteria bacterium. Taxonomy (GTDB): domain Bacteria; phylum Pseudomonadota; class Alphaproteobacteria; order Rhizobiales; family Beijerinckiaceae; genus Methylocapsa. The sequence goes on from CAVQHH010000026.1 coordinate 44,803, forward strand.
TTTTCGTGAAAGCGGATATGGCGCGCGAACCCGGCCTGGGACACTTTCTTGACGTGGTCGAGCACGGCATGAATATTGACTTTTTCGCGCTCGACGGTCCGCCCTTCCGAAAATGCGCTCATCCGGTCGACAAGTTTCACGATCCGATCGGTCTCTTCGCAAATCAGCCTGGTCAGGCTGCGATCGGCGTCTGTCGCCTCGGCTTCAAGCAGCTGCGCCGCCCCTCGAATTCCCGATAGCGGGTTCTTGATTTCGTGCGCGAGTACGGATGCCATCGCGGCGACTGAACGCCCGGCGCCCCGATGGGTGAGCTGCCGGTCGATTTTTTCGGAGAGAGAGCGCTCCTGCAACATGATAACGACACCATCGGCGGGTTCGTGCAGCGGCGTCACGAAAATATCGACGAGCCGGCCGCCTCCCGGTTTCGCCAAGTTGAGAGCGACTCGATATTCATTAATCGCCGCGCCACCGGACTTCACCTGCTCGACGAGGGACAGGAGCGGCGAGAAGGCCACGACGAGATTGGCTAGTCTCTGTTGCCAAAGGGAAGTCCGGCTCATCCCGAAAAATGCTTCGGCGGCGGAGTTGGCTTCGGCTATCGAACCGTCCGGCAGGACGGCGACCACCGGATGCGGTAGAGCATTCAAAAGTTTGGCCGCGTCGCATCCGGTGGCGGCCGTCCCGGCCGGCGGCGATCCTTGCAATGCGAAAGGTTTGCTCATGCCGCCTCCGTCAATGAAGGAGAGTCGAATAATTGGCAAAGGGTGGATCTGACCGCTCCCGGGCACTCAAGCCCGACCAGCCGTTGGCGCAGGGCAGCGCCATCTAGGACGCCCGCCCGCGCGGCGTAAGCGGCAAGATGCTTGCGCGCATGGCGTACGCCCTGCCCGGTGCCGAACATTTCGAGCAATGTCTCGTAATGTTCGAGCGCCGCGCTCTTGCGCTCGGCCGGCGGCGGTTCGGCGCGGGCTTTGCCATGCGCCAAATAATACGCGACATCGCCAACGAACCATGGCCGCCCGATCGCGGAACGGCCGATCATCACCGCGTCCGCGCCGGATTGCGCCAATATCGACACCGCGTCCGCAAGACTCGCGCAATCGCCATTCGCGGTGACCGGAATCGAAACCGCCTGCTTCACCTTGCCGATCGCTGTCCAGTCCGCCTGAGCCGAGTAGAACTGGCAACGGGTACGGCCATGAACGGTGAGCATGGCGATTCCCTCCGCTTCAGCCAGCCGGCCGAGTTCCGGAGCGTTCAGCGATTGGCCATCCCAGCCGAGCCGCATTTTGAGCGTGACCGGTATGCGCACGGCCGCGATCGTGGCGCGAATGAGCGAGACCGCAAGGCCAAGGTCGCGCATCAGATGCGATCCAGCATAGCCGCTGGTGACCTTTTTTGCCGGGCAGCCCATGTTGATGTCGATCATCGCGGCGCCGGAGTCCTGCGCAAGGCGCGCCGCTTCAGCCATGACATAAGGGTCGCGGCCGGCGATCTGCACCACATGGAATCCCGCTCCCGCGCCCTCTGCTTTCAGCCGGTTGGCGGCATCGCCGCGGGCATAGTGACCAGCGGCGACCATTTCCGAAACTGTAAGAGAGGCGCCGAAGCGGCGCGCGAGACGACGCATGCCGAGGTCGGTAACCCCCGCCATGGGCGCGAGAAACGCGCGCCCGTCGAGATGGAGTCCGCCAATTTGGAGAGCGGCGCCGCCAGCGCTGCCTAAATTATTAGCACGATCGGTCATGCCTATATCATAGTCAGTTTGTGCAACGCGGCAACGAGGTAATTGCTCATTTTGGCATCAAAAGGGAACAAATTGACGCCATGGGTGAAATGAAGGAGGGTCACTTTTCTCGCAATCAGTGCAAGCCGAGAAGTCATGAACGCAGCGTCAGAAGTGGCGATCCTCGTCGTGGCGGCCGGACGAGGCGCGCGCGCGGGGGGAGGAATTCCAAAGCAATACAGGAGCCTGGCGGGCCAGCCGCTGGTCGCGCGGACATTAGGCGCACTTATGCGCGCGGCTCCTGGCGCAACGGTTCTTCCCGTTATTCACAAGGATGACCTCGACCTCTATCGCTCCAGCGCAACCTATTTCGAAGCAAATTCCTGCCTTGCTGGCCCGGTGTTTGGCGGGACCACGCGGCAAGCAAGCGTCCGGCTGGGGCTGGAGGCGCTTTCCGTGCAAAACTTTCCCCCGACAATCGTTTTAATCCATGACGCCGCACGATTGTTTGTAAGCGGCATATTAGTTCAACGCGCTGTCGCGGCCGCAAAAACCCATGGTGCCGCCATCCCGGGCGTAGCGCTAACCGATACAATTAAAGAGATCGATACGCAAGCATCGGTCATCGCGACCGCGCCGCGCGCGCGGTTGCGGGCGGTGCAGACGCCGCAGGCGTTTCGTTTCGATCTGATCTTGGCCGCGCATCGAAAAGCGGCCTCGGCGGGCGCCTTGGATCTCACCGACGATGCCGCGGTCGCGGCGTGGGCCGGGCATCGCGTCCATGTCTTCGCTGGGGAAGCGTCGAACATGAAGGTTACCACCAGCGAGGACCTCGCCGTGGCTGAGGCGAGGCTGATGAGCAATCTGGCCGATGTCCGGATCGGGCAAGGCTACGACGTGCATGCGTTTGGACCTGGTGGTCACATCTGGCTTGGAGGACTAAAAATAGAGCATGATCATGGACTTGCTGGTCATTCCGATGCCGATGTCTTAAGTCACGCGATCACTGACGCTTTATTCGGCGCCTTGGCGGAGGGCGATATCGGCAGCCATTTCCCGCCGGGCGATCCGCAATGGCGCGGCGCGGCGTCGCGGATTTTCCTTGCCGCCGCCGCGGCGGAAGTGCGCTCGCGGGGCGGCGTCATTGCCCACATCGACGCCACCCTCGTCTGCGAAAGACCGAAGGTGGGACCGCACCGCGACGCGATACGGGCCAGCATCGCAAGGATCGTGGAAATTCCGCTCGACCGTGTCGCGATCAAGGCAACGACATCCGAGGGTTTGGGGTTTACCGGGCGCGAGGAAGGCATCGCGTCGCTTGCCGTCGCAACCATCCGCCTGCCGCTTTAAGGCCTCATCTGTTCGGCGAGGAGTCGCAATGATTCGTTTCGCCGCGAATGAACTCACGCAGCCCAAATGTCTCGATCCGCACAAAGTCCGAGGCGAGCTTTCGATACGGCGACTTGTCCTTGCCGGGCGGGACCAGCGGATGGTACTGAAAAATGATCTTGAAGTCCTGTCTGTCGATAATTCCGGCGGCTTGATTGGTGTAAGCCGTCGCGCCAATTGTTCAAAGTTTGCAATTCATGAAAGTCTCTAGGCGTGAAATTTCCTTTTCCGGTTCTCCTTTGCGACATTGGCGGCACGAACGCACGGTTTGCGCTTGTGCCAGCGTCCGGCGCGCCGCTCGAACCCGGGCCGCGCCTTAAGACAAAGAATTTTCCCGGTCTCGAAGACGCTCTCGCGGCGGTCTTCGGAGCACTCGGGGCGAAGCCACGGTCGTTGATCGCCTGCGCCGCCGGCCCAGTCAGCGGGCGCGCCGTCAAGATGACCAACGCGGATTGGACGATCGACGGCGCGGACGTAGCGGCAAAGGCGGGGCTCGATCAAGGCCTGCTCCTCAATGATTTCGAAGCTCAGGCTTTTAGCCTGCCGGTCCTCGAACCCGCGTGGATCCAGCCGATCGGCGCCTTTGCGCCAAAGCCCGGCGTGCAGCTTATCATGGGGCTAGGCACTGGCCTTGGCGTGGCGGCCTTGCTCGAAATCGAAACCCGCCATTTTGCCTTGGCGAGCGAGGCCGGACACATGGGTTTTGGGCCTCTCGGAGCCGAAGAAACCGCGCTTTGGCCGCATCTCGACATAGGCTCGCTCGGCCGGGTCTGCGCCGAAACAATTCTGTCTGGGCCGGGCCTCACGCGGCTTCACAGGGCGCGGTGCATGGCGGCTGGTGAGGCCGCGGCGGAATCCAGCGAAATCACATTGATTGAAAGGGCGCACGCTCAACCAGGCGGCGCGGAAGCCGCGACTCTGCGGCTGTGCTGGACTCTGACTGCGCGTTTCGCGGGCGATCTCGCCCTCGCTCTCCTGGCCAAGGGGGGCGTCGCCTTTGCGGGCGGGATTTTGCCAAGGATCGTGGAGTTTTGCGATCCGGAAAAATTTCGCGCGGCGTTCGAGAATAAGGCGCCCTACGGCGAACTCCTGCGCAGTATTGGCACGCGGCTGATCATCTCCGAGGATGCCGTCCTCTCCGGCATGGCCGCGATTGCAAATGCGCCGCAAAATTATGTCATCGATTACGGGCATCGTGCCTGGCGGTGAGATCTTGCCCCGCCCAGCTTGCCGACGGCACGTCGAAGGGCCGCCTCTCCTGCCCAACCTCGCCAGCTCCCGATTATTTCGGCGCAAGCACCATGATCATCTGACGGCCTTCCATGGAAGGTTCGGCTTCGACCTTGGCGATGGTCCCGGTCTCGGATTTCACCCGCTCGAGCAGCCGGAATCCCAGATCCTGATGCGCCATCTCGCGGCCGCGGAAGCGCAAAGTGACTTTCACCTTGTCGCCCTCGTCGAAAAACCGGCGGACGGCTTTCATCTTGACGCCGTAATCATGGTCGTCGATTCCCGGACGCAGCTTGATCTCCTTGATCTCGACAATCTTCTGCTTTTTCCGGGCTTCCGCGGATTTTTTCTGCTCCAGGAAGCGGAATTTGCCATAATCGAGGATCTTGCAGACCGGGGGATTGGCCGCGGGAACGATTTCGACAAGATCAAGTCCCGCTTCATCGGCCGATTGCTGGGCTTGAATAATCTCCACGACACCACGGTTTTGGCCTTCGGCATCGATTAATTGAACTTCGCGAGCGTGGATTTCGCGGTTTATACGCGGCCCGTCCTTCTGCGGAACGGGGGGGGCCTTCATTGGACGGCGAATGGCTTGTTCTCCTTATACGGACAAATCGAACCCGGCAGCACGCGCAAATCATTGATGAACTCACGACGATTGCCGGACCCAGGGAAAACATCGGTTGATTGGCGCGCGAAGTCAATGAAGAGATCGCTTGGCGGCTCACGAAAAATGAACGCGTCCATACGCCCTTACCATCGAACCGGCGTCCGGCATGCCGGAAGGCCTTGCGATCATCGTGCGCCGCGGCGCCGCACATCCACGTAGGCTTCGAGGGTTGCAGCGCACATGTGTTCGGCCGAAAAGCACGTTTCGACATGTTTCCTGGCGCGCGACGAGAGCTTGCCGCTGGCTGTGGCCCCGAGGCTCAAAACCCTGGCGATCGCTAGCGCCAGCGCCGCCGAGTTGCCTGGCGGGACGAGAAAGCCCGTGCGCGCGGACTCCTCGACCATGGGTGGCGCGAGAACGGTTTCAGACGCGGCAGCCAGATTGGCGGCGACGACCGGTGTTCCCATGGCCTGGGCCTGGACCGCGGCGTCGCCAAAGGCTCGCGCCTCGGTCGCGGGCACGACAACGATCGAGGCGGCCAGAAGCGCCGCGGGCATATCGCATGGGCCGGTGCGGTACATAATCCCTTGCAGCCCTTCCGTCGCAATGGCGTGGTCGATGCCGCGGCCAACTGCGCTAATTTCGCCCCTATCGCAGGCTAGGATGAATTTCACCCCGGTGAGACCGCTTCGCGATAAAAGTCCCGCCGCCTCGATCAGAATCTTGTGGCCGCTGCCGGGGCCTGTCTGTGCCGCCAAAAGCGCTATTCGCTCATGCGCCGCGACCTTCCAGTGCCGCCGCGCGGCCTGAACGCGGGCGGGCGCGACGGCGCCCGGCGTGAAAACGTGGCAATCAACTCCATCATGAACGACGCGGATTTTTCCCGCCGCCGGCAAATGAACCTTGGCGATGAGGTCCGCGGTGAAGTTTGAATCGGCGAGAACCGCGTCGCCGCGCGCCAACACCGAATTATAGCGCAGTGCAATGGGGTTGGAGCCTTGATGGACAGAGGGAAAAGTGGTGACGAAGGGCGTCTTCGTCAGGCGGGTCGCGCCATACGCAACCCAGGCCAGTGCGCGCGAGCGCACATGCACGATATCGGCGTTTTCCGCCGCGATGAGGCGCGCGAGGCGGCGCACGTTCAGCGCCATGGCAAGCGGGTTTTTGGTGCGCGACGGAAATGGCACGAAGACGCCGCCCTTGGCTTGCAGCTCGCCCTCCATCCGGCCGCCCGCACAAGCAACGAGCGCGCGCCCGCCAGCTGCGGCGAGTGACGCGGCGATTTCGATCGCCGCGCGTGCCGTGGGGTTGACTTCAAGGCTGGGAATGATTTGAAGCACGGTGACGCCGGCCAGGGGATGCGCGGCCCTGCTCTTGAACGGTAAGTTGAAAACTTGCGGCATCGGACGAGACGGCGTTCAACAAGCCAGGATGCCAAGACTAAACCCCGGACTCCTTAATAATCATGAATAATCATGAGGCGAGCATAGCGGTGAACCGGATCAAACCGCGAACGGGGTCGTGGCGATCGCCTAGATCAGCGCCGGCCGCTTGACCATCCGAGCCTCCAGAATCAATCGAGACCCCTTGAACCACATGAGATCCTTCATGATCAACCTTTGAAGGGATGACAAGCTTGCCTGGCCCAATTCCTTGCCAAGCTGGGGATAGCCAGCTTACCATGTAATTTTTAGCGGGTAACCTGACTGTAGTTATCATCGGGGGAAGTGGATGACGAGCATTGACGATAGAGACGTGACGCAGGCAACGTTTGCGTTCCCCCCTTTAGATCTGCTCCAGCGTACCGGTTACGTCGGTTCATCCGAGCCTGAACGCGCCTATGATGAGACAGGGAGGGTTATTCGCAAGATAATCGAATCGATGCTTCCCGAGAGCTGGTCATGGCGCGGCACCCGCGTCCTAGATTTCGGATGTGGTGCTGGCCGCGTGTTGCGGCATTTCGCCAACGAAACCAAGCACGCCGAATTCTGGGGGTGCGACATTGATGTGCCGAGTATTGAGTGGATACAGAAAAATCTGAACCATTCCTTTCACGCGATAGCGTGCAACGAGGAGCCAGGCTTGCCGTTTGCGGATGGCTCCTTCACGCTAATCTACGCAATGTCCGTGTTCACCCACCTGACCGAACATGCTACTGGATGGCTGCTCGAATTACGTCGCACATTAGCCGACGGCGGTCTGCTGATGTTGTCGTTCTTGGGTGAGGGAATGATCCACCTTATCAACGAGCCTTGGGATGAGGATCGGTTCGGCTTCAACGCCGTTCGCCAGGGGGTCCCGTGGGATCAGGGAGGTCCCTTGATATTCATCTCCCCCTGGTGGATTAGGGAGCATTGGGGCAGGGCCTTCGAGATTGTTGAGTTGAGGCCGTATACAAGCCCGGACCAAGAAGGGAAACCGGCGGGGCATGGACTAGCGCTCTTGCGCAAGCGCCATGGGTATTTTTCGGCGGCCGATATCGACGAGCCGGCTCCCAACGAGCCGCGCGAAATACGGGCCCTTCAACACAACCTAAGGCAGTTAAGTAACGAATTAATACAATTACGACAGCAACTCGCTGAAGTATGATTTTCCATTCTCTCGCGAAACCGGGTTCCCCTTTCGCGGCATGCTCGGTACCAACATCGCGCGACTTGGGCAACGAGCGATGGCGAACGGCGCCACTCCGCACGCCGCGCCAAACGGCTGCGGTCCGACAAAGGAGCGCTAACTTGTTGCAATTTTAAATGGCTTGTCGGCGGAGCCGAAGTCATAGCAACGATGTGGTTCCCAACACCTCACGGTGGGAGCGGTTCTTCCGCCCCCCGCGTCCCTGTTTGCGCCGTGCCGGGGCAGCCTCGGCAGCCACCGCGGCAGGCATCGTCTGGCTCGGCGGATTTACGTCCGACATGCACGGGACGAATGCGGAATATCTCGGCCGTTTCGCGGCGCGCGCGCCGTGCCGTGTCGATACCGCGCCGTCAAGGATCAGCCCCGAGAGTTTTTTGGGCCATCCTCAATTAAGGCCGGTACAGGCGGTTGGTTCAGCGGCCAGTGAACCACAGGATCAGCGTCAGGACCATACTGATCAAGAGCCCAGTAGCGACCGGGAAATAGAACGTGAAGTTCTGATGCTGGACAACGATATCGCCCGGCAGACGCCCTAGCCGGAGCACGCCGATCCACCGCCACAGTAGACCAACCGCCACCAGGATGAGTCCGAGGAGGATGAGTGTCCGCGACATTCTTGGCTCCCAAATGCTGGAAGAAGGCCCCCCTCTAAGGATAGGAATGCTACCACGCTTCCGACAGGGCTTGCGATGGCCGACAGTAAGGTGCAACGTAATGAGGTGCGACGGCCTTTTTTCATTATGCGCCTCTTGGACATGAGACGCGGAGCGCGAATTTGATATCCGCCGAACTTAAGCCGGAAGTCCAAACCAAGTCAGCGCGTCCATGATCCAATTTCGCGGGAAGTCAGCGTCCATTTATTGACAAGCGGGGCGCGATCCGTATGGTCGCGGCATGCTCATCCCGCCCGGGTTTGGCCCGGACCGCGCGCCTAGCGCCGCATCAAAGGAACGTTAAGAATGGCGAAGGCCGCAATGATCAAGATCAAGCTTTTGTCCACGGCGGACACGGGCTATTTCTATGTGACCAAGAAAAACGCCCGCACCAAGACGGAAAAGCTGGTGTTCAAGAAATACGATCCGGTCGTCCGCAAGCACGTCGAGTTCAAGGAAACCAAGATCAAGTAGTTTGGGAAGTTCACGCGGCCGAGCCGAAGCGCTTGGCGAGTTCCGCAAGATAGGCGCCGCGTGCCGCCGGCAGGGTTTGACCGCGCGGGCCGAAGAGTTCGCGCAGCAAAAAAAAGCCGGTCAGCCTGAAACCATTCTTTATGTCCGCGGGAGGCGGCGCCTCGATTTCGCCCCGCAGAAAAGCCGGCAGCGGCAGAAGCCGTGCTTTGTAAGGCTCGCCCGCAGCCTTCGACACAGCATGTCCGGACTTTGGCGACACATAAATGAGATCGTCGGTGGCGCCCGTCGCGGCGCATGTCTCAAGATCGAGGCCGAACCCCATTTGGGCAAGAATTCTGGCCTCGAAGCGCACGACAAGCGGCGGCAATATCTCTGGCCTATCGATACCGTCGGCGATCCGCATCGCCGTCTCAAAAAGCGCCGGATGCGGTTCGCGCTCGGCGGCGAGGCGCAGCAAGGCCGCGACGAGACAAACCGCGTGCAGCGCTTCCGCGCTCGCCATCAAAACCGCCGTCCGCAATTGCACGGGCTCCACCAAAAACGTGCCGAGATGCTCGTCGAGCCGCGCCCGCCACACGAGTTCGGCGTGATTGCCTGGTTGCAACAACGGCTGCATGCGCTTGGAGCGGCCGCCCCTGACAAGCCCGAAATGGCGGCCATGCGCGCGCGTCATCGCCTCGACGATGACGCTCGTCTCGCCATGCTTTCTTGTGCCGATGATGAGGCCGTCGTCCCGCCATTCCATGTTTGCCGCCGGTCAAGGGATGAGCACGGTCGCGCCCGTCGTCTCGCGATTTTCCAGCGCGCGATGAACGTTGACCACTTCATCGAGCGGCTCGGTCCTGTGCAAGGGGACCTTGACCGCGCCGCTCGCCACCACGCGAAAAAGTTCACGCGCCATTTTTTCGAGATCCGCGCGTTTCGCCGAATAACTGGAGAGCGACGGTCGGGTGGTGAAGAGCGAGCCTTTCGCCGAAAGGAGGCCGAGATTGAATGCTTCGATCGGGCCCGAGGCGGAGCCGAAGCTCACGAACATTCCAAGCGGCCTCAGGCAATCAAGCGAGGCCGGAAAGGTCCTCTTGCCGACGCCGTCATAGACCACATCGCAGAGTTTTCCCTTGGTGATCTCTTTTACGCGGGCCGCGAAATCTTCGTCGCGGTAGAGGATTACATGCTTGGCTCCGGCCTTCTTGGCGAGCGTGGCTTTTTCGGGCGAACCCACCGTCCCGATCACACTCGCGCCGAGCGCCTTCGCCCATTGGCAGAGGATAAGGCCAACCCCGCCCGCCGCCGCGTGAACGAGGATCGTATCGCCCGCTTTCACCCGAAAAGTCCGGCGCAGCAAATATTGCGCGGTGAGGCCCTTTAGCATCATCGCCGCAGCCGTCTCGAAGGAAATGCCCTTCGGCAGCTTGACGAGCCGGTCCGCATCGATCAGCCGCTCCCCCGAGTAAGCGCCCAGGGTCGCGGCATAGGCGATCCTGTCGCCAAGCTTGAAATTTTTCACGCCCTTGCCGATAGCGGCGATTTCGCCCGCGCCCTCGTTGCCGGGCGTGAAGGGAAGCGAAGGCACGGGATAAGCCCCGCCGCGAAAATTAATGTCGATGAAATTGACGCCGATCGCATGGTTGCGGACAAGCACCTCACCACGCGCGGGTGGCGGCGGTGCGATATCCTCGATCCGCATCACCTCGGGCCCGCCAACCTCGTAAACCCGGACAGTTTTTGTCATGGTGTCCTCGAATCTTCAATTGAGATCCGCTAAACTTTCATTAGGTCCGCGCCGATTCGCGTTTGGCCTTATATCATGCGGCGAATAGCCCGCGCTAACAAGACAGTGGAGCAAGCGCGATGAGCTGTTCTAAAATTATGCTGATCCGGCATGCGGAAAGGCCGAGCGCGGACAAATCGATCCGCGGCGTGACCCCCGAAGGCGTGAAGAACAAGGAAGAGCTCACGGTGCGCGGCTGGCAGCGCGCGGGCGCACTCGTGCGATTTTTTGCGCCACGCGACAACCGCTTTGTCCACCCTGCCCTTGCACGGCCGGAAATTTTGTTTGCTTGCAAGGCCGGACCGGCAGCTCCAAGTCTGCGGCCGCAGCATACTTTGTTGCCGCTCGCCAGCCTCATCGAAGCCGAGCTCAATCGCGACTATTATGAAGGCCAGGAAAAGGAACTTGTGCAAAAAGCGATCGCGGCGCAAGGCACGGTGCTGATCGCATGGAAACACAACAATATGCACGTCATCGCCAATGCCATTCTGGGAAACAAGGCAAGCGCGCCGCAATATTGGCCACTCGACCGTTTCGATCTCGTCTGGGTCTTTGACCGGCGAGGCGACACCTGGACCTTCACCCAGGTTCCTCAGCTGCTTCTGACCGGCGACCGGCCGGAGGTGATTGATTAAGCGATGGCTTTACGGCGAACGCGGCTCGCGGCTATGATAAACGTCACGGCCGGAGCAACCCAACATGCAGCCAAGCAAGAGCGCAAAACACCGCTTCGAGCGCATCGCTTTCTTGTCGTCCGGCACGCCGGAAGCAAATGCGGCACAGGCCGGCCTCGCCGCGCGCTTTGGAACGATCGATCCGGATACAGCCGATGTCATCGTGGCGCTTGGCGGCGATGGGCTCATGCTGCAGACGCTGCACCGCTTCATGGGAAAAAACAAGCCGATCTACGGCATGAAGCGGGGCTCGGTGGGCTTTCTCATGAATGAATTCCATGGCCCAGACCTCGAACAGCGTCTCGACCAAGCGGAAGCCTCGATCGTCTATCCATTGCTGATGGAGGCAACCGGGGCACAGGGGGAAAGCGTCAAGGCGCGCGCGGTCAATGAAGTCTCCATCCTGCGCCAGGCCTATCAAGCGGCAAAAATGCGGATTTCGATTGACGGCAAGGAGAGACTCGGCGAACTCATCGCCGATGGGCTGCTTGTCGCCACGCCGGTCGGTTCGACCGCTTATAATTTGTCGGCGCATGGACCGATCCTGCCGCTCGACGCGACGTTGATGCCGTTGACGCCGATCGCGGCGTTCCGGCCGCGCCGCTGGCGGGGTGCTCTACTACCCGACACGGCACGTGTGACAATCGATATTCTCGAGGCGGAAAAACGTCCCGTCGCCGCCGTCGCCGATCATCTCGAGGTGAAGAACGTCGTGAAGGTAACGGTCGCGATGGATCATGCGACTGGCCTCGTTCTTCTCCACGATCCAGGTCATTCGCTCGACGAACGTATCCTGCGGGAACAGTTTGGATATTGAAGCGATGACCAGCAACATTCGCATTCTTGGGCGATCTTCACGCGGGAACGGATTGATGGAATCGGTATTGCCCAGCGCGCGGCGCGCCGATGTCACCGGCTTTTGCATGCCGGAGCATCACGGCGACGGTTCGGGATTACCGAGGCTCACCCAAAGCGGCAATCTCAGCCTCGAAATCGGGTCATCGGATTGATGCCGGCTCAAATGGCTATCGAAGGGTTAGAACAACGCAAGCTCGCCGCGATCATGTTCACGGACATGGTGGGCTACAGCGCGCTGGCGCAGCGCGACGAGGAGCTGGCACTGCAGTTGCTCGAGGAACACCGCGCTCTCTTGCGGCCCGCGTTCCTCAAACATCAAGGACAGGAGGTAAAAACGATGGGCGACGGCTTTCTGGTTGAGTTCGCCAGCGCGGTGGCAGCGGTGAATTGCGCGGTCGAACTCCAGGAGGCGTTGGCCCGGCGCAACTTGGGCGCTCCGGAAGGCAGACAGTTGCAGGTTCGAATTGGAATTCACTTGGGCGATGTGCTGCGCCGGGGGGACGACATTGTAGGCGACGGAGTGAACATCGCCGCGCGCGTCGAGCCACTGGCCGATCCGGGTGGGATCGCAATCACACAGCAAGTGTTCGATCAGGTATACAACAAAATTCCGGAGACCTTCGCGCGCATCGGCAAGGTCGAGTTGAAGAATATCCAGCGGCCGGTGGAGGTGTATCGCATCATACTCGGGCCAAAAACCAGGGCGGTGGCCGCGGGCAAGTGGGAAACATCGATTTCGGCGCGCCAAACCAGCCGCGAACAACAGAGATCCATCGCCGTGCTCCCGTTCGTGAACATGAGCTCCGACCGGGAGAACGAGTTTCTGAGCGACGGGATCAGCGAGGATTTGCTGAACGCTTTGTCGTGGATCGAAGGGCTGCGTGTGGCGGCGAGCACGTCGTGCTTTGCGTTCAAAGGCCGCAACGAAGACATCCGCAAGATCGGAGACGCCCTTGGTGTGGAGACGGTGTTGGAAGGCAGCCTCCGCAGGGTGGGCACCAAGCTCCGCATCACCGCCCAGCTCATCAAGGTCGCCGACGGTTTCAGCCTCTGGTCGGAGCGGTTCGACCGCGAGATGCAGGACGTGTTTGCTATCCAGGACGACATCACCCGTGCGATCATGGCCGTGTTGAAGTTGCGCTTGGCCGGCCGCAGTGACCAGCCGGTCTTCAAGTTGCAAACGACGAACGCTGAAGCTTACGAGTTGTATTTGAAAGGCCGTTTCTTCTGGAACCAGCGTGGTATTGGACTGAGGAAGGCGCTGCATTACTTCGAACTGGCCTTGATCGAAGATCCCGGCTACGCCCTGGCCATGAGTGGCCTTTCCGACTCTTACAACCTGTTGAGTTGGTACGGGGACCTGCCACCTGCCGAGGCGATTCCGAAAGCCATCGCCCCTGCGAAGCGGGCGGTGCAACTGGACCCGCAGCTTGCCGAGGCACACACGTCGCTGGGATTTTGCCAATTCTGCCACAACTGGGACCGGGCCGGTGCCGAACGCGAATTCCGTCGCGCCATTGCGCTAAACCCCCGTACGACCCCTGCGCGTTACTGGCTCGGTTACCTTTACTCCGTCGCTGGACGCCACGCAGAGGCCATCGAACATTGCCGGCAGGCGGTCGAACTCGAGCCTTTTTCGGCAATCGATCGAATGTTTCTCGGGTGGATGTATTACCACGCGGGAAAGTTCGACGAAGCCGAGCAACAGCTGCGTAAAGGGAGCGAACTGGATGAGGATGCGCGTTTCGTTGCCGGAATTTGGTTTTTGGGCAAAGTCTATGTTGCCGCAGGCAAGCGCGATCTGGCGTTCAGAGAGCTTGGCAAAGCAGTGGAAAACTCGCGTGGCAGCGCGTGGACGACGTGCATGCTGGGTCATGCCTGGGGCGTGTTTGGTGAACCTGCCAAAGCGCAGGAAATTCTGGCGGACCTGCAGGACCCGGACAAACACGGCTACGTTCGCGCGTTTGGCGTCGCGATGATCTACCTGGGACTGGGCGACCGCAACCAAGCCCTGACCTGGCTGGAGAAGGGCTGCACCGACCGCGATGTTTGGGCTCTCAATCTCAAGGTGGATCCGATCTACGCGGAATTGCGAACGGACGCTCGCTTTGTCGCTCTTCTGAGGAGGGTCGGGCTGGAACAATGAGCGCCCACCCCACAGGGGCGACGGAATGCAACTGTTCTGGAGGAGAAACCACTTACGGGAGATCTCCCTTGGCTTTTTCTGAAATCAACGGATTTACTACCTAGTACGTAATTAAGCCTGCATAAAGGAGGCATGCAGGATGATGGTCGCACATTGGCGTATGGCAGTCTCGAGACGATCCGCATCCAGCGTTCGGCGCATACACCGTGGTCAAACTGCAACAATGTAAGGCCCAGGCAAGGCTCAGGCTGCCGCAAGCTCCTCCGCGAAAGCCGCCAGATCGATCGAGAAGCCCTCGGCTTTTGCGGGCGTTCCGCACTTTTCCGGTACGATGGTTTCGGCCGGCGAACTTTGTATTCTTGCCGCGGGTGGCAGCCGGCACGTGCTTGTGAAGTCCGGAATGGCGTGAGACGCCGCCCTGGCACGACGAAATTCGCGGGCTTCGTCGCGGGCGACTTCGGCTTCCAGACGGCGCAAGGCCGCGATCAACCGATCCAGTTCGCCGTGGTTGACGGAAGCGCAAGCGTGCAGGACGGAATCAATAATAGGCCCTTGCAGACGCGCGTTCATCGCTCCGCCGCAACCGGATTTCGCGACCGCCTCCAAACCCGCGATAAAAACAGGCAGCAAGTGCTCCGGCATATGTGCCTTGCGATAAAGCGCCGCGAATCCCGCGCTTTTGCTGTCGGCCACGAGGCCCATAACGCGCGGCATCGCGAGACCGCTCAATTCGCAAAGCGCTGTCTCAAGGAGGTGCTTGTTGCCGCAGAGCAGTCCGCGCAGCAGAAGTCCGGCGGTCAATTGGCTGGATCGGCGCAGATGTGCGACAAAGTCCAAGATCTCATTTGCTTCGCCCGCCGTCTCGGCGGCTATTTTGACATTGGCTCTTTCGCGGGCTTCGCGCGTCAGGCACCGGGCTCTTTCCGGCGTCAGCCCGGCGCGCCCGGTCATCATGGCCGACAGCGCCTTTGCCGCGGCGCCGGCTAGGTCCGAACGTAACGACGCCGACAGGTTCGGGCGCGCCAGAAGCGCCGCGCGCAGGTCCGGGTCATGGCCATAGCGCTCGATCATCCGGCGGATGGAAAATTCCAGCAGCTCCGCGCCCGGGTTAACGGCGAGGGTAATCAAGGCTTTGCGAGCGCCGACCTCGGCGAGCGCCGCGGCCACCTGAGCCGACACCCACGGCCGAAGAGCAATAGCCGATTGCGCGAGGGCATCGGCGGTGGCGGCGCACTCGACGAGTTCCGCGTCGGAAAGCAGCGGCGAACGCGCAAGCACAATCGCGGCAACATCGGAGCTGTCGTTGGCAAGAGTAAGCACCATGTAATGCGGCACATTGGCGGCGCTCGCGAAGCTCTCGGCAAGGGCGCGGCGAACGAGCGGCAAGGAATCGTCGAGCAGCCCGGTCAGGGTGAGCCTCGCTTCCTCGCGCTCCGGCTCCGGAAGATCGCCATAAATAAAGGCGCGTGCGAGCGCGCCCGCGGCTTCGGCCAGCTCCGACGGAGAAGCGGTCGGCGCCCATTGCAAAAATTTTCGAATGGCCATGGTTTACGAATCCCAAAAAGATATTCCCGAAATCAGTTTCCCCCAACATGGTAAAAGAACACTTAAACGCCGGGCGGCGCGCCGCCGCCAGACCCGCCAATGCGTGGCAGCATCGGATGCGCGATCAATTGCAACCCGACCCCTCGCGTCACAAGCGCGGCGGCATTTTTTACGAGGATTTCGTCATCGGAGCATTGATCGAGCACCGGCTGACAAAGACTGTCACGCAAATGGACAATATGCTGTTTTCCAACATGACGCTCAATCCGCAGCCGCTCCATATCGACGCCCATTTCTGCGCGGCCGAAACCGAATGGGGGCGGCCGTTGATCAATTCCCTCTTTACCCTTGGTCTCATGGTGGGGATTTCCGTCAACGATCTTACACTCGGCACCACGATTGCCAACCTTGGGATGACGGAAGTGAAATTTCCGGCGCCCCTGTTCGAGGGCGACACCTTGCACGTCACGACCGAAGTTTTGAGCAAGCGCTTGTCGAAATCCCGTCCGGACGCCGGCATTGTCGAATTCCTCCACCGCGCCTATCAGCAGGAGCGGAGGCTCGTCGCCGTCTGCCGCCGCCAGGTTTTCATAAAAAAGCGGACTGTCTAAACCAATAAGAGTGTCTCATGCGCTCGCTGCTTTTCATTCCAGCAGACAGCGAAAAAAAACTCGCGAAAGGGTTTGCGAGCGGCGCCGATTGCCTCATTCTCGATCTTGAGGATTCAGTCGCCCCCGAAGCCAAGCAGAAGGCGCGGGAGCAGGCCTTCGGCTTCCTCACCGATGCCCTGCCAGGGAGTCCGCGCCCGCGTCTTTACGTTCGCGTCAACGGACTCAAATCAGGCCTGACGGAGGCCGATCTCGGTGCCGTTATGCGGGCGCCGCCCGATGGCGTCCTTCTGCCAAAATGCCTCAATGGCGCGGCGATCCAGCATCTTGGCGCGATGCTCGCCGTCAAGGAAGCGGAGCATGAACTCGCGAACGGCGCGACGCAAATCATCGCGATCGTAACCGAGACGGCGGCGTCGATTTTCACCATGGGCACTTATGCCGGCGCGAGCCAGCGCCTTGAAGGCCTTACCTGGGGAGCGGAAGATCTCGCCGCCTGTCTCGGCGCCGAAACGAATCGAGGGGCCGGCGGCGGCTATAGTTTTCCTTATCTTTTGGCGCGAAGCCTGACCCTCTTCGCGGCGGCGTCCGCGGGAGCGCTGGCAATCGACGCCGTGCATGCGAAGTTTCGCGATTTGGCGGGATTGCGGCTCGAATGCGAAGTCGCCAAGCGCGACGGTTTTGCCGGCAAAATGGCGATCCACCCGGCGCAGGTCGAGATCATCAACGAGATGTTCACGCCCTCTCATAAATCGATTGCCAAGGCGCGTGCGATCGTCGCCGCTTTCGAGGCCGAGCCGAAAGCCGGTGTCATCGGCCTCAATGGCGAGATGCTTGATCAGCCAAATCTTACGAAGGCGCGGCGGCTTTTGGCGGCTTATCGGGAGACTTGAGATTTTCCGCGCAACTCTTTTCATGCGGAAGTCATTGCGACGGCTGACGCCGGCGAGGAAACCCCAAGGATAGTGGGGTTTTGGCGTAGAGGGAGTACTGCATTTATTCTTAATAGGTTAGCTATAACTATATCCATATCGGCTATGACCGGTTAAGCCGCAAACATAATTGTATGCTTTTATAATAAAAAAGGAAATTGAAATAATCTTTTTAAGCCTAGGTTGGCGTTCGAGTGTTGTAATCCGGTTCCCGTCTTATGCGGTCCGTCTCGGCATTGCATCCGGAAACGCGGAGGCAAGCGCTCGAAGCGCGATGACCTCCGCGCAATTCACCTATGACAGGCAAACATCACAATGAAAATGAAAACAGCTCGTCTCGCAGTTCTTGGCGTTGCCCTCGTGGCCGGAATCAGCGCCGCGGTTCTAGCCAGCCGCTCAAACCCGCCGGAGATAGCGGCGGCTCCCCCCCGCCAGCGACCGACGGCGTGCTGGTCGCGGCAAAGGAGTTGAACTTCGGCAACGTCGTCGACGAGAGCGACCTTCGCTGGGAGGACTGGCCGAAGGACCATATTCCGGAAGGCCTCGTCCGCAAAAGCGCCTCGCCCGGCGGCGTCGAGGAACTGCAAGGTTCCATTGTCCGCTCCAATTTCCAAATGGGCGAGCCTTTGCGGCGGGACCGCCTGGTCAAAGGTCCTCATTCCGGCTTTCTCGCCTCGGTTCTTCCCTCCGGCAGCCGCGCGGTGGCGATCAATATCGACACGCAAGGTTCAAGCACGGCTGGTGGGTTTATCCTGCCAGAAGACAGAGTCGACGTGATCCACATTTTTCATGACGACGACGCTGCGCGCAAAGGCGTCGCCAATTCCTATGTCAGCCAGACGATCCTGACCAATATTCGCATCCTCGCGATCGGCCAGAATTTTCAGGAGAAAAATGGGGAGCGCGTCATAGCCGGAGCCAATGCAACCTTGGAACTCACGCCGTCGCAAGCCGAGACCATCATCCTGGCCCAGCGCACCGGCCAGCTGTCGTTGGTCTTGCGCGGCATGACCGATGCAAATGCGGCCGGCGAGCGACATCAAGACTACAGCAACGGGCTGATGGTGGTCCGCAACGGCATGGCATTACGCGACAGGGCGCATTGAGCACGTGGTGTCCCGTGAGCAAGGAACCGGCCGCGCAACCGATCGAAAGAGCACGCATGGTTTTGGAGATTCGCAAATGAAACGACTGTTCCCTATCCTGGCCGCAGGAATCATGGCAAGCCTCTCCATCATGGCGGGCATTGGCACGGTTCACGCCCAAGAAAAAGCCGAGGTCAGGTTCAACGGCGCGGTCACGCCAAGGCGGATCACGATGGGCGTGGGCAAATCCGTCATTATCGATCTGCCCCAGGATGCGGCGGAAATCTTCGTTGCCGACCCGAGGGTCGCCAACGCCGTCGTCCGGTCCCCGCGCAAGCTCTATGTCATCGGCATGGATCCCGGCCAGACAAGCGTTTTTGCCTTGGACCAGCAAGGCCGCCAGATCGCCGCCTTGGAGCTCAGCATCGGCCGCGATGTTGGCGAGCTTCAGCAGATCCTGCGCGCCGCGATGCCAGCGGCGGCGATCACCGCGCGGACGATCAACGATACGATCATCCTGACCGGAACCGTCAATTCCATCGAAGACGCGCAACGCGCCAGCGATATCGCGAAGGGCTTCGTGCAGCGGCTCTCTGCCGCGGGTCCCCCCGGCGCACCGGGGGCGCAGGGGGCGCAGGGCGCGACCGCGGATGGCAGGATCGTCAATGTGCTCACCATACGCGGCCGCGATCAGGTGATGTTGAAGGTCACTGTCGCGGAAGTAAGCCGCGATATCGCCAAGCAACTCGGCATCACCACAAGCTCGCTGACCGCCAGTTGGGGCACCTTCACCCAATTTAATCCGTTCGCCATCCAGGGCACGATCGCACAGAATCTCGCCGGGCTCCCGCCCGCGCCACCCCTCCAGACGACCTTGCTGACGGCGCATAATCCGGCCAACACTTTGAGCGCGACCCTGCAAGCCTTCGAGCGCTACGGCGTCACGCGCATCCTCGCGGAGCCGACGGTGACCGCCGTATCGGGCGAAACCGCGAAACTCGCCGTCGGCGGCGAAATACCAATTCCGGGTCCGTCGATCTGCGCACAAAACTCAGGTTGCACCGGCGGCGGCGTCATCTTCCAGCCTTATGGCGTCACTTTGGGATTCTCGCCCGTGGTTTTGGCCGAGGGCCGCATCTTGCTTCGTCTTGCTACGGAAGTGACGGAATTAGATCCGCAAACCGGACAAACCGTCTTTGGCACGCCTGTCCCAGGATTGCTCACCCGCAAGAACGAGACGACGGTGGAGATCCCTTCAGGCGGATCTGTCGCCTCCGCGGGACTTCTCCAGACGATCTCAAAGCAAGACATCAACGGTCTTCCGGGCCTCCTCGATCTGCCAATTCTCGGCGCGCTGTTTCGCTCGCGCGATTACCAGAAGAATGAAACCGAACTCATGATCATTGTCACGCCCTACATCGTCAAACCGGTGAAACCTGGCGAAATCGCTCAACCAACGGATGGCTTCGCCGACGCGAGCGATCCGCAAACCTGGCTGCTCGGGCAAGTCAATCAGCTCTACGCCTCGCCCGGCAATCCGGAGGCCATCAAGGATTACAAGGGGCCGGTCGGCTTCATCCAGGATTAAGGCCAAGGCAACCGAATCGAGAAAGCTCAGCATCCAATGTCCGTCATGATCCACTCCGCGCGCACCACCCGAAAATTGGCTTGCCCAACACTTACTTTGGCGCGAAATCTTCTTCCCCTGTGCTTGCTGCTTCCGCTCGCCGGTTGTGGCACGACCGAGCGCATGGTCGTATCCTCGATTCCCCAGGACGATTACCGCGTCCGGCACCCGATCGTGCTTGCCGAGAGACCTCGCACGCTGGAAATCCTTGTCGAGCCAGAGACCGGCCGGTTCGATCGCCGTTCCGCGGCGCAGCTGCGTGAATTCGCCGGCCTCTATCGCAAATTCGGCCGCGGACCCATCACCATCATGCCTCCGGCTTTCCCCAGGGCCACACCCCCCGTGCAGCCGGTCCGCAACGCTCTTTATAGCGCGGGCGCGCATGCGCGTATAATTGTAGCGCCCTATCCGGCGGGTCCCAATCCCGTCGCCCCGGTTCGTTTGAGCTTTCTTGGCCTCAAGGCAAGCGTCGCGGACCAGTGCGGCCAATGGCCAAGGGACCTTGCTCTTGGAAGCGGCGCCGTCGAGGACTGGAGCAACAAGCCCTACTGGAACTTCGGTTGCGCCTATCAAACCTCGTTCGCCGCGCAGGTCGCCGATCCGCGCGATCTCGTGGCGCCGCAAGGGGAAACGCCGCCGGACACCGTGATACGTACCCGCGCCATCGAAAGCCTTCGCAATTTTATGCTCCCCCAACCACCAAAGGGCGTGGATCCCGGCACGATATGGACATTGCATAACTCCTCGATCAGCACCGTCGGAGGGTACTGATGAAAGGCCCGGCCGACTTCGAACTCGCGCAAATTGCCCCAGTGCCGCGCATCTCCCTGCAAGCTTTCTGCAAATCGCCGGAAACCGCGCGGATCATCCAGGCGGCCGCAACCGATCGCCGGATGGAGAGGGCGCATGTGAGCGTGCACTTGGGCGGTGCGCTCGCCGCGATCGAGGCCTACCGCGACGCTCCAACGCCGAATGTCGTTGTCCTCAATTCCGCCGCCGGCCGCGGCGAACTCATCTCGCACATCGATGCCCTTGCCGAATTCTGCGATTCCGGCACCAAGGTGGTCGTCGCCGGGCGCACCAACGACATCCTTCTTTACCGCGAGCTTATCGCGCGCGGCATCAGCGAATATCTCGTCGCGCCTTTCGATGTCCTCGAATTCATCCATGCCATCTCGCATCTTTATACAAGCGCGGGAGCAAAGCCCATCGGCAAGATCATCGCCATTACCGGTGCAAAGGGCGGGATCGGCGCATCCTCGATCGCGCATAACATCGGCTTCTCGATCGCACGGGACCTCGATACCCAAACCGTCATCGTCGATATGGATTTGGGGTTCGGTACAGCGGGGCTCGACTTCAATCAAGATCCGCCGCAGGGCATCGCCGAAGCCATATTTGCGCCCGACCGGATCGACGAAAATCTTGTCGACCGGCTCTTAACGAAATGCGGTGAAAAGTTGAGCATTCTAGCTGCTCCCGCGACGCTCGATCGGATGTATGACTTTTCGGAAACCGCCTTCAACTCGCTGATCGATATTTTGCGCGCCACCACGCCCTGCGTCATTTTGGATATTCCACACATTTGGACCGCGTGGGCAAGACGCATGCTCGTCAATGCCGATGAAATCGTGATTGTCGCAGCGCCCGATCTCGCGAATCTGCGCAATACAAAAAACATGCTGGACATGCTGCGCTCGGCGCGCGCGCATGACGGGCATCCAAAGCTCATTATGAACTGCGTGGGAATTCCGAAACGGCCGGAGATCAGCGTCAACGATTTCGCCAAGGCGGTCGATCTCGTGCCTGCCGGAATCATTCCTTTCCAGCCAAAGCTCTTTGGGCCGGCCGCCAACAATGGGCAGATGATTGCCGAAGTCGAGGCGGCCGGTATACTCGCGGAAATGATCAGGGATCTTGCGCGAAAAATTACCGGACGGAACGAAATGGGTAAAGCGAAACGGAACCTTCTCGATCCTTTGATAATGTGGTTCGGCCGGAAGCAGGGGTCCAAAGCCAATCCCGGTGCCTTGCGCGGTGCAAGTCCAAACCACTGATGACCGCGATCGCGGCGCACGCGGTTGGGCGGCGGACCGGCACGCGGAGACAGTGCCGTTAAGAGGTCTATTATGATTAATTTCGGCAAGCGTTTAGTCTCCGAAGCCAGCGACAAAAGCCCCAGAGTCACGGTAACTCCTGCCGTGGCTACAAAGCCGATCGGCATTTCGGCTATTCAGAGCGCCCTGCCAGCGTCGCTACCGGCCTTGGAGGCGCAGCGCTCCGACGAATATTACGTTACCAAAAGCATGATCTTCGGTGCGCTTGTCGAGGCGATCGACCTGTCGCAATTGTCGCGCCTCGACGCGGAAAACGCACGCGAGGAAATCCGCGACATCGTCCACGAAATCGTCGCGATTAAGAACGTCGCCGTGTCGACCGGCGAACAGGAAGATCTGATTGACGATATCTGCAATGATGTTCTCGGCTACGGGCCCCTCGAACCTCTTCTTGGCCGCGACGACATTGCCGACATCATGGTGAACGGCGCCACCCGCACCTTCATCGAGGTCGGCGGCAAGATCCAATTGACCAACATCCGCTTTCGCGACAACGCGCAATTGATGAACGTTTGTCAGCGTATCGTCAGTCAGGTGGGGCGCCGGGTCGACGACGCTTCGCCAATCTGTGACGCGCGTCTTGTCGACGGCTCGCGCGTCAATGTGATCGCTCCACCGCTGGCGATTGACGGGCCTGTTCTTACCATCCGCAAGTTCAGAAAGGACAAGCTGACCCTGGATCAGCTGATCCGTATCGGCACCATCTCGCCGGAAGGCGGCGAGATTCTCAAAATCATCGGACGGGTGCGCTGCAATGTCTTGATTTCTGGTGGGACGGGCTCGGGAAAGACAACTCTTCTCAACTGCATGACCAATTACATCGATACCGACGAACGCGTGATTACCTGCGAGGATGCGGCCGAACTCCAATTGCAGCAACCGCATGTGGTCCGCCTCGAAACGAGGCCGCCGAACATCGAAGGCAGCGGCGAGATTACAATGCGCGCTCTCGTCAAGAACTGCCTGCGCATGCGGCCCGAACGGATCATCGTCGGCGAGGTCCGCGGTCCGGAGGCTTTCGACCTGTTGCAGGCGATGAACACCGGTCACGACGGTTCGATGGGCACCTTGCACGCCAATTCGCCGCGCGAGGCGCTAAGCCGCCTCGAATCCATGATTACCATGGGCGGCTTCGCGCTGCCTGCGAAGACCATTCGCGAAATGGTCGTTTCCTCTATCGATGTCATCATCCAGGCGGCAAGGCTTCGCGATGGGTCACGCCGGATCACTCATATCACCGAAATCATGGGCTTCGAGGGAGACGTCGTCACGATGCAGGATCTAATGGTCTATGAGGTCACCGGAGAAGACGCCTCGGGCCGCCTGAAAGGCCGCCACCGCTCGACGGGGATTGGGCGCCCACGGTTTTGGGAAAAGGCCCGCTACTACAACGAGGAGGCACGTTTGGCGCGGGCACTCGATGCTTCCGAACTCAATGACGCTGTCCGGTAGCCAGCAAGAACAGGAGGCTATGGCATGAACATGCACGTGTGGATCATCATGGGCCTTACGATGGTCACGGCCGGGGGCATCCTTCACGTTTTTGTCTATCCCTACCTTTCGGGAGACATAAGCGCCGAAAAGCGCCAGGCCGCGTTGCGGCCGGCGGCGGCGAAGCGAGGCGCCGAGCGCCAGCCCGACGCCGCAAGCCGCCGCAAACAAATAACCGAAAGCATCAAGGAGCTCGAACTACGCGGCAAACGGAAGAAGCAATCGTTGGAGACGCGAATCGCTCAGGCCGGGTTCTCCTGGACTCGCAACAAATATATCGGCGCTTCGCTCGCCTCGGCGGCATTTTTCGGCGCGCTAATTTGGCTTGTCAGAGCCCACCCGATCGTGATCGTGGCTGCCATGGGCGTCGGAGGTTTCGGTGTTCCGGCATGGATTCTTAACTTCTTGCGCAAGCGCCGGTTGAAGAAATTCGTCGATGAATTTCCCAATGCGGTCGACATTATTATCCGGGGCGTCAAGGCCGGACTGCCGCTCGGCGATTGTCTTCGGGTTATCGCGACGGAATCGGCCGAGCCGGTCCGGAGCGAATTCCGCCAGATCGTAGAGGCACAGGCCATGGGCTTTTCAACCGCCGAGGCAGTCGAGCAAATCGTCGAGCGCGTCCCGATCGCGGAGGCGAGCTTCTTCGCGATCGTTATAAATATTCAGCAAAAAGCTGGCGGCAATCTCGCCGAAGCCCTGGCCAATCTATCGGCCGTGCTGCGGGAGCGAAAAAAAATGAAAGGAAAAATCAAAGCGATGTCGGGTGAAGCGAAAGCCTCCGCCTCCATTATCGGCTGCCTGCCTCCCCTCGTGGCCGTCATGACCTATATCACGAGCCCGAAATATATAGAACTGTTGTGGACAACGCAGACCGGCGAACTCGTCCTGGGCGCCTGCGCCGTGTGGATGGGCATCGGAATATTCGTTATGAAAAAGATGATCAATTTCGACATTTAGGTTGGCGGCGCTGGCGCCCAGCCATTGCCCAATTTGCTTCAGCGCATCTGTCCCAGATCCGCCAAGAATGAGACCCTCCCGCACGCGTGGCGCAAATGCTCGACCTGATTTACTTCAAGCTGACCGATCCGCATTTTCTGCTGAGCACACTTGTCGCGATCGCAACGATGCTGACGATTCTGACCGTCGCCATGCCGCTGATCGAGTCTGACACTCTGAGCCAGCGCATGAAATCCGTTGCGACGGAACGGGAGCGTATACGCGCGCGCGCGCGCGAGCGGCTGATCGCCGATAAGAGCAAGCTTAGCCTCCGTCAGGCCCCGAAAGCCTATATGAAACAAATTGTTGAGCGCTTCAGTCTATCGAAATGGCTAGGCACTGATCGAGCAAAAACGCAGATGGCGATGGCCGGCTTTCGCGGCCCCCAGGCGGAAGTGGCGTTTCTGTTCTTCCGGCTGGTTACACCGGTCCTAAGCCTTGCGATTTCCGCCTTCTATACTTTTGTCGTGACCCGCTTCGCGCTGGCTGTCACCTTGAAGGTAGGCATCATCGTCTTGGCCACCTATACCGGCCTGAAAATGCCCGAACTCTACCTCAAGAACACGATCGGCAAACGGCAGCATTCGATGGGCCGCGCCTTTCCCGACGCCATGGATCTGTTGCTCATCTGCGTCGAGTCCGGCATGTCGATCGAACATGCCTTTCGTAAGGTCGCGCAGGAGATCGGCACCCAGTCGGTACCGCTTGCCGAGGAATTGACGCTAACGACGGCGGAACTGTCGTATCTTCCAGACCGGCGCTCGGCCTATGAAAACCTCGGACTTAGGACCGGGATAAACTCGGTAAGGCAGATCACGACCGTTCTCATTCAGGCCGAACGTTACGGCACCCCTCTTGGCACCGCCTTGCGGATCGTTGCCCAGGAAAGCCGCGACCATCGTATGATGCTCGCCGAAAAAAAGGCTGCAGCATTGCCGCCCAAATTGACGGTACCGATGATATTGTTTTTTCTCCCCGTGCTTTTCGCGGTCATCTTGACGCCGGCAATCATTCAGATCAACCACACGGCATCCTGAAAAACTCGAACCGCCCAGGGTTTGTCCCCACCTTGATGGTCACCCTCGGGCCGGCTCTTCGAGCTTCAGTTGACGAGCGAACCTCGGACACGAT
>CAVQHH010000027.1:0-5638 GCA_963712225.1 uncultured Alphaproteobacteria bacterium
CAGGCCAGTCGGGATAAGCGTGGCGGTTTTGGCGGCCTTTTTCTCAGTGCAAGGATCGGCGCCCGCGGCGACCTTCCGAAGGGCTTCGCGGGCAAGCTCTCGCGCGGTCTTCAAGTCGATGGCTGGGTTTGGGCCAATCGTCCATTTGCGGGGGCGCCCGTTGAAGCGATAGCGATAGGCCCAGCTCTGTTTGCCGCTCGGCTGAATGACGAGGTAGAGCCCTGGAACGCCGCCGTCGGAAACCTCACGCCGGCGGCCGGCCGGCTTCAAATTCTCCAGCGCCTTGATGGTGAGCGGCTTTGCCATGATTTCCTCCGGGGTAGCGCCACGGGTAACCAAAAGCCGCGTCTTGGCGTGTTACCCTTTGTCCTAGACAATAGCGGACATTTGGCGACACGCAAGGGGATGGCGCGGGATAATCAACAATTATTTGTCCTGATTTGTCCCGCGCCGTCATGCCGTTAGAGCTGATCGCGCATCAAGGCGATCAGCGGCGAGACGACGATGGTGAGCCCCGGGCGCACGATCGCGGGCAATTGATAGCCAAGCGATTTGCCCGATCCCGTCGGCATGACCGCGAGAATATTTTCGCCCGCGAACACGGCTTCGAGAATTTCCTGCTGGCCTGGCCGGAAGCTGGCAAAGCCGAACACGCGTTCCAGCGCTTCTCTCGCCTCGTTCATTTCCGCGTTCACGGGGTCACCGTTTCAAAACCCGTCGCGTTCGAATGTCTTGATAATCGCCGCATCGGGATTCCACCAAACATTCCCGTCATAGGGGTTCTTTTGTGACTTCGAGAAGCTTGTTTACCAACGGCGAGACCGAGTGCTGCAAAGATGTGGCGAACCGCTCAAGGGAAGGTTCGTCGCAGATATCGGGAGAGATGATGTTCCTCACCCACCTGTCGTAGTGATACGCAACGGCGAGCGCGGTATCAAAGTTTGGCACTGGGTCAAAGAATTTTTCTAATTCACGGTGCGCTGCATATTTGTTTCGAAACTTGGTCATGCTCTTCCAGTATTGGTGCCAGTGTTCTTTGTCCAAACCAGTCGTTTCGAACAGCTCTGCACGGAAGGCTCGAGCAAGGCTTTCTGATTGCTTTACCAAACGCGTCCAGTGCGTTGGCTCGTTTTCACTACCAAATACCATGCACCAATTGATCGTCGCACGAAGCAAATGAGCATCAATCGTCAGAGTCCAAAATTCATTTTGTAACTGGCTCTCTCGGTAGCTGTCACGAACGACTTGAGAGTAGATCAGGTGGTAGATAAAGAACTTTACGAGTGGAAACTGGTTTTTGAATACACCTTGATCATAGGGCATGGCGAAAACACCTTAACAATGAACAGTCTTCGCGATAAGTGACAGAATATCGTTCTTAATCTTGGCCGCGCGGCCTTCCGTCAGCACCTGGCGCGGCGCCTCGATGGTCCGGTCGGCGAGGATGCGTCCCGGCGCCGCTGACAAAACGATGATCCGGTCGGCGAGCGAGATCGCCTCCTCGACGTCATGGGTGACGATGAGGGTGGTCGCCTCGCGATTTAGGGCGAGCGCCAAAAGCTCCTCGCGCAGCTGTGCCGCGAGGGCGGCATCGAGTGAGACGAAGGGCTCGTCGAGGAGGAGAAGATCGGGCTTGACCGCGAACGCGCGTGCGATAGCAACACGCCGGGCGAGACCGAGCGACAATTCCCCTGGAAAATGATCGAGATGCTGCGAAAGATGGAGCGCCGCGGCGATCTCGGCGAGATCGTTCTCGCTCGACGATCCACAAAGACGCAGGTTCTGCGCGACGCTACGCCATGGCAACAACCGGGGTTCCTGGAAAACCATGCCGATCCTATGCGGCGAACGCAAGACGATCCGGCCTTCGAAATCGTTGTCAAGCCCCGATATGAGTTGCAACAAGGTTGTCTTGCCGCAGCCGGACGGCCCCAGCAGCGCGCAGATTTCTCCCTTTCGCAAGCTGAAGCCCACATCATGCAGGACCACGCGCGTTTGCCCAGAAGCAGTCCGGAGCGTCTTGCGTGCGATGGAAACTTCAAGCTCCATGCGGCGGCCGCCAGCGCGAGACATGCCGCTCGACCGGTTGCACGACGAAAGTTTCAATCGCCAGCATGAGGCCGACAAAGGGAAGCGCATAGGCCAAGAGCCGCGTCACGTCGAACAGCTGAAACGCAATGCCGATCTCGAAGCCGACGCCGTTCGAGCGGCCGAGCAATTCGACGACGAGGACGATCTTCCACACCAGCGACAGTCCGGACCGCGTCGCCGCCGCGAGATAGGGTGCAAGTTGCGGCAAGACAACATGTCTTACTTTCGCGCCAAGCCGCAGGTTGAACACGCGCGCCATTTCGTCGAGGCTTTCGTCGAGCGCGCGGGTGCCTTCACGTAAAGTCACCGCCGTATTCGGCAATTTATTTAGAACCACGGCCGCGATCGCCGCAGCCTCGTTCAGTCCAACCCAGATATAGGCGAGCACGATGACGACCAGCGCCGGCAGGTTCAAGAGCACGATAAGCAAGGGATCGCAGAGGCGGTCGATCGACTTGTTGCGGCCCATGGCCACGCCAAGCGCCGTGCCGAGAGCCATCGCCAGCACGAAAGCCGCCGCGACACGGGCAAGCGTTGCCGCAAAGTTGACGAATAACGCGCCCGACCACGCCTCGGTGCCAATAACCGACAGAACCGCAAGCGGCGTGGGCAGCGCGCCGGTCGCGGCGATACTTGAACCCAATTGCCACACAAGACCCAGCAAGAACAGCGGCGCCAGTCTGAAAAGCAGGCGATTAGTGTTCCTGGGGCCCGATTTCCATGTTTTGATAGAAAGTCCCCACGTCGAGTTCCTTTGCGTTGCCCACAAGGTCCGGGCCTCCGATTTTTGCGAGGATGCGATAAAGCGCGCGCGCGTCGGCGGCTTCCTCGGCGACCGGGCGGCGCGGGATGCCATCTATATAGGTTTGCCGGTACAGGGCGAGCTCCGCTTCCCCGCCGATCCCGATCCGCCGCGCGATCTTCTCCCAGTCCGCGCCGGAATGGGCGAGAATTTCCTTGACCTCGGCCGCGATATTGAAAAACCGCGAGAGCGCGTCCGCATGGGTTCGCGCGAAGCCTTCGTCGAAGACATAGCCGACCATGGCGACCGGTCCCTTGGCGCCGAGGCGGCGCTCCACCTCGTCCATGCCGATGAGCCGCCGGAACCCGCGCGATTCGAGCGCCACGCAGAAATTCCAATAGTTTAAGGTGGCATCCGCCTCACCATTCGCGGCCTTCTGATAGAGCAGAGTTGGGGCGCCATAAATAATGTTCGCCTGCGACGCGATGTCCAGATCCGACTTTGCGCGCGAGCGCCTGGAGCAATAGCCAGCTCTTGTCCAGGGGACCGCCCGCGACCGCGATTTTTTTGCCTTTCAAGCCGGCGAGATCCTCGATGGGCGAGGCCGCCGGAACCATGATCGCTCCGAGCGCGGTCGAATAGGGCGCGAAGACAAGCCGGCGGCCTAGATTTCTTTGCCGCGCGACCCACAGCCAATCGCCGAGGATCATGTCGGCCGCGCCCCCCATCAAAGCGATCTTCGCGGCTTCGGGCGAGGCGAGCTCTGTAACCTCGATGTCGAGACCGGCTTTCCTGTCCAGCCCGCGCTCACTGATGATTGCAAGTTCCCAGGCAAAGGTTCCCGTTTTTTGCAGCGCGAGACGGAGCTTGTCGGCGGCTTCGGCTTCACAATTGAAAAGGGCCGCCAGCATGAGGTAAAGTGCCGCCCGGCCAAGGTAGCCAGGGAGGGCGCGCCAACGACCGGCAAGCCTCGAGCCGCGGCGCGGCGAGAGGCTTCCTGCCAAGCCCGGGTTGTCATTTGCCATCGTTTCAGGATACATGTTTTGTGGCGCGAGCCTAATGGGGGTCGTCCGCCATCGCAGCGAGCCATGGGCGAGACCGCGATCGAATGCACCTCGCACGCAAAGGGAAGGAAACCGGATATGAAGCGTAAATATGTCTGCCTTGTCGCCACGGCCGCTTGGGCCGGTTCCGCCGCGGGGGCATTGGCGGGCGATGCCGCCGCTGGCGAGAAAATCTTCACGCAAAAGTGCAAGGTCTGCCACCAGATCGGCGAAGGCGCCAAAAACTTCGTCGGACCTGAGTTGAACGGCCTGATCGGGCGCAAGACAGGCTCCGTGCCGAATTATAATTATTCCGATGCGAACAAAGAGTCCGGACTCACCTGGGACGAGGCGACACTCAAGGAGTATCTCGCCAATCCGAAAGCCAAGATTCCCGGCACGAAAATGATTTTCGCCGGTCTCCCGAAAGAAGGCGACCGGGATGATCTTGTCGCCTATCTCGTGCAGTTCGGCGCCGATGGTAGGAAGAAATAAGTTACGCCTACGGTCCCTAGCGCCGTGGAAGCATCCCGCGCGAGGGATCGTAGGCGGCGATCGCCGCGCCGAGAAAGGCGATTGTCGTCCCGAGCACCACCGCCAAGGCGAGGAAATTTATCTTTTCGTATAAAGCGAAGCGGATCAGCTCGACCGCATGGGTGAACGGGTTGAATTCGCATAGTGTGCCGAGCCACGGGCTGCCTTCCTTGACCCGCCACAAAGGATAGAGCGCCGAGGATGCGAAAAACATCGGGAAGATGACGAAATTCATGACCCCCGCGAAATTTTCCAATTGCTTGATCAGCGACGACAAGAGCATGCCGAGCGCGCCCAGCATGAGGCCCGCGAGAACGAGTGCCGGAAGCACGGTCAGGTAGCCCCAAGGCGTAGGCGGCTCGATCTCCCAGAAATAAGCGACGAGGAGAAACGCATAGACTTGGGCGAGCGACACGGCGGTGCCGGCGGCGAGCTTGGAAGTCAAAAGAAACCAGCGCGGGAACGGGCTTACGAGCAGCGTGCGCATGTTTCCCATTTCGCGGTCGTAGACCATGGAGAGCGAGGACTGCATGCCGCTGAAAAGCTCGATCATCGCGATGAGCCCCGGCGTGATATAGACCTCATAGAGCACATAGGTGTCATAGGGCGGAATGATCGATACGCCCAGCACGGAACGAAAACCCGCCGCGAAGATGAATAGCCACACGAGCGGGCGCACCAGCGCCGAGACAAAGCGTTCCCGCTGGTGCCAGTACCGCAAACCCTCGCGCCAGACGATGCCTTTCAGGCAAATCGCATATTGGGCGAGACCGAGAACCTGGGCGTCGGGAGTGGAAGAGGCGGTCGATCCAGTCATTTCGGCTCCCCCTCGAGACCGGCGGCACCGGTCAATGCGGCGAACGCGGGGCGTATGCCGGCCGCGCCCGCGCGGGCGGCGATTTCGGAGGCATTGCCGTGATCGAAAATCTTGCCCTCATGCAGGACGACGACATCGTCGCCGGGGTCGATCTCGTCGATCAGATGCGTTGCCCAAAGCACGCCAATGCCCTCGCTCGCGACAAGGCCCCGCACATGCTTGAGGATGTCCGCGCGGGCGTTGATATCGAGGCCGGCGGTCGGCTCATCAAGCAGCAGCATGCGCGGGCTATGCAGCAACGCCCGGGCGATTTCTACCCGGCGCATTTGGCCGCCGGAAAGGTCGCGCACCTTTTCGCGCGCGCGATCCGCCATTTTGACCTGGTCCAAAACAAAACCCGCGCGCAACTTA
>CAVQHH010000028.1:0-16250 GCA_963712225.1 uncultured Alphaproteobacteria bacterium
CGCAAGTGGGCCTGGGAGCGAATTTGCCTGGAGACGCCATCTATCCGCTCAATCTTGGCGACGAAACCGGCAAGCCGCTCGACGGCGCGAACAAGTACACGCTCCACTTTGACAAGGCGCCCGTGCCGCCCGTGAATGCATTCTGGTCGGTCACGCTTTATGACACTGAGGGCTACCAAGTCCCGAACACTTTCAATCGGTTTGCGGTCAGCAGCTGGATGCCCTTCAAATACAATGCCGACGGATCGCTCGACCTCTATTTCCAGAACGAGAACCCGGGCGAGGACAAGGTGGCCAACTGGCTTTCCTCTCCGAAAGGTGCATTCAATCTGACCATACTCCTCTACGCTCCGAAGTCTGATGCGCTTACCGGCAAATGGAACCCGCCGCCGATCACGCGGGCGCAGGGATGGCGGCGGCGAGCTGGGCTACATTCCGGCATTGAACAACTCGCCCGGCCATATCAAGGCGCTGGCGAGCCCGCTGCCCGTCATCTTCGGGGCTGGGCGCCCGGTCCGCGTATCTCTTGAGGGCGGATGCGGGCTAGAATTCCGCCCCTTGATACGCTGAACTGATCTCAACTGGAGCTTTCACGTGCTGGACGCAGCCAGGCCGAAGACAGGTGCCCGGCCACGGCGGTACAATTTCGCGAGTTTATTGCGACACGCCTGGGAGAGGTTGAACATGCCGGAGATTTTATGACGATACGCCGCGGGATGTCGAGTGGCCTCTTACAGCGTCGACTCGATCTGCTTTTGCGGACCGACCACATGTTCCAACGCGGCGCGAAACTCCGCCGCGAGACGGCCATGGGTAACGAGGACGATCCCAATCATCGAACGTACTTATTCGTTGGGGAACTTCGTGCCTGTATGGCACACCAAAGCCGGTGACATCGGCGCGTCGCGCGCCGGACAATGCCGATTTTGTTCGCATCAAGACGTACCTCTCCCATGGCTTTTCGGCGAATTCGTGACAATCGAACACCTCACGTCGATGCGGCCGCCGGTGCGAGCGGGACTGAAAGCTGGCGGACGGGCACCTCAGTATCCATTTCTGAGCCGTGCCGAATCGTCATGAGAGCGCCCAGGAAAGGCCCATCGTCCCCAAGTCGCGAAGGAATGCCATGTCCGCCTTCTCCTTTTTGCTCAACCTTCTGTGGATCCTTTTCGGCGGCCTATGGATGGCAGCCGGCTGGGTGATCGCCGCGATCTTCATGGCGATCACTATCATCGGGCTGCCGTGGACGCGGGCCGCATTTAACATCGCGACCTACACGCTGCTCCCCTTCGGTCAGAAGGTGGTGTCGCGCGCCGTCTATTTCGGCCGTGAGGATATCGGCACCGGACCGCTCGGCGTTGTCGGCAATCTCGTGTGGCTCGTGCTCGCCGGCTGGTGGCTAGCACTCGGCCATCTCATCACAGCACTTATCCTTGCCGTTACCGTCATCGGCATTCCTTTTGCCTGGGCGCACGTGAAACTGGCTGGACTGGCTCTCTGGCCAATCGGAATGATAATTGTACCGGCCGAGGAGGGGCCACTCCGATATGGGGACCGGGGCCGGGGCTGAGGCGCATCATTCCCATCGGGGGCCTAATTTAGACCCGCGCTGCTCTATAATCCTGCTCAGGCCCCGTGATGTTCAAGACGCGCGTGAGATTGTATGCGAGCACGGGTGTCGCGAGGTGTGGACAGATGTAAAATCACGCCTGGGCGCCACGGCTGGGTACCACCCGCAGGACATTAAGCCCGGGCAATTAGGATATTCCCGCTGGATGCCAAGTTCACGGGAGGCGTCGGCGCTAATCGAGCGGGGTGTCCTGGTTTCGAAAGGACCGCGCGATCCGCTGCATCTTGCATTCCCAGCCATTCTCGCCTCGCGCTGGATGCCGGGGCTGTTTCCGGAACAGGTTTCCAACGATGGATGACGACACCTTCGAAACTTCAGGTGTTGACGCGCGTAAGCTCGCTTTGGAAGTAATGGCCACGCTCGTCAATGTGAAACGGATTGCGGCGGATCGGATTCTGCGACCTGCCGGAATTCCTGACGTGCTTATCAAGCGATTTCTCAAAGGAAAAGATGCCACGACGGGTGAGACGCTTACGAAGCGGCAGGCGGGGGCCCTGATACTTGAAGAGCTGGCTCGTGATGGGAATGACAGCTCCACGATCCGCAAGCTTATCGACATTGCCGCTAGCTGGAATGCTTATGATCTTGCGCAGGATGAATACAAAGCACGGGCGGTGGTGCAAAAGGCGCGGGAACTGAGAGGTGCATTAGCGGAAGCGGACGCTCGCGAGAAGGCTGAAGTGGAGCGCGCTGTTCGGGAGCGCTCGGAACGACAACAGAAAGAACGTGAAGGCATACTACGAAAGGAAAGCGCACTTCTCTTAGCGCAGTTTGACCCCCTCTCCACCCATGGCGAGCCTCAAGAACGAGGCTATCTGCTGCAAGATGTACTGCATCGGCTGTTCGTAGCCCATGGGATCGCGGTCGTCCCGGTCGTTTCAACGCAATGCGGGTGGCGAGCAAATTGACGGCGCATTCGAGCTTGAGGGTTGGCATTACATTCTTGAATGCCGCTGGCGGGAACGACTGATACGATTTCCGGCTGATTGACTCGATGTTGAAGGGGATTCACACGGGCTTGCGAAGCAGATAGGTTTAAGCGCCATGAGTTGGAGGATTGGCACATGGCGACGGTCTGCGATCATTTGAGTGTCGAGGAGTTGGAAGAGCGGTTTGTGGGATGTCAGGACGTCACGGCCTCGCGGCATTTCCAGGTGATCTGGCTTTTGGCGCGGGGTCACACTGTTTCGCAAGTATCGGCAACAACAGCTTTCGGCGAGCGATGGATCGAACAATTGCTTGCCCGCTACAATGCCGAAGGACCCGAGGCTCTCGGCGATCTACGCCGCCGCAACGGCGCACCGGCAACGATCCTGAAACCCGAGCTTCTGGCGAGGCTGCGTGACCGGCTTCGCGAGCCTCCGGCCGATGGCGGATTGTGGTCGAGCAGCAAGGTGGCAGCTTGGATGGCAAGCGAACTCGGCCTCACATCGGTCGCGCCGCAGCGGGGCTGGGAAGCGTTGAAGGTGATCGGCTGGTCGATCCAGACACCACGTCCAAAGAACCCCAAATCGGCTTCGCCCGAAGAGGCGGCGGCATTTAAAAAAAGCTCGCGGATGCCCTCGCCGAAGAGGCGGCAAAGCACCCCGGCAAGCCGGTCGAGGTCTTCGCCACGGACGAGCACCGCATTGGCCTGAAGCCCGTCACGCGCCGCGTGTGGGCGCCGATCGGCGAACGTCCAATCGCGCATGGCCATCACCGGTTCGATTGGCTCTATGTCACGGCGTTTGTCTCACCGGCGACAGGCGAAACCTTCTGGTATGTTTCCAACGGAGTGTCGAAGGAATTTTTCGAGGCGCTGCTTGCAACCTTCGCCCGCGAAGCCGAAGCAGGCTTGAGCCGCATCGTCCTTCTCGTGCTCGACAATGCGGGGTGGCATGGGCCAGCTAATCTCAAAATCCCCGATGGCATTCGCCTCATTTATCTGCCACCCTACACCCCGGAGCTGCAGCCCGCCGAAACTCTTTGGGCGCTTGTCGACGAGCCGATCGTCAACCAGCACATCGCAACCATCGCAGAGCTCGACGAGAAAATCGCCGCCCAGTGTATCGCCCTCGCCGAGCAGCGCGAACAAATCCAAAGCCGAACCGGATTCCATTGGTGGCCAAATCCAATCGCTCCGAATTAATTAACCGGAATTGGTATGACAGCCGTTCGTGAACTTGACGGGCTATATGGTCAAATCGCGCGGTCGGGGAAGCAGACAATGGGATTGTTTCTTTCGATCAACGGTTGGTCGGAGCATGTCGTCCCACTCGTGAAGCAAAATCCGGACAAGAGCATCATTCTCATGGAGGGTCTTGATCTCCGGATGGTGCTCGCACAATCGCTCGACCTTCGCCGGCTGCTCAAAGCGAAGCTGTCTGCCTTAAACTTGGAGACCGAGCCGTATCTTCCGGCTTCGAAGTTAATGTGAGCTGGGGTAGCGAGCACCATGATTGCAGCCTCTGCCTATGTCTTGAATTGCCGATGGACGCAAAGGTGCTTCCGCTGGAACCGGTCTCGTCCGGTTGAATATGGAAGACCTTCAGCCATTGAAGAAGCCGGTTCGCTTCGGCAAGCTTAAGAAGGCCGTTTCTGCAAAGTTCAGACCTCATCTGCAGCGGGTGCTGGACGGAGGCGGATCGTTGCAGCCCATCGAGCTGACGCCCACACGGCTCGTCATGCTCTCCAGGACTTTGCCGCACGATTGGCAGGAGCAGCGGCGGCTCCTCGGATTTGCGCCTGCCTGACGCCGAGCCAATCCAGCACAATGCTCGACATGTGACGGATCAAAAACGGGCCTAGAGACCCGGCGGCCGTTCGGACAAGAACCTGGGGCATTTTTCGTCTCTGGTTGCGTCGGCGGAGACAAAATGTGCCAAATGAAATCGCTGCGTATTTTCGATTTTTATGGTCTCCGGAATAGTCCCGATACTTCCGCGCGTTAGCGCTCCGGCGAACGCATCGGCGGCAACCAGAGACGCCAAATGTCTGGGTGCGGGGCGCGAACGGCCGCAGGGTCTCTCGAGGCCGTTTTCGAGTCGTCGGATGTGGAGCGTTTCACCTGGGTTTTGATGGAGGTTTAGGCGGCGAAGCCGAGAACATGTCGCTGCTCGCTCCAGTCGTGCGGCAGGTCCTTGCTCAATCGCAAGAGTTCGCGCCGGCGTGAGCTCGATCGGCTGACGGCCCTCAAGCAGCGCGCGCACAATATCAGGCGCCAGATAGGACAATCGAATGAGGGAGGTTAGCCGGCCCTTATTCATTCCGAGGCGTCCGCTCATTGCCTCGATGCTGTCGTGCGATCTCGAGAGGAGCTGGTTTCGAATTGCGAAAGCTTCTTTGATCAGTTCGACGAGGCCTGCGTTGACTTCGGCCCCGGCACCCTTCGCGATGACGAGGCAAGAATTGCAGGCGCCCGGAGGCATGGGTAGCGACGAGCTTTTCCAGAAACAGCCGGCGGAACAGCCGCGAGAGCACGCGCACCGGCAGGAAGAAGCCCGGCCGGCAGGATACCGACCTCTGGCCGTCCAAGGAAATGCCGCCGCCCGGAACGATCATGTGGACATGCGGATGGTGGGCGAGCGCCGATCCCCAGGTGTGCACGGAGGTCACGCCGATCCGCGCGCCCAGGTGTTTGGGATCGGCCGCGATCGTGATCATCGTCTCGGCGGAGGTCATTCCCAGCCGCCCCCCGCTGTGCCGCCAATTTCCGGGCAGCTATCTCGTAACTTTTACATATGGCCTCGCGGCACGTTTGGCACAAGGCTGCCCGCCTAACCTCCGTGTCCGTGGCGGAAACAGGACGCCGCTGCTCGCCCGGTGGAATGATGCATCGGCTCATCAGCGACGTGGAAGCACGCCTGATAACATATTTGCCGGTTTCATAAGGAGTTCGGCCATGCGGCGCATTAATTCTCTTTTGGGGGCTGGTTTTCACGGTTGGGCGGCACCTCGCGGTTTCACGACAATATGCCTATGCATTCTTATTGTCGTCGGCGCAATCATTACTTCAGATGTATTTTCAAAGAGTCCCGGTCTCGGCATGTTCATGTCCATGCTGGAAAAGGACAAGAAGGCCCCGGTCGACTACGGGTACGGCCCGGGCGCGGGCATTGGGCCCGCGAGGCCAAACCTCGTCCTCGGTCAAACCCCGGCAATCTCCCAATCCATGCGTTTGGCGCCGCAAGCAAGACCTGGGGCTGCCCCCCTTGCTGGTGGCGGTGGTTGCGGTGGCGGAGGTTGCCCAGGTAGCGTAGCGACGCTCGGCATTTTTGGCCCCCCGTTTCCTTGGCCGATCATGCCCATTCACATGGCGCTTTTGCCCGACGGGCGCGTCTTGAGTTACGGCACCGATGAAACGGGTGCGGCAGGAGCGCAATTTATCTATGACGTCTGGGATCCCAAACTTGGAAACGGAACCAACGCGCATAATATCCTGCCCAATGGGACAACGACGGACATCTTCTGCAGCGCGGCGTCTTTGATCGGGGAAGGCCTTGCTGGCCCGACAAGTCTGACTAGCGATGTGCTGATCACCGGCGGCGATCTCACCGTCAATGGCGTGCGTGACTTCTCGAACAATAAGGTCAATGTCTTTAACCCGGGGAATAATACGCTGACTGCCTCGGGGACGATGAACTATCCGCGTTGGTATCCCTCCATCACCACTTTGCGCAACGGCAACAAGCTGGTCCTCGGTGGCCGCCCCTCGCCCAGCGACGTGGGGAACCTGGGTGAGCCGACGCCCGAAGTCTTCAATCCCGGATCTGGCTGGAGAGCGCTGCCGGGAATTGCAATTACCGACGGGATACCCGGAGCACTGGAATGGTTTTATCCAAGAGGCTTCGTCGGTATCGATGGCGCGGTGATTCTTCTTGAGAATGGCGGCAAAATATTCAGGATCACCACCGGCGGCGCGGGAACCATGCAGGATACGGGATCGCGGATAGCCCAAGGGGTATTTTATTATCCATCCGTGATGTTCGCCCCTTTCAAGGTGTTGACGGTGCGCGCCGGCCAGAGGGCTCAGGTCGTTGCTCTCACATCCCCGCCGGTGGTGACCGACGTCCCCAATTTGAATTATGATCGCATCTGGGGGAACGCGACCCTGCTTCCCGATGGGGAAATCCTCGTCACGGGCGGCTCCGGAGTTCCCAACGAGCTCACCAACGTCGCCTATCAAGCGGAGATCTTTAATCCGTACGCCGGGCCTTCGGGAGCGTGGAGGCTCGTCGCATCCGCTGCAATCCCCCGTCTTTATCATTCATCGGCGCTGCTCCTTCCGGACGGGTCGGTGCTGACCGGAGGCGGTGGGGCACCAGGCCCGGTTAACAATCTCAATGCGGAAATTTATTACCCCCCTTATCTCTGGGCGAAAGACGGCTCCGGGAACGCGGCTCCGCGCCCAACGATCGTTTCTGCCCCATCGAGGCTGGTTTTGGGCCAGAATTTCTCGATGACTGTGGGAAGCAACGATAAGATCATCTTCGTCGACCTCGTTCGCGTGGGATCCTCCACCCATTCATCCAATCCGGAGCAGCGGCTGATCCCTGTGGCGTTCTCTCAGAGCGGAACAACGATCACTGGGAGCGTGAATTCCGCTCCGGAGCAAATTCCGCCGGGCTATTATATGCTCTTTGTATTCAACACAAATTTCGTGCCGGCAGTGGCGAAAATGATCTCCATCCCCCAAGCCGTCCAGCAAGCCGTCCGGTGAGTCTTGTGGAGGGAGGATGATGCTTTGTCCCTAATCCCAAGCAAATAGAATGACTCTTGAAGCCGAAAAATGATTCTCCCGGTAGAGACGCCTAAATGGTCGTTGGGCTCGCGTGGGTCCGCAACGTGACAGAGCAGACGAATGATGAAGATGACTGCTTGAAACATCGAGGAACGTGCAAGGATTGCTTGCGGTATACCCAGATGCTTCCATGGCACGCGCCTCGCGCTGCGTGATTAGACGTTGGCGAGGCGTTAGCGGCTCAATGACTTCACCGTCGATGTGAGCCTAAGGCCGACGCCAATCGCCAGCTCTCCATCCCCAGCTCGCATCGACATGCTGTTCGCGCGCATCGCAAGCGACGGCCCGCTTCGTTGCGGCCGAGGGCAAGGCCGGCATGAAAAAGTGCGGCGCCCAAAATCCGATTACTGCCCTGGACGGCGCCTTGTCCTGCGTCTATCTCGATGCTGAGATCGACCGTCGATGCTTGGCGAGATCCGCGATGCTTGGCGCAGGTCCTGCACCGGCGCGCCCATCGTCCTAAGCGAGGATCAAATGAACCGTCCCCTCTCCCGCCTCGCCACGCGCGCCGCCTATGGCGCAGAGTCAGCTGCCGCGCATCGCCTGGTATCTGGGTCACGGCCTCGCCATGACCCGGATCGCGCAGCGGGCGCGAGAGAGCGGAAGCGCGCGGCCTCGCCCCCACACCGATGCGCCGATTCCGGACCGTAAACAATTCTTCGCGGACATGGGTGCTCTTTGGCGGCAAGACCTCGCCAATGTCGAAGCGGGCGTCTATCCCCTGCCCGCGGATCATGATGGCTCATTGAAAATGCTTCTCCACCGCTCGCGGCTCTTCTTCGAGGATCTTCCCGCCGTCCATCGCCGCCGCGAAAGCGGCGACCGCAGTGAAGTACTGACTGAGGAGACGCGCGGGAAGCGGCCCCGCTACTATCTCCAGAATTTCCATTTCCAGTCCGGGGGCTGGATGACGGACCAGTGAGCCCAGCGGTACGATACGCAGGTCGAAGTGCTCTTCAACGGCGCCGCGAACGCCACGCGGCGTCAGGCGGTGCCGCCGCTCCGTGAGGTCTTCGCCGGGCGCGACCAACGCCGGTTGAGTCTTCTCGACGTTGGCTGCGGGACGGGCCGCTTTCTCGATTTCGTCAAACAGACTTGGCCCCGGCTGCCCGCGCTCGGCCTCGATCTTTCCGAGGCCTATGTGAAGGAGGCCAAGCGTCATTTACAGCGTTTGTCAAACGACCGCACCTTCAAAGGGCGCATTTTGGCTTTGCCTAGCATCGAACGACACGGGCGGATCGAAGCCTGGATCGTCATTGACACCGGTTTTAGGACGACCAGAAAACGCCTCACCGTCGCGCTCGCCAATCCCTCGCGCGACGACCGACGACGATTTTCCAGCCGAAGGGATCAGCACGATCAACGGCGGACGGGGACGTGGGGACAAGAACAGGGGTACGATGGCCGATCGTCGGGTCCAGGTTAACCCGATAGATTTCGCCGAGTTGGATCGCCATACTTATTTGTCGAGCCCGTCGGCGACGGCCGTCTCGAAAGCCGCCGCGTCGCCGCGCGCGATCCTGAAGTCGGGGTCGAAGCCCTCGGCAATGGCCTCCAGTCGTTTCTGACGCTCGGCGAGTGCCCGTTGCATCAACGATTGGATGACCTGGCTCCGTTCGCCGGCCGGCACCATCTCGTTGAATTTGAGAAGCACCTCGGGCGCGATGGCATCGATATCCGTGTGATCCATGTTCTTTTGGGGCAATCAAATTCAAGGTTCTCATGCTCTGAGCGCGAGAGGTTGGCATGGGACAATGGAGCGATGAGCACGTGATGGCCGCTACATAGAGCAAAGTGGTTTTCGCCAATCTTCTTGGCCTCACTGTGTTATGGTCGATGTAACCCATTATACCAACCGCCCGAGAACTTGACTCCTGGGGATTCCCAAAGCGTCGCAAACGTGACTTAATGCGGCACGTCGTTGATTTGCGGAGCGGGCAGCATGTCGGCAATCGAGATTACATACCAAAATCTGAGTATTTCGGGGTTGCGGGCGGCGGCGGCGCGGACGGCTGACGCCAAGCAGGCGCGGCGCCTTCTGGCCATTGCCATGGTGCTGGATGGTCATTCGCGGCGGTTGGCCGCGCAGGCCGGTGGCATGGACCGGCAGACGCTGCGCGACTGGGTTATTCGCTACAACGCGGATGGCTTGGCGGGGCTGGCGGACCGGCCCCGGCCTGGGCGTCAGCCGCGTCTGGCCGAGGCCCAGCGGAGCGAAGTGGCGAAGTGGGTAAAAGACGGCCCTGACCTCAAGACCGATGGCGTGGTGCGCTGGCGCTGTGCTGATTTGCGTGACCGCATCGCCGCCAAATTCAATGTTCATCTGCATGAGCGCAGCGTCGGCAAGCTGCTGAAGAAGCTGAATTTCAGCAGCATGTCGGGGCGTCCCGTGCACCCGCAAAGCGACCTTGCGGCACAGGAGGCTTTTAAAAAAACTTCGCTGAGTTGGCGCGCACCGCAATCCCGCAGGAGCTTGCCGGCCGGCCGGTCGAAATCTGGTTTCAGGATGAAGCCCGCGTTGGCCAGCAAGGCACGTTGACCCGCATCTGGGCCAAGCGCGGCACGCGTCCGTGCATCCGGCGCGACCGACGGTTCACCTGGGCTTATCTGTTTGGTGCCGTCTGCCCGGCGCGCGGCACCGGCGCCGCCCTGGTCATGCCGACAGTCAGCGTCGAGGCCATGAACAAACATCTGGCCGAAATCAGCCAATGCGTCAGCGTCAGCGCCATCGCCCTGTTGATCCTCGACGGTGCTGGTTGGCACAGTTCGCCACAACTCATCGTGCCAGAGAATATCGTGCTCATGCCGCTTCCGCCCTACGCGCCGGAGCTGAACTCGGTAGAGAACATCTGGCAGTACCTGCGCAGCAACTGGCTCAGCCACTGCGTCTGGGAAACCTACGAGGCCATCCTCGAGGCGTGTTGCAACGCCTGGAATGATCTGATGGCCAAATCCGAGATCATCACCTCAATCGGAACCAGAGAATGGGCACAGGTCAAAATCTAGGGCCGCTGGTATTACAGCCTCCATCCTCCGCCATTCGCCAACAAATGATTTTGAAGGCGACCGATACGGGGGACATTACCCAGATGTAAAAGAACCTCCTTACGATGCGCATGACGCACCTCCTGCGGAGCCGAGCTTTTTGCCAGAGGCGGCAAAGTATTGATTGGCTCTTGGGAACATTCGAGGCTCATGCCGTGAGCTGTACTTGTAATTTGCAGCCGATCCTCGAACCGTCCCCAGTAATTGATCGAATCGAATCATGAAATGATCTTGCGTTTTCGTTCTATGTAAAATCGTTTGTTGCTTTTTGACGCACCTTTCCCCCGTTTTGCCAATAAATCTTCACGCCTCGCATCTTGGCGTTTCGGTTTGCGACGTTTATATTTCATATTGACCGAGTATCGGAGAGGCGGCGGAAGCTGGTCAGGCTCCGGGCACTTAGATGCCTATGCACTCATTCTACCATTCAAAAAATCGGCTTCATCAAACCTTCGTGCGCTGGGCGCGGCGCGGGGTGTGGGAAAATCTGTTCCGGAAAATTGCCGGAAACAGGAAACACGCAGATGATCGACTCCACGCGCTCGGCAGCGGGTGGCTAACATTCGGCCGTTGGTCGGGGTCTTGGGGGGTCGGCGAGAAATGTGGCCAATCCTGCAGATCACCAGGCCTTCCAAATTGCCGGCCTAAAAGCTGCTCGGCCCTGGTATTCGCGCAGGAGCACGGTGCCAGGCTTGAGGCCGTGGCAAACAAGAACTCGCCGCAGGGACTCTTCCTGATTCGGGCGGTGGTGGTCAAGCGCTTTCAGGCTAACAACTCCAATTCTTGTCGCTCGCGGGCCCGCGCTTCTCTTCGGGATCAGCCGCCGGCTCTCCAAGATGGGGATCAGCAGGAAGAGACGGAACAATCCTGACTCGCGTCTTCCGGCCGTTGTGGTGAGCCCAGCGCGTCACCATGGGCCTCTGGTTATCAAGTTGGTTCTTGTGGCGGCCGCAATGGTGGTCCTGTTCTTCGCCGGCCAGCCCGTTGCCAAGGTAGCGATCATCGGCGGCGCGTTGCTGCTGTTCAACCGCCGACTTAAAGGCCGACAGGGTTTATCGCGAGATCGATTGGCCGCTCCTTGTCATGTTCGTTGGGCTCTTCATTGTCGTGACTGGTCTCGAGACGACCGTGCTGAACTCCGGACATGATCGCGGTGGTCGCGGCGCCTTCATCTCTGTACTGTGCCGGTGTCTTCCTCTGCGGTCACGGCTGGGCTGTCAAACCTCGTCAGCAATGTCCCTGCCGTCCTCGTCTTAAAGCCCTTCGTTGCCGACTTGCAGGAACCGCAACGGGCGTGGCTCATCGTCGCCATGGCCTCGACGCTTGCCGGCAATTTCACGTTGGTCGGATCAGTAGCTAATCTGATCGTCGCGCAGCGTGCGCGGGCGCACAACGTCACCATCGGGTTCTGGGAATATTTTAAGGTGGGCGCACCAAATCATCGACACGAGAATTACTGGCCGGGGCCGTCCAATGGCCGTCAACTTTCTTTCCCCCCAAAAATTCCACGGAGTTCGGTTTTCGCGGCTTCCAGCTTGTTCTTTCGGCTCGAACTCAAGTTTTTGCCTGCCCTGTTGATATAGAATGTAAGCATTGACATTGCCGCGCGGAAAGGCGTCGCTTTGCGCCGCTTGCTACGTTCTGCTGATTTTTCGAGTGACCGCGCGATCTCCGCTGGGTCATCTTTCTCAAAAACATTCTTCTCAAGATCCAAAGCATCGCTGTTTCTTGTAACTTCAGCCGACCATTTGCGGACTTTTCGTTCCCTGCCTGCCATCGTCTCTATCCTTGCGCGTTCGGCATAAAAACGGCATGCGCTACAATATGTTCTAGTAAGCCTCGGACAGGAGGCGGGGGAACCTGTACGGCGCGGTCAAGCTCTGAGCTTCCGGGGACCTGTCCCGGCACTTGCTTTAGCGTGAGACGTTTTTGCGGAAATCGAACATACAGTGGCGCATGTTCTCGATCATGTTCATCCCTCAGGAAAAGTTAAAGGCAATGATTCTCTACCTCGCACCGGGAGCGTGCAGCCTCGCCGACCACATCGCTCTGAATGAGGTTTGATCCGCGGTGAAGGCTGCGCCCCGCGCCGGCGGCGCACATGCAGCGAGACGCAACAAGTCTCATCTTACGCAGTTTATGACATTCACGGCGAGAAAATCCTGGCAAATCGTCCCCCTCTGGAGGGCGCGAAACAGAATATTCCGTGATGCTCTGCTTCGGAAAAATAGTATTCCCTATCCGAACTTCTTGACCGAGCCAACTGGTGGCGGCCTTGGCGCCCCTATGCTGCGCAAATCGCTCATGCAGCTATCCGAGCACGAAGCGCAGCTTCTTAGCGGCCAGATTGCCCCCGCGTAGTCAACGCCGATACGCGCCGTCCGG
Source organism: uncultured Alphaproteobacteria bacterium (assembly GCA_963712225.1). Taxonomy (GTDB): domain Bacteria; phylum Pseudomonadota; class Alphaproteobacteria; order Rhizobiales; family Beijerinckiaceae; genus Methylocapsa. The sequence continues at coordinate 12,840 of CAVQHH010000028.1, forward strand.
GAGATGCGAGACTTTCCCCGCGGCCGTTCTGGCTCCTCGAACCACAGTCCCATCACGGGCGCCGCTTCGCACCCATTGAACGACCCGTCAATCCCGAGCGCCGCGGCGACGCGGCCTGGCCCGCTGATGCCCTCGATGCCGCGGATAAGGACAGCGGCGGCATCGCCGACTTCACCAGTTACGATGTTGAGCATCCAGTGCAGCCCATAAACGCGATAGACGTAAAAGCGCCCTGCAGGCCGACATCACCTCGGTACGCGGCGTTCGGCCTCGCGACGAATGGGAGGCTAGATCGTGAGTGCCTTCGTACGCCTCGGTTTCGATAACAATCGATGTGGTCTCCATCGCGCCGCGCATCCGGACAAGGTGTTTGCCCAGCAAATCGCGCGCGACTTTGGCCGCCGGACGCTGAAAGAACGCTGGCGGAAGCACACGGTGCATGACCGATGGATCGCGCTGCTGATGACTATTTCGCCGGTTCAAGAAACGCTTGCACAAGTCGGTCGAGGGATACAGCCTACCTTTTCAAAATCTTCCCAGATGCGCCTCTCCACGCGTAAACGAGCCCGCTCGGTCAAGTTCGGGAAACGCTGCCGCCCCTGACTTTGGTAGCCATTCCATTTGGAACGTGTTGCTGAACCGTTTCGAGGGGTCCCAGTCATCCTCAACTGCCCATATGGGAACAATTTTGCCGCCCGGCTGGCGAGCTTCGCCAAGCGCTACGGCTCTGCCCCTCGGTCGATGTCCAGTCTCTTCTGCAAATTCCCGCCGCGCCGCGCCGAGCGGCTTCACGACAGCGAAGATCAAATCTTTCAGTATGGTCCAGGCTCCCCACCCTTCTTTGACCAAATGGCCGCTGGGACGGCCCAGCTTCCACTCACGGTTTGCGCTCAATCCCTTAGGATCACTAGCAGAAGCTGCGCGCACTCCGGCCGCGGCAAAAAGTGGCCCCATCGGCGAGACGGCTCATGCCGCTGAGTTCCAATCCCGTATTTACTGATCGGTGAAAACAGAGCTTCGAGGCGTTGCGCCCCCTGCGAACTTTGAGATTGCCTGCGCGATCTTGGCTCCGCCCCTGGCGGAGGGCTCAATCGGATTAGCGAAGTCCGCGTCGTCGTCACAGATCAGACGCAAATCAATTAATGTTAACCCGCGGGCAAAAGCTTGCCGTGTAATCTTGTCATTGAGCGTCAGGGGCATTGTCACGCCGCTTCGGGCTTGCGGTCCCGCTGGCGGTTCTGTAGCCAAGGGGATGAAGAAAATCAGCTATCGCGGCTACCGCTTTCCGCCAGAGATCATCCAGCAGGCGATCTGGCTCTATCTCCGGTTCACACTAAGCCTACGTGACGTCGAAGACTTGTTGGCGGAACGGGGCATCATGGTCTCCTACGAGACTGTTCGGCGCTGGGTGAATCATTTCGGGCCCATGATCGCGGCGGATCTGCGCAAACGTAGACCCAAGCCCCACACTACCTGGCATTTGGATGAGGTCTATCTGAAAATCGCCGGCCGCATGGTCTATCTTTGGCGCGCCGTGGATGCCGAGGGCGAAGTGCTTGATGTGCTGGTCCAGAGCAGGAGGAACAAGCGTGCCGCGCTGAAACTCATGCGCAAGCTGCTGAAGAAGTATGGATTTGTCCCAGACAAGCTGGTCACGGACGATCTGAGGTCTTATGCTGCCGCTGCCAGTGATCTTGGAATCACAAGACGACATGAGCGTGGTCGATGGCGCAACAATCGAGCCGAGAATTCGCATCAACCGACCCGACGACGAGAATACAAGATGCAGGGTTTCAAGTGTCCGGGGTCAGCCCAAAGATTTCTCTCAACTCACGCAGCCACCTACAACACTTTCAACGTCCAACGTCATCTCACTTCTGCAAGGACGCACCGAGCCTTTCGCGCGTCGGCTATGAACATGTGGCGCGAGGCAGTCGCGGTCGTTTGAAAATATTCGGGACGCAGAATTCTCGTGTTCTTCTTTCAACGATGTGACAACGCCCATCGAGCTAAGGCCGAAAGTTGGTGACGGCATGAAGGGGTAAGGCGGCGTATCGTGGGGGTGTTCAACGCCCTCCACTTCTCCACCGAAGGAGTGATACGCCGTGACCGAGACTAACGTTTTCGAACTAACCCAGCCAGGAACATTTTCCGATCCGCTGACCGAGGTTTTACGCAATGGCGCGAGAACGCTATTGGGGCAGGCCGTCGAAGCCGAGGTTGCGGCTTGGCTAAATACCCATACCGACAAGTTGACCGATGATGGCCGCCGGCGACTGGTGCGCCACGGGCATCTGCCCGAGCGCGAGATCGTGACCGGCATCGGTGCAGTCGCGGTGCGGTGCCCGCGCGTGCGTGACCGCGCCGGCGAAGGCGGAGAGCACATCCGATTTTCGTCGACGATTTTGCCTCCCTATGCGCGCCGATCGAAGAGCCTAGAGGTGCTGATCCCGATTCTCGACCTGAAGGGCATCTCCACCGGTGATTTCGAGGAGGCGCTGATCGCACTGCTCGGCAAGGATGCCGGCGGGCTCTCTGCCTCGACCATCGGGCGGCTCAAGGAGGCCTGGTCTGGCACGAGCATACGCGTTGGAGCAAGCGTGATCTCTCGGCCAAACGCTACGTTTACTTCTGGGTCGACGGCATCCATGTGCAAGCCCTGCTCGAGGAAGCCGCGCAGTGCCTGCTGGTGATCATCGGCGCCACGCCCGAAGGCAAAAAGGAACTTGTCGGGCTCATCGACGGCGTCCGCGAGAGCGCGCAATCGTGGAAAGAGCTCCTCCTCGACCTCAAACGGCGGGGGCTTGCGATGGGACCCGAGCTTGCGGTCGCCGACGGCGCCCTCGGCTTCTGGCAGGCGGTCGAGGAGGTGTGGCCGAGGACACGCGGCCAGCGCTGTTGGGTGCACAAGACCGCCAATGTCTTGAACAAGCTGCCCAAGAGCCAGCAATCGAAGGCCAAGCGTGCGCTCCAGGAGATTCGGATGGCCGAGACCAAGAAGGATGCACTCGCCGCGTTCGACGCCTTCATCGAAATCTGGGGCGTCAAATACGACAAGGCTGTCGAGTGCCTGATCAAGGATCGCGACGCGTTGCTTGCCTTCTACGACTTCCCGGCGGAGCACTGGAAGCATCTGCGAACGACCAACCCCATCGAAAGCTGATTCGCGACGGTCCGCCACCGAACAGTGCGCTCCAAAGGATGTCTCTCGAACAAGTCCGCGCTCGCCATGATCTTCAAGCTGGCCGAGGCCGCCGAGAAAAACTGGCGTCGCCTCGATGGCCACAACCAGTTGCCGAAAATAATTCTCGGTGTAAGGTTCACCGACGGAATTGAGGTCGTCAAGCCGAAAGCTCAAGCCGCTGCCGCCTGACCCTTCCGTCACCAAGATTTAGTGATAGCTCACGCCCA
>CAVQHH010000029.1:0-219046 GCA_963712225.1 uncultured Alphaproteobacteria bacterium
AACGGGGGCGGGACTTCCGGGAACCTCAGAAAATCGCTATAATCTGCCTCAAGTTCGGGGTTCATCCGGGAAATGTCAGGTGATACTTAATCGGTAACCAACAAATCCAGGAGAGGTTTATGACAACTAATCAGAATTCGAACGTTCCCCCGGGATGGGTAGGCGGGTTCGCCGCGTCAAATCCCGCGTTTGCCTATCCAACTCCAGATCTTATGGCGTTGAAAATGTTGGGGAACATGGACAACATCCCGCGATTGCGACGCCAGCAGAAAGTGCTGTGGCCCGAGTTCAGTTGGGAGACCGTTCTGGGAAAACCCGCTTCCAGGTGTTTTCAGATGTTCGCCCCCGACATTTCCAGGCTCGGTTACGACGATACCGGGAGAGTATGGTCCATCATATGTCCCCAGCAAGGTGTTTGCGAACCTTCAATAGGTTGCCTGAATGTAGAAGTTACCGTTACCGGCCAGAGGGGTTGGGCTGACGAGACAAATCGCGAGGTCGCAGCTGATATGACCGTCGAAGGTACGATTTGGTTCAGTCCGAGCGCGCACCAAAATTGGTTCGTTAAGGAAGCATGGAAACTTTTTAAAGAAAGCAGTCTCCCCTTTCCCTCGGACAAAGCAAACGCGATTAAGGTCACCACCCATAAGTCCGGAAGCCCCGAACAACCCATCTTTCCAGTTCGGACAGGCGAAAGTACGCGATTTACGAGTCCTGACTTTGCCAAGCACCCAGAAGCATGGGCAGTTGGAAATGTGGAAGTGCAGATCGGCCCAATCAAAAAGACAAATCATGACGCCGTCGATACCTTTAATCAAAGAGTCCTGGATTTATTCAACATGGCTTCTGGCAACTTGCTACAGCTTAACAATGTGCTGTCTTGGAACGTCTGGTTCGCGACGCCCGAGCTCGTAAACACGGAGGAGTGGAGCACCCACGCAGAGAGGTGGCGGAAATCCATCGATGCGGATCATGGAAGCCCAGATGGTAATGCAAGCCCGGTGAGGCTCGCCGATGGTTCCCTCATTAAACCCGCAGCGAGCTCAATGGAGGAGTTGGAAGCTTTTCTTAAACTTATAGCAGGTCTCCTGTAGCCTGCATTATTCACGAAGCGGTAGCAATTCGATAGTTACTATTCGTTACTATTAGTCTTTCGCTCTGTACTGAGGCGGTTCACGGCTTAAACCATAAGGGTTTCTTGCTGTTCTTAACCACTTTATCTTTGACCGCGGCTGTTTTCGAAAATTACGCGTTAAGAACCCTTTATATCGATGGTCGAGAGCGGAAATGTGACAGTTAGCGCAAAGCACGTCGTACTTCGGATAAGGCTCAATCGCAGTTTGGACAATCTTAAACCCATCCGGAACGCTATCAATGGAACATGGTGTTCGGCGGTGCCTCCCTCATCGCCATCGCGTTGGAGGCGCGCAAGGAGGCGGCTTTCACCGGCTGAGACCGGTTTGGGTCGATGCTGTCGAAAAAGGGTTTGCGCGACGGGCTGAACGATGATTCCTGCTGATTGAATGAGGGTAGGATGATTCGACGATGATGGGACGAAAGTATCGAGAGCAAGCGAACTTTTTCTACGAATTTCGGCTCGATGACATGATCCCGAAGGGGCACTTGTTGCGCCGGATCAATGTTTTCGTGACATCTGTGCTCGGCGACTTGCACAAACAGTTGGGTCCATTCTACAGCGCCATCGGCCGACCTTCGATCGATCCCGAGTTGCTGATCCGGATGCTTATCGTTGGCTACTGCTTCGGCATTCGCTCCGAGAGGAAGCTGTGCGAGGAAGTAAAGCTCCACCTCGCATACAGGTGGTTTTGCCGGCTCGATCTCAATGACGCGATTCCCCACCACTCGACGTTCTCCGAGAACCGGTTGAACCGGTTCCGTGAGAGCGACATTCTGCGCCATATTTTCGAGCGCGTCGTCATGGCTGCGATGGGGATGGGCCTCGTCAAGGGCGAGGGGTTTGCCGTGGACGCGAGCGTCATGGAGGCGAACGCGAGCCGTTATCACGGCAAGGCGCCTGATGAACTCGATTGGACTGAGAAGCAGCGGCAGAAGCGTGCGGTGGCTGAGTATCTTGCGGCACTCGAAGCCGAGGCGGCGATTGAAGGCGATGCCTTAAATGAGAGCGGTGGATCCGAGAGCAAACGACAGCGCCGTTATGAGCGCCAGCCGCCCAAGGTGATCTCGCCGTCGGACCCGCAATCGGCATGGACAGCCAAGGCCAACAAGCGCGTGCAATTCGGATATGGGCTGAACTACCTCATCGACATCGAGAATGCAGTAATCGTAGATGTCGAGGCAACGCCGGCTCGCACCTACGATGAAGTTGCCGCGACACAAACGATGCTGGATCGAGTAGAAGAGCGCTTCGATCTGAGGCCGAGGCGGCTCGCCGCGGACACAGCCTATGGGACGGGCAAGTTCCTCGGCTGGCTGGTCAAGAAGAAGAAAATCATCCCGCACATCCCGGTGTGGGAGAAGAGCGATCGGCAGGACGGCATCTTCTCCCGTTCGGATTTCCACTGGGACAGGAAACGCGGAGCCTACATCTGCCCCAGCGGGAAACTGCTGCAGACCAGCGGCACCGTGCATGACGGACGCACGCTGCTGTGCCGCGCCTCAAAGCGGGACTGCGATATATGCTCGATACGAGCGAAGTGCTGCACCACGGCCGATGCGCGCAAGATCCCGCGCGACCTCCATGAGGATGCCCGCGATATCGCACGGCGGAAGATGAAGACAAAGGCGTTTGCCAAATCACGAGACGAACGAAAGCGTGTTGAGATGCGCTTCGCACACTTGAAGACACACCACGGCTTCGAGCGGATGCGCCTCAGGGGGCTTTCTGGCGCACGCGATGAATTTCATCTCGCTGCCATTGTGCAGAACCTTAAAACACTCGCGCTCCGGGCCCTTGGGCCACCGTCAACCCGACGGCGCGCATCGTTTGCCTGAAATCGCTTAGGATTGGATCAGTTCAGTCCGCGTCAAAGTCAACTCCATTTCAAGATTGCTTCAATAGCAGCTGCCGGTGCATCTCAATCGAAAGACCGTAACGATAAGCAAAAAACCGGATTTTTCGACAGCATCGGTCACGACGAGAAATACTCATGACACGGAAGGCTCGGGAGCTCGGCTTCGTGACCGGAGTGGCACTGTTGCTCGCCGTTCACCTTCCCTCCGCGACCTTTGCGCAGGATGGAATCGACCGGGTCACAGGCTTCGCGCGCGTCCCGGTCCATGTCGCCGCTTGGCCTGCCGGCAGAAAAGTCGCGGTCAGCTTCGCACTTTTCGTCGAGGAGTTCGGCTTCGGCCAGGGCCCGGTCTTCCGCCCGGATCTAGCGTCCCGCAACCCGGATCTCGTGAACGAGGCTTTCCGTCAATACGCGATCGACTGGGGCATCACGCGCGTCGGCCGGCTGTTCAAGGAGTTGGATGTTCCGCTCAGCGTCGTGTTGAACGCCGAGTTTCCCAGTACGCACGCGTCCGTGTGGAAGGAGTTCCGCGCGGCACAGCCGAATGCGCCGATCGTCGCCCACGGCATGAACAACAGCAACCACATACTACCGCTCGGGCGTGGGCTCGCCGAACAGAAGGCCTACATCCGCCGGACTCTGGACCTGATTGCCGGCACGACCGGCGTCAAACCCACCGGCTGGTCGTCTCCGAGCGTCTATTCCAATGGCGACACGATGCAGGCGGTGGCCGCCGAGGGGATCACCTACACCCTCGACCAGATGGATTCCGACATTATTTCGCGCTTGAAGACGCCGGACGGGTCGTTGGTCTTGTTGCCCTATCCGGTCGTCACGGTCGACATGGGCCAGCATCTGGCGCGGATGAAGACGCCCGCCGAGATCGAGACCCTCTGGCTGGATTACGTGTTGGAGCTGGCCAGTGAGGCCCGCTCCGACCCCGCGCGAGACGCGACCACGGTGGTCATCGGAATCCACCCCTTTGTGGTCGGCACGCCCGACGGGGCGGCCGCCTTGCGGCGCGTTCTCTCGCGCCTCAAGAAGGATGACGCGGTCTGGCTGACCGACACCGACGCCATCCTCAAGGCGGCCGGTCTGAAATGACCGACCAGCTGCGTCGGGGCGCGGAGCCGCGGCCGTTGATGCTGAGCATGGTCTTGGCATCGACACGATGTCGGCGGTGCATGTGCCGTTGTCCGTTGCGGTGGCGGCCAAATGTCTGGAGTTGGCGTCTCTTCGATATGTTGCGGCGCACCAGCGGACGCCGCTACTGACAAATCGGGGACCCAAGAGGGGAATCGAGGCTCATACGGGTGGCGCGCCTCGGCGAAATCTGCGAGCAATCAAAGACCCGAAGCCAACGGCGGAAAGTCGATGGAGCAGGTCGTCGAGCACATGGCGGAGGACACCTTCGTCGGCTGGGGCTGGGCCCCGGGCGCCGAGCGCGAACCGGCGCCTCGGCGCCAAGGGTCCGGAAGAGATCGCGGTCGCTATTCTTGCCGAGATCGTCAAGGACCATCGCGGTGCCTGAGACGGCAAATGTGTGCGCGATCCTGCTGGCGCCGGCAGTGGCGGGCAGTCCTTGACGGGGGATTGTTCCTGGACCAGTAGGGAAGCTTGCTGTCGAGTTCCGATGAGGTGCCAGGCAATCTTTTCGATGTGCCGCGCCGATGGCACATCCGGACTTTTGTGGTTCATCAAAGGACGCGAGGCGCGATCCCTCGGGCCTGAACATGCGGGGCTCGGGGCGCACTCGCAAATTTACGACCGGATGATTCGCCCCCGTCAGGCCCCTCTCGACTTTGCTGTAACGCTCGACGGATCGTCACAGTCGTTGTGGCACTGCCATGGAGACCCTAGTCTAGCCCCTAGTGCACCTATCAATTCCTGGGAAAACATGGACCAACAAGCCAGGGACCAAACATCCAGCCTGACCCGCTCAAAGGAGCGGAACGTTCAGAACAGGATCGTGGATTGCACCGTAAAGGCGACTGCGGGCTTGCCGGCGGTCTTCTCGCCGGGGTTCGGCACCACCGTCAGGGCAGGTTCCAGATAGATGTCGCCGATCACGTGGACCTGGTCGTAGTTCTGTAGCAACGCCTCGTCGGACCGCAGGCCGCGGTTTCGGTTCAGCCATGACCAGGCGACTCCGGCACCGACCGAATCGCGCGGCCGCCCTGGAATCAACCCGAAGGCCGTGACGCCCAGCCCGACATATTCGGTCGCGATCATCGTGCGCGAGTCGTTAGCGCCGAATTGCGCGAACCCCGACACGCCTTCCGCATTGCCGTCGCGCGTGCTGCTCCACAAACCGCTGCGAGGCGAACGAGTAGGCGCCGTAGGTTCCGTCCTGCGTGATCGTTCGTTGCGACGTTGCCAGGGTGAGCCGCCCGGTCTGGTTCCAGGCTCCGACGCCGAATGCTCCCGGCAGGCTGTCCGGCCCGAGCAGCCAGGCGGTGCCGATCTCACCGATATTGAACCGATAGCTGTTGAACGTCGGCGCCACCCGCAAGCCGGTCTGCTCGCCGCGCGCCCCGTTGCCGTCGTAGGTGCCGAACGAGACGTAGAATCGCTTGCTCGGAGTGATGGTCGCGGTGATGCCGTAGGCCGAGTTGTAATAGCCGGGGAGCGCGCCCAGGATCGTCGGATTCACGAATATAGGCGTGTAGATAAGACTGCTCACCGCCGGGATCGGCAGCGAAACGTCCTGCACCGGAACCGGGCGGACCACGTTGCCGAAATCTTTGGTCGGAACCGTCTTGCCGAACCGCACCACCAACTTGTCGTCAAGGAACGATTGCCGCCACCAGAGTTCATAGAGCTCGGTCCGGTGCAGCGGCGGCGCGCCGGGCAGCCCGTTGTAGCCGGTGGCTACGCCGGCCTGCTGGTTGGTCGGCTGCCCGTCGAAGCGGAGCAGCGCCGCGCCGACCTTCGCGCCCGGAATACCCGCAGCCTTGTCGAGGTCGACGCCGAGATCGATGACGAGCAGATTGTTGAAACTGGCTCGGCCGGGGTTGTTGCCGCCCGACAGCAGATAGTTCCCGTTGCTGACGAGCACGCCGCCCAACCGGAAGCCGGTCGACGGGTCGAGGCCAAACAGCCGCCCCAACGCTCCCGTTCCCGGCTGGACATCGACCGCACCGGGATTGCCCGCGATCCCCGGACTGTCTGCCTCATCCATGGGTAGCGTTTGGGCGCGCAACGAGGAGGCGACATCGGTAAGCAGCATCGCCGCCAGCAGCAGCGTCCGACCACCGGAGCGCGCCCGCACACGCATCCCGATTGGTGGCGGCGGCGGTCGAGTCACGTCCCGATTGTCCCGGCCGCGCGGATTGGACATCAGAGCTTCGAGAAGATGAACAGCGACGCGGCGTAGAGCGCGATAATCAGCAGCCCCCCGGCGATGCTGATTCTGCCGCCCAGGTCACGTGGCGGTGCGAGCCACCAGCCGAAACCGCGGCTCGCCCAAGGCACCAGCCAGTTGAGCAGCACCACGCTGATGACGTTGCCGATAAACAGAGCGAGCCAGAACGGCAGGCCGATCCTTCCCATCAGCAGCGGCGTCTGTACCCAGAGCCCGAACAGGAACACCACTGGGTAGAGCAGCAGCAGGACGATCATGTTCTGCTTCCAGACCTGAGGCGCCGCGGTCCGGTCGGCCATCGGGAACCATTGCTCGAACCCGGTACGCACCACGCGAGCGTGGCACTCCTCCACGAACGGCGCCAACTCCTCCAGAAGCTTCTGCCGCTGGGGCGAGTCCAGCCACGCCTGAAGATCGCGCTCGGTGTCGAAGCGCAGGATTGCCAGCCAGTCATCCTGCACGCCCGGAATGGGCGGTTCGAACCGATAGCCGCGGAAACCGGCGAACTTGGCCTGTGCAACGGCGATGCGCTGCTCCCAGGCGCGGTACGCGGCCTCCTGGCCGGGCCTGACGCGGGTCGAGATCACGGCGGAAACCGGCGCGGGCCGCACACCCGCGGCATCGTCCCGCACCACATGCACATCGTCCGGCCCGACCAGCATCGGCTGGACGCTGTCCAAAAGCCGGGTTCGGCGGTCGGAGCGCAGCCAGGCGGAAGCGGCCTCGGCACTGGCAAAGCGCTGCACAATCACCCAGTCCACCTGTACGGGCGGGCTTGGCGGCATGACGATCTGCTCGACGAAGCCGGGAAATTCCGCCGCCACGGCGCTGATTGTGCTTTGCCAGCGCCCGAATTCATCCGCCATGCCGTCGCGCACGCGCGTCTGGGTGACGAGGGAGACCGGGCCGGCTTGCGCCGATGTCCGGTCACTCAGCGTGATCTGCTCGCTCACGTTTGGACGCTGAGTTCGCTGAAGATGCGATCCGGTGTCAACGGCAGGTGCGCGAAGCGAACGCCGGTAGCGTTGGCGACGGCGTTGGCAATGGCCGGTGCGATCGGGTTGATCGCGCACTCGCCCTGAGCCTTGGCGCCCAGCGGCCCGATCCGGTCATGGGTGTCGGCGAAGAACACCTCGCTCGGCGGCACGTCGGCGAAGGCCGGGATGCGGTAATTGCGCAAGGCCGGGTTCACCATCGCACCGTTCGTATCGTGCACCATGTGCTCGGTAAGCGCCCAGCCGATGCCCATGCCGATCGACCCGTCGATTTGCCCGCGGCACTGCATCGGATTGATCAGCCGCCCGATATCGGCGGCATGCACGCTGTGCAGGATGCGGATCTCCGCGGTCACGCGATTCACCGCCACGCGAACCCCGTGCACGTTGAAGCCGACTGTGCGGGGCGACAGATACGCCCGTCGCCGGGCTTCGAACCGATGCCTCTCGCCCACGCCCGCGGCGTACAGGTCAGCGAGCGGAATGCGCCGCTCGCCGCACATCACAGCATCATCCGCCAAGCGGCAATCCTCGATCGCCACGCCGGCGTGGCGGCTCGCATAATCCAGGATGTTCTCGCGCAGCGCCATCGCGGTCAGCGCCACCGCCTGGCCGGCGACGACGGTCCCGGTGCTCGCGAATGTGCCGGTGTCGAAAGGCGTCAAGTCGGTATCGGCATTGATGATGTCGATCTGCCCAGCCCGCGTCCCCAGCACCTCAGCGGCGATCTGGCGGTGCGACGTGACGGAGCCGTTGCCCATTTCGGTCGATCCGACCGCGAGGTGATAGCTTCCGTCGGCCAGCAGCCGCATCTCCGCGCCCGAGCGGTGCTCCGTCGGAGGCCCGGATTCCAGCATCGCGAGCGCGCAACCGGTCCCTTCCGCCCACTCGTCGCCTTCTGGCTTCGCCGCGCCGCGCCCACTCGCCAGCGCCTGTTCAACGAGGTCCATGCACTGGTCGAGGCCGTAGCTGCCGAAATCCACGTCCGACGGCTCGCCCCATATCGACTCGATCCAGTCGTCGGGGCGGATCATGTTGCGGCGACGGATCTCGAACGGATCGAGCCCGAGCTTTTTTGCGAGATCGTCGATCGCGCTCTCAATGGCGAAGGTGGTCTGCGAGGAGCCGTAGCCGCGGAATCCGCCGCCCGGCAGCAGGTTGGTGTAGACGGCGTAACCGTCAGCCTTCTTGTTCGGGCAGCGGTAGGCCGCCACCGGGCTGGAAAGCGCCGCTGCGAGCGTCTCGCCGGCATGGCCGCCATAGGCGCCGGTGTTGGAGACGACGCGCAACTGGATCGCGGTGAGCGTGCCGTCGCGACGCGCGCCGAGCCGGATTTGAGTGGTCATCTGGTGCCGGGTCGTCGCGCCGATGAACTGCTCCTCGCGCGTAAACTCCCATTGCACCGGTCGCCCGATCTTCAGCGTACCAAGGACGCAGAGATCCTCGGAAAGCATCTCCTGCTTGCCGCCGAATCCGCCGCCCACCCGCTCGGTGAACACGTGAACATCACCCGCGCGCAGCCCGAACAGGTGGCAGATCTTCTGCTTCGCGATGAACGGCGCCTGCGAACTGGTGCGGACGTGGACGCGCCCGTCCTTGTCAGTCCATGCGATGGAACCGCTCGTCTCGAGATGCACATGCTGCACGCGCGAGGTCGAATAGGTTCCCTCATGCACAACGTCGGCGGCGGCAAATCCGTCCGCCGTGCTGCCGACCTCGCCGTGGATGTCGACATAGACATTCCCGTACGCGTTAATCCCCTTGTCGTGCAGCAACGGCGCGTCCGGCAGCATCGCCGCCTCCGGGTCGAACACCGCCGGCAGGATCTCGTATTGCACGTCGAGCAGCCGGCACGCCGCTTCCGCCGCGGCCTCGGTTTCGGCAACCACCGCCGCCACGCGCTGCCCCACGAACCGGACGACGTTGTCGAGCATGTAGTTGTCGTCCGGATCGACCAGATGGTCCTCGTGAGTCGCGGTGGCGTAGAGGCGCCGCGGCACGTCCTCCCAGGTGAAGATGGCGGCCACGCCGGGCACAGCGGCCGCCCGCTCGCGCCCGATATGCAGAATCCGCGCATGCGCGTGCGGCGAGCGCAGCACCTTGAGGTGCAACAGCCCCTCAATCGCGACATCCATCGTGTAGTGGGCGCGGCCGGTCACGATGGGCTCACTGAACGGATTGGCGAGGCTCGCCCCGCAGGCTTTGCCGGCCACGTCGTCCTCGGCCGATGCTACGCCGTGGATCGCGTCGGCGATGGAGCGATAGCCCGTACAACGACAGAGATTGCCCTTAAGCGCATGCGGTAGATCGGCCCGCTGCTCGGCACTCAGCGCCGTGACGGTCATCATCATGCCGGCGGCGCAGAAGCCGCACTGGAACGCCTGCGCATCCAGGAACGCCTGCTGCGTCGGATGCAGCTCGCCGTTCTCCGCGAGGCCCTCGATGGTCGTCACCTCGCGCCCGGCGGCCCGGAAGGCGGGCATCAGGCAGGAATGCACGGGAGTGCCGTCCAGCCAGACGGTGCAGGCGCCGCAGTCGCCGGCATCGCAGCCCTTCTTGACGCCGAGACAGCCGTGCTGGCGCAGGAAGGTGCGCAGGCATTGGCCCGGCTCGGGCGTTGCGGCGAAGGGGCGATGGTTGACGCTGAAGCCGAGCGTGGCGGCGGCGTGGTTCGCCTGGGGTGCAATTGCGATGTCGTTCATGGCCGCGCTCCGGTTCACGCCAACTCGGCGCGGATCTGTTCAGCGAAGTGATAAGTCAGGTGGCGCTTGTATGCAGCGCTGCCGTGCACGTCGTCGAAATACCCGTCGGCGGGAATATGGGCATCGATGGCGTGGCGCAGTTCCGCAGCAGATGGCGGCTGCGCGAACCGCAGCTGCACCGGCCGAGGCGTCGCCGCCGTGATAGTGATCAGCAGGTCGCCGAACTCCGGCGTCTGCGTTCCGATGATCAGTGCGGCGGAGCGGCCAAGCTTGGTGAGGGATGCATGGCGAAACGCGGCACGCTTCGACAGCGCCGCGACCGGGAGGTGGATGCTGCGCAGCAATTCTCCCGGCTGCAACACATTGGCATGGTTACCGGTGACGAACGCGATCCCCGGCATTTCGCGCGGCGCCGCGCCGCGCGGCCACAGCGTATAAGTCGCCTCCAGCGCCACGGTCAACGAGATCATCGGCCCGGCCGGCAGCGACATGCAGATGTTTCCGCCGACCGTCGCCGCGTTCCAGATCTTGAACGAGGCCAGGAACGCGTTGCAGCACTCGCGCAGCAGCGGGGCGGCAGTCCATTCCTCAGGCGCGACGAAGCGATAAAGCTCGGCGATGTGGCAGGTCGCGGCGATATCGAGCCCGGCAGGCGACGTCGCAAGCGCCGGCCAGCGCAGCTGATCGAGATCGATCAGTGTGTCGGTCGTCCATTGCGGTTCCGAGAACAGCCAGGTTCCGCCGGCGAGCCAAGCGTAGCCGTCGCGCCACTGGGTGATCTCATCCGCCGAGGCTGGACGTCTGACCTCGACCACCGTGTTCAGGTTCATGGAAGGTCCGCCAAGGTCTTGGCACCCGGCCCCGGCGTGATCAGCATCGGCCATTGATGCGAGCCCCACGGCACTTGCGGCGGCAAGGTCGCGTTGATCTTGCGCTTGGTGTCTTCGTCGATGATTGCTTGACGCGCGTCGCCGCCCATCAATTCATAGTCCATAAGATGGTAGTTGCCGAAGAACGCGGCACCGACGGCCCGATCGGCGATGATTCGGGTCAGCAAGTCCAGCATGTCGTCCGGCGTCGTGGTGAACGAGACCGTCTCGATCAAGATCAGTCGGTCGTTGATGGCCTCTGGCCCGAAAAACTGCGCCAGCACACTGAACAGGACGTTGTTCTGGCGGGCGACGTAGATCGTGTTGCTGGCCGCGTAGGTCTTGTCCCAATCGGCGCCGAGCATCTGTTTCCAACCGCCGATCACGTCCATCCAGTGAGCGACCTGGGTCTGCGCCGCCCAGGCGATGTCCTTCTTCAGCAACGGCGACTGTTTCTTGGCAAATTCCTGCAGCGCGTCCGCCGAGATCACGTTGTTCTTCAGACACTCGTCCATGAACGCGATGTTGTTCTGCAGAATGCTGCGGTTGGTTGGCCGCCAGTCGTCCTGCATGGCGGTCGCGTCAAGGCCGTCGAGCGCGGATTGCATGCGGTTGCGGTACGCCGCCAGCGAGCCGCGCCAAGTCAAGTCGTTGGGACTGTTCAGATAGGGAACGACCACTTCGGCCAACGCCATGGAGCTGTGGCCGACGGATTTGAGCAATTGATAGACGATCGGCACCGGCGGCGCGTCGATCGGCGCCATGCCGGGGCGATAGAGGATGAATCGTCCGCCGGCCCCTGAGAATAACCCGAGGACGAGCGGGTGCTGCGACAGGATGTTCTTTTTGAACACTTGCGCTGCATCGCCGTAGAGCTCGAACATGGTCGTGTTGAGCTGCAGGACATTCTTGGTCCCGATGTCGGCCGGGCTCGGCGCTGAGGTGCCGACGATCTCCTTGAAGTAGGCCGGAAGCTCGGCGCCCTGCGCCTGCGAGCAGGGCCCGACAATTGCCAGTGAGGCAAGCAGCGCGCAAGCGCCGCCGATCAAGGTCGAAGTATGTTTCACAAATGTCTCCCAGAATCCAAGATCGCGGCGGCGACAAAGCCAGCCGAAATCCAAAATTGTTTACTAATAGCGTAATTCATTTTATATCATAAATATATGATTACAAGACATAGATCAGCACGACGCCGAACGTCTGCGCCATGATCCCGGGATGCGCTGGATCGTTGGCGGCGAAGCGGCTTTGGGGGCAGCGGCATCTCCGAGCCAAATGGGACGCTTCGAGACACCGCCGGTTTTAAGCTGGTTTAATTCAGGTTTAAACGGCCCAGGGAAGGGCGCTGGCAGGCTTTGGGAGCGTGGAGGTTTAACTAATGCGTAGCAATGGGCCAGTTGCGACAAAAGAACTGGCCATGACTGGCCGTGAGTGGCCTGGTGGCCAGCTACATCGACTTGCAAAGGGAGAGCCGTCCATAGAGATATAAAGAAGATCTTTATGTATCGGAGCGGCCGCCAACACGCCATTCCTCCAGACTGGCCGAAAGTGGCCGTTTGGTCCGCCGCATGAGCCACCGCGTCGATCCGGCCGCGATTGCCGAAGAAGCTCGAACCGTGCGGTTGGATGCTGTTCTCGGGCCTCCCCGACGGTCCGTTCCGGTGGGGGATAGTTCAACGCCAGAATCGCGTGGGTTTCTACTTTCGAAACCCACGCAAATCGTTCCCCTTAATAAGTCGTGAGCAATTTAGGACAGTAATAAGTCGTGAGCAATTTAGGACAGTGCCCTGGGTCAATTTTGTCACACCCCATCTTTTACTTAAATTTGTCATTGACAATTAATTAATGATATACGATATTAATCACAGTCAAGTTTCTCCCAACCGGCTCTACCATCACCTACTTGATTTCATGCAGGTTCGAAGCGTGCCATTCAGCCGCCTCGCGTCGATCTCTGCTGTCTTGGTGAAATTTTGGTGGAGGCAATATTTTCAGGAACGGGCAAATCCAATTGTGGCAAAAATCAATTGCACCAAAGCGACGCAATCTGCGGATCTCTTAACTCGTGCGGCCATCGACATGCGATATGTCGCGGGTGACCTAAGTAGTTGGGCCGATGAGACCACATCCCCGCGGGCAGACATCAAAAGGCTCATCAATAGACTAGACAACTGTATTGCCAAATTGCTGGCGATCCGCCGGGCAACTCGTCGATCATGGCGGCTCGGGAACTCGCGCATGAAACCTCAAAATCAGCTGGTTCATTCCGGCCAAGCCGCCTCGCGTGCGTCAACGAATTTGCTCAAGGGAGAAATAATGTCGCGCGCGGCGAATCCTCAAACGGGGGCTCGCATCATTTCAAACCCCGCGTCGAGGTCTTTGCCAAACAGTTTTAGCCTGTCGAGCATGGCGACGAGCGCAGCCCGCGAGCAGGGCGAAAGAAGCACCGAGAATAGCCCCGATGAGCTGAGAAAATCCCGCTTCCAAAAGGCGTGTCCAGGGCAGGTGGGAACGCCGGAAGCAAGACTTGGACGACCAGGGGCTGCCTCTGCCCCGAGCCGGACGACGGTTCTGGGCGGCCACGGAATCGCGCCTGGAATTGAACCGCCGTGCTCCCGCCTCCCGCAATGCTAGTGGTCTGATTCATTCGGACAATTCCCAAATCGGCCGAAGCAGTCCAAGCTCTCATTATGAGAGCAGGAATTGTCGTCAACGTCACGCGAGCAGATCGCCTCCGGCTTGAGGCGATCGTTGCGGATCGCGGCGCACCACAGAAGCACGTGTGGCGCGCCAAGGTTATCCTTGCCACCGCCGACGGCCGCGGCACTGCCGAGATCATGCGCCGGTCCGGTAAATCGAAGCCGGTGGTGTGGACCTGGCAGGCGCGGTTCATGGCGGAGGGCGTCGAAGGGCTGTTGCGCGACAAGACGCGCAAGCCTGGTAAGCCCCCGCTGCCGCCCAACACCGTTCAGCGGGTGGTCGATCTGGCCTTGGGGCCGCCGCCGGGCGAGAGCACCCACTGGACGGGCCGGGAACTTGCCAAGGCGGCCGGAGTGAGCCTGCGTTCGGTGCAACGCATCCTGGAAGCTCACCAACTCGCGCCGCACCGTATCCGGACGTTCAAACTGTCGAAGGACCCGGAGTTTGTCGCGAAGCTCAGGGACATCGTCGGTCTCTATGTCGATCCTCCCGCCCACGCCGTCGTCCTCTCGGTAGATGAGAAGAGCCAAATCCAGGCGCTCGACCGCACCCAGCCCGGTCTGCCGATGAAGAAGGGCCGCGCTGGGACGATGACCCACGACTACAAACGCCATGGCACAACGACGCTGTTTGCCGCCCTCAATGTGCTCGACGGCACCGTCATCGGCCGCAACATGCCGCGCCACCGGCACCAGGAGTTCGTCCGCTTCCTCAACACCGCCGAGGCGCAGGTGCCGGTGCGAATGGCGATCCACGCCGTCGTCGACAACTACGCGACCCACAAACATCCCAAGGTACAAAAATGGCTGGCCCGGCATCCCCGCTGGACGTTTCACTTCACGCCTACCTCGGCGTCCTGGCTCAACGCCGTCGAAGGCTTCTTCGCCAAACTCACGAGACGCCGCCTCAAGCGTGGAGTGTTCCGGTCGGTTGCCGACCTTCAGGCTGCAATCAACCGGTTCGTCGAAGAAACCAACTCCGATCCCAAACCCTTCGTCTGGACCGCTGACGCCAAACGCGTCCTCGCTGCTGTCAAACGGGGGAAAGAAAAGTTAAAGTCGATCCACTAGACTAGGCGATAGGTTGACTCTGGGACTTAGCAAGGCCGATGCCCGCACGATCAATCATTTCATACATGAAACAGGGTTAAGCCGGGCCGAATGCCTGGCATTGAGCCGAACTTCCGCTCTGGGTCGGAAGCAGAGATTCAAACTGAGACATTACCGCAAAGCACCGGCTAAGGCCATTGCGGCGCCACCTGAGCGTCCGAAGAGCGGAAATGCAATGCGAGCGAGATCCGCAATCTCATATCGCGCTGGCATCGCGATGAACTGTGAGCCGAGCGCAAGGCAGCGCGGCGGAAATGCTCGAAAGCGTTAGCACCGATTCTCGACATTTTCCGCAAGAACGCGGTGTGGACGCTTCACGGGAATGCCCCGCATGACACTCCGCCATCGCTATTGCACATGGAAGCTTCGCGCGCTTTGCTGGGTCTTGCGGCGGCCGCGCGCGGGGCGAGATATGAAGTGCTTTTTAGCGACGGAAGAAATGGAATCTTAATGAGAGGCCGTCAATTAGTTGCGGCAACTTTGGCGCTAATTCTGGAGGATGCGCGCTATGGCAACTTTGTCGGTCGAGTTTTTTTTGGCAACCGCGGCGTGGCTGGACGAGCTGCGCTATCGTGCGACGGCGGGCATGGCAATAACGGAGGAGCTGCACGTAGTTAAGGAAATTGTGAAAGCACTCGAAGACGTTCTTGAAGAGCCTTCAGATTCTCTATCTGACCTATCGCCGCGGCCATCTTTTCACTAGTCTCCCCGTCCAGCAACGCGTGATGACGCGCACCTCGCGAATTTAAGGTGACAATGTCGGTCATCGGAATGAGCGCTGGGCCGGGCAATGCGAAAGCCGAAATTGGCGGCGCGGCGAAGCCGGGCCTCAAATCTAAACCAGTTTTAGATTTGGGTGAGTTCCGCCCTGCGCGCGTGGACGCCGGGCGGCTGGCGCGAATGCTCTCTTAATTTCAATAGTGCGCCCTGCATAGTGGTCCAGCACGGCGCAAAATTCGGTGGCGCTCTCCCACAACCATTCGTCTGTCTCGCGGACAGGACGCGGCGGATGTGGATCGAGTTCAGGGTGAGCGTCAGCGATCATTGCCAACGCTTCAGCAATTGCCTTGGTTTTGCGATCCCGATGCGATGAATGGATCATTGCTTTGTCCAATTGCCTGCAAAATTTCCAGTGCGGCATCAAAGCGGACGTCGCCACGCTAGAGGCATTAAACACGGCATTTCGTCAAAATTTCGGTAACGTTTCGCCTTGCAACAATGAACAGCCGGCGCAACATCGGCGCAACACGTCGCGGGCAGGGGAGAGGACCCAGACCATGGGCGGCCTGTTGGGCAGCCAAGAGCGGACGAAGGAGCCGCCTCGACGCAACCCCGTGATGCCATTTATCTCTTCAAGGCTCCACTTATAAATGCTTAATGCTAAGTGATCATGACCCAATTACGAAAAACGGCCGCTATGGTTTAAATCGGCCACGCAAGCCCCTCACTCCCAGCAAATTTCAGACTGATATTCAGAGCTGGCTCGGCAAATTTCAACAATCTGATAAGTGGAGTTTCTGCCTGACAGCGGCCAGGATGGCTGCGGATCAGGAGAGAGACGATGACGAAACGAGCGCGCCGGAACCACAGCCCGGCATTCAAGGCGAAAGTGGCTCTGGCCGCCATCAAGGGCGAGAAGACGTTGGCCGAGTTGGCGCAGCAATTCGACGTTCACGCCAATCAGATCGCGCAATGGAAGGCGCAGCTTCTGGGAGGGGCTGCCGGGATATTCGGGTCCGAAACCAAGGCCGGTGCCGCCGCACCGACGGTGGATTTGAAGTCGCTCCATGCGAAGATAGGAGAGTTGACGCTGGAGAATGATTTTTTGGAAGGCGCGCTCAGCAAGGTGGGCATGCTGAGCGCAAAGCGATGATCGACAAGAAGCACGGTCTGCCGATCACACGGCAGGCAAAGGCGCTGAAACTCAGCCGTGGCAGCTTTTATTACCTGTCGCGTCCCATGCCCGCGGCCGATCTCGCCATTATGCGACGCATGGACGAGTTGCATCTCGAGTTTCCCTTCGCGGGCAGCCGGATGTTGCGCGATCTCCTGAATGCCGATGGCTTCGAGATCGGCCGCCAGCATGTCGCAACACTGATGAAGCGGATGGCGATCGAGGCGATCTATCGCAAGCCAAACACGAGCAAACCAACGCCGGGGCACATGATTTATCCGTATCTCCTGCGCAAGCTGCAGATCGACCGCCCGAACCAGGTCTGGGCGACCGATATCACCTACATCCCGATGGCGCGCGGCTTCGTCTATCTCACCGCCGTGGTCGACTGGTTCAGCCGCAGGGTTTTATCCTGGCGGGTGTCGACACGATGGAGGCGGAGTTCTGTATCGAGGCGCTGGAGGAAGCGCTAGCGAAACACGGCACGCCGGACATCTTCAACACCGATCAAGGTAGCCAGTTCACCAGCGCCGAGTTTACCGGCGTGTTGATCAAGAAGCATCGCCATCAGCATGGACGGCAAAGGCTCATGGCGTGACAATGTCTTTGTCGAGCGGCTTTGGCGGTCGTTCAAATACAGGTATATCTCAGAGCCTACAACACGGTGTCCGAGGCCAGGGCTTCCATCAGCCAATACGTCGGCTTCTACAACAGCAGAAGACCACATTCGAGCCTTGACTGGCAGACGCCCGATCAGGCCTACTTCACCCCGCTGCCGCATGTCGCGGCGGCTTAACCCCGGCAGGCGCTCCACTTATCAAATCAGAAAAACTGTTCAGACAAACCGAGCCACCTCTATTCAAAATGACCCGCTACCCAGAATGAGCATGGCGGAGGCCCCTGACCTGGATGCCGCCAGATCAGGGACTGCGCCTGGTGGATAGCCGGTGGAGCGCCAGCCAATAGTTTACCAGGCGTTTTCGCGGGGCCATGGAGAACCCAGCGACGGACCTTAGGCGGGCAGCCTTGCGCCAAACATGCCGCGAGAGCCGCATGCAAAAGTTACGCAATAGCCGCCCCGGAAATTGGCCGGCGCAGCCGGGGCGGTTGCGATCGAGATTAAGGTAAATTGATCCCAAGTTGGGGCGAAATTAAAAACCGATACTCGGTAGTGAGTGATTGCCCGTGGCTCATTCCTCGCGGGTAACGACAGCGGCGGGCTCGCCCCGCCGGGAGATCGTGCTTTTCTCGAACAAAGGAGAGATTGAACCATGGCAAGGAGTTATTTTTGCGATCATTGCAAACATGCAATGGCAAAGGGCGGCCGCGTTACGCTAAACATCGCGGTGAACGAGCCGCACAAGGCGCCTTTTCCACTCAGTTTCACCAAAGAACTCTGCCCTTTGTGCTACGAGACCTTGATGGTCGCGATTGCTGAAGTTATGTCAAAACCTAATCAAGTTCCGGCCGCTCATCTTGTCCAAGCCGATGCAGGTGCTCTCATTGACGGCCCGGGTGCAGCAGGAGCTAACTAAACCACACGCGTGAGCGCACGGCATGATGTGGCGCGGGCGGCGCGTTCATCGGCCGGCCGCGCTCCAGTTCTCGGGCGAGTGAGCGCCGCCAATTTGCAGTCACGGTGCGGGTGGCGCGGGGCGACCCTACTACCCGTTGCGCGTCGGCCTACACCCCTCAAGGACCGCATCCTGCTCGCATAGGAACTCGCCGGTCCTCGTGCAGCCGAAGTAACGTTCGCCCTTAAAGTGATAGATGTGGGAGGGGGTGTTACACCATACGAGCCTATCGCCAGGGCAGGACATGCCCGCGGGCGGATCATGGCATATGGTCTGGGCGAACGCTGGCGACCACGCTAGCAAGGTGGCGAGCGGTCTCAGTGTCGCGGTCATAACGTCACTGAGCCGAGGTCCATGACGCATCGCTCATCCTACTCGTCAATAATGTTTATCTTTCCCCGCCCCGGCCGGTGGAGCTTCACCGCTTGGCAAATCGCGCTTCAAAAGTTTGCTTGAATGAAGCCGCCGCCCCGGCGCGTTCAATCACGATTAGATCGTTGTCCTGGCGCTTAAGTCCGGAGGGGAAAAATTCGCGGCGCCGGTGCGCAGCAACTTGCCGTCAATTTGGTAGGTCTTGAGATGCATCGGATCGCGGGCCTTGTGCTTGATCCTTATCTCGACGCCAGGCGTTTCGGCGGGGTCATTGAAAACCTTCGCGGGCTCGCGCTCGGCAAACTGTGTGCCATCAAGATAGATGCGGATATGGACGCCACGATCGGCGGCGCGCGTGAGCGCCTGCATGACCGGCCAGTCCGTCAGCACATACGCGGCCATGTCTATTTCACGCTCGGCGCGATCGATAAGCGCCACGTCGATATGTTCTAGGTTTTCGCCCGGCGAGTAGTGAATGACCGGCGCGGGATCGGCGCAGCACGGCGCGAGTGAGGCGAGGAGAAGGCTTGCCGCGATGCTACTGCTTGTTACCCTCAGAGCTACCCCGGCCATTTTTGCTCTTGAAGGAATAATGAGAAATGTCTCCTAACTCATTGATTTCGATGGTGGGCGCACACGGGCTCGAACCGTGGACCCGCTGCAGTGCAGCCACTCGATCAGGTTCGAATGCTCCATGCTGACCAATAGTCATTGGATCTCGTTCTCACGGCGCAGACGCTTCAACTCCGCGTTGATATCTTCGTGCGGCGGCGGCGGGTCCGGCGCTTCAAGTGCACGGTCCTGGCTCCGGCTGATCCAGCGTCCCAAGGTCGACAGGCCGACTCCAAGATCCTCCGCCACTTCACGCCGTGTCCGTAGAATGTTGCAAAGTTTCGAGCGGCCATAGGCTTTCATGGGTCCAAAACTTTTGGCCAATTGCAGATCGTCGAAATCGAGTCTGGCTCCCTGATGCGCGGCCGAAGCTGTGCTGACGATGCGCGCCAGCGCGGAGGCCAGGAGCCGTTCGCGCAGCCCCTCGGTGATAACAAAATACGCCATATGATTCAGCGCGAATGTGCATTCGAGGCCATCTTCGGTGAGCCTGCGGTTGGCGAACATTGCCCCCGCGTTATTGATCAGGACGTCGATGCGCGGTTCCTGCTGGCGATTTCGGCGGCCACACGCTTCATTTCAGAGATACGGGTCAGGTCGACGTAATGAACCGTGTGGGCGAGGTCTGGTGCTTTTGCGTGAAGCCGCGCGAGGCTCACCGTTCCGCGCGACTTGTCCCGCGCGATCAGGACGATCCGGGCGCCCCTTTGGGCAAGCCGTTCCGCGGCAATCTCGCCAATCCCCGAGGTACCGCCGGTAATGACCACCGTCTTGCCCTTCATCAAAATTCTCCCTATCAACTCAGGCGCCAATCAATCGCGGGCGCCGAACAGGGAATTTATTAAGCCGAGCAGGGAATTTGCTGCGTCTTGCAGGGAATTGCCCGCCGGGTAAGTCGTAGCTTTCTTCGTCGCGGATGTGGGCATGGCTTATATTAATTCTAAGTTGCAGTTCTGAGAACCAGTGACGCCAAACCCCTGGATGCGGGGCGCGAACGGTCGCCGGTCTCGCCGCCGTTTTTCCAACTTCATATATTTCAGTGATTTGAGAAAGACGGCGAAACGCTCGGAAGGGTGCTGAAACCAAGGATTTAGGATTCTTCTCTATTCGGGCGGTGGTGGTCAAGCGCTTTCAGGCTAACAACTCCAATTTTTGTCGCTCGCGGGCCCGCGCTTCTCTTCGGGATCAGCCGCTGGCTCTCCCAGCATGGGATCAGCAGGAAGAGACGGAACAATCTGACTCGCGTACTGATCGCGGTAGAGCGATCGACACAAGAGTCCAAAGCGAACTCGTCTCATCCATCGTCCCGCGAGGGACATCGTTGCGCTGGATTGTCGCTCCGACAGTTTGGCGTTCGTCGCTCAGATTGTCGGCGCCATTTCCCTTGTCCAGCGGAACTCGGTTCCATCCCTCCACATGCGATGCATAATCACGGCGAGCCGTCGTGCCAGTGCGACGATGGCTTTTTTCTGCCCCCGACGCTTGGCAATGTTCATCGCCCATGCCTTCAGCCACGACCATTTCTGCACGCGGGTCAGCATGACCTGCGCGGCCTCATAGAGCAGCGCTCTCATGGCCTCGTCGCCACATAACGAGATTCGCCCAACGCGATGGCTCTCGCCGGACTGATTGAGAACCGGCGTCAGCCCGAGGGATGGCCCAACAGCCTTCGAGTTCCTGAAGCGCGCTGGAACGTCGACCGTGCTGATAAAGGCCAAGGATACGACCGGACCCACCCCAGGGATGGTCATCACCCGCTGACAGACTTCATTGTCGCGCGCGAGCAGGAGAACCTTGCGATGCAGCTTGGCAAACTTTTCACGCAAGACCCGGCGCGCGGCGAGCAAAGGCTCCATAATATCGGCTAACTCCGGCACTCCCTCGACGAGGTCGTGGATCCGCTGCTCGAAACCGACAACGCCAACAATTCCGACTTTCAGTCCAAAATTGCGCAACAAACCACGGATATCGTTCTCGATCGCAAGAGCCTTTTCCTGGAGTATCTTTCGAGCGGCGAGGAGCGCCCTTCGTTTCTGGCTTGCAAGCGTCTTGACGTGCACGGGTCGGAATAAGCCGAACTCGCATCATCTGCGCGATCCCGCGCGCGTCGTTGCGATCGCTTTTGTTGACCTGCGCCTTGAGAAACGCCTTCGCGTGTCGCGTTTCGATGCAGATCGCCGGGACTCCTGCTTCCGCCAATCCACTGAACAGCCACTGCGACAGAGGCCCAGCCTCGAGACCGACACGTTCAAGCCGCCATGCGGGATCGCAAAGAACAGCGAGAAGGTCTTCGGGGTAACTTACCACCTTCATTTCACGGCAAATCCTGCCCGCCTCGTCGACGATGCATATGGACGTTTCTTTGACCGACACGTCCAATCCGGCATAGTGTTTCATGCTGCGCTTCTCCTATGATGCTTGTGGCTGCTCAACACAGACCACGTTTATCATCAACCTGAAGCGCAGCACCCTTCACCCCCACGAAGGGCAAGCCGACCGGCCGGATACCCCATCTTGACTCCGTTAATCCTGGTTCGAATCCAGGTCCCTCAGCCAGGCATACTGGGGTCCGTTCCGGACACATAGGTTACGGTTTATTCCGGAGACATCGGTAACACTTTTGGTCCGAAGGGGTTATCGAGCGGTTCGAGTTTGCATGTCTCGTGGTCGAAGTAGCCGAGATCATAGTCCATGAAGCTGACGAGCCAAATGTGCTCGCTCACCTGTTTGATGCCGACGCTTTGACCGGCGAAGACGACGCTGAGATTGATCTTCTGCCGATTGAAGCAGATGCGCCCGCATGTGGTCACGGTGACGGTCTTGTCGTGGAACGGGTAATCGAGGTCCGGCAAGCCTTTGTAGGGGCGCGTTGAAGGCACGTATCGCTCTGCCGGGTAGCGCATGTTCAACGCCTGGTGCGGCCTCTCATTGTTGTCGCAGTCGATGAAGTCGTCGAATTTCGCCTGCTGCTGCAGGAAGTTGTTGCCGGCCGGCTTGGTGGTCTCCAGCTTCAAGGTCAGATGCATGCGTTCATGGCGGCCATTCTGCTGCGGGTTGCCGGGCTTGATGCGTTCGATCTCGATGCCGAGCCTGAGCCACCACACCGACACCTTGCTCAGCCCGAAGAGCGCATTGGGGCTTGCGAAGGGAACGCCGTTGTCCGTGCGGATGGCCTTGGGGAGACCGAACTCCTTGAAGACGGCCTTGAACACCGGGAAGGCATAGGCTTCCTTGGTGGTGGAGAGCGTCTCGACGACCTTTCCGTGCAGGAAATCGATGTGCGCATCACAACCTTGCAGGCTGAAATCACACGGCTCGAGGAGGCGCGAAGAGCCAAACAAACATCTCTCAGTGCCGCCGCCGCCTTTTTTAAGTTTGACGAGTCGAGCAAAGGCGATTGAGCCTGACCTTCCCTGTTTGATCCCTCGATTTTTGTGCAAGTCTGCTCACGGAAACCCACATGCGATTGACGAGCACCTGCTGACCAAGGAGCCCTTCAATTGCGAAGGCATCAATCCTCTTGGTCGAGCCGATCTCTTTCAATGTATTGGATTGGGACTGCGGAAGGCATCCCTCGGCTACTGCTTTTTAAGTCTGAACCGATCGGACCGACGGCCAGCTCGCCCCATGCTTAAGGGCGAGAACCGTCAAATCGTCCCCACTCCAGTAACTTGGCGGTGGTGCTGGTGAGCGAATTCACAGCGCTCTGCACAAATCCGAAAGCCCCATTGCTTGCCGGGTTTGGCTGGGTCGCCGGTGCTTCGACCTTGGGATCGGCGCTCGGTGCTGGCTTCGTGGTGAGTGAACTCACAGGCGTCGCCTTGGCCTTGTTCGCAATCTGGCGAGGCGGCCCATGACGGCCCGGATGTCTTGCCGCGGTGGGTTTTAGCGGCTTCGCCACGCGGCTCACCGCTTTCGCCCCCGGAGCCTCGGCTGCCGCAGGGGCTTTGTCACGCCCGGGTTTGCGGTCCCGCTGGTGGTTCGGTAGCCACGGGAATGAAGAAAATCAGCTATCGCGGCTACCGCTTTCCGCCAGAGATCATCCAGCAGGCGATCTGGCTCTATCTCCGGTTCACACTGAGCTTCCGTGACGTCGAAGACTTGTTGGCGGAACGCGGCATCATGGTCTCCTACGAGACCGTTCGGCGCTGGGTGAATCATTTCGGGCCCTTGATCGCGGCGGACCTGCGCAAACGTAGACCCAAGCCCCACACCATCTGGCATCTTGACGAGGTCTATCTGAAAATCGCCGGCCGTATGGTCTATCTTTGGCGCGCCGTGGATGCCGAGGGCGAAGTGCTTGATGTGCTGGTCCAGAGCAGGAGGAACAAGCGTGCGGCGCTGAAACTCATGCGCAAGCTGCTGAAGAAGTATGGATTTGTCCCAGACAAGCTGGTCACGGACGATCTGAGATCTTATGCGGCAGCTGCCAGTGATCTTGGAATCGCAAGACGACATGAGCGGGGTCAATGGCGCAACAACCGAGCCGAGAATTCGCATCAACCGACCCGACGACGAGAATACAAGATGCAGGGTTTCAAGTGCCCGGGGTCAGCCCAAAGATTTCTCTCAACTCACGCAGCCACCTACAACACTTTCAACGTCCAACGTCATCTCATTTCTGCAAGGACGCACCGAGCCTTTCGCGCGTCGGCTATGAACATGTGGCGCGAGGCAGTAACGGTCGTTTGAAAATATTCGGGACGCAGAATTCTCGTGTTCTTCTTTCAACGATGTGACAACGCCCACGCAGGTCCTTAAACCTAGCTTTCCCATGAACTAATGCCAGAAGACAAACGGATAGTGACCATGAGCAATTCACCTTGAAGCGATCATGGTGTGGCGCGGGCCGCTGGAAGTGTTGCGTCCCGCTTAGCCACATTTGCATTGCTGTTACCCTCGCGCGCGGTTCCAGCAAAGGCCGTGTCAGACAGGAAAAGGGTGTAAGCGCAAAGCGCAACCTTTAGAAAACCGAAAAAGGCGATCCTGAGAGAACCGAGAAGGGCGAGCTTGAGAATGTTCATTGTCAGTGTCCTTTGTTGCCGCCCGGCCGTCACATGATCGCCAGTTGGTGTGGTGCTGCATAGACAAATACTTCCGGCGCCACGGCGTCGTTACACGCCATCAGAAAAAACGTTCGTTTAACGAGTAGGACCGCAGTGCCCACGCGGACTCGATGATCCCTCGCGCCTCAAGGCGTGACCACGATCCTGCCCTGCATTCGCGGATGCAGGCCACAAGAATAGGCGTAGGATCCGGTCTTGGCGAAGGTGAATGAAAAACTATCGTCCGTATCGAGCGCTTTGGAATGGAATTCGCCCGCGCTGCCAACGACGCTATGGGGAATGTCGTCGCGATTGTGGAAGACGATTGTCGTCCCGGCTTTCACGGTGAGCTCCTTTGGCGTAAAGGCGAAATTATCGATGTTCACCTCCATGTCCGCCGCGCGAGCGGGCCATGTCGAAACGGCGGCGAGAGCGGCGACGATCAACAACGCGCGGCAACGAAGCCAGACGCTGGAGCGGTGCCTTTTGGTCAAATTGCGCATGTTGGTTTCCTTTTCTAGAGTGGTTCAGCTTACGACAAGCGGTAAATCGGTGATTGCGAGGGCTCGCTTTCCTCGCCTTACCTCGACGCTCGTCAGCCCGAGCAAAGTGCGCAGCTGCTCGGCCGGCACGAGCATGGGTCCGGGCGACGCAGCGGTTCCGGGCGCGGGCTGCGGGAAAGCGGTCGACATCGCCGTATGGAACGTCACGTTGCCCTCCACCTTCTGCATCAATTGATGGATATGGCCGTTGAGGACGGTGACCGAGCCGAACCGTTTGAGCAGGGCGAGCGCGCGGGCCGAATCCTCCGTGCCCCAGCCCCAATCGGCATAGACGGTCCAAAGCGGAATATGCGCGAAGGCGACGACCGGTGTTGAGGTTGGCTTGCCCTTGAGATCATCCGCGAGCCAAGCCAGTTGCTCATCGCCGAGCGAGCCCATGCCGCCCGCTTTCAAATTGGCGACATTGACGAGGCCGATGAAATGCACGCCGCCGGCGTCAAAAGAGTACCAGCCGGTGCCCTTCGTGTTCTTGCCGTAACGTTCGAGATAGGCCTTGCCGTTTTCCTCGTCGATGACGTCGTGCTCGCCCGGCACGTAATGAACATCGAGCCTGGCCTCGCCGATGACTTTTTCCGCGTCGTCGAATTGCCCGGGTTTCGAGAGATGGGTGATATCGCCGGTGTGGATCATGAAGGCGGGCTTGGCTAGAAGCCCATTCACCTTGCCGATCGCTTCCTTCAAGGTCCCGAGGGCGTCGGGATTGGCCGGCTTGTTGAAACCGACATGGCTGTCCGAAATCTGCAGGAAGCTGAAGCCCGCGGCGGCTTTTTCGGCCGCTTGCGCCGTTTCGATGCCGAGGAGCTGCGAGGATTTCGGCACGCCCCCGCTGAGCGTCCAAATAACGCCCGTCCCAGCCCAGATCATACATTCGAGCGCGCCGCGCCGGTCGATCCCTGTGCCTTGCTTGTTGTCTGACATGTTTTCGTCTCCATCCACCGCGGTTTTGCGCCGTTGCTACAGAGGAGACTTGCCGGCGGGCCTGTTTATTCCCGGTGCCTTGTGAATTTCTCGCGGCTCTGTTCAAGTCTTCATGGCATTCTCCTATCCTTGTCGAGCTACGCGAGACGGCTGCGAAGCGCATTTGCTGATTTGTCGCCCGAGAAATCCTGATCCCACCTGACTTCCGGCTCGCGCGGTGCACTCGACGATCACTCCGCTACGCTGCCCGGACCTTCGGACGAATGGAACTGGCACCCAAACGTTCGCCTATCCTCGGGCTGACGGCGCGAACGAACTTGCTCATCGGTTCCTGCCCGACACGCGGGAATAAACGAACTCCCTCTGGAGTCTCCCCCATTGCTTGCGTTCGGCCGGCAGGAGGAGGCAAAGAGATGGACAACAATCAAAATGGCGGCGTCGACCGCCGAATGTGGCCATTTCGCCCCGCGCTTCCAGGCCAGCAATGTCCTGAGCAGTGTTTCGCCGTCGATCGTGTCCGTCTTTGCGCGCCGTCGTCGCCTCGACACGGCGATCGAAGCGGGATCGACGACATGGCTTTCAATGTCATTTGCCTCGAGCGATCTATGTACCCAGAAGCCGTCGAGGCCGGCTTCTTGGATGACTAAGACATTATGCGACCCTCCGACGAGCTGCTCGGCTCTTCCGCGCAGGCGTGCCAGCAAGGCAAGTGATTTGGGGGCGTCACCCGCGGCAATTGAGTGTTCCGACATCTTGTCGCTGTTTGGCGACAGCGAGGTCACGAGCCAAGTCGATCGGCTTAACTCCAGCGACACATACAGAGTTGAATGATCTCCCTGTCTACGGGCCAAATCCTGGTTGCGGGTTTTATCGGTAGGGCGCATCGGATTCCTCCTTGCGATGCAGTCAACGACCGCATGCTACTAAGGCCAAAACCCATTCTGGAGGGGTCGGTGCCCCATGGAATCTTTTGAACTTCTAAAAGACGGGCAAGGAAAATTGATGAGAGCCCTAGTGGGCGAATGGCTTTACACGGCGCCGGATGACCGCGCCTTCGCTCGCCGCCTTGTGGCTCTCGATGAACTTAATTGTTGCTGCCCTTCCCAAGGTGCCGCCCTCGCCGCGTGACTCTCACTCGCGAGACGGATCCGCCATATGACCGTCGTAGCACAACCGCGCGGGCAGGCCAGCCGTCGGCGCCTTTTTTCCCAATTGGTGGTCCTCTCTGCCACCGTTTGCCACTGTGGTTGAGCATTGCATTTCCACGAAAAAAAAAGAAAAAATATATAGTGCTACATTGCCCTGCCACGGTGGCAAACGGTGGCAGCGGCGCCGTTTACGTTGACTTGAGCGCGACACCTTCATAGTAGAAATCCCGATCGCCGCCATCGGTGTGGCGTACCTTTTTGACGCGTGGCACGGCGGCTCGAAGATCGCGCCCGAAGCTCTCCTTTGCGCCGGAATGATCGCGCCCTTGCGAGCCGCACCAAAAGCGGGGATCTTCCGCAGAATGTGAACTTTGCCTCGAAGGCTTCGATTATCGCATCCTTCCTCGACATCCACGGGATCAAATACACGCCCGGGTCAGCGACGTCGGCCTTTAAGCCAGAAGAACTTGCCGATCAGGCGAAATCTATGAGCGTATTCATATTGTGCAAATGAAACCTTTTGCGCTTTGGTATCCTGAGATCTTTGGCGCCCGAATTCGTGCTGCCCGCGCTCCTTTAGCCGGACGCGAAAGATCTCGTCTTAAGCGGGGTGCTTCATCACGTGGACGAAACGCACCTGTCGCGCTTCGCACATCTCGCAGATATGGTCCTGCTCGTTTAACTCCTCGATATCGATGCAATGCCAGCCCTTGTGAGGAACGCCGGCCTGAGCCAATCTTCCGGTTCCGGTTGTCTCGACCGAACCCGCGCCGGCCATGTCAGCGCGCCAGCGTCAGATCGCGGACCGGGACATAGGCGCGGTTTGTTTCAGCTGCGCGTCGCGCCTTTTCCTCCAGCACTTCAATGAGCAACACTCGACGGGACAGAACCTCGTAGAGATCCAGACCATCGACACAGATGATATTGGTCTGGCTCCCGCGGTTGAACGCTTCCAACCCGTCTTGCGTGAAGCCTGAATGCTGACGAACGGCCCGCGCGTCCAGGTCGGGTCCGCCATCGTCCGGAAATATCGGCGCAAAATGCGCGAGGGTCATTCGATAATTCGTCTGGTGAAAAACCAGCAACAAGAAAATTCAGAAAGGACTGGACTTCCGCTTGGAACAGAAGGTCACGTCCGGCAGGACCCGACTGTTTGTAAACGGCACGAACCCGTCGGCGCCGTCAGGGGCAAGCCAACAGAAAAAAGCAAACATGCCCTCGTCATCGTCGATACGTCGAGACTTGCAGGGGAAGCCATCGCCGATGCCGCTGCGATCGCCATGGCGGGGTCGCGGCCAGCCAGGGCGAGTATGATTGCGGTTTTCATTCGATCTTTTTCATAGGGATGATGACATACCTTCCCTTAGTATTGCCCTTATCTGACGAAGTAATTCCTCCATTTCTTCCCACTCCAAGGCGCTATCTGTGCCTTCGAATTTCCGATAGTGCTTGGTCTTTTCGTAGCAAGTTTCTGTCAGCTCATCGAACATCTCAGCGAGGCGCTCCCGAGGAATTTTTTGTCCGTTGATTAGCGCCTCGAACTTATCCTGTGTCATGTCAATTCATTCTCCTTGTTGAGGGTTAGGGACTCGCCTGGCTATCGGGAGCGGGTTTGCCCTTTTCCGGAAATCGGACCCCCAGTAAAGGCCGGTTTAAATCGCGGAGGCAAAGTGTACTACTGAACCGGCTTGGCGCTGCACTTTGAAAGCGGGCAAAAGTGTACCGGTCCTGCTAGGCCGTCTCGATGCCGCTGATCGTAGATTTTATAGGGGAGCGCGGCCAATGAACCAATCCGTGACATATCGGCAGAACGCCGCTGAGTGCTACGAGGCGGCCCGGATTCTCTCCGACCCCCGTCAGAAGGCCAAATTGCTTGCGATGGCGCAGTCATGGATATCGCTGGCCGACCTAGAGCGGGATGAAATTTGGCAGAATTGGGGATTCCCGAATCAGCGGGAATTTGATTCAACATCGATGCTGGGACGGAGGCCAGCATCGATGGCAAAGCCTTTATCATCTATGGATTTGCGTGAGCGAGCGATTTCGCGTGTTGAAGCTGGCGGGAGCGTCCGCGCTGTGGCAGCATCGCTGAGCATCAGCCCTTCTTGCGTGCTGAAATGGTCGCAACGATTTCGGGCGACGGGCAGCGTCGCGCCGGGAAAGATGGGCGGTCATAAGCCGCGCATTCTGCAAGGTGCGCATGCCGACTGGCTGCGGGAACGCATCCCTCACTCCGACTTCACCTTGCGCGGGCTTGTGGCCGAGCTCGCCGAACGTGGGCTGAAGGTGGACTATCGATCGGTGTGGACGTTCGTGCATGAAGAGAAGCTGAGCTTCAAAAAAACCGTGCTTCAGCGAGCAAGAGCGTGCCGACATCGCCCGCAAACGGGCGCGCTGGAAGAGCTATCAGGGGCGGATCGATCCCAAACGCCTCGTCTTCATCGACGAAACTTGGGCCAAGACCAATATGGCCCCGCTGCGCGGCTGTTGCAGATGCGGGAAGCGGCTCAACGCCAAGGTGCCTTATGGCCATTGGAAGACGATGACCTTCCTGGCCGCACTTCGCCATGACCGTATCGACGCGCCATGGGTCTTCGACGGCCCGATCAACGCCGAGAGCTTCCGTCTTTATGTCGAAGAAGTATTGGTCGCAGCTCTGAAGCCTGGGGATATCGTGGTCCTCGACAATCTCGGCTCGCACAAAGGCAAGACCATTCGCGACGTGATCAGAGCCGCCGGCGCAAGGCTCTTCTTCCTCCCGCCGTACAGCCCTGATCTCAACCCCATTGAGCAGGTCTTCGCCAAGCTCAAGCACTTTCTGCGCAAGGCCGCAAAGCGCACCGTCGAGGCGACCTGGCGCCAGATCGGTGCGCTCCTTGATGATTTCTCACCCGAAGAATGCCAGCGATATCTCGTAAATGCCGGATATGGTTCTACCTAAAAACATCCCGCGCTAGCCGACGCGAAAAACCCCTGCCGAGATTCGGCAAGGGCTTGTGATTATGCGGCATCGCCGTGAATGGCCGCGACTTCATCGAGGTAGCTCTCGCGCAGCTCGGAAGGCCTATTGGCGCCAAGCAGCCCACGCCGGACGATAACTGACTTTTCAGGTCCAGTTTCGCAGCTTTCGAGGTTGACTGTCAGGATAAGTCGCAGAGCTTGGTTCAGCGTCTACCCCAGGGACCTTCAAAAGCTTCAAATGTGTCTTTTGGAGGTTTTGAAGGTAGGCTTGTTGGCGTGATATACTCCTTGATGGCTATTGGTTCGATGTTGCGTCCGCGCTGGCTGCCCGAAAAGAGCTTTCCGCCCTATGCGTATCTGCCGGGCAGGCAGCCACATCCCGTGCGCGATCCGGCGGGACATAGCTACCATGTCGCACCTATTCCGGTCGCCGCGGAGGCGTCGCTTGGCTCAGACGTATTCCTCTGGGGTCTCGACCTCTTCAATCACGGTTATTACTGGGAAGCTCATGAGGCCTGGGAAGGTCTTTGGCAGGTTGTGGATCGAGGCGTCCCATCGCGCATGCTCTTCAAGGGATTGATCCTGCTGTCGGCAGCCGGCGTGAAGATCCGCGAGGGCAAACATGCGGCGGCCGTGCGTCATGCGGGACGCGCCGCGGCACTGCTTCGTCGGCTGATGAAAGTACCGGAGCTCGCCTTCGAGCGCGCGCTCGGCATGTCGCCCGCGGCGCTCGCTGAATACGCCGAAGCGGCCGCAAAAACTCACGCTGCTTTACAGGCGACGGCGCCTGGACAGCCTCAACCCGTGTTCAATTTCATTCTCGGATCAAATTCCCATGGAAGGCCGAGCGAACAAGTGTCGCGGCGCCTTTTGTGACGGGTGCGATCGCCCTGGCCTGGTCGGAATTTCCCGCCGCGACCGCGGCCCAATTGCGCTGGGCCTTTACACTGCGGAGGGCTGGGCTCCTGCAAGGGAAGGCGGATCTGATCGCCTTCGGGCGGCCGACCACGACCGTGGGGTGCCGCGGCAGGAGTCCCGCTTCCGCCTCCGCGCACGCGATGTTGACGGATTCAAGGATCATCGTTCTTCCTAAAGCAAATCTCAAGGATTTGCTGAACAAGAATGCCGACCTCTTCAGCTTCGATCTCACGACAATCGCCCACCGAAAGCCCGTGCCTTCAATCCGAAAACCCGTGCCGCCTCCCGTCGACTGCACCTTGTTAACTGAGGAACGCGCTGCAGCCTCGAATTCGTCTGGACTTCTCCCGCAAAGGACGCATTGCTATGTGCGTCGGCCGGTCGACCTGCTCGCCCGCCGACGCGCTTAGGGCTCGCCCCGCGACCTGCGGGGCTTTGGGTCGTGCGAGCGTCAATTCCGACGCCGCGAACCAACGGAGCCCAAACGATGTCGACCCTTTCCATCAGAAGTCCCGGAACCCCAAGAGCGCCACGCCCAAGAAGGGGAGCGCCAAGTCGAACGCGACATCCCGGCGCAAGGTCACGTCCTCCGCGGCCAACGCCAAGACGCCGTTGAAGACCGACGAACCAAAAGTCGGGCGCGTCACCATGCGGGAGCGCGTGCTCACACTGCTGAGCCAACCCGTGGGGACCAGCATCGCAGAGATGATGCAGGCGACAGACTGGCAGCAGCACAGCGTGCGCGGGTTCCTGGCGGGCACGGTGAAAAAGAAGCTTGGTTTTTCGCTCACATCAGTGAAGCCCAACGATGGCGTTCGCCGCTACCGCATCGAAACGCGGCGCGTTCGCTGACATGAACAAAGCGGCGATCGATGTCGCACAGGCGCTCGCACGGCTCTCGGAGTTGACCATCTTCGAGCTGCGTGGGGAGTGGCGGCGGCTTCATCGGATGCCGCCGCCGATGCGGCTCTCCCGCGACCTCTTGGTCCGAGGAATTACTTACAAGCTTCAGGAGCGGGCCTATGGCGGCCTCTCCACGGCCACCGCCCGGAAGCTGGAGCAGGCCGGCGCCCATCCGCCGGGCCGCGGCGCGGCCAAACCCACGCCGCCGATCTCCTTGAGGCCGGGCACGTGGCTCGTGCGGGAGTGGCGCGGGGTCACCCATATGGTCCTCATCCATGCCGACGGCATCGAGTGGCGCGGTCAGCGCTACCGCTCCCTCTCTGTGGTCGCGCGAAAGATCACCGGCGCCCGCTGGTCAGGCCCGCGGTTCTTTGGCCTCAGGCAGCGGCCGCTGGACTCTACTTCAACTGCAAGACCAGGCCATGGCCAAGGCTGATCCCGCGCGAACCGGGTCCACTCGCTGCGCGATCTACACCCGAAAATCGTCCGACGAGGGCCTCGAGCAGGAATTCAATTCTCTCGACGCCCAGCGGGAGGCGTGCGAGGCCTACATCGTGAGCCAGCGTCATGCCGGCTGGATCGCGCTTAGCGACATGTACGACGACGGCGGCCTGTCCGGCGGGACGATGGAGCGGCCGGCTCTCAAGCGGCTTCTGGAGGACATCCAGGCCGGGAAAGTTCAAATCGTCGTTGTCTACAAGGTCGACCGGCTGACCCGGTCGCTCGCCGATTTCGCCAAGATTGTCGACATCTTCGACGCGCACAATGCGTCCTTTGTGTCGGTGACGCAGCAGTTCAATACGACGACCTCCATGGGGCGCCTGACGCTCAACATGCTGCTCTCCTTCGCCCAATTCGAGCGCGAGATCGCCGGCGAGCGCATCCGCGGCAAGATCGCGGCGTCGAAGAAGAAGGGCATGTGGATGGGCGGCGACGTGCCGCTCGGCTATGACGTCAAGGACCGCAAACTGATCGTCAGTAAGCCTGAGGCGTCAAGCGTCCGGTTGATCTTCCGGCGCTATGCGGAACTGGGCTCGGTCTCTTTGCTCAAGGCCGAACTCGACCGGCTGAGTATCGTGAGCAGGCGCCGTGAGGGAGCCGGCCGACGGCTGGCCGGCGGTCAACGGTTCTCCCGCGGCGCCCTCTACCTGATGCTGCAGAACCGGCTCTATCGGGGCGAAATCACTCATCAAGGTGTAGCCTACCCCGGCCAGCACAAGGCCGTCCTCGATCCGGAGCTTTGGCAGATCGTGCAGGACAAGCTCACCGCCAATCGGCGCGAGCGTTCGTTGGCGGTGGGCACGGAGGCGCCGAGCCTGCTGGCCGGCCTGATCATCGATTCTGACGGTAATCGGATGACGCCGACCCATGCCACAAAGAAAGTCAAGCGATACTGCTACTATGTCTCGGCGCCGCTTTTGGCCGGTGAAGGGTTGCGCGTGTCGGCGGGGGATATTGAGGCGCTGGTGCTCGACCGGCTGAGAGCGTTGTTGTCGTCCAGGACAGATGTCAGTGAAACCCTCGCGCCGCTCGATCTTGATGCGTACGCGCTTGACGCGGCCCTGCGCAAGGCCCTCAAACTTTCCGAGCGATGGCTTGCGATGCCACCCGTCGAGGCATACACAGCCCCCGCGTTATGGCTCGCTCATTTTGCCTTCCCACCTTTGGCCTTGGGCACACCTGGTGCTGGCAAATAGCCTTTGGCACGTAGCCATCCGACCAAAATCTTCTCGATTAAAGACGATACGGACCGCAGATCGTCTTTTGCGGCCCTTTCGAGAGCCACCTTGGTTTCCGGCTGGACTCGTATCCCCAGCGATGGCGTCTTTATCATTCCAATGTTTTCCTACATTGTAGTTGACAAAATAACGTCATTGTAGGTAAATTAATCCGCGGTCGCAATCGCAAAATGGAGCAATCCACATGGCAAAATGACTTACTTGCGAGGCCTATCGGCGCGCTGTCGCCGGAAACGCGACCTTGCAGAGCAATACTTGCAGCACCGGGACATATATAGGAACCATAATGAAATTAATTCATTGGGTAACTCTACCGCAATTGGAGAAAGTATTCCTTGCTACGAAAGCATCCCTCCTCTGGGCCTCTCCGGGGGCTAGGGCAAAATTCGAGTCGGGCCGTCGCGCTCCGATCTCCTCCGATAAAGTCTCCAATTTTTTTTTCCCCATGAGGCGTTGATGCCGCGTCGAGCTGCTCCGGTTACGCAAGCTGCGATAGCACGTGCTTTACGTGCGGTTGAGCAGACCGGGGTTAGGGTTGCGATTGAGATTTCGCCTGATGGGACGATTAGGCTTGTTCCAGATCGCGAGTTTTTGCAAAGCGAGGGGGGCGCGCGTAATGCTTCCGGCTACGTTGAAGCGCAGATCGCAGCCGCGCCATGGGTAAAATCAAGGTGAGATATTATACCATCAGGCGCCGAAATGGCCGCACGCTCGGCTATTGGCAGCCGTCAAAGGCTATGCGCCAGGCGGGGTTCGCGCTCGCCTCATGTGGAGAGGACGGCCCAGCGGCTTGGCGCGTCGCGGAGGAATGGAATGCCCGCTGGGATGAATACCGCGCGGGCGGCGTTGCGCGGCGCTGGCCCGTGGGATCGGTCGGCGCGGCCTTTGGCGATTTCCGCCAAACTGGGATTTGGGCTACGAAAAAGCCGCGCACACAAGAGGATTGGGAACGCGGCTGGAAATATATCGGACATTCCTTCGGGGAAGTCGCGCCAGAGACTATCATCCTCGCCCAGATCGACGCCTGGTATCGTTCGATCGTAAACGGCAAGGGCGTCAGGGAGGGCTGGCGCGCGCTTAAGATTTGGCGAGCGCTGTGGCAGACCATGATCGCGCTCGGGTACTGCCGTAAGCCTGACCCGTCAAAAGCGATCCGGCGCGAGACACCAACGGTGCGGCAAGGGGTCTGGCAGGAGGGAGAAGTCTCCAGGCTC
The DNA here is from genome assembly GCA_963712225.1 of uncultured Alphaproteobacteria bacterium. Classification (GTDB taxonomy): domain Bacteria; phylum Pseudomonadota; class Alphaproteobacteria; order Rhizobiales; family Beijerinckiaceae; genus Methylocapsa. The sequence goes on from CAVQHH010000029.1 coordinate 34,594, forward strand.
GTCAAAGGCGCATGGCGGCGCGGCTATCGCGGCCTAGCCTGCATCATTGCCGTGGCTTGGGATGGCGCGCTGTCGCCGGTCGATGTTCGCAAGCTTACGTTCGCACAGATGGCCACCGACGGACAAAAGATCGTTTTCCGCATAGAGCGCGCCAAAACCGGCCGGGCGGCCCTGGGGACTCTCGGGAGCCGCGCCACCACCCTTGTCCGTGCCTACGTGACCTCCCTACCAGGGGAGCACCTGCCGACATCGCAGATTTTCCGGCACAAGAAAGGGCGCCCTTATTCAAAGGACACCCTTGGCCACGACTTCGCGAAGATCCGCGGAGAAGGCGAAACGCGCACGCTGGCCGATATGCGTCGGTCCGCCGCCGTCGAGGCGCTGGCTGGCGGCGCGCACGCCACACAGATCAGCTCGAAGCTCGCTAATAGCCTCTCTACGAACGTCGCCCTGCATAAAACCTATCTCCCGGTCGATAAGGGGGCTGTCGATGCCGTCGATCAGGCGAGAATCAAAGGACGGCGCAGAAATTCTTCAATCAAGCACGTGAAGCAGTAATGAAAATGAGACGGGGGTTTTAGTCTTGGCGTGGGGCACCCAACAATGGCCTGGCCAAGATCTGGACAAATTGCGGAACATTCCAGGGCCGAAAGTCTAACTGCCGGCGCAGAAGAGTTTAACAGGGAGAATTTCGGGAAATGCTATTCACAATAGAATCAAAAAGTTAATGGCGAGAGAGACGGGACTTGAACCCGCGACCTCCGGCGTGACAGGCCGGCGCTCTAACCAACTGAGCTACTCCCCCGCGCCGCGGCTTCGCAATGGCCGCACAGGAGACCTGCCAAATAGGATTGGCGGGGGGCCAAGTCTAGCGCGACGCGAAGCTTCACCGGCCGTTCGCCCTGCGGGATGTCTTGGTGTTGATGTGTAAAGACACCAAAATCAGTGCAACAGACCACGGGCCGCCTGTTGCACGGAACCTGCTCCGCGATGAAGCGCCGCCCACTCCGGCGTCGCCGTTTCGTCAAAAAGTTCGGCAAGTTTTTCGGTCATCGCGCCGCCGAGTTCCTCGGCGTCGACGATCGTCACGGCGCGGCGATAATAGCGCGTCACGTCATGGCCGATGCCGATCGCGATGAGTTCGATCGGCGAGCGCGTCTCGATCTCCTCAATCACGCGGCGCAAATGCTTTTCGAGATAATTGCCGGGATTGACCGAGAGCGTCAAATCGTCGACCGGCGCACCGTCGGAAATCATCATCAATATACGGCGCTGCTCGGTCCGGGCGAGCAGCCGCTTGTGGGCCCAATCGAGCGCCTCGCCGTCGATGTTTTCCTTGAGCAGACCTTCCCGCATCATCAGCCCGAGATGTTTGCGCGATCGCCGCCAGGGCGCATCGGCGGATTTGTAAATGATATGGCGAAGGTCGTTGAGTCGGCCGGGCGAAGCTGGCTTATTTTCCTGCAACCAGGCTTCGCGCGATTGGCCGCCCTTCCACGCGCGGGTCGTAAAACCAAGAATCTCGACCTTGACGCCGCAACGCTCCAGCGTGCGGGCCAAAATATCGGCGCAGGTGGCAGCAACGGTGATCGGGCGGCCGCGCATCGAGCCGGAATTATCAATAAGCAGCGTCACCACCGTATCGCGGAACTCGGTGTCCTTCTCGCGCTTGAACGAGAGCGGCTGCCGCGGATCGACAATGATGCGCGGAAGCCTCGCTGGATCGAGGATACCCTCGTCCAAATCGAATTCCCAGGACCGGCTCTGCTGCGCCATCAGGCGTCGCTGGAGACGGTTGGCAAGCCGCGCGACAATTGAGGAATGGTTATTTAATTGCTTGTCGAGATAGTAGCGCAGCCGTTCGAGTTCTTCGGCGTCGCAGAGGTCTTGTGCAGCGACGACCTCGTCATATTTCTTGGTGAAGGCCTTGTAGTCCGGGCCGCGCGGTTCGGCGCGCGAGGGTGGGGGCGGGCGGCTCGGATCGCCGCCTTCGCCGGACGGGCTAAGTTCGGCGTCCCCCTCGCATTCGCCGGTTGGCACGTCGGCGTCTATCTCGCTTTCGTCCATGGGATCGGAGGAAGCCTCGGCTGTTTCGCTCCGGCTCGCGTCGCCGCGGTGATCTTCCGCGCCTTCTTCCGGCTGGTTTTTCTCGGCGCCATCCGGCTCGCCTGCGTCGCCTTCTTCCTCTTCCAGATTGGTGTCGAGGCTGCCCTCGTCAATCATTTCGAGCGCCGTCAACACCTTGTGGACGGCAAACGCGAAGGCCCGCTGATCCTCGATCTCCCGTCCAAGCTTGTCGAGATCGGCGGCGGCGCGTTCCTCCACCCAGGGCCGCCAGAGATCGACAATTTTTTGCGCATTCCTGGGCGGCTTGAGCCCAGTCAAACGCTCGCGCACGATCATCGCCAGCGCGTCTTCGAGCGGCGCCTCAGCGCGGACCGCGATCTCGGCATAGCGGGCGCGCTGAAAGCGATCGTCGAGCATCGCATCGAGATTGCCCGCGACGCCCAGCATCCGGCGCGACCCGATCGCCTCGACACGCGCCTGCTCTACGGCATCGAAAACCGCGCGCGCGGCGGGTGCCGGCGGGGTCAGCCGCCGGTGGACGTCCTTGTTGTGGCAGGCTAGCCATAGCGCCATCGAATCGGCGTGGCCGCGCAGGATCGCGGCTTCCCGTGCGTCGAGCCTGCGGGACGGCTCCGGAAGCCCCGCCTTGGCGCTCGCGCCGGTCCAAACCAGACTCGGCCGCTCGGCCGTGAAAGTGACCTCTATCGCCGGCATTTTTGCCAGGCTGCGCATGCATCCGGCGACCGCCCGCTTGAACGGCTCATTCGGGGCTTGCAATTTCGCGGGCGGCTTCTTGTTGGAACTCATCACGGTGGTTTCTGCCGCGGCTCTTTCAAAATCTTGTCCCAGAGTGGCGGATGGCCGGAGGCACGCTTAACTCATGACGACATTTATCGCGCTCTCCGGCAGCTCCTTGCCAAAGCAGCGCTGATAGAATTCCGCGACGAGTGTGCGTTCCAATTCGTCGCATTTGTTAAGAAAGGTCAGTCGGAACGCAAAGCCGGCGTCGCCGAAAATTTCCGTATTCTCGGCCCAAGTGATCACCGTTCGCGGGCTCATCACGGTCGAAAGATCTCCAGCGATGAACGCGTTGCGGGTAAGCTCGGCGACGCGAACCATCTTGCTGACCGTGTCGCGGCCGTCCTTGGTTGCCTGGAATCGCTTGGCCTTGGCAAGCACGATATCGACTTCCTTGTCGTGCGGCAGATAGTTCAAGGTCGCGACGATCGACCAGCGGTCCATCTGTCCCTGATTGATTTGCTGGGTTCCATGATAAAGCCCGGAGGTGTCGCCAAGGCCGATCGTATTTGTTGTCGAAAACAGACGGAAGGCGGGATGCGGCCTTATCACCCTGCTCTGATCAAGGAGAGTAAGACGGCCCGACACCTCTAGGACGCGCTGGATAACGAACATCACGTCGGGGCGGCCCGCGTCATATTCGTCGAAACAAAGCGCGACGTTGTTTTGCAGCGCCCAAGGCAGGATGCCATCCCTGAACTCAGTCACTTGCAGGCCGTCCTTGAGGACGATGGCGTCCTTGCCGATGAGATCGACGCGCGAGACATGACTGTCGAGATTGATGCGCACGCAAGGCCAATTGAGCCGCGCCGCGATCTGCTCGATATGGGTCGATTTGCCGGTGCCATGATAGCCGGTGATCATCACCCGGCGATTCCTAGCAAAACCCGCCAGAATGGCGAGGGTGGTATCGCGATCGAATAGATAGTCCGGGTCGATGTCTGGAACATGCGGATCCGCGCTTGAATAGGCAGGCGCTTCCATATCGCTGTCGATACCGAACACTTGGCGCACCGAAATCTTCATGTCGGGCAGGCCGCCGGTCGCGGCGCTTTCATCCATTATCATGCCTGCATTCGTCCTTCGTGGCGGGCCCAGCGCAAATGGTTGCGGCGATCGTCCAATTGTCTTCCGAAAGGTCTTTTCTTCCAAGAGGTTCGATGAGCGCCGGCAAAAACTCTATTGAGCGGGGGAAAGCATCAGACATGCTTCACCGACTTCAGGTAATGATAAGCGCGGATGATCTCGCGCAATTTGTCTTCGTTCGACCGGTCGCCCGCGTTGGCGTCGGGATGGAGGCGCTTTACCAAATCCTTGTACCGTGCCTTGATCACGGCCATGTCCACGCTATCGTCGAGACCCAAATGATCCAGGGCTTTTAAGGCGGCCAGCCCGTAACGAGGTTTGCGCGACGCTTCGCTAGAATGGCGCCGGATGTTCGTTTGAAACGTCCCCAGCGGGTCGCCCGTGCGCAACGGATCGTCACCCTCCTCGCGGAAGCGCTGGGCCCCACGGTTCACGCCCATCGACCACGTCGGGCGATGGCCAACCAAGGCATCGCGCTGGTAAAGGGCCATTGCTTCCGCGCTCATCCCGTTGAAATAATTATAGGTGGCATTGTATTCTCGGACATGGGCGAGGCAGAAGCAAAAATAATGGCCCTCTCGAAAACAGCCCATTGGGGCGCGGAACTCGCCCGCTTCGCTGCAGCCCGGATGCTGGCAGCGCGCCTGATCTGGGCGCGGCGCCCCCCTGGGCTCGGACTTAACCCTGATGCGGTCGAAGAGGCGTGATTTTAAATTCATGGCTCCGGCATTATGAATGTCTTTGGGGTGGCCGCAAGCGGCTCGATGCGGTAAAATGACAATAAAGCCGCCGGTTTGGCGGCCGTTAACATTTTTTAAGGCTGCCTTGATATGGACGAGCAGAGCGACATTGCCGCAGGCGATCGCATCAAGGCGAAATTACAGGCCGCCTTTGCCCCCAACTTCATCGAAGTCATCGACAAATCCCACCTGCACGCGAGCCACGCTCATGCCATGAATCGGCCGGGCGCGGCCGCGAGCCCAGGCGGAACCCATTTTCATGTCAAAGTAGTTTCGGATGCTTTTAAGGGCAAGAGCCTGGTCGAGCGCCATCGTGCGATCAATCATCTCTTGAGGGCTGAATTCGATGCCGGCGTGCATGCCTTGGCGATCGAGGCGAAGGCGCCGGGCGAATGAAGTCCAGCGCGACGGCCGGGAATCCGGGCCAATTTCCTTAATGGCCTCCGTCCGGCACTATCATCCCGGTGGCCAGCCAGCTCGCCTCACGGGGACGACCGCCGCCAACGTACTATCCAGATCATGGGTGGCCCATTCGTCGTAGCTCGGAAGGAACGGCTCAAATCATCAACTCGAGTTCATCGGGCAAGTCTCCATCGGTTTCATCTAGCGACGATGGTGCCATAACATCGCCGCCGCCCCACATGACTTTCGGCCGAAAGCGGTCGCTTATGTCGCTGTTGATCGATGGTGGATCATGTAAGATTGCGCAAATCGACACAGTTTGGGGGCGTTGACATGCAAGCGATTGTGAGCGCTATATGCGCGCATGCCGTGCACGAACTGCGCCCGCTTCGATGATCGCCCCATCGCGATAAGCCTGGCACACGCGGTTTCACAATCAGTCAGAGCCCGGCGTCTACCACCACGGCGGACGCATCGAGTTTGCCGGAACTGGTCCGTGAAGAGCTGTCCGCCATTTTGTTGGTCAACGAGGCAGGAACTCTCAAGGCGACGAGGGCTTCCGCACGCCACGATCATAATCGCAATCCGGACCACGAATGGTGTCATTCAGCGCAGGCCAGGAGGCGGCTCGCCGTCTCCTGGAGGGGCCGCAGCGTTACACTTGTCTTGCAGGAGGGACACGCTCGGGCAAGACCTTCCTCATTGTCCGCATGATTATGATCCGTGCGCTCGAGGCAAAGGAGTCCCGCCATGTTATATTGCGCCACCACGCCAACGCGGCGCGGGCTTCCATCGCGCTCGGCACGCTTCCTCAGGTCGTGCAACTCTGTTTTCCCGGGATGCGGCTTAAGGAGCATCGCCAGGACGGTTATTTTGCGCTGCCGAATGGCTCACGTGTCTGGATTGGGGGGCTCGACGACAATGACCGCGTCGAGAAAATCCTCGGGCTAGAATATGCCTCCGTGTTCCTGAACGAAGCCTCGCAGATTCCTTATCCAACCGCGTTGATCGCCTTCACGCGGCTCGCCCAAGTGACGCGCGGAATTCGCCAGCACGCCTTTGTGGATCTCAATCCGGCTGGAAAGTCGCATTGGACCAATGTTGTTTTTGGCGAACACCGCGATCCGGTTTCCATGCAACCGCTTAAAGACCCGGAAAACTATCGGCGGGCGTTTTTAAATCCTCCTGACAATACCGAAAATCTCTCCGTGGAATTTTTGGCAAGTCTCGAAAATCTGCCGGAAAAGCAGCGCAAGCGCTTTTATGAAGGCGTCTATGTCGATGAAGTCGACGGTGCGCTATGGACGTACGAGACAATCGATTCCGGCCGTCGCGCGCCCGAGGATATCCCCGACGAGAAGCGCGCGGCGGTTGTCGTTGCCCTCGATCCTTCAGGCGCTGCGGGACGCGATGATTTGGGCGCCGACGAGATAGGAATCGTCGTTGCGGCAAGGGGACTTGATGGCGATTGCTATGTTCTCTCGGACCTTTCCTGCCGCGAGGCGCCGGCGGTCTGGGGTAGACGGGCGGTTGTAGCCTTTCATGAATTTCGCGCCGATTGCATCGTGGCCGAGAGCAACTTCGGAGGCGAGATGGTGCGCGCGACCATCCAGGCGGCGGACCGAAACGCGCCGGTACGTCTTGTGACCGCAAGCCGCGGCAAGGCGGTTCGCGCCGAGCCGATCTCGGTACGGTACGCGCAAGGCCAAGTGCATCACGTGGGCCGGTTCGGCAAGCTCGAGGACCAGCTCTGCGCATTTTCCTCGGCGGGCTACACGGGCAGCGGCAGTCCCGATCATGCGGACGCCGCGATATGGGCGCTGACGCATCTTTTCGGAGCCGATGACGGGACCGGGATTATCGAATTCTATCGGCGTGAGGCCGAAGGCCATAAAGACGCATAATCCCCGAGCAATTGCGCCTGCCGCGGCCGGAATAGCTGGTACCGCGAACCTCCGGCTTTTTGAATTCCCGCCTTTGGGATTTTTGCATGCACGCTCTTGTCTCCGGCAAGGCGCGGGTGGCCGCGCGCACGCTGCTTGCGCGGGCGGGCGGCGTCTTTATGTGGCCGGGATCGCTCTGATCGCTCTGACGGAAAGTCAGGGCGCGGCCTGCATTCCGGTCGCGGCGAATGTCGCGCGTTTCTGGACCAGCCGGCTGCATGGCCCGGAGGCGAATGATTGGGCGGTCCTGCGCTGTCTCGGCATCGCCGCGCAAAAATTGAGCGAGGGCGACGAGGCGGGCGCGCAACGGGCGCTCGACGCGAGCGGGCCGACTCGGCTTTCGAGCGATGGTATGGCGCTCATGCGCGCCGTCGCCGGTTCGCTGGGGGTTGCGCCATTGGACCTGCCCTGGGCGGAAGGGCCAAGACTTTGGCGCGCGGAAGACATCGAAGCGCATCTGCCTTTGTTCAAGGATTACGCGCCTGCGGCGGGATTGCTCGCGAAGGCGGGGGCCTGGGACGAATTGAAACATCCGCGCTGGCCCGCGGGATCAGAAGATCATCAGGGCGGCCGGTTCCAGGGCGGCGAAGGCGGGGCTGTTGGCGAAGGCCGGTCCGCGGCGAAGCAGCCAACACCGCCGCTGCCGCCGCCTCGTCCGCCTGGCCTAGCTCTCAATTCCGCAGCGGAAAATGTGAACCCCACCAATGATGGCGAGAACTGCGGGAAGATCATAGACGCGGTTGTTGCGCGTCTGCGCGGGACCGATCCGAACGCTACGGCGCCAGCCGGGCAGGATGGCACTTGGACGGACATCGAACAGCGCTTCAACACAAAGATCCAATGGGGCCAAAGCCTTGACAGCGCCTACCAGGATGTCGCAGCTGGAGGCGACGGTACGATTGGCGTTCTCGGCAATGCCTTTTCTAACGGCAGAGACTACCATGTCGTGATAATAGCGAATGATAACGGGACAGTTGGAATCGCCGAGGGACAGGATTGGGGAAAAGGTCAGCTCCCAGGTGTAATCACTGATCCGAAGAAGGCGAGTGCTCGCTACAGCCCAGACGGCGGCAGCACTTTCGGTTTCGGCATTATCCCGCGAAAGAAATGACACGCATGCGATATTATCTCATTTTGCTTATCACGACGATATATTCCTTGATACTGGTTCAGGAGTGCTACGCCATGGACAATATTAATTTGAAACAGGCGCAAGAGATCGCACAACGCGAACTAGACCGATCATCTCCGCAGCACCATTTCACTCTTTTACCAAGCGAAGTTCAAGAATTCGCATTCGGCTGGGTGTTCGCGTACGCCCCGAGGAAATATCTCGAGAGCCATGATAGAGATTATATGGTCCCCGGCGCGGGCCCCTTGGTTGTCGAACGCGATGGATCGACCCAGTTTCTGCCTTCGCGCCCCCCCGGCCAAGCGATAGCCGAGTTTGCTCGTCAATGGCGAGCGCGCCACCATTGAGCGAAACGGCTTCCTACCGCTTTGGAGGACGGTAAGTCGACTGCGATCTTGATAAAGCGGCGCGCTGCCCGTGCGCGCCGTCGCCAATCAGTTTGGGGTTGCACCACTCGGCCTGCCTTGTCGAAGGACAGGCTTGGAGCGGCGGGCAGGGCCGGGGTGTAATTACCGACCCGAAGAAGGCGAACACGCGCTACAACTCAGATCGTCGCGCCAATATTGGTATTGGCATACTCCCTCCAGTAGAATGACGCCCATGCTATGGCTGACGGCGCGTGACGCCGCGATCATCTGCCCGAGCAATTGCGCCCACCGGTGCAATGAACATCAATCAAACGCGCGAAGGAAACAGCATGGCCGAGCGTGGCGCGGGGCAAAGAAGCTGGCCGCTTAGTCCCTATGAGGTCAATGTCAGCTTCGCGAGGACCAACGCCGCCGGGGAGGCGGCAAACTGGTTCGGCCCCTTAACGCCAATCACGCCGCTCGCGCCCCCCGAGGTCGCCGGGCGGCAATGGGATTATCCGGCCGGCTATAATCTCTCGACGCTCTCGCGTCCCTTCGAGCCGATTACCTTTTCGACGTTGCGCGCGCTCGCCGACGGTTACGATCTTTTGCGTCTTGTCATCGAGACACGAAAGGATCAGGCCGCGCGTCAAACCTGGAACATCGCCGCGCGGGATAGTGGGGCGTGTTCCGCGACGGACGCGGCGCGTATCGCGACGGTGAAAAGCTTTTTCGCCCGGCCGGACGGCATCCATGGCTTTGCCGATTGGCTGCGCATGCTCCTCGAAGAGGTTTTCGTGACCGACGCGCCGGCGCTCTATATGAGCCGCGATCGGGGCGGCCAGCTGAAGGCGCTCATGCCGCTTGACGGGGCCACGATCAAACCGGTGATCGATCCCTGGGGCCGCGTGCCGCAGCCCTACTTCGATGGCGAAAAACTTGTCTACCCCGCCGCCTATCAGCAGATTCTGAAAGGTTATCCGGCCATCGATTATTCGGTGCGCGACCTGACCTATCGGCCGCGCAATCCTCGCGTCAATCGCGTCTACGGCATGAGCCCCGTCGAGCAGGTCGTGACGACGGTGAATATCGCCCTGCGCCGGCAATTGTATCTCCTCGATTATTTCGCCGAGGGAAATATTCCAGACAGCCTGATTGGCGTCCCGGAAACCTGGACGCCGGATCAGATCGCCTCCTATCAGAAATATTGGGACGCCTATTTCGAAGGTGATCTTGGCCGCCGCCGGCGGGCCAAATTCGTGCCCGGTGGAGTTGCGAAAACCTTCATCCAGACAAAGGAGCCCGAACTCAAGGGGCCTTTCGACGAATGGCTCGCGCGCATCGTCTGCTTTGCGTTCTCGATCTCGCCCCAGGCTCTCACCCAAACGGTCAACCGCGCCACCGCCGAGACCCAAAAGGAGCTGGCCGAGGAGGAGGGCCTGGCGCCGATCCTCGCCTGGGCAAAGGCGCTCATCGACGATATTTTGGCAGCCGAATTCGAGGCGCCCGACCTCGAATTCGTCTGGAGCGAGAGTCATGAAACCGATCCCGCGACGCAAGAGACGATCCTTTCGGGCTATACATCGAAGGGCATCTTGACCATCAACGAGGCGCGCGCCGTGCTTGGCCGGACGCCGCTGACGGAGGCTTCGGCGAATAGGCCGATGACGCTGACCAACGCGGGCTTTGTCGCGCTGCCGGAATAGCTGGAACCTCGAACTGTCGGCTTTTCAAATTCCCTTCTTTGGGATTTTTGCATGCGCGCTGTTGTCTCCGGCAAGCCGCGGATGGCCGCGCGCACGCTGCTTGCGCGGGCAGGCGGCGTCTTTATGTGGCCGGGGATAGCTCTGACGGAGAGGCGGGGCGCGGCCTGCGTTCCAATCGCGGAGGATGTTGCGCGGTTCTGGATCAGCCGATTGCATGGCCCGGACGCGAACGATTGGGCGGTCCTGCGCTGTCTTGCTTTCGCCGCGCAAAAATTGAGCGACGGCGACGAGGCGGGCGCGCAAACGGCGCTCGACGCGAGCGGGCTGACCCGGCTTTCGCCCGATGGCCTGGCGCTCATGCGCGCCGTCGCCGGTTCGCTTGGGATCGGCCCGCTCGATCTGCCCTGGGCGGAAGGGCCAAGACTTTGGCGCGCGGAAGACATCGCGGCGCATCTGCCTTTTTTCAAGGACTATGCGGTTACTGCAGGCCTGCTTGCGAAGGCGGGGGCCTGGGACGAATCGAAACATCCGCGGGTGCCGGCCGGATCGCGCGAGGGCGGACAGTTTCAATCGGCCGGAGCTGGTGGCAGCTTACGGAAAAGCCGCCGAAAATTCCGCCGGTGGACCCGCTTACCGAATCGCTCCGCAATGCCTTTGCTAAGCTTGCCGCGAGGTGGCTGGCACGTGCGTTGGCGGGTGCTGCTTTTGGACCTGAGGGAGAGTTTGTCGTCGCATTGGAAGCTGCGGCGGAAACCGCCGTGTGGCTTCACGACAAATATCCATTAATCAAAGCCTATCTCGATGGGCCAAAGTCGCTCGAAGAGCTTCAAAATAACGTAGGAACGCCTGAGAAAGGGTACGATGTTCACCATATTGTGGAGCAGACGCCCGCGCGAGATAATAAAATCCCGGATGCTCTGATCGATGGGCCTGACAATCTCGTGCTCATCCCCAGATTGAAGCATTGGGAAATTACCGGATGGTATATGCACGGAAATGAGCGATACGGCGGACGATCACCTCGCGAATATCTGCGTGGGGAAGATTGGGATGAAAGACGACGGGTCGGTCTGGATGCTCTCATTAGGTTCGGAGTGCTCAAGCCGTGAAACAAGTGAAGCTCGAAGAGCTTACCGTCGATGAACTGCTTGAGCGTTTTGCCGAGATCGGTGTCGCGCAAGATAAAGCTGAATTGATGGGCGAGATTAGCAGGTATAATTCGCTTTACCGCCAGATGGACGATGTTGACCAGGAACTCAGGAGACGCGGCACGACTGCGCGACTTGCGTTACTAAAACTTTATAGCCATCCTAATATCCAGGTTCGTTTGAAGGCAGCTATCCGGACTCTCGCCGTAGCGCCTGATGCCGCGCGAAGCGCTCTCCAAGAAATTAAGGAAACACACAGTTACCCTCAGGCGGCGGACGCCAGCTTGTTCCTGCGTGATTTTGATAACGGCTCATACAAGCCCGACTGAACGGCCACCCTAGCCATGAAACGCGTAAAGCTCGAAGACATGACGGTTGACGAATTGGTCGACCGCTTCGCTGAGATCGGCGTCGCACAGGATAAAGCTGAATTGATGGGCGGGATTAGCAAATTTAATAAGCTGTACGGGCAAATGAAAGAGGTGGACACTGAACTTCGTGCACGCGGCGAAGACGCCCGCCGCGCGCTGCTGCGACCCTATAGTCATCCAAACATGCAGGTGCAATTGCAAGCGGCAAAAAAGACGCTTGCCGTTGCGCCAGACGCAGCTCGGCATGTGATCGAGGAAATCAAGAAGTCGCAATGGTTTCCGCAAGCGGGTGAAGCCGGCATGACGCTGCGGAATCTCAATTCAGGTTTTTTTAAGCCAGATTGAGGCCGACGGCCCTGACTTGACGAGGCGGGCGTGCAAACGGCGCTCGACGCGAGCGGGCTGACCCGGCTTTCGAGCGATGGCGCGGTGCTCATGCGTGCCGTCGCGAATGAGTTTGGGATCGGCCCGCTCGATCTGCCCTGGGCGGATGGGCCACGACTTTGGCGCGCGGAAGACGTCGCGGCGCATTTGCCTTTGTTCAAGGATCATGCGCCCACCGCGGGCCTGCTCGCGAAGGCGGTGTTGAAGGCGACTCGTTGTGGGAGTGAGCTGCTCGCAATCCTTGTGGAAGACAACCACAGGTCTAGCAATACAGTTGCAATAACGATCCCTCAGCACTCGGGACGGCCAGCGATCCCATTAAATGGTTGGCGCATCGCAACCTGCGTCTCGCGCATACGTACCTCTGCGAACGGTGCACTTCACCCGCAAAATGTTAGCGGCAGGCGATCACGTTCGCGGCGAACCCATTCACCGGCGATTTAGACACCGAGGGGTCTCGTTTCCCTGCTGTCGATACTTTCTCAATGCAAGGAGCATTCATGTCCGCGCTGCGCATGTTCATTCCGATTACCAAGGTCGACGCGGCGCGACGCCTCGTCTATGGCCTCGCGACCGCCGAGACGGAAGATCGCGCGGGCGAGATTTGCGATTATGCTTCGACCAAGCCGCTCTATGTAAAATGGTCCGAGGAGATCGCGAAATCCACCCGAGGCAAGTCCTTCGGCAATCTCCGCGCCATGCATGGGCCTGTCGCGGCGGGGAAAGTGACGGCCATCACTTTCAACGACGCGGGAAAACAGATCGAGATCTGCGCCAAAGTCGTTGATGATGCCGAATGGGAAAAAGTCGTGGAGGGGGTTTATACCGGTTTCTCGCAAGGCGGAGCCTACGAGAGACGGTGGACGGACGCGGAAGGGCTCACTCGTTACACCGCGGCACCGAACGAAATCTCGCTCGTCGATTTGCCGTGCTTGCCGCAAGCGACCTTTGAAATGATCAAGGCCGATGGAACAAGCGAGCGGCGGCGGTTCGGCAAGGGGATGGACAACGTCGCGCGGCTGGCGAACCTCATCGAGGAATTGGACTGGTTGCAAAATGCCTCGGCATCCGAGGAGATGACCGAGCAGGACGATTCCGGAGTGCCCGGCGAATTGCGCGATCTCGTGGCACGCGCGTCGGCTATTTTGCGAACCATGGTGAGCGAGGAAACCGTGGAACTCGCGCGAGACGGCGCTTCGCTAGCGCCGATGACGATGTTTGCCGCGCCTCTAAAAACCGCGCCTCTAAAAACCCCGCGTCTTAGCAAAATCGGGGCCCGGAACAACGAAAAGGATCAGGCCAGGATCCAGCACTTGCACGATACCTCGGTTGAACTTGGAGCCGTCTGCGAAACGCAAAAAGTCATGCGAGGCGGTTTGGAAAAACGCTTCGATGTGCTTGCTGAAGCGATTGCCGATGTGCTGCGGCGGGTGAAGAACATCGAGGAACAGCCCTTGCCCCTGCCGCTCTTGGGCCAACCGCGAGCGATCTCAAAGGCCGAGGATGCGGGCGGCGATGCTCATGATGGCGGCGGCTTCGAGAAGCTGCTTGCGAACCCCGAGGCTCTGTCGGTTCTCGCCATCAAATTGGCGCAGCGCAACGGCCGTTCGCCGCTGCGATGAGCGTCTTTCCCCTGCGCCACGCTTGAATGCCGGAACGCCCAACTTTTGACGATACCTTACGCGTGCGCGCGCGACCGATGAGTTCCTCGTGTCTCGAAGCGGGGCGGTCCGTCGCGCCAAAAGGCACTCTCGCGAAAAAAATGTTCACCACGAAACTCCCTTCAAACTTCCCTGCGGCTAGGAGCAACACATGACTATGCGTACCGATGTTCAGGAGGTTCTGGACCGGCTCAAGACCGCGCAGCAAAAGCCGCTCGGCGATCCCCGGTTCAAGAACCTCATTGGGCTTGAAAAGAGCACCTTCACGGAAAGCGCGAGTGCCACCTCCGGGCTTACCTTCTACGATCTGGAACTTGGAGCGAAATTTCTTTATCCGGTTCTAACGCCGTTGCGCAACACGATTCCCCGGGTTTCGGGCAAAGGCGGCATCCAGGCCGCATGGCGCGCGATCACCGCGATCAATACCCAGGGCTTGCGGTTCGGCGTTTCATCGGCAAATCGGGGCGGGGTGCTGGCGGTCGCCACGCATGATTATACGGCGACCTATAAGGGCATCGGCGTCGAGACGAGTGTCGATTTCGAGGCACAATATGCCGGCCAGAATTTGACGATGTCCGCGCCGTCGGCGCCAAGACAGGCCTCGAGGCCCTAATGCTCGGCGAAGAGGCAATGATCCTTGGCGGCTGCACATCGACGCCGCTCGGCACGACGCCGACGCCGTCGCTAGCGGCTTTGACCACGGGCGGCACCCTTGCCGCGCAGACGTGGTCCGTAATTTGCGCCGCGTTGACGCTTGACGGCCTCATGAATGGTAGCATCGCTGGCGGCGTGCAAGGGTCAATCACGCGCACGAACGCCGATTTATCGGTAGATACCTTCGGTGGCGGCGTGGCGAAACAGAGCGCGAACCTGACCATCCCCACGACGGGCACGATGGGGTCCATCACCGCGAGCGTTACGCCGGTCTCCGGTGCGCTGGGCTATGCGTGGTTCTGGGGTGCGGCGGGTTCCGAAGTGCTCGGCGCGATCACGACGATTAATTCAGTGGTGATCACCGCCAACGCCAGCGGCGCACAGACGGCTGCTTCGCTCGGTTCCAATGACAACTCCACGAATGCGCTCGCATTCGATGGGCTCATCTATCAGGCGCGCGTCCCGGGCTCTGGGTCTTACGTTTCCGCGATGGCTTCCGGGAGCGCCGGTGTTGGAACGCCGCTGACTTCGGACAGCGCCGGCGGCGTTGTCGAGATCGATGTCGCTCTAAAGTCCATGTGGGATAATTACCGGCTTTCTCCCGACACGATGTGGGTCAATTCCCAGGAGGCTTTGAACATTTCACATAAGATCCTGTCGGGCTCGCAGTCCGCCGCGCAGCGGTTCGTTTTCGAGTCGCCGCAAGACTTGGTGGGTGGCGGCATCATGGTCCGCACTTATCTGAACCGGTTCTCGATGCAGGGCGGCAGCGTAATCGATATTAAGGTGCATCCGAACATGCCGGCGGGCACCATCCTCATGACGACGAAGATGTTGCCCTATCCGCTTGCCGGCGTTGGCAATGTCATTCAGATCCGGACACGGCAGGATTATTACCAAATCGAGTGGCCGCTTCGTACCCGCAAATACGAATACGGGGTTTATGCGGACGAAGTTCTGCAAAACTATTTCCCGCCGTCATTGGCATTGATCACCAACATCGGCAACGGCTAAGCATAAGGCGCGCGGCGGTAACGCCGCCGTGCGCGTCATCCGGGAATCGATGGAGACAATGCGATGGCAAATTCCGCGGCGCAATTCGACACGCTCGGCCAAACCCCGGTACAGTTAAAGGCCGGATCCGGAACGCTGTTCGGATACGATGTCGGGAATTCCGACGGCAGCCCCGCGATGGTCCTCTTTTACGACAAGGCGACGCCGCCGGTTTACAGCACGGATACGCCGCTCCTCAGAGTTTTGGTTTCTCCCGGCACGAACGTATCCCGTACGTCGGCGGCCGGAATCGCGTTCACGGTCGGGCTTTATATTCTCGTCAAGACATTGCACGGGACGCAACAGCGAAATGTCAGCGGCCACGTCGAATTCCTTTAGCATAGGGCTCTTTGCAGATGGTCAAATTGCGTGCTCCAGACAGCATTTCCTCGATCGTTCATGCTGGCGTCGAGGTTCCAATCGGGGATGACCGGTCGGTTGAGGTAGATGACTATTCCGCCGAGGTATTTGAGGTGCATGGATTCCGTCCATGGAACGGCGGCAAGAACGCTGTGCCGATCGATGCCGTGCCCCATTCGCACATGGTCTCGCAATTGCTCGAGCGCCCCCGGCGCTCCCTCGACGTGCTTCCTGCCGAAGGCCTCCGGGCCAGCTTGCCGGCAACGGACCCCTGTACCGTGACTCCGCCGGACGATACGGAAACCGGCGACGAGCAGGAGCAAGACATTTCGGGTCTCAACCGGCGGGCGCTTTTGGCTTTCCTCAGAGCGAAGGGTGTCTCGGTGTCCTTGCCTGTCACCAATGAAGAATTACGCGCCGCGGCACGCCGCGCGCGCGAAGGCTGAGCGGTACCAATTTTCTAGCAGCGCCACCCGGGCGGGCTGACTTTAATCGAGACCATGGCTGGTTTCCCAAAGGTGCGTCCTCCGCGCGATGTCAACTGCCTAACAACGGGGTCGTAGACAATGGCATCTCCCTTCGATCTTGTCAGCCTGGCCGATCTCAAAAGCTGGCTCGGTATCACAGGAACCGACGACGATGTTCTGCTCGCACGATTAATTACGCAAATTAGCCGCGCCATCTTCAATGTTATCGACCGGCCGGCGATTTTGCCTTCGGCCTATATCGAAACCTATGACGGAGGCGATGATGTTTCGATTATGCTCCGGCAATGGCCGGTCATCGGAATTTCTTCCTGTATCGTGGATGGCGTGGCAATCCCTCCTTCGCCGCCGCTTGTCGCTGGCGCGAGCGTTCAGATTGGGTATGTTCTATCCCGCGCACTCTTATCTCGGCAGCTCTCTCGCGGAGATGCGCGACGAAATAGAGTCAGGCTTCAAACAAGCTATCCTTGAAGCGTTGGCGCCGGGTTGACCGCCGCGGTGGGGATCTCTTTCGGGCCGCGAACGACAAGCGAACTTGTGCTTTCGAGCAGTTTAGCATTGGGGGAGCCGCATGGCGGTGACACCGCGGGAGAGCGCCATTGGGGCACTCATGAATATTGTCGCCAGCGCATATCCCTGGAAGCTTGGACCGGCGAGGCGCCTCAAGCTTTGGAGCGACGTTCCTTCGGCGAGCCGTCCCGCTTGCTTTCTTTTCGAGGGCGGTCAGGAAACATACTCCTGGAGCGGGACTGCCCTTCCGAAGCGCATCATCGAAGTCAAATTGTTCGCTTATCTCAATGCCAAGGATCCAAGCATTGTCGGTGCCGCGCTGCTCAATGGCGTAATGGACGCTCTCGATGCTGCCTTCGCGCTGTCAGGGGGCGACGTTGCGCTGGGACGAAACACGCTGAATGGCACAGCCTACCACTGCAAGATTGATGGCAGGCCTTTGAAGGACCCTGGTGACCTCGACGGCGACGCACTCTTGATCGTACCGGTTAAGCTTGTCCTGCCATAAAATAAAAATAGGGGCCGACGGTTTGGACCTTCGAAAGCCACGCGCCACAAGCGCCGTGCAAAGCCCCAACAATCTTACAAAGTTGGACTGTCCCAGGGTTTTGCAAACACGTCTTAGCATAGGCGAATGGAAGAGGTCATCGTATGTATAGTTTCGGATCAGGAGTGCTCTTCGGCACCCGCACGGACAGCGCAAATGCAACCCCTGTCAATTTCGGCCTGGTGCAGGAAGTGACGATCGACGAAACCGCGACGATTAAGGAACTCACGGGCCAGTTTCAGCGCCCCGTGGCGATAGCTCGCGGTTCGATCAAGACGACGGGAAAAGCCAAGGTCGCTCGCATTTCCGGCATCGCCTTTGGTAGTCTTTTTTACGGCGTCACCCCCGTCGCCGGGCAGATCGCAACGTTATTCGCGGAAGGCCCGACGGCCATTCCGACGACGCCCTTCACCATTACCGTGGCGAACGCCGCGACCTTCGTCGATGATGCCGGCGTGATCAACAGCGTCACCGGATTGCCACTGGCGCTCGTTGCCTCCGGCCCGGTCGCGGGGCAATATTCCGTGAACCTCTCGACTGGCGTCTATACGTTTTCCTCGTCCGACAACGTGTCCGGTGTCAAAGTGCTGATTAGTTACACCTACAATATCGCCGCGGCCGGGCAAAAGATCGCGGTGGCAAATCAGCTACTCGGCACGACGCCGACCTTCAAGGCCAAGTTTTACACGACCTTCCAGAGCCAGGCAATTTCCCTGCAACTCAATAATTGCACATCGAACAAATTGAGCTTTCAAACAAAGCTTGAGGATTTCATCATGCCGGAATTTGATTTCTCCTGCTTCGCCGATGCGTCGGGCAATGTGATGACTTGGTCGTTCGCGGAGGTCTCTTAATATGCGGCCACGGCCCGAGACAATCCGGCTCGGCGCGCATGACTGGCCGGTGCGGCCTTTGACTTTGCGCCAGGTTCAAGAAATCGAGCCCATCCTTATGTCGAGCGCGGCCGAGACAAAAGGCAATGTCGCGGCCGCACTGGCGATTGTCGCAATCGCGCTGGGGCGCGATCACGCCGACGCGGCCGCCTCGCTCGGCGACATCGAGGCGACAGCGCCCGAAATCGGCGCCGCCATGGCGACGGTCTTGCGCCTTGGTGGATTTATTGAAACGCCAGCGCAAGGAGATACCGCGCTGGGGGAAGCTCAAGCGGGCGAGGTCTGTGCAATGGATCCGCCCGCATCGATTTCAGCTTCATCTACGCAAGACTTATGACAAGTTGTGGCTACACGCCTGCAGAGATCGATGAAGTGACGTTGCACGACGTACTCGGTCTCTTTGCGTATTGGCGCGATTTTCCGCCGACCCACGAGATCTTGAAATGCGTCTATCGCATCGAGCAAAAGCAAGAGCGGCCGATCACGACGAGTGAAAGCGACCCGAGCGGAATAGGCGGTCTTGTCGCGCGGTTTCCCGACGGGTTTGTGCGCGGGGCGGACGTTCGGTGAGCTTCTTTCGATCGGGTGATGCCGGCGTCGAGATCCGGCGCCCGAGATCCGATGTCACGAGCCTTCGACTGGCCGGACGCGCATGGTCCGCGGAATTCTTCATTCGCACGTCATGCCAGCTCAGGCATGCTCGGGAAGGTGCTTGACGCGGGTTCTGATACAATTTGTCGCGTCTTCGGGCGATGCCGGGTGGCTCGATTTTCCCTGCGGCGATTATCCCGCGTGGTTTGGCAGCGTCTCGATTGCGCCATCATTATAGCCGGGCTCGGCGGCGATATAACCTCGCCCGAACACTGGGGCTGCTGTCTCGGCCATTAGCTCAATCAACGTGACGGGATGGATGAATTCGTCCTTAAAGCACGGATAGCGCTGGGGATCGAAAATGCGGCGTAACCATCCGAGGACCACCATATGTCTCATGGAATTCTTAAGGTCCGGGTGATAAGTTAGCCAGATGTCATAGAAGTGAGTAATTCCGATTTCCACAGGAACCAAACGTGCACCCAAAGCGAGAGCAAAGGTCGCCAGAAATCCGACCCCGGCACCCCGCTCAACGGCGTAGAGCAAAGCCGAGCTCGAATTGGTCCGGATGCTGACCGCTCCTTCAACATTGTGCAATTGCAGTTTCTCGACAAAGACAGATTCCTCAAGTTGCGGCGAGATTTGCTGCAACAGGCGATGGTGACGAAGATCGTGCAACGATGCCGGAAGGCCGAACAGCCGCTGATAGCTTTCGGCGACGAATGGAAAGACGTGCAGACGGCCAAGGCGTATTGCGATCATGTCCGGGTTAGACGGCCGCGTGAATTGAATTGAAAAGTCAGCCTGCAAACGGGAAACATCAGTTAAGTCCATGGTGCAGTTCAGTTCGAATGTGAGCATCCGGTTAGCATACTGGAACTCGATGAGTTTGGGCATTAACCAATAAGTGCCTAGGCCCTCGGAGATTGCAACGCGCACCACGCCGCGTACTCGCTCATCGATGATTTTGGTGCGGCGAATGATATCGAGGCTGCAACGTTCCATGGCGCGCACGTCGGCAGCAAGCAAGTTACCGTCGTCGGTTAGCGTCACGCCAGCGTTCAGGCGATTAAATAGACGCTGTCCAATCGCGATTTCTAGCCGGTCGATTCGCCGCACCACGGTCGCTGCATCAATTGCCAAGCGCTTGCCTGCGCGCCGAAAGCTTCCGCTGTCCGCACAGGCTAGGAAGAGGCGGAGGTAATCCCACGACACCGAGCGGGATGCGTCCATAACCTCTCGTTGCACGACCGCGACGCGCCGTCGTGGATTTTCCGGCATATCGATCTCCTAACTAATACTTATATTTGTCAGACAATATCGCACAAATTCTCACGGGGAGGCAATGGCTTTCGATCAACTCGAAGCGTCTCCAAGGCGCAAACAGCGCAGTCTCGATCACCTGCCTTTGACCTGGCGCTACGCGGTTCGAATTGCCGACGACAAAGAGCTTCCGGAGCTTGCGGCATTGGCTGAGCGGCATATTCCCGGGATCACAAATGCGTGCGAGGCCGCACGCCGGGTACATATCCACCATCGAGGCAGCGTGCTCGCTGTGGTTCGCGACGAACGAATTGTGGGGGGTGCAGCTTTTCTGTATCTCAATTCTGCGGGGTTGGGGCAGCTCCGATCCGGCACCTTCTCCTACGGCACACCGAAAGAGGAGGACTTGACACTTCCTGGGGAGCCGGCTGCGGCTATCTATGCGTGGGCTCTTTGCCTACCCGCAGTCACGATCGGAGCCATAGGAAACGTCATGCACTGGCTTCAGCGCCCTCTTTATCGGCAAGCCGACATTTTTGCCCGCCCAGGAACGATCGGAGGGATGCGCTTCATGCGAGACACCGGGTTTATTGCGAGTGCCTTCCGCACTCCAGACTTGTGGATATACCAGCGT
The DNA here is from genome assembly GCA_963712225.1 of uncultured Alphaproteobacteria bacterium. Classification (GTDB taxonomy): domain Bacteria; phylum Pseudomonadota; class Alphaproteobacteria; order Rhizobiales; family Beijerinckiaceae; genus Methylocapsa. The sequence continues at coordinate 55,369 of CAVQHH010000029.1, forward strand.
CACGCTCGCTCGAATTTCGAATATTTCAACATACCTGGTCGAAGAGAATGACCCATCGGCCCCCGGCCCCGGCCGTCAAGTCGGGAGACGGCTAGACGACGAGAGTCGCGCGCAAGAAGTAAACCCACGACATTGAGCGAGGTGAGTCCACAATCGGCCATTGCACGACCGCAACTCCCCGTCGTGAATTTTCCGGCATATCGATTTCCTAAACAATATTAATAGTCGTTAGAGACTTTATGGCACCAATTCTCACGGGTGGGATTATGGATTTCAATCTACTCCAAGCGTTTACAGGGCGCAAACCGCGCAGTCTCGATCACCTGCCTTTAACTAGGCGCTACGCGGTTCGAATCGCCGGCGATAATGCCCACTTAAACAATGAAGGCCAGAGGACGATTCCGTCGTTGCAGAGCTTGAGCAGATTAACCGGCTCCTGGAAGGTGTTCTTTCTCGAATGTCTGCAAGACGTAATCCTGCGAAATGGGATGCGCCATCTCGAAACAGCGCGGTGGCATACGGACCTCGTACTTAAACGCGAGAAACAGGCCGACCATATCGGCATGAGGGCAGCCGCCGTTCTTGCGCGCGCAAAGGACGGCAATGATGAAACGCTTTAGCTGCGCCGGCGAATTCGGCACAAAGACAGGATTTGCCCGCCGTCGCAAGAGATGATGGAACGAAACGACGCCAGCGCCAAGGTCGTGCGGCTTCGCGAGGCTGATGCGAGGGCAAGAGAGCTGAGCGCGGAATTTTTGTCTGCCGTCGACGAACTGAACGGCGAGAATGATACGACAATCGTCAAAGACTCCATTCCGCCCGTATAACGCCCGCGAACAGCCAGAGCGCCAAGCCGCTTAATCCGGGGGCCACAAAATCGCAGGCAGATCAACTGGCTCCTTGGTATAAGAGCCTGTTTTGAAAGCTAGCAAAAGACCTAAGCCCTCATCCTGAAGAATCCGTGTGTTGTCGCCCGGATCGCACCAAATTGTTTCACGTGAAAACATTTTGGTGCGATCCGGGCAAAAAGGCATGCCCAAGGCGCGGCGAGATACGAAGCGGGGATTTGGACCGAGCGAAATAGTGCGATAGTATTTAAGTTAGGGTGAGATTTTCGAAACAGGCTCTTAGAGAAGAGACATGTCAATGAACCACGCAAAGGCGACAGCTTATCCGGCGCTAAATGGTGCCGTTGGCCTGCAACAAAGTATTCACCGTGCAGATGTCAGGATCGCGCGCAGCTTTGACGATCTTTTGATGGTTTATGCGGTTCGCTCTGCCGTTTATATTGCAGAACAGGAGTGTCCGTTCGCGGAAGAATTCGACGGGAACGACCACTGCGCTACCCATCTTATCGGGTTTATTGAGGGAGAACCGGCCGGTTGCATCCGGGCGCGATTTTTCCACGACTTTGTGAAATTCGAACGGTTGGCTGTATTGAAAAAATTCCGGAAGTCCAGCCTCGCTTCCGAACTTTGCCGCTCCGGCATCGATCTGGCGCGCCGCAAAGGCTTTCGACGACTCTATGCGCATTCGCGCGAAGGTCTTGAGGGCTTTTATGCGGGTTTTGGAGCAACGCCGATGGGAAGTGATAGGAAGCTTTCTTTCTCAGGCTTCAACTACACGGAAATGCTGCTTGAAATAGAGCCCAGCCAGGATGCAATCACGCTCGACAGCGGCGGCTACGTAATCCTGCGCCCAGAAGGCGACTGGGACCAACCCGGAATCCTTGAGACTTCGGCGACGCGGCCGGTCCGCGATCCGGGGGAAAATGCTGTGCAGTCTACGCACGTCGTGACCTAATGACCATTCGCTGGAACATGAATTACCAGGGACGAAATCCTCAGTATGATTGATTATCTCGAGCCGGAATTGGCGCACATCGAGTTCAACCGCAGGTCAATCTACTGCAGATGTGCAAAGCCGAGCTGCTGCAGAAGTTGGCGATGGAGGCCATGACCAGCGCCTTGCGCAACGGGCCCGGGCAAATTAACGCCGACTTCGCCTCGCTGTCCCAAGCCTATGCGAGCGACGCGACGCGGAAGATCACAATGGCGCAGACGTCACGCGACAACCAGCTTTCGATCGCGCGACACATTAACCAAGCACGACTTGATATTGCGGCAAATGGAGTGAAGTAGTGGAGTTTGCTCGTTCGGGAACTGGCTCACACGGCGCAAGTCTCGCACCAAGAGGAACTTTCCAGTCTTCTCACGGTTGAGGAGGCCGATGGTCGACGCCATAGAGGCTGTGGCGCCCGCTGATACCGCGCCGCGCCGCCGCCCGTCACCGCTGCAGTCTTTGCGGCCTCGCCGCGTCGCGACGGGCATGGCCTCGTTCGACAAGGGCGCCTGGCGCTTGCTGTCCTACATGATCGCCCGGGTTCATCAAGGCGAAATGATCATCTCCACCGATCCCGCCGTAACCCTCCGCAGAATGATGGGAGGAAGGCAGGGTAGTCGCCGGCGCGGTGCATGACCACCATTTGTTGGCGAGCCATTTGTCGACAGCGGTCTCATTGCCACGTTGATCAACATCAAAGAGTTGGGTGATCGACCATCTCAAAGGGATGCAGGCATCTTGTGCATCCTGGGGTCGGCGTTCCGGATTGAATCCACACCGAATCTCGGGTCGGAAGCAAGGACCATGGTAGATGGCAGATGACGTCACCATAAAATTCACCGCCGATGTTTCCGGCTTGCAACAAGGGATGCAGCAAGCGACCAGCGCGGTTGAGGCGACGACCAGCGCGTTGCGCAGTGGCGCCACGCAAATCAACGCCAGCTTCGCTACGCTATCGCAAGCCTATGGGACCGCCGCGGCGAAGAAGATCGCAACGGTGCAGACGTCGAGCGACACGGAACTCGCGATCGCGCGGCAAAATGAGCAAGCGCGATATGATATTGCCTTAAACGGCGTAAAAGAGCAGGTCTCGCTCGTCAAAGAACAGGCCCAGACGGCGCAGATCTCGCGCCAACAAGAACTCTCCAGCCTCCTCGCGCTTGACACACAGCGTGAAGATATCGAGCGTCAGCACCTCCAATTCCTGCAGGGCACTTATCAACAAGGGACCGTTGCTTACGCCGCCGCGCAGCGCCGGATCGAGGAACTCGCCAGCCAATCCGCGCTGAGGAGGCAAGAAATCGAGCGCAATGTCAACCAGCAGGTCTATGCTGACTACAAACGCGCTTTCGAGCAGATTGGTTCGAGCGTGTCTTCCTCGATCATGGGCATGATCACGAGCCACCAAAGTTTGAAGCAATCGGCCATCAAGATTTTCGACCAAATCCTTTCTATGTTCATCCAAACGCAAGTGAGGATGGTTGCGAATTGGCTCGCCGGCCAGCTAGCGCAGACAATGGCGACAACCACGAGCCAAACAGCACAGACCGCCGCTGTCACGGCCGGGGTCGCCGCGCGCACCGGCGCCGAGTCAGCCGGCTCGGCAGCTTCCTCGGCGGCCACCATCGGCAGCGTCCTTCATAGCATCATGGCCTCGGCGGGCGAGACGTTCGCGGGCATCTTCGGCTTTCTCGCGCCTGTCATGGGGCCTGCGGCGGCGGGACCGGCGGCGGCGGGCGAGGCAACCGTGCTTAGCGTTGCGACTGGCATGGCGTCCTTCGCTAGCGGCGCCTGGAGCCTGCCGTCCGATATGATCGCCCGGGTTCACCAAGGCGAAATGATCGTGCCGGCCGGCCCCGCCGCGACTTTCCGGAGCATGATCAACGGAAACAGCGGCGTCGCAGGGACGGTGCATGTGCATCATGCCACGAATTTCAACGTTGCAGCTATGGATTCGCAAAGCGTGCAAGCAATTCTTGAAAAACAATTCCAAGCAGATCATGCGCACGATCAACGAGAGCGTTCGCACAGGGAGCCATATCGGCCTGTCGAAGCTCCGCGCTGACGTGACGCCGCTTGCAAATGAGTATGCTGATCCTGAATTCGGCGCTGAAGGCGTGAGCGATCATCGGATTCAGGAAAGGACAAAGTTATGGCCGCGACCCTGGCATGATCTCTCTCGTGAACGCGCCTCAATAGGGAGCTGCAAACCTATCGGCCCCGCCAGCGCAAGTTCCAGCTTTGATTGGTACTGTTGGCACTATTCCAGGTGCGCCGCTGTGGATTTTTGCGGGAACCTTCAAGGGTATCTTGTGGTATGATGAACGCTCTACCGGCGCATTAAACACGGGTGATTATTATTACGCGGTGGGCCGTGGTTGTATGCTTGTCACTGACGGCGCGGGGAACGGGTTCAATCCGATTTCTCCGGCACTCCCGCCTATCTAGAATCCTTCCCACGGTTCTGATCAGCGGGGCATTTCCCAATGGCCAATTAATCACCTTGCTTCTGGCGTCCGGCAGCGCGGATTTCACCAAGGTCATTGTTTCCACGACGCATCCGTGAGGACCTCGAAATGTGCGTAAATTGGCCGGTGACCATACAAATAATGGCATCGATCGGTCTTCTTTGGTCATCCGTCGGACTTGCGGCCTTCGAGCTGGCCATATTCTTCATGTGGCAGTATGCGAGCGGCAAGTGACCAAGGATGAGAAGCGGCAGTGATGCATGGGCTTCGTCAATGGCGTCAATCTCCTGCCCGCGACAGGAGAATTCACCTATGCCAAGACGGCGCATCGTGGCCAGCGCGTTGCCGAATTCTCGATGTCCGGCATCGACACCTACTACGACACGTACAACGGCGGCACATTTCCGAAAACCGATTATTCCTATTCGATTGATCAGCTCCAAGCCGCGTTCCCCGCGTGCACAACCGTGGCGGTCGTCTGCGCTTGGTTCGGGAACTCGGATAATCTGACCATCGCGAATTGCCAGATTTACCCCGCGACCACATACATCAATAACGGCTCGATCATCAACCCCGCGACCGGGTTGCCATGGCCGGTCATCTCGCCGTCCGCGTTCCAAAAGTGGAACGGTTCGACATGGGTCTCCGATCATTGGATGGTATCGAGCCTCACGGAAACGTCCAGCGGCCTCATTCCGATCTCGTCGAGTGGCGGCTCCTTCACCTACGGCGGCACGCCGTCCGATCAATCGATCGTCGAGTGCATCGTCGATTTGAGGGCGCGCGGTCTTCGCGTCGTCTTCTATCCATTCATCCTGATGGACTCAGCCGGCAAGCCGTGGCGCGGGCGCATCACCTATTCGCCGGATGTCTCATCGGCCGCGACGAGCGCGGTCAGCACTTTCCTCGGCTCCGCCGTCACATCGCAATTCACGCGCGATTACGTCAACAACACGGTGTCCTATGCGGGATCGCCTACTGATTTTACTTACCGGCGCATGGTGCTGCATTACGCTAATTTGTGTATTGTTGCTGGCGGAGTTGATCTATTTCTTATTGGTTCTGAGTTTCGCGGCCTGGAAACAATACGCGGTCCGGGGTGGACAATTACCGGCACGACTGACGGAGGTGGCAAAGCAATTTGGGATTACCCATTCGTCGCCGGAATGATCACGCTTTCGGACGATGTCCGACGTGTGTTCGACACGGCGGGATTCACGAAGGACACCGTCAACCTCCATAATCTTATTTCCTATGCGGCCGATTGGTCAGATTGGATGGGCTGGCAGCATCCGGGCGCAAGCCCAGCCCTCCCCGTCGCGGACGGACAATGGCCACATCTCGATCAGCTCTGGGCACACTCGAACATCGACCTTGTCTGCTTCGACAATTACATGCCACTCTCCGATTGGACGACGGGCGATGGCAGTCTCTTGCCGAGCGGGCAAAGCAACAATCTTGATGTCGCGAATTGGGCCGCGCCCGCTGCTGTCGACAGCGCTTTCGATTATGAGCGCGTGACTTAGTCCGCCGTATCGACTGCCGATTATGGGGCTGTTTCCTTGGCTGTTTCATCCAGCCTCGACTATGGGATCGTGAGTGCCGCGGCGTCATGGCCCCCATCGCCGCCGCCAGCCTCGCCTAACTTCAATGGCCTTGGGCTTGCCGGGCAGGCCACGATCAACTCCATGTCTTACCTTAAAGCCAATATCGAGGGTGGCGAGAAGTTCAACTGGTTCTATTTCGACTCGAACAATCTCGGGCGTGGCCTCGATCCGAACGGTTCAGATCTGCAAGTGTCGCGTCCGGAAGGCGACCGCCTAACGCAATCGCGAAACCAATTTTTTGCGAACCAGCAAATTCTCGGCAACAAACAGCTCCGGTGGTGGTGGAGCAATCGGCACTTTGCCCTTTACGACAATGGCGACGGCCATGGCGACGCGCCCAAAGGCCTCCAGACGGAATGGGTGCCAAACTCGAAACCGATCGTCTTCACAGAATACGGTTTCCCGGCATGTGACAAATGTACGAACCAGCCTAACGTTTTCTTCGACGCAAAGTCGACCGAAAGCGCGACGCCATTATGGTCGATATGGCAGCCATCGGAAGGCGGTGGATTTCTTCCCAAGCCAGATCAAAATCTCTCTCTATTGGCGCTTCAAGCGATCTACGAATATTGGTTCGTGGACGGCCACAACGCGGTGTCGGGCGGCGGCGTGAAGATGATCGAGCCTGCGTTCTGCTCGGTATGGAACTGGGATGCGCGGCCCTTCCCGGCCTTCCCGAATCTTGTGAATGTTTGGGGCGACGCGGGAAATTGGCGGGCGGGAAATTGGCTGAACGGCAAGGGGCCTTTTTTAACGCCGCCGGTGCCGGACACGCCAAGTGGAGTTCAGATGCCATTTAGCTTTCCCGCACTTCCTGGGCTTTCCTGGAGCGTCCACAAGCGGCCATCGTTTTCAACACGCGTGGCTTCGCACGTGTCGGGCCGCGAAGTGCGGTTGCCGTTCTACGCAGTCACGCTCTATGAGTTCGAACTGACGATCGAGGGCATGGATTCGAACGGCGCCTATCCTGGCCTTGGGGTGAACTCACTGCAATCGCTCATGGGTCTCTATATCAAATGTCAAGGCCAGTTCGGGACGTTCCTCTACACCGATCCCACGGACAATGCCGTGACCGGTCAGGCGATCGCGACAGGAGACGGGAGCACGACGGTCTTCACCTTCGTTCGCACGCTCAGCGGCGCGACGGAGCCGGCGTCGTGGGTCACGTCAGTCTCGAACGTCTATCTCAACGGCGTGAATCAACCGTCCGGCTGGACTCTCACGACTCCGAACACGCTCACCTTTACGACCGCGCCCGGTAACTTGGTCGCGATCACGGCAAGCTTTTCCTACGCCTTCAACTGTCGGTTCCTCGACGATCAAGAGGATTTCGAGAATATCATGAACGGTTTATGGCAGCTGCAGAGCTTGAAGTTTAGAAGCGTGAAGCCGTGAGATCCGGGAACATATGAAGAAAATCGCACGCCCAATGGGCGTTTCGTTTTTCGACGTTGACATCGAAGATCATGGGTCACGGGTCGGATTGAGCCGCGGCGCTTCATAGGTTTGCGAGCGATAAATGAGAGCCGCGACACTTTTCAACCAAAGGAAAATCATATGACATTCGGTGAAGCAATCGAAGCTTTGAAAGTCGGCGACCGCGTTTCCCGCACGGGCTGGAACGGCAAGAAAATGTGGCTACGCCTGGTCACGCCTCACGATGGTTCTGATGCGAACTTGCCGTACGTCTCCATCTCGACAGAGAGTTCAGAATCTCTCCATATGGTGAGCAATGTTGCCCCTTGGGTCGAGGCGCGCGCCGACATGCTGCCCGAGATTGCCCCTTGGGTCGCATCGCAAACGGACATGCTGGCCGAGGATTGGTTCGTCCCCGAGTTCGCTACCGCGCATACGGACGACGCTGGGGCATTCTGAGGCCATGAGAGCCGCGACGAGCGCCCTCGTAAACTACATTAACATGCTCCGCGCCGAGCCCGACGCGCAAGCAATCGTGGCCGATTGCTATACTTTCACGCTGCTCACCGGCTTGATCCTGACCTACACCAACGCCGACGTGCCAGTGACCCTCAACGGCTACGTCTATGCGGCCAATTCAATTCTCGTGGATGGCCTGAAATTCAAATGCGCCGCCGGCCTCGAAGTCGATCAGCAGCAAATCACCGTATCCGCAAGAGCGACTGATACGGTCGGCGGTGTCCCCTTTCTACAAGCGTTGCGAAACGGCGTGTTCGACGGCTGCGAGATCCAACGCGAGCGGGCGTTTCTAAATTCCTGGGCGCCCGCGGATACCGCCAACCCGATAGGCAGCGTGATCCTCTTCAAAGGCCGGATTGGCACCGTCGATAATGTCGGGCGCACGTCGGCGCAGATCACCGTTAATTCGGATTTGGTGCTGCTCGATCTTCAAATGCCGCGGAATGTCTATGCGCCAGCCTGCCAGCACGTGCTGTACGATTCCGGGTGCACGCTCATCAAGAGTGCATTTGGGACGGCGGGGACAGTTGGAGCCGGTTCGACAGGTTCGGTCATCAACTGGTCCGGCGCCTCGACGAACTTCAACCAGGGGACAATTACGTTCTCATCGGGGATCAATGCGGGGGTGAGCGCGAACGTCAAAAGCGCGGCGAACGGCGTTTCTCTCACACTTTCTTATCCGCTCGTGAATGCGCCGGGAACGGGCGATGCGTTCACCGTGTATTTCGGCTGCGATCACACGCAATCCACATGCACAACGAAATTCAACAATCTGGCGAATTTCCGCGGGTTCCCTTTCATCCCACCGGCGACATATGCGCTTTGACGATCCCATGCGTGGAAAAAAGCAAAACCCTCCAGACGCCACGAAGCAGGGTGACATGCAGGACGGCATGCTCGCGCATTATCTCGAACAGGCAGCGCATGCCGATTTTAATATCGAGAGACGAATTGATGAGGAGCCTTTCGACTTTCGACACATGATGTGCGGCGCGAAGAAACAGAAAGATCACAAATGAGCCGCGAGAGCCTCCAGCGCCACGCGATCGTCCGTGAGGCGCGCTCTTGGGTTCGAACGCCATATCATCCGCAAGGAGACATCAAGGGCATCGGCGTCGATTGCGGGATGCTCTTGGTCCGCGTCTTTGTCGATACCGGTCTCTGCGAGCGGTTCGATCCGCGGCCTTATGCCGATGATTGGTATCTGCACCGCAGCGAGGAACGCTATCTCGGGTTTATCATCGATCGCGCCAAGGAAGTGGCGGTACCGCTCCCTGGCGACGTGATGGTCTTCCGCTATGGCCGCTGCTTCTCGCACGGGGGCATCGTGACGAACACGAGCCCACTCACCATCGTTCATGCGTTTCAGCCGGCGCTCGTCGTACTCGAAGAGGAAGTGGCGCGCAGCCCGGCTCTTTGCGCGCCTGCACGGCGTCCGAAATTTTTCAGTCTTTGGGCAAAGGAGCCCCCATGGGATTCCTGAGACAAAGTTCCAATCCCGGCGAATGTCTGGCAATATACCGGGTTGAATATCCAGACATCGAGCAACGCCGTCCCGATAACGATCCTTTATGGAACGAATAGACTATCTCCGAACGCAATATGGACCGGCGGGTTTTATTCGATCCCACAATATCAAAAAAGCGGCGGCAAAGGAGGCGGCAGCAAGTTCAAGGGTACACTTATTATACCTCATTCTTGATGGGGCTTTGCGAAGGACCGATCAACAATTTCCAAGCCACAATTCTGAACCAGCAATACCTCTATGGCCTGTATGGCTCGGGGCTAGAGCAAGCGACAGGAGGCTCGACGCCGCAAACGCCATGGGGATACCTGGACGCGTTTTTCCCTACGCAGGCGCTCGGCTATAATGGCCTCGCCTATGTCGGGGCATACAATTACAATCTTGGGTCGAGCCCGAACCTGCCCCAATTTTCATTCGTGCTTGGTGGCATTACTGGCGTCGGGAACAGCATATGGGACGGGAACGTCGTCAACTGGTCTACGATTTAGACCCTGCGCTGATCATCCAGGACTTCCTCACCAACGCCCAGTACGGCGTGCTTTTCCCGGCGGCGAGCATCGACGCGACGACGCTTCTCGGGGTATCCGGGGATTCTTCCTACCAGACATATTGCCGGGCCTCCTATCTCGCGCTCAGCCCATGCCTGACAAATCAAGAGGCCGCAAACAGCATTCTCGCCCGCTGGCTCCAGCTCACCAACACGGCCGCCGTTTGGTCCGGCGGAAAACTGAAATTCATCCCTTATGGGGACACCGCCGTCACCGGACCCTGGACGAGCATCGGGAACGTGACATTCAACCCGAATGTGACGCCGATCTACAATCTCGCCGATGACGATTTTGTCCATGAGGACGGCAAAGACCCCCTGGAGGTGGTTCGCTCCGATCCTTACGCCTCCTACAATTGGCAGCGGCTTCAGATCAACTCAGAGAGCGGCTTTTACGATGCGATGCCGATCGATGCATGGGATCAGAACGCGATCGAGCTTTATGGTCTTCGCATGGCGTCAGATATTACCGCGAGCGAAATTACCGACGATGGGGTGGGCCAGATTTCCGCGCAATTGATCCTCCAGCGCGGCCTCTATATTCGCAACACTTACAATTTCAAGCTTTCGTTCGAATATTGCCTGCTTGAGCCGATGGACCTCGTGACCGTCACGGATTCCGGGCTCGGCCTGACCAACGTCGCGATCCGGATCACGGCGATCGAGGAAGATGACGCCGGGCTTCTTAGCGTTACGGCCGAGGAATTTCCAGGGGGAACAGCGACGGCCGTTCAATATCCTGTTCAAACGAAATCACCGAATTCGACGAACCAGGCCGTCATGCCCGCGCGGGTCAATCGGCCGACGATCTTCGAGCCGCCATCCGCGCTCACCGGCGGCGTGGCGCAGGTGTGGGCGGCGGTGTCGGGCGGCGTTGCGACGGCCTATCTGCTCGCCGAGACAAGCGCGAACGGAACCCATTCGACGAGTCAGGCGGCCGTGGTATCCCAGCCTGGGCCATCGCCAGGGCCGGCGGCTGCCATATCCTTTTCGGTCTATGCGCAAGCTGGCGTGCGTAGCGCGCTGCGGCTAAATTTCTTCAACGGGGCGGCAAATATCGGTTGCGATTTCAATCTTGCAACCGGCACCGCCGGAAGCCCGGACACTGGCATAACGAGCGCGGCAATAACGGAGATACCGAATTCGACGGGCACGCCGCCTTTCTGGTTTCAATGCACGATCACCGGGCCCATGGCTGCGGCCGCAATGCCGGCATTCTACATCCTGATCGAAAATCCATATCTGACAACCTCCTACACTGGCACCCCAGGGGATGGCATTTACGTCTGGGGGGCCGAATATGGTTGGACGAATCCGGGTTCCGGCATTGTCCAGCCGCCGACTTTCCTTCCGGCATTTTCGGCTGTCGCCAACGCGACGCTTGCGACCAACGGCGTCGTTACCCCGGAAGGGGTGTCCGGCGTCGCCGATCCGAATTGGGGCGGCGCTTTCGTTTGGATTTCGACGGACGGCAGCACCTATGGGCAGATCGGGACCGTCCTGGCGCCATCCCGCCAGGGCGTCCTAACCGCCGCGATGCTCTCCACCGACACGTCGCTTTCGGTCACTCTCGAAGAGAGCGGGGGCCAACTTCTCAGCGGTACGGCGGCGGACGCGCAAAACGGCGTGACGCTTTGCCTTGTGGACAACGAGCTGCTTGCATACCAGGGGGCAACTTTCTCGCCACGCCGCCGCCAAACTCCTATAATCTCACCGGCCTCGTTCGCGGGTTCTACGGAACGGCCGCCGCCGCGCATTCCAACGGCGCCCCGTTCACGCGCGTCGATAACGCGATATTCCAGTACAATTTGCCGGCGGCATTCATCGGCGTCCCGTTGTTCTTGAAATTCCAGAGCTTCAACATCTTCGGCCAATCGGTCGAGGATTTGTCGGAATGCGCGGCCTACACCTACGCGCCAAGCGGCGCCGGGCAGGCGCCTGGGCCGGTGACGCAAGCGTTGGTCGCCGGCACAAGCCTCGATTTTGGATTGGTAAGCGAGGTCGTTTCGGAGACGGATCAATGGGGGATCGTCATCGATGGGTTCCTTCTTGCGAAAGCCGATCTCGGCGCCCGCATGCCATGACCATGCTCGAACAAGCGGCATCTTATGGCTGGCCTGGAATAATAGCCTTTTGGGTGTTCGACAGTTTCCACGCGCTTCTGGTTGCGTCAATTTTGTGCGGGTGGCCATTCAGGAAGAAATGAGGGCTAAATGTCAGTTCAAGTTCAACTTCGGCGCGATACCGACGCCAATATCCTTCTTAACAAGGGGGCCGTTGGCGAGGTGTTCGTCGATACGACTGTCTTCCGGACGGTCGTTCAGGACAACGCCACGCTTGGGGGCTGGCCGGCGCCAATCACGCTCTTTGTCGGCAACAACGGCACCGTCAACAATTCCAACACCGGCTCCGGCGCCTTCGTCAACCATACTCCGACGTTCACCATCCCGGCGAACTTCATGGTCGCCGCGCGCGCCTTCCGTTTAACCACCCATTTTCAGCTCACGACCGGGACGACGGTTCCGATTCTGGCGGTTAGGCTTTCCTTGGGGTCCGCCGTCATCGGCCTCGTTGGCAATCCGGCCGGCGGCCCGGGGCCGGGCCAGACCAACGGGCAACTGGCGATACAATGGATATTCCAGGCGACGCAGGCGCCGAGCGCGTCGACGAATGTGCAATGCGCGACGATAGAGACCACGAACATAGCCGCCAATAATTCAAACACCAGCCAGGTGGCGATGCCGGTGGCCGTCGCCACCAATGCCGCCCAGGTGCTCACGATCGCGACCCAATGGGCGACGGCCGGAGTCGGCACGAACACGATCGGCCTGAATCAACTCATCTTCGAGGCGCTGAACTAGACCGCCGCGCGCCAACCTACTTTCCTTGGCTAACTAGCCCCGCCAGACGGCGGGATTTTTTTGGGGAGTTGCCAGATGGCAATAATTCAAATGTGGCCGCAGAACCAGGGTCTGCGGAATAGCGTTTCATTCGATGGCCGCATCTATTCGAGCATTCCAGGGGTTCCAATCCCCGTGCCGGACTTCGATGCTCCGGTCTTGCAGGCGAATGGGTGGACAACATACGCGACTATTGCCGGTAAGAACACCATTACGATGCTGCCCCCGGCGGGATTAACTACTATTTCATTTGACGGGAGGCAATACAGCACGCTTCCAGGGGTCTCGATCGAAGTGCCCCCGTTCGACGCCATGATCCTGCAAGCAAACCGCTGGACGATTGTCGCCGGCGCGCTTCAACCGCTTACTTTAAGCGCCGCGGCGTTCCATGTTGGCGACCCCCAAGGAACCGTGGTTGGAACCATCCTCGGGGCAAGTTCCGGGTCCACCATCACCTTCAATTCCCTCAGCGCGGCGGGCGCGCTGCAAATCGCCGGAACGAGCGTCCAGGTTGGCCCGACACCATCGGGCTCGCCTTCCACCGTAACGTTCAATCTTGTCGAGACCCTGACTGGCGCCACGAATACGCCGAACCAAACCAATGGTTTCAGCGTCTCCGAACTCGTCGCAATTCCGGTCAACGTGGTTGTTCCGACCATCACAGGAACCGCCCAGGTCGGGCAAACCCTCACGGCATCGACCGGCGCCTGGACGAACAGCCCGACGAGCTATGCGTATCAGTGGAACAGCAGCGCTGGGGGTGCGATCCCGGGCGCGACGGCCTCGACCTACGTTCCTGTCACGGGCGACATCGGCAACACGCTGACGGTGTCCGTCGTCGCCACGAACTCGGGAGGGTCGAGCTCTTCCGCGACGAGCGCCGCGACAAGTGCCGTCGCGGCAGCGGGCAGCGTGCCAGCGAATACGGTGCTTCCCACGCTCTCGGGGACCCCTCAAGTCGGGCAGACGCTCACCGCGACCAACGGGACTTGGACGAACAGCCCGACGAGCTTCACTTACCAGTGGAACCGCGCGGGGAGTGCGATCTCTGGCGCGACGGCTTCCGCCTACGTCCCGGTGTCCGCGGATGTTGGGAATACCCTCACCGTCTCGGTCACGGCCACGAACGGTTTCGGCTCCAGCACGCCCGCGACGAGCGTGGCGACCAGCGCCGTCATCGATATGATTCCGACGAACAGCTCTGCCCCAACGATCTCTGGAACCGCCCAGGTGGGCCAGACGTTGACGGCGACAACTGGCACCTGGACGCACAATCCAACCTCCTTCACCTATCAATGGAATCGCGCGGGGACGGCGATCGCAGGCGCAACCGCTTCCACCTATGTTCCCGTCGCGGCGGATGTCGGCAACACGTTGACGGTTGCCATCGTCGCCACGAATTCCGGCGGGTCGAGTTTCGCCGCGACCAGTCCGGCCACGGTTTCCGTCATCGATATGATTCCGACGAACAGCTCTGTTCCGACGATCTCTGGAACCGCCCAGGTGGGCCAGACGTTGACGGCGACAACTGGCACCTGGACGCACAATCCAACCTCCTTCACCTATCAATGGAATCGCGCGGGGACGGCGATCGGAGGGGCAACCGCTTCCGCCTATGTTCCCGTCGCGGCGGATGTCGGCAACACGCTGACGGTCTCCGTCGTCGCCACGAATTCCGGCGGGTCGAGCTCCGCCGCGACCAGTCCGGCCACGGTTTCCGTCATCGACATCATTCCGACGAACAGCTCTGCCCCAACGATCTCTGGAACCGCCCAGGTGGGCCAGACGTTGACGGCGACAACTGGCGTCTGGACGCACAATCCAACCTCCTTCACCTATCAATGGAATCGCGCGGGGACGGCGATCGGAGGGGCAACCGCTTCCACCTATGTTCCCGTCGCGGCGGATGTCGGCAACACGCTGACGGTCTCCGTCGTCGCCACGAATTCCGGCGGGTCGAGTTTCGCCGCGACCAGTCCGACCACAGTTTCCGTCATCGACATCATCCCGACAAATTCGGCGGTTCCTGCCATCTCTGGAACCGCCCAGGTCGGCCAGACGTTGACGGCGACAACTGGCGTCTGGACGCACAATCCAACCTCCTTCACCTATCAATGGAATCGCGCGGGGACGGCGATCGGAGGGGCAACCGCTTCCACCTATGTTCCCGTCGCGGCAGATGTCGGCAACACGCTGACGGTTGCCATCGTCGCCACGAATTCCGGCGGGTCGAGTTCCGCCGCGATCAGTCCGGCCACGGTTTCCGTCATCGATATGATTCCGACGAACAGCTCTGTTCCGACGATCTCCGGAACCGCCCAGGTCGGCCAGACGTTGACGGCGACAACTGGCGTCTGGACGCACAATCCAACCTCCTTCACCTATCAATGGAATCGCGCGGGGACGGCGATCGGAGGGGCAACCGCTTCCACCTATGTTCCCGTCGCGGCGGACATCGGGAACACGCTGACGGTCTCCGTCGTCGCCACGAATTCCGGCGGGTCGAGTTTCGCCGCGACGAGCGCCGCGACAAGTGCCGTCGCGGCAGCGGGCAGCGTGCCAGCGAATACGGTGCTTCCCACGCTCTCGGGGACCCCTCAAGTCGGGCAGACGCTCACCGCGACCAACGGGACTTGGACGAACAGCCCGACGAGCTTCACTTACCAGTGGAACCGCGCGGGGAGTGCGATCTCTGGCGCGACGGCTTCCGCCTACGTCCCGGTGTCCGCGGATGTTGGGAATACCCTCACCGTCTCGGTCACGGCCACGAACGGTTTCGGCTCCAGCACGCCCGCGACGAGCGTGGCGACCAGCGCCGTCATCGATATGATTCCGACGAACAGCTCTGTCCCAACGATCTCTGGAACCGCCCAGGTGGGCCAAACGTTGACGGCGACAACTGGCGTCTGGACGCACAATCCAACCTCCTTCACCTATCAATGGAATCGCGCGGGGACGGCGATCGCAGGCGCAACCGCTTCCACCTATGTTCCCGTCGCGGCGGATGTCGGCAACACGCTGACGGTTGCCATCGTCGCCACGAATTCCGGCGGGTCGAGTTTCGCCGCGACCAGTCCGGCCACGGTTTCCGTCATCGACATCATTCCGACGAACAGCTCTGTTCCGACGATCTCCGGAACCGCCCAGGTCGGCCAGACGTTGACGGCGACAACTGGCGTCTGGACGCACAATCCAACCTCCTTCACCTATCAATGGAATCGCGCGGGGACGGCGATCGGAGGGGCAACCGCTTCCACCTATGTTCCCGTCGCGGCGGATGTCGGCAACACGTTGACGGTTGCCATCGTCGCCACGAATTCCGGCGGGTCGAGTTTCGCCGCGACCAGTCCGGCCACGGTTTCCGTCATCGATATGATTCCGACGAACAGCTCTGTTCCGACGATCTCTGGAACCGCCCAGGTGGGCCAGACGTTGACGGCGACAACTGGCACCTGGACGCACAATCCAACCTCCTTCACCTATCAATGGAATCGCGCGGGGACGGCGATCGGAGGGGCAACCGCTTCCGCCTATGTTCCCGTCGCGGGCGACATTGGGAACACGCTAACCGTGTCGGTCACGGCATCTAATTCAGGGGGCACGTCATCTCCCGCCACAAGCGTGCCTACAGCAGCGGTGATTGGTGCCGGATCGACATTCACCGCTGGGTGGAATCCATCCACTACACCCTCGGTTGGCGCCTTGCTTTTCACAGGCCATCTTAACGCGGCCGGAGGCGTATCCAGCGGAGGTGTTGTGTTGCCGCAAGCAGGTACAATACAGAGCATCTCTGTGTATTGCACGGTGCCCAGTGGCGATATCCTGCTCGGCATTTACGACAATTCAGGAGCGGGAGGGTTCCCGGGCAAGTTGCTTGCAAGCACGGCTAGCACGGCTTTAGTGGCGGGATGGAATACAATCAATGTCACCACGCCTGTTTCATTGGCGGCCGGAACGTATTGGTTCCTGATGATCGTCGATTCCAATACGTCCCAGTTAGGGAACGCGGCTGGGACAGCCGGGCACCTATGGATTGACGGCGGTCAACCGTATTCCATGCCTGCCGTTGCTCCGTCTGCCTTCAATACCGACACGCCGATCATATCGATTTATGGAACATTTTCCACCGGGCTGGTTCCGGTGAATACGGCCGCCCCTGTGATTGCCGGCACGGCTCAGGTTGGCCAAACTCTCACAGCAACGACTGGCACATGGACTAATACGCCAGCATCCTATGCCTATCAATGGAATCGCGCGGGGGCGGCGATCGCAGGCGCAACCGCTTCCACCTATGTTCCCGTCGCGGCGGATGTCGGCAACACGTTGACGGTTGCCATCGTCGCCACGAATTCCGGCGGGTCGAGTTCCGCCGCGACCAGTTCGGCCACGGTTTCCGTCATCGACATCATTCCGACGAACAGCTCTGCCCCAACGATCTCTGGAACCGCCCAGGTGGGCCAGACGTTGACGGCGGCAACTGGCGTCTGGACGCACAATCCAACCTCCTTCACCTATCAATGGAATCGCGCGGGGGCGGCGATCGGAGGGGCAACCGCTTCCACCTATGTTCCCGTCGCGGCAGATGTCGGCAACACGCTGACGGTCTCCGTCGTCGCCACGAATTCCGGCGGGTCGAGTTCCGCCGCAATCAGTCCGGCCACGAGTTCCGTCATCGACATCATTCCGACGAACAGCTCTGCCCCAACGATCTCTGGAACCGCCCAGGTGGGCCAGACGTTGACGGCGACAACTGGCGTCTGGACGCACAATCCAACCTCCTTCACCTATCAATGGAATCGCGCGGGGACGGCGATCGGAGGGGCAACCGCTTCCACCTATGTTCCCGTCGCGGCGGATGTCGGGAACACGCTGACGGTCTCCGTCGTCGCCACGAATTCCGGCGGGTCGAGTTTCGCCGCGACCAGTCCGGCCACGAGTTCCGTCATCGACATCATCCCGACAAATTCGGCGGTTCCTGCCATCTCTGGAACCGCCCAGGTCGGCCAGACGTTGACGGCGACAACTGGCGTCTGGACGCACAATCCAACCTCCTTCACCTATCAATGGAACTCCGCCGGAGTTAACGCCACTGGGCCGGGGGCGACAACGAGTGCCTACATGCCGGTTGCCGCCGACATTGGAAACATGCTGACGGTGTCCGTCGTCGCCAGGAACTCGGGAGGGTCGAGCTCTTCCGCGACAAGCACGGCCACGAGTGCAGTCACGGCGGCCAGTGGCGGTATGCTCAATTTCAGCCAAATATCAGATAGTGCGCTCATCGCGGCTATTGCAGCATAGGAGAATTACACAGTGACCTTTCCAACAGCAACAGTTACCCAAGGCTCCGGCCTTACGATCAACACTCTCCCGAACGCTGGGCAGGCAACCATGGCGAACAGCCTTGGGGTCGCGATCGCCAGCGATCAAAGCGCGATTCCTACCACTTCGCTCAACTCCGGTGCGATCACCAATCCGACCTCCGTTCTCACGCGGCCGGCTAACACAACGGCTTATGCGTCTGGACAGCTTATTGCGAGCAGCACCACCGCGGGTTCAATAGTTGTCCGTTCATTCGCAATTGCAACGAGCGCAGGGGGCGCAATAATCCCGCGTCTTAGACTCGCAACAAATGCACCGACCGGGTGGGGCGCCGTTAATCTTTCCATAAATCTCTGGAGTACTGCGCCAACCTACACGAATGGTGACGGGGGGGCTTATGCTCCGGCAACGGGATATGCAATCTGGCTGGCAAACATTCTTATGGCACTTACTCAGTTTGGCGATGGCGCAGTAGGAAGTGGTAGTATTACAAGCGCGAACCAAATGTCGCTTAAGCTGTCGTCCGGAACGTCTGTATTTTGGGATCTCCAAATTCTTTCGGCTGCGACCCCAATTACTGGACAAACATTTACTCTTACTGCTGAAGTGCTGAATTGATTAAACGAGCGATTAGCGCGCTCATCACCGCTCCATGCCCACGTGAGCTTCGCGAGCGTCTTAACGCGGGAAGCCTATTGTGCCAAAGGGGACGAAATTATGGAAATACAATGGCGGCCCTTACGACTACCCGCATCCCGGATTTGCATGGTGCTGGGTCCGTAAAATTCTCGACAAGATCGGCGGTCTCTTTGAACTTGGCGGCATGGGCTCTGGCGACCACCACATGGCCCTTGGGATCGCCGGCCTCGCGGATTATTCGATCCCTGAAGAGATCGGCGGCGCGTATCGCGATGCAGTAAAGCTTTGGGAGGCCCGCGCAAGTGTCCATGTCAATCGCAAACTTGGGTACGTGCCCGGAACGATCGAGCATCGCTGGCACGGCGATAAGACGCGCCGCGCCTACATAAGTCGCTGGGATATGTTCGAACATCAGTTCAACCCGCACGGCGACTTGATGCGCAACAGCTATGGCGTGCTTGAGTTTTCCGGCAACAAGCCGGACCTCGAACGCATGTTCGACAATTATCTTCGGGACCGCGAAGAAGACTCGAACCTCATTGGATGAGTTGTTGCATTTTTTTCACATACTGCCCCGGCCGCTGAAAGGCGGCCTTTTCTATTGGAGCACATCATGACGGCTGAAAATTTCCAAGCCTGTCTTGCCTTCACTCTGAAATACGAGGGCGGGAGGTCGAACGACCCGCACGATCCTGGTGGCCCGACAATGGAAGGCGTGACGCAGGCGACTTATGACGCGTACCGCGTAAAAAAGGCACTCGGACGCGGGGACGTCTTCACGATAGGTGCCGCCGAGCGCGACGAGATCTACCGCAGAGAATATTGGGATCGCATCAAGGGCGATGGATTGCTCCCTGGCGAAGACCTCTGCGTCTTCGATCTTGCGGTCAACAGCGGACCTATGCGGGCTTCCGGCATCAGGGCCAAATTTCTCGCTAAGCCGGGAATATCGACCGATCAGTTAATCCACAAGATGTGCGCGTACCGACTTTCGTTCCTTCACGCTCTACCGACCTGGCGCTATTTCGGCGCTGGCTGGGGCCGCCGTGTCGCAGCGTGCGAGGCAACGGCGATCAGGATGGCCTATGGAAAAGCCGCGCCGGAGATACTCGCCAAGAGAGCGGATAAGGCCAGGCACGATTCCGGCAAGAAGGCATCTCAGGCGACAGTAGGGACGGCCGTGACAGGTAGCGCTTGGCTTGTCCACTATCTGCATGTCGGCGGATCGATAGCCCTGACCGCTGGCGTCGCTTTGGCTTCGGTCATCGTCGGAATATTCTTCTTCCATGCGTGGCGGCATCGCCAACGCGCCGATGCTCTAGGCGCCGCGATAGCAGCCATCAAGATGGAGCATGAAATGCTGGAACAAAAAACAAAAGCCGCTATCGCGGAAGTCGAACTTGCTGGAAAGGAAGCCGACAAAAAGACCCAAGAGTTCGTAATGGCGCAGAAGGCAATAAGCGAGCTCGGGATTAAAGCAGGGGAGACAAAGATATGATGCAGCCTCTTGTTGTAATAGCATCCTTTGCAATTATTGGTCTTTGGCTAGACTCGATAAATGGCAAACGTGGGCTCGCCGATGAACTTCTAACACCAGTGCCTCTTGCATTCGCTGGCTTAATTTATGAATTAACGAGAGGATTCGCGCAATGAAAATTATCGACGTGATCGGCGTTGTTCTTATCGTTCTTGGAATTTCGATGACGGTTCTGATCTTCCTCGCGGCACGCCAGCCGATGGCCGATGTGCAATCGTTCACGATTCATGAAATCGCGCCACGCGGTGCGGGCGGCAATCTTTAGGATAGGAAAGCATCATGCACTATTTTATCATCCCGGCACTTATCGCAATAATTTACATTTTTATTGTGCGGCCGAAGATCAAGCAATACCGCGCCGTGAGCGGGATACTCGAAAAGGCCGATGCCGCGGGTGCTTCTATATGGGGAAAATTTTTCGCGCGGCTTAGCGGCTTCAAAACCGTCATTCTCGGCTCGCTCGCCGCAATCTTCCCGCAGCTCCCGGCCATCCTGAATGAGATCAGCAGCTTCACCGGCTGGAATGTTTTCTTGTCGTCGAGCACGGCCGATAAGATCGCCGCCGGTCTTGCCGCGGCAACCGCCGTCACTCACGTTTACGGGCTTGTCGCGGCGGCCAAGATGGTCCCGGTCATCGCCAATGTGGCTCCGCCGGGGGACCGCTCCGCCCGCCCCGGCCGCGCCGAAAGCATGACGGGGAGTTAGATGCTCGCTCTTATGATTCCCATTCTCAATTTGATTCTGGGCGGCATCATCAAGCCATTCGTCGCGGCCTGGACGGACTATGAGCGGACGAAGCTCACGACCGGCGAGGCCGGCTTCGCGGCGGCCGCGGCGGCGGATTTGGCCGTCATGCAGGCGGCTCTCACGGCGGACGTGCAATTGAGCGCCATGAAGGTTCAGGTTTACGGAACACTATCTTATCGGGTCATCACGCTAATCGCGGGGTTGCCGCCCGCCATCCATTTCGGGCTAGTCTATATCGACACGATTTTGGCGAGCAAGGCTTTCCTCGGCGCGGCCTATTTCGGCGTCCCGAAGCTTCCCGCGCCCTATGACACATTCGAATGGGCGGTGGTATCGAGCTTTTTCTTGGTTCACGCGCTCGGCCCGCGCGCAAGCAATGTTTCGGCATGGCTTGGGAAAAAATGACGCTGCCTTTTGGGATGATCGGCAAATGACCAGGAAGCCTCTTAGCCAAGGTGACGAAGACGGCTTTTGCGGCCTCTACGCAATCATCAATGCTCTCACTCTGCTCTTCCCGTCCAGAATGACGTGAAGCGCCAGGTCAGACGCTGGTTGGCCGGACAGCGATAGGCGTCCTCTTCAGGGATGTAGACGAAGTCCTGTTTGCCGAACCGGCCCGAAGCCTTGGATCTGGAGGTGAGCGGCTTGGGGACATAGGGTGTAACGCCCAGGGGCTCGCAGGCCAGAACCTCCTCGCCCTTGAAGTAGCCGCGGTTGGCGAGGACATCGAGCGCCTCGACGCCCATGGCGGCCTTGGCCTGGCCCGCCATGTTCGAGAGTTGATCGCGGTCGTGGCCGACATTGGTGACGTCGTGGGCCACGATCAGGTGGTGCTGCGTATCGACGGCGGTCTGCACATTGTAGCCGACGATGGCGGTTCCCTTGCCGCTGGTTCCATGGCTCGCGCGTCCGGATCAGTCAGCGAGATTGCTGATACGGCGCGGCGTGCACCTCAACTTCCATGGCTTTGAACGCCTGCATCTGCGCCTTGAGCGCGGCGATCTTGTCCTTAAGGCGGACAGAGTTGGCCGGCGCCAGTTCGACGTCCTGACGATCCGCCGTTTACAGCGCTGCCATGTAGCGTTCGATGCTGGCCTCGACCTGCTCCATCCGCCGCTGGATTGAGGCCTTGGTGAAGTTCTTGTCGCGGGCGTTCGCCGCCTTGAACTTGCTGCCGTCGATGGCGGCGACGGCATGGGCGAACAGACCCAGCTGTCGGCACAGGGCGATGAACTGGCGGCAGGTCCTCCGGATCGCCGGGCCATTGTCCTTCCTGAAGTCCGCGATGGTCTTGAAGTCGGCGTCAGACGCCGGTCAGCCACATTAGCTCGACATTGCGATGGGTCTCGCGCTCGAGCCGGCGGCTCGACGCGATCTGATTGATGTAGCCGTAAACGTAGATCTTCAGCAGCGCGCCCGGATGATAGGCTGGACGTCCGGTCGCTTCTGCAATCACACCGTCAAAGCCCAGCGCCCCGAGATCCAGCTCATCGACAAACACGTCGATCACCCGCACCGGGTTGTGATGAAGAGCGGCGGTCTGATGTCTTCAAAGTGATCGCCAAGGCGTGCAAGGGTAAATGGCCTGGAATCATCTGGAACGGAACAAATGTCAGCGATATCCGGTCGATGCTCGGCGCCGCGCGCAAATACCTCGCTGATTCATTCTCATGGGAGCAGCCATTCGCGCATAAACCGTTCCACGCCTTCGAAGACTTCGAGCGCGAACTGAAATGGCGAATTGAAGGGGATAATGCTTTTGCGATCGTCGGAATCTCGAAGCCTTGGCAACACTGGACCTGCGCGCACCGGCTGACGATACATGAGATGATCATGACCGACTCGTGCCACGTCAAGCAGATCAAGCTCGCCAAATGCGGGCTGACCGGTGACGGAACCGATTATGAGTTCGATTATCACCAGACCTTCACTCTCATGAAGGTTGCGAAAGTCTGCCTACCGTAACATGCGCGCGCTTCACGGAACAGCCTAAGTGACCCATACAATCGAAACGCTGAAAGAGCTCCACGAGCAGCGCTTCAACTCGACAGATAAGGCGATAGTCCTGGCGGCCGGTGAACTGGCGCGGCGTCTTGATGTCTTGAACCACGCTCACGAGCTGGCCCGTGAGAAGGAGCGCGACTTCATTGGCCGGGAGGCGTTCGAGACATTCGCGCAGCGCGTTAGTGATGATCTCGCATTGCTTAGACGGGAGACCCAATCCGCCGCCAGCGTGGCCACCGCCGCGCGCGAAACGGCGCGAAAAGCCCTAGCCGATGAGATCACGGAGCAGAACACCGCGAATGAAAAACGTTTCGGAAGGATTGAGGGCACCCATGCGAAGATTATCGGAGGCATAGGGCTCGCGACGTTCATCTTTCCGCTTATCACCGCTATGCTCATCTACCTATTGACCAAGAGCCCATAAGCGAATTGCGGTATACCTATGAATTGGCGTTAAGGCCAAAAGCGCGCAATTCCGTTTCTTTAAGAGCCGGCCGTCAATGAGCGCATCGGTGGACCGCCGCGCCGCCGACTGGACTCTGATGGCGGGAGGCGCCCACAATCTGCCGTTGCACGATCGCATCACTCGGTCGTAAATTTTCCAGCACACCGATCTCCTAAATAATATTAATAATCGTCATATGTAACATATTCTGATGGGTGGGAAATGAATTTCAATCTGCTCCAGGCGTCTAGAGGACGCAAATCGTGCAGTCTCCATCACCTACCTTTGACTAGGCGCTAAGTGGTTAGAATTGCCGATAAAGAGCGTCCGGAATTTCCGTCGTTGCAGAGCTTGAGCAGATTAACTGGCTCCGGGAAGGTGTACTTTCTCGAATGTCTGCAAGGCGTAGTCCTGCGAAATAGGATGCGCCATCTCGAAGCGGCGCGGTGGCATCCGGATTTCGTATTTAAACCCGAGAAAAAAGGTGAAATCTGCGATTTTGATAAAAACGAATATATGCTGTTCGTTATCAGTTATTTGATGGTTTAGGCGGAAGGAGATGCTGACCGATTTCAAGAAACGCAGTCAATTGGACGCCTGGCTGGGAAAGCAGCCGCCCGACGTGGCGGTGGTGCTTGCGGCGCGCGCGGCCCTGCGCGTTCTGCCGGTCGCGCAGACGGCAAAGCATGAGGGCTTTTCGAGCGTCCTCGTTTTGCCGGTTTTCCGGGCTACGGTCTTTTCGTGGGCCTCGGCCAAATATCCCGCCCAGCGAACGGAGTTCGCCGCCGCGTCCGCCGCCGCCCACGCCGCCGCTGTCGCCGCCGCCGCCGCCGTCGTCGTCGCTCTCGCCGCCGCCGACGCCGACGCCATCCGCGCCGACTGCAACGCCTACGCCACCGACGCCTACGCCGCCGTTGCCGCCAGCAATGCCGCCGCCGCCGCCGCCGCCCGCGCCGCCGAGGCCTATGCCGCCGCCATCCGCGCCGACTACAACGCCTACGCCACCGACGCCTTTGCCGCGGTCGCCGCCGGCAACGCCGCCGCCGCCGCCGCGGCACGCGCCGCCGACGCCTACGCCACCGTCGTCGCCGCCCGCGCCGCCGCCGCCGCCGCCCGCGCCGCCGCCGTTCGCGCCGCTGCCGCCTACGCTGGCGCCCGCGCCTACGCCACTGCCTCCGCCGGCGACGCCGCCGCCCCCTTTTTTTGGTCCGCGCTTTCCTCCGATGCGACGTGTTTGGAAAAAGGCGCGGCGGCTTCTGTCATCGCAAGATCGCCGCTGTGGCCGCAAGGTCAACCGGACCAGCTCCATTCCTTGTGGCGGGAAATGAAAGCCATGCTCCATGCGGCAAAGCAGGACTGGCAGGTTTGGACCATTTGGTACGACGACCGTCTCGATGGCCGCGTCAGGGACAAGACACGCGAACTCGCCTATGTGCGCATCCAGGAAGCCCTATGGGACCAAGGCCCGGCAGTCGTCAACGCGGAGATCGAACGGCGGATCGCAATGAGTTCGTACGAGGACTGTCTTCGGGGCCGCACTACGGACCTGGAACCGGAACTGGCGTCTGAGCGGGTCGAAGAGGATAGGCACGTCCGAACATCATGATCGCGCGACAATCGCACACACGGCGCGGGTTGGGCCTCTGAGGTCCGCGATGAGGCGAGTTGGCAAAAGTCTCGGTGATTGGAGACGCGGCGCTTATTGAACCGCTTGAAGATTTACGATGCGAATGACGGGTTCCTCCGGAAAAGTTTGCTCCCAGCCGCCGCCAAGCGCCTTGTAGAGTTGCACCAAGTTCGTCGATACATCGGTGGTGCTTTGCGCAAGTTGCAGCTCCGCCTGCAACAAGGTTCGTTCAGCGTCGAGGACAGAGATAAAATCCGTAACCCCGGTGACGTACCGCGTCCGGGAAAGAGCCAGCGCCCGGCGGGAGTGGTCGACCTGATCCTTCAGGCGCGTGCGCCGTTGCTGTTCGGTGCGATAAGCAACCAGCGCATTGACAACTTCGTGCCAAGCCTGAAGCACTGTCTTGTGATAGGTAATGGCCGCTTCCTGCTGTTGGATCTCGCGCAGCTCCAAGGTCGATTTGAGACGGCCGCCCTCGAAGATTGGGATCGACAGGCTCGGCCCCAATACATATTGCAGCGAGCTCCCCTTCCAAAGATTCTTTAAATCGAGTGCGTTGAACTCAACGTTGGTGCCATTCAGCTTCACGCTCGGATAGAAATCGGCCACCGCGACGCCGATATCGGCGGTCGCCGCGTGAAGCTGCGCTTCCGCCTCGCGGATGTCAGGCCGCCGGCGCGCGAGTTCGGATGCTATTCCGAGCGGCACGCGCGGCGGCACCGGCGGTATTGGTTTTGCCCGCGCGAGTTCGCTCCGCAGCGACCCCGGAGGTTCGTCGAGGAGCAGGCTTAGGGCGTTGATCTGCATCAATTCCTGGTTTTCCAAACCGGGCAGCTGCGCCCTGATGCTCGCCGCTTCCGCCGCCGCGTTTTCGACGTCGAGCTGGGTCGTCAACCCCCTCGCGGCGCGGGTCTTCGTCAGCTGCAAGATGTCGTTGGCGCTATTGAGATTCTCGTTTGAAATCGCGATCTGGGCCTGCACCCCCCGCAACTGAAAGTAATCGCGGGCGAGTTCGGCCAAGGTGGAGACAAGCACGCCACGGCGATCAATTTCGGCGGCTTCGGCCTGCGCACCGGCGGCCTCGATCTGGCGCCTGACGTGGCCCCAGAGGTCGAGTTCCCAAGAGGCGTCGAACCCCGCTTGGTAAATGCTGAGGGGGGGCACCACGAATGACGTGCCGGGCGGAGCAAACTGGTTGCCCAAGCTCACAAGTCCATTCTGGCTGAATAGTTCGCGCTGATATGATGCGTTGCCGTTGATCGCGGGCAGGGCGGCCGAGGCCACGACGCCGAGTTGCGACCGGCTTTCGGCCAGTTTGAGGGTGGCAGAATTCACATCGAGATTGGCCGCCGCGACCCGTCGAGCCAACGATGTCAGGATCGGATCGCGGAACGCCGTCCACCATGCGGGATCGACTGGCGAAACATCGCCTTTCGCCGATGCCGCTGGCGCGCGGTTCGGAACGAGCGGCCCCGACTTGCTGAAGAAAGGAACGCTTGGCAGCAAGGGGTCCGGCGGCTCGAAATCCGGCCCGACGGAGACACATCCGGCTGGGGGCAGAAGGGTGAGCACTGCCGCCAACATCCTGATTTTGGCAGGGGTCGAAATGCCGCTAATGCGCCGCACCGGCGCCGCCTTTCGTGCCGGATAGGAAGAAGCAGAAGGGGACGACCGCGAAAGCCACCACGCCCGCCAAGAGAAAAACATCCGAATAGGCAAGCACCGCGGCTTGGACGCGAAAAGCCTGGTAGGCTTGTCCTACTGCTATATCATGCACCGCACTTGCCGCGCGCCCCATCGCCGTGAGGGTGCGCTCGGAACGCGCGATTAATTCATCGAAAGGTTGATGGAAAGGGCTCGCCCATCGGGCGAGATAGGATTGATGAACTTGTGTCCGCTCGATGATCATGGCGCTCGCGACCGAAACCCCAATCGAGCCGAAGACATTGCGGAACATCGTGAAAAGCGCCGTCGCGTCGCCATTTAACTCCCGCGGCAAGGTCATATAGGCGATTGTGCTGATTGGGACGAACAGAAAGGCCAGGCCTGCGGTTTGCGCCGAGCGCATCATGACCAGCGTCTTGAAATCGATATTGATGGCGAGCCTGCTCGAGTAGACGAACGCACATCCCATAATGAAGAAACCGGCCGCTATGATGATGCGCGTTTGAATAACGCGCATCAGTTGGCCGACCAGTGGAATGAGCAGGATAACGGCGATCCCGCCCGGAGAGAGGATCAATCCTGCCCATGTGGCAGTGTAGCCGAGGATCGACTGTGTGAACAGGGGGATGACGACCGCACCTGCGTAGAGAACGGCGCCGGTGGCCCCGATGCAGACGCTTCCCATTGCGAAGTTTTTGTCCTTGAAGACGTCCAGATCAACAACCGGTTTCTTGGCGATCAAAAGCCATCCGATCGCGCCAAGGATTCCCAAACTTGCCAGAATGGCCATGATGCGAATGAAGGGAGATCCGAACCAATCTAGGTCCTCGCCACGGTCCAGCATGACCTGCAAACAACCAATGCCGAGTGTGATCAGCGCCAGGCCGATGTAGTCAATGCGCCGGGATATTCTTGTGTGCCAAGGCGGATCCTCGACGAGGACCCAGACGAAAAATACGGCGATCAATCCCACCGGTAAATTGGCGAAGAAGATCCAGCGCCAATTAAACGTGTCCGTTAGGTATCCGCCCAATGTCGGCCCGAGCACGGGTGCGACAATCGTAGCGATCGCGGTGACGCCGAACGCGGCAGCGCGCCGTTCTGGCGGGAATGTATCGAGAATAATCGATTGTTGGCTCGGCTGCATCCCGCCGCCGAAGAAGCCTTGCAGCAGTCGAAAAACGATGAGTTGCGACAGGCTGTTCGCGATTCCGCAAAGGAGAGAACAAATAGTGAACATACCAATGCAGATCAGAAAATAACGTTTGCGCCCGATTACAGCGCTCAGCCAGCCGGAAATCGTCAGCACGATCCCGTTGGCGACGAGATAGGAGGTCAACACCCAGGTCGCTTCATCATTGCTAGACGATAAACTGCCGGCGATGTGCGGCAAGGCGACATTGACGATTGTCGTATCGAGAATTTCCATGAAGGCGGCTAGCGTGACGACAACCGCGATTGCCCAAGGATTATGCTTGGGTTTCCAGGGAACTTCACGAGTTTGGTCAACCGCGCTCATCGCACATCGACCGTCGGGACCGCGGAAATTCCGAGCGGAAGCGGCAAATTGGGATCAAGTCCCTTGTCGATGACGATCTTGACCGGCACCCGCTGCACGATCTTGATGAAATTGCCGGTCGCGTTCTCGGGCGGAAAAGCGGTGAATTTCGAACCCGATCCCAGCTGAATGCTATCTACATGACCCCTAAGGTCGAGGTGCGGATAGGTGTCGAGGTTGACGGTCACGGGCTGACCCGGGCGCATTCTGTCGAGTTGGCTTTCCTTGAAATTCGCGGTGATCCAAACCTCCGGCGCGACGATCGAAAAAATTTGCTGGCCCGCGGTCACGTAATTGCCCATTTCGACATTGCGCTTGGTGATCCAGCCGTCCTGGGGCGCGGCCACGACCGTCCAGGAGAGATTCAAGAGCGCCTGATCGAGCCTGGCTTGGGCTTGCTCGACCTGGCCTTTGAGCTGGCCGACCTGAGTATCCGCTTGCCCGATTTGTTGCGGAACCGGCTCCGCCTGCGCGATCTGGGCCTCGGCTTGCAATACTTGCGCTTGCGCTTGGCGCAGAGCCGCGGCGGCGGCATCGATCTCCTGCTGGGTCGTGGCCGCCTTGGGAAGACTGCGCTGGCGCCGGTCATCGGCCTGCGCTTTGATTTCCATGGCCTGCGCCGAGGCGAGCTGCGCTTGTGCTTCCTTCAGACGGGCGGGGAAGTTCTTACGCGCGATCTCGGCCCCGAACTTCTGGCCGGCGAGCTGGTGTTGCGCCATGTCGAGCGCGCCTTGCGCGGAATCGCGGTCATTCTGATATTGACGCGGATCGATATGGATGAGCGCCTGCCCCTGGTGGACGAATTCATTGTCGGTCACGTCGAGCGATACGACGAGGCCAGAGACCTGCGGCGCTATGGTTACCGCCCGCCCGTCCGTATAAGCATCGTCGGTCCATTCAATATTGCGAGTTGAAAGCCAATAATAAATGCCGCCGCCAAGCAGCAGTCCGAAAATGAGGATGCCACCCAAAAATACGCGGCCGCGCCGTTCTCGAGGTCGGCTTTTTTCCTCTTTCTCCGGGAGCACGTTCCCGCCGGCGTCCGCCTGGGCCCGATCGTGTTCGGGGCTCTCGGCGCCAGGGCTGCCGTGCGCATGGTCAGCGTCGTGTCCTTGTACTTCGTCGTCGAAGAGCGTGCCGGTCATGAATTGAATTGTATCGCCGTTTGTTCGAGGCGCGCGTAAACTGTCGGGACTAAAGCGTCTCGCAACGAGATAACGTCGGAATGGCTTTTAGAAATAACCGAACCGATTGGTACGTTTATATGAGCGATGCGGTCGAGTCAAGGAATTTAGGGAACTGTTCCGCCGAAAAGACCGCGCGGCGCGTGCCACGGGGCCAGAAGCGGCGCGAAGAAATCGCCGCGATCGCGGAACGAATATTTTTGGAGCGCGGGTTCACAGAGACGACCATGCAGCTCGTCGCTGCCCGGGCGGGCGCGTCGAAGGAGACTCTGTACCGGCATTTTGGCAACAAGGAGGAATTGTTCGCGGAAATCGTTCGGCGGCGCTCGGCGCGAATAACCGGCGGACAAGATGGCGAGCTGGACATGAACGGCGCGCCGCGTGAGGTCCTCGGCAAACTCGGGCTCAATTTGCTGCTGTTCCTCACCCGAGCCGATTCTTTGTCTTTCTACCGGATCATGGTCGCCGAGGCGGCCCGCGTGCCGGACCTGGGCCGTATCTTCTACGCGCAAGGTCCGGCGCGTGTTCTGGGTGAGGTTGCCCGCTACCTCGGCTGCGCCACGCGCCGGGGGGAGTTGCGCTGTCCCGAACCCGAGCTTGCCGCCAAGCTCTTTCTCGGGGCGATTTTGGCCAACCACCAGGTTTTGGGGCTGGTCGCGCCTGGCCTCGAGCCTTTCACGGGGAAAAAAATGCGCGCCCATGCCGAGGAAGCCGTGAGTTTGTTCTTGGCCCGCTATGGCTCGTCGCCGTAGGCTTGCAAGACCTCCGGTCTCGGGCGCTGGGTCGCTCTAAGTTTTGGCTTGCGGCCAGGCAAATCGGGTTCAAAAATCGTGCGCCCGCTTTCGGACTCGACGTCCTTCGTCCCGGCGGAGGGCACGCGCGGAAAGCAAAACCGCCTTGGCGTTGAGGATTGGGACCTCCCCACCAAAACCAAACCACCGGCGCGGCGCATTTCTCTCCGTCGCGATCAGATGCTTCGCCACGGCAATTTTTGTCTCGGGTGCTGCGGCCGAAAGACCAGGAAAGACACTTTCCAACGTCATCGGGCGCTTCGCGTAGGCGCGCGCCCGAACCTTAATCATATCGACGGCGGTGCGAGTTGCTTGCGCGCGAAGCGCGGCTTCGACATTGGCTCGGACGGGCGGGCGGTTCGGCATGGGCAGGCTCCGAAAAAGGAGACGAGCTTGACAGGTATATTTACCTATGTCAAGGTATTATTACCCATTCCCAAAACCTATTTCCGGTGCCATTGACCGGATCGGACAACCCCTTTGATTTCCGCGGCCCACTCGATACGCACGCCGCGAATCGGCGCGGCGTTATGGCTCTCAAGATCGAAGGTTCCGCTTGCCGCTCCCCGCTGGATTCGTTTTAGATAGCGTTTGCCATCCGCGGTCCGGACCGCGGCTTCCCAACCGATGACTTCCTCGGCATTGGCGCCCTGGCGCCAGCAAATGATCACGTCGCCCGGGTCGTAGCGCGGCCACATGCTGTCGCCCTCGACCTGGAAAGCGATCGCATCCGGCGAGACCGGAAACGGAACCTCGATTTCATACGAACTCTCGGGCGAGATTTGTTCGAACTCCGGCTGGATTTCGGCACCCGCGCCAATCCGCCCAACGACCCGCACGAGATTGTCCGAAGCCGGGTCCCCAACGCCCTCAAGCAGCCAGGCCGCGGATGTTTTCAAGACCGGGGCAAGCGCCATCAGGGTTTTGGTCGTGATCCCACCCCGGTCATTGTTGTTGACCGCGCGTTTCAAATTGCGAATTGCGTCGGGCCTTTTGGCGGCGAGGGAAGCGGCATGCGCAGAAAGGTCCAAAGCCTTCAGGCGGCTTTCGATTCGGGCGAGAACCTCATCAAGTTTCATAGCGGTAGAGTAACCGTATACCGCCCGGGACGCATTCGGTAAATTCACCTTGACATATACGGTATTATTACCGTATATGCGTTTGGGCGGCGCGTCGTGCCCCGCTCGATCCAGCAAAGGAGACTTTACCGTGACGGTCGCCACAGAAATCCACAAATCGCATTGGACCGGCGAGCGAATCGCCCGCCTGGGGTTTCTTCTTGGCCTTGGCTGGGACGCCAAACGCGTCGCCGAGGACCCGATCATCGCCTCGACCCCCAACAATGTGTTCAGGCAGGCGCAAAGATTCGGCCTCGGGTTTCGCGCGGCGGCGGCCGCGCTGTCGTTGCAATTGCCGCCCGATGCCACCACCCATTTCGAGGTGGCCGCTTTCAAGCGCGGCCTCACCTGCGACGCGATGATTTGCAATTTGCTTGTCGAGGTCGCCGCTGACCCCAACCTCCTCGATAATATCCTCGACGATGGGGTTTGAGCATGGATGGAGAAGCAATGGCCACGCAGTGCGAGGCACCGGTCTTCGCCGGGCGCGAGACCCTGCCGCCCCTGTGGGACGCGGACCTCGTCGGCAAAAGGCTCGTGCAAGCCTTTGTCACCCTCGACCGCCTGCCGCGGTTACGCGGACCCCGCGCGCCCGGCGGGCATTGGCCGCGCGCGATCACCGAATGGGCCGACCAACTGGCCCAAGCGGAGCTCGAAGAAAGCGAACGCCGGACCCGCCAGCAAGCCGCCAATCGCACCGTGATCCGTCCGAGCGCCGCCGAAATTACGCATATGGAAGCGGCGTTCGAGTGGCTCAGCGAATTGCGCGTTGAGGATTCCGGCATGGCGCTTGTCACGACCCTTTGGGCGTTGCGCGCCGCGCGCGGAAGATCGATCAAGAAGCTCTGCGCCGAAAAGCGATGGGCGCCGCATACTTTCTTTCGCAAGCGAGCCAAGGCCTTGGCAAGTCTGGCGGCGGTGCTCAACACGCGTGGCGTGCCGGTTTTTTAGCGGTGACAAACATACACTTCGCGCGCCAACCTACTCCGCTTCGCCTGCGGGGCACACCTCAAGGCCTCACACTGAGGATGGCTTGAAGCGCCGGTCTCGATGGATGGAGCGATCGTGGACTGATCGGTGTCTACCACCACGCGAGCCAAATTCACTTTCCGCCTTAAGGGAACGTGAAGCATCATACCCTTACGCGGCTGGGAAAGCCTTGTCGGTGCGGTTGCCGGCAAGCCGCTTACCTACGCGGATTTGATTGCATGAAAAAGCCAAACCACCGAACGCATTAGATGCTATGGTTGCCGTGGTGCTGGCCTATCGGCCAAAGCCCAAGACGAAGCCCGCACGGAAGCGCAATCGCAAGGCGCGGAAACTATTAAAAGAGGTATCGCTACGCGTCCGATCTCAAGCCTGAGTTATCTCATCAGCGGGATTATTCACGTTTTGCAGTCGGGAATGCGCTGGCGGGATTGCCCGCAAGAGTACGGCCCCGCGACAACGATTTACAACGCGTTGGCACCGTTGGCACCGTTGGTCACAGCAAGGGCTGTGGCAAAAGCTGTTTTATGAGCTAAGCCAGATTGTCGGGACACATTACGAAAACAGCATCGATTCAACGGCGATCAAAGCGCACCGTTCGGCACGGGGTAAAAAAGGGGCCAAGACCAGGCGCTTGGCACAAGCCGGGGTGGCTGCGCGACAAAAATCCATGCAGTGATTGATCGCAAGGGCCGCCCTTTGCGCTTTCTCCCGAGCGGCGGACAGTGCTTCGACGGCAAAGCCGCTGGGCCTTTGCGCAAGCCCCTGCCGCCGGCCGCAAAACTGCTGGCCGATAAGGCTTATGACTGCGCCGCGTTCCGGGATTGGCTTGCGCGGCGCGGCACCACCCCGGTCATTCCCAACAAGATCAATCGCCGCAAGCCCTTTCCCTATAACAAGCGCGCCTATCGTCACCGCAACAAGATCGAGCGCATGTTCTGCCGCCTCAAAGACGCACGCCGCATCGCTACCCGTTACGACAAATGCACCGAGAATTTCCTAAGCGCCGTCTGCTTGATCGCCGCTATCTACTTCTGGTTAAATTAAGTCTGGACCCTAGCTAACAACAAATCTACCCGCATGGGGACGGTTTGCAGTTACCCTTAAGTGATCAAGTCCGCCAAACCCGCGCTGCGCTCCCAGAGCAACAACGCGGCCCTGTCGTTCCGCGCCGCTTGTGACGGCCTGATCGCCTGGCACTTGTAGAAATATCGGCCCGTCGTCGCGGCGATCTTGGGCGAAGTCGCGAGATAGATGATTGTTTCCGCGCCCTTTTCTGGGGGAATTGCGAAGAGCTTGGCGAGCCCAACGAAGCGCGAGATCACGCCGCCGCTATCATCGCCGAAGCGGGTGGCGACGAAGCCGGGATGCAGGCAATTGGCGGTGACCCCAGTACCAAGCAGCCTGTGGGCGAGTTCGCGCGTAAAAAGAATGTTGCAAAGTTTCGAGCGGCCATAGGCTTTCATGGGTCCAAAACTTCTGGCCAATTGCAGATCGTCGAAATCGAGTCTGGCTCCCTGATGCGCGGCCGAAGCTGTGCTGACGACGCGCGCCGGCGCGGAGGCCAGGAGCCGCTCGCACAGCCCCTCGGTGATAACAAAATACGCCATGTGATTCAGCGCGAAAGTGCATTCGAGGCCATCTTCGGTGAGTTTGCGGTTGGCGAACATTGCACCCGCGTTATTGATCAGGACATCGATGCGCGGCTCCTGGCTGGCGATTTCGGCCGCCACGCGCTTCATCTCGGAGATGCGGGTCAGATCGGCGTAATGAACCGTGTGGGCGAGGTCTGGTGCTTTTTCGTGAAGCCGCGCGAGGGTCACCTTTCCGCGTGACTTGCTCCGCGCGATCAGGACGATCCGGGCGCCCATTTGCGCAAGCCGTTCCGCGGCAATCTCGCCAATTCCCGAGGTACCGCCCGTAATGACCACCGTCTTGCCCTTCATCAGAACTCTCCCTATCGGCTCAGGCGCCAATCAATCGCGGGATCGAATAACCAGCTTAAAAGATATTTTCAGATCGGACGGCCGGAGGTGTGATTAGAATAAATCGTCGTTATCGGCTAGCGTCAGACGGGATTCAGCCATTCACGCAGCTTCGACCAGCGCCGCCGGCCCGAGACGTTCTTGACGGCGATCGCCACCGCTTTCTTCTGCCCGAGCAGGATGACGAGCCGCTTGCCGCGGGTGACACCGGTGTAAAGCAGATTGCGTTGCAGCATCATATAGTGCTGTGTCGTGACCGGAATGACGACAGCGGGAAATTCCGAGCCTTGCGATTTATGGATCGTCGTCGCGTATGCGAGGATGATCTCGTCGAGTTCGCCGAAGGCATAGGCGACCGGCCGTCCGTCGAAAGCGATCGTCATCCCGCCGAGTTCGAGATCGATGGCCTCGACGAAGCCGATGTCGCCATTGTAGATCTCCTTGTCATAGTCATTTTCGATCTGCATGACCTTGTCGCCGATGGCAAAGGTCGTCCCGAATTTCTCGACCTTTGGGTCTTCGCGCGGATTGAGAGCCCGCTGCAGCTCGATGTTCAGCGAGCGGGCGCCGAGCCCACCGCGGTTCATCGGGCAGAGCACCTGGATGTCGCGCATGGGATCGAAGCCGAAGCGGCGGGGGATGCGTTCCTTGACAAGCTCGATGAGCCGCGTGATGGCAAGATCCGGCCCGGATGCCTCAACGAAATAAAAATCCGTTGGCTCCCGGGGAGTCGACAGATCGGGCATCTGCCCAGAATTGATCCTGTGGGCGCTCTGAACAATCTGGCTTAGGGCTGCCTGCCGGAAGACCTCGGTAAGTGTCACAACTGGCACGGCGCCGCTCGCGATGATATCGGCAAGGGCCTGACCCGGGCCGACCGGCGGCAGCTGGTCGACGTCGCCGACGAAGAGCACGGCAGTATGATCCGCGACGGCCTTCAGGAGCGAGTTCATCAGCACCACGTCGACCATGGAAGTCTCATCGACCACGAGGAGATCACAGTCGAGCGGGCTTTCTTCGTTCTTGCGAAAATCTCCCGTCTTGGGGTTGATCTCAAGTAGCCGGTGGATCGTCTTTGCCTCGTGTCCTGTCGTCTCGGTCATGCGGTTGGCCGCGCGTCCGGTTGGTGCGCACAAGAGGGGGCAGACTTTTTTCGCGGCGAGGATGCGCAGGATCGAATTCACCAGGGTGGTCTTGCCGACACCTGGGCCGCCGGTGATCACCCCTACTTTCGAGCGCAGCGCGGCGTCGATCGCCGTCTTCTGGCTGTCGGCAAGCGCCAGGCCAGTGCGTGCTTCCACCCACGGGATGGCCTTCTCGGCATCGATGGATTTCCAGGGCATCGACCCGCGTGAAAGAGTTCGCAACCGATCGGCGATCGAGCGCTCGGCGTGATAGAGGCTACCGAGGAAGACGCAATCGCGCCCTTCGACCTGATCGGCGATCACCTGCCCGGCATCGAGCTCAAGCCGCAAGGCGTCGAGGACAATCGTGTCCGGGATTTCCAAGAGCTTGACCGCGAGCGGCAGCAGATCGTCGCGCGGCAAGCCGCAATGGCCTTCGTCAAGAGCTTCGGTCAGGGCAAACGAGATCCCGGCCCGCGCCCGGATCATTGCCGTTTTGTCGATGCCGAGTTTCATCGCGAGGGCATCGGCCGTCTTAAAGCCGATGCCCCGGATGTCGCGGGCGAGTCTGTAAGGGTCTTCCGAAATCACCTGGATCGCATCGGCGCCATAGGTCTTGTAGATCCGCACCGCGCGCGATGTGCTGACCCCATTGGCATGCAGGAAGATCATGATCTCGCGGATGGCCCGCTGCTCGGCCCAACCCGTGGCGATCCCATCGGCGCGCTTCGGACCAATGCCGGCAACTTCCCGCAGCCGATGCGGTTCTGCTTCGATGACGTCGAACACTTGGCTGCCGAAGGTTCGGAGGAGTTTGCGGGCATAAGCAGGACCAATGCCGCGGATCATCCCGGAGCCGAGATATTTTTCGATGCCCTCTGTCGCAGTGGGTGGCATCGTTTTCAGAAACCGGGCGCGGAACTGCACGCCATGCGTGCGATCGTTGTTCCACTCGCCGCTCGCTTGGATGAACTCGCCGGCGGAGATCACCGCGGCATGACCGACGACGGTGATGGGTTCATGCTTGCCGCGCGCCTTCACGCGCAGAACGCAGAAGCCGTTGTCTTCGTTGCGGAATGTGACCCGCTCGACGAGGCCGGCTAAGACTTCCGTCGTTGGGTTATTGTTTGCCGCCATCGATTGTCTGACGGGCTCCTCTCCCGAGCACCTACGTTTAAGTATATCCGTTCAAAATAGGGACAGGCCCTGCTTTAATCCGGCAATAAGGGGTTCGTCTTGCACAAAATCACTTGTTTCGCGGCTACCATGGGGCTGATCGTCGCCACTATCGCAAATCTGCCTCATTCTGCCTCTGCCGCCAACCGGGGTGGGTTGTGGGTCATCGTCCACGACATCTGTGTGCCAGCCTACCAAAGCATCGGCGTGGGTTTCCTTGTGCCGAGGTCAACATCGCCGATGGTCTTGAGCGAGGCTTTGCCGTGCTCCGGGCGCCTTCGAGCGCTACGCATGTTATCGTTGTCCCTACCGCTCTGATTTCTGGCATCGAAAGCCCGGCGTTGCTAAGGGAAAATGCGCCAAACTATTGGGAGGCAGCATGGGACGCCCGCCGTTTCGTCGAGGAAGGGGCGCGCCGTCAACTGCCACGTGACAAGATCGGAATGGCAGTCAATTCAGCGGCGAATTGAAGCCAGGACCAGCTGCATATTCATGTCACCTGCATCGCCCCGAAGGTCGCTGAGTTCCTGCGCCGCCACCAAGCGGAAATTCACGAAGCGTGGTCCTTTCTTAGCGCGGCCCTTCTCGGGCACCGATTTGCGGCGATGAAGGTCGAGACGGATAGCTTGGCCCACGTGGATCCTTTCAAGTTGCTCGCGCGCGGTCTTCCGTCAAGTTTTCCGTGGGAAGCCAAACACTGGCCGTGATCGGAGCGACGTTCGGTGGCGGCAGGATCGGTTTCTATCTTTTGGCCAACGAGTCTGGTGTATCGCCGAAGAAAATCGTAAGTGCGGAAGCACTGCTTGATGACAAGTGCGCCAACTGATCCAGACCGCACGCACGTATACCCAATCACCGTCCCGACCTATTGCCATGAGCCACTCCCGCATAATCCGCTCCGCTGCACAGTTCGACGATGATGCCATTTGGCGCGTGATCGAGCCCGTCTTCCGCGCCGGCGAGACCTACCCGCTGTCGCGCGACATTTCGTGCGCTGACGCGTTTGCCTATTGGCGCGCATCGGGCAACGAGGTGTTCGTCGCGGAAGACGGAGGACGGATCGTCGGCACCTATTACTTGCGCGCCAACAATCGCGGTGGCGGAAGCCACGTTGCGAATTGCGGTTATATTGTCGCGGCAAACACCAGTCGACGCGGGGTGGCACGGGCGATGTGCGTACGTTCGCTGGAGCGAGCGCGCGAGCGTGGCTTCACCGCCATGCAGTTCAATTTTGTAATTTCCAGCAATGAGCGCGCGGTAAGACTGTGGCAGGACTGCGGTTTCGCCATCGTCGGCACCCTGCCCGGGGCATTCGCACACCCGATCCGCGGACTAATCGACGCTTATGTGATGTATCGGAGCCTCTAGCGTCGAATTCATGAGCATGACCGCTTATGGCGCGACGCAGGCCAGAGAACACGCACGAATTCCGCTTATTGAGGCGCTGCAGACGAGTTATGTTCGCCGCGAGTTCTTCTCACCCTGACCGATGCTGTCGAAAAAGGGTTGCGTAACGGGCTGAACGATGATTCCTGCTAATTGAATGAGAGCGGGAAAATTCGGCGATGATGGGGCGAAAGCATCGAGAACAAGCGAGCCTTTTTTATGAATTCCGGCTCGATGAAATGATCCCGAAGGGCCACCTGTTGCGCCGGATCAACGTTTTCGTGACATCTGTGCTCGGCGACCTGCACGAACATAGCGACATCGGACGGCCTTCGATTGATCCCGAGCTGCTGATCCGGATGCTTATCATAGGCGACTGCTTCGCGGCATCCGCTCCGAGAGGAAGCTATGCGAGGAGGTGAGGCCTCATCTCGCATACAGATGGTTCTGCCGGCTCGATCTCAATGACGCCGTTCCCCACCACTCGACCTTCTCCGAGAACCGACTGAACCGGTTCCGTGAGAGCGATATTCTGCGCCACATTTTCGAGCGCGTCGTCATCGCTGCAATGGAGATGGGTCTCGTCAAAGGCGAGGGATTTGCCGTGGATGCGAGCGTCATGGAGGCGAACGCAAGCCGTTATCACGGCAAGGCGCCCGATGAACTCGATTGGACCGAGAAGCAGCAGCGAAAGCGTTCGGTGGCCGAGTATCTTGCGGCACTCGAAACCGAAGCGGCGGCTGTTGGCGATGCCCAGAATGACAACGAGAGTGGTGGACCCGAGGGCAAACGACAGCGCCGTTATGAGCGCCAGCCACCCAAGGTGATCTCGCCGTCGGATCCCCAATCGGCCTGGACAGCCAAGGCCAACAAGCGCGTACAATTCGGATACGGGCTGAACTACCTCATCGATATCGAGAATGCCGTGATCGTGGATGTCGAGGCGACGCCGGCTCGCACCTATGATGAAGTTGCCGCGACACAAACCATGCTGGATCGAGTAGAAGAGCGCTTTGATCTGAAACCAAGGCGGCTCGCCGCGGACACGGCCTACGGGACGGGCAAGTTCCTCGGCTGGCTGGTCAAGAGGAAGAAAATTATCCCGCACATCCCGGTATGGGAGATGAGTGATCGGCAGGACGGCATATTCTCCCGTTCGGACTTCCACTGGGACAGGAAGCGCGGGGCCTACATCTGCCCAAATGGGAAACTGCTTAAGACCAGCGGCACCGTAACGACGGACGCACGCTGCTGTACCGCGCCTCGAAGCGGGACTGCGACGTGTGCCCAATACGAGCGAAGTGCTGCACCACGGCCGATGCGCGCAAGATCCCGCGCGATGTCCATGAGGACGCCCGCGATATCGCACGACGGAAGATGAAGACAAAGGCGTTTGCCAAGTCGCGAGACGAACGGAAGCGTGTTGAAATGCGCTTCGCGCACTTGAAGACACACCACGGCTTCGAGCGGTTGCGGCTCAGGGGACTTTCCGGCGCGCGCGACGAGTTTCATCTCGCCGCCATTGTGCAGAACCTCAAAACACTTGCACTCCGAACCCTTGGGCCCCCAACCCGACGGCGCGCGTCTTATGCGTGAAATCGCTCACAATTGGATCAGTTCAGTTCGCATCAAAGTCAATGCATCTCGGATTGCTGCAGCAACCGCCAGCGCAGCTCAGTCGGAAGACCGCAGCGCTAATCAAAAAACCACATTTTTCGACAGCATCGACCCGTAGGAGACATGCGGCGAGCGGCTGCTCGAACGTTGTCGGTTCCCGCCCGCCCCTCACGACAGCGGAGATTTTCGGCGACGGCCAGGCTGTCCTCATCGGCCGGTTACGGCGAGAACGGCTTCCTTGACCTTTGCCAGAGCGAAGTGCCCGATCATATCCAAGTCGAGATGCGGCAGGTTCGGAAGCTCGTTTGAAACGACGACGGCATCAACGATTGCCGGGCCATCGATGGCGAAGGCCTCGGCGAGCACCGCCTTCAATTCGCCGGGCTGACGGGCTGTAAATCCGTGACCTCCGCAGGCACGCGCCAGGGCTGCAAAGTCAGGATTGGGAAATTCGATGCCTTCCCGAAATGGAGGCAGGCCCACGCTCTCCGCCTCCAACGTGATCAGACCGAAGGCGGAATTGTTGTAGATCACCACCTTGACCGGCAGCTTATGATGCACTGCGGTCAGAAATTCGCACATCAGCATATTGAATCCGCCATCGCCGCAGAGCGCAATCACCTGGCGCGAGCGATCCAGCGCTTGCACCCCGTTGGCCTGGCCAAGCCCTGTGCCCACGGCCCCGTTGTTGAAGGAACCGATAATCCGCTGCGATCCGCCTTGCCGGATCCAGTTGCCGGACCAGAGCGTGTTTAGACCGGTGTCGAGGGTGAATACCGCATCGACTTTGGCCAGATCGCTGACCGCTCGGGCGACCGCCTGCGGATGGATGCGATCCTTGCTTCGCGCCGGATCGGCCTGCTTGTCTAACATCTCATCCCACTTCTGACGCTCCTGGGTAACCTTGTCCCAAAAGTGGGTGTTGGACTTGGGGGCGACCTGGTCGAGCAACAGCTTAAGGGTCGGGCGAGCGGATGCGGTAACGCCGAGCTCGGTTGGGGCGCGCCGTCCAAGCACTTGCGGCCGCTCGTCGATTTGTACGGCGGTCCCTTTGCTTGGCAGGAAATTCGAGTAGGGATAGTCCGTGCCCACCATCAGCAACAGGTCGCAGCCCATGACTGCATTGTACACGGCCTTGGTGCCGATCATGCCGATGCCGCCCATCCATCGCGGGTCATCATATGGCATGATGTCTTTGCCCTTGACCGAATGGATCAGCGGGGCCTTGAGCCGATCTGAGAGAGCGCGCAGTTGATCGGCTGCCCCGCGGCATCCGCCCCCGCACATGATCACCACACTATCCGCTTGGTCGATCCGGCGGGTGATTTCGGCGATATCTTCGTCGCTCGCGGCAAACTCCGGACGCGGCTTCAGGGTTGCCGCACTGAAGAGCTCTCCTTCCGCCTTGGCCGCGATAACGTCTTGCGGAAGCGTCAAATGAGCGACGCCCCGGCCCGCGTAGGATGCCACGATTGCCTGGTGAATGACGCCTGGCGCCTGATCGGGGGACGTGATTGTTTCCGTATAGAGGGAGACGTCGCGGAAAAGAAGATCTGGCTTTGTCGTCTGGAAGAAATCGATCCCCTGCATCTTGCGCGGCATGTCACCGGAGAGAGCCAGAACGGGCGCATGGTCGCGGCTGGCTTCATAGAGGCCAGCAACCAGATGCGTGCTGCCGGGACCGGTAGTGCCGGCACACACCGCGAGCTGTCCGGTGAGCTTGGCTTGGCCGGCGGCGGCCAGCGCCGCTCCTTCCTCATGACGGACGCCAATCCATTCGATATTGCTTCGACGGAGCGCGTCGGCTAGCGGATTTAAAGAGTCGCCGATCAGTCCGAATATTTGCTTGACCCCGGTCTGTTCGAGCACACCGATCAAGACTTCCGCAACCGTTTGTGACATTTGCCGCTCCCGATCGTCGTCGCATACTCCCTGCCCGGCCGGCGGGAGGGACTTTCCGCTTCAATGCGCGCTCATTCAATTATGCAAACCGATTTGAGTTTCCAGCAAATTACAATTCCGTGATCTCGCGGAGAGGGAGAACCAGTAGCCATCATGACGCGCATGAAGTCCCATAAGTCTGCACATGCTGTTAGCTGCCTTGACATCGACGACGCCCGAACCGGTAATGGTCACTCTCTGTGAACAACCACGCACTCTATGTCGCTGCGGCGGATTGCATCCGTGACGAAGTTGAGCGTGTCGCCCGGCACGCCCCAGCATCGTTTCACGCCGGCTGCCTGCAAAGTCTCCACGACAACGTCGGCGACTCTCTTAGCCATTTCGGTTCTCCCGTATATCTCGCTGGTCGTGCCTCGCGTATCGACCCGTCGAGCGGCGGACCGACTTTGGCCGCGCCGCTCGCGAGTTCCAAGGGGCCACAAATGGTATAGCTTGGAGGACCAGTGCGCCAGCGATTACAGCGCTTTCAGGACTGCGTCCCCCATCTCGCGAGTGCCGACGCGCTGACGGCCGGGTTCCCAGATGTCGCCGGTGCGCAAGCCGCTCTTCAACACTTTCTTGACGGCATTCTCGACCCGCGCGGCTTGCTCGGGGCGGTCAAGCGAATAGCGCAGCATCATCGCCGCCGTCCGCCTGTTGCGGGAGCGCGAATGTCGCATCGGGCAGCGGACGGCCACTCGCTTCGTAGCCTGCGCCGCCGATGGGGGCTTCTTCGAACTCGAAATCGTTCGTCGAGTCCTTTGAGGACCTTGACCGCCTCAGCCACGATCTCGGGACCGATGCCGTCACCGGGTAACAGCGCTATTTTCATTTCCAACTCCTGTAAGTGCGCATCAAGACGAGGCTACCGTGCGCTTCTGAACTTGCCCGTGGAGGCGGCGCCGCATCCAGGGGATACCGCCGCCCGCGAGAAGAACATTCACCTGGCGGGGCGACAGGCTATGCCGCACCCGAATGCGGCCTTCGCTCTCGCCGTCACGGCCGTATTCGAGTTCCCATTCCTGCTGGCCGCCACGCAGCCAGGCATGCAGACCGCGCAGCCGTAACGTCGCTCCCCTCTCAAGACGCTCGACATCGCCCGGCTCGGCGAAAAGCAGCGGCAGGACGCCATAGTTCACGAGGTTCTCGCCATGGATGCGCGCAATGCTCTGGGCCAGCACGACACGGGCGCCCAGATTGCGCACGGCCAGCGCGGCCTGCTCGCGGCTCGATCCCTGGCCGTAATTGCGCCCGCCAATGATGGCGTGGCCGTCTCCGTGACAATCGCGCGCGCGATCGACATAGGATTCGTCGATGGGCTTGAAGGCGAGCGATGTCATGCCGGGCAGGCTGCTCCAGAGCGATAGCCCGGTGACGCCGCCCTGCACTATCTCGTCCGTCGACACATTGTCGCCCACCTTGAGCAGCATGGGCGGGCAGCGCCAACTCGTCGCCGATCGGCTCGAAATCCGGCAAGCTCGCGTGACATGGCCCCTTCACCAGTGCGCGCGGCCGGTCGCCGGGCAGAAGCGGCGCCTCGATCAAGCCATCGTAAGCAGAAGCTCCTGATCCGAAGGAAAGATCGTCGTGACAGCGCTGACTTCGACGCCATGTTGGCAATGACGTGCCGGTCCATCGCCGTGAGCTCGGCTACGCCGGGACCGTAATACTCAATGATCCGGCCACGACCACCAGCCACGTCGTGGCGGCGCAGAATCTCGAGGATGACGTCCTTGGCGCTTACCCAGTCCGGAAGCGTGCCGGTCAGGCGTATGCCCCAGCATGCGAAGACGGAATGGCTGCCCGGTCAACGCCATGGAGATCTCAAGTCCGCCCGCGCCGATCGCGAGCATGCCGATTCCGCCGGCCGCCGGCGTGTGCGAATCCGCGCCAGCAAGTCAAGCGACGGAACGGATATGTGGCGGATCTGAAGCAGCTTGCCGCTGTTTGTGCCTCCGGCGATACCGTCGAGATCTCCGGTTTTGCCGGCAGGGTCACCGCCGTGGCGCAGGCTTCAATACCGACAAGGCGGGGTTCTTGGGCACGGAAAAACGCGCCGACCTCTGCGCGGCGCAGCCGTCGCTTGACGACCACTTCTCCGGCGGCGTCGACGCCGTCTTCCAACTAGGGAAGGATAGTGGCATGATCGCCCCTGGAAGCCGGATCCGGATGTTCGCCCTAATTCGACCCTAGACCTTCGGCCCCAACTAGGCCAAATCGCGACAGCATCCCAACGCGCGTGGAAGCATTAAAAATGAGAAATGTCATTCTCGTTCTCGGAATGCATCGGAGCGGAACAAGTGCGGCCGCGGGTTTATTTGTGAAGCTCGGCGGAGCGCAACCGAAAACCTTGATGCCCGCTGAAGGCGGAAACGAACGCGGCTATTTCGAGTCGCAAGCTTTGATGGCATTTCACGATGACCTTCTGGCGTCGGCTGGCTCAGACTGGACCGATTGGCGACAATTCAATCCTGCCTGGTACCAATCGACGACCGCCACCGCCTTTCAGAAACGCGCCAAGCAATTATTCAAAGAGGAATTCGACGGCGAGCCTCTCGTTGTCCTTAAGGATCCCAGGGTCTGCCGTTTCGCGCCCTTCTGGTTCGAGGTTCTGGCTGGCATTAAAACTCGGGCGCGTGTCGTCATTCCGATTCGCGCGCCGCTCGAAGTCGCCTTTTC
Organism: uncultured Alphaproteobacteria bacterium; assembly: GCA_963712225.1. GTDB lineage: Bacteria > Pseudomonadota > Alphaproteobacteria > Rhizobiales > Beijerinckiaceae > Methylocapsa. The sequence goes on from CAVQHH010000029.1 coordinate 99,722, forward strand.
CCTGCGGAAACGGGACGGTTTCTCGCTCGCCACAGGAGCGTTGCTTTGGTTGCGGCACATTATCGACGCCGAAATCGCGACCCGCGCACTTCCGCGTTCTATTTTCACGGGTGATCAGCTTTTGCGGGATTGGCGCAGCGTAGCCGAGAAAGCGTCGACGGATCTCGGCCTTCCTTGGCCCCGCCTTTCCGACGCCACCGCGCATGAGATTGAAAACTTCGTCGACTATGACTTGGTCCACCATAGGGTCAGCGCGCCAGAACTCGCGGCCCACCCGGACATTCACGAGTGGACGATGGCGACCTATCGCGCGATGCTCAAACTCGCGCGTGCGCCGCAGTCGAGTTCCGCGCTGAAAACATTGGACAAAACCCGGGACGCCTTCAATCGCGCGAGCAGGATGTTCGGCCGCGCGGTGCTCGAGAACGAAATCCGAAGCCAGGACCTGCGGCGCCAGCACGATGCGGCTAGAGCCGAGCTCGCGGGGGCCTTGCAAGCGAAAGAGCAGATTTCCTTGGAATTGAATGCGCGCGCTCGCGAGGCAAGCGAGCTCGCCCAGGCTCTCGCCGAGCAGGGCTGCCTGCGCGAACAAGCGGAGCTTGCTCTGGCGCGCGAGAAGAGCCTCAACGCGCAGCTCGCGAATGACCTCGAGGGGCGCACCGCCGAGCTCGCGGAGGCTCGTTCCGAGCTCGGAAAACTGGAGGCACAGCAAGCGAATATCTCGCTGACGCTGTTCACGATGTTGAACGATGCCGAAAGCTATCGAAACAAGTCGCAACAGGATGGACACCCTAATCAAGATACGCTCTAGTGGCTCAATTCATTCAGATTGACGGGTATAAATGCTTGAGTTTGATACGTGCGTCGGCTGTGGTGAACTGCCAATCGGCTTTCGCGTGGTTGGCATTTCGATCGTCCTCCCAAACGGCGATTTCGTTTATGAGGGTTTGTTTGTCCGGGATGCGGCGATCGAGGCACTGGGACGAAAGGACGCCGAGTTCGGACTCGGCCATATCGAGCCAACTGCCGTGCTTTGGCGTGTAATGCCATTCGAACCGTTCGGCCAGCCGCCTTGCTTCGGCGGCGGGAAAAGCTTCATAAAGCGAAGCCTTGGTATGGGTATTGAGATTGTCTTGCACCAGAACGATTTTCTTGGCGTTCAAGAAGTGGATATTGGCTAAATCCTTCAAGGCATGAGCATAATCCACGGCGGTGTGACGATCCGTGACTTTGACATGCCGCCAGCCTTCGAGCGGCGCGAACATCATGAAGAGATTGGCCGTGCCGTTGCGCTCGTATTCGTAATCGAACCTGGCTGGCCGCCCCTCTTTCATCCGGATCGGAGCGCGGGTTTCGGCAATCAATTGCTTCGAGGTCTCATCCAAGCAAACCAGAGGAATACCGGGATCGCGCGGTCGCGTGTACACGGCCAGCACGTCTTCCATGGCCGCCACGAACGCGCTGTTGGCCTTCGGCGGGATGACCCATTGCTGTTTCAGATGCGGCTTGAGAATGTTTTTTTGAGAGTCCGCCCGATCGTGCTGTCGCTGGCGCGATCGACAATGTTCAGTTCGACGACCTTGTTCTCCAACAACCGCAATGTCCAGCGCGCGCGGCCCTTGGGGGGCTCGGAACAAGCCAGAGCGATCAGTTTGGCTTCCTTCTCGCCGTCGAAAATCCGGGGAACGCTAGGCGTGGCGCGTGGTTTGCGGCTTAGCACGGCCTCGAAGCCCTCTTCCACCAATTGCTTGCGCACCCGGTAAACCATGGATGCGTTGGTTGCCAGAGCCTCGATGATCTGGTTGTCGCTCCATCCTTCGCCGGCTTCCGAGACGTCCGCCTTCAGCAAAATCCGCGCCTTCCGCAGGCGCTGCGCCGGGTTGCTCCCTTTCCGGATCATCGTTTCAAGCAGCGAACGTTCGCCGCAGCTCAACCGCACAACATATTTCTTTACGACAATTTCCTTCGCAGCCATGATCGCCTCCGTCGTTCGGGTCGCGACGAAAGCAAATCATCAAATCCTCTCAAATTAGTTGAAGCGGGCCACTAGATATAGAGTCGGCGTCTTCGTTAAAGCAATTATGGCGTTTTTTTCAGAATAAGAAAATTCTTATAGAAATGAATAAATTCCGTATGCTGGTCGTAATAGGTTGGAACGAATTCATGCTTAAAAGCGAAATGATTAAGCCCATCTGCAAGACGCTTGAAATAGAACATTGAAGTATCCGGATTCAAGAAGTCCGGGCTACCTCCGTAATCAGGCCAGTATGACGTTCCAATATCCTCAACAATATATAATCCACCATCGCCAAGCAAAGGGAATAATGTTTCAAACGACTTAATTATATGTGAGCTTATATGACTTCCATCGTCCAATATGACATCAATGCGACCGATCGCTTTGGCCACGATGTTCAGAAAGCCACGATCATCCTGGCTGCCCCTGAAAATCTTAACTCGCGCCTCCTCGTGCGCGCTCTTGTCATAGTAGTCTATTCCAAAGATTTGTGCCTTTGGAAAGTAATGCTTCCACATCCTGAGAGAGCCGCCTCCAGCCTTGGGGTCGTCATATCCGCCGATACCAATTTCGAGGAAATTGAGCTCTTTATGTCGTATTGGATTAAAGTAACGCTCATATACTCCGCACTTGGATGCTTTATCCGATCCATAGCGAGTTGCTAAGCCAGACAGCTCTATCGGATTGGACCATGGGCCGAAATCACTGATGTCGCTTTCTTTTCCCACAGGAACGCTCGCATTGTCGTTAGAAATCATAGCTTGATCGGCGAGGCTTGCTAGATGGGCATTTCTCTCTAGGTAGAACCGGTAGTGTTACAAACTCCGGCGCGGGACTTGCGGCAACACCACCTTTTGATTACGGGAGCGTCCCACCGCACTGTTGCAACTTGCGATTACGGTGTGATCGACTCCGCGAAGGGTGAGCATAGGATTGTAGAAGGGATCACCTCCGTTTCGAACCAACCGCGGCCACTTTTCTTGGAACCGTTTTGCATCCTCCGGATGCTGAAATTGCATCGTCCTCGCCCGTGTGGCAGATTCGTGATGATAGAGTACGCTGAAAGCGTCGTTCAAAATCTTATAACCTGCTGACAATGCGCGGAGACACAAATCTGTGTCACCGAACCCGATTGCCAGCTCTTCGTCGAACTTACCGACTTCCAGGAACACTTTTCTGCGCATCATCATGCAAGCTGCTGTTACTGCAGAATAGTCGCGCACCGATGTAAGACTGCAGTTGAATCCTATATTTCGCTCAGCGCCGCTCATGAAGGGCATGAACTTATGGGCATGGTCGGCTAGTTCGTTCACACCTATGATAACGCCCGCGTGTTGGATCGTGTTGTCGTCATAAAGCAAAGTCGCGCCGACCACGCCGACGTCTGTTCTTCCGGCCAAGGATCGCATTCGTTCGAGCCAACCGGCTTCAATGGCTTCGGTGTCGTTGTTCAGGAACAAAACATATTCACAATCATCCGTGTATTCCTCGACTGCCCTATTGTTTATGCAGGAAAAATTGAACGGACCGCAATATGGCATCACGACATGCCGGCTCGCTAAAAAACTAAGATAGTTGAGAGTCCCAGACGCATCGAACTCGTGATCGACGATCACGATCTTGACCCGTGTCATGTCAACAGTTCGTTCCATCGATTCGATGCATTTTTGTAATAGATCACCTCTATTTCGAGTTGGAATAATAACGCCGACCTTTCCTCTACCGTCTTCAAAATCAACCCGAAAATTATTGAAATACAGACCTGAATCGACGCGTGCGGGAATATCGAGGCGCTTAAGATGGCGGCTCAGGGCTCCTATTGTGGCATCCATGACGGCGCTCTTCATCTGATGGCCTGCGCTCCCAAGATGCGTCCGCCAGCGATATAAGGCGGCTGGTACATGGGTGATCGTGTTGCTCTGCTCGATCACGCGCAACACGAAATCGACATCCCCAGAAATCTTCATGTCTTCGTCCCAGCCACCGACCTTCAATGCGATGTCGCGCCGGACGCAGACAATGTGAACGAAATAGGGGTGGGACAAATAGTAGTCGTGGGAGAAAGCTGGGCGCGCAATGAGCGAGGCTACACTTGCGATGGTTTCTCCCGTGATGGTCTCGTCAGAGTAGATGAGTTCGGGCTCGCCTTTGCTGGCACGCAAGAGCTTATAGACCGCGTCCGGTTCTAGGTAGTCATCATGGTCCAGGAAGGCGACGTAGTCGCCTGTCGCAGCGAAAATACCGGCATTTGTCGCCTTTGCAATTCCACCGTTGCGGTCGAGAAGAATCAGCCTGATGCGCGGATCGAGATCGCTGTAGCGCTTTAGGATTTCACGCACGTGAGCCATTGGCGACGCATCATCGACACAAATCAATTCCCAAGCACCGCACCATTGCGCAACAACGCTATGCAAGGCTTCATCCAGCCATATGGGATCCGTATTGTAGACCGGCATAACGATGGAGAGTTTCCGCCCGCTTTCGATCCCTGCATCTAGTCGACGCTGAAGACGGGCGGTCTGTTCCTGCGAAAGACGGGACGATCTTTGCAGCCATCGCCGGATGTGACAATTCAAGCCGAGTTTCTGTGGCGAATTGTCCAATTCCACGCTGGAGCCTTGGACACGAGCGGAGACTTCGAGTTCTGCATTGGCTTCGGAGATGGGCAACGTCGCCCGAAAGCCTGCAACCCCGGTCCCTAAGCCTGCTCTTCGCAGGTCTTCGCGGAACAACTTCGCCGTCGCTGATCCGATCACTTTGCCCCCAACTAAAAATTCGACCTCAGCCGGTTCGGAAAATCGGAGGTCTATTGCCCAACCAGTGGCTGTATAGCCGTGGATGCCATCGAGGCTGCCAAAAATCCTGTTGGTCATGCGTTGGAAGCCGACGCTTTTCGGCAAAAACTTGCCGGTCTCCGCTATTCGGACTCTGATATCATCGGGTCCATCGATCGCATCGGGGGGAAGAGAAATTGCAAACCCAGAAAATCCTGAACCCATGCCTGCATTTTTCAGATCATGCCTCATCTCGCAAGCTTTCCCCCGAGCAACCACTCGCTCGCCAGCAAGCACTTCTACTATGAACTGCAAATCAGGCTGTTTAGGAAGGAAAACCCAGCCTCGAGCTATCCCATAGGCGACGCCATCGAAATTTCCTTTGATATTAGTGAACTTTATCGATTTCGTGGGCTGCCTTCTCGCGGCATTTGGCAAGATAGATCTACCCATCGACTTGAAAATTGGCCAAAGTTTTGTTGCCGAGCCGCCCGCGGGCGTAAGGGAACGACTTGAATGCTCGTTTCGTGCGTTCGACAGACCCGTGGGACTGGGACGTGAGTCCAAATCGCTCAATTGCGGGACCTCCCTTGATAGGGGGGGATGCTCACTTCCCCCCGCGGGCAAAGGTCGAGGCAGGCGGCCCTCGGCTGCACCATGCAGGTAATAGTGCAAGAGAGGATTTGTCTTCGACGCAGCGACATCAGGATAGGCCGCGAGATACCAGGACGAATCAAATAGCGGACTTGGGTCGCGCCCTTCGCCGGCACCGTGAAGAAAAAAATGCAGGAGCGGATTATGCCCCGCCTCCGCGACACCTGGATTCTGCTCAAGATAGAACTTCTTATCGAACAAACCGGAGGCGGCGAGCCGAGCATAGGAGGGCCGAAAAAGACCGTGTCGGCTCAGGCGGTAAACGCAGAACCTTGTGAAAGCTGCCAAGCGCGACGAAAACCGAGCACTAAATCGGGCTAACTCGGCTTCGAGGCTCGCGATGACTCTAAATTGCGCATCGAGCGCTTCATGAGCTTTTGCGAGATCTTCTGCACGGCCCTCCGATTTCAGCAATTGGTCGAACAGGCTCGCGCAGCGCAATTCGAGCAGGGCGTTGTCCCGCTCAAGCGTGCGCAGCCTCTCCCCGGCAACTTTCAAGTCCTGCTGGTCACTGCCGTGTGTGCTGCGGGAGGCGGAAAGCTCCTCGCCTAACCGCTCTAGCATGCGATCGATCGAAGGGTGAAAAGTCAACATGAGATCGTGCCTAACCATCTGATAATATCCTTTATCAGATAATTGGTAAAGGATGCCGGTTGGCGGCTTGTCGCCACACACCCTGACGCGCTTCATTTATGCGGTCGGCCCTAACTGGATGTCACAAAGCTCGATCTCGTCGATCTTTCATTGCGAGAGGCATGCGACAAGATCATTCAGGCAGACGACGCCACCCATGAGGCAGATGATTATGCCGAGCGTTCTAGGCCGTGTAGACGGCTCCACCAACCGCAGCGACAACGCGCGGCGCATCATTTTCTCAACCACCGGCTTCGTTCGCAAGGTCCACAAATCCGTTTCGAATTCGTCGGCCCGCACCGTCGAGCATTTTCAGGACGACAGCAACCGCGCAATCCGGCTGTTTCCAGGTTTCTACTAAATCGCCTTACCTCGTCCGACTCGAATGGGTATGATAAGAGGTCAAAATGCTAATGGCCAAAATGGAGAGATTAGCGCAGGATTTTAACAAAGGAACGTCATCGAATGGCAGAGTTTCACTTTGTCGAAGACTACGAGACATACGTACGCAGTCTAATCGCGTCATATCCGATTGATGAAGCGATGAGCTTCGCCGTTGGTGGTCAATATAAAGAATTTGGCGCAATTGAGCGAGCTATTTTGCAATATGCGGGACTCAAAAATGGAATGTCTTTGATCGATCTTGGGTGCGGTAGCGGACGTTTGGCGAGCGATCTGAGCGGCCGAATGAAAATTGAATATCTTGGAATTGATATAGTTCAGGAATTGCTAACATATGCGCAGTCTAAATCTGATGATAGATATAGATTTGTTCTTCATCGTGCACTAAACATACCAAGCTCGGATTCGTCTGCTGATATGGTGTCGGCATTTAGTGTTTTCACGCACCTCTTACACGCAGAGACGTATCTGTATTTGGAAGATATTAAACGGGTTCTCCGTCCTGGCGGTCACGTTGTATTTTCATTTTTGGAATTCGCGGAGGCTGCGCACTGGTCCGTGTTCGCGACGACCGTTGATACACAACGGACCAATACCGCTCCCCACTTGAACCAGTTCATTGAGAGAAATACGATCGATACCTGGTGTAAGCATTTGGGATATGAACGCGAAGCGTTCATCAATGGCGGAGACGCTCCCTGGCATAGCGAGCCTCCACTGGGCCAAGCTATCGCGCTTTTGCGCAAGCCATTATAGTCGATGATGCTCGTACCATGTCGAGGCAACTCACGAACGGGCACTTCAACGCCGCTATGTCACTTTCTCCCTGTCAGCTTGGGCAGCCCACTTCAATCCGGCGACGGGTTTCCGAATCATTGACGCAGCACGGGTCTTTCGACGCGTCCACGCATGACGATGCGACGCCGCCTATCCTCGCGGCGGGTCAGGTCCAAGGTGTCACCGCGGGCACTTCGCATGGAGCCAGCATATCGACCGTGCCAAAGTTGGCTGGCCCCGCGACCTCCAAATATTCCATGTCCTTCGAATAGTCGAACAAATAATGAACTATGCCGGGACGTTGATGAACGCAATCGCCGGCCTCGACCAAGGTCAGCTGGTCTTCATACATGAAGCGGGCCCAACCCTTGAGCATGATCACGATGTGGAAATCGGCGATATGCCGGTGCCAACCGGTGCCATCCTCCGGCGGCTTGTTGGCCCTGACCAGTGTCGCAACGACTTTGCCGCCCGTTGCCTTGGCGATGCCAAGATCACGATAAAGGAAGAAATCGCGAAGGCCGTCGGATTTAAACCCGGTATCGCCTTCCTTGACATGCGAGAATGTGGTTTCAGCCGGTTGCCCCGGTTTTGCAGCTTCCATTGCATCCATTGTCATCCTCCTTCGGAATACGGATAACTTTCCCGCTCATTTCATCTCGAGCATCAGAGGCGCGGCTCGCACGTGCATCGGCGCTAGGCGGAAAATGCCGGAAGCAAGGCGAAATTGGCGGCATGATGCTCAAAATTCGACCTCGAGTTCTTCTACGTTCTCGGGTTCTTGCTTAGCTGCGCCGATCCACTCGCTCATCTCGGGCATGGCCATGATCGTTCTGCAATAGGCGCCACATATATCGTCCAATTCGACGTGATATGTGAGAAACCGCGTCACCACGGGCGCATACATTGCGTCGGCTATCGAGCGGGCGCCCAACAGAAATGGCCCGCCGTAAAGATCGAGGCACTCCCGCCAGATCCCGGTAATCCGATCGATATCGGCTTGGGCACGAGCCCAGACCTTGAAGTTGGGGAAGTCGCCCTTGAGGTTCATCGGCAGGGCCGAGCGCATGGGACCAAAGCCCGAGTGCATCTCCCCACTGATCGAGCGGCAGCGGGTCCGCTTCGCGCGGTCTTCCGGCAGCAAAAGCGCCGCAGGCCTGATCTCGTTTAGATATTCGCCGATCGCCAGCGTATCCCACACCTTAAGTCCATTGTGGCTCAGACAAGGCACCAGGAAGGAGGAGGATAACAGCAACAGTTCGGCGCGCATCGCGGGGTCGTCCGGCGAAATGACCTTTTCCGAGAAAGGAAGCCCTGAAAATTTGGTCATCAACCAGCCGCGAAGCGCCCATGAGGAATAGTTCTTGCTGCTGATCGTGAGCGTAGCGTCGTCCAATGAACCCCCTCTCCGCCGGTCAGAGGAATTCTGGCTGACTTGCGAACTGGAATAAACCTAGTAGCTCAGCGGAAACCAGAGCATCCAGAGCATCCAGAGCATCCAGGAGTATCCAGAGCATAATGCATGCCGCCGGTCACGCAATGAGCTGGCCGCTTAATAATCTTCCCACGCAAGGACGGCGCGTGACGTGAATTTTCTTCCGGCGATGATGATGTTGATGATGTGCCTTCAATGATTTATCAAGCCTATCGAACACATGCGAATTTCCTCGATCAGGTCCGGCCGCTCGCCGCCGCCGCCGGGTCGGCGTTGCGCTTGCCTTGGCCTCGGCTCGGGCAGGATTGGCCGCTCCATACGCTCGCTGGAGTTCCTGGAAACCTTCGCCAATCTGACCGTGAGCCATGCCCGGCTGCCTTTTGGGATCGATTCCGTCCAAGCCGGCACTCAACTCGTTCCGGTGACGGAAGAGGCGGTCTATTCCACGCCCTTCGCCACGCTGCTTCACTTCAAGAAGGCAACCGGGGCGCGCCAGCCTCGGGTTCTCTTGGTCGCTCCCATGTCAGGCCATTTCGCGACACTGTTGCGCGCGACGGTCAAAACAATGTTGACCGGCCACGACGTCTACATCACCGACTGGAATAACATTCGCGATGTGCCCCTCGCCGAGGGCCGCTTCGATTTTAGCGCCTTCGTTGACCATTTGGTTGAACACCTGCGGGTGATGGGGGCCGGATCCCACGTCGTTGCCGTCTGCCAGCCTTGCGTTCCGGTCCTCGCCGCTGCGGCGCTGATGGCGGAAGACGGCGATGCGGCGCAGCCCCGCAGCATGACCTTGATGGCGGGGCCGATCGATGCGCGCATCAGCCCGACCAAGGTCAACGAGTTGGCCATTCAAAAGCCGATAGCTTGGTTCGAGAAGAATGTGATCGCCAAAGTGCCTCAAGGCTATGAAGGCGCTCGACGGCAAGTCTATCCAGGCTTCATGCAGCTCGCGGCGTTCATGAGCATGAATCTCGAACGGCATCTGCGCTCCTTCAAGGATATAGTGGAGGCGCACGCGGCCGGCGATCAGTCAAAATTCCAGTTTATCCAGGCATTCTATCAGGAATATTTCGCGGTTATGGACTTGCCAGCCGAATTCTATCTCGAAACGGTGAAACTGATCTTCCAAGACCACGCTCTGCCCCTCGGCAAGCTCAAGGTGCACGGCCGCCTGGTCAATCCGGGCGCCATCAAGCACACGGCTCTGCTGACCGTCGAAGGCGAGCGGGACGATATTTGCGGCCTCGGCCAAACCCTCGCCGCGCAGGATCTTTGCACGGGTTTGCGGCAATATATGAAGATGCACCACGTGCAGACGGGAGTTGGCCACTACGGCGTCTTCAGCGGCCGACGCTGGAACAACGAGGTCTACCCTATGGTGCGTGATATCATTCAAATGACAGACTGAGCGGGCGCTGTACGGACAGCTACAGCGTGATGCAAAGGGGGCGCATCATTCGCCGGGGTAGCACGCGCGATGAGACAGCCGCCGAGGTGGCTCATCTGGTCAATATCTAACGGAACGGTCCTTCGCTACACACGGCCGGATAGCGCCCGAACCGCGGTCACCGCGGCGGCGGTGACGAGATAAAAGTTGGGTCCTTTATGCACAAGAATCTTCATGGTGTGAAGACCATCGCTGAGTCAGCAATGGCGCGCAAGTTCACATGGCTTCTGGTCTGGCGATGAAGCGCGGGCAGTCTGTGGATTTCTGCGGATATTGGCAGCGAGCAAATGGTGCTTGATTTGTTTAGTGGTCTAGACATGCGCGCAAATCGGATGCCTATTCAAGAAAACGCCGAGGCACTGTTCAGAGTACCTCGGCGCAGCAAACTGTTCGGCCATTCCAGTTGCAGGACATTGCCTGCGCCACGGACGTAACTCGTTTTTGGCGGCTTGTCAACGCCCTCTCCTGGCAACCCACGGAGAGAACGATTCAATATAACGTACTTCTATTACATATAGCGTTCAAGTTAAATATTATGGATGTCGAGAGAGATGTGAAACGAATATCAAACAGAATATATAGAGCATTTTATCCTGGCATCCATACTGATAAGACGATTTGCTATGCCGTGATTACCGAAGAAGGTGAACAACAATTAGTGGACCGTATGCGCCTGGATTGGAATCCGTTGGAAGCATCTTTAACTATTGGTGCGAGATTGCCCCGAATCAAATCGCTGGCCGGGATGGGCACATGGACCCTTTGGTCATTGCCCTTGGCGAGGCGGGGGAAAAACCAGGGAACTTAACAAATCGAAATACATGGGCCATCCGCAGCGGGTCGATTCTCGGGTCGCAGGCGGAATAGAAAATGGCGAGCGCGCCACATCCGGTTCAGAGGGGCGTCAAGACTGGCGGTCCTCGGGAGAATTCTAACCGCAAATAGTGCTAAGCTTGCCATCGGTGTGACCCCCGGGCGCGAAGGCCACACTATGACGCGATAATGAAGCCATTGACAAGATGAACAAAACGAGTCCCTCCGCGGCGAATCACCCTCGGTTGCGCCACGAGCGTTCGGCGAAGCCTGCGTCGGCCTCGCAAAAGGACAGTCGCGAGCGCCCATCGAGCGTTCCGGCCTGTCCCTTAGATACCGGCCCGGCAAAAAAGCGCCTGCCGCGGAGGATCGGCAGGCGCTTCCGGCGGGGAGCCCGGCCGGCGCAATTAATAGGGAGCACTAATCGTAAGAATTACATCACTTTAACCAGTTATCAACCATTAATTTTGCATCGCCCCTATGTCAAAATACATGCATTTAGCGCCCATTTGGCGTCGCGGGTCGTCCCGGACTTCGCCGCTGTCCCGGCTTCGCAAGACGCCGCAACACGGTAAGCACTCGATCTGCGACGATTCCCTTGAACGGCACATCGCCGGATGGCATTCTCTTCCCCTGCTGACGGCGGCAGCTATTTCGGATGACGTGAGCGGCCCTGATGCCGTCCGCAAGGCGTCTTGCGTAAGCCGGGACAATTCAAGCAAAATACCTTTGTCCAGCGATAGGGCCGCTTTGGCGGAATGTCATCGGAATTGTGCCGGGTGAAAACAACTTGATCGTGGCGCCCAAGTTTGCGAGATTCGCCCGCTGGCGCGCAATCCGTTTTTCGAGGTCGTGAATATTGTGGAATTTGAGCTGCGTATCCCATATATTTATCAAACGCACACGTAATGATGGAATTCTTATCGAGCGGGTATTTTTCGTGGCTTGCTCTCCCATAGCGCATTTTAAATTTTAGTTTCGCTTCTACCCTTGGCTTGAACAATGAGCCACGCATATCGATACGGTCTTGACGATAAAGTTGTAGATGCAACGGCGGCACGACGCCTTTTAGAATGAGCTTTGCATCCTGATTAATGTGACCGTCTAATGAGCAAGATATTTCATCAATAATATAAGAAATGCCGAATGTAGCTGTATTATTCAGGAGCATGGCAATCTGCACATATTCTACCCCAGTTATCTCGCCAGTAGAGTCGCGGGTATAATCAAATACTACCTGTGGAACCCCCCATGCGAGTTTGTTTGCCGGTGTTCGTTTCGCGCGCCATTCGTCAAATCGCAGCAAAAATGTAACCATTGAGGCAGCGGCGAAGGTAGCCGCTGCAATGACATAGGCGATTGGCGTTCCTTGTAGGGTTCCGGCCGCGATGGTCACTGCTGCCACCACAATCGGACTTCCGATAATAGCCCGCGTAAGAACGATTCCCTATAAGCCATGATGCGCCGCCTCCATTGGATAACCGCAATATGCGATTTAACCACAGCGGGCCATGTCTGTCAAGTCAGGGAACATCGCCCGAATTAGATGAGACCGAGCAAGTCTTCACCAAGCTGAAACACCTCCAACGAAAGACCGCCGAACTACCCCTCGAGGCGACCTGCAAACGCATCGGCGTCCTGCTCAATTGCTTCTTACCGCACGAATGCCAAGCCTATCTCGAAGACGCAGAATACGGTTCTACCAAGATTCATCACGCTATAGAGGCTCGGATCCTCTCTCCCAAAACGAGCCAGCCGGCGTGGCTGCCGGTGCAGCGGGGCCGCGCTCGAAGATCTCGAGTTTGGCTAGCGCCGATCGGCGTCTCGCGAATGTTCGCTGTGGCAGAATTGTGACGCTCTGGGAATCTTACATGAGGCGCCTCGAAGGTTTGCGCAAAAGGTATTACGGTGGCGCGTTACGAATTTCTTCTTTCGACAGAGCTTACTCGGCGCGCGGGCGTGCCTCGACTGCCGCCAAGAGGTCCAGGCCGATGACGACATGGACCACCATGCGAACAGCTTGCGGCGCGATTTGTCTCGCCGCAAGCCTGTCCATGTGCGAGACGGCAAAAGCCAGCCCCGCGCGATTGCCGTGGGGTCTGTTGCAGATATGCCGCAGAATTCCTGCGTGCCTCTGACCTGCGCATTCTTCTTCTGGCAATTCCTGGGCCGACAAAATGCGCTGCACATGTTTCATTTGGCGATGTTTTCAGAGCAATTTTATCGATGGACGCCGAAGTTGCGTAGCTGAGAGGCAGGCACCAATGGCCTGCGCAAGTGGGACGAGGTCATGTGGATTAAACATTCGAGTGTTGGCGCTCTAGCAAGGGCGGCGGTGCTTTTTGGCACCATCATCGGCGGGAATACGCCGGCACTCGCGGGATCCGACAGAGAAACCGATACATATGCGGGCGATTACGAGGGAGGGTCACTTCCAACCGGCACATTCGGTGTCCTTCAGTACCTCAGGTACGTACGCAGCGACGCCTTCATCGATACAACGGGACAACAACTGCCGAATTCGCACGCGAATATATTGGTGGAGTTTACCCGGCTAGCCTATGTGACTTCGCTCTGGGGGCATCCCTTTGCCATGGAAGGGGATTTACCGTTTGCCACACTGACGGACGTAAATATTCCAGGTACGAATAATCGTGTTGCAGGGGGGCTTGTTGATCCCGATTTGCATTTGACTTATTTCATCACTGCCGATCAAAATGATCAGCGCTGGCTCGGTATTACGAATTTTTTCTTTTTTCCGTTAGGCCGTAGCTTTGATAACCAAGCACCCGTCAATGTCTCGACGGCGCGTCAATTCACGGACGCTCCTCAGGTCGGATATACCGAAGGCCTCGGAAAACTCTCACCGGCCTTGAACGGCGTCTTTTTTGATCTGATCGCCCATGCATCACTCCATACCGGCGGCAACAGTCCGCTCGTGGTTCTAAATCCGGCAAGCGCTCAAGTTCCCGGCGTACTCACTTACGACAATTTAACCCAACACCCGTCTTACGATGTCGAAGCGTTTCTGCGCTACGAACCTAAGCCGTTCCAATTCGTCGCCATTGGCATAGAGAAATCGTGGGGAGGAAAGCAGATTGCCATAAACGGCATGTTTACGGCAACAGGGCTACCCATCACGATGCCGCTGGCCAACTTGCCCTTAGCCAAAGATGACTTCCTGAGGGGCCATTTCCAATTTGAGGTTCCAATTACGCAGGAGTTTGCAATCGGCGGCGACGTCTTCCACGATTTCGGCAGCGTGGGCGGACTAAGGGAGAATATCGGCGTCGAAATTCGCATGGTCAAATTATTCCTTCCGCCGGGACCTGCCAATTAGAGGCTAAATCACGGTACCCCAGCTCGCATTTCGGCGTTGTTCGGATAATTCGCAGTCTTCGCCTGAACAGCGGCAATCAGTCGGTCGTTCGCAAGAAAGGGCGGCTTTACCCGGGAGGAAGAAGTAGGCCGCGCCACGCACAGATGTCGGGATACACCCCGCCACCGGCCGTTTATTTCTGGGACACGTTTGTTCTTTATCAAGCCGGCGTACCGGCTCCACGAGCAGCACGAGGGTCACCGAAAATTTCGTCGCCGACATCGCGATCGTCGGCTGGTTTCCGGATTTTAAGCTTTTCGGTGCCGACCCTGGCTTCGCCGTAATGGTTCCTTTCGGCTCGAACCGCGCTACCGCGAATTACACCCTCGCCGCTCCCATCGGCCCGGCCCAGCGGTTTAGCCTCGCCGACGAGATCACCGCCATCGGGATACCGAATACAGCGCCATCCTTGGCTGGCATGCGGGCGAGCAACATTGGAACGTGATCCTGACCGGCTTCGTCCCGACGGGAAACTTTGTTCCCAACCGGTTGTCGCTGACAGGCCTGAACCCCCCCGCCCTCGATCTCAAGGGGGCTTATACGTACCTCGGTCTCCAGACCGGCCTCGAGGTCACGGGCGCGCTTGGCGTGAAGCTCAACGCGCCCAACACGCGACAAATTACCAGAGCGGCGCCGAGCTGCATTTCGAATGGGAGGTCAATAAGCACTTTCCTTTGGGCCTTGCCGCGGGCGTTGGCGGCTACTTCTATCAGCAGGTGACGAATGACCACGGCTCGGGCGACCCATTCGGCGCGTTCAAGGGACGCGTTGCGGCCGTCGGGCCGTTGCTCGGCTATGCGCTCAAGGCAGGGGCCCAAGAGGTCGACTTCAGCGCCAGGTGGTTTCATGAGTTCGCTGTCCAAAATCGGCTCCGCGGCGACTTGATCTACGCGTCCTTCAGTTTCCCGCTCTAGCGCAAACGAACGAGTTTGCGGCGCCGGTCATTTGGGCGTGAGATTGGGTTTCCGGCTCGGATGACCGGCCCGCTCCTCTTTAAGTGCCCGCGCCAACGCGACAAATCTCTCGATGCCGATTTCTTCCGCCCGCAATGTTGGATCGATGTCCGCGCCGGCGAGTAAACTGATGGCGTCGCCTCCCGCGAGCGATTTCAGCGATTGCCGCAGCATCTTGCGCCTTTGTCCGAAGGCTGCTTGGGTCACCTCCGACAACAGTTTTGTGTCGCAAGCGAGCGGCGCCGGGCGGGGCACGAGTTCGACCAGAGAGGATCTGACCTTGGGCGGCGGCGTGAAGGCCGCGGCGGGAATATCAAAAAGCATGCGGGTCTCACAGCGCCAATTGGAAAAGACCGCGAGGCGCCCATAGGCGGCGCGTTCGGCCGGGCCCGCGACGATGCGCTCGGCGACTTCGCGTTGAAACATCAAAACGAGCCTGTCGAACCAGGGCGGCCATGGCTCGGTTTGAAGCCAACGGACTAGAAGCTGGGTCGCGATGTGATAGGGCAGGTTGGCGCAAACGCGCGTGGGGCTTTCGCTACCTATAAGCCCGGCAAAATCGGTCTCCAGCGCATCGCCTTCGATGACATCGAGCCGCCCCGGATAATGATTTGCGATCCCGGCGAGCGCCGTGAGGCAGCGCCCGTCGCGCTCGACCGCGATGATTTTGCGCGCGCCTTCGGCGAGCAACGCCCGCGTGAGCCCGCCGGGGCCTGGGCCGATCTCGACGATGGTCGCATTGGTCAGCGGCGCGGCGGCGCGCGCGATGCGGCCGGTGAGATTGAGATCGAAAAGAAAATTCTGACCGAGGGACTTTTTTGCTAAGAGCCCATGCGCGGCGGCGACCTCGCGCAGCGGCGGAAGGCCGTCGAGCCGTCTAGCCGGGATGGATCGCGGCCAGGATTTTCGCATTTTTGGGGTTATAACAGAAAATGGACCTCACGGTCATTTCCCGCGAGTTTGGCTGGCGCGACGCGCGAGCTTGTCCGCGAGACGCAAGGCTGCGATGAGGCTCGCCGGATCGGCTATTCCATTGCCGGCGATGTCGAAGGCCGTGCCGTGATCCGGCGAGGTGCGGATCAAGGGCAGGCCCAAGGTCACATTGACGGCGTGCGCAAAGGCGACGGTTTTGACTGGAATCAACGCCTGATCGTGATACATGGCGACGACGGCGTCATAGCTCTTGCGCGCGCCGGGACGGAACAGACTATCCGCCGCATGGGGTCCGCTCACCGCCACTCCGGCGGCCGCGAGATCGGCGAGAGCGGGCGTGATGACCTCGATCTCCTCGAGACCCATGGTGCCGCCTTCGCCGGCATGAGGGTTGAGCCCGGTGAACGCCAAGCGCGGGTTTTTTATACCAAAGCGCGAAGCGAGACCTTCCGCTACGATCACACCTGTCTCGACCAGGAGCTCCCCCGTCAAAAGCGCCGGAACGCGCGCGAGCGGCACATGAATCGTTGCCGGGACGACGGCGAATTGCGGCGACCAGATCAGCATTACCGCCCGCGCGCGTTCGCCGAAATAGCGCTCCGCCAATTCGGCCAGAAACTCGGTATGGCCCGGATGGCGAAAACTTGCGCGATAGAAGAGTTCCTTGGCGATCGGATTGGTGACGATGGCCGAAGCCTCGCCGGCGCGGATGAGGCGCACGCAAGTTTCAATCGAGGCAATGGTTCCGGCGGCGTCCCTCACATCCGGCGTGCCCGACTTTCCGACAACGGAATGGTTCAAGGCGTAAACCGGCAAGGCGTGGCGAAACACCGACGCGGCCTCGGCGCCGGCGACGATCTTGACGGGAATCTTGAGATCCAAGTCCCGCGCGATTGCCGCGAGGCGATCCGAGTTGGCGACCGCCAGGAAAGGCGGCGCGTCTGGCTTATCATGCGTCTTGAGCCAGGCTTTCACCGTGAGTTCGGGACCGATGCCCGAAGGATCGCCCTGCGTCAAAGCCAAGGGAAGAATGTTTGCCGGCAGAGGTCGCGCCATCAAGACCTCATCGTCAGCGTTGCACGATCACGGCTCTCGCGCGCAATTCCTTGAGACGCCGTTCGCCGTCGGCCGCGATGCGCGCCGCTAGAATCTTTTGCGAGATCGCGGCCCGCGCCGCGCTATCGTCCTTGGCGGTGCCCTTGGCGCACACCGCGATCATTTCGAGTCCTTCGCTTGAGCGTTGCAGCGCCGTGAGATGGCCCGCCGGAGTTTTCTCGAGCAATTGGCGGAGACCCTCGCTGATTTCGACCGAGGTCTTGGTCAAGGGATCGCGAACCGTCACATCGTTCATCGCGCGGACAAGGGGAAGGCCGCTGTCGCAGTCCGTGAACCGCGCGCGCAATTGCTCGACCTCGCGGGCGCGTTCCGTCAAGTCCGCGACGGTCGCGGAGCGGGGGATCGCGAAAATAATTTGACGCACCGTATATTCGGTTCCCGAGGCCGCCTTGCCGCCCTGCTTGGCGAGTTCGGCGCGAACCTGTTCCTCGCTCGCCTCGACGCCCTTGTTCAAGGCTTGCACCAGGACATTAAAAGCAAGGTCGGCGCGGAAATGAGCTTTGAAGTGGTCTGACGTCACCCCGGCGTGCTGAAGTGCCTCGACAAAGGCCTCCGGGGCAAGTTTCATCTCCTGCGCGACCTTGACAATTTGTTGCGAAATGTCGCTGTCTTTCGGGTCGACGCCAAATTTGCCAGCCTCATCGATTTCAAGGCGATCCGTAAAGAGGCTTTCGATCGCGGCGTCGCGCGTCGCCGGTTTGCGCAAAACGCGAAGCATCTTTATCCGCTCGTCGATATCGATGTTTGTAACCGGATCGCCGTTGATGCTGGCGACGATTTCCTGGGCGAAGGCGGGGACGTCGACGAGCGCCATGAAAGCGGCGATCGCGGCAACGGCCACGCAAAGACTTAAGCAGACATAAGCGACGCGCGCGCCACAAGGCCACCGCGCATCGTTTCCTGTTTCCATGATCCAGTTCTCTTTCTTTACGGGCTTAGGCCCTCTCCCGCCAGGCCTGATCCCGGGCGACCATGCAAGATATGAAAAATCAATATTTCACACCGTCGAGCGCCGTCGTGTTGAGGAAGGTCTGGCTTACCTTGGCCTCTCCCAAGGTGCGCAGTTGCAGTTGCAGCAGCACGGTTTGGTTGCGGGTCAAGGAACCGCTCCCGTAGTCTTGATAAATCGAGCTGTAATTGACCGAGAAGGTCGTGCACTCGTCCTGATAGCCGGCCCCCAGCCCAAAGGCCGCGACCGCGAAGGGGCCAGGATTTGTGAAGCCAATCAAGCTGGCGGGATAAAATTGGCGGCTCATGTCGAAGGTAATATTGCCCTGCGCGAAATAATTGTCGCTGATCTTGTAGCGCGAGGACAGGCTAAGGCCTTCACGGCGAACGTCATAGCCGATGACAGGTTGCGCCTCATAATCGGCGAATTGAATGGAGCCGGTCAGCGCACCGAAATTATAGGTTGTGATAAGATCGACGCGCCTTGCCGCCAATGAACTGACATCGAACCGCGCCTTGGCGATAAAGGAAAAAATCGAGTTGGGCGCGATCGTAAATGCGCCGACATAGTCGGAGCGCCTTGTGTCCAGTCCCGAACTTAATCCAACATTGGCGGCATCCGGTGTCGCGTAGGAGTTGGTGCCCGCTAGCTGATAGGACTGTCCGCCGATGAGGTTGGCATAGCCGCCGTTGTTGAAATTCATGGTGAACTGGGCGCCGTAATTCAACCTGGTGCCGGTTTCGAATCGGTCATAGCCCGAATATTTGCTCCAGTCGAACAGCGTGGAATCGTCAAAAACGAGGCTTTGGGCATCGAGATTGACAAGCGAATTCGACCCAATTTCCTGGTTTGGACGCGCGACGATTTGTACGATCGGTTCGAAGACCATCGAGGCGAAACTTGTTTTGGCAAGGAAGGGATAGCGATATTCAATCCCTATTCCCGGAATGAACTCGCCGAAAAAGCTTGCGTCTCTGTTGCCGAGAAAATTCGACTGCGACGCGTTGAAGTACGTCGAGCTGCCAAAGGCTGACGCGAACGTATAGGAGTTTGTGGTGTTGATATCGAGCCATTCGCCGTTAAGCCGCGCGAAGGCAAAAGGCGTGAAGACCTCGCCGATCGGATCGATGTATTTGCGCTGCCAGGACGCCTCGGCCGTGACGCGCGTGTAATCGCCGCCGAGGCCGCGCAGAAGGCAATCGCCGGTGGCCTGGCCCGGAACATAAAGGCCCTTGGGGTTAGTGGGAGTTATGGTGCTGGCGCAGATGTCATAAAGACCAAAGGCATTGTCCAACACCCGCGGCCCGACCGCTTGGAAGCTCGCCGAACTCGCCGATAGACTGGTCAGATTGAAATCGAGCTCGGCCTGGCCGCCGATGCCAAAAGACTTGGCGGGGTCGATGTCGAACGTCTTGTTGTAGTCCCACACGGGATGCGCGAGCGGCTGCTGCGGCTGAAAGTCGTGGCTCGACAGGCCTTCGAAATAATAGCCGCGCAAATCGAAATAGCCGCGATCGCCTTGGCCGTTGAGATAGACCGTCGAGGTCGTCTCGCTGAAATAATTCGACGAAAGTGTCTGGCTCGGCACATGATAGTCGTTAAGGTACCATTTGTCCGAGAGGAGCGTGAATTCCCAACCGAACTTCCATTGATCGGCGATATTGAACTGGCCCTTGCTTTCGAACGAGCCGCGCAAGCTCTGGTTGCCGGAGCCGTATGGCGCCAACGGGAAGACGGCTGGGTTTTGCTCGGAGATCCCTGTCGCCCGGATATAATATTCGCCGCTCTCCAGCCGCTGGCGCCATTCCGCCTTGGCGAAAAATCCTTGTTGGGAATAATAGGTCGGCGTGAGCGTCAAGTCGTAATCCGGCGCGAGCGCCCAGAAGATGGGAATGCCGAGGCCGGCGCCGAGCTGGGAGTTATAGGCAAGATAGGGCGAAAGAATTCCTGATTTGCGGGTGACGCTTGGATCCGGCGCCGAAAAGAACGGCACATAGGCGATCGGTATACCGAGGAATTCGAGCGAAGAGTCTTCATAATAGATCATTTTCTCGTCGTTCTTGTGGATGATGCGCTTGGCGCGTACCCGCCACAATGGCGGCTTGTCCGGATTGTCCTTGCAGGCATCGCAAGCGGTGTAGGTGCCCTTGTCGAAAACGGTGGTATCGCCTTCGATGCGTTCGGCGCGCGGCGCGCTGAAATAGGTTTTGTAGGTGCCGCTGACGGTCCCTGTCGCATCCGTACTGGCCGGAGCCCCTGGGAGTTGACCGCCGAGCACATTTTTATACGGCTTGGCGGGCGTTTCGGCGCGCAAGCTTTCGATGAAACCGTCGCGGAAATCGCCGGTCAGGTCAAACCGGACGCCATACAGCACTGTTCCATCGCGTTGGGTCAACTTGGCGTGACCTTCGGCATACACGCGGCCGGTGTTGCGATTATAAACGACGCGGTCCGCCTCGAGCGTCTGATCTTTGTAATAGATCCTCGCACTGCCTTCGGCCGAAACAATGTTCTTTTCCGTATCGTAGCGAAGTTCGTCCGCCTCGACGAACATTTTTGCGGTTACGCCACGAGCATTTTTCGTCTCGTGACCCGCGGGTGTCTGGGGCGCCGCCGGCAAGGCTCCGATCAACAGCGCGGCGCCGGACAAAGCAAATGTCCGCGCGAACGAAAGCCGGATAAAACGCCGCGCCCGAAGGATGGGGGCGATCGTTTTGGCGGGGCAAAAACGCCGCCCCATCAACCGTCCTCCTGGTTCAGCAAGGCGAACGCGCCGAGCAGGCTCGCGACGACGGCCGGGGACCATGCGGCGGCGAGCGGGCTAAGCACACCAGCCCCGCCCAAATCGCCGACGAATTTTACCGCCACATAAAGCACAAACCCTGTGCCCACGCCACCGGAAACCATCTTCTCTATGCCACCAAAACGAAAAAACCTTAAGGAAAATGCCGCCGCGATTAAAACCATGGCGATAAACAGGAGCGGGCTCGCCAGAAGCATGTGAAACTGGAGCCGGTAGCGAGTTCCGTCGAGGCCCGCCGTCTCCGCTGCGGCGCGCAAGGACGGCAAGTCCCAAAACGGCACGGAATCTGGCGCGATCAGGCCGGCGGCCTCCTCCGGCGAAAGGCTAGTGGCGAGAAGATAAGTTCCCGCGGCAAAGCTCTCTTCTCCAGGTGCCGTGACCCGCGCATGGTCGAATTGCCAGACACCGGGCAGGAGTTTACCGGTTTGCGCCTCGATCCTTTGTTCGAATCTCCCGGCGCGATCATAGACATAAGCGGCGGCGGAGGTCAGGTTTGTGCCGTCCGCGGCCACTTGGCCGGCCCTTATGAACGCTTCTCCATCGATGCTTTTTTGCCTGATCCACAGGCTCGTGTCATAGTTTTGCTTGCCGTTGCCGCCGAAGAGCTGCGTCTCGATCGCAACCGCGCGATGCTTCATGACCGCGGAGACCGGATTGAACAACACCAGCGAACCAATTCCGGCCGCGGCCGCGATGGCGAGCGGAGGAACCAGAAATCCCCAGGCCGAGACGCCGACGGCTCGGGCCACCAGCAGTTCCAATTTGCGGGTCAGGTTAACAAACGTCGCCATCGTGCCGAACAACACGCAAAACGGCATGATCTGCTCGGACACCGAAGGGACGCGCAGAAAGGAGAGGTAGGCGATATCTCCAGCCGAGACGCCCTGAATGTTTCCGGCGCGTCGCAAAAGCTCGACAAAATCGACAACATAGATCATGCCGGAAATCATCAGAAATACCGCCGCGATGGTCTGCAGGAATCGCGCGGACAGGTAGCGACCTAGCGTCCAACCGATCATCGGGTAAATCCGGCGCTGGGTTCGGCGAGGCGAGAGCCGGGAAAGGCAAGGAAATTCACGCCGGCGTCCGTCAACGCCGCGCGGACGGGTGCCGCCGTTCCGGATGCACGGCCATTCCCATCGCAATTGTTGTCATGAAGGATCATGTTCGCCATTTTGCGGGAAACCGGCTCCGAAACTGGACTTTTCCGCACATGCCGTTATGCCGCGCGACGGCGGTTCCGCTCGTGGGCTTGCGGTTGCCGTTGGGCGCCCGCGCTTCTCCCGCGTTCCTGTTGGCTTCGCCTTGCACGGATTTACCATTTGCGAAGCACTTCAAACCATAAGGAGTGGCGATTTTTTGGCGACCAGAGGTCCTTGGACCGGGATCAGTTTTAGTATAGAGATGTTGGTTGCTTTTGGCACAAGGCAGGCATGGCGTGGGTACCGCGAGCGAAGCTATGGTTCCCGAGAAAAATGAAAGTGCAAATGGGATAGAGTCAATTTCGATCAAGGCGCATTCGACCGACGAAACCGGCGCATTGCATGATCATGGCGACACCTTAACGCGGACACCCCCCTCCAAGCCAAGCCCACCAGCTGGTCACGGCCTAATGCAAAGGCGGCGTTTGCTGATGGGGGCGCTCGCCGCCGTGGTTCTGGCAATTGTCGCCGTGTTCGGCGTTCCCTGGATTCGGGAAATTCTCACCACTGTTTCGACCGATGATGCCTATGTGAACGGTCACGTGACCTTCGTGGCCGCTCGCGTGCCGGGTCAGGTGTCAAGGGTTCTGGTGGATGACAACAACCGTGTAAACAAGGGTGATCTTCTCGTCGAACTCGACCGGGAGCCATATCAGGTCGTCGTCGCCGTCAAGAAAGCGGCCGTCGATACCGCAAAGGCGGACCTCGAGGCGGCTAAAGCAAATGTGCGTGGTATTGAAGCACAGGCCTTTAGTCAGCGCTGGAAATTCCAGCATGCCATGGAGGACGTCGAAAACCAGATCGCACTCCTTCATTCGAAGATTGCCGCCCTGGATAAGAGCAAGGCCACACTGACATTGGCAGAGGCGGAATTCAACAGAACAAAAAAATTGGTTGTCTCTGCAGTAGCGAGCCGCGAGGAGTTCGACAGGCGGGAAGCAGCGCTATCGGTTGCCCGTGCAGAAGTTACTCAGGCCCTGGATGATATACACCAAATTCGTGTCTCATTGGGGCTGCCGGCGGAACCTGAGAATGGCGGAGACCTAGGCCAAGTGCCGCCCGATCTCGAACAGAATTTTTCCTCGGTGCGGCAGGCACAGTCAGAATTGATCCAGAGTGCGGCTGAGATTGGCATTGTCCATTCTGTCAACCAAACCCCGAAACAGATGCTTGAGGAGTTCTCTAAGCGTGATCCGCACGGCGACTTTGACAAGATATTTGCCGGGCTCGTACCCGGGGCGCCCGCCGTCAAGCAGGCCGAGGCGAAACTCCAATCCGCCGAACGCGATCTCGATCAGGCTGAATTAAACCTTCGCTATTGTGAGATCATCGCCGAAATTGACGGCGTTGTCACGCGCCGCAATGTCAATCCCGGCAATAATGTCCTGGCCGGCCAAGGTCTGATGGCGATCCGCTCGCTTGACGAAATCTGGGTCGACGCCAATTTCAAGGAGACACAACTGCGCGATCTGCGGATCGGCCAGGCGGCCGACCTCTATGTCGACATGTACGGCGGGCGGCGCGTATTCCCTGGCCGTATTGCCGGTTTTACTATGGGCACCGGCTCGACGTTGGCGCTGTTGCCGCCCCAGAATGCGACGGGCAATTTCGTCAAAGTTGTTCAACGATTGCCGGTGCGCATCGAGCTTCAAAACTACGACCCAGACAAGGATCCTCTGTTCATCGGCCTTTCCGTTGTCCCCTACGTCTATCTTAATAGGCCGGCGACAGGACCCGATGCTGGTAAGCGTCTGCAAGCCTCCGTGCCGCAATCGCCGGCAGCCGCTCTGGCCGCGACCCCGGTGGGCGGCGACAAATGACAGAGGCGGCGATTGCGCTTCGCGGGCCCAGCGTGGCAATGAACCCTTGGGTCGTGGCCGCCGCTGTGGTGGTGCCGACCTTTATGGAGGTGCTCGACACCACGATCGCCGTGGTCGCACTGCGCTATATCGTGGGCGGGCTGTCGGCGACGGTCATCGACGGCGAATGGGTTCTCACGAGTTACCTCGCCGCCAACGCCATTATCCTGCCGATCACCGGCTGGTTGAGCAACCGCTTCGGCCGCCGCAACTACTTCCTCGCGTCGATCGCTGTATTTACCCTAGCCTCGGGGCTGTGTGGGATGGCCGCGAGCCTTAGTCAGCTGATTCTGTTCCGCGTAATCCAAGGCCTGGCAGGCGGCGGGCTGCAGCCGAGCAGCCAGGGCGTGCTGCTCGATGCCTTCCCGCGGGAAAAGCAAGGCGTCGCAATGACCCTGTTTGGCTTGGCTGCCCTGATCGCGCCGGTCGTCGGTCCGACGCTGGGTGGCTGGATTACGGATAACTATGAGTGGCGGTGGGTCTTTTACATCAACGTCCCAGTTGGCCTTCTGGCCTTCGCCGCGTGCTACGCCGTCGTCCATGACCCGGACTATCTCACCACCCAGCGCGCGGAGCAGAGGGGGCGAGCGTCCCGTTTTGACTCGATCGGTTTGTCGCTCCTTGTCATCACCATGGTTAGCTGGGAAGTGATGCTCAGCAAGGGCGAGGAGTGGAATTGGCTGGGCGACGTATTCGGGCGGATCCAGACACTATTGACACTCTTTATTGTTGGACTGGGGGGGCTGATCGTCTGGGAGATGCACCACAAAAGCCCCGTCGTTAATTTCCGGCCGCTGGGGGAGCGCAATTTCAGTGCCTGCTGCATCATTATTTTCGGTGCCTATGCGGTGCTTTATGGAGCCAGCACTTCATTGCCTGGCCTGCTTCAATCCCTCTTTGGTTACAATGCGGAGCTGTCGGGACTGGTCATGTCGCCGGCGGGTTTTTTTGCCGTTCTTACGCTTCCGGTCGTGGGCCGTGTGCTTGGCCGGCAGACAGATGCACGGTGGATGATCCTGACCGGCTTGTTGGTCATGGCGGCCGGGAATTATTGGATGTCACAGCTCAACCTCGATATTAGCCCTTCGCAGGTTGTTTGGCCCCGGGTCGTCTTGATCGTAGGTTTGTCAATCTGTTTCGCCCCTGCAAATGTCGCTGCCTATCTCTACACACCGATGGAGTTGCGTGGAGCCGCCGTCGGCTTGCTCAGTCTGCTGCGCAACGAAGGAGGCAGCGTGGGCACGTCCCTAAGCCAGGCCCTGCAGGATCACCGCGAGCAATTCCATACCCTTCGGCTCGGCGAGTATCTCGATCCCTTTAACTCGGCCGTGCATTCCTTCACCGAACAATCCCAAGCATTTTTGCTCCAGCAGACCGGCGATCCGGCCTTGTCGCAGCAGCTCGCTTGGCAACTTTTGGAGAATCTGCGCCAGCAGCAGGCTTCGTCGCTTGCCTATTTCGACTGCTTTTGGATCTTCGCCATGATAATGCTTTTCCTCGTGCCAGTAGTTCTGTTGATGAAACGTTCGGTGGCAGAGAAGGGCGCGCGCGTCGGAGTTGAATGAGCTGAGTTATGCTGCGCAGATAAAATTGATCCAGCAACGGGCCAAAGCAAGTTTAGACGCCCCCATTCCGCATGATTTGCAAAAACATTCGAAAGTCAGCGCCGGGGGAAGCCCTCGCGCCTGCTTGTCCAGGCGGAGGTTTGTCATGATAGGATCGAACCGATGGTCCCAACGGCCAGGCGCGTAGACGGTTTTGCGAAATCGCGAGGGAAGCGCGCCAGCAGAGTAACACGCCGGCGTAAACGCACGCCCGGCGCGGCAGCGGAACAGATGACCGAAACGATGAAAATCGAATTTGTCGCGCTCACGGCGTTGCCGGTTCAAACGCGGGCCTCGCCCGAACGGGCTGGCGGCGAAACCGGACACGCGCGAACTCTGGTCATTTTCATGGGCAAGGATTTCGCTCTCGGCGCAGCGACCCGTCGCCTCATTGGCGCTCGAGGAGAGGCGCTGATCAAGAAGGCGGCCGCCGCTGTCAAGTTCAAGGGGAAGGCTTTGACCGCGCTCGATCTCGTCGCGCCGGCCGGGCTCGCCGCCGAACGGCTGGTCGTGGTCGGGACTGGCGGCGATGGCGACGGCGAGGATGGGGAGGGCGCAGTCAAAAAGAACGTGCCGCCACAGCCTTTCGACCATGCCGGCCTCGGCGGCTTTGTCATGGGCAAGCTTGGTCATGCCGCAAGCGCCACCGTCGCTTTCGATCCGCCCAGCCCCGCCAAGGATCCGGCCCGCGCGGCCACCGAATTCACGCTTGGGATGCGGCTCCGCGAATACCGGTTCGACCATTACAAAACCAAGAAGAACGAAGATGGCGAGATCAAGGGCCGCGCCGATATCGTTCTTGCCGTCGGCGAGCCGGCCGCCGTCCGCCGCGAAGCGAAAGGCGGGGAGGCCGTGGCGGCCGGTGTGCTGACCGCCCGCTCGCTCGTCAACGAACCCGCGAACGTCCTCAACCCGGAAGAGTTCGCCAATCGCGTCATGGTGCTTAAGAAGCTCGGGGTCGAGGTTACGGTCCTCGACGAAGCCGCCATGCGCGAACTCGGCATGGGCGCGCTTCTCGCGGTCGGGCAGGGATCGGTTCGCGGAAGCCGCACCGCCATCATGCGCTGGCGCGGCGCGGAAAGCGCCAAGGTCAGCACCAGAAGCAAGTCGAAGCCGATTGCATTCGTCGGCAAGGGCGTATGCTTCGACACCGGCGGCATATCGATCAAACCCGCCGCCGGGATGGAGGATATGAAGGGCGACATGGCCGGCGCCGCGTGCGTCGTAGGACTCATGCAAGCTCTCGCCGGACGCAAGGCCAATGTGGATGTCCTCGGCGCCATCGGTCTTGTCGAGAACATGCCGGGTCCGCAAGCGCAGCGCCCGGGCGACATCGTGAAATCCATGTCCGGCCAGACGATCGAAGTCGTCAACACGGATGCCGAAGGCCGCCTCGTCCTCGCCGATCTGCTCTGGTATGTTCAGGACAAATTCAAGCCAAAATTCATTATCGATCTCGCCACCCTGACCGGCGCGATCCTTGTCGCGCTCGGCCAGGAGCACGCGGGTCTTTTCACCAACGACGATGAGCTGGGCGAGCGGCTCATCGCGGCGGGCGAGGCCACCGGCGAAAAACTATGGCGTTTGCCGCTCGGGGCGGCCTACGACAAAATGATCGACTCGAAGTTCGCCGACATGAAAAACATTGGCGGCCGGCATGCCGGGTCGATCACCGCCGCGCAATTCCTCCAGCGCTTCGTGAAAGACACGCCATGGGCGCATCTCGATATTGCGGGCACAGGCATGGGCTCGCCGGCAACCGAGATTAATCAAAGCTGGGGCTCTGGGTTCGGCGTTAGACTGCTCGACCGGCTCATTGCCGATCATTACGAGCGGTGACGCCGCGCGGCGGGCCTTGACCCGCGCTCAGATATCTCGTTTGTCCACCACCGGTTTTGACAACCAAGCGGGCGAACGTTCGCGGCCCAAAACCGAAACGACTAACCGGCCGAAGCACCACAAAAACCGTGTGAACCGGCCTGGTTTGTGGCTCATCAGCGTGTAGAGGACGCCTCTATCCTTATCGGGATCCTTATCGGTCCATGGCGCCCGCCAGACTTGAAAGTTCTTGCCGGAGGCCGCCGGCTTCTGGCCGAGGTCAAGCACCGCCTGGACCGTCTTGCAGTCCAATCCGGCCGCCTTGGCAAGTCCCGCGACATTGCGCAGGTCGTAGGATGGATTGATGAGTTCGGCCAGAACGAGCCTGATGTCGTCGCCATCGAGGCCCGGGTTGGGTGGCAATTCCCAGCCTTCGATCAGGTCGCGCCGCACGAGATCGGCGAGCATGAATGCTTTCACGAAGTTTAGCGCCTTGTTGCGGATGAGGCCGATGCCCCAAGGAAATGGCCGCACGGCGAGCCCAAGCAAAAAGGACAAAGGCCCTGTCACGTTCTGCGCCAGCAATCTTGGCGCGACGACATCGAATCGCTCGGCGGTGCGCGTTTGCAATGTGTCGAAACGGATCTGCGAAATGCGTGGCCATGCCGGGAGAACCACTTCCGCCTTGGCGGTGCCAAACAGCGGGATGATCGGATAAGCGTCGGGCATATCTTGTGATGGAATGGCCTTGAATGCAGGATGCGAGCGCGCTCCCGCGCCTTCGATCCAGCCCTTAATGATTTCATTCTCCGGTGGCAGCGCGAAGGCATCTTGAAGAAACCGCTGGCAATTGCGGCGGCCGAGCTGAAAATCGTGGTCGCGAAAGCTTCGCGCAACGAACCCGCCAAAGCCGCCGAGGAGGCCGCTTGCGATGCCATAACGTTGCTCCTTGCCGTCTGGCGTGCCGTCGTCAATGACCCGGCTCGGGCCGATCAAAAAACGACTGCCGTGCTTAGAATCGGCCGCGAGCACGATTTCGCTCGGCTTGAAACGGGCCTGAGCGATTAAGGCGGGCAGGAGTGCGGAAAAGCTGCTCACGAGGTCCGATGCCGGCCGGCCCGCTGGGGCAATGGGTCTCAGCTCGGGGAAAGGCGAGACCATGATGACCGCGCGATCGACCGCGCCGAGATCAGGCTCGATGCGCTGGGCCAATTTGTCTTTCAGCGAGAACCGGGCGTATTCAAAAGGATCATTGTCGATGATGCCGCCATCCGCCGTCGTGAACCAGAACGGGTCCTCGGCGCTCACCGTGGGCGGCCAAGCCGGTGGAATGGCGGGATGACCGGCGAGCGCATCGGTGGGCAACAGCCGGCCCTCGTATTCGTCGAGCTTGGGATCCTTGCCGAGCGTCGCGCCAATGAGGCGCGGGGCTAGTCCAACCGGGAAGGCGGCCGACGCGAGAGCACAGATGGCGTAATCCTTCCAGTCCGGATCGTCGGGTCTCACCAGCCACGCCGCCGCGATTTCGCGCTTTTGGTCGTTATCGGCGAAATCGCTCTTGCTGTTGGGGCTATCCCACGTGCCCAATCCGGTCACCGCATAATGCACGCGGTCGCCATGCGAGATCATGTGATAACAGTTTTCGTTCTTGGGCTCGGTGCCGCCGTCGAAGGGAACCGAATAAGGCACGCCGCGCAGGTTCGACAGCGTCATATAGATGTGCAGGGTTTTTGAAATATAGCGGCGTGGCGAGTCCGTCACATGCTTGACATCGAGCGCGGCGCGCGTGATCGCGTCGAGAAGACGCGAATTGAGAAGCGATGTCACGGGCCGTGGTTCGCCCTCGTCGGGCGGAATGCCGCGCGTCCGGGAAAAGTCGCCGGTCTCTTCTGGAGCCTCGTCGAGATCGCTCGTTTCCAGGAAATCGATCTTCTCTTCGCCTTCGGCGACAAGACCGGGCTTGACCACCCAAGCCTCGTAGACCTTCGGCAGGTAACATTTGATTTTCTGCTCGCCGTCGCAGTGAGTGTCGAATTCTATGGGCTTCTGATTCGCGTCGGCGAGGGCGATGGCGCCGATCGCGGCGGCAAGCGCACCAGCCGAGGCGCCGGACATCGCCTTGATGCCAACAAAATGGTTCGGGATCGTGCCCGGATCGGCCCCTTTCTCCAGGTATTTTCCGGTTCTCGCATTCTCCCATTCATCGAGCGCCTGGATGAGAAAATCGAAAACCCCGGCCGTGTAAGCGCCGGCGGATATTGCCCCCGACATGGCGAGAGCGATCTGAAATTCTCGGTCTGCTTTCCCCGCCATCTCGTCCCCCGCAAATTATGAGCCGCTGGTCGTCTCCTTGGCGGCCATTCCCTGGCCCATTTGAAGACCCATGCGAGAACAACTTGAAGCAATCATGATTCCACGGGTCGCGCCGTGGCCGGCGTTGGGCCGGCGTTGGGCCGGCTTCGCCCGCCACAACTCTTTCGTTTGACGCAGTTTGAACCTATCCATTCGTCAATGCAAATGCCGCGATCGGTGGATCACCAAAAAGCCTGTCAAAATTACCTCAAGCTAATGGTTGCTGAGCACGTCGAA
Source organism: uncultured Alphaproteobacteria bacterium (assembly GCA_963712225.1). Taxonomy (GTDB): domain Bacteria; phylum Pseudomonadota; class Alphaproteobacteria; order Rhizobiales; family Beijerinckiaceae; genus Methylocapsa. Next base: position 129,885 of record CAVQHH010000029.1, read on the forward strand.
GGATCAATCGGGTTCAGATCGGGCGAATAGGCCGGGAGGAAGATGCGCTTGGCTCCTGCGGCGCGAATGGCGTCTCGTACTGCTTTGCTTTTCTGGCTTCCCAGATTGTCGGGAGAGACGATGTCGCCTGGCCGCAGCGCGTCGGGAGGAGACATTGCTCGACATAGGCGAGGAACCGCGCGCAATTGATCGGGCCGTCAAATACGCCTGGCGCTCGATCCCGTCGCAGCGCAGCGCGGCGACAAAGGTTTGGCGTTGTCCCGCCAATACGGAGCCCGGGAAGAATCGGTTGCTCCTGCTTCGACAGTGGGAGCTCCGACTCCCCGCCCGGCCGCCGAGAATCACTGCCGGAACAGCCGGGAAGTCGCGTGCGCGTTCCTAGCGCCGGCCTATGAAGCCGCATCCCAGGGACTTCAGCGGCGCGTCGCCCGCCCCCCAAGTTGGTGCGCCGGGCTAGCGATGCCACCCAGGCGGGCCAAGGGCCGTGCGCTTTCACCGTCGATCGATGCCTTGAGCGCTGCTTGAAGCAAACCCGGTTTTTGCCGCGAGCCGGTGAAGGCTTGCGCCTCGGCGAGGAGCCCGCCGGGCATTCAATATTTGCGAACGAGGTTGACGAGCTTGCCCTGAATGCGGACCCGGTCGGGGCCGAAAATGCGCGTCTCATAGGCCGGATTGGCGGCTTCTAGCGCGATCGAGGCGCCGCGCTTGCGCAGCCGTTTCAAGGTCGCTTCCTCGTCGTCGATCAAGGCGACCACGATGTCGCCGGTTTCGGCGGTATCCTGTTTGCGAATCACCACGGTATCGTTGTCGAATATGCCCGCGTCGATCATCGAATCGCCGCGTACCTCGAGCGCATAATAGTCTCCCGGCGGCAACATGTCTGGCGGCAGGCTGATTGTGTGGCTGCGGTTTTGCAGGGCCGCGATCGGCGTCCCCGCGGCGATCCGGCCCATGACCGGGATCGAGATCGCCGAACGTTCGAGGTCGTCGCCGGAGTCGCTCTGCACCCATGCGCGGACCCGGCCGAGAGTGCCCTCGATGACGCTCGGCGCGAACCTTTTGCTGCGGCCGCTATCGGCCGGCGTCGATGAGTCCGGCAAGCGCAAAACCTCGAGCGCGCGCGCGCGATTAGGCAGGCGGCGGATAAAACCGCGTTCCTCGAGCGCGATGATCAGCCGGTGAATCCCTGATTTGGAGCGCAAAAATAAGGCGTCCTTCATCTCGTCGAAGGAGGGCGGAACCCCGGTCTCCTTCAGGCGCTCGTGAATGAAGCGCAACAGTTCGCTTTGCTTTCTTGTCAACATTGACCGGGTCCTCTTTAACGCCGCCCCCGCGCGCGTGCGGCACCCACGCCGCGGCCCGGCGCGACTCGATATTGCACAAACGGTGAACGAATGATATACGTTCGTGCTGCGTTCCGCAAGCCCCTTCGTGATGTTACACTTGACAGACCATGGTGCTAGCGGTAGGCAAGAGCGCGTCGTTTACCTTGACGCGCTTGAGGATGACCCATCCCTAGAGCAGCCCGCTATGAGATTCCGCTTAACCTACGATGGCCCGCTAAAGGCAACCCAGCAAGAGGCATTTGACGGGCAACGTAACCGGTTAGCCGAGCACAAGCATTCAATACGAAGGCATTTCCACCGACAGCTTGAGCAATTGTGGGGAACCAATAGGTTTTTGCGAGATAACAAGGTTAGAGTTTATGATGGTAATGTAGAACCGGACGCGGTATTTGGCGGATATGTGAGATCGGACGAATGCGAGATTATCTCATTACGAGAGGCGGTTGCTAGGAATTATTTGGAATTTGGGTATAGATTTGTTCCTTTGGTGAGAGAACAGCTATCATTGCTGTGCTCATTAGATATTTTGTTTCTGCGAAACGATTATCCTGGTGGCATTATAAGTGCCGGTGATTTGGACAATCGTATAAAGACATTAATCGACACTCTTAGAATGCCTCGCCATGCAAATGAACTTAGGGGGAACGAGACACCAGGCGATGGCGAAGATCCATTCTTTTGTTTGCTTGAAGATGACAAAGCCGTTACCAGGCTAGTTGTTGAGACTGACACTCTGCTTGAGCCAAAAATTGGCCTAGAGGAAGACGTTTCTCGCCATGTAAAGCTTGTAATAAACGTAGAGATTAAGCCGTATGATGTAAGAATGGCCAATCTTAACTTTGCGTGATACGCTTTTCGTTTGATCTGCGTACAATTTTTTCAAAAGCCCGGTCGAACGATTCTGAGCTTTCGTCTGCTCCAACCTCGTGCGCCATATCTACAAAGCGCTTGTGGCGCTCTTTGGCAGTCAGTCTCGACTTAGGCTTTTTCTTTGCCTTTGGATTGCCGGTGACGGCTTTTGCCATAAGGCCTCTCAGTTACAAGTCGTTTGATAAGTGAGCCTCTTGCCGGCCACGCCTCGCAACGCGAGATCGGCGCGTGCCACGTCATCTATGCCGAGCCGTACTCGATTGGAATAGCGGAAGTCGAATTCCGCGAGGTAGCGGTGAAGATGCTTCTCTGCGCAATGCTGATAGACGCCTTTCATGCCGCGTTTGAAGACACTGAAATAGCCTTCCACAGTGTTGGTATGGATGGTATACGGCTTGCCGCTAGGGAACATTAACGCATTGGTGTAGCGCACGTATTCGTCTTGACTGTGAGTGACGGAAGCATGGCGGCCAAAGTCGTTGCCCAAATGTTGGTAGCTCGCATGTTCGTCAGTCATGACAGTGCTCTTGGCGTCGATATTGGCGCGGATGATCGGCAGCAAAGTTGGCATGGTGACGCCCTCAACATGGAAAGTTCGTGCAGAACCGCCACGCTCTATAAGAGAGAACACGACGTTCCGGAAGCCGCTTCGGCCGCCGACGATTTTCTTTGGCGCGCTATCAGTTTTGCCAATCACAGTTTCATCGATCTCGACGATTTGGCCAGGGCCGCCCAAAAGTGAGAGATCGCCAGACTTCATTGCTTCGCGGATTCTGTGGCTAAGGAACCACGCAGTTTTCATGCTGCAAGAAAGCATCCGTTGAATTTGACGGGTTGCAATTCCCTTCTTGCTGGCGCACATTAGATGGATGATTTGAAGCCAAAGATGCAAAGGCAGGTGCGAGGACTCGAAAATAGTCCCCATGCGCACAGTGAAAGGTTTCCCGCATTCATAGCATTTGCGCAGCCCTCGCCTGGTAGTTTTGCCAGCCAACCTATGAATGCGAGTAGCGTCAGCATTCCCACAGTGCGGGCAAATCGGGCCGCTATGCCAAAGCCTTGCTTCTACATAGGCGAAGGCGGCATCTTCGTTTTGGAAGTGCGGGGAATTGAGAACTGATTTGGCCATAACAAAAGCTCCTATGGCCGCAACGCTACATCATGCGGCGCGGTATGTCAAGTGTAACTTCGCCAGCCCCTTGGCAATATTGCTCAAAGCCAATACGCAACGATAGCAACGAGGCAGAGCGCGGAAAAGAAGTTTCCAGCGAGCTTGTCATAGCGCGTGGCGATGCGGCGGAAGCCCTTGAGCCTTCCGAAGCAGCGCTCGATGACGGTTGCGGTTCGTGCCCGCCCTCTTGTCGTGTCGGAAGAGAGCGTGCGCGGATCGCGATCCGAGCAATTTGACGGAAGTGGAGCGGCTGCAGCCGGTGATCCCGAAGGGGCTGGCCAGGCGCGTTCCCCCATCGCCGCTCGCCCGCGTCCGTTGCCGTCCCCGCCGATCCCTTGCTCGCGCGCGGCTTGCGCGGCAATGACGGGCCGCGTCATCACGCGCGAGCCGACCCGCCCCGTCTGCAAGTGATTTTATCGAGAACGCCATTATCAGTCTGCTTCAACGTATCCGGCCTTGGGCTTGTTCCCCGGCCAAGATGGAGATACGCGCGTCCCGGTCCTCATAAAACTCTCGGCATCGAGCGCCATTTTTTAAAACAGGTTTGCAGAACGCCGTTCGACTGTCAGGCCATCTCGCTTCCACCACTCGCAAACATCGTCAGTCCGTCAACACATCATTTGTGCTGTCCGGCAGATAGTTAGGCCGCCAGAGGCGCTCCCTTGGCGGCAAAATGGCGTTCGCCCCGCAGCCCGGCCCAGCAGATGCGCGCCAGCTTGTTGGCGAGCGCCACGGCGGCGACATTCGGATGGACGCGGGCAAGTAGCGCCTTGGCCCATCGTCCCAGAACCGTGTCCCGCTCTGCGACATAGGGCAACGCTGCCCGTGCGCCATGGATCAACCGCTTTCGAAGATACGTGTTGCCGCGCTTGCTGATGCCCATGAGGCGCGGTTTGCCGCCGGTTGTCGATTGACGCGGAACGAGGCCGAGCCACGCCGCCAGATCGCGACCGTGCGCGAAAGTCTCGGCTTTGCCAATCGCCGCGATCAACGCCGCCGCGATCATGACGCCGACGCCCGGGATAGTAGTCAATCGCCGGGCGTCTTCGTTTTCTTTCGCAAAGGACGTGAACTCTCGCAAAGGACGTGAACTCGGCCTCGAAAGAAGCAATCCGTCGATCGAGGTCTAGCCATTGCGCCCGCATGTCGGCGCTCCGCATCCGTATCCGCGCGCTCCGACCTCGGCCTTCCTCCTCTTCCATCAGCATGACGAGATATTGTTCGAGTTTGCGCTTGCCCTGGGGTACAACAATCCCGCGCTCCAGAAGGATCGCGCGCAACTGGTTGATCAGAGCTGTCCGTTCGCCCCCCAAACGGTCCCTGGACCGGTGCCGCGTTTGCATGTCGAGTTGCGCCTCGGTCTTTGTCTCGACGAAACGCATGGTCGGCCGCGTTGCCGCCTCCGCTATCCCCGCGGCGTCACGATCGTCGTTCTTCTGCGCCTTGACGTAAGGCCGCACGTATTCCGGCGACATCAGGCGGACGTCGTGCCCTTGCGCCGCGAACAACCGACCGAGATGATCGGCGCCGCAACAAGCTTCCATCGCGACAATGCACGGCGGTAATTTGCCGACGCAATCGATGAGCGTGTCTCTCCTGCTTCGCCGGCGTAGAACGACTGCCCCGACCTCATCGAAGCCGACGCTGCTGCACACATTGTTCCCGAGATCGACGCCAAGCACCGCAATCTTCATGATCCACTCCTCCGTTTGAGCCTCCGGCGAGACTACCTTGCCGGAAGGAGGGGCGGGCCATTCCATAAAACTCGATACCAAGCGTAGTGCGGACAGAGCTTGAGCCGCGAGTCATGGGGGCAGGCATCAATCGAACTGACGGCCCCTTTTTTCATCGCAATCATCAGTTGTCAATCGTTGAGGGGTACCTCTGCACGATGTCGGGAGCAAGATCGAAATTGGCAATCCGCTGCTGCCACTCAACGGCGCGCAATCAGTCCGGATCGAATCCGGTCCAACCATCGAGGCCGCGCGCCCGCTTGGGTCTCCGGGTACGCAGCAGCCCGGTCCGGGGTTCTCCAGAAGCGGCGTCTTGCAAGCCGAAATCTGGTTCGGGGGGACCTCGCAATGCCGGGCCAAATCGGCCGCCGTCGCCTGCTCCCGCACCGCCTCGCGGGCGATTTTCGTCCCTCATGGTGAGCTTGGCGAACCGCCGCGCCATGATTCGCAGTGTTTATTGCGTGCCTTGGTGCCGAGCGACGCATAAACACAAGACCGCTTAACCTCGGGAGCGCGCGCCAGCCACGGCGAGCGCCGCCAAGACCGCCGAAACAACCGTGTTCCAGCCGGCAAGCGAAAGGCCAAGAATGCGCAGCGCGGGGGCATCGCAGCGTGTGAGCTTGAAGGTCTGCAATTGCTTCAGGAAATCGTTCACCGAGGCAGCGCGAGCGAGCGGCCCGGAGCACTCCAGAGGCCCAGGCCAAAATCCCCACTCCACTCCGGCATGATAGGCGCCAAAAATCGCGCTCCCGGCGAAAATCAAGGCAAGTATGCGCAAGGCCGCGTGCAACAAACTTGCTGGACCTCGCGCCGCAAAGAGGACCGCGACACCGGCGACCGGGATGGCGGCATAATAGGGAATACGCTCCTTGAGGCAGAGTTCGCAAGGCGCATAGCCCAGAGCCTCGAAGACGAAGGCTCCCGCGATTGACGAGACCACGATCGCCAGAATCACGAGGGCAATGCCAAAGGGACCCCTGATGCGCATCGCGGCGGTCAGATCACACGCGCGGCGATCCAAAAGCCCGCCACGATGGCAACCGCAAGGATTGCCAAGAACCAGCCAAAATATTCGTCGAGCAGGGCCTTTATCGGTTCGCCATAGCGCTTCATAAGCACCGCGATGAAGAAAAAGCGCGCGCCACGTGTGAGGAAAGACAAGAGAACGAAGAGCGGCAGACTATAGGCCAGAAGCCCGCTCGTGATCGTCACGATCTTGAACGGAATTGGCGTCAATCCCTTAAACAGGATAACCGCCCAGCCCCACTGCGCATACAGCGAGCGCATTTCATCGACGCGCGCGCCGTAGCCGTAAAGGTTGATCAGCCATTTTCCAACTGTTTCGTAAAGAAGCGCCCCGATCGCATAGCCGAGCAGGGCGCCCGCGACCGATCCCCCCGTGCAGATCAGCGCATAGACACATGCGCGCTTCGGCTTGGCGAGCGACATCGGGATCAAAATCGTATCCGGCGGCAATGGGAAAAACGAGCTTTCCGCGAAGGCGATCACGCCGAGTGCCCAAGGCGCATGCTGGCTCTCGGCAAGGCTCAGGGTCCAACGATAAAGCTTTTGAAACATCGTTCCTGTTTATGAAAGGGCCATGGCTCATAGAACGCGGCGGAGGTGAGACGTCGCGATCTTTGCCCCATCTATGCCTAGAACGCAATTCGTCCCTCAGGCGATGGTGTCGACGACGCCGCCATCAACGCGCAGCGCGGCGCCTGTGGTGGCGGAAGCCTGTGGCGAGCAGGCATAGACGATCATATTGGCGACTTCCTCGACGCTCGCCGCCCGCTGGATGATTGATGACGGACGGATCGCCTTGACCATGGCCGCGCCGGCATCCTCCAGCGATTGTCCGGCCACCATCGAATTCTTAAACATCTCAGCCAACCCCGCCGAAAGCGTCGGTCCTGGCAGCACGGAATTGACTGTCACGCCGGTTCCGGCGGCGCGCTTGGCAAGACCACGTGCGATAGAGAGTTGCGCCGTCTTGGTGAAGCCGTAGTGGATCATGTCGGCGGGAATGTTTAGCGCCGACTCCGAGGCGACGAAAACAATCCGGCCCCAGCCCCGGCCGATCATTTCCGGCAGATAGGCACGCGACAAGCGCACGCCGGACATGACATTGACCTCGAAAAAGCGCGTCCATTCACTGTCGGGAGTTACGAAGAAGTCCTGCTCTCCATAGATTCCGAGATTGTTGACGAGGATGTCGCAACTCGGGTGCTCTGCGGCCAGAGCGTTGCAGCCGCCTGCATTACCGAGGTCCGCCGCAAAACCAGCCACCTCAGCACCAGGGGCAGCGGCGCCGACGGCCTTGACCGCCCGTTCGACAGCTTCCCGGGTGCGGCCGTTGACGACAACTTTCGCGCCCGCCGCCGCGAGTTCCGTGGCCGTCGCGAGGCCAATGCCGGCGGTCGAGCCGGTGATGATGGCGGTTTTTCCGGAAAGGTCGATTCTCATGTCAACTCCGCGGGGTCAGGCCCGTTAACGATTACATTCGCGCGGCTGGTAGGGCTTGATCAAGAAGTTTATGCTATGACGCTTTCAATGTCGGTTTGCCACCGCCCCGCAAAATGCCCTATGGAAATGCCGCTATGCGCTGTCGCTGGATCGGAACAATAGTGACATTGAACCTTTGCGCCTCCGCGATTTCCGCCGACCCCGCCGTCCGGCGGGCCGGCGCGCCGTGGCCGGACACTTTGCTCGCGCGCGTCGAGGCCCTGGCCTTGATCGAAACCCTGAACGCCCGTCTCCTTTGCGCCTCCTGTACCGCTACCGACGTTCTCACCAGATGGTGCGCCGATCACAAACCGGCGAGCGAACCCGTGGTCCATGCAAGGCGGATCACTGGTACGGAGAAGCCTGTCTCGCCTGAACAGCGGCAAAGACTTCAAGTCGGCCCCGAAGAGGCGGTCACCTACCGGCATGTCGAGCTGACCTGCGGCGGCCACGTCCTAGCCGAAGCTGACAATTGGTATGTGCCAAGCCGGGTCGGGCCGGAAATCAACCGTCTGCTTACAACAACCGATACACCTTTTGGTCGGGCGGTGCTGGGCTTGATGCCCGTCAGGGAGAATTTATCCGTCGAAATGCTATGGAAACCACTACCCGATGGATGGGAGCTTGGGCCGCCTCCCGCCGAAAGACCAGAAGAGGCATTGGCGATTCCTTGGCGGCTCTTCCAGCATCGCGCCCTGGTCTACAATGGCGCGCATGAGCCCTTCTCGGAAGTCAGCGAGATTTATACGCGCGAAGTGCTGGCTTTTGGACCACCGTAAAGGGGAGCCGCGATGGCCGCCGCGCAGCCCGCTTTGCGGGCTCTTTCCAATTTGCTGCGAACTGCCGCCGGGGACCGGGCATTGCCGCTTTGGCGCAGCCTCGCCCGCGCTGCGGCGGACACCGTGTTTCCGCCGGCTTGCCTCAATTGCCGTCAATCGACCGGGGCCATGGGCTCGCTCTGCGCCGCCTGTTGGGCGCAGGTTCGGTTTATCGAGCGTCCCTTTTGCGAGCGTCTGGGCACGCCCTTCGCCATGGATCTCGGCAGCGAAGGGCTTCTATCGCCCGAGGCGGTCGCCAATCCCCCGGTCTTTGCTCGCGCCCGGGCGGTTGCCCATTTCGACGATGGCCCGGCGCGCCAATTGGTGCATCGGCTGAAATACAGCGACCGGATGGAATTAGCGAAACCGCTCGGGGCTTGGATGGCCCGCGCCGGCAACGAACTGCTCGTCGAGGCCGATCTCCTCGTGCCGGTCCCTTTGCATCGCCGCAGGCTTGCCGCCCGCAGATTCAATCAGGCCAATTCCTTGGCGCAAGCGATCTCCGCCCAATGCGGCGTCCCGGTTGATCCTTTCGCCCTCGCGCGGGTCAAGGCGACGCCGTCCCAGGTCGGGCTATCGCGTTCGCAGCGGGCTCTCAATATGCAGGGGGCGTTTCAAGTGACCGAAGGGATGGGAGCAAAGGTCGAAGGCCGCGCGATTGTCCTTATCGACGATGTCATGACCTCGGGGTCAACCCTCAATGCCGCATCGCGCGCGCTGTTGCGCGGTGGCGCCAAACGCGTCGATGTCTTGGTTTTCGCCCGGGCGGTTTAGAAGCGCGCGCCTTCTAGGCCGTGTACTCATAAATTCGGCTTAATGTCTGCTTCGCTCCGATAGCGACCGATTTGATGTGCCACAACAGACTTGGGGACAAGGCGGTATCGATAATCCATCGAATAGTCGAGTACCAGGCGAGACGGGCTCACATCTTGGTCGCAAACTCCTTGAGCACGTCACGGAGTTCTGGGGTTGAACTCGTCCGGCTTCTCCAGCATCGGGTAGTGGCCGGCGCCTTCGATGATGACCGCACCGAAGTCGGCGTACTTCTTGTTGGTCTCGACGGCGGTGGGGGTGAAGAGCTGGTACCCGCCGGCGGAGTTGATGCACCGCACCGGCACCTTGGCCTCCTTGAACGCCATCACCGTGTCGAGGTCGAAGAGGTCGCGCATGAGGGCGAGCGCCATCTTCGGGTCCTGACCTTCGGCCCTGGCCTGGAGCCACTTCTTCAGCTCGGCGTCCGCCTTCTCCGAGAGCAACCCGGCGAACGTCATACGGACCGTCCCCTTAAAATCCTTCTCGACGCCGTCGAGGATTTGCTTGCGCTCCTCCTCGGGCAGTTTGAACTCGGCGTTCTGGAGGGTATCGACGCCGACCACGGCGACGACAGTCCCCGGCATCCGCTTGGCGGCCAGCAGCGCGACCCAACCACCCATCGAGTGGCCGACGAGAATCACGCGCTTCAGGCCCAGCGCCTTGACCACTGCCTCGACGTCGCCGGCCAGGCCGTCGGCAGTCCACGCCTTGCGGTCCTTGCCGGACTCGCCGTGCCCAGCCTGGTCGATGGCGACGACGCGGTAATCGGCGGCAAACGCCCTGATCTGATGCTTCCAGTACTCGCGGTCTTCGCACCAGCCGTGCAGGAAGATGAGGGCCGCATCGCCCTGGCCGCGGACCTCGCCGACGATCTCCAGCCCGTCGTCGGCCCGGAAGGTCTTCTTGACCGGCTTGGTATCGGGCTCGCCGCCGATTACCGCCCCCGGCCTGAGCGACTGTAGAATCCCGAAGGCCTTCCCGCCGAGATCTGTGCTGAAATCGGGTGCTAGTGCCGTGACCAGCGTGACGACGGAGGTCGTGACCCCGCCGGCCGCCTCGATCTGGCGGAGCGCTGCGTCCTCCGTGCGCGCCGATAGGCCGCCGCAGGCGTCGACAGGCACCTGAACATGGTAATCACTCTCGAGCGCCGAAAGCGCAGCGCGGAGCACGACGGCCTCCGTGGCGCAGCCTGCGATTACCAGGACCGGCCGCTTGACGGCGTCGATCGCCTCCCGCGTCTGCGGATCAAGGAACGGATCGGCCGTCATACGAGCGAATTGCGGCGCACCGCCGGTTTCCTTTGCGAGGTCCGGCAACACCTCCGGCGCTTTGCCGCCGGCTGGCACGACGCTGTGGTGCACGGGCAGGTCGAGCAGCCGGGCGAATCGGGCCAGGACGGAGGCGGCGCAGCTCAGGCTTTCCGGCGGGTTCGTCATGCTCCGCGCTACGATTGGGGGCTGAAGGTCGGCGAAGAGGATCTGGACGGTGGCGGGGTCGAGCATAGGGCGCGCCTCAGCTGCGGGCGTCCGCAGCGCCACAGAACCACTTTCGGTGGTAGGCGGCGACATGATCCGCGGCCGCAGAGATTGCTGTTGTTAGGTCCGCGTAGCCATCCGGGCGCACCAGGACAGCGGCGCCGCCTTTGCCAAAAGCTGCTTCGAACGGCGCCGCGTCCTTTGGATCTGCTGCGATCTCCAGGAAACGGCTCTCGGGCACTGAGGCTTTTAGGTCCGGAGGCAGCGTCGTCCGGTCCGGCGCCGCAACCACCAGTGTGAGGTGGGACGGGTCGAGCGCGGACATAAGGGTTGCCTGCACCCAACGCGAATCAGAACGCAGCCGGACGTTCATGTCGGGAACGCGATCGCCGGCCCGGAGAGCGCCGCCATGGGTGTGGTCCTCAGACAGCGAACTGTTGCGGTAGTTGAGCGCGACCTGGCTCATACCCGCCGTGGCGTTTTCTTGAACAGGCCTCGCACCTGCGATGAACGGGCCGAGATGATTGAAGAGCGTGCGTACCACTGGATTTTCTGTGCCGATCGCCGTGGTCAGCTTGTCGGTCTTGAACAGGACGCCGCGCATGACCGGCAGCCGCTCCGCTTCATAGGTGTCGAGGAGGGCCGGACGCGCTTTGCCATTCACCACCATCGCGAGCTTCCAGGACAGGTTGATCATGTCCTGGATGCCCGTGTTCATGCCCTGTGCACCGGCGGGCGAGTGGATGTGGGCGGCGTCGCCTCCCAGCAGTAGCCGACCCACCTTCAATCGCGATACCATGCGGCTGTTGATGCGGAACCACGAACTCCACGTCAGGTCGTGGAATCGCGCCGGGACGTGCGAGCGCTGGTCATAAACCCTCTGCAACTCGTCCAGTGAAGGCTCAGCATCCTTTGATGGTTGGCTGAGCGGATGGGAGGCCATGAGGCGAAAGCGCTCGCCGCCCATTGGGAACAACGCCATGAAGCCGTGTTCGGACGAGAAGATGTGGAAGTCGCTGTTCGGAAGATTACCAGCAACCAGCAGGTCACCGAGCGCATATTCCTCATCGCGTGTGTGGCCCTCAAACGGAAGGTCGAGGGTGGTGCGGACAAGACTATGCGCACCCTCTGCGCTGATCAGCCAAGGTGCTGCGACCCGCTGTAGGCGGCCATCCGCGAGTTTGAGGATAGCCTGGGCAGGCGAGGAGTCGTGCGAAAGCGCGTCCTGCCCGATGCCGACCAGTTCGGTATTCCATTCGGGCGTGACGCCCTGGCGAGCGGCGGCTTCGCGCAGGATGCGCTCGGTCTCCGCCTGTGAGATGAACAGCAAGAATGGGTAACGGCTCTCGATATGGCTGAAGTCGAAGCGGAACACGCGCTTGCCGCCACCGTAGACGCTGCCGAACTGTGCTCTGTTGCCGAGCCGGACCATTTCGTCAGCGAGACCACGCTGCTCGAAGAGTTCGAGCGTGCGCGCCTGGACGCCGGTGGCGCGCGAAGTCGTGGCCGGGGCGTCACGCTTGTCGATCAGGCGCACGGCCACGCCCATCCGCGACAATTCCAGCGCGGCCGTAAGGCCGGTCGGCCCCGCGCCGGCGATCAAGATGGGATCCGTCATGATATCTCTCCGTTTAGCAAACAGCGCGCGTCAACACACGACCCCTTCCTCGGCCGATACTGCGGCGTTGCCCGACGGACGAACAAATCTGTCCAATCAACTTTTTTCCGAGTTATTGGTTGCAAGGTGCCGGTGCCTGAAGTCGCCGTCGCTCAGCATCTCCCGCCGGCATGGCCACTTTGGGCGACCGATCCGGGCCCGTCTTGCCCGCCGGTTCCGATTCCGCTCGCCAACTCCCGCTTGACTCATTCATAACCGGCGAGGGCAATTATATCCGGCGAGTTATGGGTTTTTATGCACACCGCGCCCGACGCCCTCTTCAAGACCCTTGCCGATCCGACTCGCCGGGCGAGCTTGGAGCGGCTGACCCGCGATGGCGAACAGACCGTGCGGGCTCTGACCGATCGCGCCGGGGTTTCGCAGCCGGCGGTCTCCAAGCACCTGGGTGTCCTGAAGCTCGCCGGCCTGGTGCGCGACCGGCGCGAAGGACGCCAGACCCACTACCGCGCCGACCCGCTAGGCTTGGCGCCCCTGATCGATTGGATGAGCCTCTACGGCGCCTTCTGGCGCGACCGGTTCGATCGCCTCGAAACCCTGCTCGATAGGATGGACCAATGACCACACCGTCCACCGCCACGCGTTCCCTCGTCGTCGAAAGGGAGATGCCGCATCCGCCGGAAAAGATCTGGCGCGCGCTCACGCAACCACACCTGATCGAGGAGTGGCTCATGAAGAACGACTTCAAGCCTGTCGTGAACCATCGTTTCAATCTTCGCGCAGACTGGGGCGCTGTCGACTGTCAGGTCCTGGCAGTCGAGCCGAACAAAACGCTGTCTTACACGTGGGCGGCCTATGATCTCGAGAGTGTCGTCACTTGGACTCTCACCCCTACGAGCACGGGGACCCACCTGCGCATGGAGCAGTCGGGCTTCCGGCCGGATCAGCAGCAGTACTACCAGGGCGCCAAGGGGGGGTGGCAGCAGTTCTTTGCGGCCCTGGAGCAGGTATTGGCGCGGATAGATTGAAGTCTGCCGGCACAATTCAAAGCTAGACTAGCAGGATACAGAGAAATGCTCGGAAGAAAGAACTACGCGCAGGAAGAAATCGACGCAGCCCGAGCAATGGTTGAGGCGGATCTTCGTGCTTACAAGCGCCTCCCCGACGCGGCGAAGACAAAGGAGTTTGAAACCGTCTTCTTCAACCGGGCGGTCCTTCTCTTGGACTACATGTTCGTGCATCGGCTCACTGGCATCGAGGGCAAGGATGGCAATCCGTTGAACGAGGTCCGTGTCCTGTGTAACTCGATTTTGCTTAACAAGGGCAGGCTGCAGATCGACAAACTCCCAGGGTGGCCGACGTCCGCCAGTGCTGCGCTCAAGCTCCCACCGGATACGTCCGTGCTGAAACTCAAGGCCGGCGACGAAGTGAAGCTAAGCGAAATTGACTTCGTGCGGCTCACCAAAGCCTTCTTCGCTGAACTCGAAAAGAAGTACTTGTAAGCATGGGGACAGGCCGCATCGCAAGGGTGACTTCACCTAATATTCTATGCCTTTGGCGGAATGCACAATCGGCTTTTGCCTCAAGCACCGATGATTGAGCAGCGTTCCTTCAAAGCAGTGACGAACGAAGCGCGCCCGATGTGACAAGGCATCGCCATTATCGGGATAGAAGCACATGAATACATTTCTTGCTCCAATCGAAAAGCCCCAGGGGCTGATCATGAAGCTGGCGTATGCCATGACACGCCGGCAATTTGGCAAAGTGATTACGCCGCTAAAAGTGCATTCCGCGCGGCTGCCGCCTTCATTCGGCCTGTTCTATTCGAAGATCAGCAAGTTGGATAAAAAACTGCTGCTGCCGCCGGAGACCGCCCTGCTTATCCGTGAACAGGTGGCGCGTATCAACATGTGTCTTTTCTGCATCGATATCGGCCGATGGGCCACGATCAAAGCATCGATGAGTGAGGCCAAATTCGATGCGCTGGAGCAATACGGCACGAGCCCTCTTTTTACCGATGCAGAACGCGCAGCACCGGACTATGTGACGGAGCTGACCAAAGATAAAAAGGTTAACCCAGACACTTTTGCTCGCATGTCCGGCCATTATTCCGAACGTGCGATCTGCGAGATCGTCTGGCTCGTTGCGAGCTAAGGCCGAAAGTTGGTGACGGCATGAAGGGGTAAGGCGGCGTATCGTGGGGGTGTTCAACGCCTCCACTTCTCCACCGAAGGAGTGATACGCCGTGACCGAGACTAACGTTTTCGAACTAACCCAGCCAGGAACATTTTCCGATCCGCTGACCGAGGTTTTACGCAATGGCGCGAGAACGCTATTGGGGCAGGCCGTCGAAGCCGAGGTTGCGGCTTGGCTCAGCACCCATACCGACAAGTTGACCGATGATGGCCGCCGGCGACTGGTGCGCCACGGGCATCTGCCCGAGCGCGAGATCGTGACCGGCATCGGTGCAGTCGCGGTGCGGTGCCCGCGCGTGCGTGACCGCGTCGGCGAAGGCGGAGAGCACATCCGATTTTCGTCGACGATTTTGCCTCCCTATGCGCGCCGATCGAAGAGCCTAGAGGTGCTGATCCCAATTCTCTACCTGAAGGGCATCTCCACCGGTGATTTCGAGGAGGCGCTGATCGCACTGCTCGGCAAGGATGCCGGCGGGCTCTCTGCCTCGACCATCGGGCGGCTCAAGGAGGCCTGGTCGGACGAGCATACGCGTTGGAGCAAGCGTGATCTCTCGGCCAAACGCTACGTTTACTTCTGGGTCGACGGCATCCATGTGCAAGCCCGGCTCGAGGAGGCCGCGCAGTGCCTGCTGGTGATCATCGGCGCCACGCCCGAAGGCAAAAAGGAACTTGTCGGGCTCATCGACGGCGTGCGCGAGAGCGCGCAATCGTGGAAAGAGCTCCTCCTCGACCTCAAACGGCGGGGGCTTGCGATGGGACCCGAGCTCGCGGTCGCCGACGGCGCCCTCGGCTTCTGGCAGGCGATCGAGGAGGTGTGGCCGAGGACACGCGGCCAGCGCTGTTGGGTGCACAAGACCGCCAATGTCTTGAACAAGCTGCCCAAGAGCCAGCAATCGAAGGCCAAGCGTGCGCTCCAGGAGATCTGGATGGCCGAGACCAAGAAGGATGCACTCGCCGCGTTCGACGCCTTCATCGAAACCTGGGGCGTCAAATACGACAAGGCTGTCGAGTGCCTGATCAAGGATCGCGACGCGTTGCTTGCCTTCTACGACTTCCCGGCTGAGCACTGGAAGCATCTGCGAACGACCAACCCCATCGAAAGCTCATTCGCGACGGTCCGCCACCGAACAGTGCGCTCCAAAGGATGTCTCTCGAACAAGACCGCGCTCGCCATGATCTTCAAGCTGGCCGAGGCCGCCGAGAAAAACTGGCGTCGCCTCGATGGCCACAACCAGTTGCCGAAAATAATTCTCGGTGTAAGATTCACCGACGGAATTGAGGTCGTCAAGCCGAAAGCTCAAGCCGCTGCCGCCTGACCCCTTCCGTCACCAAGATTTAGTGATAGCTCGCTCGTTGCCAGCGAACATTTTTACAATTTGACCAATATCGGTCTGAACATCCATTCGGATATGCTCTGCGACATCGGTCGGAAGGAGAAGTAGGCTGGAACACGCGTAGCGATGATCGAAGCCGGCCGCCTCCCTGTCCGAGCTCATCTTCAGACGGAAGCAGGTAGCGGCGGCTTCGGCGAGCGGCTTTTGAACAAGGCCAAATCGACAATGGAGGCAACCAGATGCTGAACGAGATTGTAGAAAATAACGGGTAACAGGACTTGCGGGTGATCCGCCAACCCGACGGATGCCAAAACGAGTCCAGTACCGTTATTGTTCATTCCTAAGCCAAATATCAGTGAAACTGTCTCGCTATCGCTGACTCGAGAGAATCTGGCCAGCAAATAGCCGGACGAAAATGCACTGATACAAAGAGCTACGACGAGAGTCAGCGTTACTGCGAGAAAGATCCATGTCGGGTTGCGATACCACATTTGGTAGCGTCAGCGAAGCGTTAGAATAATTCAGCAACAATAATATACAATAATTTATTATTTTCAAATAGGGCATTACTCTCGTGACTAAAATTTCCTCCGGCAAGCATATGCGCAAATATCCCCAGAAAAGTAGGCAGAATCACCCATACACCAAGAAAAGTCGCAGCCTCACCTGATGCGAGTTCGTGCAAATCCTCCGAATAATCGCCAGTGGTTACGAAACCCGCCATATGAAGAACGAACGGAGTCAATAAAGGGCTGAGAGTGGTGGTGATCAATACCAGCCCGAGGCTCAATGCGAGGCTTCCGTTGGCATTTTGCGACCATGCCGTCGATGCTCCAGCGATGGGCATCGCGGCGACCAAAGCAAGACCGACCAGTATCTGCTGGACTTCTTCCTGGATCATGCCAAATATGCATCAAAAAGCTGACCGCAACGATGAAGGCCAACGGAATCATTAAATTGCAGAACACGCCGCCAAGCAATACGAATGGTCTTTTGGAGCAGACGAGTAAGTTCTTCCGTTTTTACTCCCAATCCGGCATTGAATAATAGCGCCGCCAACATTAAAGGAGGCAGGTAAACGGCTCTACCAAAGCTGACATTACGGATCAAAAGCCCGAACCCCGGCATCATGGCGGCAATAATATATGACGCGATTATCATCCAGATAAAATGACGGTGAATAAAGCGTAATATAATCGCAGTTAGATTTTCTGTTGGTTTCATGAGTCACCAGTTTTAGCGCCGCAATCAAATCTAACACTTGCGACCTCCCACTCACTTTCTGCCCAGCGGTGATTTTCTCATACGATTCTGGACCGCGCGACCGGCGTCGCTTCTATTGCAAGGGCGGTTCGATGTTCACGCCGCCTTGGTCTTGACGTCCGGCGCCACCTTAAAACTCGCTTCGGTCTTGTCCTTGATCTCGTCGAGGGTAACGCCATCGGCGAGTTCGATGAGGGTCATGCCCCCTCCTCCCTGCTTGTCGATTGCAAAGACCGCGAGGTCGGTGATCACGAGGTCGATGACCGCCGTGCCGGTCAGCGGCAAAGTGCAATGATGCAGGAGTTTTGGCTGTCCCTTCGCCGTGTGTTCCATGACCACCACGACGCGTTTGACGCCGCCGACGAGGTCCATCGCCCCGCCCATGCCTTTCACCATCTTGCCGGGGATCATCCAATTGGCGAGATCGCCGCGTTCGGTGACTTCCATCGCGCCGAGGATCGCGAGATCGATATGCCCGCCGCGAATCATGCCGAAACTATCGGCGGAAGAGAAATAGCTTGTCGTTTGGAGTTCGGTGATCGTCTGCTTGCCAGCATTGATGAGGTCGGCGTCTTCCTCCCCCTCGAAGGGAAACGGTCCCATGCCGAGCATGCCATTCTCGCTCTGCAATTGCACATCCATGCCGGGCGGGATGAAATTCGACACGAGGGTTGGAATGCCGATCCCGAGATTGACATAAAATCCATCGTGCAATTCCTTGGCCGCGCGCGCCGCCATCTGATCCCTGGTCCAGGCCATTGCGAGGGTCTCCTTAAGCGGCGACGCGCGGACGGGTTGTCCGCTTTTCGATCGGTTTGGCGGCGTTTGGCGCATGCACGATGCGCTGAACGAAAATACCCGGCGTATGGACCGCGTCGGGATCGATTTCTCCCGCCGCGACGAGATGCTCGACCTCCGCGACCGTCACCTTGCCTGCGGCGGCCATCATTGGATTGAAGTTGCGCGCCGTCTTGCGATAGACAAGATTGCCTTCCGTGTCGCCCTGATAGGCGTGGACGATCGCGACGTCGGCGACGAGTCCGCGCTCCATGACATAGGTCACGCCGTCGAAGTCGCGCAGCTCCTTCCCCTCGGCAATGATAGTCCCAACGCCGGTCTTGGTGAAAAACGCCGGGATGCCGGCGCCGCCCGCCCTGATTCGCTCCGCCAGGGTGCCTTGCGGATTGAATTCGAGTTCGAGTCCGCCGGAAAGATACTGCCGCTCGAAAAGCTTGTTCTCGCCGACATAAGACGAGATCATTTTTTTGATTTGTCTTGTTTCGAGGAGGAGCCCGAGGCCCGCGCCATCGACGCCCGCGTTGTTCGAGATCACGGTCAAATCCTTGACCGTGAGATCGCGAATCGCCGCGATCAGGATTTGCGGGATGCCGCAAAGACCAAATCCCCCGGCCATGACGGTCATGCCGTCTTCGAGAATGCCGGCAAGGGCCGAGCGGGCATCGGGAAAAATCTTGTTCATGCGTGGGCCTCGTTCGGGGGCGTACGGTCTCTCGCGCAACGCTCCGAGGCGCTGCGTGTCAGTTCATCGGCATCCCGGCTTCCAACCAGGAAGCGAGGCCCCCGCGATACCAATAGACCCGCGTGAATCCCATCTTCTCGGCCCGCAAGGACGCGTTATAGGATTCCCAACATGTCGCGCCCCCACAGAAAAGCACGATTGGCATGGCCAAATTGTTCTTGGTCAGCAACATTAGTTGTGCTCGCAGGCGCTGCTGGTTCTCATCGTCGAAGTTGCCCGACGCGCCACCCAGGGGAATTCTCTTGGCGCCACGGATCGTGTTGGGATGAGTATAAGATAGAGCGTCGACCATCACGAACGGAGAGCCGTCCAGCGAATCCCTTTGGATTGCCGCGTAGAGATCACTGGTGCCAATGACGTGCGCACCTGGAATCGTCGTCGGAGTTTGCGTGACCCGTCGATCGTCTGCCCGCAAATCTTTTTGCGGCGGCACGCCGAAATCGGTCGTTTCGTCGGCGTAATTGGGATGAAACACTGCGGGCGCTAAGGCCAGAATAGAAATCACCGCAAACGCAAGAGCAATGCCCACGCTCGCAACGATTGCATAGAATCGGAGTGTTGCCAGAATCCAGCGTAAAGGCTCGTCCGGAACTATTGCGTTCGGTTTCGACCACGTTAGCATCAATCGCTCCCGTCATCATGTTGAGCCGCGCGAACAGCGTCCCGGTTGGGGGATAGGCGCTGAGGCGCTTTGCCACTTTCTAAGGCGGTCCACACGTCCTTCAAGCCGTGAATTGCGACTACGACGACCATCAAGGCCTCTCCCCCGTCAAAAACGTACCGCAGCGGAAAACGATCAAACAGCATTGGTTCGGACGATGAGAATAAATGGATAAACCGCTCCAGTAGCCACATACATGAGTAAATGAACGCTGCGAGGAAACAATGGTTCGCGAATACAAACCCTGCCCTGCAAGTAGGGATAAAATAATTTTTTATCAACATGAGCTTGGCATAGCAGCTACCTCAAAGTAGACTGGCGCCTCTTGTCCCCCTGCCGGATTTACCGCAGCCGATGAAGACGTAGCCTTCAGGCGCCGGGCGGCTCTACCTTCGGTCTGGCGGCGTGCCCCTTATGTCGAAGCCCTGGCCTTTAGCGGTGGAGACCTTCGCTGAGACGGTCTGGTCACTTCGCATGATCGCCATGCATGGAGTCTTGCCCCGGCGCCGCGTCTTCCTTGGGCGCCGTGTCGTCCGCCTCCACCATGAAGTGGATCGGCACGCTGTGCAATTTCTCGAACACAAGCGTGCCATTGACCATCGAGTCCTCGGTCAAGGCCTTGGCGATCTTGCCGAACTTGAACTGATACGCGGTCGGCGCCAGTTCGATGCTGCCATGCGGTTTAATGAGCAGCCCATGTTCGACGATCTTCGAACTGAATTTGCCGTCTTTTTCGATAATTTGATAAAGGATGCCTGTGCCGGCTCCGTCCACGGTCGCACCGAGGAGAGTCTCAGGTTCGTCGCCGTCGTTTTCGATCTCGATGATGCAGGCATAGGTGCTTGAAGCACCCGCCGCCGCCGCGCGAATCCAGGGATGCCCGATCTTTAAATTGCCGGCGGTCTCCTGATGCGCCGATCCCGGCGAGGCGAGGCCGATCGCGAGGGCGGCCGCCAACGCAACGGAGGAAATCGAAAGCTTCATAGGGACGTCCTCCAGTTTCATCGATCTGGCATAATTTGATTGTTGCGGCCACAATAAACACGAAATGGTCTCGCCCGGCAACAATTGGGCTTCCTCGGGAGTCCCCGCGGCACGATCAATTCATGTTGATCGCTCAAGAGGCCGCAATGCCGGGTGTTTTCCGGTTAAGGCGAGGGCCGCTGCTCGCTCCGATCCATACTATGGAGCATTTGGCTGACTGGCCGGCGCTTTTCGAATGGATTACTCGGCCGAATCTCGAGGGCGGCGCGTGCGTCGAGACAAACTACTTCGAGGCCGAGACTGCGGGGGTTCATTCACGAGACCTGGCGTCATATCTCCGGTCTCGATTCCTATGCGGGCATCAACTCCCGCATGCTGGCGGACCAAAACGTTGGTTTGTTCTGGAACCGTGGGCACTGGCCCCGCCATAGGCTACCCGGCATTGTCGACGATTCAAATGGCCGTTATCTTGTGCGAAACGTCCAATCCGACATCATTGATGAACCTTCGACGGCGCGCATCATCGGGCGCCGCCCGGATCGCGGCACTATCGGCAAATCAAGCGCCGACGGCGATTATCGGTTGTCCCCATCTGACGGTACTTGGTCGATCTTACGGCGATTGAGGAGGTATCATGAAATTGAAGCTGCGTGTTTTCGACGTTCCCTTGCACCCTCTTTTGGTGCATTTTCCGATCGCATTCTGGCTTGTAGTTCCTGTGTTGGATATTGCAGCGCTATACGCCGGGCCCGACCCCTGGTGGACTCTGGCCCAGGCCGCAACAATCCTTGGTGTCGCAATCGGCGCCGCTTCTATCGTGGTGGGCTTGCTCGAATATCTTCAGCCTTCGCTTGTCGGCATCGATCTGAAACTCGCAGCGCGGCATGGAATCAGGACATCTTTGGCATGGTGCATATTCACCGCAAAGTCCCTGGCGGCACCGTTCTTGCCAATTGCTGGGTGGTCAATGATCTCGTATCTTGCTCTCGACCTCATTGGCTGCGTATTGCTTGTCCAAGGCGTCTATTTCGGCACGCGGCAGGTTTACCAGCAACTCGATGAGGAATAGCCACGTGGATTGGCAAGCCAGCGAGCACATCTCGCGAGCCCGAACCGACAGTGAACTGGCTCGCGATCATTCCCGCTATCGCCCACCTGCGGCTGCGCAAACGCGCCAACAGGTTCACAACATGCCGGAGAGAATCGCCGCTCCCGCAAGTGCTCCGGCGACGCCAACCGCTCGTTTGAGAGTGCGCGAGACGATCGCTCCAAGTTTGTCGAGCCCCAATCCGAGACCGATGCCGGCAAGATGCAACAATGTCGTCGCGATGATGAATCCAGCTGCGTAAGGCAAGAATGAAGTGAGTTCGACGCCTTCGCTGCCATGCGCATGCCCATGGAAGAGAGCGAACAGACTGACGAGTGCCATCGCGCTGGCGGTGGACAAATTGACGCCGGCTGCGACAGCCATACTCATGACAACGACGGAAAGGCCGATACCCCTTTCAACCAGAGGCAAGGGGAACCCGCTATAGCCGAGAATTCCGCCGAAGATCATGGTGGCGACAAAAGCTGACGGCACTAGCCAGAGATTGCGGCCGCCCAGATTCGCGGCGTAGAGTCCAACGGCGACCATCGCGATAATGTGGTCGAGACCGCTCAAGGGGTGAGCGAATCCATACGCGAAACCAACCCCTTGCCCCTGGCCCATATGAGCGAAGGCCGGACCAGCAGTGAGGCACCATAGGGCTAGCGCGGTAATTACAATTTTTCTCAACATGGCTTTCCTCCTCATTTAAGATCTATCGGTAAGACACGCACCTTCCGGCAGCCCGCATCAGGCTAATGAGCTCGCGCGGGACGCGCAGCGGGTTGAATCCAGAGACGATCACGGCAAGGCCTCCAGGAGCTGCGGAATAGTCCCCCCACGCTCCCGGCGCGATGCAGTCGAAATCCAATCAAACCAAGTTTCAAGCCCTTCTCCAGTCGTGGCGGAGAGCGTCATGATTTCGATCGCCGGATTGACCTGCCGCGCATAGACTTGGCAGCGGGCGAGTTCGAATTCGACGTAAGGCAAAAGATCAATCTTGTTTATGATGAGCATGCTGGCAGCTTGGAACATGTGCGGGTATTTAATCGGCTTATCATCACCCTCCGTCACCGACAGGATCGCCACTTTTGCGCTTTCACCGAGGTCAAACAAGGCCGGGCAAACAAGATTGCCGACGTTCTCGATCATGAGGATCGAACCGAACGACGGTTTCAGCTCGGCAACACCTCGCGCGACCATGTCGGCGTCCAAATGACAACCGCTGCCAGTATTGATCTGGACCACGGGTGCGCCGGCTGCCTTGATTCGCAGACCGTCATTGGTCGTGGCCTGATCGCCTTCGATAACAAAAAATGGCTGTATGGGCTGCAATTCCCGCAGCGTGCGCTCAAGCAGCGTCGTCTTGCCTGCGCCCGGGCCGCTGACGAGGTTGAGAGCCAAGATCTCTCGGCCGGCGAACCATGTCCGGTTGCGCGCCGCGAGCGTGGCGTTCTTCGCCAGCACGTCCCGCTCAAGGACTACTGTGGCTTCACGACCGTGATGGTCTTTGTGGGGGTGGTGGACGTCTTGTTGATGATGGAGATGATCATGATCATGGTCATGGTCATGGCCGTGACCATGATTGTGCTCATGGTCATGGGAGTGAGCATGGTGATGCAAATCGCCATGACGGTGTTTTGAGGCGGGGTCTAGGGTCTCGCCGGTCTCGAGATTGACAACCTTCACCTCCGCGCCATCCGAGCAGCCGCAGATCTCGCACATCGTTTGACCTCCTACCCTTTGCGGTTGACTTATTTCGCAGTTACGCGGCGGCGTCTGCGTCCACCTCGTACTCCTTGACCCGCAATTCCTCGCCCGAAATCCGTTTGCAATCGTGTGACCCGCAACGGCACGACGCCCAGAGAGTCTCCTGCACAAATGTCTCACCACAGACGCCGCAACGCGCCCGTGCTTCGATTTCAATGATCTCCAGGCTCGCGCCTTCGAGCGGCGTCCCGGTCGCCGCAACATCGAAGCAAAACCGAATGGCATCGGCCATGACACAGGTCAACTTGCCGATTTCGAGCGTGACGCGCCGAACGCAACGGCCTTGCGCATGCTCGGTCACCATTTCGACGACGCTTTGTGTCAATGCCAGCTCGTGCATCTCAACAAATCCTTGGCAACTGATCGCCGACCAGCATGTCGACAATTCGTTGCCCACCAAAGACGGTATTCATCACGACGCGGCCAGGCCACTCGGCTGTAACACGACCGACGATCGCCGCTCCCCGGCCGAGCGGATGACCACGCAGGGCGTGAAGAGCTGCAACTTGCTCGTCCTTCGGCACCACGCAGGCAATTTTACCTTCATTGGCAAGATAGAGCGGATCGAGCCCCAGGATCTCGCAGAAGGCCTTGACTTCCTCACGCATTGGGGCCGCGGCTTCCGAAATCTCGATGCCGACGCCTGACGCTCGGGCCGCCTCGTTGAGGACTGTGGCGAGTCCACCGCGGGTCGGATCGCGAATGAAGCGGGTGGAGGGAGCGGCAACGAGCAACTCAGCAATGAGCCCGTGCAACGCGGCGCAGTCGCTCTCGATCGCTGTCGAGAGCGCCATGTCACCACGCGCGTTGAGGATCGCCGCGCCATGATCGCCGAGCAGGCCGTTGACGAGGACCGAGTCGCCCGGCCTGCAGCGGTCGGCACCAAGGTTGATACCTTCCCGGATAATCCCGACCCCGGCCGTATTGAGGAAAAGCTTGTCGCAGGTTCCCCGGTGCACAACCTTCGTGTCGCCCGTGACGATCAGGACGCCGGCATCGGCAGCGGCCGAGGCCATCGATTTCGCCAGAGCTCGCAGTGTATCGACCTCGAGCCCCTCCTCGATGATCGCGCTGCATGTGAGGTAAAGCGGAGTCGCTCCGCCGACAGCCAGATCATTGATAGTGCCACAGACAGCGAGCTTGCCGATGTCGCCGCCCGGGAAAATCAACGGATCGACAACATAGGAATCGGTGGTTAAGGCCAGACGGTCGCCAAGTCGGGATAATTCGGCGAGCGGGAACCGCGCCTGGTCTTCGAGCGGCGCCAAGGCCGCGTTGTCAAAGACCGAAACGAACACGTCGTCGATGAGATTGCGCATCGCCGAGCCTCCGCCGCCATGAGCCAGCGTGATCGTCGGTACGCTGATGCTGCCGCGGCGCCGGAGGGGTGCGGCAACGCTCATATTGTTCAGCAACACCGTCATGCCACGTTCGTCCCTTTATGGCGCGGGATGGCGCCGAACTGATAATAGGCGGCGCAGGCGCCTTCCGAGGAAACCATGAGGGCGCCGAGCGGACTCTCTGGCGTGCAGGCGCTGCCGAAGACTTTGCAGTCCCAGGGTTTGATGGCGCCCTTCAGGACCTCGCCACATTGACAGGATTTGGGATCGGCGATGCGGAGCGCGGGCACGCTGAATTTGCGCTCCGCGTCGTAACGCGCATAGGCCGCGCGCAGCCTCACGCCCGAGTGATCGATCGAGCCAAGCCCACGCCATTCGAAGAATTCCCGCAGCTCGTAGACAAGGTTTACGGCGGCCAGCGCCTCCCGGTTGGCGTCCTCGGGAACGACACGGTTATATTGATTCTCTATCTCGCAGCAGCCTTCGGCGATCTGCTTTAAGAGCATCCAGACCGATTGCAGTACGTCGAGCGGTTCAAACCCAGCAATCACCAAAGGCCGCTTGTAACGCTCGGCGATAAACCGGTATGGCTGCGTGCCAATCACCATGCTCACATGTCCCGGCCCCAGAAATCCATCGATTTGAAGCTCGGGGCTGTCGAGAATGGCCTTGATGGTCGGGATGATGGTGATGTGATTGCAGAACAGGGAAAAATTCTTGATGCCCTCGCGCTCCGCCTGGAAAATCGTGAGCGCGGTCGATGGCATCGTGGTTTCGAATCCGAGCCCGAAGAAGACAATCTCCTTCTCAGGATAGAGGCGCGCGAGTTTGAGCGCGTCGAGGGGGGAATAGACCATGCGCACGTCAGCGCCCCCGGCTTTCGCCTGCAGCAGGCTCTTCTTCGAGCCCGGGACCCGCATCGCGTCACCGAAGGTTGTGAAGATCACGCCCGGCGTCTCGGCAAGCGCGACGCAATCGTCGACCCTCCCCATTGGCAACACGCAAACCGGGCATCCGGGTCCATGCACGAGCTCAACCGCATCGGGCAGCATAGTCTCAACTCCGAACTTGAAGATCGTATGCGTGTGGCCGCCGCACACCTCCATGAGCGCGAGCGGCCGATGGCGGCAGATATCGATCCTTGCGATAAGCTTCTCGATTTCCCGCAACAGCGCCTTGGCCTTTTGCGGATTGCGGAACTCGTCCACATATCTCATCGGCTCTGTTCCTAGCTACTCGGCTGCCCGAATATGCAGATTGCCCCGCTCGTCAGCCAGCAGTGTGTGCACGAGATCCCAAAGAATGTGATAGATCGCGACATGGCATTCCTGAATGCGGTGGATGCTGTCGGTTTCGACGATCAGACAATGATCGAGACCGATCCGCGCCATTTCTCCACCGGTGTTCCCGGTCAGACCAATTGTCCTTAGCCCGATCTCCTTCGCCTTGCAAAAGGCCTTCACGAGGTTGGCCGAATTGCCGCTGGTCGAGATGCCGATCAGGCTGTCACCGGGCCGCCCTTGGGCGATGATCTGGCGGACGAAAATATGGTCAAAGCCAACGTCGTTGCCGATGGCCGTCATCATCGTGCTGTCGCAAGTGAGGTCGATGGCGGTCAACGCCGGACGGCCGGCCGTGATCGGGTGCAAAAACTCAACCGCAACGTGGGCAGCATCGCAGCTCGAGCCGCCATTGCCCATCGAGAACAGGCGCCCGTCGCGGCGGTAGACATCGGCGATCGTCTGGGCGGTGTCCACCACGGACTGACCATTCTTGGCGAAAAAACTTCCAAATACGTCCTGATGATGCTGCGCCTTCTGCCGCACCGACTCGACAAGGGCTACGTTCAAGGCGTGTGCGTCCGCTTTCCTGCCATGCAGAAACGGGTAGAGCTCTTGCAAAGCTTCGTCATTTGACATGTACGCACTCCTTCCAACGGACGTGCCGGCAAAGTCCGTCAGGCGTGATCTGACATTCGCATCGCATCGAGCTCCGGCTCGACCTCCCCAAGTTCTTCTAGAATTCTCAGCGTCGCCGCTGCCTCCCGCTCGTCGATACGGCTCATGGCGAAGCCGACATGAACAAGCACCCAATCGCCGACGCATGCTTCGATCGGGTGATCATCGCTGACGACGCACACCAAATTAATCTCGCGCCGTACCCCTGACACATCGACGATACCGAGGGCGTTCTCAGGATCCGAAATCGCGACAATCTGTCCGGGAATGCCTAGGCACATGATGTCACCTTTCCGCGCAGCCGGTCCCGCGATTTCATCGCCCTGGCAGCTGCGATTGCCGCCTGTCCAAGCGCCAAACCGCCGTCATTGGCAGGAACCTGGCAGTGCGTGAGCACGGTCAGTCCGAGACCTTCGAGCGTGTGGCTCACGCCCTCCAGCAGCAACCTGTTCTGGAACGAGCCACCGGACAGGGCCACAATGCGCTCCAACTTTCGTTTCTCCCGCTCGAAAATATGACGGACCATCGCAACGATTGCGCGCACCAATCCACGATGGAACCGCGCCGATATTACACCTGCCGGCATATCGCTATCGAGGTCGTCTAGGATAGCCCGCCACAGCGGAGATAAATCCATCATCGTGAGCCCGCCAGAAGCCTGAGCTTGCATCCGAAGCTGGATAGGATAGCCATCATCCTGCAGCGCCAGAGCCCGAACATCGGCGATATTCTCCAGCGCGATGGCGGCCTCCCCTTCGTAGCTCGCGGCCTCCCGGCAGATTCCAACCGCGGCGGCGACGGCATCAAACAGCCGTCCGCACGAACTCGACCGGGGACTGTTGATCCCTTTGCTCATCATCGCGGCAAGCGTGCCGAGCGGCTTGGAATCGAGGTATCGCACAAGCTCGAGCCCCGCATGCTCCCGCTTGCAGCGCTCCCAGCCAATCGCAGCCTCAAGATGGGCAAAGGCGTTTCGCCAGGGTTGGCGCACGGCCTGAGCGCCGCCCGGCATCGCCACCGGCGGGAAGCAGCCCACCCGCTCGAAGGTCTTGTAGTCGGCGAGTAGGAACTCGCCACCCCACAGCGTCCCGTCCGGACCAAGCCCGAGCCCATCAAGCGCAATGCCGAGAACCGGGCGCGTGCCGAGCGGTATCGCATTCTCCGCCAGGCAGCTCGCGATATGGGCGTGGTGGTGCTGGACCTCCTCAATCCGGCATCCGTCCAACAGCGCCCGCTCGCGGCCGAGTTTGGAGGAGAGATAATCGGGATGCATATCGACCGCGATCGCCTCGGGCACGTGATCGTACAGCGCCAGATAAAGCGAGAGGGCCTTTTGGTAGTCCGCGAGACTGGCCGCGTCCTCCAAGTCGCCAATGTGCTGGGAGAGGATCGCCTGCCCGTCTTTCAGCAAGCAGAAGGTGCTCTTGAGTTCCCCTCCAACTGCGAGCAGCGGACCGGCGTGCTCGAAACCCGTGGCCAGTCTGACGGGCGCCGGTGCATGACCGCGGGCGCGGCGGATGAGGCGCGGCTTGCCGAGCATGACCCGCACCACGGAATCGTCCAGCCTGTTCACGATGTCGCGATTATGGAAGAGCCCATAATCGGCAATGGCGGACAGAAGCCGCCTTGCTTCCTCATTGCCCGTGCATTGCGGCTCTTGCGAGAGATTGCCGCTGGTCATGACAAACGGCCGGTCAAAGTCCCGCAGCAGCAGATGGTGCAATGGCGTATTGGGCAGCATGAATCCGCGAGTCGCATATCCCGGGGCCACCGCATTGGCCATGCGATCGGGGCCGGTGGCCGGCAAAATCACTATCGGGGCAGCCGCGCTCTTGAGCAGCGCCTCCTCCTGACTGTCAACGGCGCAATACCGGCGGATGACGTGTAGGTCTCGTGCCATCAGCGCGAAGGGTTTTTCGTAGCGCCGTTTGCGGCCTCGAAGCCTGGCAACCGCATCCTCGTTGCAGGCGTCGCAGGCGAGATGGAAGCCACCCAGTCCCTTGATCGCGATGATTGCTCCGCTGAGCAGCAAAGCCCTCGCCGCTTCGACCGCATCACATGCGGCGAAAAGCTGCGGTTCGGTTCTACCATCAACGAAGCGCTCAAGCCATGCGTGCGGTCCGCACGATGGACAGGCTGTCGGTTGGGCATGGAAGCGGCGATCTTCCGGATTTTCGTACTCGGCCCGGCATGCCGGGCAAAGCGCGAACGCCGCCATGCTGGTGTTGCACCGGTCGTAGGGTACCGCCCGCACGATCGAGAGCCGCGGCCCGCAATGCGTGCAATTCGTAAACGGATAATTGCAACGGCGATCGGAAGGATCGAGCGTTTCGCCAAGGCACGCATAGCAGGTTGCGGCATCCGGACCAACGGCCGTGTGCACCTCGCCGGCGCGGCTTGCCACTATATGGAAGCCGCCATCAATCGGACTATCTTCGGAGAGCGCCCACGCGATGCTATCGATGCGGGCAAGCGGCGGCGGCTGGTCTTCAAGCCGCCTGAGAAACCGGTCGAGGTCTGCAGGCCGGCCCCATGCCCGGATCATGACGCCTTCGGCATCGTTCCACACGTCACCGGCGAGCCCGCAATCCCGCGCCAGGCGCCAGACCGTAGGGCGAAAACCTACGCCTTGCACAAGCCCACGGACGCGGATCGCCCGCGCTTCCGCCGGCGGTATGGCTGTGGCAACAGGCATCGGCGCCATCACATGCTGCGAATTTTCAGATAGCGAATGAGATCACGCAGATTCATCAGAATTCCAACCACGATCAGCACCGCTACTATGATCCAAAAAATCGCCCATCCGCTCATCATCCTTCTCCGTCTGACTATGCGCTCTCGATTTCGAGACTCCGTTGCTCCCGCAGCAAATCCCCGACAAGCCGCTCGACGGCCTTGATCGCCTCGTCGACCGCAGTAGCGACGCAGGGACTGAGCCCCATCGCACCCATCTCTCCGTCGCCGAACGTTTCCGGCTCGCAGGCGACGAGCAGGATGCGCTGACAGCCGCCGCCGAGCGCTTCCACCACGCGCAGCACCTTCGCTGGATCAAGGTCGTGCGGCTCAAGAAATAAATCGCCGGGGGCGACCATGCCGGCCGAATGCCGGTCTGGCGCGATAATGGATACAGTGCCAGGCGCCGCGCCGCGCCGGGCTGTATCGACTAGGATCGCCGCATCATAGCCGTCAAGCAGTGCATAGGTGAGATCGATTCCGCGAATCCCGAAATCCACCACTTTGACGCCGGCTGGAAGCGGGCTTTGTGCCAGACGCTGCACGACCTCCACGCCGAAAGCGTCGTCGCCCTTGAAGATGTTGCCGATGCCGGCGACGAGAATTTGGCTCACGTTCAGCTCTCCTTCCCGGAGGGCTCGATCTCGTCCGGCGAAAAGAAGAAGCGGTGGCCCGGCATCCGATCAAGACCGAATTCCCGGCCCGGATCGGATTCGAGCACAACGGCCACATGAATTTTATCATCGAAGTCGCGCTCGATCGCTTCGATCACCGCCATCTCGTCCTTCAGAACCAGATCGAAGATATCGGCGCGCCCCTTGGGGCGAAGACGGACGCGATCGCCGACCGCGAGGTCGCGGCCGCCGGCATGCAGGAAAGCCAGCTCCGGCTTGAATGCAGCCGGCGGTTCGATGCCACGGGTCCTGGCCTCCGGATCCGCGCTGGAATGGAGCTCTCTCCGGGCGCTGTGCAATCTCGCCATGTCCGCCGCGGTCAGCGCCTGCGTCCGTTCGAGCAGCGCCCGGGCACGTGCGTCGAGCGCCGCCATGTCGCGCTTCTCCTCATCGGTCATGGCGAGAATGCGCAAGGTGAGAATTTCGTCGATTTCGGTGGCATCAAAGAGATCGCCCGGACTTTCCGGCGCAACCTGCGGATAATCATAAAGGATGATCGGCGAAGACAATATCGTGTCCGTCGTGCCCTCGTCGCCTGCGAGCACCGGCCAGGTTCCCTGATTGTTGCAGGCGCTCGCGGCGTTCTTGAGTTCATTGGGCGGATCGAGAAGCGAGATGAACGCGCCGCCGCGCACACCCAGGATTGTATGGGTCGAAGCAAAGGCGCGCCAATGCGCCTCCTTGCGCTCGCTGGACTCTGTATCGCCGAGCGGCGTGACGTTGTCGATGCGCACCGTGAGCCGGAACACGCCGGGCGCAACGCCCGCAGCCGTGATCGTCAGCTCACCCTGAACGTCAGTGCTGGTGTGAATGAGCATACCGTACACGCAGCCGTCCGGCCCGCGCAAGGGCTTCAAACTTCGCTGCCCGGCAAAGGCGAATGGCACCTTTACGGGCGCACCGGTGAGCTGCTTTAGCATCAGAGACGGAGTGGTGACATCGCGCTCGACGGCCTCCTCCCAGCTCTGGGAAATTTCCTCGCCCACCTTCAAAGAGGCAACGTTCGTATAGGCCGGCTCCTGGCCCGCGGGCAGCTCCGTCATGGGCGACGCGAATTCCCCGACCTCTCGCCGCATGAGATGCAGAAATCGCACATGAACTTCGATGACCGACTCGAGGCTGCCCCGAACCAGACATTCGGTCTGCACACCACAGGCAAGACTTTCCTCCTGCCGCGGATAAACGCCGCCGAAGGTCCAGCGCTGCCGGTTCTTCACATTCGAGGCTCTATACGGATAGAGGATATAGCCTTCGTAAAGGACTGCTTTGACAATTGCTTCGACCGGCGCAAGGTTCATGGAAAGCTCTCCTCGCGCTGACGTGTTAGCAGGGCGCGTAGCGTCTCATCCCAGCTCGTGAACCCGTTTTCCCGTTTGTGTCGGTAGATCTCATCGAAGACCTCGCGATCGATGCGCAGCCATGCCGTGTTGGGGTAGTAGAAATCCATCAGCTCCTGCCAGATCCGTACCGGGAGCCGGTAGCTCGCCTCCTTGCTCCAGGAGATCAGATCCATTTGCAGGAAGCCCCCGGTATCCCGATAGAAGACCGTACCACTGAACAAGAATGCCAGCGGCACGTCGCCTCCCTCAAGGCCGAAGAAATACTTGGTTGCCGCGACATTGAAATCGAAGCTGCATGGGACCGGCAGTTCGACGATGCGCTTGCCATCGAAGGCCGGCACCTGGACGTTCGTGTGGGTCCAAAGCATGCTTTGTAACGTATCCTTCCAGCGATGGGTTACCCCAAAGAGCTCGATGAGACGTTCGCGGTCTTCCGGCGCATAGGTTCGGCGCGTTGCCTCGATGCGAATCTGACAATGCAACAGCACATTTTCCACCCTGACGTCCGGGGTCTCGTTGGCCACACACAACTTGAAGAGCAGAGATGGCGCCGCGGCGTAGCTGTCGACCACGGCACCCTCGACCACGAAGGTGAGTTCAACCATGGCGATAGGCTCCTGCGCACGCGCGCTGGTCACGCAGCTCGGCGAAGAAGCCTTCGATCGCTTTCCAAACCTCATCGCCGCCAGAGAGACCGCGCCATTTGGTGCGTATCAGTCCGACCAGCGCGTAGCAGCGATCGATCGGCGCTTGGAAGTACTCGCGCGCATTGCGCACGCGGTTGACAAGCAAGGCCTCACTATCAGGCTCAAGTTCAGCAAGGAGGGGGTTGTTGGCGACAAGTTTCACCCATGCCTGCAGCTCCAAGAGCGATTCCGTAGGGCCAGCTGGTCCTGGATAAAAAGCAACGATACGTTTGTCTGGCGTGCTATGAACGAAGAACGCAAGCCCGATCGGGATCCCGAAGGCGTCCCACTCGGCATCGGTCATGTCGAAATTCTCGAGCCGCCGCGCGTATTCCGGCACCGTGCGATACCGGTCGTCGTCGCGATTGCCGAGCAAGGTGGCACAGCCCCTGCAAACACAGAGCAGGCGGCGCTTGGCGGGCTCCACCAAATGGCGATGATCGGTGGCGATTGGAGCAGAACATAGCTCGCACTGCTCCTCCGCAACCTCACGCGGACGCACGAACCGCTGCACATTGGTCACCCAATTTCGCGGCCGTGTGCTCAGGACCATGCGCTCGACATCAGTCATGCGGTCGCCTCCATAACCGTTCGTCGCTGCGCCTCGGGCCGTCCAAGGGGACGCGGGTCACTCTGCCGCGCGGACGGCGGCGGCAGCCTCCTGGGGGATCAATCCATCGATCAGAATCTTTTCGACATCGGGCGCCGCTTCCACCACGGCGTCCTCGATTTCGCCCGGCAACGTCCACAGCAAGGGCGCCTTGATCGTGGCGGCACCGCTTCCATGCAACCGCAGTCGAACGGTGCCACTCGCGATCTCCACGACGTCCAAGCGGAGGCCGTGAACCCCAACATGCGCCCGCAGCCGATCCACCGCCCGGCGAACGCGCGTTTCGAGATCATCGGGATGCAACCCATGCAACAACAACATGGCCCGAACCTGCTCGTCGTCTACCAGCCGCGCCAGGATCGCAGTTCCGCCTTCCGCTGTGGTCACAATTCCCATCAGCTTGGCCAATCCCATGCCATGCAGATCGAGCACGAGGGTGAGAAGCTCCCGCGCGGTCTCCTTCGCGGCCGGATCGGTATGCGCGTCAAGCGCATGGATCAATTCCCCGAGCCGGTGCAGGGCCAGCGGGTCCTCTCCGTTCCCGGCGGACATCGCTATCCCCGTCCCACGCCGAACATCGGCGAATGCACTGTTTCAATCGTCTTGCCGTTACCGACGTACATGTGCACACCGCATGGCAGGCACGGATCGAAGCTCCGCACCGCGCGCATGATGTCGATGCCTTTGAAATTCTCGGGTCCGTTCTCTTCGAAGATTGGGGTGCCGGTGATCGCGTCCTCATAGGGTCCCGCTGTCCCAAAACTGTCGCGTGGCGTACCGTTCCACGGCGTCGGCGGATAGGGATGATAGTTGGCGATCTTGCCGCCGCGGATCACCATATGGTGCGAGAGCACGCCGCGCACCGCTTCGTGAAAGCCACAGCCGATCGCCTCGTTGGGCACCTTGAATTCGGTCCACGTCTTGGTGCGGCCCGCCTGCAACTCAACCAGCGCCTGCTCCACGAAATAGATGGCAGCTCCGGCTGCATAGGCCTGGAAATAGGTGCGCGCCCGGTCACGCTCGATGGCATTGCTCCACTTTGGGATTTTCCACTCGAACGTCACGGCCGGCTTCAGCGCGGTCTTGGGAAGAGTGATCACGACGCTGTTCCCAGTCGCCTTGACGTAACCCATGTCAACGATGTTCGCCAACGCCGTCGCCCAGAGCCGCGCGAAGGCGCCGCCGCCGGTGTCGAGCGCTAAATGATCGCCGGTTCTCTTGTCGAGCCAACGAGGACACATCACCCAGGAATATTTGCCGTTGAAGTCGCGCTTTTGCGGCCGCGGAACCGTGGTCTGATTCCAAGGGTGTTTCTGGTCAACCGGGTTGCCAAGGGGATCAGTTTTGACGAAAGTCTCGGCGTTGTCCCAGCCGTCGTAATAGGAGTGACCAAGCAGGATGCGGATATTCAGATTGATATCGACAAGATCGGTCGTCACCAAATTGCCGTCGATGACGACGCCTGGTGTGACGAACATCGAACGGCCCCAGTTCGTCATGGTTTTGTAGTCATAGTCACAGACGTCAGGGTCCTGGAACGAGCCCCAGCATCCGAGCAAAATACGTCGGCGGCCTACCTCTTCATAGCCGGGCAGCGCATCATAGAAGAAGTCGAACAAATCGTCGTGCAGCGGCACGCATTTCTTCATGAATTCGCAATAGCGCATCAGCCGAGCCAAATAGTCGGTGAACAGCTGCACGGTGGGCACGGTGCCGACGCCGCCCGGATAAAGGGTCGATGGATGCACGTGACGGCCTTCCATCAGACAGAACATCTCACGCGTGTAGCGGCTCACCTGCAACGTTTCGCGGTAGAAATCACCGGTGAACGGATTGAGCGCCACCATGATGTCACCAATGGTGCGGTAGCCGTGATCGGCCGCGTGCGGCGCCTCGGTCTGATGAGCGAGGTCAAAGACGCCGGGATTGGTTTCCTTGACCATCTTCTCGCAGAAATCGACCCCCACGAGATTGTCCTGGAAGATGTTGTGGTCGAACATGTACTCGGCGGCTTCGCCAAGGTTGGTGATCCACTCCGCTATCGCTGGCGGCTTGATTCCGTAGGCCATGTTCTGGGCATAGACCGAGCACGTGGCGTGGTTGTCGCCGCAGATCCCGCAGATGCGGCTAGTGATGAAATGGGCGTCGCGCGGGTCCTTACCCTTCATGAAAATGCTGTAGCCGCGGAAAATCGAAGACGTCGCATGGCACTCGGTGACAACACGATTTCCGAAATCAATCTTGGTGTAGAGGCCGAGACTGCCGACGATACGCGTGATCGGGTCCCAATTCATTTCAACGATCTGCGATGGCTTCCTGATCGTACCTACTTCCGGTGCTATTGTCGTAACCATTTCTGCCTCCGATCCGAGACGGGACTCGGCGAGAATTATGTCAGCGGGGCGGTTGATAGCCGGTCGTCAAGTTCGGCCGGTTGTGGCGCCATTTCGGCTCGTCATTGAGAGTTGCGTTCGTCAGGGGGCGCAAAGCGCGGATTAGTGCGCCATATGGCTTGATGAGGTTCGACGAAAGGGTCGCGCCGGGTGGCTGGTCCATGAAAGGCATGAACTTGTCTGGGAACCCTGGCATTGTGCAACCTATACAGATCCCTCCCACATTGGGACAGCCGCCAATTCCGGCCATCCATCCACGCTTGGGGACATTGCACTGCACAACAGGGCCCCAGCAGCCGATCTTGACGAGGCATTTGGGTGAACCGTACTCGTCGGTGAAATCGCCCTGCTCGTAATAACCCGCGCGATCGCAGCCCTCGTGCACGGACTTTCCAAACAGCCATTTGGGACGCCCCGCCTCATCAATAGGGATCATCGGTGCAAGCCCGGCGAGCTGCCGCAGCAGATAGAGCAAAGTTTCCATGAAGTTGTCTGGTTGAACCGGGCAACCGGGCACGTTGACGATTGGCAGTCCCGCCTTGGATTTCCAATCCCAGCCGAGATAGTCTGCCACACCCATGCATCCGGTGGGATTGCCCTTCATCGCATGAATACCGCCGAAGGCAGCGCAGGTTCCGGCGGTGACAACGGCGAGCGCCTTCGGCGTCAAGCGGTCCAGCCATTCGGGAATGGTGATCGGGTTGCCGGTCTGGGGGTCGGTACCATAAGCCGCCCAGTAGCCGTCACCGCTGATCTTCTCGTTGGGAATGGAACCTTCTAGCACGAGCACGAAATTGTCGAGCTCGCCGCGCGCGGCCTTGTGGAAGGGTGCCATAAACTCATCGCCAACCGTATAAGCGAGCACAGGGTTATGCAGGTGAACCCTCGGCAATCCCGGTATGGCACCGAGCATCACATCTTCGAGGCTCGGCTGGCTAGCCGCCGTAATCGAGACCGAGTCGCCGTCGCAGCCGAGCCCTCCTGTGATCCACAGGATATGGACTTCTTCAATCGCGGGCTTGTGCTCGCTTATTCTCTCGCCCTTGGGCTGCATCCTCCGCCCATGCAAGTCACCCGCGGCTACGGCGATCATGACGACCTCCCTTTGCTTTGCGATCCGATGGCGATCCACTCCCTGCAACTTAACGAGCGGCAAAAGAACTGGGGAAATCATTTGATTCTATCAACGCAATCAAAAATAGTTATACGGCAACGAAATCAATGCCTTTGGTCCCTACTGACCGTCAGTCCGCGCTCCACCAGAAGATTCTCGACATCGGAGGCGAGGATGGGGGCGAGCATGGGTTTGACTTTGCCTGTCCAAGAGATCTCGCGCGTTTGGCGATCTTCTGAGCCGTGTTCCCGCCAGCGAGCAGACGCTCGAGTTCAGTGCGCGGTTTGCGCTGGCGAAGTGTGACCGGGATCGAGATGAGGTTGCGGTTTATTTTCACCCCTAGGTCGTGTTGACGGTTTTTTCATAGGTGAATGATTCCAAGGCTGCCTTTCTTAAGGAGGCGGCATTAAGTCGAGGCGATCTGACGGACGCGGAATGGTGTATTCTCGACGCATTGCTCCCCGCTCGGGGCGAACGCGGTCCCGCCGTTGCGGACAGGCGGCGAACGGTCAACGGCATTCTTGGGTTCTGCGCACCGGAGCGCCCTGGCGCGATATGCAAGTTCACAACTCCGGCCGCATTTGACGGTAGCGCAGTAGGGTCCTCCGGATCATGCTTTAATCGCCCCAACATGGTACAGTTCAAAGCATGAGGCGCAGGCAACCCTTCGCGTGATCCGAATCATGTCCACGATAGAACAACGCCGCGATCAGATGTTCCTAAAACTCCGGCCGGAGGAGATCGAGCGTCTCCGCCAGTTCGGCGAGGTTAGGCGCTACAAAGCGGGCGATCTCTTGTTCATGACAGGTGAGCCGAGCCCCGGCACGTTCGTGCTCATTGTAGGCACCGTTGCCGTCAGCTCGCGGGATGGTTTGGGCCATGTGGTGCCGATCGTCGAAGAGGGACCAGGCCAGTTCCTTGCTGAAATCGGACAATTGTCCGGCCGGCCTGCGCTCGTCGATGCGCGCGCAAAGATCGACATTGAAGCCCTTCTCATTCCGCCCGAGGGGCTGCGCAGGCTCATCATCGCCGAAGCCGAACTCGGCGAGAAGATCATGCGCGCTCTCATCCTGCGCCGGGTCGCCCTGATCGAGAATGGCGCCGGCGGCCCGGTTTTGATCGGGCCCGCCTTGAACCCGGATTTGGTGCGCCTACAAAATTTTCTTGCGCGCAACGGCTATCCGCATCAGGTCCTCGATCCTGACGAGGATGCCGATGCAAGGGCGCTGGTCGAACGCTACGCGCCAGATCCCTCGGAGCTGCCGCTCTGCGTGTGTGCCGATGGAAGCGTGTTGAAAAATCCGAGCACATCAGAGCTCGCGCGCTGCCTCGGCATGATCACTTGCGACCACCCGGATCGAATCTATGACGTTGCGATCGTCGGCGCCGGACCCGCCGGACTTGCCACCGCGGTCTATGCCGCCTCGGAAGGTCTGGCCGTGATCGTGTTCGATGCAAGCGCCTTCGGCGGACAGGCAGGTGCGAGCGCCCGCATCGAGAACTATCTTGGATTTCCGACCGGCATTTCGGGCCAGGCGCTCGCCGGCCGCGCCTTCGTGCAGGCGCAGAAATTCGGCGCCGAAATGGCCATTCCCGTGGAAGTCACCGGGCTGGATTGCGGTGTCTCCCCCTTTTCCCTGACCTTGGCCAATGGAAGGATCGTTAAGGCGCTAGCAGTGGTCGTCGCGAGCGGAGCGTGCTACCGGCGCCCGGATATTCCACGCCTGCAGGAGTTCGAGGGCCGTGGCATCTGGTATTGGGCTTCTCCGATTGAAGCGCGGATGTGCCGGCGCGAGGAGATCGCGCTTGTCGGAGGCGGCAATTCGGCGGGACAGGCCGCTGTGTTTCTCTCCGGCTCGGCCGCCAAAATATCTATGCTCGTGCGGGCGGACAGCCTTGCATCGTCGATGTCGCGCTATTTGATCGAGCGCATCGAAGCGCGGCCAAATATCGAGCTTTTGCGCCGGACAGAAATCGTCGCGCTCACAGGCACGCCGGAAGGGCGGCTCGAGCGGGTGCGATGGCGTGATGCCTCGGCGCGGGTGGAAACAGAACGGGCGATCCGAAATGTCTTTTTGTTCATTGGCGCCGATCCCGCGACCAACTGGCTGCGGGCTTGTGGCGTTGGACTCGACGCCAAGGGATTTGTCCTGACGGGTTCGCAAGCCGGCGTGGGTGAGGGCGCGACGTCCGGGACGCATCGGCCGCCGCTGTCGCTCGAATCGAATGTCCCTGGTGTGTTCGCGGTGGGCGATGCAAGGTCGGGCTCGGTGAAGAGAGTCGGCGGCGCCATCGGTGAAGGGGCGGCGGTGGTCGCGCAGCTGCACAGCTATCTTGCTGCGAGCCGTTCACAGCAAGCCACGCAAAGCTCCACTTGAAGATCCCCCTTCGTCGGGCTTCTCGCCTCTTGGTCCCTTGAGTCTCTTTGGTCCCTTGAGTCTCTCTGAGTCTCTGATGTATGAATCAATCATTCCGGCAAGACTCTGCGCCAACGCCCAATTCTTGTCGAGGGCGAGAACGGAAAGAAAATCACGCTCGATAATGCCGGAGAATTCTTCAAATTCACCGTCGATCTAGATGTAGTTACCGTGGCGATCGCCGCCCTGGGCGTTCGGTTTCAACAATTCTTTTCGAGGCGGTCGATGCAGCGGGCCAGATTCATGAACGCATCGATGCCAAGGCGCGGCCCGGCGATCTCGACGCGCTTTGGAAGCTCGCCCGTACCGATATGGCTAGGTTGGAGATGGACGAAGCTTGTTTCTGCATCGGGTTTTCGGGACAGCTCGATCATCGGCTCGATCAACCTATTGGCGGCAGCCCATCTCGAACCGATGCCAAAGTGACCCGCAACATCATCCGGCGAACCTCGTGGATTGACCCTGGCAGGAGCGATTCGTCAGAAACGAAAATTGGGCTCGGGCGCGGGTTTGACGCAGAGCGCGATCCCGGCGTTGACCGAAACGACCGCCTCGCAAGCCTCCGCCAGCGCCTGGTTGAGCAGACCTTGGGCGTCCCTGAAACTCCTGGCGACGGGGTTTTCGGGCACAATGCCGGCGCCGACTTCATTCGAGACGAAAATCACGGGGCCGGCGAGTTGCGCGACGCCCCGCGCCAGCTGTTCCGTAGCGCCAGCGAGATCGGCCTGTTGCAAGATCAGATTGCTGAGCCAAAGCGTCGCGCAATCGACCACAAGGATCCGATCCTTCCGGGCCTCGCGGCGGAGCGCGACGGCAAGCGCAACAGGCTCTTCCACGACGGTCCAGCGCGCGTCGCGTAACGTCGCGTGGCGGGCGATGCGCAGGGCCATCTCGGCGTCATGGGCCTCCGCCGTCGCGATCAAGACCGGGCGAAGGTGAGAGGCTTCCGCGAGCTTTTGCACGTAGCGGCTTTTGCCCGACCGCGCGCCGCCGAGAACGAGAAGGCTGGCGATCAAACGCTTTGGGTTCGGCATGGTTTTTCCCGATTGCGTGGCCGAAGCGTGTCCTGTCGGTAACCGACTACGGCGCACCTGGAGACCCCGATTATGTCGCGGGCGCAGCCAATTACCCCCTGGAGTCTCTTTTCGATACAGCTCGACCGCCTGCCAGTTGACCTGCGGTTCGCAAAAGCGGAAGTACCCGATTAGCGGACACGACTGTCGTGAGCCAGTGGCCTTTATTGCTTTGCGTGCGAATGGCGCAACTGTTTGGCGCTTCACCTTTGACGCTTCGAAGCGTGGCTCGCGGGGCCCGAGCAACATTCAAATCCAGTCGTCGAAGACAAGCCTTTTGCCAAAATTCATGGACGCCAGTGTCGAAGTCGATCGAGCGATCCCCCTGATTTTTATAAAGCGGTAGCGGAAATAATTCACATTCTGTATGCTAAAAGCTCGCGGAAGGGATCGGCGAAATGAAGGTATCTCACATGTTGTTAGGGCCGCGCGACGATCAGGTCGAACTTCCGGCGAACGCTCTCGGCACGGCCTTCGAACCGGTCGCCGCCGAATTGCGATTGGTCGATGTCGCGGATTTTATCGCCTATATCCACGCCGAAAAGTTTGCCAATATTCAGGATATCGTAAATTCATCGGTGGAACTGTTTTTTAAACCCGGAACATTGACATTTGGCTGGGGCGCGGAATTCGAACTCGATTGGAATAGTTTTCCGGTCATTACTCTCGACATGGAATTTCGACACCGCTCCGTGTGGCTCGTCTTCAAACTCATCTTGCGCGCGCTGCAAACGAATGTGAGGGTCGAGCATCTTTCTTTGGGCAAGACTTCGGGCGACCCAAGGCAAGATATGGCGGCGCTGATCGAAACGATAGCCGACGCGCGGATGCGTTCGCATGGTCATTGAGGCATTCCACAATAATGGAGGAGTCTCAATTAATCATCAATTCCTCGTTACTGCGAATGACCGTCGCAGGAGCGTCAATGTCGAAAGCGGAGCGTCCGGCGGCGGATCGGCGTGTGAGCCTATTTCCTCTGGCATAGGCTTAGGTTAGTGCGGAACCTGGTATGTAATCCATCACGGTACTTTTTCGCCCAAGGGCACCGGAGAAAAGACCCCGGCCAGTGCTTTCCAGCCGGGGTCCTGGACCGGACGTTGGGGCATTGGGGGACATTGAAGACGCCCGAGATTGCCCAGAGGAGACGCCAATATTGCTCAGATTAGACAGGGTCGCGCGCGGGGTCTGAGCAAAATTGAACACTTCCGGTAGGTCCAAGATGGCAAGGAACGAGGCACGTCGCCGCGATGCCTATTTGCTATCACTGGGGCAGCGCGGTTAAAAAAGTTGCTGGCGTCGTGCCGCCGCCGTATGAGACGATTCGCGGGATGTTTCGTGGGGTATC
Organism: uncultured Alphaproteobacteria bacterium; assembly: GCA_963712225.1. GTDB lineage: Bacteria > Pseudomonadota > Alphaproteobacteria > Rhizobiales > Beijerinckiaceae > Methylocapsa. Next base: position 170,748 of record CAVQHH010000029.1, read on the forward strand.
TTGAGGCGTCCCCACCTGTGGCGGATGACGCATGAAAGGCAGCCGGACGCGTAGCCAATTTGCAGGCACGTCGCAATCACGGCGAAATCGAGAAGCGCGCGCGGCAGACCATGTTCGTAATAGGCGGAACTGGCAAAAACGATTGCGAAGCTCAACGCGCTGGTCGGAACAAGAACCCAAACCGTGAAAAACCGTCCGAAAACCGACCCCAGCAGCACACTCCCGATTGCAAGGATGGTCACGCGATGTCGCCTCGATGGCTATGCCGCAGCAATTGGAATTGATTGCCTGACGTCAACAGAGCTTCCTTGACTGACGTCAACAGAGCTTCCTTGAGTTCTTCCTTCGCTCTTTAGAGCTGCAGTAACAAACTACCGAGCGACGATCTGCCCAAAATAGCTCATCGTGAAGCTTTATCTGCGAAAAAACCTATGATAATTTATGACAATAGTTAAGGTTCGCTCTTCAGAGGCTGACGGTACAGGAGGCCGTGCCATGGCGCTCAAACCCCGGCCGCCGTTCGATCCGAAATCTTTTCTCGCCGTGGTTGGCGAGGGCCGCAGCATTGGGGGGTACCACAAGGACGAGATCGTCTTTTCCCAGGGAGACCCCGCGGATGCGGTCTTCTACATCCAGAGAGGCAAGGTGAAGGTCACCGTCGCTTCGGAGCAAGGCAAGGAAGCCGTCGTCGCAATGCTTGGAACGAACGATTTCTTCGGTGAGGGATGTCTTGCCGGGCAGGCGCAGCGCATAGCGACGGTCGCGACGATGACGGACTCCGTCATCGTGCGCCTGGAAAAAGCGGCTATTGTCCGCGTGATCCATCGGGAGCCAGCGTTCTCCGGGATATTCATTGCCCATCTTCTGTCTCGGGCCGTCCGCGTCGAGGCAGACCTCGTCGATCAGCTGTTCAATTCGAGTGAGAAACGGCTTGCCCGGCTGCTCCTGCTGTTGGCGAACTTTGGCAAGGACGAGAAACCTGAGCCGATCCTCGCGAAAATCAGCCAGGAGACGCTTGCGGACATGATCGGAACGACCCGGTCCCGGGTGAGTTTCTTCATGAACAAATTTCGGAAACTGGGTCTTATTGACTACAACGGCTGCATCGAGGTCCACAGTTCATTGTTGAACGTCGTTCTGCACGACGAGCCGCATATCGAGATTTAAGCCTGCTCATTTTGCCGCGTGGCCCTGTGGGTAACATCCGCGGACTGCTTGATGTGAGCAATCCCGCACAGTCATCAAGAAGCATTTCGGAATGTCGAGTGTGGCGATTCCCATGTCAAAAAGACAACCCCGGCACGTCTAATCGGGATGCCCTAGTTTAGGTCTGCGAACATGCGAATGGCGAATTCGAGGGTATTTTGACATCGGGGCTACGCCTAAATGCATGCTTGATCACTGTTAACAATTATGTAAAACTCACGAACTCGGTTGAAAAAGCGGGGCTATGGCCGCTCTTATTCCCCTCGCCGGTCGGAAGCGCGCGCCGATCCTCCCCGGCGGGAGACTCGCGGTGCAGAAGGGTGTGTCATGGCAACCAAAAGCCGGCCGTCGTTCGATCCGAAATCTTTTCTCGCCGCGGTTGGCGAGGGTCGCAGCATTGGGGATTACCGCAAGGACCGGATCGTCTTTTCCCAGGGAGACCCTGCGGATGCGGTCTTCTACATCCAGAGCGGCAAGGTGAAGCTCACCGTCGTTTCGGAGCAAGGCAAGGAAGCCGTCGTCGCAATGCTTGGAACGAACGATTTCTTCGGAGAAGGATGTCTTGCCGGGCAGGCTCTGCGCATAGCGACGGTTGCGACGATAATGGACTCCGTCATCGTGCGCCTGGAAAAAGCGGCTATTGTCGGCGTGATCCAACAGGAGCCAGCGTTCTCCGAGATGTTCATTGCCCATCTTCTGTCTCGGGCCGTCCGCGTCGAGGCAGACCTCGTCGATCAGCTGTTCAATTCGAGTGAGAAACGGCTTGCCCGGCTGCTCCTGCTGTTGGCGAACTTTGGCAAGGACAACAAACCGGAGCCGATCCTTGCGAAAATCAGCCAGGAGACGCTTGCGGACATGATCGGAACGACCCGGTCCCGGGTGAGTTTCTTCATGAACAAATTTCGAAAACTGGGCTTCATTGACTACAACGGCGGCAACGGCGGCAACGGCGGCATCGAAGTCCACAGTTCATTGTTGAATGTCGTTCTGCACGACGAGCCGCATATCGAGATTTAAGCCTGCTCATTTTGCCGCGCGGGACTGTGGATAAGATCCGCGGACCGCTTGATGTGAGCAATTCCGCACAGTCTTTCCCTTCGAATGGGCCTAGTTTCGTTAAAGCTCAGGTCACAGTTCACAGTTAAAGAAAGGAGTAACGGTCAAAGCTCGATTGCAACGGCAGGGCTATGGCCGCTCTTAGGCCCCCCTCGCCGTCAGAAGCGCCCGCCGATCCTCCCCGGCGGGTGCTTTTTTGTGTCCAGCGACTATCGATGGACCTACCTTAAGCTTTGCACCTCTTCCCAGTCATGATTATCTCCTGAATGCAAAAACGCGCTCGATAGGCCGACTACGTGGGACGGCGGCCCTCATAGGTGGCGGCGTCCGTCGCGCTCCCTTTGCGAATGAAGCCGAAACCGCGATCGAGCGAGATGTGGTTCTGATAGCCGAACACCGGAATCGCCAGATCGACAGGCGGCGTCGATCCATCCTCGCGCGGCTTGCTCGCGCGGCTTGGCCTTGGTGTATTTGGGTGTATTTGACTGTCCAGCGCGCGTCGCGATCCTTCTGGCGGAGCTTCGCGGGCTTGTCTTTCCAGTCGTCGGGGATGCGGCCGCCCTTGATCGCCTTCTTCGCGTCCTGGGTGTTGCGCCGACGCGGAGCGGCGATCAGGCGCGCATCGACGATCTGGGCCGCCATGGCGATGGAACCGAATTGCCGAAGCATTGCCGAAGCGTTGCATCGAAGCGCGCGAACAATGGCCCGATGGCGCCGGCCTTGGTGAGTTTCTCCCGGAACAGCCAAATCGTCCGGGCGTCGGGGACGCGATCCGACAATCCAAATCCGAGAAAACGCATGAATGACAGCCGGTCATTGATCAGGAATTCGGCGCGTTCGTCAGCTAGATTATTCGCCGTCTGAATGACGGATCAAATGGCGGGCGCCCGCCTTGCGTCCCGTCCGAATAGGTGAGCGCTGCGTTCAGTTCCGGGCGAAACGCCTCGAATTCCACCGCAGCCTCGAATGCCTCGAGCTGGTCACCGAGATCGCTCAACCGCTTCAAGCAATCATCGACATCGAAAAATCCGGCCTGCCTTCGCATCGAATCATCTCCAATCCATCCGTCACAACGCAATCAGAAAGGCAGCGAATTGGCGAGGTTCTTAAGCGAATTGGCGAGGTTCTTAGAAGCGTCCAGCTGGACGCGTGAAGAGGTAGGCGTTCTCGGTAACTCTGAAACGCCGGATGGTTTGTGGCCAATCTTACCAAATTTCCTCGTGGACATGTACAATTGGAGGGTTAGGTAAAATCACCGCTTGCTGTTATACTCCCAACCAAATTCTTCCGCTTGATGAACGGAGTTTTGGGTGGAGCAAACGCAAGAGCTTTTACAAAAATGGGATGCGCGAGCGCGCCGCCTCCATCCGCGCAGGGAAATTGTAAAATGACTCTTCGGCCTAGCGGCACGGCAAACCGCAAGAGCGAAGCGCCAGAAATGGAGCGTACCCGGAATGCGCGGACAGGGAGGCCCGCGACGCTCCACTTATCCCGCGCCTCGGGGTTTCAGGGGCAGAGAACGAAAATGATTCCACCCATCATAGCTAGGAGTTACTGAGTTGACAACCGCAACTATGTTCACAACAATCATAAATGTGGCGGCCAAGAAAACTGCGCCCGGATCGACATTCACCGCTGGGTGGAATCCATCCACTACACCCTCGGTTGGCGCCTTGCTGTTCACAGGCCATCTTAACGCGGCCGGAGGCGTATCCAGCGGAGGTGTTGTGTTGCCGCAAGCGGGTACAATACAGAGCATCTCTGTGTATTGCACGGTGCCCAGTGGCGATATCCTGCTCGGCATTTACGACAATTCAGGGACTGGAGGGTTTCCGGGTAAGCTTTTTGCTAGCACGGCTAGCACGTCTTTAGTGGCGGGATGGAATAAAATCAATGTCACCACGCCTGTTTTATTGGCGGCCGGAACGTATTGGTTCCTGATGATCGCCGATTCCAATACGTCCCAGTTAGGGAATGCTGCTGGGACAGCCGGACACCTATGGATTGATGGTGGCCAACCGTATTCAATGCCTGCTATTGCCCCGCCTGCCTTCAATACTGACACCCCGGTCATATCGATTTATGGAACATTTTCCACTCAGTCCGCGTTAGTTCCGGTGAAAACGGCCGCCCCTGTGATTTCTGGAACGGCTCAAGTTGGTCAAACCCTCACGGCGACGGCCGGCACATGGGCTAATACGCCAACATCCTATGCCTACCAATGGAACCGCGCCGGCACAGCGATTAGCGGGGCCGTGTCTTCGACGTATGTTCCGGTGTCGGCCGATGTTGGCAGTACTCTGGCCGTTTCTGTCATAGCAACGAACGGTTCCGGTTCCAGCGCTCCTGCCACAAGCGCGCCGACGGCCGCGGTCACCGGCTCGTCGGCCATTTGGACGGCCGCAAATTTTGCAAATCAGGGAGTGCGAGGCTTCAATCAGCCTGGCGACAATTCCCTCGGCAGCTATCAGGCAGCGGCGGCCTATGGCGCGAAAGTTATGCGGGTTTTCATAAATGACGATACGGCGGCGGGACCAATAATTTATCCAACAACGGAAGCCAGTATACGCATCGGCGGTGGCGCTCACGGGACATTCGATTTCACGGCGCTAGACAGCATTGCCGCGAATGCCCAGGCAGCCGGGCTTAAGATCATTTGGGTCATCGATGACGGAAAGGCTTTATTTACTAGCTCGTCTTTGCAGAACAGCTTTATTGCGATGTGGCAGGCAATTTCCACTCACTACAAAGCGGGCACGACATATGCTACCACGATAGGTGGATACGACCTGTGGAATGAGCCTGCCGTGAACGGGAGCGAGGCTCAATGGATAACACTCTCGCAGACAACCACCGCAGCCATCCGGGCTATCGACCCGGATCATGTCATCATCTGGGAACCATTCCCATGGGCGCTACCATATAGTTATGATGGCATGACGACGATGCCTCTCGCGGCATATTCCAACATAGTTTATTCAATTCATCCATATGATCCGCATCAATTTACGCAGCAGGGGATTGGCGGGCTGGCATATGGCTTTCAATACCCAAATTCAAGTCTCGCGTGCTATTCTGGAGGGGCAAACCTGAACTGGAATGCGGGCACAATTGGTCCTGACGGCCTTAATTGCGATGGCTCCGGCCGTCAAACCATTCTCAACCTCCAAGCCCAGTACGGGTTCCCGATTTTTGTTGGGGAATTTAGCGCAGCCACTTATTCGCCGACCAATGCCGCCGGTCATCCAAGCGCGACCGACTGGGTTACTGACAGCCTTGCCTATTTCCGGTCTAAAGGATTTTCCTGGTGCTATCACGATTGGCGCAAATGGTGGGGCTGGGACCCTGACGTAGACCAATCCGAGGCATTGAGGCTATACGACGGCGGGAAATTCGACGGACCATTCCCGGTTAACCGTGATCCGAATTCCCTGACAAGCCAAGTACTCAAGACATATTTCGCGCTTCCATGACTCGGATTCGCCGCCCAACGCAGTAATACGAGCGAGCCATCCGCGTTGTAGCGATGCACCCAGCCGCGCAGCGTCTGCCGATCCATGCCGCAGGCCTGCGCCGCCAACAGCCGCGAATACCATCCAGCACCGGGGCAAATGGCCAGACTGCGCCGCGCCTGCTTGGCGTCAGTCGTGCGCCCCGCCTCCGCCCGCGATTGCAAAATACTCAGATCTTGGCGTGTAATCTCGATTGCCGACACGCTGCCCGCTCCGCGAATCAACGACATGCCGCATTGTATTAGTGCATTGACGGTCTCGAGGCCAGCGCGGGCGGCGTAGGTGGTCGGGGTTGCGGATCCGCCAGTGCGGCCAGTGCGGGCACGAGGACCTCGGGCGCTGGCGGTTTGCAGAGTCTCCGATCTTCAGATGGAATCAGCCGCCGACGACTTCGTCAACAGACCGGTAACGAAAGGACGTCAATTCTTTACTGCAGTAAGAATAGTTGGTACCCCCAGATACCCAAACTCACGAGACCAAAATCTCAAAATAGCTACATCGGAAAAACCAATTGATTTTAAATATCCCAAATAATCCCAGCCAAAATGGCGAAAACACAACGCACCGTTTACGGGATCAGTGGGATTACCGTGATACTCTGCAGGGAGAAAATGCTCTATTGATCCATTTGGACTGACAGCGGCCCGAACTGTCGTCCTCTGCGAGTCGTGCCGAAAAGGTGCTGTCAAGAAAAGCCGACCACCAGGGCGAAGGCATCGATGCATCTCTTCAGTAGCACGTTCGGCATGTGGAACATGTTCAAGGACCTCAAAGCTCAAAATATAATCGAATGAATTTGAATTAAACGACAACTTCTGTAGATCCTCATGGCGGATCCCGCGCTTTATTGTTCCCCCCTCGTCTGCCGGTGAGAAGAACTCACTTCCAATTGAACGCGGAAATCGTCCAGAAAGCCATCGAAAAGCACGTCCAAATTGCTCTGTAATATAGATATTTTGATTTTGCTGCGGCCCAAATTCCTGAATGAGAACATGAAAAGCTCCCCGCATTCTGCTACTGAGCTTACAATGCTTACATTTTAGGGTTTCCGACAAATTAGGTGTTGCACGGCCATCTTCGCCCTCTATAGTGTAGTCATATGTGCATCGGTATAATGTGTCACGCTGGCAAAGTGCACATGTGCCTGGCACAGAAAAACTACGCGCCCGCCCCGGCGGGATCAGGGATTTTTCGACTTCCCTCTGCAAAAGTATTTCGTCCTGCGATATCGCAAGCCATTCGTTATACAATTTCAGCGATTCGGAACGGTGCACAGGGAGAGAAAATTGCCCCCCCTGGAATTGAGGTATGCTTCCTTGTAGTGGCCGCCCGCTCATAGCTATCTGATATTCGCGATATACAGGAACTATAATATTGCAAATAATGGGGGAGTTCTTAACTATTGATTTTAGTGTGTGAACCATTACTTGGTGCCTTTGGACCTTATTTCCGGATTATATCCGCTCATCATAAGCCCTTGGGCCAAGGCAATTCAAAGAACAAAGTCTCAGCGCAGCGCTTGCCCTCATCGTAGCAAGATAGCAATTGGAATGCCATTGCCCCAATAATCCTCTGACTGAGGATGGATGTTTGGGCAGCAAAGCGGCGAGGCGTCGTCCCCTGAACAGGGGGTGCGAGAAAACGAGGGTTATGGTTGGGTCTTGGCGGATGAAAGCTCACAACTGGCAGCCATCCGGGGAATCTCGGTTAGCCTCCCTTCAATCGAATTGAGACAAAACTTCAGAAACTCGTTAGAAGGAAGGAGATTCGTTATGGTTAAGTTCAAAAGCCGTCTGACCGCAGCCGCGGCCCTGGCCCTCACATGCCTGGCCAACGCTCCGGCCAGGGAGCCGCAGACGTCACCTATGTCTCTGGCAAAGGCACCAATGCCGGCAATTGCTCTTCGCCCGCAAATCCCTGCCGGACGTTCCAATTCGCAGTCAATCAAACGGCAGCTGGCGGCGAGGTCAAGGCGCTCGACCCCGCCGATTATAGGCCCGTGACCATCACCAAATCGATCAGCATTACAGGTGTCGAGGGGGCCGGTATCGATACCAATGGCGGCATCGGCATCAACATCAATGCCGCGGCGAGTACCGTTTCCATCGCGAACCTGCTCATGCCGCCGGTAAGACGTGACCTCGATCACGCCGATCGCGCGACCGGCGCCCGTGACCGACCGTGCTGTGAAACCAAAATGTCCCCTGCCGCCGCTTGCCGACGGTCTCTTCCGGCTTGTCACGCTTTCTCTGCCTTGGTCCGCCTTTTCATGTCCGGAGACAGACCTCAGGGTGGACCATTTCAGTGGGGGTAGATCAATCAGTCTTCTATGATCGAGTATTCTCGGCGCTACTGGAAGGGCCTGCCAATCTCGAGGTCGCGAGCGGAATCAACGGTCAATGTTCCGGTCAATACGCGCATGAACAAGCTCCCGCAGATGCGCTGGTCGCCGCGCGGAGCGGCTGTGATCGATGGCTGGCGGCGCGCCGGCGCGATCCGCCTCGCGGCATGACCCCGGCTTTTTCCCACTCCCAATCCGCTTCTCATGAGCCCGTTGTGCTTCGCTGGAGAATCCACAAGGGAATATTTTTCGAGGTGCTCCATAAAATGCCGAATATAAAACAACAGCAAAAAATAAGCATCCATCGCCCAGCAATACGCTTGGCGAAAGGACACCGAACAAGCCATTCAAAAAACCGATTCCGTGGAGGACCTTTGAGTACCAACCAAAGTCATCGATGTGGTGGCCCGGAAAGAAACTTAAGTAAATTAAAATAAAAAAAATAATAAGCCCAGCGAAACCAAAATATGTCCATATTCCAATAGCACCAATATCATCCGCAGCGAACACGTGCTGGCAATTTGCAATAAACTGGTACGCTACCGAAAGCGTCGGCGCGATTTCAGTGCCGAAGACTGGATCATTTGAAATGATATCTCGCGCACTTTCGTATTCGACGAATTTTGCCCAACCGCTATCGTCAACAGCTCGAAATGGGAAAAAGGGGTTGAAGGTGTCATCCAATATTCCATATCCCATGGCAAGGACAAATAAAACAAATGCACCAAATCCAATCCTTTTCAGCCATGAAATTTGCGTCTTATTCATGAACATCATCAGAACAGAAAAGATCAAGATCACAGAGAAAGTTCTGGTTTTGGTCAGATATAAGGCCCATATAGAGAGCACCAATGGAATTATATGAATGAATTTACGTTCGTAGATGATCAAGCCCAGCGCACAAAGAAGAGTGAAGGCGGCGAACGAACCAGATAGGGCCAATCTTGCTTCCCTCGTGCTGTCCGCCTCTAGCATCCCCGACCATTTCTGCGTTTCCGATGTCGGATCCGCTGTAACCATGAATGACGGTTCCGCCATGTTGAATGATAAATATATATAGCATAAAATATATAGTATTGAAATGACATATATAATTTTTGCTATTCGCAGTGGGTGCGGTCGGAAAAAGAAAAAAATGCTGCCGATTATCAATAACGAGTTACCCCCTATACCGGTCGCCAGATCGATTGGGATGCCAGACTTTAATGAGAATGCGACCTTTTGGATGACGATCAATACAAGCCACGTGGCGGCTCCCGCAGGGACCCAACGATATTCTCTTCTGCCCCACAAGATAAGGCATGCAACCGATACGAACAAACACGCCAAGACTGAAACGTTAGAAATTCCTGGAATCAAGTCTTCAAATATCGCTGATTGGTATGTGAGGTAGCATACCAATACAAAGAAAATGATACTGTCTCCGAGGTGCCAATTGGCTTTTTCATCGATATAAGCCAATTCCCTTATCTTTCGTTTTCTCATCTTGAAATTTGGGGCATTGAAGTCAAGCTCCGATCCGGTCTCGCGTGAACTCCGATTTTGGAGACAGGGGGCTCCCCTGTCAACCTCGTATCCGGTGGGATTTGCGATCCCGGACTATGATCCCGGCATTCGGGAGAGGGAGTTCCAAGCGGCGCTGCCAATCTGATTAACGGCGCCCTTGCGGGTCCTGTGCCAGCTACGGCGACCGCAGGCCTCGAACCGGAAATGGAACGAAGACGACTGTCGTTCTTACGCCATCTTCATCTTCGCTCCCTCCGGAATGACGCCGTCCTTGGCATAACGCCATAGGTCGATGAGAAGCTTGCGGGCCAGCGCCACGATCATGATCTTCTTGATCCGGCCACCGGCTTTTCCGACCCGCCCCCGGGAACCAAGCCGACAAGGTGCTGTCGGGTTGCCAGCGCAGCCACAGCCAGGCGAGTTCCACCATCGCCGCTCGCACACGTCTGTTCCCGTCCTTGCCGATCCCTTGTTCGCGCTCGCTTCCGCCGCTGGAAAATGGCGTCCCGACGAGTCCAACATAGGATCCGAGCGCCCGACGATTGGCGATCGGCCGTGAGAAAGCCTCGCGCACGAGAAGTGTCGCGAGTTCGGGGATCGCCCGCATGCCCACAAGCGAACGGATCATGCGTTCCGCCTCATCGGCCGGCGCCAGCTTTTTCAGAACCGCGTCGCGCGCCGCTTCGCCCTCCTTGATCTGCCGCAGGATCAGCTCGAGCCGGGCGAGGAGACGTTCGATCCGAACCCACGCGGCTAGCGGGACGGGGTCGCAATCCGGTTGCCGCAACAAGGCCAGCTGCTCGCGGCGGTCACTTCGCAAGCCCCGATAGCCTTTCACACCGAGCGTCGCCAGAATGGCGTCGATCTTGTTCAGGATCGATCGTCGTTTGCGGACCAAGTCCTCCCGTTCGCGATGAGGCCGCCGCGCTTCCTCATCGGCTTCGTCAGGGATTGGAACCATCGAACAAACGCGAGGCTCGTCCCGCAGCCGCGCCATCAACGTGCGCAACAGCATCTCGACGTCGATGATATCGTCCGCCGTGCCCGCGATCGACGGGAAGGCTCGAAGGCTGCATCACATGGACTTCGAGGCCGCGTCGCATCAGAATCGCGCCAGCCAAAATCCTTCGCGGCCCGCTTCATGGGTCAAAATAACCCGCGCAACCGGATAACCCGTCGCGCCGCAGCGAGCTTTCAGCCGTTCGATGAATGTGGCCAGTTCCTCGCCGCTTTCTCCCGAAACATGCCGTGTGTGGCGCTTGACGCCAGGAAACTGAACGGCGAGCACCCATTTCTTCTCGCTTAGCTCCAAAGCGCCAATTTCCAACTTACCCACTGGTCCCAAAAACCGGGTCCATTTCGCAGAAGCCCCCAGATTTACCGCAAAATTGCGTTCTTGCGACGCGTCAAGAATTGACGGGCGAAGTTGGGATCGTTCGCCGTTTCACCTCGTCTTTGCTCGCCACAAAAATTTCATTATAAATCCCGGACCGAACAATTTTCCCACCTTCGAGTTTGTGGATGACGTCGCAGGCGCGTAACGTGCTCGTGCGATGCGCGATCATCAACAAGGTGAGGTCTCGGCCGAGATTGTTGATGGATTCGATCACCGACCTCTCGGTGTCGCTATCCAGCGCACTGGTCGCTTCGTCAAACACCAGAAGGGAAGCGTGTTTGTAAAGCGCGCGGGCAATCCCTACGCGTTGGCGCTGGCCTCCGGAGAGTTTGATGCCGCGCTCGCCAACGCTCGTATCATAGCCTGTGGCGAAGCTCTCGATAAAATCCGCTATGCGAGCTCGCTGAGCTGCGAGTTTGACGTGCTCGCGATCGATCTCCTTGGGCGGAACCCCGAACGCTATATTTTCGGCGAATGAGCCATCGACGAGATAGATGGTTTGGGGGACATGGCTGATAGTGGCTTGCCAGGCGAAACGGATCGCGGCGTCGGCGAGCGGGGCTCCGTCAACCGACACTTGACCACTCGATGGCTGCAATAGACCGATGATCAAATCAACCAATGTGCTTTTTCCGCTTCCGGTTGCGCCAACAAAACCAATCCTGGCGCCTTTTGCTATTGTGAGATCAAAATCGTCGAGTACCAGCGGCCCCGTTGGCTGGTAGCGAAAGCTTACTCGATCGAGCTTGATTTCGTGTTTGAACTTGAAAGGTTCGACTTGCGTCAAAGCGCCCTTGGCAATCGGTTGTTGGAGCAAATCCACGACATCGTAGAGCGCTAGGCGGTTCCTATTGAGGGTGACCCATCCTTGATAAATCTGCTGCATCAAAGGCAAGAGCCGTTGGGCGCCGAGCGTGATCGCGCCGAGAATGGGTAGGGCTGTGGCGAAGCCGGTGCGCGCTCCGGTCAGGTAATATGCGAGAAATGCGATCAGAACCATGCCCACGGCTTCGGCGGCGATGCGCGGACTCGGCCCCATGACCAGGTTGCTCGCGTCCGCCTGGCGCATGTTCCAGTCGGTTTCGCTGAAACGCTTGACGAAAACGGATTGCGTCCGATCGAGCAATATATCGCGGATCCCGCCGAGCGCTTCCTCAACGACCTGAATTCTTTGCCCATATGCGCTATTGATGGCCTCACTGTTCCGAGCTAGTCTCATTCTCGTGAAATAGAACACGGCGCCATACATTGCGCCAAATGCAAGTATCATTACCATAGCAACAAAGTAAGCTATTATGACCAGGGTCAATAATATGAATGTAGACATCAATAGTGCGCTTATAAGATTCAATAATGCATATAGAGTATTTACAACCTCGTCTACTTTTGCAAGTGCGGCGACTATTTCACTTGAATTTCTTGATACATGCACTTCGTATGGCTGATATATTGTACGCCGAAATACTTCTTTTCCCAATTCGTGGCCGATGGAATAATTCAAATGCGCCGTAACATATATAAGCAAAAACCGGATGAAGCTCGCCGAAAGCGCCGCCACAGCAAACAGGACTGTCACAGCCCAACGCAAATCGTCATGCGCCCCCAGACCGAGAGAATTGACGACCTCACGTATCATTGGTTTCTGCAACACCACGTCGGGCGAAGCAATTATCGCTACGAGCGGAATGACGGCGCCGAGACTGGCGACTTCGGCTATTGCACTCACCAAGGTCAACCCGAACATTAGCGCCAGTTGCGATCGCCGGCGTCTGGAGAGACCGGCAAGCAGTTCCCTAAGTTTTCTGTAAAATAAACTTTTGCTGCTCAATGTTACCTCATCCATGATTCTTGAAACTTGGTCGAGCCCGCGCAGCGAGACCGCTTGAACCGGTTTCTAAGCGGGGAACCCGATCCGCTCCTGTTTCCTTCTATCATGCCGCGCGGCTCGTTACCTCCCACATTTTCAGACGACCCGAAAGTATCGGCATAGAGGGGAGGACAACGGAGCATAATGGCGAAGCGCTGAACTAGGCTGTGTTGACGGTTTTTTCATAGGTAAATGATTCCAAGGCTGCCTTTACGGAAGGAGGCAGCCTTGAGGCGGGGCGATCTGACAGACTGGGAATGGCGCATTTGCGATCCACTTCTCCCCGACTGTGGCGAACGCGGGCCGCCGACAAAGGACAAGCGGCGGACGGTTAATGGCATTCTGTGGGTGCTGCGCACAGGCGCGCCCTGGCGCGACATGCCCAAGCGATACGGCAATTGGAACTCGACCTTCGTGCGCTTTACGCGGTGAAGCAAGCTCGGGGTGTGGGATGCCGCTTTCGAGATCCGGGCGAGCCTTGGCCCGCCCGCCGACGAGGAACATGCCATCAATTCGACGGTCGTGCGGGCGCATCAGCATGCAGCCGGCGTAAAAGGGGGAATCAAGACCGGCGTAAAAGGGGGAATCAAGAGAAGCGAGCGCTCGGCCGCTCGCGCGGCGGCTTCTCAACCAAAATCCATCTCCGCACGAATGCTAAAGGCAAGAAGCGCATCCGGCACGACAAGAGCGCCGGCAAGAACCGCAACCGTCATCGAGCGCTGCTTCGGAAGGCTCAGGGACTTCTGCCGCATCGCCACGCGCTATGACAAGCGCGCCGGAAACTTCTTTTCCGCGCTCTGCCTCGTTGCTAGCGTTGCGTATTGGCTTTGAGTTATTTTAAGTCCGGACCCTAAGCATCCTGTTGCTGCTGCCCCGGGTCTGCTCGCTTGCCTTCACGCCGGTGGTTTTTAGCGGGAGGAACTCCCTCGCACTGGTGCCCATTTGGCTGGCGGGATGGGCGATTGGCTGTGGTGGGATAGTCTTGATCTACCAGTCGGTCAGGAAGTGAATTGGGTGTCCTCCGGTTCGGGTCGGCGTTCCTGCTTCCATTTTATGGCTTAAGAGGGCAGACCATCCCGTTCGAGACCTACAATCTCATTCATCGCCCCGCCATTCGCGCGCAAGGGGGAGCGGAAAGGTTTAGCGAGTTTTATCGGCAGCATGATGATACTGCCCGGAGTGCGCTCGGTTCTCGTCACGCCGGAGCTTTTTTTCGTGGAAGTAATGGGATTCCGCCGACAAGGTCGCCAAACGCGGCGGGCGGGCTTTCGGCAAAGCGGCGGAATGAAGTTCGCCGCGCGCCGCACCGGTCGAGGAATGACCCGCTCTCGCGTCATTTCGCCTTGGGTTGCCAGAGCCCGATCGCCGCGCCGGTTGGATCTGTGATGATCGAGAAGGAACCCGCCCCCATCACCTCCGTGACGTCCTTGCAGATCGTCGCACCAAGCGATTTCGCCTTGGCGGTCGCCGCCTCCACATCATCGACCAGCACGTACGGCAGCCAGGCGGTGGGGACGCCGGGCGCGGGAACCTTCATCATGCCGCCGCCGGTGCCCTCGCCAACTCCGATCATCGTATAGGTGAAGCCGGGCGCCATCTCCACGTCGTCCAGTTTCCAGTCGAACAACGCTCCGTAAAAAGACTTTGCCTTGGTAGGGTCAGAGGTCGTGAGTTCGACATGCACAAAAGGGTTAGCCATGACCACTCCTTAGGATTGTTTGGTCGCAGGTTCATAGCACAGGGTTCATTGGCTAAGCGTCTAATCGGCGTCCAGCGCATCAGCCGGCCCCGAACTATGAGCACGGCCTATATCTTGGGCGGCGCGGGGCCAGGTAAAGCGGCCGCCATAATGATTTTCCGATGGCGGGAGTGGTCAAAACACTGTCCGGCTGCGGATTGCGGCGGCAAGCGTGCCTTCATCGAGATAGTCGAGCTCGCCGCCGACCGGAACGCCATGCGCGAGCCGCGTGATCTTGACCTTTGAATCCGTCAAAAGACCTACGATGTAATGCGCCGTCGTCTGTCCGTCCACCGTGGCATTGACGGCCAGGATCACCTCCTTGACGCGATCGGCCGCGATCCTTTCAACGAGGCTTGCGAGGTTCAAGTCCTTGGGACCTATGCCGTCGAGCGGTGACAAGGTTCCGCCCAACACATGATAGCGCGCGCTGAGAACTCCGGCGCGTTCGAGCGCCCAGAGATCGGCCACCGTCTCGACGACAACGAGCGTGTCGCGGTTGCGCCGCTCGTCCCGGCACAAGGTGCAGGGATCGCAGGTATCGGCATTGCCGCAGGCGCGGCAGGTCACGATTTTGTCGCACGCCACTCGCAGCGCATTGGCAAGCGGAGCGAGAAGTTCCTCGCGCTTGCGAATCAAATGCAGCGCGGCGCGCCGCGCCGAGCGCGGTCCAAGCCCCGGCAGACGGGCCAGCAATTGAACGAGCCGCTCGATCTCGGGACCCGCGACGCGTTCGCCCATCGCACTGGAGCCCTCAACCTGGCGGCATCAGAACGGCAGCTTCATGCCCGGCGGCAGGGCTAGGCCCGCCGTCACGCCCTTCATTTTTTCTTCCATCAGCCGCTCGGCCTTTTTGCGCGCGTCCTCATGCGCCACGACGATCAAATCCTCGAGGATTACTTTCTCATCGACTTTGAGAAGCTGGTCGTCGATCATAAGCCCCTTCATCTGGCCCTTGGCGGTGAGGGTCACGCGAACCATGCCGCCGCCCGCTTGCCCCTCGACCTCGATCCGCTCCAATTCGGCGTGCATTTCCTGCATTTTCGCCTGCATGGCCTGCGCTTGCTTCATCAAACCGAACATGTCAGGCATTGCTGTTTCCCCTTGGTTGCGATGAAGAGCGAACCCGCGAGCAATGCCCGTTCATTGCTCGTCTTCCATGCCGTCGTAAAAGCCGATTTCATCGCTCGCCTCGCCGTCCGTCCCGGCGGATGGCATGGTTCGCGGGGCGGGCTCGTAGGCGCGGACCCCGGCAATCTCGGCGCCCGGAAACGCGGCGAGCACGCTTTGGACCAGCGGCTCGGCGCGCACGCCGGACAAAGCCTCGCTTGCCTTGGCGTCCTCCTGCTCCTTGAGGCTCGGGGCGCCGGGCACGCTCGAGATAGCAACCATCCAGCGGCTTCCCGTCCATTCCTGCAAGCGGCGCGCGAGAGTTTGCGCGAGCTGCGGCGAGGCGCCGGGAGAGGTTGAAAATTCGATGCGGCCTCGCTCAAAACGAACGAGGCGCACGTCACGTTCAAGCGCGAGCTTCATTTGAATGTCGCGATGGCGGCCGGCGAGCGACACCACATCCTCGAACCGGGCGAGCGCGATCGACGGCCCGGCCGCTTCTGGCTGCGCCACGCGCGCAACCGCGAGGCTGGCGGTTGCAGCGGCCGTCGGCCCGCGTGCCGCGCCGCCCGCGTCGTGGGGGCGAGGTCCTTCTTGCGCCAGGCCGCTTGTCATCACGGCGAGCTTGCGCAGAGCCTCGTCGGGGGTCGGCAAATCGGCCGCGAAACCGATTCTCACCAAAACCATGTCGGCGGCGACGAGCGGGCGCGGCGAATCCTTCACTTCGCGCAGACCTTTCAGCAACAACTGCCATGCGCGGGTCAAGACCGGGATCGACAACTCTTGCGAGAACCGCTGGCCGCGCGTCCGCTCTTCCGGCGTCAACGAAACATCTTGCGCGGCGTCCGGCACGAGCTTCAGGCGGGTGACGAGATGAACGAATTCCGCGAAGTCCAGCAAGGACTTCGGACGGATCGGCGCCAAAGTCATGAAGCTCCTTCAGGGCGCCGAGGGCCTCCGCCATCTGGCCGCGCATGAGGGCTTCGAAAAGATCGACGATCCGGCCCCGGTCAGCAAGCCCCAGCATCGCCCGCAAGGCGTCCGCGGCGATCGCGCCGGGCAGACCCGCGCCATGGGCAATGGCTTGATCGAGAAGCGACAGCGCATCGCGCACCGAGCCTTCCGCCGCGCGCGCGATGAGGCTAAGCGCCTCGTCCTCGATCGCGACAGCCTCCTTGGCGCAGATCGAAGCGAGGTGGCCGGTCAGCACGCCCGCATCGACGCGACGCAAATCGAACCTTTGGCAGCGGGAGCGCACGGTGACTGGAACCTTTTCGATCTCGGTTGTCGCGAACACGAATTTCACGTGATCGGGCGGCTCTTCCAGGGTTTTCAAAAGGCCGTTGAAAGCCTGTTTGGAAAGCATATGCACTTCGTCGATGATGTAGACCTTTGTGCGCGCCATGACCGGCAAGTAACGCACGCTCTCGATGATTTCGCGCACGTCGTCGATCCCGGTATGCGAGGCGGCGTCCATTTCGATGACATCAACATGGCGCAATTCGATGATCGCCTGGCAATGCACGCCAAGCACCGGCATATGGATTGCCGGGCGCGTCACAGCGGGGCGCCCGGCGCGCGCGGGCAATTCGTAATTGAAGGCGCGGGCCAGGATGCGCGCCGTCGTCGTCTTGCCGACGCCGCGCACCCCGGTCAGAATATAGGCTTGGTGGATGCGTTCGAGGTCGAAGGCGTTCGACAACGTCCTGACCATGGCGTCCTGGCCGATCAAATCCTCGAAGCGCGCGGGGCGGTATTTGCGGGCAAGCACGCGATAGGCAGCCGCCTGTGTGCTGGTCTGGTCTTGCGCGGCGATGGTGCCCAATCCCGGCCTGGGACCGGCTTCGTCGTGGGCGTTCAAAGGTGGTTCCATGCGACCGTCCGGCATCGCGCAGGCCCGTTAGGCGAAAGGCTTGATTGGGGCCGGGCTAATATCGAGCGGCCCGGCCGGCCTGCCGGACAAAGTCAAGTTGTGGCAAGGCGAGCAAAGTGGGAGGCTGGACAGAGACCCGCCCGGTCTCGTTAGGGCTGCTTCCTTCCGGACCTGACCCGGTTGGCGAGTGGTGCGTCCACCGCCAACCTCCCAGCATCTATTTGGACCGCCCGGGCGAATTTCGCAACCGTCTTGAATGTTCGAGCCAAGCCGACGTAAATTAAAAACGCGTTTCCCGCTCGATCCTATCGCCGGTTTCGCGCGGTGCCGCTTGACCGGGACTACCAATTGAATTTATAAGGTGGAAGCGGAAAAACTGGACATGATCTAGGCTTAACCTAGATAGCCAGGCACAAACCGCAGGCGTGCGAATGAAATTCGCGGCGAGGAAATTATCCAGCTGCTACAATAATGACATCTGGCCAAGCTGGTTGCTTGTGACGAGGAAGCCCTCGGCGCAAAAGTACCAAAGGTGTAGGTGCGTGCATCCCGCATGACATGTAAATAACAAACTAAAGGAGGAAGGTAATGGGCGAGCTTCTTGAAATTGCGAGTTGGGTTGGGACGCCTATAGGCGGTATTTGCGCGGTTGCCTTTGTGGCTGCTTGTTTTTTTTATGGGCGGTGGGTTCTCACCGACAAGAAGCCTGTTTCGAAAACCGACAAGCCTGTTTCGAAATGAGCAATCCGGGTGTTGCTCCGTGCGATATCCGTTAAGCGCTCGCAAGCGCCGGTGGCTATCGTGCGTCGACAGGATGCATGATGGTCTTGTGTCTTGAAAAGGAATTACGTTACGATAATCCGGGACGGCACGATCCGAAACAGCAGGCGAATGCGGATCAATGATCCACTTGATCGATTGCAAACCTGTTCAGGGGCGTCCAGCTCGATCGAAACCGAACCGCGTGGCACGACAATTCTGTCCGCGCGGGCGTATCTTTCCAGCGCAACGCCCATGCGCGCGCGGTTTCGCCGTTTTTTTGTATGCCGCTCGCACGCTACCATGACTTGAGGCGCGCCTAAAAAAGAACAACGGGAGAAAACCTTTGGCCCAGGAGATGTCGACGAGGATCGGAGCTAAACAAATTCAGATGGTTGACGGCTTACGAGCTCTCTCTCAATCGCGTTCCCGCCGTGAACGCGTTCCCCTAGCCTTCGGCCTTTCGCTAAACGCCGATGACATGACCGGCGACACCAATCATGGCAATCTAGGCCGAATGGATACGCGTTTCGGACGTGAGGCGGGACCTGCCGGGCGATTGCAGTCCATCTTTCCTGTCAACATCGCCATCGCCGATAAGAACCCAATGGTTCTGCGTGCGTTGGAGGCGCTTCTCACCCCGGACAGGCGCTTCAATCTTTTGCTGATGGCGAGCGATGGAGCACATTTTCTTAGTTCTTTGGCCCAGCTTCCGGTGAGCCTGGGGGTCATCGGCTGGGAGTTGCCGCCACTTCGGGCCACGCAAATTTTGCAGGCACTCGCAAAGCGCCCCGCGCCGCCGAAGATCGTGGTATATAGCGGCACCAAGGACACGACGGCGCCTGCTGAAACGTTGCGGCTCGGGGGGGCCGGGTTCGTCAGCAAGCTTTCTCCGCCTGAACGCCTGCTTGAAGTGTTCGCGGCGGTCGCCGCCGGAGACATGGTGTTCCCGTTCGTGGATATTCATAAGGTCAGGCCGGATCCCCTGACTAGCCTGACCCACCGGGAACGCGATCTTCTTGCCGCATTGGAAACCGGTCAGAGCAATGGCCAGTTGGCGCGGGAATTCGGCGTGTCGATCAATACGGTTAAATTTCATTTGCGCAATTTGTTTGGCAAACTCGACGTACGTAACCGGACACAGGCAATCTGCCTCTACCTCGAAACGAAGCGCTGAGTCGAGCGCTGCCGGCGTTTCGCGGGCGATTTGTATTTGTAATAGCGGCTGTTTCGGTAGCTCAGCGCGATAGAGCGGCGGTTTCCTAAACCGCAGGCCGGGGGGTCGAGTCCTAGCTTTTTGATCCTCATTTAGACTTACTGCACGAGCAATGTGGTCGAGCGCGTGCGTGCCGGCGGTGCATCCATCCCATAGTTAAGGTCCCGCCCCCGCCATCCTTGCCTTTTCCATCATTGCGACGAAGCGGGCAAATAAATAATGGCTGTCGCGCGGGCCGGGCGACGCCTCGGGATGATGCTGCACCGAAAACGCCGGGCGATCGGTCATTTCGAGACCGCAATTCGAACCGTCGAACAGCGAACGATGAGTTTCCCGCGCATTGGCGGGCAGACTTCCCGCATCAACCGCGAAACCATGGTTCATCGACACGATCTCGACCTTGCCGGTGGTAAAGTCCTGTACCGGGTGATTGGCGCCATGATGTCCCTGGTGCATTTTTAAGGTTTTCGCGCCGATCGCGAGCGCAAGCATCTGATGGCCAAGGCAGATCCCGAAGGTTGGCACCGCCCTTTCCAGGAAAGTCTCGATGACCAGAACCGCGTATTTCCCGGTCTCGGCTGGATCGCCCGGACCGTTTGAAAGAAAAACCCCGTCCGGCCGCATTGCGAGGATCGAATCCGCGGGCGTCTGCGCCGGCACGACGGTGACCGCGCAGCCGGCCTCGGTGAGAAGCCGCAGGATATTGCGTTTGATCCCGTAGTCGATCGCGACGACTTTGTATCTCCCTGGTCCGGCGACACGAAAACCCTGCCCCGGCACCCATGCCGCTTGCGTCCAGTCGTAGCGCTGCGCGGCGGTGACCTCCGGCACGAGGTCCATGCCTTCGAGGCCCGGCCATTCCCGCGCCATCGCCCGCAGGCCATCGAGGTCGAAATCGCCGCTTGGCGAATGGGCGATGACCGCGTTTGGCATGCCGTTCTCGCGAATGAAGGCAGTGAGCGCGCGGGTGTCGAGGCCGTAAAGGCCGACGATGCCCCGGCTCTTCAGCCATGCATTGAAATCGCCCTTGGCCCGGTGATTGGACGGACCCGTGACCGGCGCATGAACGACGATGCCGCGCACTCCGGCGCTCGCCGCGAGATTGCTTGTCTCGATATCCTCGTCATTGGCACCGGTATTTCCGATGTGAGGAAAGGTGAAGGTGACGATCTGGCCGGTGTAGGAAGGATCGGTGAGGATTTCTTGATAACCCGTCATCGCGGTGTTGAAACAAATTTCGCCCACGGCGGCGCCGGAGGCGCCGAGCCCAAACCCCTCGAGCACCATGCCGTTCGCCAAAACGAGGAGGGCGGTCGCGCGGGGCTCGCGCCAAAACGGAAAAGCTTGCTCTTGCTCGCCGGTCATGCTCACTCTAAATCGCTCCCTGCATTTCGATAAAGCGGCCCATGCTTGCCGTCAAATTCAATGAAAAGGCGAGGCGCTAGCGATGCGCGAAATATTTTCAAGCGAGCTAAAGGTAGCAATGAAGGCCGGCGAAAAGCGCCGCGTCGGCACGATCCGCATGATCATGGCCGCGCTCAAGGACAAGGATATCGAGGCGCGAGGGCAGGGTAAAACCGTGTCCGACGAAGATATATTGGCGCTTCTCCAGAAGATGACAAAAAGCCGGAAGGAATCGCAAGAGATCTACGAAAAAGCGGGCCGCGTGGACCTCGCGACGCAAGAAAGCGAGGAAATCGCGATCATCCAGGGCTTTTTGCCGCGACAGCTGAGCGAGTCGGAAGTGCCCCAGGCGATCGCCGCCGCCATCGCCGAGACCAAGGCCTCCTCCATCAAGGACATGGGAAAAGTGGTCGGCGCGCTCAGGGGAAAATTTGCGGGCCGGATGGATTTTGCGAAAGCCAGCGTGCTCGTGAAGAGAATGCTTGGCGGATAAGGCTTACGGCTTGTCCCTAAGAAAGATCGCGAGCTCGTCCGCGTCCATGCAAAATCTATTCGCCTCGGCCGGAAAATTTCTGGAACGCACATCCAAGACATAGGCTTTTGCCGCCTCCAGCATGAGCTGGCCTACTTCCTGGTAGCGCCGGTTGTGATGGTAGTTAGCGGGCGTGAAGCCGAGCACATCGGAAATAACAAGCACCTGCCCATCGGTTTTGCGTCCGGCGCCGATCCCGATCGTCGGCGCGGCGATGGATCTTGTCACTTGATCGGCGACCTCTTCCGGCACGAGTTCGAGAACAAGCATCGCCATTCCGGCCCTGTCGAGGGCCATCGCATCGGCGAGCAGCCGCGCTGCGTCCTCCGCCTTTTGGCCCTTGAGGCGCCTGTCGTCATGGTGCTGCGGCTCAAGCCCTAGGTGACAGCAAACCTCGATCGAGGCCCTTGCAAGGGGTTCGACGATCTCGGGCCGCGCGCCTTCAAATTTCACGATGTCGGCTCCCGCCTCGATCAGGAGGCTCGAGCTTTTCACCGCGATCTCGGGCGTGTCATAGCTGCGATAGGGCAAATCGGCGATGATCGTGATTTTGGGCGCGCCACGGCGCACGGCGCCGACGTGGTGGCGCATGTCGGCGAGGGTGACCTCCCTCTCGCTGGCGTAGCCCAGCATGTTGGTGCCGACGCTGTCGCCGACGAGAATGATATCGACGCCGGCGGCCTCCTCGGCCTTGGCCGTCGGCGCGTCGTACCCGGTCAGCACGGCGATCGGCTGGCCGTTCCGCTTCATGGCGAAAAAGCGGGCGGTTTTTTTGCGCATCGAGGCTGAACCTTTGGCGGTGGCCGTTAAGTGTGATTACTGGCGAGGGATAACCATGGCCAATTTTGTCCATCAACGGTTCGACCAACCTCCATCGGACCTCCCTTCGGCGCCGCCGCACGCGGTGGCGATTAGCAACCCCGGCACCCCCTGAACAGGGGGTGCGCAGGAAACGGTTTCGTGACAATCAATCCGGCCGATAGGGGATTTATTTGAATGAATAAATTGTGATGCCCCCCGTTAAAGTGGGGTCACGCAAGGGATCTTGGAGGCGAGCGATGGAAAAAGGCACTCCCTACGAAGGCCGCTTTGCGAGGACGCGGTTTACGCTCCCTCAATTATCGTCATTTGCACGGCTCTGTCCCGCCCTATTTTTCTGTACCGGGCTTGCAATTGTGCCGGTCCCCGCCGCAGCGCAGATGATCGGTTTCGGGGGCTTTGGGATCGGAGGAGGATTGGGGCTGCCGGGATTGATGCACCACGGTTTCGGGGGTGGTTATGGGACCGGCCGTGGATCGGGTCCGCCGGGGTTCATGTCCCACGGCGGGCCTGGCTTTGCCGGACGAGGCTTCCGAGGAGGGCCTCCGTGGGGACAGCACAGCGGACAGTCGCAGTTGCGCCAACAATCCCCTCTCGGCGCCGACGGCGGGGGGCGACGAAATTACGGTCATTGGCCTAGCCACGGACAACCGTCTCAGGTTGGCACGCGGGAATTCCCAGCGCGCCGTAACTGCGGCGGCGGCCCTTGTCGACCAACTGACTCCCCATGGCGGGGCCAAGGACATCCGTCGAAGGTTGGCACCACGGAAGTACCGCCGGGACGGCGGGCGGTTGCAGTCGTTGGGACGAAGACCGGCCGAGCAGTGCCACAGGGCGCAGTCGTCGGGACGAAGACCGGCCAAGCAGCATCGCCGAGCCACGGCTACGGCGCAGGTGGCGGGACGACGACCAGCCAAGGAGCGTTCGCAGTCGGCGAGGGCGCAGGCGGCGTGACGAAGACAGGCCGAGGAGGGACGACGAGCACAGCTGTCGGGATGCCGCCCAAGCCGCCACCGCCTCAGACGCCGAAGCCGCCCACGAACCCGACGCAGCCCGCAGGCACTACCGGGCCAGTGGGCCAAGGACAACTGCCTTGCGGTGGCGGCGGCGGTGGATTTCTCTCGGTGCCGCCAGCAATTACTAATGGCCCAACTATAACGTCGGCCCCAAAACGACTGGTGGCCAAAGCACAACCGCCCTGCGGTATCCCTTCTCCGCTGCCATCTCCCGATCCCTATCCTTTACCGGTCCCCGTCCAGCCTGGGATCGCCGTCCTTCCTTATCCGGTCCTCGTCCCGCCAACTGTGATCCCGAACCCCAATCTTCCGCCGCGTTCGCCACCACCAGATAATAGTGGCAATCAGGCGGGGCCGCCGTCTCCTCAGGCGCCGAAGCCGCCCACGAACCAGCATGCGGCCCCGCCGCCTCCCACGGAACCCCCACAGATCGCCCGGGTGTCTGGCCCGCGTCCCAGCGGCGTTCCGCCCAAAGACGAGCATCGCTACGTTCCGGATGAGGTCTTGTTCGAAGTCCGCGCGGGCATTTCGCCGCAAACGATCGATGAGATCGCGCGGCGGCAACGGCTGCAACGGCTAGCGTCACAATCCCTCGAGCTCATCGGGACAACGCTGTACCGCTACAAGATCAAGGACAAGCGATCCGTGCCCACGGTTGTCGCCGCCCTCGAAAGAGACGCTCGAATAGCGACGGTTCAGCCAAACTATCTCTATCGCCTCCAAGGCGGGCAAAACGGGCGCTTCGCGGAGGCCCAGTATGCCGTTCCCGAAATGCATTTGATTGAAGCCCACACGATTTCAAATGGCGAAAAGACGCTCATCGCGGTCATCGATTCCGGCATCGATTCGACCCATCCCGAGTTTTCGGGCGCAATCACCGAGAGTTTCGACGCCATTGATGGCGGCAACGGGGAAAAGGCCATGCCTGGCAACTTGGCTGAGGGAACCGTTCATGGCACCGAAGTCGCCGGAATTATTGCTTCCCACGCCGCGCTCACAGGTGTCGCGCCGCAAGCGCACATTCTTGCTGTCCGGGCGTTCGCCAAGGGCAGCGGCAGGACCGCAGTGTTCGGCACGACGTATGATCTTCTGATTGGGACCGACTGGGCAGTGCAGCACAAGGCACGGGTCGTCAACATGAGCTTCGCGGGGCCACCCGATCCTTATCTGTCGCGAGCGGTCTCTGCGGGAACACGCCGGCGCGTGATCTTCATCGCCGCCGTCGGCAACGAGGGCAAGGCGGCAAAGCCTTCCTATCCTGCCGCCTACGAAAATGTCATCCCGGTAACGGCGACCGATCGGACGGACGCTATTTTCAAGGATGCCAGCCGTTGCACGACTACGTGCGTAGCGGCACCTGGCGTCGATATTTTTGCCGCCGCGCCCGCTGGCGCCTACAGGTACGATTCTGGCACTTCGATGGCGGCCGCACAGGTCACCGGCGTCGTCGCCCTCCTACTCGATGCCAAACCTGATCTCGATCCCAAAACTGTGCGTGACCTTTTGGTCCAGACGGCCAAACATTTGAGCCCGGACGATTTGGACGGGAGTTCTATCGCCGGCATCGTCGATGCCTATGCAATGCTCGAAGCCGCCGCGGCACCGGTGCCGCTGGGTGAGAACGCTGCTCCAATCATTGAGCAGCGATCCGCCGGACCGTCAGACTCTACCGGTCGCCCAGCCGCCAAAGGTGCGGAATTTCCGCGGAACCCGCCGCCGGTTGACCAGAACCCCACCGGGTCGCTTAAACCTGACGCACAGCCAGACTTTAAGAGCGTCCCGATCGCCACGGATGCGGAACTCGCCAGAAAAGAAGAGGTTCTTTGGCAGTTAAAGAAAGACGGCCTCCTCTCCTACGAGCAATTCCAGCAGCAAATGCAGGATCTTGAGGACGCAAAGAAGGAATTCATCAATAAGTGCCCTCCAGCGCCGCACACTCCAGGAGTAGTGACCGCCGAGTTCCAGGAAAGTGATCGCGCCCGGGCAGTTGCGCTTATTCGTGACTACGGATTGGAAGCAAAATCAATCGATGGTGTCGAATTGACAAAGATTACGGTTCCGGTCGGGCGAGAATGGGACTGGGTTGACATTCTGCAAGCAAGCGGGCTTTTCACTCACGTTGGAAGGGAGGATTATTCCTGTACGAAATCAGCTGACACAGAGTTTGGCATTGGTCATCCTGATATTACCCTTCCGGCCCCATCTGCAAGCATCCATCCGTCAGTTGACCTTGAAGACGTTGTCGCTATACTGAAGAAAAAATATCCAAAGCCGTCCCAGGTTAACGTAATTGATCGACACAGGTACGTGATTGCTCTTGAGATTAATGGCCTTCGGGGTATCGTATTGAGCGGGCATAACTATTGGGAACGGCTACTAATCAATCTCGCCATTTCTGAGCCTGGCAAGGGCAAGGCGATCGTTGAGGGCTTTTACGCCTCTGGGACAGGCGATTTACCACCAGCCACAAGTGCCTACGAATTTATGGAAAAAGACTACTTACCCGACTTATCAAGATTTACGAAAAGAACATTCGCCAATCTACAACAATAATAAATGCAAAGCGCATCACATGAAACAGTATGTTCTAAAATCGATCGTTTCATCAATTATTCTTATTGGACATTTTTCTATAATAATTCTTATATTGGTTATGTATTTTCGTAGCGGCTTCACATTTTCGGAGGCAACGTCAACAATTTCCATATTTCTTCCGATTACGTCAGTCTATACATCCGCGATTGTCAAGGATATCATAGTTAATAGGGAAATAGACCAACGAAACCAGAAAACATATTCGCTAGGATTTGTCATAATATCATGTACAATGACTTTAATGTTTGTAATTTATCTTCTTACGATTATCATCGTAAAGGCCTATAATCTAGGAATTGCCGATTTTGACCAATTCAAGACTCTCTTGGTTCTCGGCGAAACAATTTTTGCCGCGTATATTGGCCAAATCGTGCACGCGATGTTCAGCGCGGGGTCGACGGAAGCGACCTAACCGTCCGGCGCATCCGCGCCCGGCACAGGGGAATGGTAGGCGCGGGCTCTGCCCCGCTATCGCGATGCATGCGCGCGCGGAATGCGCCGGGATATCGACGTCGGCCTAATTCATGTTGCTTGGAGGACATTCCATGATGAAGGCCGCATCGTTACCAACCATCGCCGGGGCTCTGCTCACCTGCGGCCTTTCCGCCGCGCTGGCGCAGGCGGGACCAAACTGGACGTTTGTTTCCGGAAAGGGAACGGACAGTGGCGCCTGCCCGGTTACAGCGCCTTGCCGGAGTTTTGCTTTTGCGCTCACCCAGACCGCCGCCGGCGGCGAGATCGACGTGCTCGATCCGGCCGGCTACGGCACGGTGACCATCGCCAAGCCGATCAGCATCTTCTCATAATTCCTCACCCGTCCGTGGCGGGGCTCGGCGCCGCTCTTGCCGCGCGGCTCCATAAGCCTTACCAATCCTTGCCGAAACTGGTGCGAACCGCGATGATCGCGGATCCGGCCCAGCAAGCGGGATAGATACTTTTTGTCGAGCATGATGCGGTATCTGCGTTTCCTTTTCGTGCTCTTGGCGCTCGCGGCGGGGCTTTCCCCGGCAACGGCCATCGAATCGGTGCGCGTGCCGATCGAGTCGCAAGCCATCGATCTAACCAAGGCTTTTGAGACTTATCATTCCGACGGCGACCGTCTTGTCGTCTCGACCGCGCCCGGCTCCGACGGCATCGTTCGCCGCATCGAGGTGCGGGCGCGGGACGAAGGGACACGCCCGGATTGGATCGTCTTCGCGCTCACCAACGATACCAGCGAACAAATCGAAAGATTGCTTGTCGCGCCGCATTTCCGGCTGGTCGGCTCCGGCGTGATCTGGCCCGATCTCGGCGCTTCGCGCATTTCCGCGATTACCGCGAGCCAAGGATTTCCGATTGAACGCGACGAAAGCGCGGACGCCGATGTTTTTCGCCTGACCCTCGATCCCGGCACTACCGTCACTTATATTGCGGAACTGCGGACCCCGAACGTGCCCCAGCTCTATCTGTGGGAACCGGACGCCTACAAAAGCAAAATGACGAGCCTTGCCCTCTATAAGGGCATTGTCATCGGGGTCGCGGGGCTGCTCGCGCTTTTTCTCACCATCGTCTTCGTCGTCAAGGGCGCGGTGATTTTTCCGGCCGCCGCCGCGCTCGCCTGGACAGTGCTCGCCTATGCCTGCATCGACTTTGGTTTCTGGAGCAAGATCTTCGGCACCCAAGGCCAATCCGATCGCATCTGGCGCGCCTGCGTCGAAACGACCCTCTCGGCGACGCTGCTAGTTTTTCTGTTCGCCTATCTCAAGCTCAACCGCTGGCACGTGCGGGCTTCGCATGTGGCGGCGGCATGGTTGATTTTTCTCGCCGCTCTCGCCGGCCTTGCCGTCTACGATGCGCCGGTCGCGGCGGGGGTTGCGCGCATCTCGCTTGCGACGATCGCGGGCGCCGGGTTCGTCCTCGTGCTCTATCTGGCGATGCATGGCTACGACCGCGCCATCATGCTGATTCCGACCTGGTTGCTGCTCCTGATTTGGGTCATCGGCGCGGCCTTCACGGTCACCGGAACGTTGACCAACGATCTTGTCTCGCCGGCCCTGGTCGGTGGCCTCGTGCTCATCGTCATGCTCATCGGTTTCACGATCATGCAAAACGCCTTCGCCGGAAGCGCATTTGGGACCGGCGCTCTATCGGAAACAGAACGCAAGGCTCTCGCCCTGACCGGCAGCGGCGACGTAATTTTCGACTGGGACGTGGCGGCCGACCGCGTCTATGTCAGTCCCGAGGTCGAGGTTCAATTGGGCCTTGCCCACGGCGCGCTCGAAGGGCCGGCCGCGGCCTGGCTCGACGTCTTGCATCCAACCGAGAGGGATCGGTTCCGCGCCTGTCTCGATACGATGCTCGAGCAGAGGCGCGGGCGGATCAATCAAGAATTCCGCTTGCGTGCCGACGGCGCGGATTATTACTGGTTCCGCATGAAGGCACGT
The DNA here is from genome assembly GCA_963712225.1 of uncultured Alphaproteobacteria bacterium. Classification (GTDB taxonomy): domain Bacteria; phylum Pseudomonadota; class Alphaproteobacteria; order Rhizobiales; family Beijerinckiaceae; genus Methylocapsa. The sequence continues at coordinate 199,117 of CAVQHH010000029.1, forward strand.
CCCGTCGTCGGGACCGACGGCGAGGTGGTCCGTATTGTTGGCACCCTCATGGACATCACCGAGGCAAAGATCGCCGAGGAAAGGCTTCTGCACGACGCCGTGCACGACAATCTGACCGGCTTGCCGAACCGGGAGCTTTTCTTCGATCGCGTCGACGCGGTCCTAGCGCTCGCGCAAACCGACAATCGCGTCCGCCCCGCCATCATCAGCATCGACATCGACCGGTTCAAGCAAATCAACGAGGCCGCTGGGCTTTCCGCCGCCGATTCCATTCTGCTCACGCTCGCGCGGCGGCTGGCCCGGGTCCTGAAACCACGGGATACGCTGGCCCGGCTCTCCGGCGACCAATTCGCCGTCCTGATCGTTTCGGAATTCGAGACCGCTCAGATCAGCGCTTTCGCCAATCTGGTTCGCCGCGTCGTGTCGACTCCCGTGACCGTCAGCAACAAGGAAATTCCGCTCAGCGCCTCGATCGGTCTCGCGCTCTATGATCCACAATTGCACGGGACGCGCGAAGACATGCTGAAGGATGCCGAAATCGCGATGCGGCATGGCAAGCGCATGGGCGGCAATCGCATCGAAGTGTTCAGGCCCTCGATGCGCACGTTGCGCTCGGATCGTTTCGGTCTCGAAGCGGACTTGCGGCACGCGCTTGACCGCGGCGAAATCACAGTTCTGTTCCAACCGATCGTCCGGCTCGGGGACCGCGCGGTCGCGGGCTTTGAAGCGTTGCTCCGATGGAATCATCCGCGTCTGGGACGGCTCGGCCCCGCCGAATTCATTCCTCTCGCCGAGGAGAACGGCACGATTGTCGATCTCGGGATTTTCGCGCTGGAGCGCACCGCGCGCGAACTTTCCGCCTGGCAACACGCGCTCGATGTCGATCCGCCGATTTTCGCCAGCGTCAATGTTTCCTCGCGGCAATTGCTCCGCCACGATCTCCTGCATGACGTCAGGGCGGTGCTGACCCGGGCCAATGTAAGTCCCGGCACCTTAAAACTCGAATTGACCGAAAGCCTGGTGATGGAGAATCCGGAATATGCCGCGCAAATGCTGACCCGCATATGCGAGCTCGGCGCCGGCCTTTCGCTCGACGATTTCGGCACCGGCTATTCTTCCCTAGCCTATTTGCAAAGGTTTCCGTTCGATACGATCAAGATCGATCAGTCGTTCGTGCGCCAGAATGGGACAGGGGCGAGGCCCGTCATCCTGCGCTCGATCGTGACACTCGCTCATGATCTCGGGATGGAGGTCGTTGCTGAAGGCGTCGAAACGGAATCGGACGCCATCGAGCTCTATCAGCTCGGCTGCGAATACGCGCAGGGCTATGCTTTCGGCCATCCGATCAGCGCGATCGAAGCGCGCAAGCTGGTCGCCGCCGCGACCGCCGCCGCTTAGGCTAAAATCCACCACGACGCACAAGCACGGCGCGCGCTGATCAAAAATGATCAGACAAAATACGACCATCGGCTTAGCTCATCGCCTATCAGCGCTCGACCGGCGCTCGGGGTATTACCCAAAAGTCGAATACTTCAGACAAAAAAAAACGGGGTGGGCTATGGGGGATAATCCGGCGGCCGGATTCGCTGAAGTCCTGGTCGTTCAATTTCTGTCTTATTCACATGCACGCGCGCCTGGCAGGTTTTGCCTTGATGGCGGCGATACTGCTTTCGCCCGGCCAGTCGCAAGCCTACTGGGTTCCATGTTTTCCTCATCTGGCAACGTGCGAGGCTCCGTCCGCCGAAGCCGCTTGCCAGTCGATAGCGGGATTCTACAATTCCCCCTACTACTTCCTGACTCCCTACATACCCCCAAATAATCTGTATTGTAACATTGAGTATCTCCACACTCAATACTCGAAGCTTGTCCAGGCATTATGTCCTCCTGGCTTCGTCTCTGATGCCAACACGCCAGGCGGATGCTCACCGGTTAATGGAGCTATGCCTAATAAGCTTGCCGGGTGCGGCAATAATTGCCCATGCGGTGCTCCGGATCCTCTCGGCAAAGCGTTCGGCGGGGAGCCTATCAACATTAATTCCGGCAATATGTTCTATTCCGCCACGGACTATAAGACGGCAGGACAAAACACGCTCGATTTCACGCGCTATTACAACAGCCGCACCAATACGTTGGCAGAATTAGGTGCAAACTGGCGTTCAACCTACGACCGCTTTATCTGGTTCTACTCCTCGTCTTCCGTTGGTGTTCAACGCGCCGATGGTCAAACCCTGATATTTACCCTAAACGGAACCACGTGGACCCCGACAGCGATGTTGCTTACACGCTCACCAATTCCGGCTCGACCTGGACTCTGACCACTCCGAACAATTCGGTTGAAACTTATACTAATTCCAGCGCGATAAATGCCGCCCTACTTAATATTATCCAGGCACGCAATGGCTATACGCAAACCCTGACCTATAACGCCAGCAATCAACAGCTTGCCTCTGTTACCGACTCTGTACGGCCGAACGCTGAATTTCACCTATGCCGCTAACGGTCTGTTGCAGACGCTCGGCACTCCTGACGGCAGGACGTTCACCTACGGTTACACCGCGACAACCAGCGCCCAAAATCTCATCTCGGTGACGGGGCCAGACGACCGCTTACGCCTATGACAAGCAGAGCAATCTGACGACAGTGACCGATCCGCTCAGTGATGCGGCCAATTACAATTATGACGCGCTCAATCGTTTGTCGCATGGGATCGACCCGAACGGCGGAATCACGTCTTATAGGTATGACGCCAACGATCACCTGACCGGGGTGCTCGATCCGCGCAATTTGCTGACGGCCTACGCGTGGGATGGGCTCGACGATCAATTGCAGCTCGCGAGCCCCGATACCGGCGCCACCAACAGAACATTCGACGCCGCCGGCAATGTGATCACTTCGACCGACGCGCGCGGCAACACGGCGACGTACAGCTACGATGCGCTGAACCGCAGGACGCACGCGGCGTTCGCCGACGGCACGAGCGCCGCTTGGCAATATGATCAGGGCGCCAACGGCATCGGGCGCCTGAGCATGATCACGGACGTGACCGGCTCGACCGGCTACGCTTATGACGCCAATGGCCACGTGACGCAGAAAATTCAGACCGCCGGCGCGGTGACCCTGACGATGACCTATGGCTATGACGCCGGCGGGCGTTTGGCGAGCATCGCTTATCCGTCGGGCAGGCAAATTGTGTATGCCTACGACGCCGCGGGCCGGATAAGCAGCAGCGTGTTGGGGACCGGCGGGGGCTGGTCGCGGGCGTGACCTACCTGCCTTTCGGCATGGCGGCGGGATGGACGGCGCACAACGGCGCCGTCTATCAACGCACCATCGATCTGGACGGGCGGATTGCCGGTTTGGCGCTGGGCGCCGGCGACACTATCGCGCTTAGCTACGACGCGGCGAGCCGCATTACCGGCCGCACGGAGACGGGGCAGCCCGCCCAAGATTTCAGCTATGACGCGCTCGACCGCTTGGCTATTTATGCGAACGGCGCGGCCACCCAAACCTACTCTTACGATGCGAACGGCAACCGGGCGAGTTATCTCGACAATGCAACGCCGCCTGTTTCGCTGGCCTATAATATCGACCCCGCCAGCAATCGTCTGGCCGGCATCGGCGGCAGTTGGGCCGGGAGTTTCACCTATGACGCCACCGGCAACATGCTCTCTTATTCAACGCCGTACTCTGGTTACAGCTTCGCCTACGACGCGCGCAATCGTCAGACGGAAGCTTTTGTCGGAGCGATCGGCACGAGCTGGCTGATCAACGGCCTGGGCCAGCGCGTAGCGCAGATTAACGTGAGCGTTCCAGAATTCTTCTTCGTCTATGACGAGGCGGTCCATCTGACCGGCAAATATGACGGCGGCGGCAACCCTCTGTGGGAGACGGCGTGGCTCGGCGATTTGCCGGTCGCCGTGCTCTCTCCGGCGGGGCGATTTTATATCGCGCCGGATCATCTTGGCGCGCCGCATCAGATCACCGAGGCCGGCGGCGCGGTGGTCTGGCAGTGGAACCATGACCCCTTCGGCAATGGCGCCCCAATGGGCGCCTTCACTTACGAGCTCCGCTTTCCGGGGCAATTCTTTGACCAGGCCACCTACCTGCATTACAATTATTTCCGCGACTACGACCCAAGGACGGGCCGCTACATCGAAAGCGACCCCATCGGCATCGAGGGCGGGATCAATACGTATACGTATGCCGAGGGGAATCCGCTGGTGAACAGCGATCCGAGCGGATTAGATAACCGGTATGGGCTCCCGAAACGATTTTGGCGTTGGTATCATCGATGTTACAAGTTACCTGGCGATCCTGATCTTACCTTTGGAGAGGCTTGTGATATTCATGATTATTGGTGTTTCATCGGTAAACCCGACGCGCCATAGGTTACATAATGCCTGAAGATATGGTCTTTTATCTTAAATTCAGGAATAAAGCTGATTCCGTCTCCCTGCCTCCACAGGTTACCGAACTAGCTTCGCGCAAGTTCGAGATGAAGGATGGGCACTGGGTCGTGCAGTTCAACGGGAGAGTTATATCGAAAGTAGCGACGCTTTTAAGAAACGATGAGCATTTTGAGGCGCTGCAGAAAGAAAGAGATGTAGATATTGTTTTTGATATGCCTATTTACTTTAAAAGCAACAAAGTAAGTAAAAGGGTTAAAGTATCAAATAGTATAATTAAATATGTTAGCATTCTCAAAGCAACACTTGAGTTGTCAATATATCTAACTAAATAAAAAGAGGTTTTACCTACGACGCTAGCGGCAACATGCTCTCCTATGCGACGCCGTTTTCGGGGTACAGCTTCGCCTACGACGCGCGCAATCGTCAGACGGAGGCTTTTGTCGGAGCGATCGGCACGAGCTGGCTGATCAACGGTCTCGGGCAGCGCATAGGGCAGATCAATGTGAGCGTTCCGGAATTCTCCTTCGTCTATGACGAGGCGGGCCATCCGGCCGGCAAATACGACGGCAACGGCAACCCTCTGTGGGAGACCGCGTGGATCGGCGATTTGCCGGTCGCCGTGCTCTCTCCGGCGGGGCGATTTTATATCGCGCCGGATCATCTTGGCGCGCCGCATCAGATCACCGAGGCCGGCGGCGCGATGGAGCAATATGTGATCATTGGCATTCTTGCTGTCGGCCTCGACCAGGAGATGATCGACATAGGCGACCGCCGTCTCGGCGCATACCTGCTCCACGCCCATGGCCTCAAGCTGGAGAGCGCATAGCGGACCGGTCCCAACGTGCAGCAGAAATTGATCGATCTTGAGCGCGATTTCCGCGTCCGGACGAATCTCGCCTTCGATTAGGTGCTCTGCGATGAGCTGACGGGCGAGGTTTTCAGCCATGATCGATGCACGTTACGCCGGCATCAGGTGCGCTCGCTTTGGGAGTCGCGTTGGATGCGGGCCTGCTCGTATTGCTCATTCGGCACTCCTCCCATCAGCGAGTGGCTGGCTTCTCTGTACGGAAGGTGGACGTCGTCCTCGCCCCTTCGGTCATTCGGACCGACTGGGCGTCAGGATCGATCGCCTCGCTAGAAGTATAGACGGCGCCTCCGGATCTTGCAACGTGCGCCGATTTCATAACGTGGATGCTTCTAAGAACCTCGCCAATTCTGCCTTTCTGATTGCATTGTGACGGATGGATTGGAGATGATTCGATGCGAAGGCAGGCCGGATTTTTCGATGTCGATGATCGCTTGAAGCGGTTGAGCGATCTCGGTGACCAGCTCGAGGCATTCGAGGCTGCGGTGGAATTCGAGGCGTTTCGCCCGGAACTGAACGCAGCGCTCACCTATTCGGACGGGACGCAAGGCGGGCGCCCGCCATTTGATCCGGTGATGATGTTCAAAATTCTCATCATTCTGGAGTGCGCCCCTGAGGCCGGACAGGATGGGCCTAGGGAATTGACCTGGTAGCTGGGCTTTCGGAGGATGAAAGCCATGGCCATGCCGCGCTCCACTTTCTATCGCGCTCCACTTTCTATGATGTGCCGGCCGCACCGGTAGGCGACGTCGAACTCGTCGCGAAAATCGTCGTTATCTGCGATGAGTTCGAGACTTACGGCTATCGGCGGGTCCGCGCCGAGTTGCGCCACCAGGGTTTTGTCGTCAACGGCAAGAAGATCCGCCGGCTCATGCGCGAGAACGGCCTGCAACCCAAGCGCCGCCGACGGTACGTCATCACGACCAACAGCGATCACGAGAGTCCGATTTTTCCCGATCTCGCCCGCGACAATCAGCTCTGGGTCGCGGACATAACCTACATCGCGATCGAGACGGGCTTCGTGTACCTGGCCGTGATCCTCGATGCGTGGTCGCGCCGCGTGGTGGGCTATGCGATCAGCCGCTCGATTGATGCGCGTCTGGCGATCGCGGCGCTTAAGTCGGCGATCCACGATCGCAATCCGCCGAAGGGCTGCATTCACCACTCGGATCGCGGTTCGCAATATGCGTCGGCCGATTACCGACAGCTCCTCGCCACACATGGCCTCGTTGGCTCCATGGGCCACCGTGGCAATCCTTACGATAACGCCAAGGCGGAAAGCTTCATGAAGACGTTGAAGGTCGAGGCAGTGTATCTGATGGACTACGAAACATTCGAGGACGTAACCGCCGATCTTCCCCGCTTCCTCGACGAGGCTTACAATCATCGGAGGCTCCACTCTGCGCTCGGCTATCTAAGCCCCGCGCAGTTCGAAGATCACCACCGGCAGAGGGTCAAAATCGAAGCCTAATCCTGTCCGGCCTCAGGGGCGCACTCCTCGCGCATTTTGCCAATGCCGATCGGAAGGGCCCTGAAAATCGCGCCTTTCTATCGTTTTTCGCGGACGACCAGCTAATTCGGGAATCGTTGAAGAGCCACACTTTCGGGGACTTGATATCATTTATCCGTTGCAAATAGGAAGTCAGCCTGCAGTGCTAGGCCTGTGCGGTGGTCCTCTGAAACATTAAAGACTCCCGTTAGCCGGAAAGCTCTTTGCTCTAGAAATGCGATGATTCGATCTGCCAACGCTTGGCCTTCGTAGAGTGGTACGAACGAGGCCTCAAGATAAACACAGTCAAAATAGGGGAGAAGTCTTGTCGACGACGCAAGAACATCAAGCTCGAATCCCTGAACATCAATCTTCAGCAGTGCCCCGTCCGCTAGCTCGGGCGCCGCCAAAAAATTCGTGAGCGGTGCAGTCCGGACCTTTGCCGTTGTAATCGCTTCAGTACCAGGAAAATGTTTTGTTTGCAGTTTTGATATGGGAAGCAATGATGATGAATCATCCCGCCGCGATACCTGAATTATTGCCTCGCCGATCACAGGGGCAATCGCAACCTCATGCAGAACCGCCAATTTGTCTGCGGCAAACAATCTGCGAAAAGTTTCTGCGGGCGTTGGCAGCGGTTCGAACGCCACAATCCTGGCCGACGGCTGCCATCGCCGCGCCGCAAGCGAAAACTGCCCTCGGTTCGCACCAACGTCCACTATGATACTGAATTTCCGCGCGCGAAGAAGCGGCGCGTGCTCGATGCCGGCAGCTACACCATCACGGATAAGTGCGCGACGGAAGAACGAGTCTCGGATTAAGCAAAACAGCTTGCGCGATTTTCGCAAAATTCGCGGCACGACCATTTTCCTCAAATAGCGAGTGACCCCAACGTGGCGAATTATGGGACTAGGTTTTCCGCGACCGATGGTTCAGCATTTTGTCCTATGGAGTGACGCGCCTTGAAAAAAGCGCCGATTCAAAAAGCTGGGCATGAGCTGAGCCGCTAAGCGCGGGAAACCTCTTGCCCCGAAAGCGCCGAGCGCGCTTTCCGATCTGAGCCAGCTCAGGGACTAGACTGCTCAAGACGTTCGCGACTCGGCGCATAGAGACTCAAGCGCGTAGACTGGGGCATCTGCTGGAAGGAACTCGTAACCCCCGATCTGCCGACCACAGGTATTCCCTACCACAGAGCCTCCAGTGGTGTGAGCCAAATGACTCAAAGCGGCTTGGACATACGAAAAGATCAAGGTTTTCATAAATGCTTGGCGATCCTCCTTCCGAACAACGCCGCAGCAGATTACATGATCTGCACAACCGCCTCGCTTAAGATATTCGCGAATTTTTTCCAGATAGCCTTCGAATCCGGGGCGCACGGCGTCCAAATTCAATACGACACATGCATCCCTTGGCGGTGTATGTAAGAGGGACGGCCGCGGCGAGCGAACACCGCATTGTAATTGGTCACGTCACGGAAACCTGCTGGCGCGGACGAAACACTTCGCTCTCTTTGTCCGCAGGCAAACCAGCCAACTGGTGGGCGGCCGGAACGAAGTTGAGCGCAGCGGTCATAGCGCATGGCGATTCGGCGCCAGTCTTTGAGCGGAGCAGGCTTAAGGTTTCCAACAAGCGTAGCTTGCTGCATCCCTCCATTGCAAGCCGTTCTTGATGACGTACATGATCCCCCTGACACCCGCCTGATCATCACACACGGTTTGCCATGCGACCACGGAAAATATGGCTTGATCCGATTCAATCGTTTGTGCGTCAACATAAAAATCTTGCTCATGGCCGCCTCCGGCCAGAACTGAATCAAATCTTCCTTCCTTTGGGAATCCGAAAAAAGGTTAATGGGTCCTGAGGCTAGACGGCCTGCGGTTCTGCCGTCCCGACGCCGCGCTGGCCGATCGTTTACTGCGGTTGGGCGATATTGAGCATCAACCTTGAAATATTTTTTTCGAACGTGAAATGCCTAAGAAACGTAGCGCGTGCTGCTTCGCCCATCTGATTCCGTTCTGTTTCCGAGAGCGCCAGAAAAAGCTCGAGCAGTTGTTCAATCCCACGCAAGTCGTCGTTTGCAACCACTCCCCCGCCACCCTCTTCTACTTCGCGCCACACGTTGACCTTATTCGTAATCAGAACAGGTTTGCCACACGCCATTGCTTCAACCACAACTATACCGAAATTTTCCGAATGGGAGGGCAAAACGAGCGCCTCGCAATCGTGGAAAGCGCCCCATTTGGCATCACCCATCAGCATACCGGGCCAATGGACCCGATCAGCGACACCTAGGTTCGCCGCGTTTTTCTTGAGTTCAGTGGCCCAGCCGACTTGGTCCGGCCCGGCCATGACGAGGTCGAGAGCTGGATCTTTGACTGCCGAATTGGCAAAAGCTTTGATCAGAAGATCGCAGCCCTTCTTCGCATGGATTCGGCTGAGGAACAAAAGATAACGGCGATCGATCAATTGGGGGAGCCTTGAGCGGAATGCCGCGATCTGCTCTTGCGGATCCCCGCTCACGTCCGCGGTGCCATAACCGACGACGGCTTCGCGACATCGATAGGGCCTAAAGGCGTTTCGCGCCAAAATGCGCTCCTCTTCCGTCGTGAAAAGCACCGCCTGAGCGCCAGCGAGGAGCGGCCCCTCACTAAACCACCAGAAGACCTGTTTGAGCATCGTCTTCAGGGGATAGGTTCTGTGAAACCAGGGATCGAGCATTCCATGCGTGTAAACGAAATAACGCACGGAAGTTCCGCTGAAAGCGCGGCGCGCCGCCAACGCACAATAATTCCAAAGTCCATTGACGATGATGGCATCGTAACGGTAAGCATTCTCTACCAGCCAGGGAGCCAGGCGACTCGAATATCGGTACCGCCTCCAGGGAAGCCAGCGATTGAGTTTTGCCGGACCCAGATAACGCTTCCCAAGGGCAAATATATTTGAGGGGGAAGCGGCAATCCATCGATCATCCGGCGCATCGAGACAAACAACATCCACCCGATGACCGAGCCGCGCAATTATCTGGCTCATGCACATAACGCCTTCTGCTGGGCCGCCTGTTGCCGGATCCAACGACGCAACGATATGAAGAATTTGCATTGACCGAGGCATTGTATCGAATTTTTGGGTGTGCATTTCAAGGCCGATAACTGAAAGAAATAATGCAAACGGACTTCATTCCGGCACTCTCCAGCGGCATCAACTTATCTGATCATGCGGGAAGGTCAATGATTTGATCGGAAGGCTTCTCGGCGAGGCTTTGCCAACCGTCCACCGTGCATCGTGATCTGGCCAGCAGGGCCCAGAACAGCATCGCGGCAGTTTCCGCGGAAGACAGCACGGTCTGGGTCTTGATCCGCCGCTTGAACTCTTCGTGCAATAGCTCGATCGCATTCGACGTGCGGATCGATTTCCAATGGCTCTTGGGCAAGCGCGTGAGGGTGAACAGCTTGTCGCCTGGTTCCTCCAGGCTATCCGCGATGGCCTTCCTCGGACTTTACTCAAGGCGCAGAAGAACGACGAAGAGATGCGGAGGCGATCGCCGAGGCAGCAACACGGCCGACCATGCGTTTCGTCGAGTTGAAATGAGAAGAGCAATCGCATATCGCTGTCAGCGACTTCGTCCGGCGCCTCAAGGGACGCTCATTGCATCGCGTGCAGATGGAGTTCCCTGACTTACGTAAGCGGTACTGGGGACGCCATTGCTGGGCTCGCGGCTACTTTTGTGCTACGAGCGGCAACATCACGGACGACGTCATACTTCAGTAACTTCAAGGGCATGAACCAACCGGCATCAGCCGGTAGTCGTTCAGTTTCACCGCGTTCAACACACCGACAATCCTGGTAGCGGCTGGCCGCTACCAGCCGAAAGGAAGCGGCAGGGCCACCAACGACACCGAACTGGTCGGCTTTCCGGCCGACTGCGGGTACCCTTGAAATCGAAATTTTGGGTGAACGCCTTTCGCTCGAAGCGGAACGTAGCGTTACGGTGCTACGTGCGCCTCTCAGGCCGGGCCGTCCGCGTCCTCAGCGCGCGCACTTGATGGATGATGCATAATCGTCCGTTCTTTAATCGCGGGCAGCATGTCAACTCCGAGGGGGCTTGTCTCTGCCGGGTGTGCGGCCATAGATTTTCCAAAGTACAAATAAAACAAAAACTAAAGATAAAAAATTGGCCAGCCCATAAGTACTGAACGCACCTAATGTCCCGAAGGATGCCACTGATGGCCAAGCAAGAATTGCGGTTACAGTAAACTGAATCGCCCCCGTTATTTGCAAAATGCGAAGTTTCCCATGAGCGAACAGCCAAAGAGCGATCGTGTTAACTGCTAAAGATACGGCAACGCCAGCTAAAGCGACTGGAACGATTGGGCTGAGATGGACATAACGCCGCCCGAACATAAGAAGTGCAATTGGCTTTCCAAACGGAATCGCGAGCACCGCAGCAGCGGCTGGAGTAATAATAACGCTTGCGAGCGCCAGCTTATCCATGAGGTCAACTTGCCGAAAGCTTGGAGCTGCGAGGCGAGGCAAAAGGAAGCTAAAGAAGGCGACGGAGAGCTGAAAGAATGGGTTGGAAATCGTTGAAATCAGCCTGAACCCTGCAATACCTGCTTCATCTCGCAAGCGGCTGAAAATCAGGGGATATACATTCATTGTTAAATTGGATAAAATAGCATAAGTGAGCATCGAAAATCCGATGCGCAAATGCGCCATCTTGATGTCACGTGCCAAATTTGCGCCGGTTGACTTAGGGATAGCCGAACTTGCGACCAAACCATAGGCCAAATTAGCGAATAAGAATGGAACAGGTGATGAGACCACGGACACCAGTCGAAATTCGTACAGACAGACGCATGTTATTGTGAAAATGACGAAATAGGCAGAGGCAGCCAAGGCCGATAAGGATGTTTTTCCTTCGGAATGCAAACATCGTCGGAGGAAACCCGATGTGGTTCCCGCGGCGAAGAATTCCAGACCAAGAACGATCCCATAAGGGTCGAGATTACCCAGGATAGACCAAACCAGCAGCGCTACTATGCCAGCGGCCGATATGACGAAAATGTGACCTCTCCAGAGTGCGGCTAAATAATCGATAGAGTGCCTCAAATCGATAGAGTGCCTCAAAGTGAGCAGGGGAACCGATAATAATTGCTCGTAGAACACGATTATGATAAGATAGATGGTAAAGCCAAGGCCTATACTAGCGAACTCTGATTGCGAAAGAACCCGACCGAGGAAAAGCATGTAACCAAATGTGCATCCGGATACGGCGGCTTGTTCGATAACTAGCATAAAATATTTTATCATCATGGGCTCTGTAAGCGGCTCAGCGATCAGCGGTACATCCAGTTCATGGTCGCCGGTGAAGGTCCGGCCAAGGCAGATCTCATCGCCAGGTATGTCAACTTGCCGGCGGTTCGCTTTTTGCCGTTCCAACCCTGTGAGCGGTTCTCGGCTTTTTTGGCGGCGTCCGTCGTCAGAGTATTTGAGACAGAAGGCGGCGGAATTTAGTGGAGGACGCGGCACATTAACCGAGATCCACCAGATGATGGCCTTGTTGAGGCTGAGAGATTGCCGCTTTCAGCGGATTTTGGCAACGCCATTCCTCGACACAGGGCTTTCAGCGATATCGCCCGTCGCACCAGCGCGGGTGCGCGCCTTCGCCCAGGCGCGATAGGGGTCACGTGCACGGCGCGCCCCGCCACCGGCAAACGCAGGGCAAGATCGAGCGCTGGCATCAGACGCTCAAGAACCGCATGTTGCTTGAGAACTATTATCTGCCCGGCGACATCGAGGCCAAGATCGACGTATTCGTCGATCACTACAACCATCGCCGCTATTATGAGAGCCTGAGCGATCTCATCCCGGCTGACGTCTATTTTGGACGCGCCCAAACCATCCTGCTGGGCCGACATGTTGCGTCTTGAAATCATGTCGCGTTGCCCCTCTCAATGAGGGTGGCCGACGGTCCGGATGGGTACCGGCGATATCTTAATGCTCTACAAAGAAGTCCGGTGTCACGCGCTTGGACGTCGCCTCCCACGCCATAGCGCTGTTTTCGCAGAACTTCACCGGGAACGGGTGACTTGGGTCAGGCCACGCGCAACCCGGACAGTCGAAGCCGTTGGGCTGGCTCATCTCAAGTAGCATCGTTAATCCCTTGACCGTAACACCCTGCTCGAGCGGGATCTCTATTGTGACCTTGATGGCTCCCGACCTGGGCGATTATAGCGGCGAATGTTAGGGGGCTTGTTAATGGGATGATGCGTGCTTTTTGTGACCGGTGAAATCGGACAGTGCGCTTATAAGACGCGCAAATATCTCGTTCTTGATGCGCGTTGCGGAAACCTTGTTGCGATTGGCAAATAAGCGTGGTTCGGATCGGAAACGAAAGAGGGTGATCGACACGAGCCTGAGAATCCGTGGAATCCAGCATCCATAAGCGCTGCGGCTGTTGCGGATGTTAGCGGTGGCCTGAGGGCCGGCGGCTCGGCAAAGGCTGTAAGTCGGCCCGGATCATTGTCACCCGGGCGTCGTGGCTGGGAGACGAAGCCGCAATGACTTCGTACTTCTTTCTCGCCCGAGGAGACGGCGAATTCGAGGTTCGCTGCCGTCATGGCGCGAGCCAAAGCCACTGATTTGCAAGCGAACGGAGCCTGGAGCCTGGCGGCTGGGATATCGGCTCACGCCGAGGCGTGCCGTGGCGTCCCCTCAGGTTGCGCCGCGACAATGAGGTGCGCGGGCAAGGTAAACTGAAGGGTGGCCCCGGGGCCGTCATTGTGCGATGCCCAAATCCGGCCGCCATGGGCCTCGATGATCGAGCGGCATATCGACAGGCCCATGCCCATGCCATCGGCCTTCGTCGTGAAGAAGGCGTTGAACAGCCGACCGGCGTGCTCCGGGTCGATGCCGATACCGGAATCCCGGACCTCAACCAGTACCTGTTCGGCGTTGTTCGCCCGGGATCGGATCAGAAGTTCGCGGGGTCGATCGTCGACGAGCGTCATGGCCTGAATGCTGTTGACTAGTAGGTTCAAAATTACCTGTTGTAGCTGGACTGATCGCCGAATACGGACGGCAATGAGGAGGCAAGATCCAACCTCACCAACACTTGGTGAACGGAGATTTCCCGCCAATCAAGGCGAGGACCTCATTGACGACTTCGTTGATGTCGAGGCAGGTCTTTTCCGATGTCGATTTCCTGGAAAGTGCCCGGAGCCGAGCGATCACTTCGCCTGCATGCGTTGCACTATCGATCATCCGCTCGATCGCGCTACGCACCTCATCCAGTTGCGGAACCTCACGATTAAGCCACCTCAGGCCGGCATCACCGTTGGTGACAATAGCGGCGAGCGGCTGGTTCACCTCGTGCGCTATGGATGCGGTCAGTTCCCCCAAGGCAGTCACCCGCGTCACATGGGCGAGTGAAGCCTGCGCCTCTTGCAATGCCTCTTCAGCCTGCTTTGCTGCGGTGATGTCCATCAGGACGCCGACATACTCTACGTTGCCTGCCATGTCTCGTGCCGGATGAGCCAGTACTTTTACGTGCTTGACCGAGCCGTCCGGCATGAGCAGGCGATGCGTTATATCGATGTTTTGTGCCCCGCTGGACGCCTGTTCAAAGGCTTGCCGCAGAATTGGTGCATCATCAGGATGGCTGCGCCGGCGCACAAGATCAAGCGTTGGCTTCGTTGCAAAGTCATACTCATAGATGCGGAATATTTCCTCCGACCAATATTGTTCTTCGGTAGCGATCTTCCAGCTGAAGCTGCCGGTTCGACTAAGGCGCTGAGCTTCTGCCAAATAGGTCTCACTCCGGCGTCGTGCATCTTCTGACCGCTGCCTCTCTATCACAAGAATAGTCGTGATGCCGATGGCAGTGAGGCTTACGAGACATCTGCCGATTGACTCGCTTCCGTCCGAATAGCCGTGCTGCAGCATGTAGCTCAAGACGGTCAGGGCAACGCATGCCAGTGAGACAAGAATGACGCCACGTCGCCGGAGGAAGTTGGCGGCCATCAGCACGACAATGACGTAGAGGACTGCAATCGCGATGTCGAACGGGATAAAGGTGTCAATTGCAAAGATTATGATCGCGATTGCTCCGGCACCGAGGCGCGAAGCTGGCCAGGTGCTGAATGCCATGGTAGCGGAGGTACAATTCATCACAGTTGTGCTCTCTTTTGCGTGCCCCGCGGTAGTCGCTTGGCTCTCCCGCTGCGCGATCCTTGATGCGGGCGGAGAGACTTTCGCCGGGGATAACGCCTTGGGACGAATGGTACCACGCAATCGCGTCGTGGCGAGTGCCAGGGGAGGCAGGGCTTCGTCACGGTCCACCGGGCAGGCAAGGGATGAGTTCCGGACAACTTGGCCGGGGGACGCGCGCGTCCACGCTCGTCATGGCCGGGGACGCGTTTGCAGCGCGTGTCGTGTCGCGGGACAGCAAGAGTGGTATCGGCCCCGGTGGCCGAATTGCCGCATTTGTACCGCGCTTGCTTCGATCGCATCGCAATGAGGAAAACCAATCCATCGGTTCGGCAGCGATGTCGTTGCGATTGCCGGATCGCTGACCATTTGATATCACCGGTCTTCGGCCTCGTCATGGATTTAGCGACTTACCGCCAAGTCCGATGCGGGCCAGCTCCCCGTTTTGCAGTCGTGTGCGGCAGTTGCATCGCGGAGCCTGGACTGGCCGGTCAATGGGATAGAAAGCATGTCAGCTGGTGCGGACCGTCCCTCCCCATCGCAACCTTCCGGGTCACCCGATCGTTCGCTCGTCGTCATTGTCGACGACGACCTGAGCTTGCGTGACGCACTCAGCAGCCTCCTTCGATCGGTGGGTCACCATGTCGAGGTGTTTTCCTCGGCGTCGGACATGCTGAAAAGCAAACTTCCGGATATTGTCAGCTGTATCGTCCTTGATGTCAGAATGCCGGGATTGAGCGGCCTCGATCTCCAAACCGAGTTGGCCGAAGCCGGAATCCGGATTCCCGTTATCTTCATGACGGGATATGGCGATATCCCGATGTCAGTGAGGGCGATGAAGGCGGGAGCGATCGATTTTCTGACGAAGCCGTTTCGTGATCAAGAGATCCTCGATGCGGTGGCATTGGCGCTCGATCGGGATCGAAAAAGGCGAAATGACGAGAAGGCGGTGGCGGACCTAAAGGCCCTGTTCAATTCATTGACGCGCCGTGAGCGGCAAGTCATGGCCTTGATTACCGATGGGCTCATGAACAAGCAGGCTGCCGGCAAAATCGGAATCAGCGAGATCACGGTCAAGATCCACCGTGGCAACCTCATGAAGAAGATGCGCGCGAAGTCGCTGGCCGAGCTGGTGCGAATGGCGGACGTGTTGGGTGTGCGAGGCGAGGCTTCGCGGTGGAGTTAAGACTTATGTATGATATTCACAGCCGGCCGAAACACTACATTCGCCACAACCGTTCGAGGGAACCCGCCGACCCATCGGCGCCTCGCGCCCGGGTAACGGAGAATGTCGGTTGAGCAAGAGTCCGATAATTTCGATCGTGGAGGACGACGCGGCCGTTCGGGTTGCAACGGAGAATTGTAAAGTCGCTCGGCTTCGACGTGTACACATTCGCGTCCGCGCAGGAATTTCTCCAGTCGCATCGCGAGGCCGAAACCGCATGTTTGATTTCGGATGTGCAGATGCCAAATATGAGCGGAGTCGAGTTGCAGGCCGACTTGGCTAACCGTGGATTTCGGATCCCTACGATCTTCATGACGGCCTTCCCGGATAAATCGGTTAGGCGGCGTGCCATGGCTGCTGGGGCCGTTGGTTTTCTACACAAGCCATTCAATGGGAAAGCCTTGATTCAGTTTATCCAGGACGCCATCACTCAGGGCGGTGGAAAAGCTTAGAAACTCCACGAGTCACTCCGTGTCAGGCTTACAACCAAATCCGGAACCATGGCGAATATGCCTCGATGGAGCCTGCAATGGCCTGCGCGCATGGACCACACCTTGGAGGCGTCCACCGTTCGTCTCGTAGCCCCACGCCGATCAGTCGACGGGATCGTCGGGATTCGTCGCGTTCCGGCCTCGCCAGTCCGCGACCGGAGCATCCCCACGCGGGAAGGGAAAACCGAAACCCTTGTATAGGTTCGGCACACCAACATCGTAATCGAGGCAACCCAAGGCGGATAGACGCGCAGTTTGGAGAGACTAACGTCACATGAAGAGGTCGCGCGAACGGCAGTCCAGAAAACGCAACCGACTTTCGAACAGCAATGGGTAGAGGTGATGTTGTACAGCGGAACGCAGCACGCTATGCGCGGATTACGAAATAGGGCTGAGCCTGGGGCCTCAAGTGGTCCATCCGAGTGCTCGCTACGAAGCACGTCGCACGCGTCATCCCGGCCATACGGGCCTCGGTCAAACGTGGTCGGTGACCAAAGGGGCGACCGACAATATCGTTTGTTCAACGGTTCAGATTACGCCGGCCCAAGTGAGACGTCACAAGTTGGCGGTGCACGGAATGGCTGGAGTCCATTGCAGCGCCTGCGCACAGCAGGATCAAGTATCGCTTCCACGCGTCGATAAAAATGCTCGCCATCAAGGCATCCGTCCTGGCGGCGAGACTGCGATCGACGGAATTTTCAACATTCCGGAAGGCGACAGGCCTGGCGCCGAGGGTGTTCCGCCGGAGTCTTGAGCGATCCTCCTGAAGGCGCAATTGCGGCCCTCGCATAGCAGCGATTTCGGCGCGCCGTGTCGGCGTGAAAAAGGAACTGCACACAGGAGAAGGCCAACTGGGATACGTCAAAGCCGTTCCCGCCTTTAGGAGTAGAAATCATGGAATTTCGTCAACTCGGCCGTTCAGGCCTAAAAGTCTCGGTTCTCAGTCTTGGAACAATGACGTTCGGCGGCAAGGGTGCTTTCGCCAAGACCGGGTCGACAGATATCGAGGGTGCGCGTCGCCAGATCGATCTGTGCCTTGATGCCGGGATCAATCTTTTCGACACAGCCGATGTCTATTCCGCTGGGCTTTCGGAAGAGATCCTCGGCCGGGCGCTGAAGAGCCGGCGTGACAAAGCGCTGGTTGCTTCCAAGGTGCGCTTCCGGACTGGGGACGGCCCGAACGATGCCGGATTGTCGCGATTTCATCTGATCGAAGCCTGTGAGGCGAGCCTCAACCGGCTTGGCACCGACCATATTGATCTCTATCAGCTGCACCAGTGGGACGGCCAGACGCCGCTCGAAGAAACTTTTGAGGCGCTCGACAGTCTCGTCCGTTCCGGCAAGGTGCGCTACGTCGGCGTGTCCAACTTCTCCGGTTGGCACCTGATGAAGACAATCGGCGTGTCGGAGCTCGTGAAACTCGTCCGGCCGGTCAGTCGGCAAGATCCACTACACGCTGCAGGCGCGCGAGGCCGAATACGAACTTGTGCCAATCTCGATTGACCAAGGGCTTGGCATCCTGATCTGGAGCCCGCTCGCTGGTGGCCTTCTGTCCGGCAAATATCGCCGTGGCCATAAGCCTCCCGCAGGCACGCGCCAGCTTGCCAACTGGGGCGAGCCTCCCGTCCAAGACCAGGAGAAGCTCTATGATATCATCGAAATGCTCGTCGTCATCGCCAAATCGCGTGGCATCTCGGCCGCGCAGGCAGCACTCGCCTGGCTGATCGGCCGGCCGGGCGTGACCTCGGTGATAATAGGTGCGCGGACAGATGCCCAACTCCAGGACAATCTCAAGGCGGCGGATATCGTCCTTACCACCGAGGAACGCGCTCGGCTGGATGCCGCCAGCGCGCCGCCACTGCTCTACCCCTATTGGCACCAAGCAACCACGGCCTCCGATCGGCTTTCGCCGGCCGATCTTTCGTTGCTTGGCCCGCATCTCAAACGCTGAACCGAAGCGAAGAGAGGGGTGACGTCGTTGAAGCTGGAACGAGTATTGGCTTGTCGTAGTTTTCTAGCAAGGACGATTTAGTTGCAAAGTCACGATGCGCGTCGTCGGCAGATGACGCGACGGCGTTTGCTGGGCGCCTCGCCTGTCATTCGGCTGACCATGTGCTGAACCAGCCCTCGATGCCGAAGGCAACCTAGAGGTCGTCAACAGGATGATCAACGCCCACAAGGGGCCGATAACCCCAACGGACGCCGCGGAGATCGTCGAACGAAGTAAGTGTGGTGCCCGTGCTCGCGCCGCACTCGGTCGTGTCTTAGTCGTTGATAAATGAGCGGCGATTGTCTAGACTGTCCCGGATACGGCTCCCTTTAGTCGAGATCCAAAATTGAATTGCAGATTGTCATTTCAACTCGCCAATCCGGCCAACGAAAGCGATCGACCTCAAAAATCGTCAGAATCGATTTAAATCCGTCAGGAAAATTCGTCCGCTAGGCACCGCACGAGTGCAATTTTTCCGAGCCGATCCTCGACCTGCTGATCCCGACCAGCCGTCAAGATGCGCTGCACGTAAAGCGGCGGTTATAAGCGGAATTTTTTCATGTCAATGTAAATTATTGGTTTTATGGTTATCATTGGTGCCGGTTGCAGGAGTCGAACCCGCGACCTACTGATTACAAATAAGTGCTCCTAGCGCGACACGGGGGCGTCATGGCCTACTGCGGACCCGACATTGTACCTTGATTTATAGTTAATATCCCATACCTTCCTGACATAAGACGACAGGACGCGCCCGAAAATGGCGTCTCGCGGGGTCCGCTTGAGGTCCGCGGACCGTCGAAGGATAAAGCCATGAAATTCACGCTCACTCGCATCGAGCGCTTGAAATGCCCGGCAGGCAAGCGAGACATGCTCGTTTTCGATGGCGAACAGCGCGGCCTCGGCGTCCGGGTAACGGCGGGCGGAGAAGACGTATCTCGCGCAATACAACTGGCATGGGCAGAAGCGCCGTATCCCGCTTGGGAGTTGCAGTGCCGCTTCGCTCGCAAAGGCCCGCGATGCGGTGCGGGCTATCATGGGCGACGTGGCGCAAGGCGTCGATCCGGCAGACGAACGAAAAAAAGCCAAGCCAAACGCGTATGAAGCTTTGACCCTCGCAGCATTGCTGTCGGACTGGCAAGACTGCATCTCGCGAGCAAGAGGCCGGCGTATGCTCAAGAGGCGGTGCGAGCGCTGCGCAATGCCTTCCAACGCTATCTTGACTTTCCCGCCGCCGATCTCAGCCGGGCAGCCGT
>CAVQHH010000030.1:0-46861 GCA_963712225.1 uncultured Alphaproteobacteria bacterium
CGCGCAATGGACGGCGATCCATGTCGAAACGCCCGCCGCCGCCCGCGCAAGCGAGGCCGAGCGCGACAAGATCGCGCAAACATTGCGCTTCGCGCAACGGCTTGGGGCGACAGCGATTTCCATTCCTGGGCAGGATGAAGCGTTGACTGTCGCCGAATATGCGCAATCCAATTATTTCGCTCATATCATCGCCGCCAAATCCGAGCGTCCACGCTGGCAGGATTTCGTCAGTGAATTGCTCACGCAAAGGCTGATCCGCGCCGCGGGCGATGCGAGCGTTCATATCATCCCGCGGGCGAAAGACCCACCGCGCAATCCCGCTGGTCTCGAAAGCAAAGCGCGAAAGCCGCGCCGGATGGAGGTCAAGGCGTATATCGCGAGCCTCGCATATGTCGCGGCCGCGACGCTCATTGCCGCCCTACTGCGGCAAACACTCGGCGTTTCGAACCTCGCGCAAGTTTTCCTGATCGCGGTCCTGGCGAGCGCCGTGACCTATGGCCTATGGACCTCGCTATTCGCCTGTCTCGTCAGCGTTCTTGCCTATAATTTTTTCTTCCTTCCGCCTCTCTACACATTCACCATCGCCGATCCCGAAAACGTGGTCGCCTTGTTCTTTTTCACGGTCGTGGCGCTCATCGCGAGCAATCTTGCCGCGCGCGTGCGCGCCCAGGCGGTCGCGGCGCGGGAGAGGGCACGCATCACCGAGGAACTCTACCTTTTCAGCCGTAAGCTCGCAGGCACCGCGACGCTCGATGATTTGCTCTGGGCCACCGCGCATCAAATCGCGTTGATGCTGAAAGTTCGTGTCGTCCTGCCGTTGCCGGAAAATGGCGGTCTCGCCGTCAAGGCCGGATTTCCGCCGGAAGACATGCTCGACGAAGCGGATCTCGCGGCGGCGCGATGGTGCTTTGAAAAAAACCAAGCGACCGGGCGCGGCGCCGATACGTTGCCCGGCGCGAAACGCCGCTTCATGCCGTTGCGCACCGGGCGTGGTGCGGTGGGTGTGGCCGGGATCGATAGCGACAAGCCGGGGCTTCTGCTGACGCCGGAAGAATCCCGCCTCCTCGACGCCTTGTCGGATCAGGCCGCTGTCGCGATCGATCGCGTAAACCTCGCGGCCGAAATCGACCGTGCCCGTCTCGCGGTGGAAACCGACCGCCTGCGCTCGGCATTGCTTACCTCGATTTCGCATGACTTGCGTACGCCGCTCGCCTCGATTCTCGGCTCCGCTACGAGTTTGATAAGCCATGGATGCGAGTTCGATAAAACCGTTCAAGCGAGTCTCTGCGCACCATTCAAGAGGAAGCGGAGCGGCTTAACCGGTTCATCGGCAATCTCCTCGACATGACGCGGCTGGAGTCCGGGGCGCTTAGCCCCCAGAGCGGACCGGTCGACCTTTCCGACGTCATCGGCGCAACCGTTCAAAGGGCCTCGAAGATCCTGCAATGCCACCAAGTCAAAATTGATCTTGAACCAAATTTGCCGATGGTCGAGGCCGATATGGTGCTGATGGAGCAGGTGCTGTTCAATCTCTTCGACAATGCGGCAAAATACGCGCCGCACGGTTCGCGCATCGAAGTCGCGGCGGCGCAAGAGAATGGTTTAGTGGCCATTCGCGTTCTCGATGAAGGCGACGGAATTCCGGAAGCCGATCTCGAGAGGGTATTCGACAAGTTCTACCGGGTCCGCCGCGGCGACCGCCAGCGCGCCGGCACGGGGCTCGGACTTGCGATTTGCCGCGGTTTCGTCGAGGCCATGGGCGGCAGGCTTACCGCTGCGAACCGGGCAGCCCGGAAAGGGGCGGTTTTTACGATCACGCTTCCGGCGTCCGGCGCGGCGCCGCCGCCCGGGACGCTGCCATGACGCCGCGGGCAGGACCGCTGCGCGTTCTCATCGTCGACGACGAGCCGGCGATCGTTCGCTTTCTTAGCGCGAGCCTGGAAAGCGAGGGCTATCTCGTCTCTGCGGCGGGTGATGCGCGCACCGCGCTCGACATGGTCCGCAGAGGCGCCGCCGATCTCCTTGTCCTCGACCTCGGTTTGCCGGACATGGATGGTCTCGACGTCGTCAAGCGCATAAGGGAGAGCGGCGCGGCTCTACCGATCATCATACTTTCGAGCCGGGAAAAGGAAAGCGCCAAGGTCGACGCGCTCGATCGCGGCGCCGACGATTACGTGACTAAGCCCTTCGGGGTCGATGAGCTTCTGGCGCGCATCCGCGCGGCGCAGCGCCATCGCCTCCAGCAGGAAGGCGAAAAGCCTTTGTTCCATGCCGGCGATCTTAGGGTCGATCTCGTGCGCCGGATCGTCACGGTGCGCGACAACGAAATCAAGCTTTCGCCACGCGAATACGAGGTTCTGCGTCTCATGGTGGCGCATGCGGGCAAGGTCCTGACCCATCGTTTCATGCTGCGGGAGATTTGGGGAAACGACTCGGACGTGCAATATTTGCGCATCTATGTACGCTCGTTGCGGCAAAAGATCGAGGCGGACGCTGAGCGGCCTTCCCATATTCTCACCGAGACCGGCGTCGGTTACCGGCTGCGCGAGCCGGACTAAATCCCACGCATCCATTCCCACTTCGCCGAAAAACCGCTAAATCAGCCTCGAAATCCTTGCAGGGGGCCAGCCATGGATCTCGCCAGCCTTGTCGACCCGAGTTGCGTTGTTTTCGGTGTCCGCGCGAACAACAAGGAGCAGTTGCTCCTCGATCTCGCCACTCGGGCTGCGGCGTCGCTCAACCTCGATCCGAAAGCAATCTTCAATGCCTTGCGGGCCCGCGAGGAACTGGGTTCCACCGGACTTGGCGAAGGGTTTGCTCTGCCGCACGCCCGTATCGAAGGACTCGATCGTTTCTTCGGTATGTTCGCGCGGCTCAAGCGGCCGGTCCATTTCGACTCGGTCGATGCCAAGCCCGTCGATCTTGTTTTTCTCCTCCTGAGTCCGGCGACGGCCCAAGGCGAGCACCTCGCCGCGCTCGCCGCCGTCTCGAGACACCTGCGCGACAAGGAATTCGCCGCCAGATTGCGCAGAGCGTCAAGCGTTGCCGCTTTGTGCAGCCTATTTTGCGATCCCCAACATTCGTGACGTCGCAATATGCGGATAATATTACCCCTTTGCCTTCCAACCCTCCAATCTTGCCCGGCGAAGTAGGAAAGACTATCTGTAAGCAGGTGCTTGCTCCCTAGAGACTTGGCTGCGTCCCGGCGCCGGGACGCAGGATGAAATAACATACGCATTTATTCAAAGCTTTTTGCGCAAAGCAAATTTGCCGGAAGCGTCGCCGCAGCTAGATGTAGCCGCAAGCGCGGCGGTAAGAGAGGAGCCGGGAGGACATTTTATGCCGAGTTACAAGGCGCCCGTCGAGGAAGTCCTGTTCCTTCTCCGCGATGTTTTTCCGTTCCAGCGTTACAATAATCTGCCAGGCTTTGCGGAAGCCACGCCCGATGTCGTGGAGGCAATCGTTTCGGAGGCAGCGAAACTCTGCGAAGAAACGCTCCAGCCTCTGAACCAGACGGGCGACCGCGCGGGCTGCGTTCGCAACAAGGATGGCTCGGTTGCAACGCCGCACGGGTTCAAGGAAGCCTATCGCGCTTTCGTCGAAGGCGGCTGGGTGGGGCTCGCGGCCGATCCCGATTTTGGCGGCCAGGGGCTGCCCTTCACGCTCGCCGCAATCGTCAATGAATTCGCGAGTTCCGCGAACATGGCTTTTGCCATGTATCCGGGCTTAAGCCAAGGCGCGCTTGCCGCCCTGCTGACCCATGGCACGGACGCGCAGAAAAAGATGTTCGTGCCAAAACTGATCAGCGGCGCCTGGTCGGGCACGATGAACCTCACCGAGTTGCATTGCGGCACCGATCTCGGCCTTCTCAAGACCAAAGCCGTTCCGAATGGCGACGGTTCCTACGCGATTTTTGGCGAAAAAATCTTTATCTCGGCCGGCGAGCACGATCTTGCCGAAAACATCATTCATCTCGTGCTAGCCCGGATCGAGGGAGCGCCCGCTGGCGTCAAGGGCATTTCGCTGTTTGTCGTGCCCAAAATCCTGATCGAACCGGACGGCTCGCCCGGGCCGGCCAACAAGGTGACCTGCGGCGCAATCGAGCACAAGATGGGCATTCACGCTAATGCCACCTGCGTGATGAATTATGACGGCGCCAACGGCTGGCTCGTCGGCGAGCCGCACAAGGGCTTAGCCGCCATGTTCGTGATGATGAACGAGGCCCGTCTCGGCGTCGCGCTTCAGGGCTTGGCGGTCTCGGAGGCCGCGTATCAGAATGCCGCCGCCTACGCCAAGGAGCGCTTGCAAGGCCGCTCCCTGCCGGGGCCGAAATACCCCGAGATGCCAGCCGATCCGATCATCGTCCACCCGGACGTGCGGCGCAATTTAATGACGATCCGCGCTTTCAACGAAGCCGCGCGGGCCCTTGTGATTTGGACCGCACTCAAGAGCGACATCGCGCACCGGTCGAACGCCAAGACCGAAGTCCAGGCCGCGGCGGACAGCTTGGGCCTTCTCACTCCCGTGTTGAAAGGCGTGTTGACCGATATGGGCTTCGACAACACGGTCAAGGCCCAGCAAGTCCTCGGCGGCCATGGCTACATCGAGGAATGGGGTATGGAGCAATTTGTCCGCGATGCCCGCATAGCCATGATCTACGAAGGCGCCAATGGGATTCAGGCGCTCGACCTTGTCGGCCGCAAGCTTCCCAAGGACGGCGGCCGCGCGATGATGGGGTTCCTCGGCGAAGTCAAATCCTTCATCAAGGACAACGAAGCCGATGCTTTCCTTGCGCCCTATCTCGTAGGTCTCGAGCAAGGCCTCGCGCATCTCGAGCAGGCGACACTGTGGTTCATGCAAAACGCGATTGCCAAGCCCGAGAATGCGGGCGCGGGCTCGTATGATTATATGCACCTTTTTGGGCTGGTCGCGCTTGGCTACATGTGGGCGCAAATCGCCAAGGCGGCGATCGCCAGCAAGGCGACCGGCAATGGCGACGCCGCCGCGATGGAAGCGAAACTGCTCACCGGCAAATATTTCATGGAGCGTATCATGCCCGAGACAAGCGCCCATCTCGCCCGCATCTCTAGCGGCGCCGGGACGATGATGGCGCTGCCGGCCGAGCAGTTTTGATTTTCGCGCGCGCCGCGTGACCATGCGAACCAAGACCCGGAGGACAAGGTGCCCGAAGCTTTCATTTACGATCATGTCCGCACCCCGCGCGGGCGCGGTAAGCCCGACGGTGCCTTGCACGAGGTCTCGACGCTTGGGCTCGCCACGACAGTGCTGCGGGCGATCAAGGATCGCGGCGGTCTCGACACGCACCTCGTCGACGATGTCGTGCTCGGCTGCGTCGATCCCGTCGGCGAGGCCGGCGGCGACATTGCCAGGGCGGCGGCGCTCGCCGCCGATTACGGCAACCATGTGCCGGGGATTCAGATCAACCGCTTTTGCGCCTCGGGCCTCGACGCGGTTAATTTCGCCGCCGCGCAAGTGATGGCGGGCCAGCATCATCTGACCGTCGGCGGCGGCGTCGAATCGATGAGCCGCGTCGGCCTTGGCGCCTCGGGCGGGGCTTGGCCGGTCGATCCCGCCATCGCGATCAAATCCTATTTCATGCCGCAGGGCATCTCCGCCGACCTCATCGCGACAAAGTATGGATTTTCCCGCGACGACGTCGATCAATACGCGGTGGCATCGCAACAACGCGCGGCAAAAGCCTGGAGCGAGGGCCGCTTCAAAAATTCGGTAGTCCCGGTGCGCGACATCAACGGCATCAGTTTGCTCGATCGCGACGAACACATGCGGCCTTCGACCGATATGCAGTCGCTCGCCGCGCTGAAACCCTCGTTCGTGATGATGGGAGAACAGGGCGGATTTGACGCGGTCGCTATCGACGCCCATCCCGAAGTCGAAAAGGTCGTGCATGTCCATCATGCTGGCAATTCGTCGGGCATTGTCGATGGCGCGGCGGCGGTTCTTGTCGGCTCGGCCGACGCTGGCGAGGCGATGGCTCTGAAACCGCGTGCAAAAATCCGCGCCTTCGGGAATATCGGCTCGGAACCGGCGATGATGCTGACCGGCCCGATTGATGTCACTAAGAAGGTTTTGGCCGGCGCGAAAATGACGCTCGCCGACATCGATCTATTCGAGGTCAACGAGGCTTTTGCCTCGGTCGTGCTGCGTTATCTCCAGGCCTTCGATCTCGATGCGGCAAAACTCAATGTCAATGGCGGCGCGATCGCGATGGGCCATCCGCTCGGCGCGACCGGCGCCATGCTGCTTGGCACCGCCCTCGACGAACTCGAACGCACCGGGAAGGGAATTGCGCTCATCACGCTTTGCATCGGGGCGGGCATGGGCACCGCGACGATCATCGAGCGGGTGTAACGGCAGGCGGCTCCTTGCCTTAAGGCGGACTATTTCCTATGTTTTTTAGTAAGTTTCTATCGAGCCCGCGTAAACCGGAAACTAAGTTTCAAAGTGCGCCCGAGAGGTTCAATTTTACGACGGATTGGTTTTGCGGAAACGAAAAGCATTTTAGCAAATATCTCGCGCATCTCGAGGATACGCGATGCCGGATATTGGAGATCGGGTGTTATGAAGGCCGCGCCACGGTATGGCTGCTCGAAAACATTGCAACGCATCCAGATGCGACGATCAAGTGCATCGATATCGCAGAGCAGGCATCTTTCCGGCAGAACATTCTTGCTGCTCGATCGCCTGAGAAAGTCCGCTTGGAAATTGGGCGTTCTCAAAATCTGCTACGATTATATCCGGCGAACGCATTTGATTTTGTTTATGTCGATGGAAGCCACGAAACGGTTGACGTGCTTGAAGACGCCGTACTTTCATTTCGCCTCCTCAGGCGCGCCGGAATTATGGGTTTCGATGATTTCAAATGGAAGGACCAAGCTTTCCCGAACGCAACACCTAAACTGGCAATCAACGCTTTTCTGAGCATTTACGGACGCAAGATTACGGTCCTGATGAAGGATTACCAGGTCTGGATACGAAAAGATGAGGAATAATCCCAGCATCATCATCGAAGAGTAAGGTAAAGCCGTGCGCCGGGCATCCGTTTCGCGAATCGATGCATCGTCGGATTGCTCGCGAGGCCAGTAATGAAGTGATCCTTCGTAACGCCGCCATCGTCCGCGCGAGGGAGGAAACATCGCCTGGAGGAGAAACCGATGAATCTCACGAATTTCCGCTTCGAGCCGGACAATGATGGCGTCGCATTGCTTACCTGGGATATGGCCGGGCGGTCGATGAACGTCATCACGTCGCAAGTCATCGACGAGATCGAGCAAGTCATTGAGCATGTCACGGCCAACGCCGCGATCAAGGGCTGTGTCGTCACCTCCGGCAAGGACACGTTTTCGGGCGGCGCCGATCTTTCCATGCTTCAGACGGCGGCGGCCGAATATCTCAAGGCCAAGCAGGAAAGCGGCGAGGAAGCGGCAACAAAGCGCTTTTTCGAGCGCGCGAGCCGTCTCTCACAAATTTACCGTAAGCTAGAGACCTGCGGCAAGCCTTTCGCCATTGCGATCAATGGCACTTGTCTTGGCGGCGCCTTCGAGTTCGCGCTGGCCTGCCATTACCGGGTCATCGCCGACGACGATAAAGCCAGGGTCGGCTTGCCCGAGATCAAGGTCGGCTTGTTCCCGGGCGCGGGCGGGACGCAACGTGTGGCCCGTCTCATGCAGACCGGCGACGCGCTGCAAATGCTTTTCAAGGGCGAGCAGATCAGGCCGAAAGCGGCGAAAACAATGAACCTCGTGCACGAGGTTGCCCCCGCGGGCGACATCGTCGCGAAGGCCAAGGCCTGGATCGCGGGCGGCGGCAAGGGCGTCGCGCCATGGGACGAAAAGGGCTTCAAGCTCCCTTCAGGAAAAGTGTTTTCGCCGCAAGGCATGATGGTATGGCCGGCCGCCAACGCAATCTACCGACGCGAGACGCATGACAATTATCCGGCGGCCAAGGCGATTTTGCACAGCGTCTACGAGGGCCTGCAATTGCCGATGGATTTGGCGTTGCTCGTCGAATTGCGCTGGTTCGCCAAGATTTTGCGTTCGCCGGAGGCGAGCGCGATGATCCGCACGCTCTTCATTTCCATGGGCGAGCTGAACAAGGGCGCGCGCCGCCCCGCGCATGCTCCGGCGAGCGTGATTAAACAGGTTGGAATCCTCGGTGCGGGATTTATGGGCGCCGGCATTGCCTACGTCACCGCGAGCGCCGGAATGGAGGTGGTGCTGATCGACCGGGATCAGCAGGCGGCTGATAAGGGGAAGGAGATTTGCGAGAAGCTTATTTCGGCGCAGGTCTTAAAGGGCCGCGCGAAAACCGCCGATAAGGAAGCCCTTCTTTCAAAAATCAAACCAACCGCCGATTACCAGGATCTCGCGGGCTCCGATCTCGTGATCGAGGCGGTTTTCGAGGATCGCGCGGTAAAGGCCGCCGCCACACAAAGGGCGCGTGCGGTTCTCGAGCCCGGCACGATCTTCGCGTCGAACACGTCCACGCTGCCAATTACTTCGCTTGCGCAAGCCTATGCCGAGCCCGAAAACTTTATTGGGATTTATTTTTTCTCGCCGGTGGAAAAGATGCTTCTCGTCGAAGTGATCCTTGGCGAGAAAACGGGCGATCGTGCGCTGGCCGTGGCTTTGGATTATATTCGCGCGATCAAGAAAACGCCGATTGTCGTGCATGACGCGCGCGGCTTTTATGCGAATCGCTGCGTCGGCAATTACATTCACGAAGGCCACATCATGCTCCTCGAAGGCGTTCCGCCAGCGATGATCGAAAACGTGGCCAAAATGGCGGGCATGCCGGTCGGGCCGCTCGCGCTCAACGACGAGGTTGCGCTCGATTTGGCACTTAAGATCGTCGAGGCGGCAAAGCGCGATCTGGGACCGGCGGCGGTCGATCCTGCGCAGGAAAATTTGCTCAAGGCCATGGTCGCCGATCATGGCCGGCTTGGGCGCAAGAACGGCAAGGGCTTTTACGACTATCCGGCGCAGGGATCGAAGACCCTATGGCCGGGGCTCGCCTCTTTTCAACAAACCAAGCTCGATCCGGACACGATCGATATCGCTCTGCTCAAACAACGGTTCCTCGTGACCCAGGCGGTCGAAGCCGCGCGGGCAATCCAGGATGGCGTCGTGACGGACCCGCGCGAGGCGGACGTCGGCTCGATCATCGGCTTCGGCTTCGCGCCCTTCACCGGCGGCACGTTGAGTTATATCGACGGGATGGGCGCGGCAAATTTCGTCGCGCTTTGCGAAAAGCTTCGGCAAAAATACGGAGAACGTTTTGCGCCGCCGAAAATCGTCGTGGATATGGCGAAGGCGCAAGAATCCTTTTATGGGCGGACCAACCGCGTTGCATGAGCTGGTTTGCGCCGCTATTGGCCGGGCCTTTAGTATTTTGCGACAATAGGCGCCGCGGACCTGGATCGAACAGCGCCCGGCGGGCATTGATGAAATCGTACAAATATTCAGTTTTCACCGTGAAGTTTGGAGCGATGGCATATTCGGCGCCGATGCAGACGGCAGGCGTGGCATGGGGAAGAAGCCCGAGCGCGTCGCGGTGCTCGTTCCGGCGTTAAAGAACCCTGGCGTGGCAACGCTGTAGGACGTTTCAATCGTTCCAAGGTGAAGCCACCGGTTACATAGGGCAGGAAAAAGGCCCACGCACAGCCGAGGCGAATCATTGACCTCGCCGCATGATGGGTAACCTCGTCCCGCTGGAGATCGCGCCAAAACAAATTCCAACCACGTCCGCGACAGCATCTTCAAACGGAGCAGCCAGACATTGGCAGGCCGAACACCCGAATCAAACCGACCCCCGCTTGAAAGGAAGCCGCGCATAAGCTAGTGTTGCTGCGCCGCATCATTCATATTGCGTTGGAGCCCTCATGCACGGCACGCCAGGCTCGCCGCAACGACCCTAAGGAAAGCAGCCCCATGAGCGCGACAACCGGCTCCTTTAGCATCGGAAATTCCACCGTCCAAATGCCGGTCAAGGCCGGAACAATCGGTCCTTCGGTTGTCGATATCAGCAAGCTCTACGCCCAGTCCGGAATGTTCACCTACGATCCTGGTTTCACCTCGACGGCGAGTTGCGAATTGGAGATCACCTATATCGACGGCGACGAGGGCGTGCTGCTCTATCGCGGCTATCCGATCGAGCAGATCGCCGAGCACGGCGATTTCCTCGAGACCTGCTATCTCTTGCTCTACGGGCAATTGCCGACCGTCGTCCAGAAGAAGAACTTCGACTACAGGATTACGCGGCACACGATGGTGCACGAGCAGATGGCCAGGTTCCTGGGCGGCCTGCGCCGTGACTCCCATCCGATGGCCGTGCTGGTGGCGAGCGTCGGAGCGCTCTCGGCCTTCTATCACGATTCGACCGATATTTCGGATCCAAATCAGCGCATGGTGGCGTCGTTCCGCCTGATCGGCAAAATGCCGACCCTCGCTGCGATGGCGTATAAATATTCGCTCGGCCAGCCGTTCATTTATCCAAAGAACGAGCTCGATTATTCCTCGAACTTCTTGCGCATGTGCTACGCCGTGCCGACCGAAGAATTTAAGATCAATCCGGTGTTTTCCCGCGCCCTCGATCGCATCTTCATTCTCCATGCCGATCACGAGCAGAATGCGTCAACCTCGACGGTGCGGCTTGCTGGCTCGTCGGGCGCAAATCCGTTCGCCTGCATCGCCGCGGGCGTGGCGTGCTTGTGGGGGCCGGCGCATGGCGGCGCCAATGAAGCGGCGCTGAAAATGTTGAAGGAAATCGGCACGCTCGAGAATATCCCGAAGTTCATCGCCCGTGCCAAGGACAAGAACGATCCATTCCGGCTCATGGGGTTTGGCCACCGCGTCTACAAACACTATGACCCGCGCGCCAAGATCATGCAGAAGACATGTCACGATGTCCTGAACGAACTCGGGATCAAGGATAGCCCGTTGCTCGATGTCGCGATGGAACTTGAGAAAATCGCTCTGAGCGACGAATATTTCATCGAGAAGAAGCTCTATCCCAATATCGATTTCTATTCCGGGATCACGCTGAAAGCGATGGGCTTCCCGGTGTCGATGTTCACCATGCTTTTCGCGGTGGCCCGCACCGCCGGATGGATCGCGCAATGGAAGGAAATGATCGAGGATCCAAGTCAGAAGATTGGTCGTCCGCGCCAACTCTACATCGGTTCGCCGAGGCGCGACTACGTCGCGATTGACAAGCGCTCGTAATTAATGGTCGCTTAGCGGGGGGAAAATTGTTTTTACACTGCATTGCGAATAAGGTCGTGATGAAGATAGACCTCTGAGGCCGACGTGGGATGCTCGCACCGAGGGGCAATGGAGGCATCGCGGACGGTCATGCCGTTCAAGCCGGCAGCGGCGGACGACGCGCCAGCCGCGCGCGCGGCTGGCTGACACTGTTTGGCCCACATTCGCGCGCGATGGGCATTTGCGGCGGATCGATCGTCAACTGCCCCCGGCAGTGCGGCGGGATACAACTTTGCGGCTCGTCTTCTGCCGCCGGTTCCGGGGCTGGCCCGCGGCAAACGGGCGCTGGAAGCTTTGCGGGTTCCGCGCCACGGTAAAGGGCTTCGTTCTTTTCTTCGGCTGGATGATATGCCGGGCAGCGGCGCCGGCGGCGATTGGCTGCGGCGCGGCAATTGTAACCCTGACAAGCATTGTCGGGAGCGACTTACCTATCGGCAGCCTGTTGAAGCCGCGAACGCGTAAGTCGTCATGAATAAATCCGAATCGCGCCAGCATAAGCAGCGAGCCAAATCAACGCGCCAGTTGAAACCTCCAGACGATATTGGTTAACGGCGCGGGCCAAAAGAATTGCCGCCCTCGTTGTCGGCGTGATCGGCTTCTCTTCTGCGGTGGTGACTTTGGTGGTGACTTTCTTGTCCCACGTGACCGTTGGGCCCGCGGGGCCAATTGACCCTTCAAGCCCATCTCCAATTTCTTTCGCAATAGCCAATAGCGGCAATTTTTCGCTTAGCAATGTCCAGCCAATGCTTGCGGTTTGCGAGATTTTTTATGGCGAACCAAAAAATCTTCCTGAGAGATGCAATAAAATACTGACGTATTTGGACTTCACACCGTGGTTCGCGAAAAAACTTGCGCCAGACGAAGCTTATACCATCCATCTTGATGAACTTCTCAATGTGGGAGGAGGAAAATTCGGCACGGCGGACCTTTCGATAAAGATTGAATACTATCCTTGGATTCTCACCTTTTGGCCGTTCCGAAGCGAAAAGGAATTCCGATTTCAGACAACGCTTGGAACCGATGGCAAGCTTTGGTGGAAAGATCGTCCGTTGGACAAGTAGGAATTCAGAGCGACGGGCGGCCATGATATTGCGACTTAAATCCGCGATTTCCCTTTGTGAACGCGTCCTTTTTGCTTTGTCAACGTTACAATTGCCTGCATGTCCTTAAAAAAGTCGCGCGACTGTTTTGCTTCCGACAGGCTCCAACTATTTGATTTTGAGCTGCGTCCTTATCGCTCAAATGAGTTGATTTGAGCGGGACGCGCTCTAATCGTACGATAGCGTGGCAACCGGCGCCTCGATGTCCTCTTTCCAGCCCACCAAAGCCATGGTCTTCGCCGCGGGATTGGGCACGCGGATGCGGCCGTTGACCGATCGCGTGCCAAAGCCATTGGTTTCGGTTGCGGGAAAGCCGCTGATCGACCATGCGCTCGACCAATTCGCCATGGCCGGTGTCGATACCGCGATCGTTAATGTGCATTATCTGGCAGGCCAGATTGAAGCGCATCTTGCCGCCCGGAAAACCCCCCGGATCCTGATTTCGGATGAGCGCGACAAGCTTCTCGATCAGGGCGGGGGGATCGCCAAGGCATTGCCTTTGCTCGGGCCGGAGCCATTTTTTCTCGCCAACACGGATGCTTTCTGGATCGAAGGCCCAGGCAACAATCTGGGCCGTCTCGCGGCCTCCTGGGATCCGGAAAGAATGGATATTTTGCTGCTCGTCGCGGCGGCGACGGCGAGCGTGGGGGTCGATTCGCCGGGTGACTTCAACATGGCGCCCGCTGGCCGCCTGACGCGGCGGCCGGAGCGCGAAATCGCGCCTTTCGTCTATACCGGCGTCGGTATCGTCAAGCCGGCGCTTTTCGAGCGCGAGACACGGGATATTTTTCCCCTGGCGCCGTTCTTTTTCGAGGCGGCGAAAACCGGACGCCTATTTGGCCAAAGGCTTGACGGGCTCTGGCTCCATGCCGGCACGCCGCAAGCGATCGAGGAAGTGGAGCGCAAAATCGCGCGCGGTGTCGTGTGACGCGAACGCCTGCGCGACGGACCGCGATCGTTGTAAAAAGCGTTTGACCCGAGCTATTTCCTTCGATCAAAGACTTGGCGGCCAAGGCCCAAGTGGCCGGGGGTTTCGCGCGTAAGTCGTTGATGCTTAGCGCGCGTCCCGCTCGACTGGAATCATTTGATCGACAAGTGTCTCTCCGGAGAGAAGATGAATCGAATGAATCATTTGTGGATCAAGGGAGGTGGCCTGATTCGAGAGGATCAGTCGGCGACGAGGCCTCGCGCATCGCCTTCACCATGATCATGCCCGACGAAAAAGCGACCAGCGCGATCGCCTTCCTCAAAGCCGCCGTCGCCTATTACAAAAGCGTCGGCGTCAGCGTCGCACGCGTCATGACCGACAATGGGTCGTGCTACAAATCCTTCGCCTTCGCGCACCTGCCGCGCACTTAAGATCAAACACATCCGTACCAAGCCCTACACGCCCAAAACCAACGGCAATGCCGAACGCTTTATCCAAACGGCGCTGCGCGAATGAGGCTACGCAAGAGCTTATCAGGCCTCAGGTCAAAGAGCCGCGGAGCTGCCAATTTGGACGCACCATTACAATCAGCATCGCCCGCACGGAGCCTAAAATCAAACCCGCCCATCAGCCGCCTCTCTCGCGGCGGGTGCGCGCGCACTATCCGTCTCGATTTGCTCGATAAGAGTGGGGTGCTCAGCGAGGGCCACAAAGCGCGGGTCCGGGGAGCGTGGAGCGTTTCAACCGCGGTGGCGCGGCATCGATGATCTCTCCTGTGCTCGCCGAAGGGCTTGGATGGGCGCTATGCCGAACAAGACCGACCGCATCTCGTTGAGAACCGTCCGGCGCGCGCCATCGCCCAAGGGAAAAGACCGCTGCCGCTGGCGCCTCGAAGAGGATCGCCGCGACCGCATCAAAGAAAGAGTGAGGCACCTGAAATTTTAACCCGCGTGCGGAAAGCGTCGCTCCGGTGGGGACGATGGGCAAGGGGCTCTCGTTGAGACACCCGAGCCCGCGGGCGTACCGCCGGCAAGGTCGTGAAACAGGTTGGGTCGTTTTGTTCTTCTGCCCCGATCATGCGGCGAGCGCCGACCGCGAAAAGAAGCGCGCAACTTGCGGCAACGAAAAGCGACCAATCACGGAAGCAAAATCAAGGGAGCAGCTCGAACTCTGAAGACCCCAATCGGAGAAGACACTCAGGCTGCGGGCACCCATAGCGACTGGTTCCGTCAGCGCCGCTCAGTCGAACAGACTTGAAACGCTTTCTTCCTTGGCGATTCGAGCGATCGCCTCGCCGATCAAGGGCGCGATCGAAACCACCCGGATATTGTTGGAAACCCGGATCGCTTCGGTTGCTTGGATGGTGTCGGTAAGAACTAGCTCCCTGAGCCGCGAGCCGGCGATTCGCGCCACCGCTCCGCCGGAAAGAACCCCGTGCGTGATATAGGCATAGACCACCTGGGCGCCGTCCCGCAGCATGGCATCGGCGGCGTTGCACAAAGTGTCGCCAGAATCGACGATATCGTCGACCAGGATGCAGGTCTTGCCGGCAACGTCGCCGATAATATTCATGACTTCCAAGTCGCCCGCGCGTTCGCGCCGCTTGTCGACAATGGCGAGCGGCGCGCCGATGCGTTTTGCCAGGGCGCGGGCGCGCACCACGCCACCGACATCGGGGGACACCACCATGACGTTATCGAGTTTTAGCCGCTCCTTGATGTCTCGGACCAGGACGGGCGCGGCGTAGAGGTTGTCGGTTGGGATATCGAAGAAGCCCTGGATTTGGCCGGCGTGGAGGTCCACCGTGAGAACCCGGTCGGCGCCGGCGCGGGTGATGAGGTTGGCGACGAGCTTGGCGGAAATGGGCGTGCGCGGACCCGGCTTGCGGTCTTGCCTTGCGTAGCCGAAGTAGGGGATGACCGCGGTAATTCGCCTGGCCGAGGCGCGTCTTAAGGCGTCGGTCATGATCAGTACTTCCATCAGATGATCGTTCGCCGGATACGAGGTCGATTGAACGACGAAAGCATCCTGGCCGCGCACGTTCTCTTGAATCTCGACGAAAACCTCCAAATCGGCGAAGCGGCGAACCTGGCACTTGGTCAACGGCACCCCGAGATACGCCGCGATTGCCTCCGTCAGAGACCGATTGGAGTTGCCCGCTAGGATCTTCACCGCTCCCGCCACAGGTTCGATTTTCTGCTTGCGCGGCTGCCTCCAAATGGCTGCCCGCCAACGATGCAATGATTCAGGAGACCTGAATTGGGCGAGCGGGCCGCGGCACCGCGCAAATCAGCCAGTCCTCCGTTCGACAAACTGGTTTTCGGCTCCTTCCTCATGTTTCCAGGTCCAGGTTTCCGGGCTGCGAAGCCCGCCATTTGGGCAGCGGCTTCGAATGGGTGGCGCCAGCTCGCCCGCATCGATATTCTCGCATTGCCGTTCGCAAACGCCAATGGGATCGGCGCTTGCTTGGCCAATGGACCGGCGCGCTTATTTCATATTTCCTCCCCAAACTATACACCATTCGCGCTGGAAGCCGAAAGTCCCCGGGTTAATGGCGCGGAACTTAGCCGCATTATTCTTTTTTAAGCGCGTGACGCTGGAATGGTTGTGATAAGTCTGTTCACGGGCGTTGCTTTCCTTTACCGACCCCACAATTCCTAGCGGCCTGAAATCATTCAAATTGACGGGTCGAGATGCTTGAGGTTAATGCGGGCATCGTCCGTTGCGAATTGCCAATTGGCTTTGGTGTGGTGTTTGTTGCGGTATTTTTTCCAAGCCGCGATTTCCTTGATCAAGGCTTTCTTGTCGGAAATGCGGCGGTCGAGGCATTGGGTTGAGAGGCCCGGTCCGCGCCAAAATTCAGATTGTAGGCTAGGGTTTGCCATGAAATTTCTCGATTCGGTCAGAGTCTATATTCGTTCAGGCGACGGCGGCGCCGGATGCCTGTCGTTCCGGCATGAGAAATTTATCGAATTCGGCGGGCCGGATGGCGGCGACGGCGGGCGCGGCGGCGATGTCATCGCCGAATGCGCCGCTGGTCTCAACACCTTGGTCGATTATCGCTACCAGCAGCACTTCAAGGCCGCCACTGGCATGCACGGCATGGGCAAGAACCGCGCCGGCGGCAAGGGCGCCGATGCGATTCTGATGGTCCCTGCGGGAACCCAGATTTTCGATGAGGAGGGCGAGGTTCTGCTTGCCGATTTAACCGAAATCGGGCAACGCTTCCGTCTCGCGCGGGGCGGCAACGGCGGCTTCGGCAATACCCGCTTCAAGACCTCGACCAATCAGGCCCCGCGCCACGCCAATCCGGGCCAGAAGGGTGAAGAGCGCGTCATCCTGCTGCGTTTGAAACTCATTGCCGACGCTGGGATCGTCGGCTTGCCCAACGCCGGCAAATCGACTTTCCTTGCGGCCGTCAGCGCGGCAAGGCCGAAAATCGCCGGTTATCCTTTCACCACCCTGCATCCGCAGCTTGGCGCCGCCGCTTGCGACGGCCGGGAATTCGTTGTCGCCGACATTCCGGGCCTAATCGAAGGGGCGCACAACGGCCATGGGCTTGGCGACCGGTTTTTGGGGCACATCGAGCGCTGCCGCGTGCTTCTCCACCTTGTCGATGCCGAAACCGGACATGCGGGCAAGGCCTATAAAACCGTGCGCCGCGAGCTCGAAGCCTATGGCGGCGGTCTCGCGGAAAAGCCTGAGATCGTCGCGCTTTCCAAGATCGATAGTGTCGATCAAGCCACCCTACAAGCTCAGGGGTTGCGGCTAAAACGTGCCGCCAAGCAAACGCCACTGCGGCTTTCGGCGGTAGCCGGCACCAATGTCCGCGAAACCCTGCGCCGGCTTTTAGCGATTATCGACGAAACCCAGAACGCCAAGGCGGTTCAGCCGGGCGCCGTCGCGGAGTGGCACCCTTGAGCGTGGCAATCCAAGCGGCGGCGGCGTCTTCCGCCACCTTGCCGCGCCTCAAAACCTTCCGCCGGATCGTCATCAAGGTCGGCTCCTCCTTGCTGATCGATCGCGAACAAGGCTGCGTCAGGCGAAGCTGGCTCCTCTCGCTCGCCCAGGACATCGCGGATTTGCACGCGCGAGGCACCGATCTCCTCGTCGTTTCGTCCGGCTCGATCGCGCTCGGGCGCACCGTGCTGGGCCTCCCTGGACGCGACTTGAAACTCGAAGACAGCCAGGCCGCCGCCGCCGTGGGCCAGATCGCCTTGGCGCGAATCTGGGCGGAAGTGCTCGCGGATAGGAACATCACCGCCGGGCAAATTCTGGTCACGCTTGGCGATACCGAGGAGCGCCATCGCTATCTGAACGCGAGGGCGACGATTGGCCGCCTCCTCGATCTCCGCGCCGTGCCGGTCATCAACGAGAACGATACGGTCGCGACATCCGAAATACGCTACGGTGACAACGATCGCCTGGCCGCCCGCGTCGCGACCATGGCGAGTGCAGATCTCTTGATTCTGCTCTCCGACGTGCCCGGGCTTTACACCGCGCCGCCGGCGGAAAACCCCGAGGCCGAGCTTGTTCCGGTGGTTTCGCGCGTGGATGAAACGATCGAGTTCGATGGCCGGCCGCGGCGCCTCACCCCTGTCGCGCGGCGGCATGCGCACCAAGATCGAGGCGGCGAAAATCGCGACGACCGGGGGCACCCATATGCTGATCGCTGACGGAAGGGTCGAGCATCCCGTGTCACGCCTCAATGCTTCGGTGCCTTGCACCTGGTTCTTGACCGGCTCCAACCCGGTCACCGCGCGAAAAAAATGGATCGCCGGTTCGCTAGAGCCACGCGGTGCCTTGCATGTCGATGCCGGAGCAGCAAAGGCAATCGCGAATGGCAAGAGCCTGCTGCCCGCCGGCGTGACGCGGGTCGAGGGTAATTTCACCAGTGGCGATTGCGTCTTGATCCGCGATGCCCGCGCGGCCGAGATCGGGCGCGGTCTTGTGGGCTATGACGCGAGCGAGGCGGTCTTGATCGCTGGACGCAATTCGCAGGATATCTTGAGCTTGCTCGGCACGCCGGGGCGCGCGGCGATTGTTCATCGCGACGACATGGTCCTCGCCGGCGGCCAAATTAGCGCAACGGCGCGGGGTACGAATGGAAAGTCTTAAGCGCATGGAAGATCGCAACGGCGAAGCCGATGCCATTGATGTGATGGCCGCGATAGGGCTCGCCGCGCGCAAAATCGCGCATGTGCTTTCGCTTGCTTCGATCGAGACAAAGAACCGCGCCCTCCGGCACGCCGCCGTGACAATACGCGCGCGAGAGAAAGACATCCTGGCTGCCAACGCGCGAGACATGTCGGCCGCCACGACGAACGGCGCGACAAGCGCCTTCCTCGACCGGCTGGCGCTCGATCGCTCCCGCGTCGAGGCCATGGCAAGCGGCCTCGACGCCATCGCCGCGCTTCCCGATCCCGTCGGCCGCGTGCTCGCGCGGTTCGAGCGGCCGAACGGGCTTACTATCGAGCGCGTCGCGACCCCGCTCGGCGTGATCGGCGTCATCTATGAAAGCCGCCCGGCGGTGACGGCGGACGCCGGCGCTCTCTGCCTCAAGGCCGGCAATGCGGCAATTCTGCGCGGCGGTTCGGAAAGCTTTTTTACCGCTCGGTGCATCCATGAATGCCTCGCCGCGGGCCTCCTCGACGCCGGATTGCCAACCGGCGCGATAACCCTTGTGCCGGTAAAGGACCGCGCGGCGGTCGGCGAGATGCTGCGTGGCCTAGATGGCAATCTCGATGTGATCGTGCCACGCGGCGGCAAGAGCCTCGTCGCCCGTGTCCAGGCCGAGGCAAGAGTGCCGGTCTTCGCTCATCTCGAAGGCATCGTGCATGTGTTCGTCGATCGCGACGCCGATCTGAAAAAGGCGGAAACAATCGTTTTCAACGCCAAGCTCCGGCGCACCGGTATTTGCGGCGCGGTCGAGACTTTGCTCGTCGATCGCGCCTGCGCGCGCACGCATCTCGCGCCGCTCGTCAAAATGCTGCTCGATGCCGACTGCGCCGTGCGGGGAGATGCCGCCACGCTCGCCGCCGACCCCCGTGTCACGCAAGCGAGCGAGGCGGATTGGATCGCCGAATATCTCGACGCGATCATTTCCGTGCGTGTTGTCGAAGGCCTCGATCAGGCCATCGCGCATATCGAAACCTTTGGTTCGCATCATACCGATTGCATCGTGACCGAAAATCAGGCAACGGCGGAGCGGTTCTTGAAAGAGGTGGATTCGGCCATTGTGATGCACAATGCCTCGACGCAATTCGCCGACGGCGGCGAGTTTGGGTTTGGCGCCGAGATCGGCATTGCGACGGGCCGGATGCACGCGCGCGGCCCTGTAGGACTAGAGCAGCTGACCTCCTTCAAGTATCGCGTTCGCGGTGACGGGCAGATCCGCCCTTGAGTTTCGTCCCATCCGCCAAACCGCCGCCGTTCGTGCCTGGCCTGCGTGTCGGCCTGTTCGGCGGCAGTTTCAATCCGCCGCACGACGGACATAGAGAGGCGAGCCTTTTGGCGCTGCGCCGTCTCCAACTCCATCGCATCTGGTGGCTGGTGAGCCCCGGCAATCCTCTGAAAGACACAGGGGAGCTGGCGCCTCTCGCAGTGCGCCTTGAAGCGGCGCGTAGGGTTAGTCAACATCCGCGCATCAAAATCACGGCGCTCGAGGCTGCGATCGGCTCCGCTTATACGTTCGACACGATTTCCTATTTGAAACGACGCTGTCCCGGCGTGCATTTCGTCTGGCTGATGGGGGCGGATAATTTTCATCTGTTCGATCGCTGGCAACGCTGGCGCGACATCGCAAGGCTTGTCCCAATTGCGATTATCGATCGCCCCGGCTCGACGCTTACCGCGCTGCATGGGCGCGCGGCGGAAGCGCTGGCGCCTTATCGCCGCGATGAGAGGTCCACGGCCTGTCTTGCCGCTGCCGCGCCGCCAGCCTTTGTATTTCTGCACGGGCCACGCTCGCCCATGTCCTCCACGGAGATTCGCGAGAAACCGAGCCCGCTAGCGCGGAAGTAATGAACGCAAAATAAGATAGCGTCTCAGTTAGAATTTCTCCTCATTGCCCAAAGCGGAAACTGCACTCAATGCCGAACTGTCATCGTTTCCTGCATCTAAGCCTGCCGTTCGCGCAGGAAGACATCGAGCGCGCGACGTCCATATTGCATTTTCCTGTGTCAACGACGGACGGCAGACAATTCACCGTTTCCCTGCTTGGCCAGCCGCACGTTGTGTGTTCCGTCTGTGTGACCATTCCGAATTCGGATGGTCAATTGTCTGTGGAAGACTTAGCGCGAATTTCCAAAATCAATTCCCGCATGCTGGCCGCCCTTCGGTTGGCTTATGATGCCAACACCGACGTGGTGTGTACGGGCGACGACTACTGCAACGCCCTGTGTGTGAATGAAGAGGAATTTCCGACCAGCCTTCCAATACAGTGGGGGGCGCATTTTAATCCGGATTTCCGGGTTAACGTTGAAAATATCAAGAGCATGTTCAAATGCCAAGGCCAAGTACCGGGGCTCATTGCGCTGCTTGGCGAGGTGGGCCTCTCGTCATTACCAATACAGTATAAATTCCTCGCCTCATACAAGGTGCTGGAATTAGCTTCCAGTGGTAAGAAGAGCTTTTCCTCGGTCGTCCGGGGGCTCATCGACAAGAGGGACCCTCAATTCCAGCAATTGCACCTTAGGGCTCTAACATTCCGAAATTTCATTCATGAATATCGAGCCAAGTGCGCCCACATTTACACGGGCAATGATCCGGCTCTCGGCATAGTGGGCCTCACGTCCGCTGACGCGGAGTGTGTTCGCAAGGTGATGCCGTTGATGCGCGAAACGATGATTGAAGCGGTCCATACATGTTTTCCAAACTTGGGTCTGACACTTTGGACCGATCCAACCTGAATGCCCGGTACGACGTTCTTTTTAAGAACGTCTGCTTCTAGCGCATAGCGGAAATTGAAAGTAAGATGCTACCGAAAATAACTTTACGGCCCGGTCATTGCCAGACCCAAAAAAACACGGCCCAGCTCGCCACGCCAATCGATGCGGCAAGACCGGCACAGAAAGTTGCGGCGCATCGGCGCAAGACACTCGCGGTGGCAAGGCTCGCGATCTTCCATGCGAGGCCTTTGAGCGGCGATCAACAACGTTCACTGCTAAAGCGGCGAGCGCGATCGTTTCCGTCATGGTTGGGCCTGCGATGGCCGGAATATTTCAAGCTATAGCGGGAACCAAATCGGCTTTCCCGCGGGAAGTGTGGTTTTATCCGGTCGGTCTTCTGTTCGGCGCCGTCGTTTGCTCAAACGGCCCAGTTCGCCAAGCCCGTCGAAGCGGCAACAATGATGACGAACGTTGCCGATCAGCTCTTGAAAGGAGAAATTCATAGGACTCCCTCTATCATGGATGCTTGGCCCGGCAATCACGCAAGGGTCTTAACGCCGAATGGAAGATAATTGGCAGCGGTCCGGGGGCAAAAGGCAGCAGCCGCGGCTCGAATCCGATTGCACGAAAATTTTGGCTGGTCTTACCAAGACGATGAGGGGGCCGCCGTCTTGCGGCTTGTAAAGTTTTTGGCCTCGATGTCCGATCGGCGAGCCTACGGTCGCGCGAAATGGGCCAAAATTCGCTATAAAAATCTGGAATGGTTTGTCACTCGGCCGAGTTTGTCGGCGTCTCGTGTGAGTGTCGCTCGTCCAGGGGAATCTAACCAGGTAGTTTGCGGTTGCGCCAATAGCGTAGGAGCTTGCTTTGTAAGAGTAAGAAGTCTGTCCGGAAAGTTCATTTGTGAGAACAAATGAACTTTCCGGACAGACTCCAGGCGACATAGACCCGCCTGCCGAAATCTATGCCGACGCGCTCAATCCCTACATGCGTCGCTGCAGATACAAATAAGAGAATAATTGAGCAGGCGACCGTCGTAGCCCAGCGTTGGGTGGGCGACCCCAGCGCGAACCTGGGCGCTTCTATTAACGCGACCATACTGCGTGGTTGGGCGGTTTCGATTGACTTCCGCGCCGGATTTTGTCTGACGTGAACGGCCGGCGCGGTGTTGGCGATGTTAAAGCCCCTGACGAAGGCAATTATCGATCATGCCGCCGCGATGCGCCGCAGGAAGAGCAGGCGTTTGATATTGGAGACGAGGTTCGCCAGTGATCTTCGTCTTCGCTCTCGCGGTCCCGACGGTCCGGATGAACAAACCCATCCGATCCTTCTGCGCGGCGAAGACATGCTCGACGCGCGAACGGATTTTCGATTTGGCGGTGTTGGCGCGCCGGATCGCTTCCGGCATCGGGCGCCCCTTCGGCCTCTTACGATGGACATGGCTGACGAAGCCGTTCCTTTCCATGAACTCCTCGTTGGCGGCCGATCTGTAAGCGGTGTCCGCCCAGACGCTGCGCGCCGTGTTGGTCTTGTCGAGAAGTCCACGCGCAGACGGCGGCCCTCATAGGCTGCGGCGTCCGTCGCGCTCCCTTTGCGAATGAAGCCGAAACCGCGATCGAGCGAGATGTGGTTCTGATAGCCGAACACCGGAATCGCCAGATCGACAGGCGGCGTCGATCCATCCTCGCGCGGCTTGCTCGCGCGGCTTGGCCTTGGTGTATTTGGGTGTATTTGACTGTCCAGCGCGCGTCGCGATCCTTCTGGCGGAGCTTCGCGGGCTTGTCTTTCCAGTCGTCGGGGATGCGGCCGCCCTTGATCGCCTTCTTCGCGTCCTGGGTGTTGCGCCGACGCGGAGCGGCGATCAGGCGCGCATCGACGATCTGGGCCGCCATGGCGATGGAACCGAATTGCCGAAGCATTGCCGAAGCGTTGCATCGAAGCGCGCGAACAATGGCCCGATGGCGCCGGCCTTGGTGAGTTTCTCCCGGAACAGCCAAATCGTCCGGGCGTCGGGGACGCGATCCGACAATCCAAATCCGAGAAAAC
Organism: uncultured Alphaproteobacteria bacterium; assembly: GCA_963712225.1. GTDB lineage: Bacteria > Pseudomonadota > Alphaproteobacteria > Rhizobiales > Beijerinckiaceae > Methylocapsa. Next base: position 23,264 of record CAVQHH010000030.1, read on the forward strand.
GCATGAATGACAGCCGGTCATTGATCAGGAATTCGGCGCGTTCGTCAGCTAGATTATTCGCCGTCTGAATGACGGATCAAATGGCGGGCGCCCGCCTTGCGTCCCGTCCGAATAGGTGAGCGCTGCGTTCAGTTCCGGGCGAAACGCCTCGAATTCCACCGCAGCCTCGAATGCCTCGAGCTGGTCACCGAGATCGCTCAACCGCTTCAAGCAATCATCGACATCGAAAAATCCGGCCTGCCTTCGCATCAAATCATCTCCAATCCATCCGTCACAACGCAATCAGAAAGGCAGCGAATTGGCGAGGTTCTTAGAAGCGTTCAGCTGCAAATCCTGCTGGAGCCGTTCTTCAGCTACGAGCGCGAGGAGATCGCGGATATCAGCTACAGTTTTCCGGTGATGCCCAGTGATGGCGTTGGCGATATCGATCATGAGATCGTGTCGCCTGCTCATTGTTTTGAAGCGATGCCGCCACGAGTGACTTGGTGGGAGCCGCTCGTCGGTTAGACATAGGCGACGAACCCACCGCCCGATCACCTTCGTTGCATTCCCTCCTCTCTTTCCGAACTTATCCGGCGCCAGGGCCAGGAGTAGCGGGCCGGGAGGCAACTTGTACGGCTTCTATTACGGCTGGGTGCAGTGGCACGACGCGCTCGGAACCGAGTATCTTAAGCGAACCCGCCTCCGGCACGATCTTCATGCACCAAATTCCGTTCGCCTGCGTGATGTCATCGACCCTGAGTTGACAAATTTCCGACAATCTGGCGCCGGAGTAGGCGGTTCGGAAAATGCCAGCTGATATCCGCCGCCCTCCCCGTATGGCTCGATGTGGTCAACCGGAGCAAACTGCGTCACAGATGTTGGCTCGAATGATTTGAGTTGTCACTGCACGATTCGTTGTTGCTCGAAATGTTGTCCTTGCCCTTGAGAAGCAAAATTCCTCCTAACCGGTTTCTCTCCTGTTCGAACGCCGCCTCGTCCTTTCCGAAAAGGTCGAGGTTTTCAGCGTTCCGTGAGAGGATGTGTTCAACATGGAAGCCCGTTTTTTGTTCCCGTCTTGGTAACCAGATCGGCTATGGATGCTTGTGCTCGGCCGCATGAAATTTTGGCTGTATTCGTCTGGGATCTAATTCCTCGTCCAGCATTGCTGGTTGCCGAGCTGCCGCTCTCCAGGTCATATCCTGCTCCATCGGAAAGCAGGGTGGGCCGATCGGTTTGAAAGTCGGTCGGAAAAAAAAACCGCTTACAGTCCCCCACAGAATGTTCCGGGCGCGGAGCGACGGATATTCCTTTTCCGCCAGCGCGCGAATAGCTTCGATTAATGCTTTAGCCGCGAACAAGATAGCCCTGATGAAAGAGTAGTATTTAAGCCTGATATAGACGTTATTTCTGTAATGATAAAAAAAGTATCTAATCCGGGTCGGATCGGTTTCCGTTAAGGCGCTGAAGGTACCGCTCACGTTTCGAAGATGCTTCGCCACACTCTTGCCAACCAGGTAGATCGGCGCTTCCCGGGAGATACGAAGTGTGAAATCAATATCTAATCCCGAGCCCCAGAAGACCGGGTTCACACTACCGAACTTGGCGATTGTGCTCCGCGGAATCAAAATCGAACCAAATGTCGACCACCGAATCCTGACCAAACCTCGGCTGAGCAACTCCCCCCATATCGGATCCTGGCCGGTTGGCCTGCGCATTTCGATTTCTGGAACATTGTTGGGTAAGTCATCGCCGGAAACATTTACGCTGGCCATCAAACCGATTTTTTCCGGAGCCACGAAATTCTCACGAAAAGCCGCCTTCAATTCTTGCAGAGCGCTCTTGGCCGGAATCACGTCGTCATCCATAATCCACATCCAGTCGCAATTCGACATCCAAGCGAGACGGATGAGCTGATCGAGCGCTCCCGCCGGGCCAACATTCCTTCGAAATGAAAAATAGTTAATACGCGGGTCTTTCAAAAACCCTGCGGCCTGAAGGATCTCTTTCGTCCCATCCGTCGAGCCGTTGTCGAGAAGAAAGATATGTTCGGGTGGTTCGCTCTGAGCGAGGCAAGCCTCCAAGCACTCGCAAACTAATTCTTTGCGATTGTACGTTGGAATAAGGGCGACAACTTGACCGTCGGCTATTGACGATTTGTCGGAGTTCTTTCCCTTGCCTAAGCAATGTTGCTGCATTCCAACCTCACCGATACTTAGTAGGTTCCACGTTCTTGCACCTTGTCAACGATTAATGTCAACGATTAATGTCAATGACCGGCTGTCATTCATGCGTTTTCTCGGATTTGGATTGTCGGATCGCGTCCCCGACGCCCGGACGATTTGGCTGTTCCGAGAGAAACTCACCAAGGCCGGCGCCATCGGGCCATTGTTCGCGCGCTTCGATGCAACGCTTCGGCAATGCTTCGGCAATCCGGTTCCATCGCCATGGCGGCCCAGATTGTCGATGCGCGCCTGATCGCCGCTCCTCGTCGGCGCAACACCCAGGACGCGAAGAAGGCGATCAAGGGCGGCCGCATCCCCGACGACTGGAAAGACAAGCCCGCGAAGCTCCGCCAGAAGGATCGCGATGCGCGCTGGACAGTCAAATACACCAACAAATACACCAAGGCCAAGCCGCGCGAGCAAGCCGCGCGAGGATGGATCGACGCCGCCTGTCGATCTGGCGATTCCGGTGTTCGGCTATCAGAACCACATCTCGCTCGATCGCGGTTTCTGCTTCAATAGACCTCTTGCATAACCTTCTTTTAACGACTGTTTGATTCGTTGCCGCCAAAGGGAGGCGACGATGAGATTTGATTCGGTCAAAGAGCTGAAAGGTGAAGCATTCCGGCGACTTACCGGTATTCAGAGGAACCCATTTGAAGCGATGGCGGCGGTGCTTTCTGACACCAAATGCAAGCACAAGGCGGCCGGTGGCAAGCCCAACACGCTCCGTGTCGAAAACCAGCTTCTGATGATGCTCGAATATTGGCGCGAATACCGGACCTATTTTCATATCGGGCAAGCCTACGGGATCAGTGAAAGTGCGGCGTACCGCCACATCAAATGGTACCGCCACATCAAATGGTGCGAAAACACGCGGGCCAAAAGCAAATCCTTTCGGTTACCGGGCCGCAAGGCCGTTGCTGCCAGTGACCGGGCGTTCGATGTCGTCTTGATCGACGCAACCGAAACACCCATCGAACGGCCAAAAAAAACAACGGCGCTACTCTTCGGGCAAGAAGAAGCGGCACCCGCTAAAAACGCAGCTTGTTGTCGAGAAATCAACGCGCCGCATTCTCTGCATCGCGCACGAAAAAGGACGCCGGCACGACTTCAAGCTGTTCAAGAGGTCAAAGGTTCGTCTGCATCCTGAAACGAAGGCCGTTGTCGACAGCGGCTATCAAGGCCTGCAGAGCGTGCACGCCAACACGGCGATGCCGAAGAAGCGCAGCAAAAAGAATCCGTTAACCGCAACCGACAAGGCCAGAAACCGCGCTACCTCCAGCCAACGCGTGCCTTGCGAGAACGGCATCGCCATGCTCAAACGCTTCAAGATTTTTGCTGACCGCTACAGACATCGCCGCCGCCGGTTCGGCCTGCGCTTCTTCCTCATCGCCGCAATCTACAACATGGAGCTCAAAGTCACATGACGGTTATGCAAGAGGTCTATTCATCCGAACGGGCCGCCGCACTGTTGCCTTTCCTCCCCAATTATAATCATCATCGGCCTCACTTCGGCATCAACGGAAGACCCCTTATCTCAAGGATCTCCGTCAATAACCTATCGAGACGCGACAGCTAGCGCTCGTTCATCGAGGACGACATGAACACGAAAATTTATTCAACGTAAAACGGATGTCGTCCGTGCCGTTCGCGGTGTCACCGAGAATCAGACGCCGATGCCAGTCAGCCGCTAGTGCCCTGCAAAAATCCATCGGCGAAAAGCGCGCGCAAAACCGGCGGCAGATTTTCCGGAATGTCCTCGGCGATGAGGCCCGGCCCGAAATGCCGGGCGGCGGCGCCATGCAGCCAGACGGCGGCGGAAGCGGCCGCGAAGGGCGGCATGGATTGGGCAAGAAGTCCGCCCGCGATCCCAGCCAGAACATCTCCCGAACCCGCCGTGGCGAGCCATGGCGGCAAATCCTCGGCTATCGTCGCCAAACCCTCCGGATCCGCAACCACCGTATCGGGGCCTTTCAAAACCACCACTGCGCCGCTCAACGCCGCTGCGGCGCGCGCGCGGTCGAGTTTTGACTTCGAATGCAGGCCGTCGAGATGCGACAGCAAGACTTGTTCCAATATATCGAGACCAAGCCATTGGCTTTGGTCATTTTGGCCGGCATGGCCGAAGACGCGCGCGAATTCGCCATCGTGCGGCGTGAGCACGACCCCTTTGCTCCGCCGCCTGATCATTTGCGCGAGACCGAGTGCATTGTCTTCAAAACTCGTGAGCGCATCGGCGTCGAGCACGACGGCGCGGGGCAGCGCTCCGGATTCCCCGTTGGCATTGAGCGCGGCCCGTACCAGAGCCCGGGTTTTTTCTCCCACGCCCAGCCCTGGTCCCATGACAAGCGTGTTTTTCCGGCGATCGGCGAGGAGGCTGGTGAGGCCGTCGGCATTGTCGCACACGCGGGTCATGATCGCGGTGAGCGCCGCGGCATGGACGCAAAGCGCCGCGCCCGGCGTCGCAACCGTCACCAGCCCCGCGCCTGCGCGAAGCGCGCCGCGCGCGGCAAGACGCGCGGCACCCGTGTGCGCTGGCCCGCCGGAGAGGACCACGGCATGACCGCGTGAATATTTATGGCCATCGACGCGCGGAAGCGGGAAATTCTGTTGCCAAACCGCCGGACAATTCGCGAAGGTTTTGGGCGAGATCGTCGCCAGGACATGATCTCCAATTCCAATATCCGCGATGACAGTCCCGCCGCAATGGATGCGGCCCGGCAACAGCAAATGCCCTGGCTTGCGGCGAAAAAATGTGACGGTGCGTGCGGCGTCTATCGCGGCGCCGCGAATTTGCCCGCTGGAGCCGTCGATGCCGGAGGGAACATCCACGGAAAGGATCGGCTTTTTCGTCCTCTTCGTCCATTCATTAAGACGCAAGACCAAGGCCTTGGCCGGCCCATCGAGATCCCGCGCAAGGCCCGCGCCGAAGAGCGCGTCGATCACGAGATCGGCGGAATCGAGATCAAGTTCCTCGACGGCGAGGATCTTGCCGGTCCAACTCTTGGCGGCAAGCGCGGCGTCGCCCCGCAAGCTGTCGCGCGCGCCAAGCAGTCCTAGCTCGACGGTAAATTCTCGCGCGGCGAGCACGCGCGCGGCGACAAAGCCGTCGCCGCCATTATTGCCGGGGCCGCCGAAAACCGCGACGCGGCCATGGCGAGGAACAAGCCGCATGGCCTCCCTTGCCACCGCTGCGCCAGCCTGTTCCATCAGCAAGGAACCGGGCGTGCCTCCGGCGATGGTCAGCCGATCGGCTTCGGCCATTTCGGAGTTGGTCAGCAACTCCGGCGAAAGAGAGTCTGGCATGGGCAAAAACCATTGCTGAACAGCGATGAAAGGCGCGGCAGTGTCACATAGGTTATCGGGGTGCGCCCAAGTCCAGCGACAATGTGCGTAGACGGTCTGGCTTGTGGGGGGGCGCGGTCTGCTTATCTTTCGTGACTACACGTGCGTCACCTGTCGCCAAATCCAGCGAAGCCGGGACGCAGGAGCTGCGGCGGCTGTGCCCATTGTTAGCATGCCAGTCGTTCGCTGCACGCTACGGCCTAAATGCCACGGTCTGCAAGCTGTTCATTGATAAAATCAAGAAACTCGATATCTTCATCCTTATACGTCCGATTCATCGGATGCGCTGCAATTCTCCGCACCTCGTTCAACCGCTCGATCCACTTAAGATACTTTTGCTGGCCCTTTCTTTCGCCGGGCAATTGGACGCTCATAGAGTCTTTGAAGAGCTCCCAATTTGCTGGGACCTCTACGATCTTCTTAAGGTCGATGACGTCTAGATACGTTTCAATAGGCAGGTCTTTGTCCTTTTCATCTTGTTTCTTGGAATAAGCGGCTACCCTAATCTCCTTGGTTGGAATGCCTTTGTCCCAATAATCCTTTTCCTTCGGCCCATAAGCTTGTTTGAGTCTCTCAATAACGTGTGTCTGAACCCGTTTGACAAGCTGGTTGACCAGCGTATTTCCTTTCTCTTGAGTTTCGGTGTCCTGTTCAGCTAAGAATTGTTGTAAGCCAGATGGGTTGAATTTGGCGTATTTACGCTGGACCAGCAAGCAAAGCTGACCGAAATAGCGGGGTGGCCCACCAGAGCCAAAACGTTGCTTAAATTTCTTTGTGAATTCGTCATCGGTTGCCTCTGCGATAAATTCGAGCACTGGCTCGAGATAAGGCTCCAGTTGCTCGACGAGATCTTCGGCATCAAGATCGTGAGGCTCCTGAGCAGTTTCTGACTTCAAGAAGTCCGCGAGCGCTTGAAGCAGACGGACATGGCCTTGAATTCCGATATTGCTGCAAATGTAACCGGCACGACCCTTTTCCCACCGCTCTTGGTTGGCATTTTCGATGAGAGTGAAGTACGCGGTGAGTCCATCGTACAGCGCGTGTAGGGTGTCTTCAGGTGTTGCTCGGGTGAACGCGCCAGGCGAGATGACCCCCTTGACCTGCGTGCCCAGGAGACGTGACGCGATAATACCTTTTTTTATTTCTGAGACCGTCAGGCTCGCCGTGTCGCTCTCGCTCAGATCACCTGTCTTGACGCGATCCTCGAATGGGCCGCCAGTCTTTGCGGCCACAAGATCAAGAACGCGCGCGGCAATCGCAGAGTTACGTTCCGCGAAATCTTCCGATGCCAAGCGCAGTTCTCCAACCAGTTCGTCCAGAAGGCCAGGCGCAACCCGTTGCTGCTTGCTATTCACAGTCGTGAACAGTTCTGCTTCCTGCGTGTGCGGCAACTTCTCAAACGCCAGTACTGGCAGAGCGTGTTTGGCTGAATTATCGGCTTCCGTAAAGCCATACAAACGGTGTTGTCCGTCAATCACCCATACGCTCTTGAAGCGATCCGGAAGATACAGCTCGCCGAACGCAATTTGCCGTTCCTCGATCGAATGCATTTGATCGAAACGGGGTGCTCGCTGGAAGTTGACGGTGATGCAGTTCGGAAAGAAACCGCCACCATCTAAGTACTTTCCAATTTCTTTGAGACGTGCACGCTTCAATACACGCTGATATGAAGGCGCACCCTCTGGGTCGCGCAGTCCACGATGATTCACGAACGCAACAGGCAACAGTCTACTTGGCGGCACCACAAAGAAGTAAGCACGTGTGCCACCAAGCTTCGTCCTGATTGCCGGCACGCGGTAGTCGCTGAGCGCGCTGATGATTTGGTCGCTCAGAAACTCCGCGAGAAACTGGTAGCGCGCTGCTGGTCCAACATTTTTTGCGATCTCTTCGAAATAACGAAGATCGCGGTCTTGCATCACCTGAATATTATGGCTCTCTGCGCGCGCCTTATCCTGTGTGGTCCAGATGACGTTATTCGTCGCTATTAGCCAGATAATCTTTAACTTGCGCGTGGGCCCATAGTGCTTGCGTATCGCGTTAGCGATCGGTTTCTGAAGTGAGGCGAACTCGCCAATATCCTTTTGAAGAGGTCTTTTTTGTTTTTTTGCGCAAGATTTGCATTCGGCAACAATAACGACATCATCAATACATCCGTAGACATCGACCTGCATCTTCACCGGCTCACCGCCGGAAACTACCTCGATTTGAAACTTTCGACCTTCATTAAGATCAGTGGCACCGAGGTGGTAGAGTACGCACCAAAGCCTATTTTCTAAGGCTTCGTCGTGTGCGTTTTCCTTCTCAATAACAATCTTCCCGGTTTTCAGACGCCGCTGTTCCAGCCACCCATCCGCAAGGTACGTCTGCAGCTGGCCCGGCAGCACCCGACGTTGTTGCAATCTCGTCTTTCGCTTCTTGAATTCAGCGATGCGAGACCCACGCTCGGACAGCATCTTTCCAAGCAGTGACCCCGATACCGACGCGGGCATGCTCTTGGCTGGCGCCTGAAATTTTACCCCCTGAAATCTTCCTTTCATTTGGCTAGACCTGATTCAAGGCTTGAATTTAGACATACGATAAAAGCTCAAAGAAGCTGATAAGCGAATCACACATTAAAGTAAGCGATACCACAATGTACAGTGTTAGCTATGCGCCTATGGAAAACCAGTTTGCATTAACAGAAAGGCCATCATGTGGGAATTTCTTTGGGCCGTCGCTGCCCGACCACGGATCTCAATTCCCCACAGCCGTTCCGTCTCGCGCTGGATGCATTCCCTTGAATTTCTTGCCGACCGCTTCAGATATGCGCGGGCGTACAGCGCCGAGTTGTCCCGTCGCGATCGCGCGGAGGTGGCACTATGGGAATTAGGGTTTCGCGCCAAACCGCCGCGCTGATCGCAATGGTTCTGATCGTGGCATTTGGCCTTCTGGTATTTTCGGCCCCCGCGCGGCCCAAAGTTGCCGCGGCCGGGCCGGAATCCGGTATTGCGGCAGCTTGCAGTCCCGGCAGCCGCACCGGCCGCGCGGATCTCCACGACAATTTGCAAACCTCCGACAAGCTTACACTCGCCGTGCGCACGCCGAGTGATTATGATCCGACACGGGCCTATCCGCTGCTAGTCGTCTTCCCGCCGGCAGGATACAATCGACGCCAGTCCGAGGCTTTCTACGACCTAACGACCGAGGCGACGCGGCGTGGTTTCATCGTCGCCTACAGCAACCACATAGTTTTGTCGCCCACGGCAGTCTTGCAACAGGCGAAGGTGGCCGCGACCGTCGCGAGCTTTTTCTGTGTCGATGAAGCGTCGATCGCTTATCTCGGTCACTCCGATGGCGGCTTAATGGCCGAGGGTATCCCCGCTTACATCGGCAAGGCCAGCATTACGCCACACAGCATCGTCGCGAGCGGCGCGGGCATCACGAGCGAAGACCTCGCTACGATGGCGTGTCCGTCAATCCCGGCTGTTTTGGTCGTTCACAGCCGCACCGATGAACGCTTCCCGGACTTCGGCCGCGGCGCCGCGGCCTATTGGGGGCGGTGCGCGGCCTGCGCGCCGGAAAATCTTAACGCTCTAGCCGATGGCTGCCGTGACTTCTCGGGATGCGCCGGAGGACGGCGCGTCACCTATTGCGAAACATCTCTGCCGCATAAGCGCTGGCCTTCGATGAATACCGCAATGCTTGATTTCATTCAGGGCGGTAAGGCCAAGCCGCCATAGCGCTTGGAGGCTTCGCGCCGAATCCGAATATTTCGCCTATGTTTCGGAGCAAAACCTCATGGCCGATCCCTCGGGCGATCCTCTTCGTCATCCGCAAGCGGACGAGATGTTCGTGCGGGCGCGTGACGGCGCCTACAAAATCAAGACGGCACGCCTGAATTAAAAATGCCTTACCCGCGGTCGAGGAACCGCTGTTGCCCTCGGCCCCGGCGCTGCTTGACGTCAGCAGCGATCACCCGCGCCCGCACGGTCTTCAACCGCCATCTTCGTCGCCTTGTCCCGTCTCGCGAGGCTCCTCATCGTCGCCACGGGGAGTATCCTCCTCGGTGATCCGCTCGACGGCGACGACCTCCTCGGCGGCGTCGGTATCGAAGACGATGACTCCCTGGGTCCCGCGTCCGGCAACTCGAATGCCATCGACCGGACAGCGGATCAATTGGCCGCCGTTTGTCACCAGCACGATCTCGTCGCCATCCTCGACCGGCATCGAGGCAATTAGCTTGCCGTTTCTTTGGTTGACCGCCATCGCGACGATGCCTTTGCCGCCGCGGCCGGTAGTGCGATATTCGTAGGAGGATGTCCTCTTGCCATAGCCATTCGCGGAAACGGTCAAAATGATTTGTTCGGCGGCGGACATTTCCGCATAGCGGTCCGGTCCGAGGTTCGGCGCCACAGACGTTTCCTCTATTCCCCCTTCCTCGCCAGCCGCTTCGCCATTAGCCTCGGGCGAAAGGTCGCCGGCAACCGCGCGGCGCATCTTGAGATAAGCAAGACGCTCGCCGCTGTCGGCCTCGATATGACGTAAAATGGCAAGCGAGATCACCCGCTCGCCTGGCCCAAGCGCGATGCCGCGCACGCCCATGGAATCGCGGCCCTTAAAAACCCGCACCTCGGTCACGGGAAACCGGATGCATTGGCCATTGGCGGTCGTCAAAAGAACGTCGTCCGCCTCGCTGCAAATCTGCACATCGACGATTTCCTCGCCCTCGTCGAGCCGCATCGCGATTTTGCCAGCGCGGTTGACCTGGGCGAAATCGGAAAGCTTGTTGCGCCGCACGCTGCCACTTGTGGTCGCGAACATCACATCGAGACTGTCCCACGCCGCCTCGTCCTCAGGCAATGGCATGATCGTGGTGATCCGCTCGCCTTCGTCGAGTGGCAACATATTGATCAGCGCTTTTCCACGCGCGTGCGGGGCCGAAAGAGGCAACCGCCAGACTTTTTCCTTGTAGACGTGACCGCGCGAGGAAAAGAACAGCACCGGCGCATGGGTCGAGGCGACAAACAACCTCGCGACGAAATCCTCGTCGCGCGTCTGCATTCCCGCACGCCCCTTGCCGCCGCGTCTTTGCGCGCGATAGGTAGCCAGCGGCACCCTTTTGACATAGCCAAGATGCGACACGGTAACGACCATGTCCTCGCGCTGAATGAGATCCTCATCCTCGACGCCCGAGGCATCGTCGAGAATGACGGTCCGGCGCGGGGTGGCATGGGCGGCTTTCACCGCGATCAGCTCGTCCTTGACGATCGAAAACAACCTCGCGCGCGAACGCAGGATGGCGAGACAGTCGGCGATCTCGGCACTGAGCTTGTTCAGAGCCTCGGCGATTTCGTCGCGGCCAAGCGCCGTCAAGCGCTGCAGCCTGAGTTCGAGAATGGCCTTCGCCTGCGCTTCCGAAAGCTGGCAGTTGCCATCCTCGGAGAGCACATGACGCGGGTCTGCGATGAGCGTGATCAAAGGCGCCATGTCGCGCGCGGGCCAATCGCGCGCCATCAAGGCCGCGCGGGCGGTGGCCGGGTCAGGCGACGTGCGGATCAGACGGATGAACTCGTCGATATTGGCGAGGGCGATCGCAAGGCCAACCTGCACATGCGCGGCGTCGCGCGCCTTGGCGAGGAGGTGTTTGGTGCGCCTTGTGACGACCTCCTCGCGGAAATCGATGAAGGCGGCCAGAAAATCCTTGAGCGTCAGGACTTCCGGCCGGCCGCCATTCAAGGCGATCATGTTGCAAGCGAAACTCGATTGCAACGCGGTGAAGCGCCAGAGCTGATTTAACACCACATCGGCGAGCGCATCACGCTTCAATTCGATGACAATGCGCATGCCGTCGCGATCGGATTCATCGCGCAAATCCGAGATACCTTCGACGCGTTTCTCGCGAACCAGCTCGGCGATCTTCTCGATCAAGGCGGCTTTGTTGATCTGATAGGGAATCTCGGTGACGATAAGGGCTTCGCGCTCCTTGCGGATTTCCTCCACCGCGACCTTCGCCCGTGTCAGCACCGAGCCGCGTCCGGACATATAGGCGATGCGGATGCCCGCCCGCCCCAAGATGCTGCCGCCGGTCGGGAAGTCCGGGCCGGGGACGATCGCCATCAAATCCTCGATCATCATCTCCGGACGGTCAATCAAGGCGATCGCGGCATCGATCATCTCGCCGAGATTATGCGGCGGGATATTGGTCGCCATGCCGACCGCGATGCCGCCGGCACCATTGACGAGGAGATTGGGGTATTTCGCCGGAAGCACGGTCGGCTCCCGCTCGCGTCCGTCGTAATTCGGCTGAAAATCGACCGTCGCATTGTCGAGGTCGTCGAGGAGCGGCATGACGGCCGGCGCGAGACGCACCTCGGTATAGCGTTCGGCGGCGGGCGGATCGCCGTCGACGGAGCCGAAATTGCCTTGTCCATCGATCAATGGCAGACGCATCGAGAAGGGCTGCGCCATCCGCACCAGCGCGTCATAGATCGCGAGATTGCCGTGCGGATGATATTTGCCCATCGTATCGCCGGTGACGCGCGCCGATTTGTTGTAGGGGCGATCCGGCGTGTAATTGTTCTCGTGCATCGAATAGAGAATGCGCCGGTGCACCGGCTTCAGCCCGTCGCGCACGTCGGGAAGCGCCCGGCTCACGATGACGCTCATCGCGTAATCGAGGTAGCTGCGCCGCATTTCGTCGGAAATCGAAACCGGCCGGACGCCGGAGCCGGGCGAGGGTGACGTGTTGTCGTCCGTAGGGGCCAAGGTATGCTAACCCAGATAGGAATGCTAACCGAAAAAGGAATGCTAACCCAGAAGGGACTAGAGTCTAACCCAGCGGGCCGCGAAACGGCAACTCCGGACTTAAGGTAAATGTCATCGTCCTAGGCTCTCCTTCGCGGAGCCAGAGGTTTCAATGCGTTGAGGGGAGTTTCGGGGACAGGAGTGGGGTGAGGGAAAGCGCTTATTTGCTCAACTCCCTCCGTCTAAATGAATATAAATAATTGACATTCTATGGCGCGGCCTTGAACGGTAGGCTGCCATGCTGAACGGCGAGCCAGAAGCTGATCTGATCGACGTGATTTTCCCGGCCGACACACCAAAGCCGGTCCAAATTGGCCAGAAGCCAGAGAGCCCATCTGCGCATCCTTCGGATAATTCGGCGCAAAGTCCTTTCGGTATTGAATAAAATCCGCCGCTGCAATCAGCCTCATATGTCAGGTCGCAGCTGGCATCGACCCTGCGGATCGGAGGCAATTTCGAAAGACCGGCAGCCCCGGCAATGGCCTCCGCGTGCGAGATGCCAAGCTTCATAGGCGAAGCGAGGATCATAATCCATGACGAAGGAAAAAACCGTCCGGCCCTGCATCGTCATCAAGCGCGCTCTCCTATGCTTGGTTTGGCGCGGCCCCGCATTGCTCGTAAAGGCGATTACTTACACCAGGAACCCCAAGAAAGCCGCTGGTTATCATCGCGAAGGCGACCACCTTCAGTTTTCCGGCGGTATCTTGAAACAGGACGAAACCTGCGGCGCCCAATACGAGGACGCTCAGAGAAGCGAGCCCAACGGGTTTTGGGCAGCTTCGCCAATGACGTCAGGCGCCTTGTCGATGAGCTTTTTGCGAATTCGACCCATATGCACCCCGGTGAACCCCCCTCCCGCACATTGCCTGTCCGATTCGTCGCATTAGGGTGTATACGGGAAGGAAGCCGTGCCGAATAGTGAGAGGTTTGAGAATGCAACTAGGTGTGGTTGGTCTGGGCCGAATGGGAAGCAATATCGCTCGGCGGCTGCACCGCGCGGGACATCATGTCGTGGTTTACAACCGGACCGCAAAACCGATCGCCGAACTCGCGGCCGAGGGTCTGACGCCTGCGCCGGATTTGGCAGACTTGGTCAGGAAACTCGAGGTTCCCCGCGCGGTGTGGATCATGCTTCCCGCCGGCGCCATCACCGAAGGCATGATCGATGCGATGAGCGATTTGTTGAGCGCTGGGGATATTCTGATCGACGGCGGCAATACGTATTATAAAGACGACATTCGCCGCGCGAAAACGCTGGAGGCCAAGACCGTCGCCTATGTCGATGTCGGCACGTCCGGGGGGGTATGGGGCCTCGAACGCGGCTATTGCATGATGATCGGCGGGTCAAAGGCCGCCGTCGATCAACTCGATCCGATTTTCAAGGCGCTGGCGCCGGGCCTTGGCGCCCTCGCGCGGACGCCCGGCAGGGACGCGCGGGACCCACGCCCGGAACAGGGTTACATCCACGCGGGGCCCGCGGGCGCCGGGCATTTCGTCAAAATGATCCACAACGGCATCGAATATGGCCTGATGCAAGCCTATGCCGAGGGTTTCGACATCTTGCGCGGCAAGGCCGGTGCGGCGCTACCCGAAACCGAGCGTTTCGCCTTGGATCTCGCTGATATCGCGGAAGTTTGGCGGCGCGGCAGCGTTATTTCGTCCTGGCTTCTCGATCTTGGCGCCATGGCGCTCGCCGACGACTTCAACCTTGCAATTTTCACCGGCGCGGTCGAGGATTTGGGCGAAGGCCGCTGGACTGTCGACGCGGCGGTCGAAGAGGCAGTGCCGGCGAACGTTCTCGCGGCGTCGCTGTTCGCGCGGTTTCGTTCGCGCGAGGAGCACACGTTCGGCGACAAGCTTTTGTCGGCGATGCGTTTCAAATTCGGCGGCCATGTCGAGCATCCTGCCGCAAATCCGCCTGCCAAATGACCCGGCGCCGCGAGCCCACCGCGAAGAAGCGCCATGGTCGCGACGGGTGGACTGGAACGTTTCGGTGGCTCATGGTTCAGTTCGTGGATCGGTGGTCACCGCCGATCCAATATCGACGGGCCCGTTTCCAAACGCATCGGCTCTCGCCTTGTCCGGAGAGCGGAAACGAGGCAGGATGAGACTCAAACCGAACGCTATTTGGGGATTGTCGGGGAAGAAGCATGCGGCCGAGGAGGATGGAATGGGACGGAAATTCATCGATTGTCGCGAGTATCCCAGCGAAATGAATTGCACGGTGGCGTTCTCGGCCGACTCGGACGAGGAACTTCTCGAAGTTGCAGTTCAGCACGCGGTGCAGGTTCACCATCACAAGGACAGCCCGGAACTTCGTCAGCAAATCAGGAATTTGTTCAAGGAGGGCACACCGCCCATAGCGACGCCGCGGCATTCCGCCTGACCTTGTAAGACGCGTCGAGACAGACGCCCGAGCCGATCGTCGAAGTGGGCGCGAACGCGGAAGCCTTGGCCTGGCGAGGACAGTCACACCCCTTCGCTGTTTCCTGAACCAAGGCGCTCGACAAGCGCGACGCCTGGTGACATCGAACATCGAGCCGCGTGTCTCGCTCCCCTATCCGGCGCTTCAATCGAGCAGGGTAATCCGTTTGTTGTGCGGGGCGCAAAAAAGCAGGACATTCTCGCGCGCGTTCTCGCCAACGACATGACATTCCCCGCCGCCCGCCTCGCGACGCGCGGAACCATCCACACCTTCGCCGACCAGCGGCGATAGCAGGGTGAACGCCGCATGGCCGCCAACCGCATTTCGCCGTCTTCGCGGGCCTTGCTTTTTTTGTTGCTTTGCCTATAAGCGCAACTTCGAACCGCCTGGCTGAAGGACTGCCGTGGCGGCTTTTTTCGCTCGTTTCGACATCTCTCGTTATCGAAAAACGGGGGGGACCAAAGGTTCCGCGCAGCGGGCACGTTCTGGACGCCTGCCGCGCGACGGAGACTTAAGCAAAATGCCCAAACTTAAAACCAAATCCGCCGCCAAAAAGCGTTTCAAGATTACCGCGACGGGAAAGGTGCTCTATGCGCAGAGGGGCAAACGCCACGGAATGATCAAACGGACCAATAAGCAGATTCGGAATTTGCGCGGCACCGCCGTGCTGTTCAAAAGCGACGGCGACAAGGTTATACGATTCTTTCTGCCGCATGGCTGAAGGTCCCCGCTTGCCGTTTGTTGTTTCATGATCAGTCCGGAGATCAGCCATGACACGGGTGAAACGCGGGGTTACCTCGCACGCCAAGCACAAGAAAACATTGAGGGCCGCCAAAGGCTTTTATGGCCGCCGCAAGAACACGATCCGGGCGGCGAAGGCGGCGGTCGATCGCTCGATGCAATATGCGACACGCGACCGGCGCGCCAAGAAGCGGGTTTTTCGCGCCTTGTGGATTCAACGTCTCAACGCCGCGGTGCGTGAGCAGGGCGTCACCTATTCGCGCTTCATCGATGGCCTCGCCAAGGCCGGCGTCGAAATCGATCGCAAGGTCCTCGCCGAGCTCGCGATTAGTCGGCCGGAAGCATTTAAGGCGGTCGTCGAGAAGGCGAAAGGCGCGAGGCTCGCGCCGGCCTGAGGCGCCGGGCCATGACCGCCGCCAGGCTGGGACGCGCCGGCAAAAGAGTCATCCAGATTTTTGTATTCGTAAACTTCATCTTTTCTTGAACTTTTCACATATGTTGTCTGTGTCGACTGTAATGCTGACGCAAGACCTTCGTTAGGAGGTTTTGTCAATGCGTAAATTGTCCAAGAGCAAAACTGGCAAGCGCGATACCGGCAAACGCACACCGCCTGGAATAATTCCTGGATCGTTTACCGCTGATACCACAGGGCGAAATGAGCCGAGCCGCCCTACGCCTTAATGGCGTTATTCCACGGGCTTGATCCCGAGCCTTTGCAGCTTGGCCTGCGGACTGGCATAGGGCTCTTGCAGATCGACGTTCCAATAGCGCAGATCCTCGAGCTTAATCTCCGTTCCGGTCACCGCGCAGAGCACGAAAGTGCCGGGACGCAAAACGCGAAACTCGCCATTGAGATATTCGATCTCGGCTTCGCCCGCGGAGATCGGGCGGCGTTCATAACGGTTCATTGGAGTCGGGGCTCAATTCGAACGAACTTGCTAACATGATAATGCAACTTCGCCAAATTCGCCGCCATGTCCAGCAAAACTTCTGGTTCGGTGCAAGCAAATACGTGCGGACAATGCGGGAAAAGTGCCGCGAAATGGGGGCAAGGCATGTTCGAAGTGTTGGACCATGGGGTCCGCTTGGCTTTTATCGATGAGCGGCCGGCGCCGCACGATCGCCGCGAGCCAATCCTTCTCATTCATGGGTTCGCCTCGACCCATGCGGTAAATTGGATTTTCCCGCAATGGGTGAAGAGCTTGACCGAGGCAGGGCGGCGCGTCATCGCCTTCGACAACCGGGGGCATGGCCGCAGCGAAAAATTCCATGACCCCGCCGCCTACGCCATGCAGAAGATGGCGGAGGACGCCCGCGCGCTTCTCGATCATCTCCACATCGAGACGGCGGATGTGATGGGTTATTCGATGGGCGCGCGGATCGCCGCCTTTCTTGCCAAGGAGCATGCGAGCCGCGTGCGCTCGATGATTCTCGGCGGTCTCGGCCATCATCTTGTCGATCGCGCCGGGCTTCCGCTTGCCGTTGCCGAGGCGATGGAGGCGCCCTCGCTCGCCGGTCTCGTCGACCCGACGCAGCGGATGTTTCGCGCCTTCGCCGAGGCGACCAAGAGCGATCTCAAGGCGCTCGGCGCCTGCGCGCGGGGTGCCCGCCAAGTTATGAGCGAGTTCGAAGCCCGCAAAATCGATGTTCCCGTGCTGATCGCGGCCGGAACCAAGGACGATGTCGCCGGCAACCCGCATGAACTCGCCGCGATGTTCAAGCGGGCACGCGCGGTGGATATTCCTGGCCGCGACCACAATCGCGCGGTAGGAGACACAGTCTATAAAGAAAGCGTATTAGAATTTCTCGAACAGCGCCCCTAATCGTCTTGCCCGGGCGGCTTATATCTGCGCGAAGGCGCGTCAAACTTGGCTCGCACAAGTTTTCCCGCCGTGCTAATGATGGCGAAAGCGAGGTTAAGGCTAACCTCCGCCGCAACGGCGAAGTTGGCCTCGAGGCGGTTGTGATGTCCGTCAAGGGAACGGCAAAGGTCGTCACGCTTGCCCGCACCGATCCGGTGTTCGCGCGGGTGCGCGCCGAGGCGGAGGACGCTGTTCGCAACGAGCCGGACATCGCCGGTTTTATCTTTTCGGCGATCCTTAATCAGGAATCGCTTGAAGCGGCGATCGTCCACCGGCTGGCCGCACGGCTCGCACATCAGGCCTTTCCGGGCGATCTCATCGAGCAGGCCTATTTCGACGCCATCGCCAGCGATCCTTCGATCCCCGAGGCCTTCCGCGCCGACATTGCCGCTGTGGTCGACCGCGATCCGGCCTGCACGCGACTGCTCGAGCCGGTGCTCTATTTCAAGGGGTTCCACGCGATCGAGACGCATCGGCTGGCGCATGCGCTCTGGACGGCCGGGCGGCAAGATTTCGCACTCTATCTCCAGAGCCGCTCGTCCGAGGTGTTCCAGACCGATATTCATCCCGCGGCCCGGATAGGCAAAGGGATTTTCCTCGATCACGCGACCGGTCTAGTCGTTGGCGCGACCGCGGTGATTGGCGACAATGTTTCGATGCTGCAGGATGTAACCTTGGGCGGCACCGGCAAGGAGCGCGGCGACCGCCACCCGAAGATCAAGCCGGGTGTGCTGATTGGCGCCGGAGCCAAAATTCTCGGCAATATCGAGATTGGCCGTTGCTCGCGCATTGCCGCTGGTTCGGTTGTGTTGCGTTCGGTGCCGGACAACAAGACTGTGGCGGGCGTGCCAGCAAGAATTGTCGGCGACGCGGGATGCGCCGAACCTTCGCGCGTCATGGATCAGATTCTTGCTCCCGCGCCGGTCAACGAATAGTTTTGACGTGAAGTCGGCCGAGGTTGTCGCCCGCCGAATTTTCTGGCAGAGGTTCGGCCCGACCGGCCGGTGAGCAGCTCGCGGTCCGGTGCGAGCGGGGTGCCTCGGGAGCGCGTCGTGGACAAAGCGGAATTGCGGAAATTGCAGGAATTCCTGCGTAAATCCCTCGACAATCAGGGAATCAAGGTTGCTCCCAGCAACCGGAATCCGGACGATGCCGACGTGCGGCTTGGCGAGCGCCAAATCGGCGCGATCACGGTCGATGACGAGGACGGCGACAAATCTTTCTCCTTCGAGATGAAGATTCCCGTCGAGCGGCCGGTGTTGCAGGATTATTTGCGGCGGCTTTTCGAGACCGACAAATTGACGGTCGTGCCGCGCGGTAAAAAAGGCGATTCGGTCGACTTAAACAATGGCGGCGATTTTCTCGGCGTGATCTCGTCGGACGATCCCAAGGCGAAGAGCTTTACTTTGCAGATGGCGATCCTCGATTTCGATCTCGACGAATTTTGAAAAGTTGGGCGACAGGGATCAACCGCTCTTGTCATATGGGGGTGCAAATTGAGTTGTGAAAATAGCCTGTTGATGTGCGCATTTGGCTGTCCCCAAGGTTTCCCGGGAAGATTAGGTGGTCCTATTATGGCGCGCACGAACCGGAAGTGCGCCGCTTGGGTCATCGATCTGCTCGCCGTCCAGCCCAGCGATAAAATGCTCGAGGTTGGATTTGGCCCGGGAGTAGGCATTCAGCTGCTAACCAGCTTGGCATCGACGGGATATGTCGCAGGCGTGGATTCGTCCAAGGAAATGGTCGCGCAAGCGACAACCCGGAACAAGAAAGCAATTGAGAGTGGCCGGGTGGACCTGCGGCACGGCTCCGTGGCGAACTTGCCATTCGCAAACAACACATTCGACAAGGCCCTGGCGATTAACTCCATGCAAGTCTGGCCCGACGCCGTGGCAGGCTTACGGGAAATGCGGCGGGTTATCAGGCCTGGTGGGCAAGTAGCGCTTGGCTTCACGCCCTATTCTGGGCAGCCGAACACCGGATTAGCTGAAACGTTCGCGGCCGCGGGGTTCGCCAAGGCGCACGTGGTGGAGAGCGATAAGAACTTCTGTGCGCTGGCGATTAAACCATGACCGGCAGTTTTCATAAATCGTAAAACCACGTTCGTCCAAGACGATTGGTTTGTTGTTGGAGTTCAATGAAAATGCCGGTTTACGCGCTCGATGGCGTTTCGCCCATTCTCCCAACTGATGGCCGGTTCTGGATCGCGCCCGGCGCGCAAGTTATCGGCAAGGTGCGGCTCGAAACCGATGTGTCGATCTGGTTCGGCGCCGTTCTGCGCGGCGACATCGAAGAGATTCTCATTGGTGCCCGTTCCAACGTGCAAGATGGATCGCTGCTGCACACCGACTTGGGCTTTCCCTTGACCATCGGTCAAGTTTGCACCATCGGCCATCATGCGATCCTGCATGGCTGCACGATCGGCGAAAACAGCCTCGTCGGGATGGGCGCGACGCTTTTGAACGGCGCCAGAATCGGCCGCAATTGTTTCGTCGGCGCCAATGCCTTGGTGACCGAAGGCAAGGAGTTTCCGGACAATAGTTTGATCGTCGGCAGCCCGGCCCGCCTCGTGCGTACCCTCGACGAAGCGTCGGCCCGGGACCTGCGCGACAGCGCCGCGCAGTATGCCGCCAATGGTGAGCGCTTCGCCAATGGCCTGGTGGCGATCGGTTGAGCGGCTAAAATCTCGCCTCCCCGGTCTGGATCGTACTTACCCGCCTTTTGGACCATGACCGAAATCTGGTTTTATCACCTGCAGCGTCAACCCCTCGAACGGGTTTTGCCAAACCTCATCGAGAAATCGCTTGAAAAAGGCTGGCGCGTCGCCGTGCAGGCAAGGAGCGAAGAGCGGCTCGATGCGCTCAATTCCTGGCTCTGGACCTATTCGGACGAGAGTTTTGTCGCACATGGCAGGGCGTGCGACGGCGACAGCGAGCTCCAGCCGGTTTATCTCACTGCCGGCCTCGAAAATCCCAATGGCGCGGCGCTCAGGCTCTTTGTCGAGGGGGCGGAAATGGCGCCGGCCCTCGCGGAAGCCGGCGCGGCTTATACCCGCGCGGTTGCCCTCTTCGACGGCACTAACGCCGACGAACTCGCGCTCGCGCGGGCACAATGGAAGGAGCTTAAGGATTTAGGCTTCGCGTTGACCTATTGGCAGCAGGGCGCGAACGGGCGCTGGGAAATGAAGTCTTGAGTAAATGCCAGAAAATTCTGGTCGCAGAGCAATTTGAGTTCCGGCTTTGCGACCCGAAGCGGACTTAAACCTCCCCGCGCCTTCCTGGCATTTGTCGTTTATGCTTGGACTAAGTCATGGCTTCGGTATTGAGCCTTTCGCCATTCAATACGGGAACGGTCCCGCCCCGCTAGACTACAGGGATTTCATCACAAACTCCACTTTCCGAGGGGAAACGGAACGTCACGTAGAAAAATACTGTGGCGACACCCTAGTTTGGAACCAGAAAGGGGCTTCCCGTGACAGGCGCACCGAGCTCGGCCTGCTAGGTCTAATTGATCTTGGTTCTCCAACGGCAGAAAACGAAATTCAGAAACTGGGCTACTACTTCGTCAGGACCGCCGAATTTTTGAGAGCGCTGAGGCAGAAGGGGCAGTTGTCATTGGAGAAACTTCTATCGGAGGATGTGTTCGGACTCGGCGCTAAGGAGATTATCGACCTTCTGCTGTGGTACGGCTTTCTTGGAGTTGTTGGGCCGTCTACAGAGCCGATCTTCATTTATGATCGCGCCTATGACTTCCGCAGACTTGAGGCGGAACGCGCGGACACAAAGGATAAGGCTCTATATGCTGTGAACCCGGATATGCTGTGAACCCGGCCTTTCTCCGGGGGTTGGGTTGAAGGTAGCCTCAACGTCAAAGAGTCGACTCCTATTCGGTCCGCTCGCGGTGACCAGCCTCGCCGCGAGGTCCTCCGGCTGCTATCTTCAAAAAGCCGTACTATTTGATCCGATTTAATCATCATTTTCGACGCAACGGATAACGCCGTCCAAAATTTAGCCTGAAACCGGCGCTTAGGATGGGAGCCGCGTAGGCTAGAGGATATTGCCGCATGACGCACGATAAGCCCTTGCTCCTAATTGTCGCGATGGTCGCGGCCAATCTGTTTGTGGCGTTGGTTTCGGTCGCTCGCGCGGAGACCGCGATTGCTCAAGACGCCCGGATGGCCCGGCTCGATGCGCAAATCACGGCGGCGCGAAATGAGATTCACATCGCGCAAGGTTACGGCCGTCCGTCTGGCGAAATCGGCGAGCCCGGCGATGTCCCTTACGCCGGGGAGCAGCAGGACGGAACGCAACAGGATGCAGCGGGTCTCCTTGTCCGGATCGGACGGCTCGAAAGCCAGATGCGGCAGATCAGCGGGCAAATCGAACAGATGCAGTTCGAGACCCGCGGACTCGCGGAACAACTCAAGAAGTTCCAGGAGGATGTCGACTTCCGCTTTCACGAGGGCGCACAGGGCACGCCTGCGGCCAAGCCGCCGCAGAAGCGTAGTGAAGCCCTTGAACCCCAAATCAATGGGGACGATCGGGGCCCGCCGCAAATTGCCGCTCTCGCACCCTCCCGCGCGAACGGGCGTGGCGACGCTTTCGATCCGTCCCAAAATCCCGGTGCCCCGGGGGCTCCCCGCCCCCTCGGAAGCTTCGCCCCGGCCGCCAGCACGAACCCGGCGGGCTGGCGGCCCAACGAGAGCGGTCCGGCGGGCTTCGATCGAAACGAACCCGGCGCGCCGCTCGATCTCTCCAATGGCCGCACCCGCGTGGCGGGGCCGCCACCAACCACGCCAGCGCCGCCGATGGCCGCCGCCAGCGTCCCGGCATCCGGCATCACCACGCCGGGCGGCACGGTTATCGCCATGGCGCGCAACCCCGCGAAAGAGGAGTTCGACGTTGCGTTAGGCTATTTCAAACAAAGAGCATATGAAAACGCGGAAAAGGGCTTTGCCGGGTTTCTTGAAAAGATCCAAGAACAAAATGGCTTCCGACGCGATCTATTATCTCGGCGAAAGCTTCTACCAGCGCGGCCGGCAGCCAGAGGCAGCGGAACAATATTTGAAGATATCGACCCACTACGCCAATTCGCCGCGCGCGCCCGAAGCTCTCTTGCGCCTCGGCCAGTCTTTGAACGCCCTTGGCGCGAAGGAACAAGCCTGCGCGACCTATGGCGAAATCGGGCGGAAATATCCTAATGCGCCAGCCACGGTCAAGACCGGCGCCGAACGGGAGGCCAAGCGCGCGCAATGCTGACGGAGGCCAAGCGCGCCCAACGCTGATGTGCGATAGATCCGATCCGACCATGCCTTACGCAAACCTTACGCGCGGGCGCCGCGCCAGGTCCGCCAAAACACCGTCCCGCGCGCCAGGCAAGGCGGGGTTCTCCGCCGGGGACATCGTCGCTCTGTTCAGCCCTTGGGAGGCCGCGCGAGGAATTGTTCTTGGCGTTTCCGGCGGCCCCAATTCGGTCGCCTTGATGTTGCTTGCGGCGGAGTGGGCGCGGGCGCGGGCCCCGCCACCCCCGGTTTATGTCGCCACCGTTGACCACGGATTGCGCAAGGACTCGCGCGGCGAGGCCGAAATGGTCGCCCGCTGGGCCGCCGGGCTGGCGCTGCCGCACGCCGTTCTCGTCTGGGATGGCGGCAAACCAAAATCCAGAATTCAGGAGCGCGCCCGCGAGGCCCGCTATCAACTCTTGTTCGACTTTGCGGCCAGGATTGGCGCCGATCACGTCATGA
This sequence comes from uncultured Alphaproteobacteria bacterium, assembly GCA_963712225.1. Taxonomy (GTDB): domain Bacteria; phylum Pseudomonadota; class Alphaproteobacteria; order Rhizobiales; family Beijerinckiaceae; genus Methylocapsa. The sequence continues at coordinate 46,370 of CAVQHH010000030.1, forward strand.
CCGCGCATCACGCCGACGATCAAGCCGAAACAATTCTGTTCCGGCTGCTGCGCGGCAGTGGCGTTTCGGGGCTCTCCGGCATGGCAAATTCGAGCGAACGCAATGGGTTGATCCTCGCGCGGCCCTTGCTGGCCCATGCCAAGGCGGACCTCGCCGCCTTATGCAAATCGAGGGGGCATCCTTTTTTCGACGACCCTTCGAACACTGATCCTGTTTATGCGCGAACCAGGATACGGCGCCTCGGCGGCCTGCTCGCGGACGAAGGTCTCGGCCGCGCCGCCTTGCTTAGGCTCGGCCGCCGGGCCGCCAGGGCGGATGCCGCACTTGCCGCCCACGTGCGTGCGGCCCGCGCCGGTCTCGCGGCGCGGCGCGAGCCAGGCGGATTTCGAGCCGACATATCGGCGCTCGCCGACGAACCGGAAGAAATTATTTTGAGATTTCTGGCCCTTGAACTAAAATTGATAAATGCTGGCGAACCGCTTCGTCTCGAGC
>CAVQHH010000031.1:0-18679 GCA_963712225.1 uncultured Alphaproteobacteria bacterium
GCTCTTGCTGGAGGCGGTTGGCTGCGTGTTCATCATCATGAGTTCCTTTCCAGAGATATCTTGGGTTAGTTTCCTATCGTACGTTTTCTAAACCATGTTCGAGACTATGCTGCCTTCTTTGTGGTTATAGAAGCTATCTTCTTCTTGGCACTCGCTAATGCTTCTTCACGCTTTTCAACGCCCATGCCAACGCCCTCGATAAGGACTGTATCAATATCGGTAATGCCGACAAAGCCGAGCACCGCACGCAAGTATGTTTCCTGATAATCCATCACCTTCATCGGGCCTTCGGTATACATACCGCCACGTCCCAACACCAGTATCACTTTTTTACCCTTCAACAGGCCTTCCACGCCTGAAGCGCTATACGTAAAGGTCAAACCGGCGGCGGACGATATGATCGATCCATGCCTTCAACACAGACGGGATATTGAAATTATACATCGGCGCTTCAAGGACGATGATGTCACTGGCCAATATTTCGGCGACCAATGTTCTGGACAGGGCCAGTTCCGGTGCATCAGGATTTGTATAGAGGACGTCGACAAAGGCAGGGGCAATGTGAGGGACGGGATTTTGAACCAGATCGTGCATTACTACTTTTGCGCCCGCATTAGCCTTTTTCAAGCCTTCTACGGCGGCTGTGCCGATTTCAACGGCTGACGGAATTGTGGAGATTGCTGCTAGAGGCGATATGGAGGATGGTTGTCATTATAGGTCCTTTCATGTACTATGTTATTAATGATCGTATAGTATATTATAGTAACTCTAGAAAACCCTGCAAGGAGGCACATTCATGTCACCTAGTAAACAAAAACTGCCCGAACAGGACTGTGCCGCCGTCCGCCGTATCTTGGACCGTGTCGGGGATAAGTGGAGTCTTTATGTTGTAGGAACGCTGGAGGGTGGCCCGCTACGCTTCAATGAGATCCGGCGCAATATAGAGGGAATTTCTCAGCGCATGCTGACCTTGACGTTACGGAGCCTAGAACGCGACGGGCTGGTCACGCGCACGGTCTATCCTACCAAGCCGCCCAGCGTTGAATATGAACTGCCGGCCTTGCGCGCACCCTGCTTGAGCCTGTAATGGGTTTGGTGGCATGGGTGCAGAAAAGTCAGGCAACCATTGAACAGGCGCAGGTTAAGTACGATAAAGCCCTACGTTAAGCTTGAGTTAGAATTCCCTTCGCCACGCTTACTTGTCACGCCGCGATGTATTAGAAGAGGCGTGGGCAGATTGAGTTAGGGGATGCTGAGATTGCGAGCGTACCGTCTTTAATGCAGTACTCTATGCGACAACCTGTTCGAGCAGAGTTTCCACTTCCGATTTGCGACGCGGTCCGGGCTTTAAGAGGAGGCGCGCCGGCGGCGTCGCCAGGATCGATCCGAGCACGACATGATGCCGGCTTGGTATAACGCGACCCGCAAGTCTTACGTTCGTGCGCGCCAGTAAATTATTCGCCAAATTTGCCGAAGCGCAACGCGGTCATAGCTTAGTCAGCCTTTGGAACTTGGACAGTGCTGGGTACAGAAGCGCTCGAACTTATTGCAACTAGCACTGCACTCTGATTTACCACAATTAACTATGCACTGTTCCTGTTCCTCGGGATCCGCGCATTGCGCCCTACAGGCATTTGCATTCGTCCGGCAATTCGTCTCGCAATCATCGGCTAGCCTTAACTTGGTCTCTCCCGCGCCGGAGAGACCGCCAGCCAGGGATGGAGCGCCGCTTGTCATTATTAGCGCTCCGAAAACGCAGGTGGTCAGCACAAAAATTTTCATGGACGCGCCTTCTAGAGCAGAGTTCCCGAATGGATACGGCCCGCGATCGAATTTAGAATGTTTCGATCGGTTTTCCCCTATCATATCGGCCGGCCTGAGGGAATGACCGGTTAACTCTCGAAATTTTGCTAACCGGCGGCGGATTTTCACGTCCTGGCGCCACGCCAATCATGTGCTTGTCTGCCGCAAGGCAAAAGCCGCCGCGAAAGGCGCGCCGACGATCGCGATCAGGGTCAGCGCGCAAAGGATCAGAAAGGGGGTTGCGAAGGGGACTATCGAACCCGCCCCCGCTCCGGCCGCCGCGACGCCGAAAATCAGAACCGGCACGCAAAGCGGCAAAATCAACACCGCGAACAAGAGTCCGCCGCGCCGCAGGCTGACCGTCAGCGCCGCGCCGATCGCGCCGATCAAGGTCAGGGCGGGGGTACCTGCAATAAGCGAAAGAGTGACGCTCCAAAGCTGGTTCGTCGGCAAATCGAGCGTGAGGCCAAAAAAGGGCGCGGCGGCGGCAAGCGGCAGACCGGTCAGGATCCAGTGTGCGAGACATTTCACAAGAACGATCAATTCCAGCGGCGTGCCGCTGGTCAAAAGGAGATCGAGCGAACCATCCTCGTGATCGGCCTGAAATAGCCTGTCGAGCCCAAGCAAGGTCGCGAGCAGGCCGGAGATCCAAAGAATTGCGGGAGCGATCTTGCCGAGAAGCGCGAGATCCGGGCCGATAGCGAAAGCGCTCAAGGAGACGAGGACAAGAAAAAAAACCACGCCGAGGCTAGTGCCACCGCCGATCCGCCGTCCGGCCCGCATATCACGAAGGAAAAGCGCATAAAGACTCGATCCCAGCGAGGGGCTTTCGGGCGCAACATTTTTCATGTCAGCGCCCCAAGCCGCAGTTCGCGGCCGCCGAGATCGAGCCTCGCATGGGTGGCGGCGACGATCATGCCGCCTTGCGCCAAATGCGCCGCCATGATTTCCGTCATGCGCGCCTGGGAGGCGGCGTCGAGGGCGGTCGAGGGTTCGTCCAGAAGCCACACCGGCCGCTTCACGACAAGGAGTTTGGCGAGCGCGGCGCGCCGTTTTTGTCCGGCCGAGAGATAGGTTACCGGAAGATTTGCGGCATGCAAAAGGCCAACCTCGGCGAGTGCGGTTTCGACCGGCATGCCGCCATGTCCGGCATCGAGCATCGCGGCAAGGAACGCCAAATTCTCGGCGACGGTGAGAAGGCCTTTGAGAGCGTCGACGTGGCCGACATAATGGGCCTGTTCGGCGAGTGTCCCGCCGGATAAGGCCGTGCAGGAGATCGTGCCCCCGGCAAGCGGCAAGAGCCCGGCGAGAGCCCGCAAAAGAGTCGATTTTCCGGCGCCGTTAGGTCCCGTGACGGTCAGGCTCCCGCCCGTATCGAGCTCGAACGACAGGTTTGAAAAGATGGTCCGGCCGCCGCGTTCGACGGTGAGCTGTGAGGCAGAAAGCCGCATGATGATTAAACCGTGGGCGGCCCGAGCCGCCGAAATAGTGCTTTCATCTATCATCCGTGTAGCTGGCGCCGGAAAAATTATTTATAAGCGGACGAGCCTCCCGTTTTTCAGATCGGCTTTCCTGGGAAAATTCCGATGACCTCGCTCGATAGTTTCAAATGTCGCAAGAAGCTCACGGTGGGCAGCAAGGCCTATTATTATTTCTCGTTCAAGGCGGCGGAGAAACATGGGCTTCCGGACGTGTCGAAACTGCCGTTTTCGATGAAGATCTTCCTCGAGAACCTGCTCCGCTTCGAGGACAGCCGCTCGGTCACGAGGCAAGACATCGAGGGCATCGCCGCCTGGTTGAGCAATAAGGGCAAGACCGAACGGGAGATCGCGTTTCGTCCGGCGCGGGTATTGATGCAGGATTTCACCGGCGTCCCCGCCGTCGTCGATTTGGCCGCGATGCGCGACGCCATGACGCGGCTGGGCGGCGATCCACAAAAGATCAATCCGCTCGTCCCGGTCGATCTCGTCATCGATCATTCCGTCATCGTGGATGCGTTCGCCAGCAGCAAGGCCTTCAAGACCAATGTCGAACTCGAATATGGCCGCAATGGCGAGCGCTATCGTTTCCTGAAATGGGGCCAGGACTCGTTCGACAATTTCCGGGTCGTGCCACCGGGCACCGGGATTTGCCACCAGGTCAATCTCGAATATCTCGCCCAGACGGTGTGGACGGGCAAGGAGAAATACGCGGTCCCGCGCGGTAAGCCTTCAAACGTCGAGGTCGCCTACCCCGATACGCTCGTCGGCACCGATTCGCATACGACCATGGTGAACGGGCTCTCCGTGTTGGGCTGGGGCGTCGGCGGCATCGAGGCCGAAGCGTGCATGCTCGGTCAGCCGCTTTCCATGCTGTTGCCGGAGGTGATTGGCTTCCGGCTGACCGGCGCGCTTGCCACCGGGGTGACCGCCACTGATCTCGTTCTCACCGTCACGCAGATGCTGCGCCGGAAGGGCGTCGTCGGAAAATTCGTTGAATTTTACGGCACCGGCCTCAGTTATCTTTCGCTCGCCGATCGCGCGACGATCGCCAACATGGCGCCGGAATGTGGCGCGACCTGCAATTTCTTCCCGATCAATTCGGAGACGCTCGCCTATCTTGCGATTTCGGGGCGCGCGCCGTCACGCGTCGCGCTCGTCGAGGCTTACGCGAAGGCGCAAGGGTTGTTCCGGACGAAGACAACTCGCGATCCGGTCTTTACCGACACGCTGGAACTCGATCTCGGTTTGGTCGTACCCTCGATGGCCGGCCCGAAACGTCCCGAGGGGCGCGTCGCGCTCGGCTCGGTTGGATCGAACTTCAAAGCCGCGCTGGAGACCGAGTATGGAAAAGTTGGCGAGGCCGGACAACGCTATCCCGTGGAGGGCAAAAATTTCGATCTCGGGCACGGCGACGTGGTGATCGCGGCGATCACCTCCTGCACGAATACCTCGAACCCGAACGTGCTGATCGGCGCCGGATTGCTCGCCCGCAACGCCGTCGCCAAAGGCATTGGCGTGAAGCCATGGGTCAAGACCTCGCTCGCCCCGGGAAGCCAGGTGGTCGCCGAGTATCTTTCTGCGTCCGGGCTGCAGAAATCGCTCGACAAGCTCGGCTTCAATCTTGTCGGCTTCGGCTGCACGACCTGTATCGGCAATTCGGGTCCCTTGGCGCCGGAAATCTCGAAAACCATCAACGACAATGGCATTATAGCCGCGGCAGTCCTCTCCGGCAATCGGAATTTCGAGGGCCGCATCAACCCCGATGTGCAGGCGAGTTACCTCGCCTCGCCGCCCCTCGTTGTCGCCCATGCGCTCGCCGGCACGGTCGCGACGGACCTTACGAACGAACCCATCGGCCATGACAAGGCAGGCCATCCGGTGTTTCTCAAGGACATCTGGCCTGACCAGGACGAAATTGCCGGAATTATCGATGAATTCGTGACCAGGAAGGTGTTCAAGGCGCGCTACGCCGATGTATTCAACGGCGATGCGCATTGGCGCAAGGTAAAAGTGCCTGCTGGCGAAACCTACGCGTGGGATATCGGCTCGACCTATGTGCGAAATCCGCCCTATTTCGAGGGCCTAAAAATGGCCCCCGAGCCGGTCCAGGACATTGAGAACGCGCGCATTCTGGCGCTTTTGGGCGACAAGATCACCACCGACCATATTTCGCCCGCGGGCTCGATTAAGGAGGCTTCGCCCGCTGGACAATATCTCGTGGAGCGGCGAGTTCCGAAGGCCGATTTTAATCAATATGGCACGCGCCGGGGCAACCATGAAATCATGATGCGCGGAACCTTCGCCAATATCAGGATCAAGAATTTCATCCTGCAACAGGACAATGGCGCCGTGCCGGAGGGCGGCCTGACCAAGCATTGGCCGGACGGCGAGGAAATGCCGATCTTCGAGGCGGCGATGAAATATCAGGCTGAAGGCGTTCCGCTGGTCGCCTTCGCCGGTACCGAATATGGCAATGGTTCCTCGCGCGACTGGGCGGCCAAGGGCACCAAATTGCTTGGGGTCCGCGCGGTCATCGCCGAATCCTTCGAGCGCATTCATCGTTCGAACCTCGTCGGCATGGGCGTCCTGCCGCTCACCTTCGAACCCGGCACAAGCTGGAAAACCCTTGGGCTCACGGGCGACGAGGAGGTGACCATCCATGGGGTTGGCGGCACGCTGAAGCCCCGCCAGACGATGGAGGCCGGCATAAAATATTCCGATGGCAGGGTTGAGACGGTGCCGTTGCTCTGCCGCATAGCGACGCTCGACGAACTCGAATATTTCAACAATGGCGGCATTCTTCCCTGCGTGCTGCGCCAGCTCGCGGCCGCCTAAGTTTTCCGACCGCCTTTGCGCGCGGCGGGCGCCCTGCTAGCGCTCCCGCCTTCGCCTGCCGTGCAGGGACAATCAAACATGGCTCGCTACAATCTCTTCGTCCTGCCGGGCGACGGTATCGGCCCCGAGGTCATGGCCGAAGTCGAGAAAATCGCGGCTTGGCTTACGCGCGAGGGCATTGTCCATTTCGAAATCGAAAAAGGCCTCGTCGGCGGCTCGGCCTATGACGCGCATGGCACCGCGATCAGCGATGCCGACATGGCCCGCGCGCAAGCCGCGGACGCCGTGCTTCTGGCCGCGGTCGGCGGGCCGAAATGGGATGGCGTCCCTTATGACGTCCGCCCCGAGGCGGGTCTTCTGCGGCTGCGCAAGGATATGAACCTGTTTGCCAATCTGCGCCCGGCAATCTGCTATCCGGCGCTCGCCGATGCCTCGTCGCTGAAGCGCGAACTCGTCGATGGACTCGATCTCATGATCGTTCGCGAACTGACTGGCGGCGTCTATTTTGGCGAACCAAAACAGATCATCGACCTTGGCAACGGCCAGAAACGCGGCATCGACACACAGGTCTACGATACCTATGAGATCGAGCGGATCGGGCGTATCGCGTTCGAGCTCGCGCGACAGCGCCGCAACAAGGTGACGTCCTCCGACAAGCGCAATGTGATGAAATCGGGCGTCCTCTGGAACGAAGTCATCACGAGCCTGCACGCGCGCGAATATCCCGGCGTCGAACTTGAGCACCAGCTTGCCGACGCGCTCGGCATGCAGTTGGTTCGGCGCCCAAAGCAATTCGATGTCATCGTCACCGATAATCTTTTCGGCGACATGCTGTCCGACGTTGCCGCCATGCTAACCGGGTCGCTTGGCATGCTGCCTTCGGCATCGCTCGGCGAAAAGAACGCAAAGGGCGAAACACGTAAGGCCCTCTATGAGCCGGTGCATGGCTCCGCCCCCGACATCGCGGGCAAGGGCATTGCCAATCCGATCGCTATGATCGGGTCTTTCGGCATGGCCTTGCGCTACTCGTTCAAGCTTGGCGAGCTTGCGGATCGCCTCGAAAAGGCGATTTCGGATGTGCTCGAAAAGGGGCTGCGCACCGCCGATATCGCGGGCGGGGCGGCGAAGATTCTTTCGACATCCCAAATGGGCGATGCGATTCTCGCCGAGTTGCAGGCGACGGTTTGAAGGTTTTTTGACGGCCGCAATAGGCCGTACCTTATGGCGCACCCAACTGAAGATTTTTCTGCCGGACCAAGGCGTTCTGGAGCATCACAACCGGCCGTGAAAAGACCGGCGCAAGCTTTGCCCTATGATATTGGCCGTCAATATCGTCGTCGTAAAGATATGATTGTCAACAGGCCCTCCTAGGCCGTGTGGACGGATACCGGAAAATATAGGTCAAGGGATTCCCGAATCACTTTTTCGGTGATTCATGGGTGGCTGGCTTTTGGAGGGCCGGCCATGCTAACGAAGATGACCGAAGAAGATTGGGGGCTTGTGCTCGAGGTGTTTCATGCCTGCCGCTCGCGGCGTGGGGACAAGGGGCGGGACGACCGCAAGTTTTTCGAAGCCTTGCACTATTTCACGGTCCACAACATTACGTGGCGAGCGCTGCCGGCCGAGTTCGGCTCCTGGAACAGCATCTGGAAGCGCTTCTGGCGCTTGAGCCGCAGCGGCGTGTTCGAAACTTTCTTCGAAGCGCTCGCCGCCTTGAGCGAGCGGGCGCATCTCGTGCAGATGTTCAACTCGACCGTCATCCGCGCGCATGTGTCGGCGGCCGGCGCAAAAGGGGGCAGGATGGCGAAGCACTCGGGCGCTCCCGGGGAGGCTTCTCAACCAAGATCCATCTCAAGACCGATCTCGACGGCTATCCGATCGGCTTCCATCTGACCGGCGGCGAAGCGAGCGACAGCCGCAACTTCGAAGTGCTCCTCGACCTCGGTCCCGATGTTGATCCCCGCGCCGTTGTCGCGGACAAGGGCTATGATGCGAAGACAAATCGGGAGGCGGCGCGCAAACGCGGCATTTGTCCGGTAATCCCCTATCGCTCGAACACCATCGACAAGCCGAAGTTCTTCGCCAAAGTCCTCTACAAAGCGCGGGCGCGAATCGAGCAAATGATGGGCAAGATCAAGCGCTTCAAACGTATCGCGCTCCGCTGCGAGAAGACGGCAACAAACTATGCCTCATTCCTCGCCCTCGTCTGCGGCTTCATCTTGATCAAATCCGTCCACACGGCCTAGAACAGGTGGCGGAACACAAAGAAAAGAAACGCTGAAAGAGCGATCGCGCAGGGCAAGGTCAAAACCCAGGCAAGCGCGAGGCTGCGCACGGTCGACATTCGCACGCCCGAGCCGTTGGCCGCCATCGTGCCCGCGACACCCGAGGAAAGCACATGCGTGGTCGAGACTGGCAGGCCAAAACTGTCGGCGGCGCCGATCGTCGCCATGGCGACAATTTCGGCGGCGGCGCCTTGGCCATAAGTCATATGCTGTTTGCCGATCTTCTCGCCGACCGTGATGACGATGCGTTTCCAGCCGATCATGGTTCCAAGCCCGAGCGCGAGAGCGACCGATACTTTCACCCAGACCGGGATGAATTTGGTCGCATTGTCGAGACTCTTTTTGTAGGCAGCGAGCGTCGTAATATCTTGCTTTGAAAGCTCTGCTGCCTTGTCCTTTAGCAAGAACCGGATAGCCTCGGATGCGAGATACATGTCGTTGCGGGTATTTCCTACTTGCGCCGCCGGGATTTGCGAGATCGCGCCATAGGATTTAACCTGGTTCGCGATGTCGCGAATGAGCACGGCGAGCGAAGGAAAAGTGCCTTCATCAAGGTGGTGAGCGGTCAGATAATTTGTGACGGCCGGGCGCGGATCGCCCAGCACGCCGTAGCCCGCCGCCTTGGCTTCAACGACCTTGGACGCGGCCAGGGAGTCTTGAACGAAACTTGGCACGTAAGCCGCCGGCAGCGTCCGGTTCAAGGCATAGGCGGTTGGCACCGTACCGATCAGGATCAGCATGATGAGGCCCATGCCCTTTTGCCCGTCATTCGAGCCATGCGCGAAGGAGACGCCGGCCGAGGTGAAAATGAGAAGCCCGCAAATCCACAACGGCGGCGCGGACTGACCCTTCGGCTCGGCATAGAGTTCGGGCTTCCGGATAATGAATTTCATAAGTATGAGTAGCAGTGCGGCACAGACGAACCCGACGAGGGGAGAGAGTAAGAGCGCATAGCCGATCTCTGTCGCCTTGCTCCAATCAACTCCGGACGTTCCGTCGCGTCCACGCATCAGCGCGTTGGCCATACCAACGCCAATGATGGAGCCAATCAAAGTATGCGAGCTGGAGGCCGGCAGGCCGAGCCACCACGTACCGAGATTCCAGATGATCGCGGCGATCAGCATCGCGAAGACCATCGCGAATCCGGCCTCGGACCCGACTTGAAGAATCAATTCGACCGGCAACAACGAAACAATCCCGAAGGCGACCGCGCCGGTCGAGAGCAAAACCCCGAGAAAATTGAAGAAACCGGACCAAACCACCGCGACGGGAGGGGCGAGCGAGTGCGTGTAGATGACGGTTGCGACCGCGTTGGCCGTATCGTGGAACCCGTTGACGAATTCGAAGCCGAGCGCGATCAGCAAAGCGACGCCGAGGAGAAGGAAGGGCAATATGCTGGTGACCGTGGTTCCCGCCGCCGAAATGTCCCTGTAGAGGTTATAAGCGACGAAGAAGAGCCCGAGAGCCATGATAGCAAGGAAAATCAGGATCGTCTTGATCCCCATCGGGTGATCAAGCTTTGGCCGCGGACTTTCCGCCTGCGTGGACGCGATATCTGGCGAGGAAATGGCCGTCATCGAAACGCCTCCCTTGTGTGCCCGCGACGGTTAGGCGCGGTGGATGACGGACGTGTGACAAAGCCGCGCGAACGCAAGTTCCGCGCGAAAGCGATCAGATCATTGGCCATTTCAGTGTCGAGGCGAGACATGTTGGCGGTGGCCCCTATGCGGCCAAGCAATACAAAAAGAACGCTTGCGCCAAATTTTTTATGAAAAAAACTAAGCCGCCGCACGCAATCTTTGCCGTGAACTTGCTTTCCCCAGGTAATACCAAACCTCATTGGCCGTGACTCTTATCGTCGCGCCGCTCCCCGAATTAAATCCTGGGGATTGAGCCGGCAACCAACAACGAAAGGCGGATGTTTGGATGGCCGGGTCAAGCCCGGCCATGATGGCGGAGGCCGATGGCTCATTCTCTTCGAGCCTTCTTCTTACATGGCCATGATGAGACAATGTAAGATCGCTGCACCAGCAAATCCTGAAACAGCGGCGAACGCCTTGATTTTATCTCCGGCAGGGTGACAAGTGCGGGCAATTCATCCGCACCGACGAGGTTTCAGATGGAAGATTTGATCGCCCGCATTGCCGCCGCCGCCGGCGTTGAACCCGAGATTGCGAAAAAATCGGTCGAGATGATTCTCGCGTTTCTTCGCAAGGAGGGACCCCAAGCCGAGGTCGATGCATTGTTCGCGGCCGTACCAGGCGCGGCCGAGGCTGCCGACGCAGCATCCGGGGAAAACGGGGGAGGCGCCCTCAACGGACTGCTCGGCGCGATGGGCGGCGGCATCGTGGGCTTGGCGGGGGGGCTCACTAGTCTTGGCCTCGGCATGGGCGAGATGCAGATAATCGGGCGGCAAGTCTTCGCCTATGTCCGCGAGAAGGCAGGAGACGAGCTTGTCGGCCAAGTTGCCGCGGCGATCCCCGGTCTTACCCAATTTCTCTAAAATCGCGGAACGGCGCGGCTTTTTTGCGCGGAAATCTCGCACAGAATTTGCGTAAGACTTTAGCAACCGCTTTTAAGGATCTCGTCGGTGCCAGCAACGGGACCAGATCATGCCTTTCTTTGTAAGAACCATATGGTTTGATAACCATGACCAGCTTCGGGTAAGGCTGCCGATGAAACTGGTTTGCAACCTATTGAAACAGCGTCTTTCTTTTTTCGTCATCCTGCGAAACCTTATTCAAGGACCGCACGGTAGGTTTCGCTGCAGGAGATGAAACCTGTTCTCCGCGGGGACGCGCGCAATTATTATCCGGAGAAAAAGCCAGTGGGTGATCTTATTGTGTTCAAACCGGCGAGAGGCAGCGCGCGCGTGGGGGCGGCACCGATTGACCACGGCACGGTCGTCGTTTTCACCGGTGTTTGGCGAGAACGCCTTCAAGACAAGGGCAACGAAACAAAACGCGCGCGCCGCGTATCGGGAAGGCGATCGCGGAAAAGCGGCGGCAAGCCGGGCGGCGCTCCGCAAAAATAAGGCAGTTCGCGCGAGACGCTTGCGGCACGGCCAAGCAAGACCGCCGGCTCGCGTTCAAGGAGCAGGTTCGACGATTGGCTTTCAATCCTGCGCGACTTGCTCGACCGCGCAGCTGACCGACTTGACGCGCTCTTCCGCATCCGCCCTGTCGCTTTGATAGACGGCCAGGGCGCTGACGATCACAAATCCTCGCGGTTCCGGCGCAACGAGCCGCAAGTCTTGCGATGGATCGTCTTCGTCGTCCTCGGCCTCGACGATTTCCAACTGTGCGGCGGTTAGCACGACGACGTCGATCTTGCCATGTTGCGCCGCAAGATCCGTCATCGAATAAAAGCCCTGTCCGGCGGAAGTGCGAAATGAAAATGTGAGAAGCCTGCCGCCTTCGACGTCCGTGTGCAAGCGCAAACCGCCTTGCGAGAGGTCGAAGGGACAAACGGATTGGACCATCGCGGGGTCCGCGAACGGCGTGACTTGCTTATCCGGGCGCGGCGGCGGCAAGATGGTTAGCTGTCCAGGTTTTGCCAGCTCCGAAATCCGCGCATATGTATCTTTCGCCGCGATTTCCGGCAGCGCGAAAACGGCGACGATGTGCGTAATTCCGGCGGTGACCAGAACGCCAAGGAGCCAAAGAAGCGCCGCGAGGACGCGATCGATCTGGTTCATTCGCAACGGCTCTTAACGAGGCGCGGCATACTCGCGGCGTCGAGAGCCGCGGTGGGGGCGCCGAGTTCGTTATCATAGAGACGCAGAACGAGAATGAATTTCGAGGTGTCGCCGATCGGCAGCCAATTACCCGGCCGGGCGTGGCGAGAGAGGGTGATTTCGAATTGGCCGTCGCTCGCGCGAAGAACCTCGTTTGAGGTAAAGCCCGGCCGGCCCGCCGCGTTGGTGATCGGGGCGCCCGCTGGCGAGAGCAGCGTCAATGTCCAATAGCGGGCAGAAGGTATTTCGCCCTTCAAGGCATAATCGCACGCCGGGTCGAATTCGGCGCCGTTGCTGTCGCCGTGGGCGACGAAGCTCATTCCTTCCAATTCGCTCAAGGATATTTCGCCCGAATAGGCAAGAATGGCGCGGGTGTAAGGATCGGTATCCGAAGTCCCGTTGCGCGGCCAGCCGGTCCATGGACCGGCCGCGATGGCCCCAAAGCCCTTTCCGCGCTCGACCACAACGAGGGTAACGAATAGTCCGAGAAGAACACCGATGCAGCCGGCCGACAGGAATTTGACTAGAATTGTGGCGTGCGCCTGGTAGCCCCTTTTCATCGCTTTGGCCGTTCCGAGGCTCATCCGCCGCCCCCGGCCGTAGCGTTGCCCGCTGGTGCTGGGATGTCCCGGCCGGTGCCGCCGCGCGCAAGACCGTTCGCCGCGGTGCCCGCGTCCCCGCGCTGCTGTTGCATGTTCGTCATCGCGGCTTCGATGACGGCGAGCACCGAAGCCGTGGCCGCCGGCAAACTGGCAGGACGGCGCGGCGCTTCGGCGGCGCCAGTCCCGGCGGCCGGTAACGGTGGCCCCATTGCGGCCGGCCTGCCGGGCAAAGGCTTCAATTCAATGCCCTGATGCGCATATTCCATGACCTCATGCCAAGTTTGCGCGGGCAGTGTGCCGCCGGTCATATTCTCCATCGGCGTCGTGTCATCATTGCCGAACCAAATCGCGCCGACATAATTGCCGGTGTAGCCAATGAACCAGGCATTCGTGTAACCATTCGTCGTCCCGGTCTTTCCGGCGGTCTCGATATTGTCGAGCTGCGCCCGCCGTCCGGTGCCGGCCAGGACAACCTGCATCATCATCGAAACCATGGTGACGATTGTATCATGATCGATGATTTGCTTGAGTGGTGGCGCGTCGCGGTCGTGGCGGTAGATCACTTCGCCGCGGCTGTTGGTGATCTCCACCGCCGCATAAGGAGGCGCGCGCAAGCCGCCATTCGCAAATGTGCTATAGGCAGACGCCATATCGATGACCGTGACTTCGTCCGCACCTATCGGCAGAGAGACGGTATCGATGAGCGGCGTCGTCAGACCCATCAGCCGGGCAGTTTCGACGATCTTTGCGCGGCCGCGCTTGGCCTCATCCCAGGTATTGTTGTGCCCTGGCACCGGATATGCCTTACCAATGTCGATTGACAAACGAACCGCGACGGTGTTCAGGGACCGCGCAAGAGCGGTGACGAGCGGTACTCGACCCGCGTAGGAGTTCTTGTAATTGTGCGGGCACCAGTTGCCGATGCAAATCGGCCCATCAACGACAATCGTCGCCGGCGTGAATTTGCCAGTCATGAGCGCGGTCAGATAGACGAAAGGCTTGAACGAAGAGCCGGGCTGGCGTAGCGCGTCCGTGGCGCGGTTGAACTGGCTCTCGCCATAGTCGCGGCCGCCGACCATCGCCTGGATCGCGCCGAGCGGTTCGAAAATCACCATCGCGCTTTGTTTGGCGTGATAGGCCGGCGCGTGCTGGCGCAATTGATCCTCGATGATCGCGTCGGCGTGTTTCTGCAGATTGCTGTCAAGGGCGGTGCGCACGGTCAGCACGCGCTCGTCACCGAGTTTCTTTTCCTCGGCGAGTTTTTTCACCTCGTCATAGGCGTAATCGAGATACCAATCCGGGGTGAGGTCCCGGCTGCGATCGACCGGCGTCGCCGGATTGCGCAGCGCCGCATAAATCTGCCCCTCGGTGACATAGCCAACCTCGACCATATTATTCAAGACATCGGCTGCCCGCGCGCGGGCCGCGGGCAGATTGATATGCGGCGCGTATCTGGTTGGCGCCTTGAAAAGACCGGCAATCATGGCGGCTTCGGCAAGCGAGAGGTCGCGCACGGATTTGCCGAAATAGAATTCCGCCGCGGCCTGCACCCCGAAGGCGCCGCCGCCGAGATAGGCGCGGTCGAGATAAAGCCGCAGTATCTCGCGTTTTGGCAGGTGGAATTCGAGCCAGACCGCGAGATAGGCCTCTTTGATCTTGCGCTCCAGCGTTCGCTGGTTTGAGAGAAACAGATTTTTTGCCAATTGCTGGGTGATGGAAGAGCCACCCTGGACCACCGTGTCGGCCCGCGCGTTGACGGTCAACGCCCGCAGCGTGCCGATCAGGTCGATACCGAAGTGATCGAAGAACCGGCGGTCCTCGGTCGCGATCACCGCGTGGATCAGATTTTGCGGCAGTTCGTCGAACGAGACCTTGTCGTCGTGCCTGATGCCGCGCCGCCCGACCTCCTGGCCATAGCGGTCGAGAAAGGTCACCGCGAGGTCGGTTTTCTTCAGCCAATCGTCGGAGGTTTCCTGGAAGGCCGGACCGGCAAGGGTGAGGGCCAGCAGGCCGAAGCCGATTCCGAGGGTGAGCGTCTCACCGGCGAGTTCGTTGAGGACATGCCGCCAGCCTGCAAGATGGAATCCGTCCATGTAGGCCGAAAAGGAGGCGTAATTTTCACGCGCGCGTTCCCGGCTCGCATGGAGCGAGGAATCGACAAACGCATCAATGGCAAGCAAAGCCCGCGCGAGTTTCAGGCGAAGACGCGACGATCGCATATCATCGAACAAAATCGCAGCTCCAACATATGCCGGCATATGGGACGCCGGACCCTTCGCCAAGCTAAAGCATCTTCCATTGCGATGGAAACATACTCTTGCGCGGTTAGCGGGTCAGCTTGAAAAAGACAGAGTCCTAACTAACGATTATTCCAACTCTTGGCGTCAAATCGGACTGCGGGCGTGTTTGAAATCCCGGCGGCGGCGTCCAAGACAATTGCCTCGGCATCTCCAGGCCTCCCAGGTTGTCGGAATCGCCTTTATAAATCATCTCAATGCCAAATCCAACCGCGTCGAGTACGATGGAGCGAGGCAATAAATTCCCCCGGCGTGGTCGTTCGCCTTAATATTATCATTTTGATGCTGAACCTAAGCATATAGTTGCCCTTGACGCAAGGGTGAGCCGGGGCCACATTACCGCATTCAAATCCGCACCAGACGTGGACTTATTCGCCAAATGCGCGGGTGGGCTGGCATAGGGGTTATTGTTCTCGCTCCTTGCTGGATAAATAATGACGAAGAACATCACAAGATAACTTTTTGAGACACGTTTATGCCTGACCAAGAGCGAATTGCGCTATTCATCGATGGCGCGAATTTGTATGCGACCGCTAAATCGCTGGGTTTCGATATCGATTACAAGCGTCTCCTTAAGGAATTTCAAAGCCGGGGAAAATTAATCCGGGCATTCTACTATACTGCCCTGGTGGACGACCAAGAATACTCCTCGATCCGGCCGCTCGTCGATTGGCTGGATTACAATGGCTTCGCCGTGGTGACCAAGCCGACAAAGGAGTTCGTGGATTCCCTCGGCCGGCGCAAGGTCAAGGGAAATATGGACATCGAACTGGCCGTGGACGCCATGGAAATGGCCGACCACATTGACCACCTCGTCCTTTTCTCCGGTGATGGCGACTTCCGCTCCCTAGTCGAGGCGGTGCAGCGCAAGGGCGTACGCGTTTCCGTCGTTTCGACAAATGCGACGCAACCCTCCATGGTGGCCGACGAATTGCGCCGCCAGGCGGACGAATTCATCGACATTACTCATCTCGCCCCGAAAATCGGCCGCGACCCAGTCGACCGGCCCGAACGCTCGCAGAAGCCGCAAGACCGGCGCCCTGCGCCGGTGGGCAATTTCGATCCGGCGCTCGCCGAGGATCGCTCGTAAAATCGTTCCGCGCGAAGTCAATTGAGGTGAGCGGCAAACCATCGTGGCGGCGTCCCAGCAACGCCCACTCGCCCGCGAGCCGGACCCGAACTGTTCGATTTGCCCGCGCCTCGCAATATTTCGCAATTCCCTCAGGGCAGCACAGCCAGAATGGCACAACGCGCCGGTTCCAGCTTTCGGAGCGCTTGACGCGCGTCTGCTGGTGGTTGGCCTCGCGCCTGGCCTGCGCGGCGCCAATCGCACGGGGCGGCCGTTTACCGGCGATTTCGCCGGCGATCTTCTCTATGAGACGCTGATCGAATTCGGCTTTGCCACGGGCGGTTACGGAGCGTCTATCGACGACGGCCTGCGGCTCGTCTCGTGCGCGATCACCAATGCCGTGCGCTGCGTGCCACCGCAAAACAAGCCGACGCCCTCAGAAATTAAGAGCTGTTGTCGCTTTCTGGCGGCAACGATCGCGGCCCTGCCGGATCTTTGCGCGATCGTCGCCCTCGGCCGGATTGCCCATGAGTCGGTCGTTCGTGCCTTCGGCCTGAAGCCGGCCGCGTTTCCCTTCGCGCATGGCGCCGAACATGTCTTGGTTGCCGGCGAAACGGCCGGAAACCGCTCGCAACCGGGCGCCGAGACGATTACGCTTGTCGACAGTTATCATTGCTCCCGCTACAACACCAACACCGGCGTGCTGACGCAAGAAATGTTCCGGGCTGTTTTCGCCAAGGTCCGCGAAAGGCTTTGAGGTTTATATCTCCGCGAAGCGGACACGCCGAGACTTCGCCAAGCGGCGGCAATTTGTAAAGGCAGCCTTTGCGCACGGACTCCGAACCTGAGCTCAGCAGCAAGGAGCAAAATCTTGCCCTCGATCGCGGCGATCGATTTTCCGGAACGGCGCCGAGGCCGGTAGCCGCGGCGCGGGATCGCCGCTGTCGCCTGGCCAAAATTACGGTGGCCTCGGTGCTTGCGCATGGATGTCTATTGCTCGCGTTCGCCCTTCTTGACGAGGCCCCTATTCCTTCCGGACCGGCGCGCGAAATTCCGGTCGAATTGGTGACCGACCCCGCTCCGCCAGCGAAAAGACCGGCGGCGCCGGGAGAAGCGACGCAGGCTCCCAGCCGCGAGCCTCGGCAAATGCCGGAGACGGAGGCAAATCCCAAGTCCCCGAACGAGGCGATGTCCGGTCCAAATCCGGCGGCAAAGCCCGCCGCGCCGCAACCGTCCGCGACGCACGGACCAGAGGCACGCGCGAAGCCAGCACGCAATGACATAGTCGGTAAGGAGATAGCGCGCGAACTCCGCCTGGCGGCAAGGCTGGCGGTTGGGCCGCGCCAGAACCGAGGAAGCGAACACCAGCGGCTGGCGCAAACCGGCTTTGCGCTACCCTTCAATTCGGGGCGAGACAGTTTTCGCGCCGTCGCGGTACCTTTGCCGGCCGCAACCGGCGGCGAAGCGATGAGCTACAGTTTCATCGTCGGCGGGAGGCTGGAGCGGGTCAAACATTATCCAGAGACCGCGCGCCAGCGCGGAGCAAAGGGGATCGCGATTATCGGATTTGTTCTCGATAAATCGGGCCGGATCGCGTCGGTTTCCCTGCTGCGGTCGAGCGGCGACGCCGATCTCGACGCCGAAAGCGTGGCCCTGGTCAACCGTGCCGCTCCCTTCCCGCCGCCGCCGCCCGGCGCGCAAGATTCCTTTGCGATCGAAGTTTCCTTCGGCATGAGAACTTGAATTCCGCGTTTTACCAGCACCTCGAAGAGCGAGATCGGCCCAGATTGCTCAGCCAAACCGCGGCATTTAAGCCAAGGCGTGCCAAGATCGGCGAAGCATTTTCAACCAAGGTTGCTTGGCGATTGTTCGCGTAACGTTGGGCAACCCCGCCACAAGCCAAAGCCGCCGCCTGACCAAACCGCCGCGTCATGTTGGTCAAGCCCAAATCTGCCGCCGCCGGGTTCAGATAGGGCTGCCGCTCGCGTCATTGGAGCATGCCGGAAGCGAAAAAGGCGAGCAACTGATTTTACGGACATGCGCTCGCCTGTTTTACAGCACGACATCGGCGGTTCGCCAGGCGAGATGCTGGCCGGCGTTGACCGCGATCATCTATCCGGTCACGTTGCGCGGTCGATCCCCTTGCCGCACCGGTCACCAGCGCGGCGCCGGGCGAAGCAACAAAACCAGATCCGCCGTTCATGCACTCGTTCCCCATGCCCGCATTCCAAAGCGGGGAAAAGCCGTTTGCCGGAAAGTCGAGGGCATAAAATCCAATCGGATCATGCTCCGCCAGTCAAATCGATGGCATTTCGTGGGCGGTTTGCTAAGCTCGTTATGGGCGGTTTGCCTGCTCGCTTACGCCGCTGCCGTCCGGACGCTCCGCGAAGCGCGGCTGCCGCAAGAAGGAAATGGGAAGAATTCGAAGCAAGAACTCGAAGCAGGAGATGGACATGGGCCTATTGCGTTTTGCCAAATCGGTTGGCACGAAAATTTTCGGCGCTACCGAGACCGCCGCTTGCCCCACAAAAGTTGGAGAGCCCACCGCTCTCCGCGGCCCTTCGGGTCATG
>CAVQHH010000032.1:0-36865 GCA_963712225.1 uncultured Alphaproteobacteria bacterium
CGCTCATATCCGCTCCGGGTTTCCAGCGACTGTGACGAGGAGCTTGGTGTCGCCGAAGAGGCGTTTTGACGCCGTTTTGGCGTCTTCCATTGTCACGGCGGCGATCAGCTTGTTGCGCTCATCGAGAAATTCGACGCCAAAACCTTCGGACTGCAAATTGACAAGTTGGCTAGCGATCTTGGTTGAGGTGTCGAATCGTAGCGCATAGGAGCCGATCAGATATTTTTTTGCCTTATCGAGTTCTTCCTCCGTCGGCCCAAAATCCGAAAGGCTCGAGATCTCCCTCTCGATGACAGCCATCAATTCGGCGGCGCGCTCGTTCTTCGTCGACGTGCCACCGTAAAACATGGCGGCGTGATCGTAAGTCACAAGCTGCGAATAGACCGAATAGGCTAGCCCGCGTTTCTCGCGCACCTCGCGAAACAGGCGCGCCGAAAAAATGCCGCCGCCCAAAATATGGTTGACGACCATCGCAGGGATGAAATCCGGGTCTCTGCGCGCGAGCCCCTCGCGGCCGAAGCGAATCGTCGATTGCGGCACGTCGATAGAGTCGACATGACGCGTGCCGGTACCCGAAAAAGCGCCGGGCGCGACTAAATTGAGAGAGGCGTTTTCCGGCAGCCGGCCAAACACATCGTCGAGATGGCCCGCGAGGGTTGCCGCGTCGATCGCGCCGACGGCGGCGATCTTCAAATTGTCTCTCGCAAACGTTGCAGCGCGCATTTCAATTAAGTTGGCGCGCGTCAGGGTGGGCAGAGACGAAAGTTCGCCGCGCACGGGCTGGCCATAGGGATGGTTTGGATAGGCCAATGCGCGGAGGCGTCGGCCAGCGACAAAGTCAGGATCGTTCGCCTCGCGTTTCAGGCCGGCGGCGATCTGGCTCACCACCCGTTCGAAGGATTCTGCGTCGAGACGCGCTTCGGTCACGGCAAGTTGCAGGAGCGCGAAGGCGCGGGCCGAATTCCGCGACAAGCTTTGCATGCGTCCGGTCAGAATGTCGCGGTCGGCGAAAAACGACATTTCGATCGCATACTCGTCGAGGGCGCGATGAAAGCCCTCCGAAGTCATAGGCTCCAGCCCCTTCGTCGAGGAGTCCCGAAAGAACCGTGGCGGCGCCAGGCTTGCCGATCGGATCCTGCGCGGCGCCGCCCTTGAAAGCGAATTCGAGGGCGATGAGGGAAATCGCGTAGTCCTCAACGAGCCAAGCCTCGACGCCGCCTTTGGACACGACCTTCTGGACAGTCGATGCGCGTGACGGGGTTTCGGCGGCGGCAAGCGCGGTCATGTAGTTATCCAAAGGCCAAGTATTGCAAGTATTTTAAGCAACAGTGCGCGCAAAAACGAGTTCAGAGCGCGAAGGAGTCGATCGTGTCCGCGCCTGTCGAGGCGGGGTAGGATTCAGCCGGCAAAAGAAAGCCCGTCACACTTCGCCGCTTGTCGAGCCAGAGCGCGGCCTTTTTCACGTCGTCAGGCGTGACCGCCTCGATCCGCTCGGGCCATTGCGCGACATCCTCAAGGTCGAGGCCCGCCGCGAGCGAGGCGCCATACCAGTGCGCCAACGTCGTCTGATTATCCTGGGCGTAGACTGCCTCGGCGACGAGACGGGTTTTGGCGCGCCGCAATTCCGGCTCATTGACACCTTGCGTGGCGACGCGGGCGATCACCGCATCGATCGCGGCATCGATAGTCCCAAGGCCGACGCCCTTCACTGGTACCGCGAAGACGTAGAAACGTGTGGCGTCGACCGCGGTGCCCTGATAATGCGCCCCAGCCGCAACCGCGAGTTTGCGGTCCATGACCAAGGTCTTGAACAATAGGCTCGTCTGGCCGCCGCCAAGCAGATGGGCGAGAACTTCCAGCGCATCGGCCTCGCCGGGCGCGGCCGACCTATAGGATGGCACTAGAAAAACGCTTTGGTGCGTTGGCTGCTCCACCTTTTCGTCAACGAGCGTCACGAGACGATGCGCGCGCGGTTCGGGCTCGCGTGGACGAAACCGCTTCGGCGGCTCGCCTCGGGCGAGAACGAGACCGTAATATTTTTCCGCGAGGCCGATGACGTCCTTTCCGTCCACATCCCCGGCCACGACGAGAATCGCGTTTTCGGGGGTATAGAATCGATCATAATAGGTGAGCGCGTCGGCCCGTTCGAGGCCTTCGATCTCATGGCTCCAACCGATGATTGGCTTGCCATAGGGATGCTGCGTAAACAGCGCCGCCTGCACGGCTTCATTGAGCTGACTGGATGGGTCGGAATCGGTGCGCATCCGCCTCTCCTCGAGGACGACATCGCGCTCGGGCCCGACCACCTCGTCCGTAAGGACAAGGTTCTTCATCCGGTCTGCCTCATATTCCATGCAGACGCCTAAGTGCTCCTTGGCGACGCGCTGGAAATAGGCAGTATAGTCATTCGAGGTAAAGGCATTCTCCTGGCCGCCGAGATCCGCGACAAGCTCTGAAAATTTGCCTCGCGGATTGGCCTTGGTGCCCTTGAACATCAAATGTTCGAGGAAATGCGCGATGCCGGACTTGCCCGGCGGATCGTCGGCGGAACCGTTGCGATACCAAACCATATGCGTCACGACAGGCGCGCGGCGATCTGGGATGACGACGATATCCAGGCCATTTCCGAGCCTTGCCTGCGTAATCGCCGGTCCCACCGGTTTGGTTTGCGCTTGCGCCGAAGGGCTTAGTAAGACTCTCTCCCGCGCCGCCGCGGTTTCACCAAAAGACATTCCAGTCATCGCTTTCAAAAGCGGCCCATTGCAGTCGCGGAACGCGCGGGAATACCGGTTGGCCCTTCGCCGTCTCTCAGAAAGGTTTGTCCAAATATAGGATGGAATTTCAAAAAACGGCAAAGTTTTATGGCGCGGCCCTGTTTGTTCCGCTCGTTTTGGTGCATCTCGGGCGTCTGGGTGCCATCCGCCCTTCAAGGCAGCGGGTCAATTGTCGACCGAGGTTTTGGGACGCTGCGACCGGATATAGGCTCCCGGATCGGCGGCGTCAGGCTGGTCTTTAGGCGCATCGATGGTTGCCTTGGCGACCCCTGTCGCCTGTCTGTAGCCCACAGGCGGCTCGGTCAGATATTTGCGCGGCGGCTCCGGTCCCGGCTGGACGGTATCCGAGTGAAACCCGGTCACAACGGACTTCAGAACTTTCCAAGGCGTATAGAGGCAGAGCGGCGTCCCGGCGCCCGCCTGACATTCGTCGGGGGGGCCATCCGAGGGCAGTGGGCTGCGGCCTTGCTGTAACTCCGTCTGAGACATTTCGACCCGCGAATTTGGCGTCAACTGCGGCGCGGGCCTTCGCGAATCCAACGCCGCGCGGCGCTCCGCGGCAATATCGGGATCTTTTGGCCAAGCTGAGGAGCGCACCGCCTCTTTCGGCGGCGGCAGATCGGTGCCCGGCGGAACGACGATCGGCGCCCTGGCCCGGTAATCGATCAAGTCTTGCTCCTTGTCGAACTGCATGCCAACGAATCCGAGCACCGAATTGAACATATTGGTGTCTTCCTCCGCCCACGCCGGCGTCGCGCCGGAAAATCCCGAAACGGACAGGAGAGTGACCACGGCTGCCGCCAAGCCAAGCCTATGCCGCAACACCAAGTCGAAGATCATAAAGTCTAGCCTCTTCATTCTCGAGACGCTCCGCAAAATTTTTGAGACGCTTCGCAAATCCGCGATGGCCAAAATCTTCACCCCCGTCACTTTATCCGCGTTCAGGGCTTTTTGGAGGCGGCTGGCGGGCAATAAAAACGTCAGTCCCTGGGGGCGCGCTCGATCTCACGGGACTTGTTTGCAGGGGCAAGGGAATCGCAAATCAGGAGCGCGACGCCGGCAACGATCGCGGCATCCGCCAGGTTAAAGACATACCACGAGAACGACCCGACGTGAAAATGATAGAAGTCGGCGACAAACCCATAGGCCAGACGGTCATAAGCATTGCCGAGCGCGCCGCCGACAATAAAACCAAGACCCAAGGCGGCGGTTTTCGTCCCCGCCCGCCATAGCCAGAGGCCGAGGAAGGCCGTGGCCGCAAGCGTAACGATCAGAAGGCCAAGCCGCTCCATCCCGTTTTGCGCGCGCAACAGGGAATAAGAGATGCCGGGGTTTTTGGCATAGATCACATCGAAGAAAGGAGTCAGACGGACCGGCTGGCGCGCTTCGATTCCATAGACAAAGATAAGCCAAAGCTTGTTCGCCTGGTCGGAAGCGAGGGTGGCGCACATCGCCCATAAGCCGAAAAGACGCGGCTTCATGGCCATTGTCCTATAGCCCGCAATTCCCGCAAAGCCCGCGCATCGCGAGGACTTACATCGGGAAATTCAGGATCGCTGCCAACAAGCGGGGAAATTTTCCAAGATCGCGCACATTTTCTCCCCTCGGCCAGGGCTGGCAGAACGGCGACACCGGGGGTGCCGGAGAGCCGGAACGCGCCCACTGGTCCCTCTCCAGCCTCGATTGCGATATCGGAGGTGATACAGACTTCGGCGAAATCGATTGTTCCTAGAACGGCGCGCAAGCCCGCGTCTGCGACAAAGACCCTTGGCGCCGCCTCAAGCGAGGAACCGATCCGCTTTTGCGCCCGCTCGATCTCCAGCGCCCCGGTGACGACCGAACGGACGCGGCGGATTTGTTCCCATTTTTCGGCAAGCGCTTCGTCGCGCCACGCGGACGGAATTTTTGGGAACGCTTCGAGATGCACCGAGACCGCTTCGGGATAGCGCGCGAGCCACGCCTCTTCGGACGTGAAGACCAGAACCGGCGCGAGCCATAAGGTAACACAGCGGAAGATCTGCTCGATCGCCTCTAACGCGGCGCGCCGATTTTCGCTCGAAGGCGGTTCGCAATAGAGCGTGTCCTTCCGAATGTCGAAATAAAAGGCCGAAAGATCGGTGTTGAGGAAGGCCGATAGGCGCGCGACAACGCACTTATAATCGAAGTTCGCATAGGCATCGCGGATCTCGCCATCGAGTTCGGCGAGGCGATGCAGCGTGAGTCTTTCGAGTTCGCCCATCGCCTCGAACCCGGTCGTGTTTGCCGGGTCGTAATGGGCGAGCGAGCCGAGCATCCAGCGGATCGTGTTGCGGAGCTTTCTATAGGTCTCGACGAAGGTTTTTAATATTTCCGGACCAATTCGCATATCGTCGGAATAATCGGAGGCCGCCACCCAGAGCCGCAGAATATCGGCGCCCGCATTTTTGATGATGGTTTGCGGCGCGGTGACGTTGCCGGCGGATTTCGACATCTTCTGGCCCTTCTCGTCGAGAACGAAGCCATGCGTCAGAACCGCGTCGTAAGGGGCGCGGCCACGCGTGCCGCAGGATTCGAGCAGCGAGGACTGGAACCAGCCGCGATGCTGATCCGAGCCTTCGAGATACAGGATTTCGTCCTGGCCGCCGTCGCGCAGCCGGTGGATGCCCGCGAGGCCCGGAAAGTGTTTTGGATCGTCCAGCGTGAAGGCATGGGTTGAGCCCGAATCAAACCAGACATCGAGAACGTCGTCGATCTTTTCGTATTTTTCCGGGTCATGGTCCGGCTCGAGGAAACGCGCGGTGGCGCCTTGCGCGAACCAGGCGTCCGCGCCTTCTTGCTCGAAAGCGTCCGTTATGCGTCGATTGACGTTCTCGTCAATAAGGATTTCGTTTGTGTCCTTATCGACGAAGATAGCGATCGGCACGCCCCAGGCGCGCTGGCGCGAGACCACCCAATCCAGGCGGTTTGCGATCATGCCGGTGATGCGGTTTTCGCCAGCGGGCGGATACCATTTCGTGACAGCGATCTCGCGCAACGCGATCTCGCGCAAAGTGGATGCCCTGCCAAGCGCCCCCTCATCGTGAAGAGCGTGCAGAGCACGCGTCTCCAAGGATGGCATCGCGGCGAAACCCTCGCTCTTCGAGACGGCGCTTCGCGCCTCCTCGGGGTGAGGGTTTTTGGGGAGACTTCGCAATCGGCTTGTCGAGCGCGATAAACCATTGCGGCGTGTTGCGGAAGATAACCGGCTTTTTGGAACGCCAGGAATGCGGATATTGGTGCTTTAATTTTCCGCGCGCGAGAAGATTTCCGGCTTCGATCAAGGCCCTGATGACGGCCTCATTGGCATCGCCATTGTTGCCCTTGCCGTCGATGACGCGGCGTCCCTCGAATCCCGGCGCCTCCTTGGTGAAAAAACCATCCGCATCGACCGCATAGGGGATGCTGGTGTCGATTTCGAGCTCGTTTAAGAAACCCCGGTTCTCCGTCCAAATGTCGAAGTCGTCACGGCCATGGCTGGGAGCTGTATGCACAAAACCCGTCCCCGTATCATCGGTGACATGTTCGCCGTCGAAAAGCGGGATCTTAAACTCGTAACCCGGAATGGTTACTGCCAGAGCATGTGAACACGTGATGCGGCTGAGGACATCAGCCGACACATCCTGTTCGCGCTGGAAGCCTTCGACCTTCGCGGCCTTGAAGACGCCTTCCGCGAGTTTGTCTGCAAGGATATATCTGCTTCCCACCTTGGCCCAATTATCTGGCCGTGCGGCAGTGACGCGGTAGAGCCCGTAAGCGATCCTAGATGAGAAACTGATTGCGCGATTGGCCGGAAGCGTCCAGGGTGTTGTGGTCCAGATGACAATCGCTGTTTCTTCCGGCAGCAATGGATAGGAGACCGGCATACGCTCATTATGGTCAAGGGGTTTGCCGTGCGATAGCCATGGAATTCCGTCTGTGGGGATCGGAAACGCCACATACACCGCATCGCTAACGATGTCCTCGTATTCGACCTCTGCCTCGGCCAGCGCGGTTTTTTCCACGACGCTCCACATCACCGGCTTCGAGCCGCGATAGAGCGTCCCGTTGGCCGCGAATTTCATGATCTCTCGCGCGATCTGGGCTTCGGCTGGAAAGCTCATGGTCAAATAGGGATGCTCCCAGTCCCCGGTCACGCCGAGGCGCCGAAATTCTTGCGCTTGCACGCCAACCCAATGGTCGGCGAAGGCGCGGCATTCGCGACGGAACTCGCTAATGGGCACGGCGTCCTTGTTCCTGCCTTTGGCGCGATAATTCTCCTCGATCTTCCATTCGATCGGCAGGCCGTGACAATCCCAGCCCGGCACATAGTTCGAAGTCCTTGCCGAGCATCTGCTGCGAGCGGGTCACCAAGTCCTTCAGGATCTTGTTCAACGCATGGCCGATGTGGATGTTGCCATTGGCGTAAGGGGGGCCGTCGTGGAGGACGAATTTCGGCTTGCCCCGCCCAGCCTCGCGGAGGCGCTGATAGAGGCCGATGTCCCGCCAGCGGGCGAGCAGCTGCGGCTCTTTCTTCGGCAGTCCGCCGCGCATCGGAAAATCCGTGCGCGGCAGAAAAAGGCTCTTTGAATAATCGGGAGGGTTTTCCGCAAGCCTCTCGCCGCCCGCGCCGGTCGTCTGTTTTTCCATGATTGTTTGTGGCCTGCTCCAGCACCAAAAATCCGCGCCGATGACAAATCGGAAAATGATTCCCAGCAGGACCGAACGGCAGGCCAAGTGACTTTGGCGCTCAGACGCGAACCGGGTCCCTAAATCGGACCAAAAGAAGATCGGGGATCGTGGTTATACGGGTCTTCTAGCAACAGAAACGGAGCGAATAAAGTTTTTTGGGCGCAATGGCTAAAGCGAGGCAGATGGCCGCACCCGCGCCGAAAGTTGCGGATAAGCCGAAGGATAGGGGGTTGATGGTTGATTTTTACCTCAAGGGGGGCTGTTGATTTTGCCGTTAACCCGGCCGGGCCGCGCTTGCGGTTTTTAACCGGGCAAGCGCCCTTGTCCAGTTCGAGGCAACTTGGGTGTGGAATCCTCGAACGGTCATTGGTGAAATGAGCCATGCCGATCCGTCGTCTCGATCCTGTTCTCATCGACCGCATCGCGGCGGGCGAGGTCGTCGAGCGGCCGTCCGCCGTCGTCAAGGAACTCGTCGAGAATGCGCTCGACGCGGGCGCAGCCCGCATCGATGTCGTGATCGAATCGGGCGGCCGGCGGCTCATCCGCGTCATCGACGATGGCAGCGGGATGCAAAGGGACGATCTCGGTCTCGCGGTCGAGCGCCATGCGACGTCGAAACTGCCAACGGGCGACCTTTCCCAAATCGCGACGCTCGGTTTTCGCGGCGAGGCCTTGCCATCGATCGGCTCCGTCGCGGCGCTCGACATTTTTTCCCGCGCGGAAGGTTCGCCGCACGGATTCTCGATCCGCGTCGATCAGGGCAAGAAACACGCTCTCGCTCCCTGCGGCCTGGCGCAAGGAACAAAAGTCGAGGTCCGCGATCTTTTCGCCGCGACCCCGGCGCGGTTGAAGTTCTTAAGGAGCGACCGCGCGGAGGCCCGCGCCTGCGCCGATGCCGTGCAGCGCCTCGCGATGGCGAACAAGGAGGTTCGCTTCACTTTTGCCGGCACCGAGACCGCGGGCTTCGATTATTTCGCGCGGGCGGGCGACGACGCTTTGCTCGCGCGGCTGGCCGATGTCCTCGGCGAGGAGTTTCGCGCCAATGCGCTCCGCGTCGACGCGGCACGGGAAGGGATCGCGCTCGAAGGCTACGCCGGGCTTCCGACCTGGCACAAGGCGAATGCGCAGGCGCAATATCTCTATGTCAACGGGCGGCCGGTCCGCGACAAGCTTTTGTCCGGCTCCGTGCGCGTGGCCTACATGGATTATCTGCCGCAAGGCCGCCATCCGGCACTCGTCTTGTTTGTTGGGTGCGATCCGCGCGAGGTCGACGTCAATGTGCATCCGGCCAAGGCCGAGGTCCGGTTTCGCGATTCCGGCCTCGTGCGCGGGCTTCTGATCGGCGCCTTGAAACAGAGTTTGCAAGCCGCCCTCCATCGCGCGACTCCGGCAAATGCCGCCAGCGCGCGCGATTTCCTCGCACGGCGCGCGAGCGTCCAGAGCGTTGCACCCGCATATCGCGCGTCCGCCGCCGCTTGGGATTGGCGACAGTCTCCGGCCTATCCGGGTTTTGCCGAGGGCGCGGCGCAAGGTTGCGGCGACCTCGCGCCCGTTGGCGAGACGCTTTCCGCCGATACGCGCGCGCATGAGCAGCCACCCGCGCCAGAAGATATCGAATCGCCGCTCGGCGCCGCGCGGGCGCAGATCCACGATACCTATATAGTTGCCCAGACCCGCGATGGCATCGTCATCGTCGATCAGCACGCCGCGCATGAGCGGCTCGTGTATGAGCGCCTGAAGGAGGCCCGCGCGGGCAATAACGTCGCGCGCCAGGCGCTGCTCATTCCGGCGATCGTCGAACTGGGACAAACCGATGTTGAACGGATCGACGACGCGCGTGCCTTGCTCGCGGAATTCGGCCTCGTTGTCGAGCCTTTCGGCCCGGGCGCGGTCGCGGTGCATGAGATGCCCGCTTTGTTGAAACGCGGCGACGCGGCGCGGCTCGTTCGCGATCTCGCCGTAGCGCTTCGTGAGGACGATCGCGCCTTCGCGCCGCTCGAAAAGCGGCTCGATCATGTTCTCGCGACGATGGCCTGCCACCATTCGGTACGGGCTGGCCGCCGTCTCGGCGGCGATGAAATGAACGCGCTGTTGCGCGAGATGGAACGCACGCCTGGCTGCGGCCAATGTAATCACGGGCGTCCGACTTACGTGGAATTGAAACTCGCCGACGTCGAGAAACTATTCGGTCGCAGGTAGAGCTTTTGCGACGACGCCTGTTTCAGGACAAGAGACCGACCTTTCCATTCGCGAGATCATAAACTCCGCCAACGATCTTCACCTGTTTGGTTTGCCCGAAACTGGCGAGCGAGGGTTGCGCGGTTTCGAGCCGTTTCACGTTAAGCGCAACATTTTCGGTGATCGCGGCCGCGAGAAGATCGTGCGGCGACTTCGCTTTCGCCACTTCGACCGCGGGTTTGATCGACCGGACGAGATCAGGCAAATGTCCTGGCAGCTCGGCATTGTCCTCGACCACTTTGATCGTGGCGCCGATCGCGCCGCAATTCGAGTGTCCGAGCACCATGACGAGCGGCACGCCGAGAAACTTCACCGCATATTCGAGACTGGCGAGCCCATCGTCATTGGCGAAATTGCCGGCGAGCCGGACAACAAAAAGATCGCCGGGTCCTTGATCGAACGCAAATTCCGGGGCAACGCGCAAATCCGCGCAGCTCAGGACCGCAGCAATCGGAGATTGCGCCCTGGTCCTCTCCGCGCGTCCGGCGGAAAAATCCCGGTGTGCCGGCTTGTTGGCGACATAGCGGGCATTGCCCTCCATGAGGCGGCGCAGCGCCGCATCGGCGCCGATCGCGTTGGGCTTCGGCTGTTCGGCACCCCCGTCCGTCGCGCTTGCGCGGTCAACCCCTGCCGCGATAGCAAATCCAGCGGCAGCCTTCAGGGCGCCGCGCCTTGTAACGCCATGGTTGCAATCAATCGAAAGGCACATTTTTGGAAACTCCCATTTTCAAGCGCATTTAGAACTTGAAAATGCACTTGTTGCCAACCGACGGTCAATTCGATGGACCTTTGACTTTCCGGCATCCGCGACCGGAGCATCGAAGGCCATCACGAACGATCTTTTTCTTGGTTTGGGCAGACGCGAATGTGCCGTCGCGCTTGCGACGAGAAGGACGTTTGAGGCACTCACCCCTCTCTGCCTCTTGCCGCGATGATCGCCTGGGCAAGATAAGGCTCGATTGCCTGCATGGTGCGGGTCGAGGCGCCACCAAATTCCTCCGCCGTCTCCGCGGCCACGCGGGCCATCGCCCGCAATTCGGCTTTGTCAAAGAAGAGGAGCGCCAATTGCTTGGCAAGCGTTTCGGCGTCGAATACCAGCGCGCCGCCGCCCGCATTATCGAGCGCTGCGTAAATTTCCTCGAAATCATCGACGTCCGGACCGTGCAGGATCGCGCAGCCGAGACGCGCCGCTTCGACCGGATTATTGCCGCCGCCGTGGCGCAAGGACTTACCCGCGAAAATCACGCCGGCGCCGCGAAGAAATAATCCCGCCTCGCCCGCTGCAAGGGCAATATAGATTTCCGGCAAAGGCGCGCTTTCGCGATCGCCGGCGCGCAGCGCCGCGGTCAGTCCTATTTTCGCGGCGCTTTGGGCGATTTCAAAAACGCGTTTGGGGTTGTGCGGCACGATCACGGTCAGGAGGTCTGGAAACTGCCGCGCCAATCGGCGATGCGCCGCCATCGCGATCTCTTCCTCGCCGGGATAAACTCCATCGGCGACCCACGCCGGACGCGTCCCGATCCTTGCGAGAAGCCGCGCCAGGGCGGATTGATCGACCGGCGCGGGGACGAAATCATATTTGAGATTGCCGGTCATCTGAACTTTTCGCATACCGAGTTTCGCGTAGCGCTGCGCGTCGGAATTAGTTTGCGCCAAACAAAGATCTATCCGGCGCAGCAGCGATCCGGCAAAGCCCGGAAATTTCCGCCAAATCAGGAAGCGCCGCGCGGACACGCGGGCGTCGACAAGCGCGACGGGAATTTTGCGGCGGCTGGCTTCGAGGATGAGGTTTGGCGGGATTTCCGGCCCGGAGATAAGGACGATGTCTGGCCGCCAATGATTGAGAAACCGCGCCACGAATTGAGGCGCGTCGAGCGGCGCGAGTTGGTGCAGCGATGGCGGCAAGCGCGGCACGCGGAACGGGCCGGAAGACACATTGCCGATCGCCAAAAGCACGGTGAAGCCGAGCTGTCCCAGTTTTTCGACAAGCGGCGGCAAGGAGAGAGCTTGCGCCGCGCTTGCATGCAACAAGGCGAGCCGCCCATCCGGCCGGGCGACGTAAGGCCGCCCCAGCCGTTCGTGGCGCCTCGAAAAATCGTCGCGGCCGAGCTTTCCACGCCAATAAAGATATAATGGCCCAGTTAATCCAACGCCCGCGCTTGCCAGCCGGTAGGCAGCCAGGAGGGCCGAACCTTTCACGGCGGGCCTGGATATTTCAATGGGGCGCACCGTCTACGCGGATAATTTCTATCGCTGGATCGAAAAATGGCCACCGCGCTCAAGTTTTGTCCTTCGACGGGTCGAGCAGGCGATGCAGATGTGCCACGAAATAGCGCATATGGGCATTGTCCACCGTTGCCTGCGCCTTGGTTTTCCAAGCCTGCGCCGCCGACGCGTAGTCGGGAAAGATACCGACGATATCAAGTTTGGACAAATCGCGGAATTCGGTGCCGCTCATATCCTTGAGTTCGCCGCCGAATACGAAGTGGAGAAGTTGTTTGCCGTTCGTGGTCATGAGCTTCCTCTCCGGGGTTCTTGCCGGTTAAGAGGGCGTTCCACCATGTAAAGCTTTCGCGGATTGCAGGGAAGGGTCAACCTCGCCTTTTTGTTCCAGCGCGGCGCCCGGGAAAAGCGACGTGATGAGGTCCAAATAAGGCTGGGCGCTTGTTTTCCATGAAAAACGCCCGGTTTGGGGGCACCCTTCGCGCACAGATCGCGTGCAAGGTCTGGTTCGGCGCGGAGGCGTTCGATCTCGGCGAGCCAACCGCGCGCGGCGATTTCGGATCAGCGAAAAGCGCGGCAGCCGCAGACCTCCGGCAGACTCGCCGTGTTGGAGGCGACGAGTGGGCGTCCCGAACCGCTCCGTCACCGATGGAAAGGCGAAGCAAAACGCTGTTCGAGCGCCGAGGGATCGTCGTCGGTGACGAACCGAGCATTTGCAGGTTGGAAGGGAGAGGACGCGAGTCGATCGCGAAAAAATACATGCCCGATGCCCCCGCGCCCAGATAATCCAATTTCAAGGCGTCGAGTTCCGGCGATGGAAAACAGCATCTCGACCTTCTTGTGCAGGCGCGGCCGCCAAGCAAACCGACGAAAGGCCGGCGATTTTCCTTCATCGCGGCGAATGGCGAACGGTGTGGACACCAACGCTTGACGTGCTCGTGACCGTTGGGAATGGTCGTGATCTCGTCGCGCCGGCAGAGCCCGAAATCGCTTAGCATGCGTGCTCGATACCTATCTTCCAAACCGGATCTTCCAAACTGGGATATCGCCGATCCCGCGGCGCGGCGCGCATTTGCCGCACCAAATTCAAACCGACGCACGGTCGAAAAAAGCGAGCGAACGCCCTTACATATTCGGATAATTCGGGCCGCCGCCGCCCTCCGGCGGCACCCAATCGATGTTTTGCGCCGGGTCCTTGATGTCGCACGTCTTGCAGTGGACGCAATTTTGCGCGTTGATCACAAAACGCGGATCGCGCTTTTCCGCCTCATTGGCATAGACCACCTCAAAGACGCCGGCGGGGCAATAGAGCCGCGCCGACTCGCCATATTCGGGCAGGTTTTTGGCAACCGGGATCGACGGGTCCTTGAGGCGCAGATGGCAGGGCTGGTCTTCCTCATGATTGGTGTTGGAAACATAAACCGAGGCGAGCCTGTCGAAAGTGAGCTTGCCGTCCGGCTTTTCGTAGTGAATGGGTGTCACCTCGGCGAGCGGTTTCAGACTCGCATGATCCGGTTGGCCATGGGCCAAGGTGCCGAGCGGCGAGGCGCCGAAAATTTCATTCACCCACATGTCGAGGCCGCCGAGCACAATGCCGGCCCTCGTGCCGAATTTCGACCACAGCGGCTTGGCGTTGCGGACCTTGTAAAGGTCGCGGCCGAGGGCCGAGCCGCGCCACCCCTCGTCATAGGCAATGACTTCGTCATGGGCGCGGCCTGCTTCCAGCGCGGCAACCACATGTTCGGCCGCGAGCATTCCCGAAAGAATCGCATTATGCGAACCCTTGACGCGGGGCACATTGACGAACCCCGCCGCGCAGCCGATGAGGGCGCCGCCGGGAAAGACGAGTTTCGGCACCGATTGCCAGCCGCCTTCGGTGATCGCCCTTGCGCCAAACGAAATCCGCTCTCCGCCTTCGAACAAAGGCGCGATCATCGGATGCGTCTTGAAGCGCTGAAATTCGTCGAATGGGGAGAGCGTCGGATTCCAATAGTTCAAGTGAACCACGAAACCAACGGCGACGAGACCGTCTTCGAAATGATAGAGGAACGAGCCGCCGCCGGTGCGATCATCGAGCGGCCAGCCGAAGGTATGCTGGACGAGGCCAGGCCGGTGCAACGAGGGTTCGATCCGCCAAAGCTCTTTTAGACCAATGCCGAATTTCTGCGGCTCGCGATTGTTGTCGAGGCCGAACTTCGCGATCAGTTCCTTGGCGAGCGAGCCGCGCGCGCCCTCGGCGATCAAGGTATATTTGCCATGAAGCGCAATGCCCCGCGTAAAACCGCTTTTGCGGCTTCCGTCGCGGGCGATTCCCATGTCTCCCGTGGCGATGCCCAAAACCGCGCCGGCTGGCCCATAAAGGACCTCGGCGCCGGCGAAGCCAGGAAAGATATCGACGCCCAAGGCCGCCGCTTTGGCGCCCAGAAAGCGTACGACATCGCCAAGCGAGCCGATGAAATTGCGATGATTATTCATGAGGCGCGGCATGATGAAATTGGGCAGCCGGAGCGCCCGCGCGCGGCCAAGCACATAGAACCGGTCGGCGGTCACCTCCGTCTTCAGCGGCCGGTCTTGATCCTGGCGCCAAGCGGGGAGGAGTTTGTCAAGAGCGCAAGGATCGATGACCGCGCCGGACAAAATATGGGCGCCGAGTTCGGCGCCTTTTTCGACGATGACGACCGAAACTTCCGGGCTAAGCTGTTTGAGGCGGATCGCGGCGGCGAGACCGGCGGGGCCAGCGCCGGCGATCACGACATCGAAATCCATGGTTTCGCGTGGTGGTAATCGGATTTCTGCCTCGGTCATGGTGGTTTTCGATCCTTGCGCGGCAGGAATTCCGTTGAAGAATTGTCCCATGCAGCGTCTTCGTTGACGTCCCCAAAGGGTTAGGATTGGAGACGATTTGGCGACAACGGCATGCGCACCAACCGGCGAAAAGGGGTCAAGGGGCCGGAACCAAGCCTGATAGGGGGCCGATAAGCGTATACGATAGAGCCTTGGACTTCAATGCGAGCTAGGATAAAGTCTGGCAACCCTGCGGCTTGTTTCCCGCCTCGATTAAGGACCCTCCGCCGGGACTCGATATTTTCCCCGGCTCGTGTTTCGCGGGTTTTGATCATGGCTGAAGGTTTGGCCGGGCTGCTGCGCTGGTACGCGGACATGGGCATCGATATCGCCGTCGATGACGTTCCGCATGACCGCTTCGCCGAAAGCCGCGCCGGCGTGTCCGCTCAGGCAGAGGAGCGGGGCACTCCAGCCGCGCGGCCGGAGACGATCGAAGCCAGCCGCCGGGGCGTGGCCGAGCCGGCCCTTCCCGCCGAGGCCATCGCGGCAAGCGCGCGGAACCAGGCCGCCGCCGCCCAAGACCTCGCCGATCTCCGCGAAAAACTTTCGCGCTTCGAAGGCTGCGGCCTGAAGACGACCGCGACCCAACTCGTTTTTGGCGATGGCGACCCGAGCGCGGACATTATGTTCATTGGCGAGGCGCCCGGCGCCGACGAGGACCGCGAGGGGGTGCCCTTCGTCGGCCGCGCCGGCCAATTGCTCGACAAGATGCTGGCTTCGATCGGGCTCGACCGCGGAAACGTTTATATCGCCAATGTGGTGCCTTGGCGGCCGCCGGGAAACCGCACCCCGACGCCGCTTGAAACGGCGGCCTGTCTGCCCTTCACCCGCCGCCAAATCGCGCTCGTCGACCCCAAAATTCTGGTCTGTCTTGGCGCCGCGTCGGCGCAAACTCTGCTTGGCGGCAAGGAGGGCGTCATGCGCATGCGCGGACGCTGGTTCGCCTATGCTGTGGGCGGCAAGGAGATCCAGGCGATCGCCATGCTGCATCCGGCCTATCTTCTGCGCCAGCCGGCGCAAAAAAAGCTGGCCTGGCAGGATTTGCTGATGCTCGGCCAGGAAATCAACCGCTTGCGGCTGTTTGCCAAAGGCCAAGGCGGCCAAGGGAATGGCGAGAGAGACGGGACTTGAACCCGCGACCTCCGGCGTGACAGGCCGGCGCTCTAACCAACTGAGCTACTCCCCCGCGCCGCGGCGTCGCGATGGCCGCACCGAAGACCCACCGGATAGGATAGGCGCGGGGCCGCCAAGTCAAGCGCGACGCCACGCAGTGGTGGGCGGTGACGGGCTCGAACCGCCGGCCCTCTCGGTGTAAATCCCGTGCCTCCGCATAGACACCGGCTAACAGCGGCTAATCAGCGCATGCCAATAAGCCACGCCATGCCATTGAAACTGACGTCATTTTTGTTAACTTAGGCTAACACCTGCTAACACCAGTTGACAAACTTAATGTGTTGCCCCATGCTTGCCCAGAGGAGCAACCCGCCATGAAAACCATGCTGACCGATCGGACCTTGCGAGCCATGAAACCGGCGCGCCCCGGGAACCCGGAAGATGGTATGGGACGCCGCCGTGCCGAGCTTTGGCGTCCGCGTCACCGACAAGGGCAAGCTAACCTTCATCGTCATGCGCCGGTTGCGCGACAAGCTTGTGCGGCGGATGCTCGGCCAATATCCGATCATGACGCTCGCCAAGGCTCGCGAGGCCGCGCTGGAGGCGCTCCGGGACATCGAGAGCGGGATTGACCCGAAGGAAAAGCAAGAGGCCGAGCGGCGCGCGGAAGCGCACCGGCGGGCCAATTCCTTTGCCTCCGTCGCCGAGGAATTTATCTCCCGTCACGTGGCCAAACTCCGCTCCGGTCCCGAGGTGAAGGCGGCGATCCGGCGGGAGTTGATCGGCCGCTGGGGCGCGTCGCCCGATCACAGAAATCAACCGCCGTGACATTGTCCATGCGCTAGAGGAAATTGCCGACTCCGGCCGGCCGTATGCCGCGCATAAGCTTTTCAATTATATGAGCAAGCTTTTCGGCTGGGCCATCGCGCGCAGCCTTTATGGACTGGAAACTTCGCCGTGCACCGGCATTAAGACAAGCGAGGTCATCGGTAAGAAAGAGCCGCGCCAGCGCGTGTTGAATGATACCGAGATCCGCGCCTTGTGGCAGGCAACAGAGGGCCTCGGCTATCCGGCTGGCGCCGTTCATTCGGATGCTTCTCATAACCGGCCAGAGACTTCGCGAAGTCGCGGAAATGCACTGGACCGAAATTGATCTCGATAAAGCGCTCTGGACGATTCCGCCGGAGCGCATGAAGGGTGACGCCGCACATGAAATCCCATTGCCGCCGGTTGCAGTTGAGATTTTGAAAGAATCTCCCGCGCTTCACGGGGCCTTACGTCTTTACGACAACCGGCGGCACGCGGCCGATAGGCGGCTTCTCGAAAATGAAATCGCGGATTGATGCGGCCATAAAAGAGCCAATCGCGCCGTGGCGGTTTCACGACGCTAGGCGAACGATGCGGACCGGCCTTGGCGCTCTGCCGGTTCCTAATAATGTAGCCGAGCTTTGCATAGCGCACGCACAACCTGGCCTCCACCGGACGTATGATTTGCATTCATATCGCGACGAAAAGCGTAGGGCTTTCGAGCTTTGGGCCTCGCGACTGGCCGAGATAATCGAGCCCGGCGCGCCAAGCAATGTGATCGAACTTGCGGCGGCGCGAGGGTAAGGGCCGCTAACGAACGCGCGGGCTAGGCCGGCCAGCCGAAA
The DNA here is from genome assembly GCA_963712225.1 of uncultured Alphaproteobacteria bacterium. GTDB lineage: Bacteria > Pseudomonadota > Alphaproteobacteria > Rhizobiales > Beijerinckiaceae > Methylocapsa. Next base: position 17,531 of record CAVQHH010000032.1, read on the forward strand.
GCGAGAAAGCACCTTCTCGTTGCCCGCGTGTCCACACGGTGCGGCGGGTGCTCGCATGGATTTCGACAAATTCCCGTATGTAAAGGCGCAAAAGGCGGCACATGGCCGCGAGTGGCAAGCACCGGCGGCGCTGTCGTGTGAAGCGTGCAAAAACCTTTCGGGCAGCGCAAGGGCGCCCATGCCGGAGGTCATCAATCTGCTGGCATTCGGCCCCGCTATGGCGTCCACAGAGTATTCCGATTCCAGTATTGAGGCGAAAACTTTTTTGCGTCGATGGCCTGGACGGCCGCTCGCAAACGGCGCGGCGGTTCCGGGATCTTGTCGAGGGCATGGGAAACGACCTTGGCGGCAGTGATCGCCTTTCGGAAGGCCAGAAGCAATTGATCAGGCGCGCGGCGACTTTGAGCATCATGAGCGAGAGCGTCGAGGCCGATTTCATTCGAAACTTGGCCTTCGATAGCGAGGCTTATGGCGTCCTCCGCGATCGCCTTCGACGCTGCTTGCGAAGGCTTGGCCTTGAACGCGTCGCCCGGCTGGTGAACGACGGCTCCAACGTTTTGTCCGATTATTTCTCCCGGCCGCCGCCGAAGGAAGGTGCGGCGCCATGACGAAGGGGCGTCTCGACAAGAAGCAACGGCTGGCCGATCAGCGCCAGAAGCGCGCGCAGGCGGCTACGGGGCTGGCGCAGGGCGCCGAGATGCCGTGCGGGCAGTGAAGGTGCAGACAGGCCGCGAAACGGGCGCCTGGGGCTCGCCGCGCACCGGTATCCCTTGAAAAGGTCAAGCCTCGGCGCGCCGCAGGTGCCGCTCGAATGGGTTGCACCTTTGGGGCGGGCCGACAAATGAAGAAGCTCATCAGCGTCCGGCAGGCCCTTGAAGATCCGGCATGGCTCGGGAGCATGCTTGGCGCCGAGTCCTTTGCCGTCATGCGGACGCTCTTGATCGCCGCCATGGGCGAGGCGCTGACGGCGGCCGAAATGCACATATTCACCCAGCTTACGGGCCGCGCGGAAACGCCAGGCGAGGCCGTGGAAGAGCTTATGGGTTATCGCGGGGCGGCGTAGTGGCAAGACGCGCGCCATAGGCACACTGGCGGCTTATTTGGCCGGTTGCTGCGATCACCGCGCGATCCTTGGCCCTGGCGAGCGCGGCGTGTTGCCGATCATGGCGGCGAATACGTTGCAGGCTGGGCAGTGCTACAATTTTATCAGGGGCATTTTCACGAACATTCCGCGGTTTGCGGCGCTTGTGGAACAGCTTGGCGGCCGGCACGGCGGCATTACGAGCGACACGATATCGCTCAAGAATCGCATCGATATTCAGGTCCGGCCGGCGAGTTTTCGCACCATTCGCGGCATAACTGCGATTGGCGTCATCGCCGAAGAATGCAGCATGTGGCAGAGCGGACGACAGCCGCAATCCCGATCGGGAAATTTTGGCTGCTGCTCGGCCATGCTTGGCCACGACGGGCGGCACGCTGTTTGCAATCGGCAGCCCGCATGCGCGCAAGGGCGAGACGTTTAGCACTTACAACAAGCATTTTGGTGCGAACGGCAATCCGGCGATATTGGTTGCGAACGGGCCGACGCGGCTTTTCAACCCGACGATCAAGCAAAGCGTAATCGACCGGGCTTATGAAGACGATCCTGCGGTTGCGGCGTCGGAATGGGGCGGGCAGTTTCGCAACGATCTTGAGAGTTATGTTAAGCCTGACAATTGTCGATGCGTGCACGGCGCGCGGCGTCTATCGGCTCGATTTCGTCAAGGGCGTTTCCTACATCGCGCATGCCGATCCGTCCGGCGGCAGCGTAAGATTCAGTTTCACGTTTGCCATTGGCCATGTGGAAGGCGATATTGGCGGTATCCTTGATGTTTTGCTCGAGCGTCGGCCGCCGTTCTACCTGACGAGCGTTGTGTTGGAAATCTGCGAAGTTCTCCACGACTACAGCGTATACGAATGTCACGGGCGATCGTTATGCCGACGGGATTTAATTCAGAGGCTTTCGCAAGCATGGCGTTGAGTATCGTCACAGCGACATGACGACGTTCGATTACTTTGCCGGTTTCCTTCCTGTATTGAATTCGAGACGCTGCCAGTTACTCGATAATAAGCGGCTTGCGACGCAATTATGCTCGCTTGAGAGACGGCCGTCGCGCATTGGGGCGAAGGATAGCATCTCGCATCCATTTGGCGGGCATGATGACTGCGCTGCGGCGGTTGCGGGCTTGATGGTTCGGCTTGTTGGGACGCGCGATTATCAGATTAAGTCGTTTCATATGCCGGCTGCTGGCATGTCACGGAGCCAGTTGCCGGTAGACTATGGTAGCGGCCTGCCGGTGGCGGTTTACGGCGTCGGGGCGAGCGTTAAGCCGGGCGCATATTGTCCAGAGGCGGGCGGCGGGATGGATGGCCAATTTGCGTGGAGTTGTTAAATCCGAAAGGAACAAATTAAGATGAGCACGTTACAAAGCCTCGAAAAAAGGCGTGATGATTTAGGCATCGAATTAGAGCGCGTTCGTTCGCGGCGGCTTGAGTCGCAAGCGGAATTGAGGCGTCTTTCGGCGCTGGCTGAGAAGGGCGATAACAAGGCGAAGTTCGCGCAGGAGCCGGTGAACAAGCGCGTTGAGGCGGACAGCACATTGATTGTGAGTCTTGAGCGCGAAGGTCGGGGCGGTGCGTCGTCAAGGTCGAATTTGGCTCGCGGTCAACTGGCGGCCATTGCGCACGCAAGACGCAGGTAAACAGCGGCGCTACGAGGGATAGAGCTTTTCGAGATTGTTTGCCCGGACGGTCGCAAGGTTCGAGCATCGTCATAATATCGCTTGAGTGCGTTGCAGAAGGCGTTGCAGCCTGGATATCGGCGTAGTTGCGGCAGGTGTTTGGCGCCGACAGTGATGACAAGGGCGGCTTGGTTGAACCGATCGGGCAATCCAGCATGAAAACGTTATTGGCTGCGCATGGCGACGAGCTTGTGTGCGTTTCTGGCAGAGCGCGGCATCATCGGCTCTACGGCAAGGATAGGCAAAGGTGGTAGCGAGTTGGGCAATAACGGAACGGGTTCGCAAGGCAATGAATAGGGCGGCAAGGTTGTCGATATGGCGGCGTTCCGCAGGTTCGTCTTGCGAAGCCGAAGACTCCAACGAAAGCGAAGGTTCGTCTCGCCGGCAATGTCGCGATCGATGACGAAGACGGCTTTATCCGCCGAGGCCAAGAAGGGAATGACGATGGCTGATTATGATATTTCACGCGGGCCTTATCACGCCATTTTGGACAAGATGGCCCTTGCCCGGCAGGCACGAAACAGGCGAAAGTTGTACGCGAAGGCATACACGGAAATGTTATACTGATCCTTCCAACGCCTGCGATTCGCGACGGGGTGAGGTATGATGAACTCGCCCGCGCGTTCAACTTCAGCCACGGGACGGCGAAGTCCCTGATCCCGGTGGCCAAGGCCGCGGCGCCGCATGACCGCTACGCGAAGGCCGCTGATGTGGCCGAGTATCTCGGTCCCGGGCATGCGAGGCTGCATAGCATGGCAGTTGATCATCAACGCGCGCATTCGGGAATGATTTATCAGCAAGCTTATAGTCACTTGTACAGCCGGCCGGAAAACGCTCCGCTTCGGGAAAAAATCAAGGCTGAGCATATGGCGCGAGCTGGGACTTAACGATTGGCGAGGCGCAGATCCGAATGCGAAGCATTTACAGCTTATGGCATCCGGCGATCGGGGTGCGGCAAGTCTATAGGGCGCGTCGGCCTCGTCTGCTGGGTCTGTTGGTGGGTGAATTTGGAATCGCGAGGTTGAGAGGCATGGCGCGCGTCAGTTTCCGCGTGCTGATAAGTGGCTGTCACCACCCTTTCGCGAAGGCGATGACCGGGCTGTCTCAAAAAATGGGAAGAACGTGGCAAAAAAGGTATTTGTTGTCCAAGCTGCGTTCACCTCTTTTGGGGCGCATGGTCAGCGGCGAGGTAATTGGGGCACCATACACCTCGCCGCGAAAATTTGAAGTGGAAAGTGAAATGATGGAACCTGATATAAGATGAACCGTGAAGAGATCGCCGAGTTTTTGGCGTCGCTGAAAAAGCTGCGCAGTGGCTTGGTAGTGGTACAGTTTGAATGTTGCGCTTCGATGAAGTTCGCGGTGAGCGCGCCAGCACATCGCTGAGCGTCAATAGATTTGGTGCAGAGACGAATTCGCGGTAAGAGAACATATCTCTTGCGAGAGCACGTGGCCATCAAGCGTCTTGATTTCCTTTAAGCAGATGCATTCGGAGTGCAGGTGCGAAGAGGAAGTCAATGAACGTTCCAGTTATTTTGTTGAAACAAATCAGTGGGAGAAAATTGCAAAGGGCGACATCAATATCATTCGCGGTGAATATGGAAAGAGCGCCATCTATTCCCTTCTGATGACTAAGGCGGGAGATTTTTTAGACAAACGAATTTTGCTTGTGGCGCTAAAATACACGCGGTGCGACGTCTTTAAAGATCTAGTTGCGATCCGCGACAACAGAGAATGAATTTATTGCTTATGGAAAATCTACGCTCTTACAGATTATCGCGCAACAATTGAGAGAGAATCTGACATTAGAGGATTGAACGTAGCAATAGAGTATATAGAACTCTTGAAGATGCAAGGCTACTTGAGAAAAACTTTAGTTTGACGGGTTACTTCGTAGCGCTCATGAATATGTACGACGCATCGTAAGGGCTGAGGCTCTTGAAGGCGGCCTAACAATCGATCTCGCTACGCAAATGCCTCAGGCATCACTGGTAGAATAGTTCTTCATGAGCGTTTCTGATCTCAAAAAAACTGGAATTATGACAATAGACGAACTATTAGAATTTTTAAATAAGGCTTTGGAGGAAAATAAATTAAAAGTATGGGTTCTTCTTGATAGGTTAGAGTTGCTTTTGTTGATAACATTCGCTAGAAGCGAATGCGTTACGGGCTCTTATTAGGGCTTATGCTGATGTTAGGCACGGGATGAAATTAGCTAAAATATTTTTGAGGGAAGATATATGGAAGCGCATTACTGAAAAAGGACTCCGCGAAGCAAGCTATTTAATTCGATATGTTATTTTGGATTGGACGCAGCTAGCTCTTCTGAACTTGATAATGAGACGTCTATTAAACAATTCTATTTTACAAGAGGAATATCAGGGATTGATGGGGGCGCGTTCTAAAAGTTGCAGAGCAGCAAGAAAAATTATTTTACAGATTGTTCCCCAGCAAGTGGAACAGGGGCGCAAAAGGCTCCCACGTTCAAGTGGCTCGTGACACGGTGCGCAGACGGGACTGGTAGAGCTCCCGAGAGAGCTAATCCATCTTCTTAACTGTATTTTGGAACAGGAAATAAAAACATCTCCAAACAGGCGCGTTTCCGGCGCTGGGGGATCAGCTGTTTGACGATCTGTTTTCAAATTGGCTCTTCCTACTGTGTGAGCGCCAGAACTCAATCAATTTCTTTATGCAGAGTATGCGAGTGAGCGGCCTTTGTGTCAAAATTAGATGGCCAAAAGGCGGAGCAAACATCGATAGCTTTCGGCCTATCGAATAGATAGAGACGCAACTTGGAGAAGGCTAAAGAACTTGTAGAACTTGGTTTCTTTGAACAGCGTGGTACAAAGAACAGCGAACGTTTTGGGTTCCATTTCTATATAGTGATGCTCTACATCTCGTGCAGGGCCGCGCAGAACGGAGCTATTAGTTTACAAATTCTCCCCCACGCTAGCTGGACAGGGTTCGCGATCCGCATCCGCTACGCATTCTGAACGCGCGCTTGGCGGCCGGAGCGGTGAGCGCGGGGCAGGGCGGCGGATGGATTAGGCTTAGACGGATGGCGGGTAGCGTCCGAGTTTGAATTTCAGCAATGGGTGGGAAGCGACATCACCGGCTCCTTCGACTACGCGAGCAAAGACAATCGCAAATTGCCTCTAACGAACCGCTGCCTGGGTTCTATCAATGTTCCCGCACACTTGGGGAGAATTCTTGGCAACAGAAATTAAATCAGGTGGGAAGCGAACTCGCTACGCGTTCATGCGGGAGCTGCGTGAGAATTATTCCGATACGCGCGTGCGCTCCGCGTATCAGCTTGAGCGGACATCTTCGGTGTCTGACAATCACGAGACGCAACGAGACGCATGACTTCGAGCATTTCTGCGCAAGCTTTGCGAGCGGACAATATAATAACTTGGGCCACAGACGGGGCCTGAGGGCGGCGGCGACAGTAAAGTCAACGATATTCTTCCCATCACGATGAGATCGCATCGCTTATATCTTGGGGAACAAACACCACAGACGTTCGGCATTCACATTCAGCGCAAAGGAGAAATGGATCAAGAAATTGCGCAGCGATGTGGCTGGCATCGTTAAAACAACGCGGCTATCAACGCATCGTTTGCGTAACACGGTACAGCTCGCGGCGAAGAGCTCTCTCGAAGACGAACTCACTGCAAGTACGGCATCCTTGTCACGATCCATCGCTCGGTCTGGATCGTCGAGGCCATCGACGGCGATCGCAAGGAATTCACTACGATTATCTCGCGCGCCAGCTGGTCGAAGATGGCCACTATCTTCGGCCGAAGGACTATTCCCACGGCCAGCAACTAGAGGAAATTGAGAGGTCTGGGCAATCCACGGCATTCGCGGCATGGAAATGCAAAGGACAATTAAAGCTCTCATTGCGCAGAGTTCTCACGCGGCTTGAACGGCCACGGCATGAGACGAGGGCGCGTGGCTCGGCATCCACTGGCTGGGCGCGGCACGTTTCGTCAGAAGCTGGAGGCCATTACGAGAGCCTCTGTACGTCTGCTGGTCGTTCGATGAGATCGCGCCAGTGAACGCCGGCTACACGGCTTTCGAGGCGATGGCGCTTGCAAGCGAGCACGCCACGAACCTCGGAAACCTCGTCACGTTGCTACAACACCTGGTCAATGCAGTTCACTTTGGCAGCTTTCGGCTGAGGAATGCGACTCGGCTAAGCGAGCACAGCGATTGTCGAAGCGGCTGGCGAACTGATGGACGATACGGAGCGGCGAACAACAGCCTCCAAGCCAGGGCGCTACTGCTCCATGTGCGGATGAGCGAGGCGATGATCGCACGGGACGCAAGGCGATGTCCGCCTTTCGCGGAATTTTCGGCATACTTCGAGCAAGCAAAGGGGCTTGGCGAGTTCGACGCTCCTCGCTTGACAAGCTGATTGAGGTGGTCGGTGAAGTGGCCGGCGACGACGCAATATACTGCGCTCGTCGAGGAGATGGCGGCTTCGTAAGCGAACGCACGGGGGAAGCGCAAGGGGCTTGGTCTTCTCAAGCGGGCAAGCAGCTCGACTTCGATCGCCACTTCGACATGATCCGCTTGCTCGGCGAGCGGCGCGGCAGCTCGCAAGAAAGAGTATGCTGACGAACTAATAGAGGCTCTCCAACTACTGTGCTAGCATATCGAAGCGCCGGACTTCTCTGGGCGGCCGTGCGGCCTGCGTTTCGCTTTGGCGACAATTCTCATAGAAAGTGAGGAAGAGAACAAATTCGCATCGCGATGTTGCCACATCAAAGTGCGGGCGTCAATAGCTTTGGGGATGCGACACCTCTCTGATTTCCTCGAAGCGGTTCAGCTCTTCAAAGGCATGTGCAGTCGCTCCCGCTTGCTGAAGAGACGCAGGAGAAGGTCGAGGAAGACATTCGCGAGCTGGATGGCGCTCTCGCCAGCTACATTCTGAACCTCACGGAAGATGAGCGTGCGATTGTGCAATGGCTCCGACGTTCTCGCTGGACTCGGCTTTGGTGGAGCTACGCGCGCTTCTCTACGCTCTTGGCTACGACAACTGAGGGCAGATGGTGTCGTTCCACGGAAGAGACGCCAGACAGCCTCCACGAACTCTTCACGGACTTGCAAGCTATCCAATCTCGGCCAGCGCTATCGACGCTCGATAACAACCGGCGCGCATCAATCCTACAGCTCAACTATTCTCGGCATGAGGGTTGGGTCGGAATTCGACGGGTCAGTGAATGGCACTCTAATGGCTGAGGCTGTACTCGGCACGATGGAAGCCTATTCACGACGCGCGAAATGGAAATCCATCCGCACACAGAACAGTCAAATCGAGCTTATCGAAGACATCACGCACCGAACCAAGTTCGCATTCAATCTGCACAATGCAGGGCAGCCTGACTTGGCGGGTTGGGTGCTTCAACGTTCGGGCATCTGGAAGCAGCGCGGCGAGTGGTCCTGGAGGTCGCTGCTGTTACATGGTAGCGACGTGCTTGATGCGAGCTAGAACCATCCTCAATAAGCTTCCAGAACAATGACGCTGTGATGGAGCGCATCGCAATCATCTCGGCAGCGGGCAACAGCTATCATCGTTTCGCTGAATCGTTTCCCGGCTTGAGGATAAGAAGGCATTTGCGAAAGCAGAATACCGCCCGCGAACTGCAGCCGAGATAGAGCGGCGTTGCACTCGATGATTCGACAAAAGCATCAGCGCGGTTTCCCAAAAAAGCACCGAGGACCGACTGGACAAAGTGAGTACGGCAATCACCGGGACATAGCGGTTCGGTCGGTCATCAACATACATCTTTGGGAGAAAGCCGGCTGGCATACGACCGCCTTTCTTGGCTATGGGCCACGCCAGCCGCCTGCGCTCGCGTTGGTCTTCAAGGACAGACAGGCAGCCGAGGACATCTTCGGTAGATGGCGCGAGCGATTTGGTGGTGCGGATGAAAGTGATGAAATTTATATCGCCATCGTCCGAGGAATATCGACCGAATATCCTCACGACTACACGGTCATTGTGACTTCTCGACCGTCCGCCAAGGACAACTCGGCACCCAAGGCGAGGTGGGGATCGCGCAATTGAACGACATGCACCCGCAATCGAGCGCAGACCTGGAAACATTCCTGGCGTCTTACGAGGCAGCTTGCTCTTTTGTTTAGTTCCGGGCATCTTGTCCCTGGCGGTGTGACCGAGTTCGAAACTGGCCTTGGGCTGCGAAAGCGCGGCCTCATCGTCAAACAATCGAGCGAAGTCAGCCCTTACGACGTCGAGACAGCTCGCGATCGGTCGCCGCGGGCGCTGGTAAATCATCTGGGCGGCAAACACCAAGGTCTGCTTTGCGGACCGACCAGGCAAAGTCGGAAGCAGAAAATTAAACCGAGACACTACCACAAAGCACCGGCTAAGGCCATTGCGGCGGCACCTGAGCGTCCGGCGAGCGGAAATGCAATGTGAGGGGATCCGCAAACTCATATCGCGCTGGCATCGCGATGAACTGGGAGCCGAGCGCAAGGCAGCGCGGCGGAAATGCTCGAAAGCGTTAGTACCTATTTTCGACATTATCCGCAAGTACGCGGGGTCCTGGCCTAATTACGCGGAAATTCTTGAGATGATGGCACCGAAAAAGACGAGGCCGGCAACTGAGGCGGCCTTGCAATCGCAAATCGTCATATCAAAAACCACATGCAGCCGGCTTACTATAGATATGCGCATTCATTCCGGCCGCTCTTATGTCGTCAATCTGAGCGCCTGCGGCGCAGCTATCGTAGTTACTAGACCGCCGCCACAATCGCGGAATCCCTTCCGAGTTAGGTCGGCGTCCTTGCGACATGAGTAGGACTAAATACCAAATCCATCATGCTGCGGATTGCTGAAGCACATCCCGGCGTTATTTCTAAATCGTTGTTATGCAAGCGTTGCCGATTGTGCACTGGCTTACAGCCCCTAGCAGTGCAAGCATTAAAAGAACCGATCGCATAGCTATCCCCCTCCTTGAGAAAATACGATCATAAATTTAATCTAAGTTTGGAGATGGGCGCAACGCTTTTGGTTGTATTCAAAATCGGCCACTGCCCTAACCAAAACCAGCCACTAGAGACCTCAAAATCGGCCAGTTACCGAACGCGGTGCACGCTTCGCTGAAGGCGGTGGACGCTTCACGGGAAAGCCCCGCACGACGCTGCGCCTTCGCTATCTCACCTTGAAGCTTCGCGCGCTGTGCTGGGTTTTGCGGCGGCTGCGCGCGGGGCGCTAACGCTTAACAGGAATGGAAATGACGACGTATGCAAAATACAGAATTCTTTTGTTTTCCCTCGAATTGACGGACGGGAAATTCCTGCGTGTGGATAATCTCGAAGATGGCTGCAGCGCCATTGAGGCGAAAGCGGTTTTCGACGAGATGCGGCGTACCGCCGATGTCGTCGATGTCGGAGAAGGTGCGGGTCATCGCCTGTCGCTCGTTCAGGAAATCGACTCGTTCGAATGCAGAGGAATCCCCCGCGAATGCCGAGGGATTCCCTTGTAAGGCGGCGCGGCGGGCATCTGCGCGGCTGGATGGGTGAGAGTGGCACAACCCCAGACCATAGGAGAGCATATTTTTGCAACCAGAATGGCCAGCGGATAAAGTTGAACGGCGCGCGGTTGCTGCGCTGATCCCCTATGCCCGCAATGCCCGCACGCACAGCCCGGAGCAGGTCGACCAAATCGCGGCGTCGATCCGCGAATGGGGCTGGACGGTTCCGGTGCTTATCGACGAGCAAGGCGGTATCATTGCCGGCCACGGCCGCGTGCTGGCGGCTCACAAGCTCGCGATCGCCGAAGTCCCGGTCATGGTGGCCGCAGGCTGGTCAGAGGCCCAAAAGCGCGCCTATGTGCTGGCCGACAATAAGTTGGCGCTGAATGCCGGCTGGGATGACGATCTTCTCAAGATCGAGCTTGGCGATCTCCAGGCGTTCGACTTCGATCTTGGCTTGATCGGCTTTAGCGCCGATGAGATCGCTGGACTGACGTTCGACAGGAGCGGCCTGACCGATCCGGACGAGGCGCCGGATGCCCCGGCGATCCCGGTAAGCAAGCCTGGCGACGTTTGGCTCCTCGGTCGGCATCGGCTGGTCTGCGGTGACTGCACCGACCGACAAGTGGTCGAGAAGGCTTTGGCCGGCGTCAAGCCGCATCTGCTCGCCAGCGATCCCCCATATGGTGTCGGCTTCGAACGCGGGAAGTTCGTCGGCCGCGAGAAGGCCGCCAAGGGGCTAAAGTTCGCTCCCATTGCGAACGACGACCTGCGAGGCGCCGCATTGGCGGAGTTTATTGGCTCGGCTCTTGATGCCTGGGCCGTCGAAGCCGGAACAGCCTATTTGTGGTCACCCTCACTTGAGGAAGGTTATTCGATCAAGCATGGGATCGAGGCCGCCGGATTCAAGGTCCAATCACAGATCGTTTGGCGCAAGACGCCATTTGTTATCGGTCGCGCAGACTACCATTGGCAGCATGAGATATGCTGGTACGCCTTCAAAGGACCTAACCATCCTTGGCACGGCGGACGCGATAAGGGAACAGTGTGGGATATTCCCAAGGCTCAAAAAATGGATGGCGGTCACCCGACTTAAAAGCCCGTCGAGTGCATGAAGCGGCCGATCGAAAACAACTCCTCGCCGGGTCAAGCGGTTTACGATCCTTTCGTTGGCTCAGGCACCACGATAATCGCGGCGGAGATGACCGGCCGCGCATGCCACGCGATCGAGCTGCATCCGGCTTATGTCGACGTCGCCGTGACCCGCTGGCAGAATTTCACCGGGCAGACCGCAACTCTCGAAGCGACGGGCGAGGCTTTCGAAGCCAGGCGTGGGTTAATCTGCGGGTAGTTGCCCCACGTGTTGCCCGGTGCGATTTTGTCCTAATGTATTGGTTTATGGTTTGCGTGTAACTCATTGATTTCGTTGGTGGGCGGTGACGGGTTCGAACCGCCGGCCCTCTCGGTGTAAACGAGATGCTCTACCAGCTGAGCTAACCGCCCGCGATCGCAGCGTCATGCAAGGCCAGATGGTCGCACACTGGGTTTCGCGCGTCAACGCCGTTGCCGGCTATCCGGTGGACGTCCCGGTCCAAACTATCACGCGCGCCGGATGTCGGGGGCCCCTGCCGGCCGCCGCGCGCCTTTTCGACATCGCTCTTCTTCGCGCGCCGCTCCTCGCCGCGCCGCACCCCCAAAAAAGGAAGCGACAAACGGGACGCCCCGAAAGGTCGCGGCCAGCCCTGCCGCTGGACACCGCCATCCCGATCGATTTCCGCGCCGAAGCGCCGGCTCCGGTGGCGAACAGCAAGGGCATCACACGCCCAGGTTAAAGGCGAAGGCTCTTGCAGGTCCAGCGCAGCGGCCTGCCCGGCGATTTCGTTGTCGATGTGGCGCGCGACGCCTTCGACGATTTTGTCGCCAACCCGCAGGCGTGACTTACGCCGGAAGACGGCACGGACAAGGGCGATCAATATGTGTTGCTCGCGATTGCCGGAGCTGCGAAGGCAACCCTGAGCTATCGCGCCAGTAAACGGATCCAACGCCACGCCCTGGGGCGCCAGGCTGCAAGTCTTAGAACTTCGCGATGATGTCTCCGCCGAAGGTGAATTGTGAGCTCTTGGTGCCGGCCCCGAAACCAGGGAAGCCCCGGCCTCCGAAGACGGTCTGGCCATCGAAGGGCGTCGTGTTGTTCAAGGACGCGTCGTAGCGAACTTCCGGCCGGAAGGTGATCGACTTGAGCAAGGGCAGCCCCTGCGGAAGCGTAGGCGCGATGTTGAGGCCACCGGTGATTTCGAAATAGGTGGTTGGCCCTGCACCCGGGATCGCCGTGTTCGGGAAGCCGTGCTCGACGTTGACGAAGTCGAAATTGCCGGGATAGGCGGCCACGAAGAAGTTGCTGTTGTCGCGCCAAACCTCAACACGTCCAACGGCCTTCAACCACTCATTGACGGTGTAGACGACGTATTGCGCCCCGCCATAGCCGCTCGGCTGGACCCCGCCATCGTCGTGGATGTAGTTGAGATCGGTGATGAGGGTCCAGGAGTTGTTGATTTTCCATGTCGCCGTGATGTCGTTGAGAAAGCGCAGCGTGTTGTTGGGATCGCATCCTCCGCAGGCCGCGATGCCGATCGGAGTGTTAGGATTTTCCGGCCCGAAATGGGTGGTCGCCAGGATCGTGAGGTTGCCATCCAGAAGATTTAGCCCGATGCCTCCCTCAAATCCGGGGTGGGCGACGTTGCGCTCTCCGAAGGTTGTGTTCACACCGCTGACAACGCCAGCATAGATGTCAACGAGAGGGTCGACATGCCAGATCGTCAGGACGCCTGTATCCACGAACGGGATGCCGAAATTGAAGATGTAGGAATGCGAGTAGAGGTAATTGGTGGTCGGGTCGATCGTCTCGGCGCCTTCCAAGGTGACCCACTGACCGGCCTTGACGTCGATGCCGCCCTTAAACAGCCAGGGAAGATGCGCGGCTGCCCAGGCCTCGACGGGAGTGATTTGGTTCAATTCATTGATCCAATAGTCTCCCTCGCCAAGATAATGCGTGTAGCGCGCGTCCGACCCGTACATCCCTTGCAGCTTGAAGCCGAAATCATAATCAGTCGCCTTAGGATCGAGCGGCCGCTGCGCGGTCAGCAGGATCTGATTAAGCAGCAGGGTGTTGGCCTTGTCGGTGAACAAATGCCCGAAATTCAATCCGTCGCCGGGATTGTCCCCATTTAAAGTTACGCCGGCCTCCACCGTGCCCCCTACAGTGAATGTGTCCCACCAATTGGCTGGCGGCGGCGTGGGGGCGGGCTCGGCGGCGCGGGCATAGCCCCCGGCAAGGCCGAGGAGCGTGCCGGCGCAGAGGGCTGGCATGAGGATGGATTTTGGCGGACGGGGCATTTGCGTATCTCCGGGCAGAGCCAATGGTCGCCGGGCAGCGTGCACCGCAAATTTTTTTTTGCAATATCTCTCGCGGTTCCACACGCGTTTCTTTCACCGCCCGATGCACATTTGCCACAGTTTGCGCAAAAAGCTGGCACGCTGCTTCCAAGCAGGAGTATTTTTATTTGAGGGGGAATTAATTAGTGGCCTGGAACTTTAGCGGTCTCGGTGGTAGCTCTGAGGCATGAGCATAGTCCAAACAAGCGGCCGCACCGACCTCGTTTAAGCAAGCCTTCTGGCTTGAATGGATCGCGATCGCTTGGTTGGCGATCGAAGCCGTCGTGGCGAGCTGGTCTGGTTTTGCAGCTCATAGCATCACATTGCTTGCCTTCGGCCTGGATAGCGTCATTGAGATCGTTTCCGCTGGCGTCTTGATTTGGCGGCTGACCATCGAATTGAGGCATGGACAACACTTCTCAGAACAAGCCGAACACCATGCCAGCAGGATCGGCGGTATTCTGCTCTTTGCCCTCGCGGCCTATGTCGTCATAAGCGCCGGTTGGGGCTTTTTGACCAAGCAGGGCGAGGAATTTTCAGCGCCCGGCTTGGTAGTTGTGCTGGCCGCGATCCCGATCATGTATCTCCCGACAAAGCGTAAAATCGCAATTGCGGAGAAGATCGGTAGCCGGGCGCTTAGGGCTGACGCCGTGGAATCCATCACCTGCGGCTGGCTGTCTGCGGTTGTGGTCGTTGGCCTGATCGCCCAATACCTCACCGGTGCATGGTGGGTTGATTCCGTGACTTCGCTCGGGATCGTTTGGTTCCTCGTCAAGGAAGGGCGGGAAGCTTGGGCTGGCGAAGCCTGCGGGTGTAGCTCCTGCCATTGAGCCTGCTTAGCGATCCGTGGCACAGGGCGACAGCTCTTAGATGGTAGTGTCTATTCTCGGATGCAAAGGACCGTCAAGGTCCCGTGGTCAGTGCTGGAGAAAGCGTCAATGGGTGTGGTGATGCGATTCGTCGCCGCGTGCCGGCCTGTTCATCATCCTCAGCATCTCGAGGCCGCCGGTCGCGACGAACCGCCATACCAGAAGGGCCGCGACGAGAAGAAACCCGATATTGAGCCATGTCGTGTAGTTCCACGTAATTGATGCTTCGACGACGCGGGCCTGACGCTCTTGGGGAATGAGACCAAGGACGGCGAATAATCCTTCAGCAACCAGGGCGGCTGCCGCCATCGCTACAAAAAACGTGACGAGCAGGAACGCGGCCATCTTTAATCCGTAGTACTTGCGGTAGATGTTGAGGATCGGCAGCACGATCAGGTCGGCGAGGATGAAGGCGACCACGCCGCCGAAGCTGATGCCGCCGTTCCACAGCACAGCGGCAAGCGGGATGTTCCCGACAGAGCAGACGAAGGAAATGATAGCGACGAGCGGCCCGACGATCGGTCCCCACAGTGTAGCCAGGACCGGATGATCGGTCAGGAAAAAAGCCTTCCAGAAATCCTGCGGGACCCAGGCGGCAATTGCGCCGGCGATCGCCACGCCGCCGACGATATCCATCCACACTGCGGCCCAGTCCATAACGAAGTAGTGGCTGATTGCGGTCAGTCCCCTGTCTGAGGTAATCCGCTGCCATAGGGAACCTTCAGCGGGAACCGACATATCCATCTCGGCGTGTCCCTCCATCCGCCCGGCAATGCCTTTCTCCGCCTGGTCCTTTGCCGCCTGAAGGAGTTGGGGTCGCAAGAACAGGCGGAGAAGAACAGCGAGAATCGCGACCATGATCGGCGCAGCAATCGCCTCCGCGGCCATGAAATGCCACCCCATAAGCACGATCAGGATGATGCCGAGCTCGAGAACGAGGTTGGTGGACGCCTCTCGAAAGCCATGGCAGCCGTGAAGTTCGCGCCTTTGCGAAAGATCGATCGCGCAATCGCAACTGCCGCGTAGGAGCAGGACGAGGAAGCGGCGCCGAGCGCAAGCGCGATGCCGATCGAGCGCGGGCTGTCGTCCGGTAATAGCTGGCTCATTTCCCGGTGCGAGACAATTGCCTGAATCACGGCGGAGAGCGCAAAGCCGAGCACGAGCGGCCAAAGGATTTCCCATCCCATGGCAAACGCCATGCCGAGCGCGTTCAATAGTGCCGTAGACATCGCGATTTCTGTACTTGTCCGTCTTAGCAGACATCCACCAGATGCCGACCTTGTTGAGGTTAAGATTGCCACTTTCGACGGATTTTGGCAATGCCAAACCCTAGACACGGGGCTCTCGTGCTCCCAACCCGGCATCGGCGCGACATGCTGATTATGTTAGCTAAATCGCGGTCCTGGCGCCGCAAATTACTGCCTCATCCGGCGAATGCGGGTTAAAAGCATGTGGCGCGAAAGCCACAGAGCGATTTAATATTAAAACCCCAGCGCTTTGACTTCCTTGACGCCAGGCAGCGTCGCGATTTCGGCGAGCACCTTTTCCGGGACCGGGCCATCCACCTCGACGAGCGCGATCGCGGAGCCGCCCTCGCGATCGCGGCCGAGCGCGAATGTCGCGATATTGATCGCGGCATTGCCGAGAAGGCTTGCGAAACGGCCGATGAAACCCGGCTTGTCTTCGTTGCTGACGTAAATCATCACGGGCGCAACCAGGGCGTCGACTTCGATCCCATTGATCGTAACGATGCGCGGCTTTCCATCGTGAAAAACAGTGCCGGAGACCGAGCGCTCGTGTTCTTGCGTTGCAACCGACAGTGTGATGAGCGATTGGTAATCGGCGTCGGCGGCGCGGGTTACTTCGTCGATTGCGATCCCCCTCTCCTTGGCCACGCCCGGCGCGGAAACGATATTGACGTCCGCAAGCAGGGGTCGCACAACCCCGGCGATCGCCGATGCGGTCAACGCTTTCGTGTTCAATCCGGCGACCTCGCCCTCATAGGTGATCGCCACCCTTTTAATCTCGCTATCGACGAACTGACCGGCAAAGGAGCCAAGGCTGCCGGCGAGCGCGATGAAGGGCTTGAGTTTGGGGGCCTCCTCGGCAGTGATCGAGGGAAAGTTTATCGCGTTCGCAATCGCGCCGCGGATCAGATAATCCGACATCTGCGCGGCGACCTGTAGCGCGACGTTTTCTTGCGCCTCGCGGGTCGAAGCGCCAAGATGCGGCGTGCAGACCGCATTTGGATGGCCGAAAAGCGGATTCTCGGTTGCTGGTTCATGCGCGAATACGTCGAAACCCGCGCCCGCCACATCGCCGCTATCCAGGAGCGCGCGGAGGGCCCGTTCGTCGGCGAGCCCGCCGCGCGCACAATTGACGATCCGGACACCCTTCTTTGTCTTGGCGAGATTTTCCGCCGACAAAATGTTTTTCGTCTGCGCCGTCAGCGGCGTGTGCAACGTGATGAAATCGGCGCGCGCGAGAAGAGTTTCGAGGCCGACTTTCTCGACGCCGAGATCGAGGGCGCGTTCGGGCGAGAGGAAAGGATCGTAGGCGATGACCCGCATGTGCAAGCCAATCGCGCGCGAGGCGACGATCGAACCGATAGTGCCGCAGCCTATGATGCCGAGCACCTTGCCGGTGATCTCGACGCCCATGAAACGGTTCTTTTCCCATTTGCCGGCCTGGGTCGACAAATCGGCCTGGGGAATCTGGCGGGCGAGCGCGAACATCAATGCGATCGCATGTTCGGCGGTGGTGATCGAATTGCCAAACGGCGTATTCATCACGATAATGCCTTTCGCGGTGGCGGCGGGAATGTCGACATTGTCGACGCCGATCCCCGCGCGGCCAATCACCTTCAGCCTCTCCGCGCGCTCGAGAAGTTTGGCGGTGACCTTCGTCACTGAGCGAATGGCAAGGCCGTCGAAACCGCCGATGGCATTGGCGAGCTCGTCCTTGTCCTTGCCGAGGCCCGGCTGAAAATCGGCCTCGATGCCGCGCTCCTTGAAAATGGCGACGGCGGCGGGCGACAAAGCATCGGAAATCAATACGCGCGGAGCCAAGGGACTTCTCCAAAAAATTGGCGCGGACTGCTGCCCCTCCCCTGCCCGGCGTAAACCGTTTTCGCCAGGCAGGCTTGTTCGCGCCGGAACGTTCACCTTGCGGCGCCGCTGTTGATTCCCGCGGGAATCAAGCGGCCTTGGCGAGATCGCCCTTGGTTTTCGCGAAGGCGAAATCGAGCCAAGGCGTCAGCGCCTCGATATCGCTCGTCTCGACGGTCGCGCCACACCAGATCCGAAGGCCGGGCGGCGCAGCGCGATAGGCGCCGATGTCATAGGCCACCTTTTCCTGTTCGAGCAAATTTTCGAGCGCTTTCGCGAAAGCGGCCTGGCTCGCTTGTGGAAGCGTCGCGATGGCCGGATCGACCACCTTGAGGCAGACGCTGGTATTCGATCTGATCCTCGGGTCGGCGGCGAGGAAATCCACCCAGGGCGTCCGCGCCACCCAGTCGCCGAGCGCTTTCGAATTGGCGTCGGCGCGGGCGATGAGAGCGTCAAGTCCGCCAAGCGATTTTCCCCAATTCAGGGCGTCGATAAAATCCTCGACGCACATGAGCGAAGGCGTGTTGATGGTTTCGCCCTCGAAAATAGCTTCGATCAATTTGCCGCCATGGGTCAAACGGAAAAGTTTTGGCAGCGGCCAGGGCGGCGTATAGGTCTCAAGTCTTTCCACGGCACGCGGGGAAAGGATCAACATGCCATGCGCGGCCTCGCCGCCAAGCGCCTTCTGCCAGGAGAAAGTGGTGACATCGAGCTTTCCCCAATCGAGTTTTTGGGCGAAGGCGGCGGAGGTCGCGTCGCAGATCGTCAGACCCTTGCGGCCGGCCGCGATCCAATCGGCATTGGGGACGCGCACGCCGGACGTCGTTCCATTCCAGGCGAAGACGATGTCATTGTCGAAATCCGCGCTCGCAAGATCGGCGATTTCGCCATAGTCCGCCACGAAAGCCCGGGCGTTCTTGAGCTTCAAATGCTCGACGATATCGTTGACCCAGCCCTCGCCGAAGGATTCCCAGGCAAACACATCGACGCCGCGTTGGCCGAGCAAGGACCAAAGCGCGATTTCAACCGCCCCGGTATCCGAGCCCGGGACGATGCCGATCCGATAATCTCGCGGAACTTGCAAAACCTCGCGGGTCAAATCGATCACGCGTTTTAATTTGGCCTTGCTGGCCTTGGCCCGGTGCGAGCGCCCGAGCGGGGCATCCTGAAGATTTTGGAGTTGCCAGCCAGGGTGCTTGGCGCACGGGCCGCAAGAAAAATTCGGCCGCGCGGGCCGCACGGCGGGAAACGTCGCTACCATAAATGACCATCCTCTCAGATGGGTGCCTTTCGTTGGGGAAAGGTGTCCCAAGGCGTTGGGTACGCCGGGCGGGCGGCTTGGTCAAGCCACGTTCGGGGGGTAATGTCTCGGTTTCTTCGGCTCAGAGTTTTCGACGACGGGAGTTGACCCAACTGCGTCATTCGATCTTTGATGTTGGACTACACAATTTATGCGGTGATCATTCGCAATCTGGTCACGCAAACCTTGACTGCCGCGAAAGGGAACTACCGGCCACTGCCTTGCAGAAAAAGTGTTCAACCGTGATATAATCAGCTTCGCCGAACCAAAAAGGCCGAATTGAAAATGTCAGATGGGGAAGGGCGCATGCTGGATAGAGTTGCTAACGCAATTTACCAAGCC
>CAVQHH010000033.1:0-8848 GCA_963712225.1 uncultured Alphaproteobacteria bacterium
AGAAGGTCGGCAAGTTCCCGCGTGGTCCCTTTGTATGAAAGTAGCCATGCATCATCCTTTAGTTCATAATACTTAATATTTTCCCGTTTGATCGCCTCGACAAAACTTGGCGACTTGCCCTTTCTTGTTGCGATAACTATGAAGATTGGCATGGCTATTTCGTGTCTCGTTCTCGTTGCTTTATCAGAGGCATTTCGCCCACTTTCACGTTCCGCTTTCCGTCTGCACGGGCGGCTTCGATAGGGTGGCGCGACGCTGCAAGCGACCATGGGACTAATTATGGGCACGTTAACAGGTTCCTTTTTAGAGCGCCAAACATGTGTATTTTACAAATTGAGGGCTGCCCATTAAAGGCCCCGATCGTGGGGCGTTAAGGGGACGGCTGGACATAATCCCCATTTGGCGCATTATTTTGTAGACAACTCACTTGATTTAGGTCTATGTGTCCCCCATATCGTCCCCTTGAGGGACACACTGGCCTGCGCCGGGAGCATTGAGGCCGAGACATGAACAAACAGAGCACAAGCGAAGCGCCGCCGCTCCCTAACGAGGCTTCAAAGCCCGAAGGGGGACAAAAACGCTCGCGCGAGCTGAGCACTATTGGGTTCCCTTATGGGGACCTTGAAGACGCCATCACCGTTGCCGCTGCGTTGCTAAGCGCGGGCGGAGTGCCCTGCGAACCGGACCAACTCGCCAGCGTCATGAAGCAAGCGCCTTCGAGCGGTAGCTTTAGGCAAAAAATTGCGACCGCGCGCATGTTCGGCCTTATCGAGACCGTTCAAAACAAATACCAGCTTACGCCTTTGGGGTTCGCGATAACTGACGCCGGGAGGCAGCGAAACGTAGGCACGCGGGCGGATGCGTTTCTCGCGGTGCCTCTTTATCGCAAGGTCTACGACACTTTAACAACAGATTCCTCCCGCGTCCTCAGCTTGGAGCGCACTTTTGTTGGCTTTGGCGTTGCCCACAAGCAAGCGGCCAACGCCCGCATCGCGTTCGACAGCTCAGCTCAGCAGGCAGCTTCTTGAAAATGGCAGGATCGCCTTATTCGGCCACAAGTACCGGACTTCAAGCTCTGCCTCGGAATCGATGGATCAATCGAGCATGGATGCTGCACCGTTCCCGCAAGAGGTTCGCGATCGGTCGGCATATCGTGTCGGGTCGAATGGCGGTTCTGAGGAGGCCGCCATCCATTTATCGAGGGATTGCTTGAACGGCTTCCGGAACCGCCAGTTTGGTCGATCCAGGCCGAGCTGCTGGCTTGAGCCCAGCAAGCGTGTTCAAGCTCATTTATCAAGGCGACGGCAAAATCACGATTACCGCAGAAACTGGAAGCCAAAAACGCACATAATTCAAAGAATTGGGCCGGAGTTCCCCCACTCCGGCCCATGAGACGGCGGGTCGCGCCCGCTAACCCAGACCATTGAAAAGGGTCGCAACCGGAAGGGGGTGGTGTTCAGTGCGGAAAGACCGCATGTTAAAGCCGTAGCGGGTCAGGTCACGCTACCGAGGTCGCTCTTCCGGTGGCGTGGCCGCCGCGTTTCATGTAACATACTCTGCTGATTTGTCAAGGATTCCAGCATGTTGACCCTTCAGAAGCAGTAAAATCCGGGCGATTACAAGAGTTTATCGCCCAGGAGGAAGCCCGCGGCATCGGCTCGATTGAACGGGCTGAATTAGACGCACGCTTAACGCCAAGCGTCAAAGCGCCGCAATCAGAAGATCAAACATCGCGTTCCCCATCTCGCGATGGTTCGACCGGAAAGCGAACTCGCCAAGGTAACGGTCCATATTTCGCGCTAACGTGGATATGCGTTGAGGCAACCGAATTCTTGAACAGCCGCCAGAAGCTCTCGACGCGGTTTGTGTGATGCACCGCATCGTGGCGATAGTCGTAATAGCTCCATTCCTTCGCGCCATGCTTGACCATGCCGTGCTTGTAGCCATCGCCGGTTAGTAAGCCATAGCTCATAAGCTCATCCGTCGAGACGATCGAACCCGGCTCGACGTTATCGAGCACGACGCCGCGAAGCGTTTCCTTCTTAACGTCCGGGATGACTTGGGCCGCGATCTTGCCGCCGCGCTCTTCCATGCCCATGACAATCGTCTTGCCTTCCGCGCCGCGCCCGCGTTTCCGGGGCGATGACCGCCAATATAAGCCTCATCAAGCTCAACATGGCCCTTGAGCATTTCGAACCCGTCCGCCTACCCCATAAGGTTGCGGATTTGCTGGCCCATGCGCCACGCGGTCTTGTAGGTCACGCCAAGCGCGCGTTGAAGTTCCTTGCCGCTCACGCCATGGCGCGTCGCGATGAAAAGATAGATCGCATAGAACCAAGATTGCAGCGACGTGCGGCTATCCTGAAAGATCGTTCCGGCGCACGGATAAACGTGGTCGCCGCAATGCGAGCAAGAAAGGCGCGGCGATCCGGCGAGCTTATGGAAAGTAATCCTTGCCGCATTGAGCGCAGACGTGGCGCAGCCCATAACGGACTTCCATAACCCGCGTCAGGCAAGCGTCGTCATTCGGAAACTCGGCGAAGAATTCCCGAACCGAAAACGGCTGAACAGTACTAACTCTGGCCCGGCTTGGCTGGGGCGAATGCGCTTGCGGGTCATTGCTATCTCCTATGCTTTAGAGATTAGCATATTTGCGTACGTGTGTCAAGGGGATAATCCCCCCGGCGCGTGCTGCAAGTTGCGAGAATTCCGCGGCAGCAAGGGCTCTAGTGCCGCCGCATTTGTTGCGCCGTGGTCGTATCGTGATCATGGCGGCGAAAAAGATCTTGGCCTTCCAGCACCGTTGCCCGCTCACTTTTTCGTGTGCCCAGTAACAGACCCGCCACCTTCCCCGTACTGTCCCATAGGAAGTGCATGCGAGACAATTTCGAACGAGCCAAGGAGCAGAACCATGATGAGGAAACGCTTTGTCACGCTTTCGCTGTCGCTGCCGCGCCCGCCATGATTTTGGCGGCTCATCCGAAGATAACGTTGCCCCCCGTCGCCCGCTGAACGAACCAGAGGAAGCCGATCACCGCGATGACCATCGAGCCCGCGGGCAGCGCCACGCGGGTATAAGTGCTGGTCCGGCGGATCAGGAACAAAATGGGCAGTAAGCCGGCGACGACCGCGAGCTGGCCTAATTCCACGCCGGCGTTGAAGGCGAAGAGCGCGGCGAGCTTTCTGGCCGGGGGCAGGCCAAGATCGGTCAGCACGCTGGCGAAGCCAAAACCATGCATCAGCCCGAACACGAAAGCGGCGATCCAGATCCGCCGCGAGACAACCGGGAAAGGATTGTTGATCGCGGCGATCGCGACGGAGGCCGCGATCACGCTCTCGACAAGGCGCGATGGCAATTCCACAAGGCCGCATGCCGCCGCCGACAAAGTGATCGAATGGGCAAGGGTGAAAGCTGTCACGACGCGCGCCGTCGCCCAGGCCGCGCCGCCGAGAATCCTTGACCGGCCGCCACCTCTTGTCTGATCTCGTCACCACCGCCGAAAGTAGGAGTGTGACCAGGAACAGCATGTGATCGTACCCGGTCCAGATGTGATGCGCGCCATGAGCGACGAAGGCGCCGATGACGTCGAGGAGATTGCCGGATTCGAGGTCGAGAACCGCGACCCTGGCCTCCGGCGTCATCACAGTCGAACGTCCGGCATCGCCCCGGGTGAGATCAACTAGTCCGCGATGCTGGGCGTCGATGCCAAACATCAGATCGTAGCCAACCCGGACCTGATCGCCGAGCACCCCGCAAGTCCCGGTAAAAGGAAAGATCACGTAGTTCTCGCCGCCGCGGGTATCGATCGCTATGCTCTGTGTCGCGAGATCGCAGGGAGCATCGGCTGGCCCGATCGAAATCCCGTGAAGAACAAGAGACGAGATTTCCGGCTCGCGTTGGCGCAATTCGCCCCAGGTGACCTTGCCGTCGCCGTTCGCGTCAATGGCGTAAGCAAAATCGAGATCGCGAACGGCGAGTTCGAGCTGCCCGGTGACCCGGCTATTTGCTACGTTCACGCGCAAAAACCCGTAGCTTTGCGTGTGGGCATCGGCCAAAGTTGCAGGCAAAAGGATGGCGAAGAAAACAGCAGCTGCGAATAGGCTGGCGGTTGCGCGGTTCATGAGCGTAGCTCCGCGATCTTGTCTTGGAGGGCCTTCAGCCGGACGTCGGCCACTCCGGTAGTTTCGATAAAGCGGAGAACATCGATCGCAGCACCTGGATCGCGCGCCGCCCCGGCAGCCTGCAAGACAAGACGTGCGTCGGCCAGTTCCCTTTGGACCTTCCAGTTTTCGCGCGCGAGACGCAGCGCGCCAGCCGTGTCGCCTCGAATCTCGAGTTCAAAACGCGCCTCCTCCCTAAGATGGAGCTGATTGCCGGTCGCCCGGGCGGCAGCAAATCGTTCGGCAAGGAGGGCCACCCAGTATGACGCCCGTGGATCGCCGACGGTTTTTCCGGCGATCGCGAGCCGCAGGAGCACGACGTCCGCCTCGCCGCGATCGGCAAGCAGCGGCAAGACCTCGGCTGGTCTGCCGGTGTCCAGGAGATGATCGGCGTAGGCGACGAGCGCCGGAATATCGCCGCCTTCGGCGGTTGCTTCGGTGAAGTATTGGTTCGCCTCATCGGTCCGGCCGAGCATGCAGGCCATGTCGGCGGCGACGGTTTGCGCCCAGCGCCGTACTTGCGGCTCGGCCTTGCCGTCAAGTGCCATCACTTGGGTCAACCGCTCCAGGGCGGGAGCCGCCGAGCCGGTCAAAGCCTCGACCCGCAAGATGCAGACGGCGGCGGCCGTCCGGCCGACGGATGCGGGAAGCTGGCGGCAATCATCCTTGGCTGCATCGAATGCGCCAATGGTCTGGCGCACGAAATCCGCGGGTCAGACGGGCCTGGGCGTTCCTTGGGTCGGTGGCGAGGATGGCATCGAGGTCCGCTTCGGCACCTTTGAAATCATGCAAGGCCTGGCGGATGACGGCCCGCAGGACGCGCACCTCTGTCGGCGCATCGGCTGCGGACCACCAGGGCTGGAGCACGGCCTGCGCCTGGCCGTAACGGCGCGGATCGGCACTGGCGCGTCCGTCGCGGACGGCAAGCCGCGCAATATTGAGCGCCGCGGCGAGGGCGGGCGGGTTTGCCGCGAGAGCTTTTTGACGAGCGCGAACTTCCCGCTGGATCGCGACGGCCGAGGCTGGAATTGTGGAAAGAACCGTGGCGTCATCCGACGGCCGGTAGGGCGCCGCCAAAACGGGCGCGGCAGCAAGCAACGAGATGGCGGCGAGGAGGTAAAAGCCCGGCGCTTGGCCCCTCTCGCGGCGAACGACGGAGGTGTCGGTTTGCATATCCTAAAGGCTCCTGCGGTGGGGCGGCCGTGCGGATCAACGGAACACGAGGCGAGGCGCTCTCATGCCAATGGCCGCTTCATGAGCATTGGTCCAAGATCGCCCGCCTCGCATGATCGGCTGGTCAATAGTTGCTCGGTACCGGAGGCGCGATATTGCGTCCATTGTGCGGAGTGGCCGCGTAAGGGAAGACGCTATTGTAAGTCTCGTCGTTGTGTTCCACGCGAGTGCCATTGTAGTTCGGATCGATCGATCCGAATTTGCCGGCGGCGCCGAGCGCGATAAGAGCGATATTAACGACGTCGTCGCCGAAGCGGCGGCCATTCGGCCAGCCTCCGGGGATAAATCCGCCATTTTTGAACGGATCCTGCACGGTGCTCTTGAGCACGTCGCCGCCGAAGACACCGAGGCGATTGAATCCCGACTGCCCGCCAGCCTGGCCGGCGGGGTGGTGAGGTCGACCTTGATCAAGTCGGGAATAAAAATCGCGTGCAGCAGACCCGGAATAATCGGCGTGGTGCCGAGCGCACGCGCGAGTTCGGGATTGTCGGCATATTTGGTAAATATGGCCGCGTCGTCTTTTGGTTGGGTCTCGCTATAGCGATCCTTGTCGATCTGCGCGACCAAGGCCTCGTTGAAGAGGGGGTTGCCCTGGCGGCCTACCTGCGTGAGGTGGTCATTGTCTTTGTCCCAGTGGCTGGTTGCCGCATATACGCCGGCAATCTTGGCGCCCGCGAGCTGCGTCAGCGGGATGTCCAAGACGATGGTGTGAACGTTAAAACCGCCCTGGCTATCGAATGGCTTGGTCGGCGTCTTTCGATCTCGTCCGAAGGTGAAATCGAGATCGAAAATGGATTGAATGTCAGCATAAAAACCGTCGTCACGTTGCCCGGCGAAGACCCGGTAGCCGCGCTGCAAATCGAAGATGGTGTTCGTGGTATAGGGATCGAGGTCGTCGATTTTGGCGACACCGGGCTTTGCCGGCTGATCGCCGTCATTGTTTCGATTGTAGAATTTGGTCACGCGGCCCTGATTGTTCGGCGGAACTATGCCGGTCCCGAGCAAGATCGGCCGATCCGGATCGCGCTTGTCGAGCAATGTCACCGTATAGGTCTGGCGGACGTTCTGATTGTCCGGGAACACGCCTTTACCTTTGGGTTCGACAACTCCAAGGAACGTGAGGATCGTCGCGGAATTCGCAAAGACCGTCTTGAACCGGAACCGATAGGTGAGGTCGGGCCGACCCTTGGCGATATCGGCGTCGAGAGCGACATGGATGTCGTAAATGACGCGGTCATCGAAGAGATACAGGTTCGGGCCTATGCCCGGCTCCTCGAACGGATAGACCGCAAGAGCAGTGGTCAGATATTTTTCGCTACTTCCTGAATGCTCGCTGAGAAAGGCATAGACGTCGGTGGTATTGGCAGCCGGCTCGAGCACGACGAGCGGTGCGTCCATGTGGCTCGAGGCGCCGGCCGACCCGGTGGCGGCGATGCTGGCGAGGATCGCCGCGCCGAACGCGAGGCCAATGCTGTGTGCCCAATCGGCTCGCGGCATGATCTCGCATCGTCTCGGACGATTGTCGATTTCCGAAAGTTTTTTGATGTCTCGTGTCATGATTGGAGTCTCCTGTTTGAACCGGCGGCTCCCGGAGGTGAACGTCCGAAGCCAGTCGAGGGCGGCTGAGCTTAAACTCAGCCCTTCCATTGCGTTATTACGGGGAGGCGTTTTCAATAGTTGCAGAAGAGGTCAAACATTTCCTCGCGACGGCCGTATGTTGCAAGTCCCAACAGGCGCACGAGCCACCAGAGCACGAGCAGACTGCGCATCCATAGTTTGTATTCGTTCACTCGGAATTTGTGTGGCAAAACGTTCGTGCCCGCAGCGAGCAAGATACAATCCGGCGATCTCGTTCTGATCACCCTCGCCACGCGCAACCTTCCGGTCCAGAATTTTTCGCTGGCTTTCACTCCCATGGTCATTGCCACTGGCGGCGAGCAATTGAAAAAGCTCTAGGCGCGAATTCGCTGAACTGCTAATGACTACTTCGGCTTTGGGCCGATTTTTAGCGATGGAAACGGCCTTATGCCATGGGTCATTCGGTCCTTTTTAGTCGAACCCGGATTTGTGTAGCCTGCTCGAAGCCGTCGCCTCCGGCGACCGCAAGGCTTTCCGCACCCTTTATGACAAATCCTCACCAGTCCTCTTTGCCATATGCGTGCGCCTGATGCGGGATCGCGACTTGGCGCAGGACGTGCTCCAAGAAGCAATGACGCGAATTTGGCGCAAGGCGCATCTTTTCGATGCTTCCAAGGGTAATGCTATGGCGTGGATGGCCGTGGTTACCCGCAATTGCGCCTTGAGCCAGATGGCCGCCGCGCCGCCGCCTTCCTCCTCGCTCGACGAAGCTGGGGTGCTGGCGGCGGTCGGGGCAAGCCCGTCCGGCGATCCGGTGATCACCGCCGATGTCCGGCAATGTCTGAAGAAGCTAAATGAAAAATATAGGAAATGCGTTACTTTGATCTACCTGCACGGCCTGAGCTACGAGGAGCTCGCAACGCAAATGGGAGCTCCGCTCGGCAGCGTGAAGTCATGGGTTCACCGCGCGGTGCGGGAACTCGCCGTTTGCATGGGAAAATGATGCCCGAGGATATTGACCAGACCGCCGCCGCCTATACGCTGGGCATCTTGCGCGGCGCCGCGCGCGCGGCAATCGAGGCGAGGCTTTCCAGCGACCCGGCCTTGCAAGCGAAAATCAAGCTTTGGCAAGAGAATTTTGTCGCGGTCGATCTCGCCGCCGGGCGGCAAGCCCCGCCGGCTGGGCTATTCGACACGGTTCTCGACGCCATCGACGCCGGAAAAACGGAGCTTCCGGGCACTCTGACACGGCGCGCCGGAACCGGCGTTTGGTCCGAAATGTCGCCGGGAGTGACCTATACCGTTCTTTTCGAGGATCCGGTCGCGAAGCGGCGCTCGATACTGGTTCGCGCTTTGCCCGGTTCCATCTATGATTCGCACTTTCACAACGAAGGCCATGAGGAATGTCTCGTCCTCGAAGGCGATCTTACGATGGGCGATTTGAAATTGTTGGCCGGGGATTTCCACCTTGCCGCCAAGGGCAGCTCGCATCCGGCGGCGACGACAATGTCGGGGTGCCTTCTCTATCAATCGATAGCGTTTTAAGGCACCCGCCGTTAAAGGGGCTCCCGGAAAGTGCCAATCGTACCAAAATGGTTCACGTGAAACATTGGGGCGAAAATACCCAGGGCCTCTTACGCGCGTTGGCATGCGATACGTGGAATTGCACGGAAAACCTGTTTTGGGCATCGGAGCGGCCGGGGCTCGTTGGCGCGGGCTCTCCATCGTCTGTCATTCGCACGCACAACGACCTCCAGGGAAGCGCGATCGTGATCGTCGGAGAGAGGTGGGGAGCCGAGTCAGCGCTCACCATGGGCCGGGGGAAGCGACTTTGACTCCGGTAATCCTGGTTCGAATCCAGGTCCCCCAGCCAGGC
>CAVQHH010000034.1:0-23957 GCA_963712225.1 uncultured Alphaproteobacteria bacterium
CCTGGACTTCAGAGCCCCACAGATTTAATATCAGCCCTTTCCAGCAAATGCCGGGACTAAACACCTAGACCGCCTGCCGCGGTGACCACTCCATCTCCACTCCCGGATTCGGAACGTTTTTCCACCGCCGATTCCGCCGGAAATTACACCACGTCCGTGGACGCTACCCCGCGAAAAAATTGCTAGGGCGCGTCGGTTTCCTTGGATTTCCTTGGGAATCTTAGCGGACATTAGCTGTTTAGTCCCGGCATTTGCTGGAGCGGGTTGAGTTTGAATCGCTGGGGCTGTGAAGTCCATGCCTTACAGACGAATTCGTAAGGGGTGAGGCCTTTGAGGGAATCGAGCCTTCTGGCGAAGTTGTAGGCGCTGACGAAGTCGCGCAGGTGGGTTCGGAGTTGCTTGTGGGAAAAGGGCATGTCTCAGTCGCGTTGGCTGGCTCGCATCAAGGAATATACGGATACGCACGCTGACCAAGTGGTTGCTCCGGCACTTAAGAAAGGCGATGTGCTTTTCTGGAATTCCGGGACCATTCACGGCTCCTTCCCTACAAAGGATTGGAATTACTCGCGCAAGTCCTTGACCGCTCAATACATGCCGTCCGAATTGACCTTTGGGAACCTGTTTATAACGAAACCCTGGATAAAGTATGAGACCTATGAGGGCCATCGATACTTTGCAAATCAGCCAGAGTATTCTCTGAAGGCTGAGCTTATATCAAAGATAAAGGTTGCGCTTTACGACAACCCGCAATTGCTTGCATTCGCGCGAAAGTTTCAAAAGCGCTCGCTCGCGGAAATGTAAACACAAAGGACAACACGACGCAAATCGCAGCAATGTCCTAGTGTAGTGTCTCGTGCAAAGGATTACAATTTATCCTGCCGCACGAAGCAGGGGCATCTTCAGCGCCGCTCTGCCGCGATTGACCTTGAGGATTTCGTGCGCGGATTTTGTCCAGACGAAAGGCTTCGGATCGTCATTGTTGCGTTCGATGTAGGCGGGATGGCGCGTTCAAGTTCCGGCACGCTCGTGAAAACACCGCGGCGAATACGCTCCGTGGTGATCTTTCCGATCCAGCGAAGCGCGGATGTTTGGCGAGCCAATCCTTGACTTCCGGTTTTTTGTGGGTCGCGTAGTTATCGGCAATGCCGTGGATGTCCAGATGTTTGGGGGTGCCGCGGCCGATGGTTTTTAGAAAAGCCAGAAATTCTTGATGGCGATGACGGTAAATCGCTTTTTTACACCGTTGTTCTCGTCGAACTGGTTTGACCGGGGCGTCAAACATAGGAAAGGCCGACAACTATTCCGCCACCTTGATATAGGTTTCCATCGGCGCGCAAGCGCAAACGAGGTTGCAGTGACTGAGTCGCCGGATCTACTGCCGATCCTGGAATTTTGGAGCCTCGGCCAACGAATTAGTCACAAAAACGCTTTGATGAAGGTCACCACGACGTTGGGCTCGCGCAGGTAGTGCAGGGCCTGCGTGGTCGAGTCGACCTGGTCGCCGTGCTTCGGTGCCGGGAAACCCGACAAGCTCGACGACGTACTCGCCAAGCCAGGGAGCATTGAGGGTATCCTCGATGGGCAATCGCGCTCTATTCCACTCCCGCAAATCCCGCACGCAGCAGCGGCGGCGCGTCTTCTTCGAGCACCGCGACGATCCCTTCATGGACCATGTACTGCCGGCCAGAGAGGCCGTGCACATGAGATACGCCGGGAGGCGTTTTTAGCGAGACAAAGCGTTCCGGCGCAGTTCTATTCCGCTGCTCGGCCAGTTCGCGATAGTATTCGAGAATTCCCCATCCGGGTGGTAAATCTCGTCATGCGAGCGCTTGCGCGGTCGAGTCGACCTGGTCGTCATAGCGGCCGGCGGGGAATAGGGTCAGCTCATGAAGATAATCGGCGGGCCAATGGACGGTCTCGGGCAGGTAGACAAAGCCGTTTTCGATCGTCGCGGTCTGGGCGTGCAGGCGCATGATCTTGTCGCCGTCGGGTTTATAGCGCGTGACGCGCGAAAGTCCGGCGTCAATGAGGTCCTGGATCAGCTGGGTCCCTGACGCCTTGTCCTCGATCAGAATGACCGTCGGATTGAAGAGATCACTCTGTTGGCGCACCGCGCGTTTGAGATCGGGAAAGTCGAGCTTCTTGCGTAAGACGTTGAGGAGATAAAAGTTCGGTCCCTTGACGCCCCAGGTCGTGCAGACGGAATAGTCCGCAAGCTCCGACGGCTTGTTGGCCGTGTCCCAGCTCTGGATGATCTGATCGAAGCTCGCGGGGCGCTCGTCCGGCGAAAAGCGGCTGAACCAGGCTTCCTTGACCATGCCGCAACCAGCGGGCGCCGGCGTCTGCTGGTATTGCCCGGCGAAGTTGTATTCAGGATCCTATCGGCGATCATCGCCGCGTTTGAAGCGCTTGATCTTGCCCATCATTTGCTCGATACGCGCCCGCGCTTTGTAGAGGACCTTTGCGAAGAACTTCGGCGTGTCGAGGGTGTTCGAGCGATCAGGGATGACCGGACAAATGCCGCGGTTACGCACCACAGCCTCCCGATTTGTCTTTGCATCATAGCCCTTGTCCGCGACAACGGCGCGGGGATCAACGTCGGGACCGAGGTCGAGGAGCACTTCGAAGTTGCGGCTGTCGCTCGCTTCGCCGCCGGTCAGATGGAAGCCGATCGGATAGCCGTCGAGATCGGTCTTGGAATGGAACCTGGTCGAGAAGCCTCCCCGGGAGCGCCCGAGGGCTTCGCCATCCTGCCCACAGTTTGCGCCGGCCGCCGACACATGTGCGCGGATGACGGTCGAGTCGAACATCTGCACGAAATGCGCTCGCTCGCTCAAGGAGGCGAGCGCTTCGAAGAAAGTTTCGCACACGCCGCTGCGGCTCAAGCGCTTCGAGACCGACACCGTTCAAGCCGCCATGCGGGATCGCAAAGAACAGCGAGAAGGTCTTCGGGGTGACTTACCACCTTCATTTCACGGCAAATCCTGCCCAACTCCTCGACGATTGCATATGGACGTTTCTTTGACCGACACGTCCAATCCGGCATAGTGTTTCATGCTGCGCTCCTCCCATGATGCTTGCGGCGGCTCAACACAGACCACGTCTACCATCAACCTGAAGCGCAGCACCCTTCACCCCCACGAAGGGCAAGCCGACCGGCCCAATAGCCCATCTGACTCCGTCAGTCCTGGTTCGAATCCAGGTCCCCCAGCCAGTTATTAGGTACTTGATATTGCATATGTTAATGTCTTTGCAGGAAGCGGGGTTACCGGTTTCGCGTTCAATATGATTTGCAGCAGAGGCGGTTTTGCGCGCAATTTCGGCCGCGGCCGTCATGAAAATCTCTCCGGCGCCATTTCGTGGTTGACTTTTTTGCGGGCGGAGCAGCTGACGCCGAAGGATGAAGACCGAGCGATTGCACACGGCGCCAAGATGGTGCGCGGAAGTTTACGGAACACTGAACCTGGGATTTGTTCTCAGCGGAAACCGAGGAGCTTCCGCTGTTCGTCCCAGCCGGCCGGCAGCCGCGGCGTCAGGCGCATCAAATGTCTGGGCGGTGAGTGATTAAAGGTAAATTGATTCGCAAGTTGGAACGAAATCGAAAACCGATGCTTGGTATTGAGCGGCATTGCCCGTAACCATCTTCACGCGGGCATTGCCCAGCCGTGGGCGTATTTATCGGCCGGCCGCGGCCCGTGAGATGGCGCGAGACCGCGGCCAATTTTGCGTGAGTGTCCCGCACTATTGACAAGTAAACCCCACGAACGTGACTACGCCCCGTGAGTTATTGTAGCCGTCAACCCGTCCGGCAAAAAAAATTTGAAGACTAAGAGGTCGACGGAACTATTTTGACGCGGCGCGAGTTGCATCTGTGTCCAGTTACGTTGACTGATAATAGTGATCGAATCCATCGAAAAGCTCTTCTGCGCTCGTCCCATCCCGGACGGCTTTACTTTTTTGGAGAGCACATCATCGACAAATATTCGGGATCGAGAGGTACACAAATCACACCGCACGCCGTAAAATGTCTCAAGTAATACATTCAAATAGACGTTATAATTATTAATTTTGAGGTAATTATTATGTTGGAGTTTGTGGTTATTATGCTTGCAGTTGCCTTTGGTGCTTTCTTTTTTATCAGTTATTTGTAAAGGAGTATGGTATTGGGCTCCGTTGGTTCGCGACGTCGGAGTTGACGCTCGCACGACCCAAAACCCCGCAGGTTGCGGGGCGAGCCCTAAGCGCGTCGGCGGGCGAGCAGGTCAACCGGCCGGCGCACATAGCAATGCGTCCTTTGCGGCAGAAGTCCGGACAAATTCGGAGGGAACAGCGCGTTAGAACCTTCAGTTAATACAACGGCGCGCGGACGCATTTATCTCTGAATAAGGATGCGCCGGTACCTCCGGTTGCTCAGGTTGCTGGGTGCCGGGCTTGAGGCGTAGCAAACGAGAACTCGCCGCGGGAATTCTGACTCCGTTAACTGGGCCGATACGACGACCGCGCACGGGCGCTAGCCACTCCTTCATTGCTACCCTATACCCTAGTGGGCTGCATTTTCTCGGCCGAGGTTCCAGCATCAAACTCGGGCTCCATCGCGCGAAGTGCTCCACGAGCCACGTTGGCGGGTCAGGGCCAGCGATAAAGCGCGCCACATCCGCAAGGCTCTGTCACGTTGCCAAGCTCTGCTCCTGCTCGATAGGAACGGCCACAGTCCTACCGCAAATCCGAAAGGATCACCGAATTGTCGGAGCCGATAATCTTCGTTCGCACAAGCGCGTCGCCGTCGAACCAGACGTCGCGAGCAAATTCACCAGTCAACGTATCGGCGATTTTGTAGTGATGGGTCCGGCGGGGCACACCATGGCGTGTTAAGACTTCTTCGCCGAGATCGGTCACCTTCATCGACAGGCGCTTGCCCGTATCGGGGTTGAAAGCGTCGAATTGATGGATCGCGTCCTTGCCCCACAAGCTCGCCGGCGCGGCTGTCTTGGGCAGATCGCTATGCTTGCCGTCGGCGTCCATGCTCAGCTTGTCCGGCGCGGCCGTGACGTCAATCGAATGTTTCGTGCCATTGTCGTTGGTTCGCGATTTAAAGGCAACGAGTTGACCGTTTTTCCAGGTTTCGTTGCAAAAATGTTCGTAACGATAGGCCTCGATGAACATCACCTTTACGGAAACGTCTTTCTTGATCTTGATTGTGGTCGTATCGTTCTGACGCTCGATGTCGATCGTATCCGTGCCGATTTTATCGTTTCCGCGGACAATGTCGAAGACCCAATGGATCTTGGTCGCGGCAGCGGGACTATCGGCGCCCGCTGGCACAACTGGCAATGCGAGGAGAGTGAGGGAAAGGGCAATTGTTCGCATAATGGCCACCGTTTTTTTGCGGATTGCTTGCGACACTACACACGAAAAGTGCCGGTAATGAGACAGAACGCACGCGTTGGATGCCTCTTGCATGCCGGGTGCGAGAAAGGTGCGGCTGGCCCGTACGCTCTTGAAACCTTGTATCTTGCGTTCTCGTCGTCGGGTCGGTTGATGCGAATTCTTGGCTCGGTTGTTGGGCCATCGGCCGCGTTCATAGCGTTTTGCGATTCCAAGGTCACTGGCTGCAGCCTCGCGCCCCTTTGCGCGGCGCGGTCAACGCCCTCAATTCTTGCGCTGAAAGCGATACTGATCAAGAAATATGACGCAGCCCTGCTCGTGCTTCGCGGCGAAACGGTTTTGATCGAAACGCGGGGCACCTTCGCTCGCAACCACTTGTGTCGCCAAATCTTCGAGCGCCGCGTCTGTCAAAGCTGACAAGCCGCGCAACGCCAAAACCGTCTCCAGCGCCTTATGAATTTCGCGATCGCGACCGGCGCGGGAGAGCGTCGTGATTATGCGCGTGCATCGATCACGCCGCGTCATGGTTTGTCCAGTGCTCGGCTTCTCGCTCATGCCACCATCACCAAAGCAAAACGCGACGCTTGATAGCGCCGATGGTGAGCCCTTGACGACCCGTCATTCGCCTCGTTCCGGTTACTATAATTTACGCGATAAACATTGTGCGAAGCTCGCTTACCTCCGTGCGCGGCGGATTTTTCTCGCTTAATCCTCCTCCGTACGGTCGGCATCATGGCCCGCCTTTTGGCCCGCCTCGTACCACTCCGCACGGCCCGGCACCAAGTCCCGCTTTTCGGCCCGCCTCGTACACGGTAAGCTTTCTGTACCCGGCGGCCAAGTCGGCGATCCCGGGACATGGACATTTTCAGGCGGCCTGCGGTGCGCTCCGCGCGGGGCGGAGTGAGCGCGGGGCCGATTTGGGGTTCTAGGCGAAGGCAAGCGAGCTTCGGGAAAGCTACTTGAGCGATGGTTCCGCGGCCACGGTGAAGCGGCGGAACAGGTGGCTAAATGGCGAAGCTGATATGGAAAATCACCGGCTATTTAGGCGACAAAAGCATTTATGAGCGGGTGGTCCGCAGAGGAGCATTGTCGCAGAAGGCGATGGTCACACTTCTTCAGCGCCTTGCATCTCGTCATCTGAGTGAGGACGAAGTGGTGTCTTCATCGCTCAAAAAGGATGACCGTGACTATTGCTCTGCTCTGGAAATTCGTAGGAATTACGGCGGTCGAGATGCTCTCATGACAACTGGAAGCGGGCACTATTACACAGCGCTGGTCGAAAGGGCAGAAACGAAGCCTCCGACTCGACGACCGTGCGGGGTCGGCGCAGCACGGCGTGATCTGCTTGCCGGTTACCTCTTCTGCGACGGGGGAATTCCCCCTTCTGGCGTATTGCTGCATGTCTGTTCCTAACTCATATCCACCTGTCCCTTGGACGAGACCGCCTAAAGACGATAGCTTCGAGCAGCCCACGCGAATCCTCGTGCCGAGCGCGGCTCTATTGCGCTCAATTCAATGATTGCCTGGGGCAGGGAGAACGCCATGTCTGACAGCGTATACAAAGTCATCGAAGTCGTCGGAACTTCCTCGAAATCTTGGGAGGCCGCAGCGGCAGATGCCGTCGAGCGCGCGTCGCAGTCCCTCCGCGATTTACGGGTCGCGGAAGTGACCGAACAAGACGTGCAAATCGAGGACGGAAAGATTGAACTTTACAGGACGAAGCTAAAACTGTCGTTCAAGTTCGAAGGGTCAATCTAGCCCTGTAGGTCGCTGTCGGCTTGGATCACGCGGGCGAACTCGACCAGCGACAGCCTTCGTCCCGGGGATTGCGCACGATCTCGTCGGCGAAGGTCCGGTCGTCAGCCAGCTCGCGAGTGGCAAGGCCTGCCGCCATACTCGTGGGCTGATGTACGCAACCGAATGCCGTCTCGCCGGGCGCTCGCTGCGCGAGCATGAGGGCCGCCCTGGACTTGAGCACGCGCCTAGCCCGGCGAGACCGTAAAGGTAGGCCGGAATTCTGAATTTTCTGTCGCGATTCTACGGCCAAGTGTCTTTGAGGTGAGGCGGCGGCTGGATCCGATGACGGGTACTTTCAAAGAATATTGGACGAAGACGCCCGACTGGGTCCTCATGGACTGGCTGCCGATAAGGATGGAAACATCTGGTTTGCGGCGATCTTCCAAGGGTATATCGGCAAGCTCGATCCCAAGACGGGGACGATCACGGAATGTTGGCGTGAGCAATCGAACCGAAGGGGTTGCTGCGCCTTACACGATCATTATGGGCATTCGGGGAGCCGCAGAAGAGTATCCGGCTGATCGCCATCTGCTTCAGTCTTCAAATACTTTTTGCCGGAGGGGCTGAGGGCTACAATAACTCCAACGGTTCTGTGATGAGCTTGAACAAAAAACGATCTCGCCGCTCTCTATTTTGCCAATCGCATCATTCAACGTGATTTTCCACTGAGAGCTTACGTAGCCCCCAACGTGGGTGATCCTTTCATGGGGGCTCATTCTTTCAGTTCTGTTAATGCACTTTATCTGCACGGTGTTCGCCACCCGAACCTCCTAACGGGCGCATGCTATCAGGACTGCCATGCATTTGTAAGGTATGCAATCGCCTTATCAAAGGATGGATCATTGCGGTGCCCAGCCCGACTGCGGGGAGCCAAACGCAGGCGTCGCAGGACCGCGCTAGGCATCACCGGCCAATCCGTCAGGACATATGCGGCGATGCGAAACAGGTTCATGTTTCCTCACGCCGCTTTTCATCATTCTCGCCGCTCGCGTCAGGCGCTGTTTTCGTCGATGAATTAGTCTAGACTTCAATTGAATCAACGCACGAAACCATGATCGCCGCCACCGCTCTCCTAGCAAGCAATCCGGTCCCCTACGCCTGCCGGAGTGCTTCAAGGCGCCGGTGCAACCCGGCCTACGCGCCGTGCCGGAGACCAGGACGAGTGTGCCAACAACCGGCAAACCCCTAGGTTATGTGGCTGCCCTTCCTGGACACTTATCGAACCATGTGCCTTGCGCCGCAGCCTGCTTTTAAGCGAGTTCTGGAAGACGTTCGGGCGATGCAGCTGGCCGCATAGGATTAAGGGCGTGAACTCATAAACAACGGGATTGGACGGCTTGCCAGGTCCGCTTCGAGCCTGAAGCGGCGTCGGTCGCGCCGCGCGGCATTTCAGGGATGCGCCAGAAGCAGACTTCCAACGGCCTGCGAGGGTACGAGCGGGCAGGATCGATCACGAGGCGGCTTGATTCCGTTTCCAAGGAGCAGTGCCGGAACGCCGCACGTTTCTTCCCGGCAACGTCAACAGCGCAGGCAAATGAGCAATGTGACTGGAGCGATTGGCAGTTAAATTGCGGCGCATCCTCAGTTCAGGGGATGCGTACGGGCCGCGACTGTGGTAGCTCATTTGTGGGGCTCGGCAACATCGTTTCACGTTTTCCTTTGTTGTCGGACCTTCACCCCAAGAGCGTGTGTGAGCTGGTCGATTAAACGATCACCGTACTTGCCTCGCTTCAGGGGGCAAGGAGGACAGCAACATGACGCCGAGACCCTTCAATCCAGACGCGGCACCCAAAGTCAGGCTGACGGACGAAGACCGCTCCGCCATCCGGGCGGACATGAACAAGGTCGCGCTCAAGCTGCATGAGGCTGGAATTCAGCTTTATGGCTTCTACAAGATCCACGACTTGGTGCCGTATTGGAATCCGCTCGGCTTTGATTTCATGTGCGATAATTGGCGGCAACTGCTCACCGCAGCTTCCAACGCGCCGCGGCTGGGCATCGATCAGATCAATATGCCGGGCTCCGACAATTGGCTCAAAGCCGGTGTCAAAAGCGTTGGCTTTACGCAGACCGGTAGACCTCCGCACGTGCATCTCGATATTGCGATCGACCGGCCGGGACTGTGTCGGATCTACATTCTGGAAGAAGCCGAGGATCGAGTTCTCGACCCGCTGCGGCGCGCCAAGAAGGTCACCGCAAGGAACTCCGATGTCTTCAAGAAGATATACAAACGGATGGAAGGTCTTGGCATCGACCTCGACGCCCACATCGGCTCGCATCTGGAAGCAGGACGGCTCACACTCGACGGCATCAATTTCGTCGCCAAAGACCACAACCGCTTGTTGGACGCGCTGACCGATCTCAAATACCCCGCCGGTGACAAAGTCTTTTTCCGCGGCGCAAAATCGGCGCGTGGCCATTTCGTCGGCAATCTCTCATTCTTGGCCACCGACGGCATCGGTTTTCGGCAAATCTGGCAGACCTTTCCGGACGAACGCCCAGTAGCAGTTCCCAACTCCAGGACCGGCCCGGCCATGGATCCCAAACTTTCTGCGCGGTTCGGCGATTCCCAGAACCTGCCCGACCTCACGTCGGTGCATTGCGCAGTGTCTAAGCGGATGTGCAACGTGCACATCGACGAGATGGGATTCGTCGTCACAGACGCCAAGGGCAACGTCATCGTCGATCCTGACGCCTTGCGGCACATCTTCGTCGAATTGCTCTGGAAGACCGATCTGCAGGGCAAGCTGCCGTTCTGGGCCCTCGATCACGTCAACTTCACTATCCCGAGTTCGCCGAACGATTTTTCCCGCGTCGGGGTCAGCGTCGACGCGGCCCAGTTCGGGCGGGTAAAGATTGCGCTCAACGGGACCTGCTCGGCCGACGGCAAGATGGAGACGGCCGGCACCCTCACGCTAGGTTTCAAATTCTAATCCCGCTCGCGCGCCGCTGAGTGCGCATCGTTCGGCTGCGGTCCGCCTAGACGGCGTGGTGGGGCGCAGCCCCCTTGCAGGCAAGACTTCCCACGAACCCCGCGCGCTTACCATTCACACAGAACCGCGTCTAGCCACGGCCCCGATCTCGCGGTCCCAGCCCACCTCGGCGGTGATCCGCCGCAGCTCCCCCTCCTTCTCGACAAGGGTCTTCCGCTGCCGCATGTCCACAAAGCCCATTGTGTGAGTTCTCCTAAATGCACAGACGCGAGTGCTTCTGGGACAGTCGCTAAATCGTTCTTCAGCACTGCCGGCCGATCAACTCCAAACAAACTTGACAAGAGCATTAAATCCCGCAACGCCTAAGGTCGCAATGGGTGTTGGGGTGGACGGCCCCCGACGGCATCGATTGTGCCGGGATGAGGTCGTTGCAGATCTCAAACAAAGGGGACCGTCCGTGGAACAGATTAGCCGAATTGGCATGGACACGTCGAAACATTTTTTCCAGCTTCATGGGGTGAACGCCGCCGAGAAGGTAGTTTTGCGTAAGAAGCTGCGGCGCAAGGATGTGGTGGCTTTCTTCGAGGCGCTTGCGCCGACGGTGATCGCGATCGAAGCCTGCGGCGCATCGCACCATTGGGCACGGATTTTGTGGTCGTTCGGCCATGAGGTGAAGCTAATCGCGCCTCAGTTGGTCAAGCCGTATGTGAAGCGCGGCAAGAACGATACCGCCGACGCTGAGGCACTTTGCGAGGCGATGAGTCGACCGACGATGCGCTTCGTGCCGGTGAAGACTGCCGAACAACAGGCGGCCCTGATGATGGTCGGCTTGCGCGATCGGCTGATCCGCAATCGCACCCAGCTGTCGAATGCCATCCGCGGCTATGCGGCCGAGTTCGGCTTTACCGCCGCCAGGGGGATGGTCCACATCGATCCGCTGCTCGATCGCATTCAAGCTGATGAGAGCGTGCCCGTCCTGGCTCGCGAGCTGTTCGCGGCCCAAGCTGAAGAATATGCGCAGCTGCAGGCGCAAATCGCCGAAGTCGACGCCAAGCTCATGGCCTGGCACAAGACCGATGAATGCAGCCGACGCCTCGCCAATATCCCCGGCATCGGTCCGATCGGCGCGACTCTGCTGCTGATGAAAACTCCGGCACCTGAGATGTTTCGATCGGGGCGGCAGTTCGCGGCCTGGATCGGCTTGACGCCGAAGGACCATTCAACGGCCGGCAAGGTCAGGCTCGGCGTCATCACAAGGGCCGGCGACGAAGCCTTGCGCAGCGTGTTAGTGGTTGGGGCGACCGCCGTCATCCAACATGTCCGACGCGGCGGGCGCGGGTCGCCCTGGATCGTCGGCCTCCTCAAGCGCAAACCGCCGAAGTTGGCCGCCGTAGCGTTGGCCAACAAAATGGCCCGCATCGCCTGGAAGCTGATGGTCACAGGCAACAGCTATGCCGCGAAATCCGCGCCTGCCGCCTTGATGGGCGCCGCGTAGAGATCAGCCAGACACGGGGAGCAACTCAACTGCAACCGTGCTGAGCCGATGCCAGAACTTGCAAGGCAACCAGCAGATGGTGTGATCGATCGATCCAAGACGCGAGACACTCCGTGCTTTCCACTGGCCGCCAAAGGTCGCTTGGGTGTTTGGAACTCGCATCGCGGAAACCATCTTGGCCAGCGTTCATGTGCGAGCGCGAAAACAGGCCGGACATATGGACGCAAGCGATCTGATCAGAGCACTGCCCAAAATAACCTTGCGAGG
Organism: uncultured Alphaproteobacteria bacterium; assembly: GCA_963712225.1. Taxonomy (GTDB): domain Bacteria; phylum Pseudomonadota; class Alphaproteobacteria; order Rhizobiales; family Beijerinckiaceae; genus Methylocapsa. The sequence continues at coordinate 11,878 of CAVQHH010000034.1, forward strand.
AGGGGGCCGTCCACATATGGAAAGCGGATATTTGCTTTCGCAAAATGTGATCGGAAGGGACATGGTCGTCGAGGGCAGAAATCACAGAATAACCGGGCCGACGTCGCTTGAACGCCCATCATCGCCGCATCCCCCGCCAAATCACCAGAAGCAGCGAATCACGGCATCGCCGCTGCATCAATTAACCGGCGACTTTTTCAACGGTATCCGCAACGATCGGTCTTCCATGGACGTTGCCGACAATGTCCCCTTACGCCTCGATCGCTGCCAACAAACGTTTGCGGCGCAATGCTAAGAGTTTTTGCGCACCTTAAGAATCGGCGCATAGGAAGTGAAACGCAATTTATACAACGTTTTGTCCAAAGGAAATCGGAGCGAGGCGGCTTTTTTGTAGGCCAAAACTCAGTCCTTCGGGCCAGTCCTATGAAGAGCACTCGTCACGGTTCCCAAGCCGCCCTTCGCTTTGATAATCGTTTTCGTATTTGGAATCCGAACGCCGGTCTCAAGCGGCTTTTTCGTGACCCTGTGCTTGAACTCCTTACCTACCTGAAACACCTCATGCGTAACCTCGAAACCAGAAAACGGAACTGGTTTGTCGATAGCGCTACACCTCTTGCATTTGAACATATGCACCTGAAGCTTCACGGTTTCGCCCTTAGGCCCCCGCGACGGACGGGGCTCCACATGCCGATCAACCATGGATAAGCCCGGCGGGGGTATAGCGGCCTGGTACCCGCTGTTGTTAACGACGCCAGACCCTCCGCCAAACGGAGGCTCATCTCGATGAAATGGGTCAACTAGCTCAGACATCTCAACTAGGTCTAGATGCGAGAGGGCGCCACTGTCCAATTCGAGCGTTTCTCTGACGATCATCCCGACGCCACTCAAGTCGTTGACGTCTATAGCAGGTGGTGTATGCGCTGTAATGCTCCTTGGATGCGCGCACACAGTAAAGCCGTTAGAAGTGGCGAGAACCTTTCCATTCAGACTGGCTTGTATCTGCAGTTTTCCACCGTGGCCAGGCACTGTCTGGCTACTTCCCAAGACTGAAATTTTCGTTGTACTTTGGATTTTCTTCTTATCTATTACAGCAATTCCGTTAGTTGCGCCCGTGTTGATGATCTCCAGGTCAATGAAATCACTGCCGGTCAGAGGAGGGATAACTGAAACATCGACTTCATAGGCTTGACCGGGCGGTACGCTTGGAGGCAGCCCGTCTTTGTCCGAAGCATTTGCCCGGACATGCGGATTGCCCCGGATAACCGCACTGACGTTGGCAGTTGTTGGGGCGACTGGAGGCTGAGTAACCGCGAAGGATAGAAATGCACTGAAGGTGGGTCTACCAATAATCACGTTCGGCTCAGGTAAACCAAGCAACTCTCGGTCAAATGCAGCTATCGTCATCTTCCCAACGATATTGTCTGCTTGAGGGTTTGGTACTTGTGGTTGACGATATTCCGGGCCCGCTTATACGCAAGCACCGCTGCTGCCGTCCTATGTCCGTAGATCCCATCTTCCATGAGGTTAGCTCGATCGAGCTTATTGAGAGCTTGTTGAATTTTTTTCACATGCGGACCGGTAGCTCCTGGCGTTATGTGAGCTGGGTCAGACACAGCTGCTGCTTCGAGCTTAGGATCACCACGCAGAAGAACTCGATTGTAATGCCATAACAGCCGGGCCCGCCGTCACCCGATGCGCACGACCAGGGTCTCACATCCCATGAACGATAACACAAGGCTGTGTTTAATTGTAGCGGGCTTGTTTGCCTGTAGGCTGCCGTTCGGAACCGGCTAAGCCGACGTGGCTTTGGGGTCAACTCCCGTCGTCGAGAACCCTGAAGCGAACTTCCGCAAAGGGTCCGGAAGCAGAAATTCAAACTGAGACATTACCCGATTCTCGGCTCCTTTGGACGAATCAGTTCGCACTGTTAGGTTTAGCGAACCCCGAATTGCAACCGTTCACGACTGCTTGCAGCGGGCAGTCGGCTTCCAGCCTATCGAAATGGATGCCGGTTCTTGTTCGGGTCCGGTCGGCGCCACGGAGGAGGTTCGGAATGCCTGAAGCCCATTGGACTCGCTCGTTGGTCGAAGCGTGCTTCGTCGAAGCGGCCGACGTGACGAGGCGGCTGCCGGATGTGTGCGTCCCCGGGCGCTTCAACAGCTGGCCAAGGATCCTCTACGAGTTCAGTGATCTTGTGAGCCAGGAGCCGTCACGCGGCACACGCGTCAGGCCGAGCGCCGATGCAATCAGCCGGATGGAAGAGACGCTGGGCTGGTTGAACTGGCTGGAGCCGACAGACCGCAAGGTGATCTGGCTGCGGGCATCGGGCGAGCGGTGGAAGACCGTATGCTGGAAGGTAGGACTCCAGCGTGCCGCCGCGCACGAGCATTGGCGCTACGCTCTCTGCGCCATCGCCTGGCGACTCAACGGGCATCACCTGCCGAAAGGACTTTCGAAGCGACGGCTCATTGATAGGACGATCGCAGCGGCGACGGCGTGGTAGAGCGAAAGATGTCTGCCAGACACTTTTCGCTCGGACGGAACGCACCGAATCCGCTAGTTTCGTTGGCATGCTTGCAAGAGTCGCGCTCAGATGCCCTGCCGGAGGGCCGGCATGGGTCCTTCCTGGCCGATAGCCAATGCGGGGGGCACCAGCCCGAAACCTCGCCACCGTCAGCCGCAAAATCTGAGTTACCAGTTACCAGACGCCTGCGTTTGCTGAACTCCGCAACTATTTGACCTGACGCGACTTTTTCCACCCAGCATCTGGTAACCGGTCCCGGTAACCGGCAGGCGCTGTGGTTACCACCCCAAACAATCGGAATTGCCCACGATCATGCCGCCCCGGCTGCCGGATAGCGTCGAGCATTGGCCGATCGACCGTCTCCTGCCCTATGTCGCGAACGCCCGCTCGCATCCCGAAGCCCAGGTCGCGCAGATCGCAGGCTCGATCGCGGAATTCGGCTTCAACGTGCCGTGCCTTGTCGATGAGCGCGGCGTGCTGATCGCCGGGCACGGGCGTCTGCTTGCAGCCAAGCGCCTCGGCCTCGTCGAAATCCCGGTGATCCTGCTCGGGCATCTTAGCGATGCCCAAGCGCGGGCCTTCCGGATCGCCGACAACCAGATCGCGCTGAATGCCTTATGGGACGACACGGTGCTCGCCGCAGAACTTGCGCGTCTGCGGGACGACGGTGTCGACCTCGATCTCCTGGGATTTGGCGAAGACGACCTTGATCGCCTGCTCGATGGTCTCGATGGGGACGGCGAAGGCGGGCAGACGGACGAAGACGAGGTTCCCAAACCTCCCGCTGCGCCGGTCACGCGGCCCGGCGATCTCTGGGTTCTGGGGCGCCACCGTCTCCTGTGCGGCGAAGCGACCAATGGCGCCGGCGTGGCCCGGCTTCTCGATGGAGCCATGCCTCATCTGCTGATCAGCGACCCGCCCTACGGCGCCGGCAACACCATGCTGTCGAAGGAGTTTCCGGCAGGGCTCCTGGTCATCACCGGGGCCAACAGCGCGGCCGGCCTCAGGTCGATGTCGGCGCGCTATCTGTTTCTCGACGAGGTCGATGCCTATCCGCCGTCCGCCGGCGAGGAAGGCGATCCCGTCGCGCTCGCCGAGGCGCGCACCCGCACCTTCGCGTGGCGGTCGAAAATCTTTCTCACCTCGACCCCGACGATCCATGGCGTCTCGCGCATCGAGCGCGAGTTCGAGGCGATCGACCAGAGGCGGCTCTTCGTGCCGTGCCCGCATTGCGGTCATGACACAGGCGCTCCGGTTCGAGCGGCTGCGCTGGGAGAAGGCCAGAGCCCGAGACCGCGCACTATGCCTGCGAGGCCTGTGAGAGATCGATCGAGGAGCGCCACAAGACCGCGATGATGGCCGCGGGCCGCTGGCAGGCGGCCGCCACGCCGGCGGATCCCGGCACCATCGGGTTTCATCTGTCCGCCCTCTATTCGCCAATAGGCTGGCTGTCCTGGACCGGGATCGCCCGGATGTGGGAGGCCGCGCAGGCAACGGACGAGGCCAAGCGCAGCTTCCAAAATGGGGTCCTCGGCGAGACCTGGATCGAGACCGGCGAAGCGCCCGATTGGCAGCGGCTCTACGAGCGGCGCGAAGCCTGGCGCATCGGCACGGTGCCGGGCGGCGGCTTGTTCCTGACCGCCGGCGCGGACGTCCAGAAGGACCGGATCGAGGTCTCGATCTGGGCCTGGGGCCGCGGCCTGACCAGCTGGCTCGTCGACCATATTGTGATCGCTGGCGGTCCGGAGCGCCAAGCGAGCTGGGGCGAACTGACGAGCCTGCTCGGGCGGACCTGGCCGCATGCCCATGGCGCACGGCTTGGCATCGCCAAGCTCGCCGTCGACACCGGCTATCAGGCTCCCGCCGTCTATGCGTGGGCGCGCGGGGCCGGGTTTGCCCAGGTCGCACCGGTCAAGGGCGTCGAGGGGTTCAACCGGGCCGCGCCGGTCGCCGGCCCGAGCTTTGTCGATGCGACGGAACGCGGCCGCAAGATCCGCCGCGGTGCACGGCTTTGGACGGTCGCCGTCGCGACCTTCAAGTCCGAGACCTATCGCTATCTCAGGCTTGCCGCTCCCACGGATGAAGAAATCGCCGCGGGCGCCGCCGCCCCGCCGGGCTTCATCGATCTCCCGCAGGGCGCGGAAGCCGAATGGATCAAGCAGCTGGTCGCCGAACAGCTGGTGACCGTGACGACGCGCCGCGGCTTCCAGAAACTCGAGTGGCAGAAGCTGCGGGAACGCAACGAGGTGCTGGACTGCCGGGTCTACGCGCGCGCTGCCGCCTGGATTGCCGGAGCGGATCGGTGGTCCGGAGCGAAGTGGCGCGGCCTCGAGGACCAGCTCGGGCCTGCGCCCGGCCAAACCGATGGCAATCGCGCCGGGAATGAACCGGCTCCCGTGACGGCGGGCATGCTGGCGGGCGCGCCGCGCGCGGCCGGCCCGCGCCGCTCCACCTGGCTCGCCGTGGACAAAGGATGGTGGAAGTGATCTGGGCCGGAATTGCTGGGAACCGAATTCGGCGGCCGGCGTGCGCGTCTCGGCCAAAATGTACCGAAGAGACAGAACATCTCAACGTCGTTACGGACGCATCTGTGCCGCCGAAACGGCACGGCGTTCATAGCGGTGGTGTAGGTCACCGAGCTCCGGAGCGCGATAACCTTGCGCGCAGCGATCCCTGTATCGCGCGGGTCTCCAGACAATCCTTGTTTGGCGAGAGATGGGTTCTGGTCTAGCCGCTAAAGCTGATTTGTGCCATGTAACACGATCTATCGGGCCGAGAGATTGGAAGCCCGCAACGCGGTGACGAGCCCTAGCAAGGAGACCGTTGCGTCGCGCCTCGATGAAAGACAAAACCGTCGCCATTCTTGAAAGCCGGGTGCGTGATCACATTGCCAGTCTGGTCCGCAAGGGCATTGTCACATTGAGCAAGTAGGGGCCGTTTTCGATCGTGGCGAGGCGAGGCTAAGGCATTGGAATCACGTAGCCGAGCTCTCTCCGGGATGACAGTAGAGCAAGTAAAACCCGCGAATCTGACAAAGCCTTCGCCGCGTCTTATTTTCAAATAATGGGACAAATTCTGATAATGCGCGACAGGTAAGACCGCAACCGCAGGACGCGCCGGGTCCGCGGAGAGGGACGAGGCGGGGAGAAAAGAAAATGGTGCAGATTGATGAGGTCAAAGCTGCCTGCGCTCGGCTCGCAGGCATGGGATGGCGGAGCCTGCTCAAGCAGCACGGTCTCGATATTGGAAAGGCCGATCTTGCAGCGGAGCTGGCGCGCAAGCTCGCCATTGACCGCAGCGTTCCTGGGTTCGAGGACTTCAGCCTGGCGGGTACACGCGGCATCAAGCCGGGATTCCCGGCCGCCAGCCTCCTCTATCACGCATTCGCCAGTCCCGACGTCCATCCGTCAGCAACTGGTAACCCGGCGACGTCGATGGACGCCTATCCGACGCTGGCCGAACTTGACGCCGTCGAAAACTACATTTATGGCCTGCGGCCTATCGACCCAGCCAGCCTCAAGGATGTCGTCATCGGAGTGTTTGCCTACGAATACAGGCCAGGGGCGAGCACTGCGCATGGTTATCACGCGGATTTCGTGTTCTCCCGTACCGGGATCGCACGAGTCGGCACCCGCGGCGAGGCGTGGGACGGCGCTAGGCGCGGATTTCGCAACGATCCAGCCGGTCAATCGGGAATTGCCGTAACGCCGGCGCGTTATGCGGCATTTTTCGCCGAGGCGCGGCGGCCGTTGGCGGCGGACCCAATCATGGGCCGGCGTGATGAGCGCAATGATCCGCACCGTACATTCCTATTTCCGAGCCATAAACTTTTTGCGGGTAGCACGTGCGTTGCGGGCGCGACGATTACGCTCGACTTCATCGAATACCATCGCAACGAGAAGCTCAAACGCGTTCACTCGGCTGGCGGCGTGAAAGTCGCTAGGGGCTTCGATATCGAAAAGCCGCCATTTGTCCGCACTCAAAAAACACCGACGATCTCGTTGCGTTGCGTCGCGTCGGTGCCTCGGTGCTCGTTGCGGCACAACCGCACGATCAACTCGTGCGGACGTCCGAACAGAAGAACTCCGTGTCCCGCAAGAACAAGGTCGTGCGTTTCGTCGTGCCGCCGGGAACAACCGCCAACCGCTTTTCTTCCTCGCTGCAATTGCCGACGAGCGGTGTTGCCCGCATTGCGCCGGAGTTTGTCAACATTCGTCATCGGGTCGTCCAAGCGGCCACGGGAGCAGACGTTACGATCGATGACATGCAGCTGTTACCGGAAGCAAAATTCACCGTTGTGTTGAAGGCCGGAAAATATGAAGCGGTTCACTTTATCGACGACACATGCGACGGCGCGGTCGTCGCGGTTGTGGGCGGCCTTTCCGGGCGCCGCCAGAACTTTCCGGCATATTCGTTAGTCGCCCCTCCCGATTTTTTTCCGTTGGCCGATCAGCTCGAAGTGGCCAATTGGGTTCGCCGCGATCTAAAAATCGCCAGGAGCAGTTCGCCCAAGGTGCGCCTTGGCCTCTCTGCGAAGGACGACGGCCGGCGAACCTCGAACTTCCCAGGCCAGGTGCGCCGTCAAGGAAGGCGTTCGACCGCAACGATGAAACCGTAGTTGCGGTCGTGGGGCCTCGGCCACTGGCCACGCGCACCCATGCTCCGGACCGCAAGAAGCGCTTCACGAGTTTCCTCCCCGATGCCGCTTCGAACGAGTTCGAGCCAGGCTGGGACGTCTCTCTCGTGCGGGACGACTTAGGACTCTATTACGCCGCCTACGGTCTTGGGAGCCCTTTTCCCGAGGATGCGAAACTTTGCGCCGCGCTCAATTCGTTCTGGCCGGCGGTCGCGCCCGACGCGTCTCGCACCTTTCACATGGGTCTGAAGAGCACATTCGCGAGCCCGACCGCAATCCCACTCATGGACAATGAACTCGGCTACCATCCAGATCATCCCCTTGTCAAAGCTGGCAAGGTTCAAACCAAACCTGGGTGGGACGGCGAATATGGCCCGTTTTTCGAAAGACTGCGCGGCAAGGAGTATGTCAATTCAGCGAGCCTCGATCGTTCGGATTATGTGAGCAATAGTCTGCGCAATGCATTCGATATCCGTCTGATTTCGTGGATCGACGCCACCGAGCTGATCCGGCGCATGCAGGCCCTGCGTGCGTGCATCGCGGCACTCCCACCGGCGAACGGCCGCGTGAGCGACACCGACCTCTGGCTCGTCACCGCGGAAACGATCGCCGATTGGGCGACAGAGGCCTCGCGCGCCAACGCCGCGCTCGTTGGGCCTGGGTTCAACTATGTGTTTGTTTCGGCCTCGGGGAGCGAAGAGCTGGCGGAGGATGTCCGGCGTCGCCGCACGCGCGTCGCAAAGAAATTCGACTGTGAGATCTCTGACAGCATGCTGTTCTGGCGCGAGGACCAGGGCGCGTGGCGGCGCGCATAGGGGGCTATGCAACCGATTGCGGAAACCGACCTTGTGATTGTTGGCGGCGGCCCGGCCGGCGCGGCCGCCGCAATCGCCGCCCGTTCCTGTGCGCTCCGCGTCGTCGTGCTCGAGCGCGACGTCGCTCCGAGGATTAGGCCTGGCGAGGCGGCGCATCCGGGAATCGAGCCGCTTCTCAGGCGTCTCGGCGTGATGGATGCCGTCCAGACGGCAGATTTTCTCCGCTACGAAGGCCACTGGGTCGCCTGGGGCGGGGAACCGCTTCGTTTCGTGCCTTTCGGCCGGGATGAGGGAGGCCCCTGGAAAGGGTTTCAACTGTGGCGGCCGGATTTCGATGCGATCCTGCTGGACGGCGCGGGCCGGGCCGGCGCACTGATCGTTCGGCCCTGCGGCGAGCTGCATCCAATCGTCCGAGGCAATCACGTTGCTGGCGTCGAGACGAAAGCGGGAACCTGGCGCTGCGCGTTCGTCATCGATGCTAGCGGACGCCAGCGGTGGCTCGCGCGGGCGTTCAACTTGCAGACTGAGTGTCATGGCCCGCCGCGGGTCGCCTGGTTTGGCTATGCGCAGGGACATCGCTGGAGCTCGACCCAAACCCGAAGATTGCGTCCGACGCCAGCGGATGGACATGGATGGCGCGCATACGCCCAAGCCTCTACCAATGGGTCCGCCTGCCGCTGCGCGGAGCGCGGCCCCCTAACGACTGGCGTCCGGTCGAATTCGCCGGTCTGCAGCCGATACGACAACGACGCGGCATCGACGTCAGCTGGACTATTGCAAATCCTACGGCCGGGCCGGGGTATTTTCTTACAGGCGATGCGGCGTCGATCGTCGACCCGCTATCGTCACATGGCATCTTAAAGGCTGTGATGTCGGGCATGAAGGCCGCGCATCATTCGGCGGCTGTCTTGCGACGCGGCGTGAGCCCAGAGGCGGCCGCGAATGCATACCACGACTGGCTCGTGCGGTGGTTCCGTCAGGACCGTTCCGGTCTCGTCGACCTCTATCGTGCTATTGGCCCATTGCCTGTGTCAAGATTGAGAGTGGCGAACACTATGGCGTAACAAGCATCCGCGCGACTATCGAAAAATTCGATGCTGACGGTGAAAGGATGAGTTTCTTGCTCTGACTTCGCTGGCTTTAAGAACGCCCCCTGAAAGAAGGAGTGAAGACGTTCATCGGCTGCTACCGCGATTATTTCGGCCTCTGAAGGTGCTTTCCTGCGGGCACCCCCAACCCCCGCTCATTGCCGGCCGTGCCCCACACTATTGACAATGAAAACCACGAACGTGACATAACTCGCCAATTCAATGAGCCTCGCATGCCGACATTACCTTTGTTCCATACCGCTTTCGTCCCGCACGACTTGACTGCGCCGTTCCACGGGGCCCCGGATGGCCTGCTCGCTGGCCTTACCGCCGCCGTGAAAGATATGTATGATATCGTTGGCACCCGCACCAGCGGCGGCAGCCCCGATTGGTTGAGCACGTGCCCTCCGGCTTCGTCGTCGGCAGCGGCCGTCATCAAGATCCTTGATGCTGGCGCCACCGTCGTCGGCAAGACGGTGTGCGATGAATTCTTCTACAGCGTCACTGGCGCCAATGCGCACTACGGCACGCCAGCCAACCCGCGGGCACCTGGCCGCCTGCCTGGCGGTTCATCGAGCGGATCGGCAGCGGCGACCGCCTCCGGCGCCTGCGATTTCGCCTTGGGCAGCGATACCGGCGGATCGGTGCGCATTCCGGCAGCCCTTTGCGGCGTCTATGGTATTCGGCCCACGCACGGCCGAATCGATTTCTCCGGGGCCATGGCGATGGCGCCGTCCTTCGACGTGGCAGGGTGGTTCGCGAGCGGCCCGGGCGTCTTCCGCGCGGTCGGGGCGGTCTTGCTCGACGGGCCGCGCTCGCGCGACACGATTCGAAACCTCGTCTTCTTAGACGACGCCTTTGCCGAAGCCGATGGCAATGTGGCGGCGCTGCTTCGATTCGCGCTGGGCGTGATGGCCGAGGAATTGCCTAAACCTGTTGTCGATTGCGCGGCGCCGGGCGGACTCGATCCGTGGCGGGAGTGCTTTCGTATCATCCAGGCGCGGGAAGTTTGGATCAATTACGGGGGCTTCATCGAGCGGCACCACCCGAAACTCGGGCCAGGTATTCGCGAACGAATGGAGATCGCGGCGCGCGTATCGGATCGTGATGTCGAAAGCGCACGCGGTGGGCAGACCCGAGCGAGCGAACGGATCCGCAGCTTGGCCCAGCCCGGAACAATCCTCTGTCTTCCGACTGCGCCAAGCATTTCGCCGCTACTCGCCACGCCCGAGCAAGATCTCGAATCCTTCCGCCTGCGCGTCATGCGCCTGACCTGCATCGCGGGTCTTGGTGGGTTGCCGCAGATCACAATACCGGTCGGCACAGCCTCCGGCTGTCCTGTCGGTCTTTCTTTCATCGGTTGGGCAGGGGCGGACGAGGTTCTGCTCGATCTGGCAAGCTCCTTGGCACGGCATTGCGGCTTGCAGTTGTAGCGGAGGCGTTGCGCAGCCAAATAGCATGCTTGCCCGCGCGCCGCGCGCGACCGGCAAGCGCCGCTCTACCTGGCTCGCCGTGGACAAAGGATGGTTGAAGTGACCTGAGCTAGAACCGGGATTGCCGCGCAGTCGCCATGCCTTTGCGTGCGCAACCTCCAGGACACGGGGCTGCCGCTGGTCGAGTTTGGTCAGGGCTTTTCTAGCATGGGGCCGGCGTCTGCGGAATTCCTGCGCCTCCTGATTGATCGGGAGCTTCGGCATGGCGGCAACCCGATCGCGACCTGGTGCGCGTCGAATGTCAGCGTCCGCAAGGATCCGGCCGGCAATGAAAAGCCGGATAAGGACTGATCGACCGAGAAAATCGACGCCATCGTCGCGGCCGTCATGGCCATCGGCCGAATTCAGGCCGGCGGCGAAGGGACCCGCTCCGTGTATGAGACCCGCGGCCTGCTCGTTTTCTGAGAGCCGGCAGACGGGCTTTGGTCTCGGCTTGAGCGCCGAAGGTCAACGCCGGCGCGGGCCGGCCCCGGCGGCTGGCTCGGCGAATGGGGCGCATCCGCTTCTCGGTGCCCGAGTGCGCATGGCCGCCGCGATGCGTCATGCCACGGTCATGGCCTAAGCGATGATCATCTCCGAGCTACTGGGCAAGCTCCCCATCCGCTTGGTGCGACGGCAATCGTCTCTGCTGTGTTAACGAGTTCCTCATACCTCATAACGAACTCTCCACTTTCCCGAAGCAAGTCCATGATCTTGACCGAAAAGTCTGCACGAAGACCATGCACTACGCTGCGCAGGAAAGCTTGACAGCGACGCCTGTGGCGAGGATGCGCTTGAGTTGCACCGCAGTCCCTTCGATTGGAACGATACTGTCAGTTTCGTACTCTAAGGCGATGATCGCGTCGGCGTCGATATCTTCCGCTTTGCGGATGAGTTCGCTCACCACGAGTTCCCGCCAATTGGCTTGGGGAGGGGCGCCATTCGCGGCGTGCCAAGCGGATGCAGCCTTTATCTTGCCGATCGAATAGAGAACGCGGCCGCCCTCGATGACGTCGGTTGAACTGATACGCATGATCTTGCCTTTAAATTCACTCAATTCTTGATGGCTGAAGGCTTCCCGAGGCTTAATCGCTGTGAGGGACGTCCATCGCAAAGGCAGATAGTAAATAGCCCATAAAAATCGAGATGGAACAAAGGCGCACGAAATATAAATTCCATAAGTCCTAGCATTGCCGAAAAAGTCACGAACCAGCCGACAAAACCCGGCACTCAAGCATTTCATCGGGTCAGGTAGTGGATTGTTCGGCGCAATAGTCGAGCGCGAGCCGCGAGAAGGGCGTATCGCTCCGAAGTTTGGGTCCGGCTCACTTTTGGCCATGGCTTTTCGGCGGCGCGCCACGAGCAGGAGGTGCGTCGCCAGTTCCAAGAACCCGGAGGTTGTAGCATAGGGCTCGTCGAGCCGCTCGAGCCACGGAGTTCGATTTCGCACCGGCCTCGGCACGCGCGAGCGAGTGATTGGGCGGCTGACGGGGGTGGAGTGGGATTGTAAGACAGCCGCTCGAAGATCACGAATGCTGGGGATCG
>CAVQHH010000035.1:0-35044 GCA_963712225.1 uncultured Alphaproteobacteria bacterium
CACCGCGCGTCCGGCGAGGTGAACCATCGCCTTAAGACCGTATTTTCCTTTTTTCGTGAGCATTCTTCCAACCTCGACCGGCGTTTTCTAACCTGCAAACGGATCCAGCCGGCGACAATATTGAGCCGATTTGTAAATATCCACAAGTTTTATAGTCTTTGACGGCAAAATATGCCGTTTCGCCGAAGTCCCGCCGATCATGAGAGACCATCTTTGCGTGGATGGAGGCGGCGGGCAATGCCAAGCGTCCAATACGCCTGCGCGCCGCTGGGCGTGCCAGTTAGGTCAAAATATCGCCGCCGGTCTTCGCAAACACCGGCCAAATCGCGTGCGGTCATCGAACGGCCTTCAATCCTTCTTCCCTCGCCGCGCCAATGAAGGTCCGCTCGTAACGTTTGATTGCTTCTTCCATATTCATGCTGGCGGCCATCAATGCGAGGACCTGCTGGAACGCTCGCATGCATTCAAACATCATCACAATTCCGGCGGCATCGATGCGCTGCTGGCATTCCAGTTCGCCGTTTTGCACCATTTCTGAGAAGTAGCCCGGGCCGTCAATATAGGTATTCTCTGGGCGAGGGAAGTGCCTATCCTTAAGATAATCCAGGGTTCTCGCGATCGCCTTCTCTCGACCGAGATAGGCCAGGATTACTCTTAACGGGAACTGTTTGAGCCAAAGCAGGAATGCGATGGCTGGCAGTCCGATCATCACGACTGGAACGGCAATAAAACCTGCATCGGTAAAATGCGCCACCGCAACACCGATCAAAAAATCGGGGATCAGACCTATGGCGCAATTCATCCAAAATCCTCGGACATATTGGGTGTGGAATTGAACGCTCATTTTTCTCTCCACTCAGTTCCCCGCTCAGCTTCGCCGATCGTGGCTTAACCTCGTTACGCTCCTGTGGTTTTTCGGCGAGCCACGCCGCTCTTTTTCCGCAGTCTACACGCTCGGCAACGACTGCAAAGAATGGATAGAGGGACCATGATGCTCTCCACTATCGAAAAATTTGTCCGCATTATTCTTGAGCTGGTTTTGCTCAAGTTTTTGGCGCCCTCACAAAGCGGCCATACTTTCCATCACGCCCCTCTTATGGCATGGCCTCGGCCTAGCCGTGGTTTTTGTCCTGGCCTCCATGATTTTCGGCGAAGAGACGACGAGGTTGGGCCGCCGTGATGTCGAACACCGCTCTTGCTCCCGCAAGGCTCTCCGCCCCGTCAGGCGCGGCTGTTGCGCGCGTCTTTTGGCGGAGGTATTTCCCCAGCCATACCTCGTGGTGCAGGTCGGCGCTGAACACGAAGCGCTCCGTCTGCAAAGCGCTGGACTTGTTCGTTTCTTTCGCAAAACGATGCGCAGGAACGCTCCGCAGCTTCGCTAAGTTCGCCGCATGATTGACTGCAAAGAACGCCACTTCGGGCGTCAGCGGAAGCACCCATGTTGCTCCCGGACTATTGTACCCGTGTATCCTTATGAGAGGACGATCAGATAAAACAAAGGAGCCGTCGGAAAGTCCAAGTTTCTTCAGGTCCCAGTGCGCGTTGATTAGAACGTTGCCGACCGCAGGATTGTCAATCAACCGTTGAATTCCCGCCAGCGCCTTGTCTTCGAGGGATACACCGAGCACATTTTCGACGTAGTCGGATGGAGTTTCAACAACACCGTGCTCAGCCATCGCGGCAAGTATCTGACGATCAGTATTAAGCTCTTTCGCAAAATAATCCCGACCGTCTGTTCGAATCCGTTTGACGGTTGCCGGGCGGCGTGCCTCAAGGGAAAGAAGCAGCCGCGCGAAGTCAACTCGCCGCTCAGAGGACAGTTTTGCAGGCCCGTTTTCGAGGAGTAAATCACGCGCTTGGGCACCCTTCCTGTCAATCTCTCCGAAAAACACACGTTCTATTGCATCGCGTCCGAGCTTGTGGGCGCGCAAGCTCAGAAGGTCGAGCTGAAAGCAGAAGGCCTCTAGGCCCCGCTTCTTGCAAGCTAACTTCTGAGTTTTGGCATTCCACCAATATCCATGGAGATTGCGTTGCCCGTCCTGTTCAACCAACCAAGGTCTAAGAAGCAGTTTCGGCACGAAATGATGTCTGTCGGATTGTTGCACAGGCAGTAGCCTTAAGTGTGTTTGCCAATTGTCGTGATCGGCGAGGAAACAGGGGCGCAGGTGCAAGCTCGTGAAGGCAGGCCAACCGCATCCAGCCGGGGACAAAATTGAGCCGATTTGTAAATATCCACAAGTTTTATAGTCTTTGACGGCAAAATATGCCGTTATTCCGAAGCCCCGTCGATTATTATGAGGGGCCATCTCCAGGCGCGGATAGAGGCGGCGAGCAAAGCCAAGCGTCCAAACCGCCTGAAACAGGCAGCGAACACATATGCGGCGCGAGCCCGCCAAATCACCCATCGTCCGCAAGATCGAACGCACCGCGGTCGATGCCGCCGCCGGCGAGGATCGCGCGCTTTCCCGAATGATTGGGCGCGCCGACCACGCCTTCCTGTTCCATTCGTTCGACGAGAGAGGCCGCCTTATTGTAACCGACCGACAGGCGGCGCTGGATGTAGCTCGTCGAGCATTTTTTGTCGCGCAGAACGATATTGACGGCACGGTCGTAGAGATCGCCCGCTTCCTCGGCATCCATGCTGCCCGGCGCCGGCCCATCGCCATCATCGTCGTCCCCGTCGTCGTCCTCGGTGATCGCGTCGAGATATTCTGGCTGGCCCTGGGTCTTCAGATGCGCGACGATCTTTTCGACCTCGCTGTCGATGACGAAAGGCCCATGCACGCGCGAAATGCGCCCGCCCCCCGCCATGTACAGCATGTCGCCCGACCCAAGAAGCTGCTCGGCGCCTTGCTCGCCTAGGATCGTGCGGCTATCGATCTTGGAAGTGACCTGAAACGATATTCTGGTGGGGAAATTCGCTTTGATCGTCCCGGTGATGACGTCGACGGAGGGGCGCTGCGTCGCCATGATGAGGTGAATGCCCGCCGCGCGCGCCATCTGGGCAAGCCGCTGGATCGCACCTTCAATGTCCTTGCCGGCGACCATCATCAGATCGGCCATCTCATCCACGATCACCACGATGAAAGGCAGGACCGAAAGCTGCATCGCCTCGTGTTCGTAGATCGCTTCGCCGGTCTCGCGATCGTAGCCAGTCTGGACCGTCCGCATGAGGGTCTCGCCCTTGACCTCCGCCTCCGCGACGCGGGCGTTGAACCCGTCGATGTTGCGGACGCCGAGCTTCGACATGTTCTTGTAGCGCTCCTCCATTTCGCGAACCGCCCATTTTAGCGCGACGACCGCCTTCTTTGGGTCGGTGACGACCGGCGTCAGCAAATGCGGAATCCCGTCATAGACCGACAATTCGAGCATTTTCGGATCGACCATGATGAGGCGGCATTCCCGCGGCTTCAGCCGGTAGAGCAATGACAGGATCATCGTGTTGATGGCAACCGACTTGCCCGATCCCGTCGTGCCCGCGACGAGAAGATGCGGCATTCTTGCCAGATCGACGATGATCGGCTCGCCGCCGATTGTCTTGCCGAGCGCGATCGCTAGTGGGTGTTTGGTTTTCTCGAAATCCTGGGACCCGAGCAATTCGCGCAGATAGACGGTCTCGCGCCGCTGGTTCGGCAATTCGATGCCGATGGCGTTGCGTCCCTGAACCACGGCGACACGGGCCGACAGGGCCGACATCGAACGCGCGATGTCGTCGGCAAGACCGATCACCCGCGAGGATTTGATGCCGGGCGCCGGCTCCAGTTCGTAAAGCGTCACCACCGGACCTGGCCGCACGTGAATGATCTCGCCCTTGACGCCGAAATCCTCGAGCACGCCTTCAAGCAGTCTTGCGTTCTGGCCGAGCGCGTCCTCGGAGACCTTGTTCGCGGCTGGCTTTCGGGGTTCGCCGAGGATGTGCAGCGGCGGCAAGATATAGTCGGGCCGCGCCAGTCGGTCGAGCAACGAGGGCTGCACCTCCTTGCGTGCGCGCGATCCGGGCTTTAACGCGCCGGCTGCCGGTGCGATGACGCGGCGCGGCGCGTAGATGTCGCGATCCTGGTCCTGGTTTTGCCCCGGCAAGGTCCCCCCGCTTGCCGCGCGGGCGGCGGGCGGGGCATAGGCGCTGGCGTCGAAATGGGACTCTACCGGCTCGGACTGTGGCCAGTGGAGCGGCTCCGTGGCGAGGTCGAGCGGCCGCTCGAAGGCGCCTTCGGGCTGCCGCGCCGCGGCGGGCCACACGGGCAGTGACGGCGCGCGCCGGCGCGCGATTTGACGTGCCAACGCCGCCTTGAGGCTAAGACCGGCATGAATGATGGCGCCGAGCAAAACGAGCGTATAGCCTGGCTCTCCGGCGGCGTCCTGATCCTCCGGCAGGGGCGTGTCATCGCGGTCCGGCGAAGTGTCTTCCTCGTCCTCGCCCAAATTCGTCGAAGCATAATCGCGCAGGCTGATGGAGGCCGACAGGCCGAGGATCGCGCCGCCCGCCAGGATGGCGGCAAATAATAGCATTCCGGAGTGGTGCCCGGCGAGCATGCGGCTAGGAACCGCGAGAATCGCATCGCCGACGACCCCTCCGAGGCCCGTTGGCAAGGGCCAGCGGGCGGTGACCGGCAGCAAAGAGGCGAGCCCCGCCGACAACACGCCGCCGCCGAGCCATAGCACCAGCCGGGCCTTTACCCGTTCGAGGCGCCGGGCGGCGATGAGCCGCCATCCCCAAAAGCTCGCCGGAGTAAGAAACGCGATCGCCGAAAGGCCGAGCATTTGCATGACGAGGTCGGCTGCAACAGCCCCCGGCGCGCCGAGGAGGTTGTGTACCGGGCCCGCGGCCGCATGATTGAAGCTCGGGTCCTGGACCGACCAAGACGCCAAAGCCAAGGCAAGCCCCGCCGTCGCGACGATCAGGCCGAGGCCGGCAAGTTCGGCGCCGCGCCGCATCGCGAAAGCGCGCAAGGATTCCGGAATGCGATCGAGGACCGTGAAACTAGCCGTTGTCCGCATTCTATCCCGCCGCCGTTGCGCCACTTCCATTTTTGCTTGATCCTTCCGCCGGCTGCGATGTCGACGAGCGCGCGACCCGCGAAAAAAGAACCAGGTTTCGCGGCAAAAGTCATGCGAAGCAAAAGGCTTAGAGCAGGACTAAATTCACTTTAAATCCGATCCTGCGCTAAGCGTCTTGGCCCGCGAGGCCGGCGAGCTTGCGGCAAATTATCAAGATGCGGTTAAAGGTGTTTTAACCTTGAGCCGGCCCGCGACGATGGGGCGCAAGAAGCGCACCGCGAGGAATTTTCTTCGACCTCTTTTTGGGGTTAATCTCCTCGGTAGCGATGTAGTGATGGTCGCTCCCGGTCGTCATCAACGCATAATTCTTGCCATGGCAGCGCTGCACTTCGAGGTGCGCAGCATATCCGTTGGCGTTCTTGCGAAGGGACGAGGACACCACCTCGTAATCAATGAGATGTCGCGATGCGAGGCGCTGAAGAATTACGATCATTTCTGACTCTGACAAAGAGCCCTCAGCAATGGCTCGTTCGAAAACTTGTAGACCACCGTCATTGCCGCGAATTTTCCAAAACCGATCGGACATGATTACTCCCAATTCTTGTGGTAAATACATGAAATTGCCCACGAGAATTGTGTCAATTGGGCCGGATTTCAAACTGGGGCCCTACCGGCGCGATTAGGCCTTGTAAGGTTTTTGGCCCCAATCGTACCAAAACGTTTCACGTGAAACGAGACCTGTGCGCAAGTGCTTCCGGGTGCTTGCGCTGGCTCGCTGCGCATGATTCTTTTTGCCTGCAACGACTGGGAGTGGATCATGGCACACCGGTGGATCGGGCAGGAGATGTTTCGCTTCGGCGCAATGGCCGAACGCCAAACGAGCCTCGACGCGCTTGGGGCATTGATTGATTGGTCGCATGCGCAGTCCGTTATGGCGCGGCTTTATAATGCCGCCAATGGCGAGAAGGCTTGGCCGCCGCTTGCAATGTTCAAAGCCCTGTTGCTGGCCACCTGGTATGATCTTTCCGATGTGATGCTGGCCGAGGCGCTCTCGGACCGGGCGAGCTTCCGCCGCTTTTGCGGCTTTGCCCGGAACGAAGCAACGCCCGAGCGCACCGCCTTTGTGCGCTTTCGGCGCGAGCTTACCGCGCATGGGCTCGACCGCAGCCTCTTCGAGGTCATCGCCCTTGATCTCGAATCCAAGGGTGCTTGCGTGCGCAAAGGCACGCTCATTGATGCAACGATCATCGGCTCGGCCAGCAAAGGCGATAAAGACGCGGCTTGGGTGAAGCACAAAAGCCGCGCGCCGGCACATGGCTATAAGGCGCATGTTGCCGTCGATAAGGACAGTGGAATCATCCGCGATGTCGCAATCACTGCGGCCAACGAGCCCGATGTCAATGTCGCCCCTTCGATCGTTCCGGATGAGCCGGGCGAGGTCTACGGCGATAAAGCCTACGACGCGCTCTCGGTCGAAAAGGCGATCGCAGCGAAGGGCGGAACCCCGCGGTTGATGCGCAAAGGCCACCGCTGGCTGAGAGCCGCCACGCTCGAAGCGCACAACCGCCCGCTGCGCCCGGTCCGTGCAAGGATCGAGAAAATCTTTGGCACGTGGAAGCGCAGCTATCATTTTCGCTCCATGCGATGGATCGGCCTCGCCAAGGCAAGGCTGCAAATCCATCTCGCCGTGATCGCTTACAATTGCAAACGCTTCTGGCGGCTGCAAATGGCCTGAGCGGGCCAGCAAAATCGACCGTTGCAAACCCATCGCCAAAGCGCCAATCTTGTGATCTTCACTCGCCGCAGCAATGATGCTGCCTCTCAAAATCTGGCAAGCGCGCTCCAATCCCCCACCGCCTTGCCAAGGCGGCGCCGCGCACAGGTCTCGTTTCACTTGAAACATTTTGGTACAATTGCGCGGCAACACACGACATACAACCCCCCAAACCCGCATGTTCAAAGATGTCCGCCATGATCTTGGCGCTTGACAGGGCATGGCTCGCGCAGGTTTTTTCGGCGATCATCGCTTGCGTTCGAGTCTCGATCAAGGATCCGCCGTGCCGGGATTGCCAAAGTCCTTTTCGCCGCGCGACGGCCGCCAGTCCGGGACGGCGCTTATTGTCGCGCGCGGCACAAGGCGGCTGTTGCGGCGGCTCAACTTTTCGACCGCCACCGAATTGTCGCTGCTAACGGGACGGCGCGCCGACATCGTCGCGCTCGCAATGGACGCCACGATTTTTATCGTCGAAATTAAATCCTCCGTCGCTGATTTCCGCGCGGACGCCAAATGGCGGGACTATCGCGCCCATTGCGACAGGCTTTTTTTCGCGATCCCCGAAACCGTGCCAATCGAAATCATGCCCGAGGACGCGGGGCTCATCTTGTCCGATGGCTTTGGCGCGGAAATTTTGCGGCAAGCGCCAGAGCATCGCATGGCCGCCGCCACCCGCCGCGCGGTGCTCATGCGTTTTGCGCACGCGGCGGCGCACCGGCTTCATCGCTTGAGCGACCCCGAGGTGATCGCGCGGGGCGATTAGGTGAAGGGGGCCGCTAAAAGTTTTTATGAACGATGCCGTAAAACCGCGAAGGGCGAATTTGTGCCAGACGCTTCGCCGCCAACATACATGTCTTCGAAAGTAACTCCCGGCTTGCGCGGATAAAGATCGAGGCTCAGGGCCAAAAATTCCGACGCAAGTGCGCCAAGATCGATTTGACCGTTGATAATCGGATCGGCGGGGTCTTGCGGCCCACCAAACGTTGCCGCGCTGCTCGCCGTCATTTTCCGGCTGGCGGACTCGCCCAAAGGCTGACGGGAGGGCGCGAAATCCACGTCAACTGGAGCGCTCACAAGGGTCTCGAAAGGCTCGAGACTGACGGCGCAGGTTTGCGCCACAAGCGCGTGCAATACGCCGCTGACCACGTATCTTTTCGGACCTTGTTTCCGGACATGGAAATCGGCCTCGAACATTTAAATCGCGACGAGGCCGTAAGCGTCCGCGAGCGCGGCGCATTCGGTCTCATTGGCGCAAAGCCTTATGTCGAGACCGCTATCCGGCACGGTCGCGACGACAAGCATGCGCATGAATTTTGCCGCGCCTGGCTTGGTGCCTGTCTTGCCGGGACTGGGCTTGCGGGATTTCGGACCGGGAACGGTGCTGGATGTCATCGCCACCTACGCGGATGATCGAAACATGTTCGTCGGCAGTTTGAAATATTTCGCGGATCATGATTGTTCTCAACCGCAAACGACCCACATCAAGGTCGGTAAGCCTAGAAGTCCGTCGCCAATTTCGCTGCTTCCTTCTTGCCCCGCGCGATGCTTTCTTCCCCCTTTTCCTTCCCGCCCCACGTCGTGCTCTCCACCACCAGCGACCACACCTCCTTGACGCCGACGAAGTTAAGCCAAAAGTCGAAGTAGGCTTTTTGATGGTCGAAATGGGAGGCGGGCGTCACCAAGTTCCTCCGCGTAGATGCCTCCCCGTGCGTACACCACTAGGGCCCGGGGGGTCTTAAGCAAGGGACCATACTTCTTGCCATCAAAGGTGAAGAGCATGTTGCGCTGACTAGATAGATCGATGAGCTGCTTTAGCTTGTAGGGATAGGCGAAGTTCCACATAGGTACTCCCAGGACGATTCGGTCGGCCCGTTGAAAGCGTGCCGCCAGCTCTTGGATCTTGTCCCAGACGGCTCTCTCGGCTGGGTCCATCGGTTCCTTGTTTACCCCTTTGTACTTCGCCCCAATGGCTTCCTGGTCAAAATCCGGCAGCTTTTCGTCCCACACGTTCAAGGTGTCTACCAAGACCTCTGGGCAGACTTGGCGGTATGCTTCGATGAAAGCGTTGCTGATGGCGATGGAAGCAGACTTGAGACCACGAGGAGAGGACTCGATGTTCAGAAGACGCATAATCTTATATCTCGTCAGAGGAAATGGTCTTACTCAAGCGAGATCTTAGCCAAAAGGCTTTTTTAGGGACGCGCCTTAGCGAATAGCGGAAGGCCGCGGAAATGGAACCGGACCCGTGATAAATGCCGCAAGCGAGGCATTGGCCAAGGCTTGGCTGGCGGCCTCCACATAGCGCGCAAGCCTCTCCGGATTTCCGCGGCCATCATAGACGTTTCGCGCAAGCGCGGCTTTGAGCGCCGGCGCGCCCCCGCGCAACGCCATGTCATAGGCAGCGGCACGCCCGAGAAAAGCCCCGGCGATGGTTTTCATGCGCTTCGGCACGCTTATGTCGCCAACGCCCATTTCCCGCAAGGCGATCTCGAAGGAGCGAAAAATGGCGTCCGTGAGATCCCGGGCAATTTCGGGCGCGGGCGGGTCGATGCGATTGAGGCGCCGCAAGACAAGAACCGCATGCAATGTCACCACCTCGAACCGGCCTTCCAGGCTGTCGTCGATGCCGTACTCCGTGAACAGGACAGGATCGCGGGCCGCCGCCACGATCTCGCCGGAAAGCCGGTCGATCAATTGCCGATTGGCGGAGCGCCGGAAGAGCCGGAGTACCATGCTGCCCCGTCCCAAAGGCGGCCGCCGGACGCCCTGCCCAGTGATCCGCGGGCCTTGCATTTCCCTGGGCCGGAAGGTAGGCATCGCACGGCGAAACGCAAGGATTATTAGGCATAGGTGACAGCGGCGGGTCCGTTGTCCGTCGCGGTGGCACCAATTACGCAGGCGATGTGTTCATTTGGAATTTTCCTGCATCATGGCATTTGCCTGGCCTGGACAGGAAAGCGCTTCGCCAAAATGCGCAACTCGGAGGCGTGCGGAAGGGAGCTTATGAGGGCGCGGATTCGGAGTGGTAACGGCCGGACACGGGGCCGCGTGAAACTGGCCTTGGCGGCGGCGCTTGCGCTGGGACTCGGCGGCTGCCTCGGCTATGACGGTCAAGTCGTCCATGGCTATCAGCTCGACCCGAAATCGGCCGAACAAGTCAAGGCCGGGGCTTCCGCGGAGCAGATCCTAGTCCTTTTGGGGACGCCGACGACGACATCCACCGTCGGTGGCGACGCCTGGTATTACGTTAGCCAGGTCACCAATCGCAGCGTGCAGTTCATGGCGCCGAAGGTCACGGATCAGCGGGTCTTCGCGGTCTATTTCACCAAGGACAAAAAGGTCGAGCGCGTCGCCAATTACGGCATGGAGGACGGCAAGCTCATCGATTTCGTTTCGCGCACCACGCCGACGGCCGGCGCCGAGTTCGACCTTCCTCAAGGGCATGTTTATCAACCTTTTGCATTTTTGAGCGCATCGCGCGCGCCGGCACGTCCTCAACGCGCGGGGGGCGGCGCAATGTGCCGCCGCGCGCAGTTAATGGGGTGCCGTGAACCCTTATTCCAGACAGATTGACGCCGCGCCGGCATTTTCGCGCGGCCTTTCCGCACTGCGAACTCGCCATCGAAGCGGTTCGACGAAACGGCCATTCAGCCAGGCGAGCGCCGCGGCCAAGACGATAATGACCGGAGCAGACGCGAGCACGAGCTCCCATCCACGCGGAACTGTGGAAGACAGAAGCAGATAGCCAGCAAAGCCGCCTAACCAGTGAACAAGGAAAATCGGATAGCTCAGATTGCCAAGAACGGTGTCGATGCGACGCGCGAGCGGTCCCGACCGCAGCGCCGGTTGCGAAACGACGACAAGCGCCGTCGATGCGATATTGACATAAAATCCCGCCTGTTTTGCATAGCCGTCTGGCATGAGCGTGCCCTCGGCGAAAAAATTGATCAGCCAGGCAAGGCTCACGAACAAAGCAAAATCTGCCCGCGTCTGCAGCGTGCTCCGCTCGCGCCAGAAATAAATCAAAGCTTCTGCAGAGAAGCTCAGCAACGCCAATTCCAATGAGAAATACCTTTCTGCGAACGGCGCGCCGGTGAATAATTTGAACCAATGATTAAGCCGCGCCGTTGGCGAAGCAAATGAAGGCTCCGCGAGCGCTTCGCCCCATGCCAATCCAAAGTATGGCATACATGATAAATTCGACCGCAAGCGACCATGCGGGCTCGATGTAGCGAAACTGCAGACCACCGTATAGAAGCCGGATTATACTGAGGTTTTCCGCGACATCGGCTGCCGTCGCCGGACATGCCCATCGTGGCATGAACCGGGCGGCTTCGAGAAAGTAGCAGCGAACGGCGAGCGCGGTGAGGAAACACAGTGTCGGATAGGGCGGAGCCAGTCTCAAGAACCGATTGATCCAGAACCGCTTCCGGTCGAAACCATAAACTTCGTTCAGGGCCGGCAGTCATGGCGAAACCGGACAAGACAAAAAAAGCTCTGACCGCGTAATATCCGAGGTCGCGATAATAAGGCGTGTGGATGAGATGGCATAGCACGACAGCCACTGCTAACAAGAAACGAAAAGTGCCCGGCATTTTGTATTCAAGTCTCTTGCCTAAGTGTCCGTCCGAAAAGAAGTTGAATCCGCTGAATCATTTGTGATTCTAAGGGTGGCGGCCTGATTCGAGGAGGGGCCGCCAATGTGGACGACTGCGAACCGCCTGAATTACAAGCGTGACAATCTGCGCTATCCAAGCGACCTGACTGGCGAGGAATGGGCGCATATCGAAGCGCTGATTCCCCCGGCCAAACATGGCGGCCGCAAGCGCAAGGTGGATGTGCGCGAAGTTGTGAATGGGATCATGTACGTGTTGAGCACGGGGTGCCAATGGCGCTATGTGCCCAAGGACCTGCCGCCGAAGAGCACGCTCTACGATTATTTCGACCTGTGGACCTACGACGGCACGTTGGAGACTATTCATCATGCGCTTTATGTGAGGTGTCGCGAGCAAATTGGGCGAGAGGCCAGCCCCACCGCCGCTATCATCGATAGCCAGAGCGTGAAAAGCGCCGAAAAAGGGGGGCTTGCATCGACCCCCACGGCTATGATGCGGGCAAAAAAATCAACGGCAAGAAGCGGCACATTCTCGTCGACACTTTAGGCCTTTTGCTTCATGCCCTCGTGCATCCGGCGGATATTCAAGATCGCGACGGCGGCGTGGTGGTTTTGTCAACCTTGTTTGGCATGTGCCCATTTCTCGAAAAGCTCTTCGCCGATGGCGGTTACCAAGGGCAGGCTTTTCGAAAGGCGGCTGCCAAGGTGTTGCCCCACCTAAAAATCGAAATTGTGAAGCGATCGGATCAGGCAAAAGGCTTCGCGGTTTTACCACGGCGGTGGGTCGTCGAACGCACCTTCGCTTGGCTCAATCGCTGTCGCCGCCTGGCCAAGGATTTTGAAAATCTCACCCGAAACACACTCGCTTTTCTCCGCCTCGCCTCAATTCGCCTCATGCTCAGAAAGCTTTGTCTGACTTGACGAACTTTTCGGACAGACTCTAAGAGGAATGGTCCAGTTTTCTTGGAGCGCGGTTCACCTCCCCTATTTTGAAGCATATGGGTTAAGGCGTGGTTGGAAATTCGCCGCAATTGCAACTCATTCAGCGGTTCGGGGTTAGGGGGACGAGGGTGGCGTTCCGGCGAGCAATCCGGATACGGCGAGCGAACCGCGGGTTGCCGTCGAGATCGCCTCCTCCGCAGCGCGGCCGGACAGCTTGCCGTGGCGAAGAATCTCAAATTGGAATGCCTTGGCGTCCCGGCCACGCCGGGGCGGGCCGCCACTCAGGACGTTGCGCGCCGCTCTGATCTTGTCATCCGCCACTTGACCTGCTCGACAAGACGAACACGGCAAGCCAAATTTGGGTGGACGCGAAAGCTTAAAGCCCCGCAGCCAGGATGCTGCTCCATTCGCGTCACCGCGCGAGGATGACGAGCAGCAAGAGCGCGACGATATTGGTGATCTTGATCGCCGGGTTGACGGCCGGACCGGCGGTGTCCTTGTAAGGATCGCCGACGGTGTCGCCGGTCACCGAAGCCTTATGCGCCTCGCCGCCCTTAAAATGTTTGACGCCGTTCTTGTCGACGAAACCGTCCTCAAAACTCTTCTTGGCATTGTCCCAGGCGCCGCCGCCCGATGTCATCGAGATCGCCACGAAAAGCCCGTTGACGATGACCCCGAGGAGCGACGCGCCCAAGGCCGCGAAGGCGGACGCCTTCGAGCCGGAAATCAAGAGAGCGCCAAAATAAACGGCCACTGGCGCAAGCACCGGAAGAAGCGAAGGCACGATCATTTCCTTGATCGCCGCCTTGGTCAGCATGTCGACCGCGCGGCCGTAATCGGGGCGCTCCGTCCCTCGCATGATGCCGGGCTTTTCGCGGAACTGGCGCCGTACTTCCTCGACAACGGAGCCCGCCGCGCGGCCGACCGCGGTCATCGCGATACCGCCGAAGAGGTAGGGAATCATGCCGCCAAAAATCAACCCTGCCACGACATAGGGGTTCGAAATGTCGAAGGACACCACGCCCATTCCCTTGAAATAGGGAAACTGATCTGGGTTCGCGGCGAAAAACCCGAGATCGTGGCTATAGGCATTGAAAAGCACCAAGGCGCCGAGCCCGGCCGAGCCGATCGCATAGCCCTTGGTCACCGCCTTCGTCGTATTGCCGACCGCGTCAAGCGCGTCGGTCACGTGCCGGACCTCCTTCGGCAGGCCCGCCATCTCGGCGATGCCGCCGGCATTGTCGGTCACCGGCCCGAAAGCATCGAGCGCGACAATCATGCCGGCGAGGCCCAACATGGTGGTCACCGCGATCGCCGTGCCGAAGAGACCGGCGAGTTGACTGGTTGCGATGATGCCAGCGATAATGACCAGCGCGGGCAGCGCGGTTGATTTCGAGCGAGACCGCGAGGCCTTGGATCACATTGGTGCCATGTCCGGTAACCGAGGCCTGGGCGATCGAGACCACGGGGCGCTTGCCGCTGCCGGTGTAATATTCGGTGATGACGACGATGAATCCAGTCACGAGCAGCCCGGCGAGACCGCAGAGAAAGAGGTGCGACCCTAAAACCGGGGTGCCGCTCGCCGTGCCGATGGTTCCCCAGCCGACGGTGAGAGAGGTCGCGACGGCAAGGCCCGCGATCGACAAGACTCCGGCGGCGATCAGGCCTTTGTACAGCGCGCCCATGATCGAATTGCTCGACCCGAGCTTAACAAAGTACGTTCCGGCGATGGACGTGACGATGCAAGCCGCGCAGATCGCCAGCGGATAGAGCATGGCGGCATCAAGCACCGGCTGACCGGTGAAGAAAATCGCGGCGAGCACCATGGTGGCGACGACCGTCACCGCATAGGTTTCGAAAAGATCGGCCGCCATTCCGGCGCAATCGCCGACATTGTCGCCGACATTATCGGCGATCGTCGCCGGATTGCGGGGATCGTCTTCGGGAATGCCGGCTTCGACCTTGCCGACGAGATCGGCGCCGACATCGGCGCCCTTGGTGAAAATGCCGCCGCCGAGGCGGGCGAAAATCGAAATCAGCGATGCGCCGAAACCGAGCGCGACCAGCGCGTCGATCGTCTCGCGGCTGTTCGGCGCATGGCCGAGCGGCCCAGTGAGAATGTAAAAATACACCGCGACGCCGAGGAGCGCGAGGCCCGCGACCAAGAGCCCGGTGACGGCGCCCGCCTTGAAGGAAATGTCGAGTCCAGCGGCGAGCGATTGCATGGCCGCCTGCGCGGTGCGCACATTGGCGCGGACCGAGACATTCATACCGATGAAGCCGGCCGCGCCGGAAAGGATCGCGCCGATTAGAAATCCGGCCGCGAGCAGCCAGGAAACGAGGAAGCCAAAGGCGGCGAAGATGGCAATGCCGACAACGGCGATCGTCGCATATTGGCGTTTCAAATAGGCTTGCGCGCCCTCGGCGATAGCCCCGGCGATTTCCTGCATGCGGGGCGACCCAGCATTGGCGGCGAGGAGTTTCGACGATGTAACCACGCCATAGACGATCGATAAAAGGCCGGCGAAAATCACCACCCAAATGGAATTCATGTGTTGCCACCTTGCATGATAGTTCGAAGGATTGACGAGGCCTCTCGCGGGTTGGCCTCGACCTATACAGAAACCGCTGCACCGCGCAATCGCGCCTTGAACGCTCCTGACAGCCATCTTGCGCCTAACCGTTAAAAATGCCGGGTCAAGCGGCTAAAATTGCCGCAAGGAAGGCCGCGCGACGCAATAAGGGGATGGCTGAGGCCCTACTCTAACAACTTGATGTTACATCAAGGGCTGTTCGTCCTTCGAATCATCCGCTTGGCGAGATTGAAAGGCGCCTTGAGCCTGTTCATGCCGGAAAACAGCAGTTCTTCGTGACTTGCCGGATTCGACTTCACAAGCATTTCGAAGGTCCGGTTTTTCAGCTTGTCCCTAAACCGCGATTTGCCAGGTGGCAGCGGCTGAAATCCGAGACGGCGCAGGCAGTAATTCGCCTGGTAAATTCTCGCCCAATATAACTCGCGGCGAGCGTGAACCACACGCTGACGCTCACGGAGACGTTGTTCCCGTTGGTCACCATGTGAGGCGCCAAGGGCGGTGGTGGACAGCGGTGCCAGGAGTCAGATGAAACAGCGTACCCAACTCCAGGACTTCCTCGCGATAGATTCCGGCATGTGATTCCCCGAGTAGAACTGCTCAATTTCATTTTCGGTCAGCACGAAGCGGTTCTTGGGGGTCGAAAAGACGAACATCCTTTTCGCCTCTAATCTGAAAAAGGAAATTCGTTTCATTATCGAAATGGTAGGACGTCACCATGTTGGGAGATGCCACGAATACCGTGATCCCCGACAAGCCAATGTCGTGCCGCAAGGGCGTCCCATCAGGTCTTTAATCTCGCCAATCGTCTTGCCGAGGATGTCGTCATAGTCCCGGTCCAATTCCTCAAGGGGCCGATAACTTGAACCAAACCCCGCCCTCTTCGACACGGCGTATGGCCTGGGGTAAACTGTCTTGCCACGGAGCGCTTTGAATTTCGCATCCCCCTCAACCCTAAGCGCGAATTTAGTTGGATCGCCTCTGTCGATGAGTCCCTTGGCTAATGTTGGCAGCCGGGGGATATCGAACAACGGATGGTTCGCCAGAGTATGGTGAAAAAGGTAAGGAGCGCGATTAAGCTCTTTCCAAATGCCCGCATTATCGAGTCCGATGACACGCGTGCCATCTTTTGCCTGCTCGATCCGATTTGAGAGAGACATCGTTGAGTACCCCGCCGGTAGACAATGCTATCTTGGTTACCTGTTTGATATTGCTCGCGTGCCTCCTGCAAGACCAGAAGGGATCGTTGCGATCATATGCCACAAGCGTCTTGTTTCCAACTGCCTGCAGGGGAAAGTTGCAATTCCGATCCATATGGGAGGTAAGACGGTTGGGCGAGATGGTGCATTATGGTCCGGGATGAATTATTTTGCACGGTAAACCGCGCTTATTTTGCAGGGTGAATGGTATCCTGTTTAGGTCGCCTACTGCATTGGAGGCCGGTATGTCATCAACAATTCGGCGTCTTCGCGTAAATCAAATCAGGTTTACAGCTCGCCTCCTGCGCGCGGTTGAAAGGCTGCCAGACGGCAATCGTCTGATGAGACGCGTGGCCACTTGGCCAATCACCGCGCCGATTCTGAACGCCATGTTAGGGTATCTTCGCGTTTTCGATAGCTTGTCTGAAGCTGTCGCTGCGGCTCGGCCCTACGCGGAAGGGGGCCATGAGAATGCGGAGCACGCAAAGCTGCTCATGTCGCTAGCGGAGGTCCCTAGACCTAGCGATTATGCCGCATTCTTTCACATGCGAGGTCTGATATTGGACGGAGCCAAGATTTTAGATTTTGGAGGAAGTATTGGAAACTTGTTTTACCTGTACGACCGGTATTTAAACCTTCCCCCGGATTGCATCTGGCTGGTTTTTGAATTGCCTGCATGGGTGGAATTAGGGCAAAATGTAGCCACGAAGCGCGGCGAAAGTCGTCTTCGGTTTACGAGGAAATGGGAGGATGCAACTGGCGCGGAACTCTTGATTGCATCCGGCTCTCTCCATTACTTTGACACACCTCTTTCCCAGATGGTGTCCGAGCTTCCGGAAAAACCGTCGCATATACTTATAAACCGCACACCTCTGATCAACGGACCGACCAAGGCGACCGTTCAGGATGGTGGGACGCACAGGGTCGGATGCGTCCTCTACAACAGGACGGAATTCGTAACGGCCTTTGAGGCGATTGGTTATGAGGTTGTTGACAGCTGGAAAGCGTGGGAACTTTCTCTAAAAGTCGTGGGGAAGCCAGAATACTCGGCGCTTCCATACTCCGGCTTTTTCTTCCGGCTGAAGGGGCTGGCTCCAAAACGCCGGGGAACATCCTGCGGCTAATCGCGGAACTGCGGCCCCCACCGGGCGCCGCATCGACGTGAAGCGGTCACTTGTTTTGCGTTCGATCAGCAACGAAACCCGCATTTCCGGCGCTCGACGCGCGGGCGTCACCGGTTTGCGTACTGGGAGCCTCATCTCGAGGGTTTGGGATTGCCAAAAAATTCGCCGAGAGCGGGGCAATCTCGGCCTCAACAAGGCCGCCATCTCGTAGGTTGATCGCTCTTGGAGTTCGCAGTAATTGCAGCGAATGCTATACTGATGTTCAATATCGGCTAAGGCGACGCTTAAACCGCTATTTCGTATTGCGCCCTGGCCCTATGGACGATCTCGGCGAGCCTCCTGCGGATCGGAAGCACGCCGCGCATCGCTTCGGATTTGAACGCGTCGAAAGTGGGATTTGCACCTGGAGGTGCCGGATTGAGTTTGAGGCAGCGCAAAAAATGATTGAACCCCCGGGCACGTCCCAGGGCGCGGCCCGCTTCCGTCTCGAAAATGAACGTGTAGGAAATAGAACGCGACCCGCGCGTCTCGACCCAATGCGCGGCGTTTTGGGGCTGATGCAAGCCTTTGCCTGGCCCAAGCGTGAAGACATGCTCGCGCGCTGGATCGCGCCCGTCGAGATCAATCTGCGCGATCGACACATGGCCTTTTGCGTAAAAACGCTCCAATTCCTCTTCGCCCAGGACGCTTGGTGGATACACATGATAAATTTTTTCGCCTTCGATTTGGGAAAAAAACCCAATCTCCGGGTCAAAGTGAAACGGCGTCGTTGTTGCGCCGGAGGATATGAAGATGCCCGCTTCCCGACGAACGATCCGATCGGCGCCAAACTCGCCGAGGGAATTGGCGACTTGGGCGAATAATTGGTCGATCAATTCGCGAAAACGGAGGTCGTAATTCTCGGGCCGTTTCAAGAGAACGCGATAGGAGCCCGTTTCGAGATGCTGCATCACCTCGTGCGGATGAAGATAGGGGGTGCGCGGCACGGAAAAGAAGACGGCGTCCGGCCTAGGGGCGCTGCCCGCCACATAATAGTCTGCGCCATGGCCAATGTATTTTTCGGCGAGCGCGTAAAGTTCTTCGAATTTGAAGAGATCAAGCCCAGACAACGAATGGTCGAATCCGAACGGCTCTCGGTCAAATAAATTCCGTAAGGAACTAGGATCGAGCTCCAGCCCTGCAGGACGATCGAGCGTAACCATTTCAAACATATTCCATCTCCTTCTCGATCGTGATCAAGTTTGCTTACTACGCGAGACAGCACCCCCCGAAGGCGGCAGTCTAGCCGACATCGCCGCAGCATGGTGCCTTTGGATGCAAAAAGTTACGCGGTACGCCGCGATTTTATGAAATATTGCGTGGCTTTTAAAATCCTGGAAGACTCAAATGCGGGTTAGAACCACTTGTCAAGGCGATTTCACTCAAAATGCCGGAAGGAAGGCCGCGCGACGACCAAACACCGCCCCTCCGCATCCTTGAACACCGGCGGCGCGTTGCCTGGCCTAGCCGTGCCGATCGGGTGCACCAAGATTCCGGCGGCGTCAGCGCGAGCTTCGAAGGCAGCACTTTGGGAGGGCGGCACGGCGCAAAGGATTTCATAATCGTCGCCGCCGGTAAGAATTGTTTCGAGGAGAGATGGGGCTTCGTGCAAAATTTTCCGCGCGGCTTTGGAGAGCGGCACATCGGCGGTCATGACCTCGGCGGTCATCCCGGTCAGGCCCAACATTTTTGCAAGGTCCCCCGCAAATCCATCGGAAATGTCCATGGCCGCGTGCGCGTGGGCGCGCAGCGCCTCGCGCAGGCAAAGACGCGGCTGCGGCAGAAGATAACGGCCGGCGAGATAGGCAGCGTCCGCTTGGTTGACGCAATGGGTCCACTTCGCGTCTTGCGCCGCGTCGAGGCGGAATTTTAGCCCCAAGGCCGCGTCCCCAATTGTCCCCGTCACATAAATGCGGTCGCCCGCCGCGACGCCCGCGCGGACGACCATTGTTTGCGCCGGGACGGTGCCGAAAGCGGTTATCGAGACGATGAGAGGGCCTGAACTCTTCACGGTGTCGCCGCCGAGGAGCGGACATTTGTAGGCCGCCGCATCCTCGCCGAGCCCTTGCGCGAAACCCGCGAGCCAATGCGCCTTCCAATCTTCCGGCAAGGCAAGCCCGAGGAGAAAACCGGAAGGCTCCGCGCCCTTGGCGGCAAGATCGGAGAGGTTCACCCGCAAGGCCTTGCGTGCGACCGCGCCCGGCGGATCGTCCGTAAGGAAGTGCAGTCCGGCGATCAACATATCCTTGGTCGCGACGATATCATGGCCACGCTTTTGGGCGAGAATCGCGGCATCGTCGCGCAGGCCAAAGGCCCCCGGCCCCGCGAGCGGCGCGAAGTAGGTCGCGATCAATTCGTCTTCGGAAGGACGCGACATCGATTTGCATTTTACCCGCGCGGCTCGAATTCCGCCGCACGGCACTGGCGCGCCAGGGCATCCAGCACCGCGTTGATCATTCCGGCTTCCTCGGGGCCAAAAAAGGCGCCGGCGATATCGACATATTCCTTGATCGAGACACGCGCCGGGACGTCGGCGCGCGCTTTCAATTCATAGGCGCCCGCGCGCAAAATCGCGCGCATGACCGAGTCGATCCGCGCCAAGGGCCAGCCCGCCGCCAAGGCTTTGTCGATAAGCCGGTCGATCGGACCCTGGGAGGAAACAACGCCGGTCAGAATATCGCTGAAAAACGCGGTTTCCGCATCCTTATATTGCACACCCTCGATTTCATTGCCGATCCAGAACGACTCGAATTCGGCGCGCGTCTCCTTCAGGCCTTTCCCGGTGACCTCCATTTGATACAGAGCCTGAATGGCGGCGAGGCGGGCGGCGGAACGCCGGTCGGCATTGGCCATTAGGACGCCCCGATTGCAAGCTTCAGCCGATGGATCGAAAGAGCCGCCCGCGCGGCATCGCCACCCTTGTCGCCTTGTTGGGGATTGGCCCGCGTAAAGGCCTGCGCCTCGTTCTCGACGGTCAAAACACCATTGCCAAACGCGAGCTTGTGCGCGAGTGCAAGCTGCATCAAGGCGCGGGCGCTTTCATTGGCGACGATGTCGAAATGATGTGTTTCGCCGCGAATGACGCAACCGAGCGCCACCGCCCCGTCGAAAGGGCGCTTCGAGGCTGCGGCATGATCGAGCGCGATCGCTAGGGCGAGCGGGATTTCGAGCGCGCCGGGCACGCCGACGAGATCGAACGAGGCTCCCGCCTTGGCAAGGGCGGTTTTCGCGCCCTCCAACAACATCGCGGCGATAACTTCGTAATAGCGTGACTCGACAATGAGGAAGCGCGTGCCCCTGGCTTCAAGGAGGGGCGGAGACCGGCGCGGCGAGTCCATGATGATACTCAAAACGAGAGGAGGCGCGGGCGAGGCGGCCTCAACTAACAAGCGAAACCTTCCGCCGCAAGCGCGGGGCCGAAGGCTCGCCGGGATTGCAGCGTCGCCAAAATCAGGGAAATCCCCGGGCGCTTACGTCTCGCCTTTTGCGTCCCGAGCGTCGCCGTCCTCACGAGGAAGCGCGATAGCCGTGCTGCAGTTTCGTCGAACGAACGATCGCGCGCGCCTCGCCATCATGGCCTGTCGCGCATGCGTTGGCCGCGCGGCCGAGATCGGTCTCGATCTGATCGTACACCGACCGGTTGACATTTCCAGTGCCGACGTCGGCGTCAAGCACGGTTTGATAGTGGTTGAGGTCATTGGTGCAGGCGGCGCCCTCGGGCAATTTCGGCCAGTTCGGCGGAGCCGGCGCCTGGCGCGCCACAGCCGCGACTGGTGAGGAGGAGCCGGAGGTTTGATTGCAGCCGCCGAGGGCTATCGCGGCGAGAAAAACCCCGGTCGAAATGGATGCGGTGCTGGATACTGATTTAAATCTGGACGTTTTTCGCATTGCAAACTCCGCAAAAATGCGCTACGCTTGAGTTCCGTCGGCTGCCGTCGTGTCAGTACACATGCGGCCAGGGATAATCAACCGCGATGGATTGCCGCCGGGAGCGGTGCGTATTCGTCGACTCCTGGCAATTCCCCGCGGGTTCCCGCATTTGACGTGCCTGTTTTGGAAGCTAATGGGTGGACGCGATATGCGATGGTTCCGGGGTTTGTACAATTGCCGGCGGCTGATCTTGGCAAGCAGCTGAACCCGCCGTTTCTTCCGAATTAATAGGCTCGATTAGCGGCGAAAGCCAGCCGGCGATGGTCGCGGACCCAACCACTCGTTTTTTGGCCTTTGAGGCACGCTCCTCGAAGGCCTCGGCGCCATGGACGACCACCAAAAAGTAAAGTATGATCTTCGGCCAGGCGGCCGTGATTAAGTCTGCTCATGACTTCGCTATTTCGGAATCAAGCTTCATGGACGTGATGATCTTCTTGAAGTTGGCGCCAGCGGTTATCGGGATCGCGGGTTTGCTCACGTACTTTTTGCGCGCGCGTAAGCCCGAGTTTGAACTGGAGCTCGCGAATATCGTGCAAAGGGTGCGCAATACCTTTTTGCTAGTGGGGTGCGCAGCGTTAATCATGCTAAGTGTGTGGCTCATTCGTCGCCCTGCCCCTCCCGATCACGATACAGTCTCGCCGCTAGCGTATCGCGGATCGAAAGCGCGTTTAACTTCCGCCGCCGCGATCTCCTCCACTGTCGCGCACACCAACCACATGTCGAACAATTTGGATGAGGTGCCAGTAGAGGATGGGGAATTATGCATTTGACAAGTTACGCCACATTGGCTTCCTCCTAACCGCATGAGAATCTTGCTTTTTATGTTGTCACTTGTCCTTTTGACCGCCTGCGAACGAGATGATCCCATGCAGCGCATAAAGGAGAGTTGCCAACGGGAATTTGGCGCGCAAGGCCAACGTGCGGTCGATAACTGCGTGCGCTGGTCTGTCGCGCCGCCGTTGTCACGATAACGACGCAGCCGTCGTGAGCGCCGCGATCTTCGCCGCATTGTCCTGCCGCCTCTGTCCGCGGCCGCCGAGGGGCTTTCGCCCGCCTGCACGCCGCGTGCCGCGCGTATGCGCAGAGCCTCCAGTGCCATGTGATCAGTGAGCGAGCATCGTCATTTCACATACCCTCAATGAATCACTTGGGCTCCGCCTCAACAATCATTCTTCGTGATCATTGGCACGCGGCCAGGAAGCAGGCAGGGACGAAACGAGATCGCCGCCTTGCCATTCGATCCGTCCGGCGAGCTTCAGTCCGAGCAAGGCCGTCCGCACCTCTCGCGCCGGCGCCTCCGACGCGCGGGCAAGTTCGTCAACCGAAACCGGCACCGGCCCCAAAAGCGCGATAAGGCGCCGCTCGATGTCGTCCCGCGGCCGCCCAGGCGGCTTCACCACGGGCGCTGCCGCGGTCACGTTGCGCTCGTCTGGCGATGCGCCATTCTCCGGATTGGCGGGCGCCGGCTCAACCGGCGCAGCGCCCACGTCGGGAAGATCGAGCTCGTCCCACAGCGGCTCATACCCCCGGCCTACGAAACCGGGCTCGAAAAAGCCGGTAACCGATTGTGCCCGCAACAGGTTTTGCTCCGCCAGCGCTTCGATGACATCCTCCGCCCTGGTGCAAAACGTCGCGCCGTCGCGCAACAGATCGTTGGCGCCATCCGCGCGCGGATCGAGCGGCGAACCCGGCACGGCAAAGATTTCGCGGCCCTCATCGGCGGCGAATTTCGCGGTGATGAGGGAGCCGGACCGGCGCGCCGCCTCGACGACGACGACCGCCCGGCAAAGACCCGCGACAATACGGTTGCGGCGCGGAAAATCACGCCCCCGCGCCTCCCAGCCGAAAGGCATTTCGCTGATCGCAGCGCCTTGTTCGAGGAGCTGCTCAAGCAGGGCTTCATGTTCGGCTGGGTAGATATTCCCCAAACCGCCCGCGAGGACCGCGATCGTCCCGGTCTCGATCGCCGCCTGATGCGCCCGCGCGTCGATCCCGCGCGCGAGGCCGGAGACGATGACATGCCCGGCGCGGGCAATTCCGCGCGCAAGCTGCGAGGTGAATGCGAGCCCGGCCGCCGATGCGTTGCGGGCGCCGACGATCGCGATTTTCGATCGCCGCAGGCTCGAAAGATTGCCGCGCACCGCGATCAAGGGCGGGGCCGAGGCGGTGGCCCGCAGAAGCGCCGGATAATCCGGCTCGCCGATGCCGATAAAACGCGCGCCCAACCGCTGCGCCGCCTCGATCTCACGCTCGGTCTCCTCGACGGTCGCGATGCGAATCGGCCGGCCCGCCTTGCCGCTCGCGATCAAGGCCGGCAACGCCGCAAGCGCCGCGCCGGCACTCCCATGGCGGCGCAGCAGAACTTGAAATGTTCGGGGTCCGATATTTTCGCAGCGCAGGAGCCGCAGCCAATCGAAACGCTCGCCGTCGTCGAGGTTGGCGAGCGCTTCGGGGGCAAGCGGGGTGTCCTGCATCAAAACTTCCCGATCCGCGATTCCGTGCCCGCCGCGAGCCGCGAAATATTGGGGCGATGTTTGACCCACAAAAGGATCGCCATGAGCCCGAACATGAACGCAGCGTCGCTCCGGCCCATGATCAATAGAACGATCGGTGTCGCCGCGCTCGCCGCGAGCGCCGCGGCCGAGGAGGTTCGGGTGAGGAAGGCGACCGCAAGCCAGACGATGCCGAAGGCCAGCGCCGTCTGCCAGGCGGCGGCGAGAAGACAGCCGAGGAAGGTCGCGACCCCTTTGCCGCCTCTAAATTTCAGCCAGGCCGGGAACAAATGGCCAAGAAAGGCGCCGAGCGCGGCGAGGAACATAGGGGTGCCCGGCGCAAAATAAGCGACAGTCAAAACCGCGACGGTTCCCTTCAAGAGATCGAGGAGAAGGGTCAGCGCGGCCAAATCCTTGCGGCCGGTGCGAAGAACGTTGGTCGCGCCGATATTGCCGGAGCCGATCGCGCGCAAATCCGAGGTTTTAGCGAGGCGAGTCAAGACGAGGCCGAAAGGAATTGCGCCGCAAGCATAGCCGAATAAAAAGGCAAAAACGCTTTGAAGCACTTTGGGAAACCGTTTTCTTCCGAGAGGGGCGGTAGCCTAGCTTTCCAGCGACGGCGCGACAACCCGCTTATCCGGCAGAAATTAGCCGCCAATCGTTTCGGTATCTCGGTGCTTTTTGCCGGGGCATGGCAGGGCTCCTTGGTCACTCACAAATGTGCGTTGACCAGGATTTAGCCATAATCAGCATGTTACGCTGACAAACGAGGCTGTTCATGGAGAACTTGCCGTCGTGCGGACCGCGTTTGTGGCCCGGGGCGCCGAGAATACCACCTGGCAGCCAGAGAGCGGCCCGGTCGACCGGCGCGATCGGCGGGAATAGAGGACGTACCTTGGCGGGACTTGGAGGAGATCCGGTAAGGCCCTTGCCGGCCATGGGGCAACGGTGGGGCGCCGTTTCCACCGAGCTGGTCTCTGGACACGGGCGCGCGCTGATCGTGCGCCTTTGCGCCAGCGTCTGGTTTCTCGTCCTGAGCGCGACATCCTTCAGGGACGTCAACGGTCTGCTTGAGGACATCGCGGCCGGCCGAGCCGACCCGGGTGCCTGGCCGGCGCTGCTCTCGGAAGGGTGCATCGTCCTCTTCTACACGATCATCTGCTGTATCATGCTGATACGGCCAGAGCCGATCAGCCGGGCCGAGGGGGTCGGGCCGGCGCTGCTGGCGACGGCCGGCACCTATGCCGCGTGGTTGATTCCCCTGCTGCCGCGCGGCCCGGAACTGCTGGCGCCCTCTGCCATATCGGCGGCGATCGTCCTCATCAGCGAGATGCTGATCGTCTACACGCTCCTATCCTTGGGCCGGTCGTTCAGCCTGATCCCCCAGGCGCGCAACCTCGTCACCAGCGGCCCTTACGCCATCGTCCGGCATCCGCTCTACCTGGTCGAGGAGATCGCAGTTTCCGGCGTGCTGTTGCAATACGCCTGGTTCGCGGCGCTGCCGTTCTTGGTACTGCATGTAACTGTGCAGATCAGGCGGATGCAGCTCGAAGAAATGGTCCTTCAGAAGGCTTTTCCGGAATATGCCACATACGCGCGGCACACGCCGCGCCTTATTCCCGGTGTGTGGTGATACCCTGTTCTCCTTGGCGCATCAGGCCGCGAGTTCTTGCCCGGAAAATTTACCTCGATCGACCGGATGACGACGGTGCGCCAGAAGCAGACCTTCACGTGGCGCAGAATGCCGCTTCATGACCCGCCACAGCCTCGAAGAACAGGCAATGCCGAACTGTACAGCCATTGAAGCTTACCGATGTGCTCGCTCAAAGATGCACTAGGCGCAGACCGAATTGGGGCGAACAAGTATGTTTAAAATCGTCTCAGACAACGCGCGCCGAATCCCTTTCACAATTTCTGAACCTTCATCGTAATTACCCAGAACGTCATTCGGGTTCACCTGATATGCAAGCGCAGAAGGAAGTATCATAAAATCAACAAATGTGTTATCGGCCAATATCGCTAGATTGCAAAGGAATTTTTGCTCAATTGTTATTTTGTCGTCGGATATTATAGGATCTTCTTCCCCTTCCGTCACCAGCGCGGCCCTTATGGGCGTCAAAAATTTATAAACATCGTAATCTATGACGCCAAATAGGTCAGATATTCGCTTATCTGCCATCCTAATTTGAAATGCATTGTGTGCGAACTCATTGCGAATTTTTCTGAATGCGTCGAGTTTCTTCTTTTGACGAGGAGATAGCCACCCAAGCTGATAAGACAACGCGATCCTACTGCCAAACGTGCCGAGCGGACCGTTGCTGCCGAAAATTGCATCCTCGGCTTTCACAGAGTCTAAGTGAAAGAGCCTCAACTTAATCAGGGATAGAACTTTATCCTCAAGGAAAGAGGAAAAAATAAGTATCTGCGCGGTCTCCGATTCGGACGCTAGGCGCTGAAATAAGTCTGGCATGTTGCCGCAATCAAAATGTAATTTATCAACGTTCTCTAGCGGCTCGATCATTCAGATTGACGGGTATAAATGCTTGAGTTTGATACGTGCGTCGGCTGTGGTGAACTGCCAATCGGCTTTCGCGTGGTTGGCATTTCGATCGTTCCTCCCAAACGGCGATTTCGTTTATGAGGGTTTGTTTGTCCGGGATGCGGCGATCGAGGCACTGGGACGAAAGGACGCCGAGTTCGGACTCGGCCATATCGAGCCAACTGCCGTGCTTTGGCGTGTAATGCCATTCGAACCGTTCGGCCAGCCGCCTTGCTTCGGCGGCGGGAAAAGCTTCATAAAGCGAAGCCTTGGTATGGGTATTGAGATTGTCTTGCACCAGAACGATTTTCTTGGCGTTCAAGAAGTGGATATTGGCTAAATCCTTCAAGGCATGAGCATAATCCACGGCGGTGTGACGATCCGTGACTTTGACATGCCGCCAGCCTTCGAGCGGCGCGAACATCATGAAGAGATTGGCCGTGCCGTTGCGCTCGTATTCGTAATCGAACCTGGCTGGCCGCCCCTCTTTCATCCGGATCGGAGCGCGGGTTTCGGCAATCAATTGCTTCGAGGTCTCATCCAAGCAAACCAGAGGAATACCGGGATCGCGCGGTCGCGTGTACACGGCCAGCACGTCTTCCATGGCCGCCACGAACGCGCTGTTGGCCTTCGGCGGGATGACCCATTGCTGTTTCAGATGCGGCTTGAGAATGTTTTTTTGAAGTCCGCCCGATCGTGCTGTCGCTGGCGCGATCGACAATGTTCAGTTCGACGACCTTGTTCTCCAACAACCGCAATGTCCAGCGCGCGCGGCCCTTGGGGGGCTCGGAACAAGCCAGAGCGATCAGTTTGGCTTCCTTCTCGCCGTCGAAAATCCGGGGAACGCTAGGCGTGGCGCGTGGTTTGCGGCTTGAGCACGGCCTCGAAGCCCTCTTCCACCAATTGCTTGCGCACCCGGTAAACCATGGATGCGCTGGTTGCCAGAGCCTCGATGATCTGGTTGTCGCTCCATCCTTCGCCGGCTTCCGAGACGTCCGCCTTCAGCAGAGATCCGCGCCTTCCGCAGGCGCTGCGCCGGGTTGCTCCCTTTCCGGATCATCGTTTCAAGCAGCGAACGTTCGCCGCAGCTCAACCGCACAACATATTTCTTTACGACAATTTCCTTCGCAGCCATGATCGCCTCCGTCGTTCGGGTCGCGACGAAAGCGAATCATCAAATCCTCTCAAATTAGTTGAAGCGGGCCACTAGCCTGACCTACCTGGGCTTGGTAAATTGCGTTAGCAACTCTATCCAGCATGCGCCCTTCCCCATCTGACATTTTCAATTCGGCCTTTTTGGTTCGGCCAAGCTGATTATATCACGGTTGAACACTTTTTCTGCAAGGCAGTGCTGGTAAGTTCCCTTTCGCGGCAGTCAAGGTTTGCGTGACCAGATTGCGAATGATCACCGCATAAATTGTGTAGTCCAACATCAAAGATCGAATGACGCAGTTGGGTCAACTCCCGTCGTCGAAAACTCTGAGCCGAAGAAACCGAGACGTTACCCCCCGAACGTGGCTTGACCAAGCCGCCCGCCCGGCGTACCCAACGCCTTGGGACACCTTTCCCCAACGAAAGGCGCCCATCTGAGAGGATGGTTATTATGGCAGCGACGTTGCCCGCCGTGCGGCCCGCGCGGGCGAATTTTTCTTGCGGCCCGTGCGCCAAGCACCCTGGCTGGCAACTCCAAAATCTTCAGAATGCCCCGTTCGGGCGCTCGCACCGGGCCAAGCCCAGCAAGGCCAAATTAAAACGCGTGATCGATTTGACCCGCGAGGTGTTGCAGGTTCCGCGAGATTACCGGATCGGCATCGTCGCGGGCTCGGACACTGGGGCGGTTGAAATCGCGCTTTGGTCCTTGCTCGGCCAACGTGGCGTCGATGTGTTTGCCTGGGAATCCTTCGGCGAGGGCTGGGTCAACGATATCGTCGAGCATTTGAAGCTCAAGAACGCCCGGGCGCTCGTGGCGGACTATGGCGAGATTCCAGATCTTGCCCTCGCCGATTTCGACAATGACATCGTCTTCGCCTGGAATGGAACGACGTCCGGCGTGCGCGTCCCCGATGCCGATTGGATCGCGGCCGGCCGCAAGGGTCTGACGATCTGCGACGCGACCTCCGCCGCCTTCGCCCAAAAACTCGATTGGGGAAAGCTCGATGTCACTACTTTCTCCTGGCAGAAGGCGCTTGGCGGCGAGGCCGCGCATGGCATGTTGATCCTATCCCCGCGTGCCGTGGAAAGGATTGAGACCTACACGCCGCCCTGGCCGCTGCCAAAACTTTTCCGTTTGACCCATGGCGGCAAATTGATCGAGGCTATTTTCGAGGGCGAAACCATCAACACGCCTTCGCTCATGTGCGTCGAGGATTATATCGACGCGCTGAATTGGGGAAAATCGCTTGGCGGACTCGACGCTCTCATCGCCCGCGCCGACGCCAATTCGAAAGCGCTCGGCGACTGGGTGGCGCGGGCGCCCTGGGTGGAGTTCCTCGCCGCCGACCCGAGGATCAGATCGAATACCAGCGTCTGCCTCAAGGTGGTCGATCCGGCCATAGCGACGCTTCCACAACCGAGCCAGGCCGCCTTCGCGAAAGCGCTCGAAAATTTGCTCGAACAGGAAAAGGTGGCCTATGACATCGGCGCCTATCGCGCTGCACCGCCCGGCCTTCGGATCTGGTGTGGCGCGACCGTCGAGACGAGCGATATCGAGGCGCTGACGCCTTGGCTCGATTTCGCCTTCGCGAAAACCAAGGGCGATCTCGCCAGGGCCGCTTGACTCCCGCGGGAATCCAACAGCGGCGCCGCAAGGTGAACGTTCCGGCGCGAACAAGCCTGCCTGGCGAAAACGGTTTACGCCGGGCAGGGGAGGGGCAGCAGTCCGCGCCAATTTTTTGGAGAAGTCCCTTGGCTCCGCGCGTATTGATTTCCGATGCTTTGTCGCCCGCCGCCGTCGCCATTTTCAAGGAGCGCGGCATCGAGGCCGATTTTCAGCCGGGCCTCGGCAAGGACAAGGACGAGCTCGCCAATGCCATCGGCGGTTTCGACGGCCTTGCCATTCGCTCAGTGACGAAGGTCACCGCCAAACTTCTCGCGCGCGCGGAGAGGTTGAAGGTGATTGGCCGCGCGGGGATCGGCGTCGACAATGTCGACATTCCCGCCGCCACCGCGAAAGGCATTATCGTGATGAACACGCCGTTTGGCAATTCGATCACCACCGCCGAACATGCGATCGCATTGATGTTCGCGCTCGCCCGCCAGATTCCCCAGGCCGATTTGTCGACCCAGGCCGGCAAATGGGAAAAGAACCGTTTCATGGGCGTCGAGATCACCGGCAAGGTGCTCGGCATCATAGGGTGCGGCACTATCGGTTCGATCGTCGCCTCGCGCGCGATTGGCTTGCACATGCGGGTCATCGCCTACGATCCTTTCCTCTCGCCCGAACGCGCCCTCGATCTCGGCGTCGAGAAAGTCGGCCTCGAAACTCTTCTCGCGCGCGCCGATTTCATCACGTTGCACACGCCGCTGACGGCGCAGACGAAAAACATTTTGTCTGCGGAAAATCTCGCCAAGACAAAGAAGGGTGTCCGGATCGTCAA
This sequence comes from uncultured Alphaproteobacteria bacterium, assembly GCA_963712225.1. Taxonomy (GTDB): domain Bacteria; phylum Pseudomonadota; class Alphaproteobacteria; order Rhizobiales; family Beijerinckiaceae; genus Methylocapsa. Next base: position 29,840 of record CAVQHH010000035.1, read on the forward strand.
TTGTGCGCGCGGCGGGCTCGCCGACGAACGGGCCCTCCGCGCGCTCCTGGATAGCGGTGATGTGGCGGGCGCGGGAATTCGACGTATTCGCGCATGAACCAGCAGCCGAGAATCCGCTTTTCGGCCATCCAAATGCGGTCTGCACGCCGCATCTTGGCGCTTCGACCCGCGAGGCGCAAGAAAACGTCGCGCTACAGGTCGCCGCGCAGATGTCGGATTATCTGATCCGCGGCGCGATTGCGAACGCGATAAACTTTCCCTCGATCACTGCCGAGGAGGCCCCCAAACTCAAGCCCTTCATCGCGCTCGCCGGCAGCCTTGGCTCCTTTGCCGGTCAGTTCGTCGATAGCGAGATTAAAAGGGTGGCGATCACCTATGAGGGCGAGGTCGCCGGATTGAACACGAAAGCGTTGACCGCATCGGCGATCGCCGGGGTTGTGCGACCCCTGCTTGCGGACGTCAATATCGTTTCCGCGCCGGGCGTGGCCAAGGAGAGGGGGATCGCAATCGACGAAGTAACCCGCGCCGCCGACGCCGATTACCAATCGCTCATCACACTGTCGGTTGCAACGCAAGAACACGAGCGCTCGGTCTCCGGCACTGTTTTTCACGATGGAAAGCCGCGCATCGTTACGATCAATGGGATCGAAGTCGACGCCCTGGTTGCGCCCGTGATGATTTACGTCAGCAACGAAGACAAGCCGGGTTTCATCGGCCGTTTCGCAAGCCTTCTCGGCAATGCCGCGATCAATATCGCGACATTCGCGCTCGGCCGCGATCGCGAGGGCGGCTCCGCGATCGCGCTCGTCGAGGTGGATGGCCCGGTCCCGGAAAAGGTGCTCGCCGAAATCGCGACGCTGCCTGGCGTCAAGGAAGTCAAAGCGCTGGGGTTTTAATATTAAATCGCTCTGTGGCTTTCGCGCCACATGCTTTTAACCCGCATTCGCCGGATGAGGCAGTAATTTGCGGCGCCAGGACCGCAATTCAGCTAACATAATCAGCATGTCGCGCCGATGCCGGGTTGGGAGCACGAGAGCCCCGTGTCTAGGGTTTGGCATTGCCAAAATCCGTCGAAAGTGGCAATCTTAACCTCAACAAGGTCGGCATCTGGTGGATGTCTGCTAAGACGGACAAGTACAGAAATCGCGATGTCTACGGCACTATTGAACGCGCTCGGCATGGCGTTTGCCATGGGATGGGAAATCCTTTGGCCGCTCGTGCTCGGCTTTGCGCTCTCCGCCGTGATTCAGGCAATTGTCTCGCACCGGGAAATGAGCCAGCTATTACCGGACGACAGCCCGCGCTCGATCGGCATCGCGCTTGCGCTCGGCGCCGCTTCCTCGTCCTGCTCCTACGCGGCAGTTGCGATTGCGCGATCGATCTTTCGCAAAGGCGCGAACTTCACGGCTGCCATGGCTTTCGAGATGGCGTCCACCAACCTCGTTCTCGAGCTCGGCATCATCCTGATCGTGCTTATGGGGTGGCATTTCATGGCCGCGGAGGCGATTGCTGCGCCGATCATGGTCGCGATTCTCGCTGTTCTTCTCCGCCTGTTCTTGCGACCCCAACTCCTTCAGGCGGCAAAGGACCAGGCGGAGAAAGGCATTGCCGGGCGGATGGAGGGACACGCCGAGATGGATATGTCGGTTCCCGCTGAAGGTTCCCTATGGCAGCGGATTACCTCAGACAGGGGACTGACCGCAATCAGCCACTACTTCGTTATGGACTGGGCCGCAGTGTGGATGGATATCGTCGGCGGCGTGGCGATCGCCGGCGCAATTGCCGCCTGGGTCCCGCAGGATTTCTGGAAGGCTTTTTTCCTGACCGATCATCCGGTCCTGGCTACACTGTGGGGACCGATCGTCGGGCCGCTCGTCGCTATCATTTCCTTCGTCTGCTCTGTCGGGAACATCCCGCTTGCCGCTGTGCTGTGGAACGGCGGCATCAGCTTCGGCGGCGTGGTCGCCTTCATCCTCGCCGACCTGATCGTGCTGCCGATCCTCAACATCTACCGCAAGTACTACGGATTAAAGATGGCCGCGTTCCTGCTCGTCACGTTTTTTGTAGCGATGGCGGCAGCCGCCCTGGTTGCTGAAGGATTATTCGCCGTCCTTGGTCTCATTCCCCAAGAGCGTCAGGCCCGCGTCGTCGAAGCATCAATTACGTGGAACTACACGACATGGCTCAATATCGGGTTTCTTCTCGTCGCGGCCCTTCTGGTATGGCGGTTCGTCGCGACCGGCGGCCTCGAGATGCTGAGGATGATGAACAGGCCGGCACGCGGCGACGAATCGCATCACCACACCCATTGACGCTTTCTCCAGCACTGACCACGGGACCTTGACGGTCCTTTGCATCCGAGAATAGACACTACCATCTAAGAGCTGTCGCCCTGTGCCACGGATCGCTAAGCAGGCTCAATGGCAGGAGCTACACCCGCAGGCTTCGCCAGCCCAAGCTTCCCGCCCTTCCTTGACGAGGAACCAAACGATCCCGAGCGAAGTCACGAAATCAACCCACCATGCACCGGTGAGGTATTGGGCGATCAGGCCAACGACCACAACCGCAGACAGCCAGCCGCAGGTGATGGATTCCACGGCGTCAGCCCTAAGCGCCCGGCTACCGATCTTCTCCGCAATTGCGATTTTACGCTTTGTCGGGAGATACATGATCGGGATCGCGGCCAGCACAACTACCAAGCCGGGCGCTGAAAATTCCTCGCCCTGCTTGGTCAAAAAGCCCCAACCGGCGCTTATGACGACATAGGCCGCGAGGGCAAAGAGCAGAATACCGCCGATCCTGCTGGCATGGTGTTCGGCTTGTTCTGAGAAGTGTTGTCCATGCCTCAATTCGATGGTCAGCCGCCAAATCAAGACGCCAGCGGAAACGATCTCAATGACGCTATCCAGGCCGAAGGCAAGCAATGTGATGCTATGAGCTGCAAAACCAGACCAGCTCGCCACGACGGCTTCGATCGCCAACCAAGCGATCGCGATCCATTCAAGCCAGAAGGCTTGCTTAAACGAGGTCGGTGCGGCCGCTTGTTTGGACTATGCTCATGCCTCAGAGCTACCACCGAGACCGCTAAAGTTCCAGGCAACTAATTAATTCCCCCTCAAATAAAAATACTCCTGCTTGGAAGCAGCGTGCCAGCTTTTTGCGCAAACTGTGGCAAATGTGCATCGGGCGGTGAAAGAAACGCGTGTGGAACCGCGAGAGATATTGCAAAAAAAAATTTGCGGTGCACGCTGCCCGGCGACCATTGGCTCTGCCCGGAGATACGCAAATGCCCCGTCCGCCAAAATCCATCCTCATGCCAGCCCTCTGCGCCGGCACGCTCCTCGGCCTTGCCGGGGGCTATGCCCGCGCCGCCGAGCCCGCCCCCACGCCGCCGCCAGCCAATTGGTGGGACACATTCACTGTAGGGGGCACGGTGGAGGCCGGCGTAACTTTAAATGGGGACAATCCCGGCGACGGATTGAATTTCGGGCATTTGTTCACCGACAAGGCCAACACCCTGCTGCTTAATCAGATCCTGCTGACCGCGCAGCGGCCGCTCGATCCTAAGGCGACTGATTATGATTTCGGCTTCAAGCTGCAAGGGATGTACGGGTCGGACGCGCGCTACACGCATTATCTTGGCGAGGGAGACTATTGGATCAATGAATTGAACCAAATCACTCCCGTCGAGGCCTGGGCAGCCGCGCATCTTCCCTGGCTGTTTAAGGGCGGCATCGACGTCAAGGCCGGTCAGTGGGTCACCTTGGAAGGCGCCGAGACGATCGACCCGACCACCAATTACCTCTACTCGCATTCCTACATCTTCAATTTCGGCATCCCGTTCGTGGATACAGGCGTCCTGACGATCTGGCATGTCGACCCTCTCGTTGACATCTATGCTGGCGTTGTCAGCGGTGTGAACACAACCTTCGGAGAGCGCAACGTCGCCCACCCCGGATTTGAGGGAGGCATCGGGCTAAATCTTCTGGATGGCAACCTCACGATCCTGGCGACCACCCATTTCGGGCCGGAAAATCCTAACACTCCGATCGGCATCGCGGCCTGCGGAGGATGCGATCCCAACAACACGCTGCGCTTTCTCAACGACATCACGGCGACATGGAAAATCAACAACTCCTGGACCCTCATCACCGATCTCAACTACATCCACGACAATGGCGGGGTCCAGCCGAGCGGCTATGGCGGGGCGCAATACGTCGTCTACACCGTCAATGGTGGTTGAAGGCCGTTGGACGTGTTGAGGTTTGGCGCGACAACAGCAACTTCTTCGTGGCCGCGTATTCCGGCAATTTCGACTTCGTCAACGTCGAGCACGGCTTCCCGAACACGGCGATACCGGGTGCAGGGCCAACCACCTATTTCGAAATCACCGGTGGCCTCAACATCGCGCCTACGCTTCCGCAGGGGCTGCCCTTGCTCAAGTCGATCACCTTCCGGCCGGAAGTTCGCTACGACGCGTCCTTGAACAACACGACGCCCTTCGATGGCCAGACCGTCTTCGGAGGCCGGGGCTTCCCTGGTTTCGGGGCCGGCACGAAGAGCTAGCAATTCACCTTCGGCGGAGACATCATCGCGAAGTTCTAGGATTTGCAGCCTGGCGCCCCAGGGCGTGGCGTTGGATCCGTTTACTGGCGCGATAGCTCAGGGTTGCCTTCGCAGCTCCGGCAATCGCGAGCAACACATATTGATCGCCCTTGTCCGTGCCGTCTTCCGGCATAAGTCACGCCTGCGGGTTGGCGACAAAATCGTCGAAGGCGTCGCGCGCCACATCGACAACGGAATCGCCGGGCAGGCCGCTGCGCTGGACCTGCAAGAGCCTTCGCCTTTAACCTGGGCGTGTGATGCCCTTGCTGCTCAGCCACCGGAGCCGGCGCTTCGGCGCGGAAATCGATCGGGATGGCGGTGTCCAGCGGCAGGGCTGGCCGCGACCTTTCGGGGCGTCCCGTTTGTCACTTCCTTTTGGGGGTGCGGCGCGGCGAGGAGCGGCGCGCGAAGAAGAGCGATGTCGAAAAGGCGCGCGGCGGCCGGCAGGGGCCCCCGACATCCGGCGCGCGTGATAGTTTGGACCGGGACGTCCACCGGATAGCCGGCAACGGCGTTGACGCGCGAAACCCAGTGTGCAACCATCTGGCCTTGCATGACGCTGCGATCGCGGGCGGTTAGCTCAGCTGGTAGAGCATCTCG
>CAVQHH010000036.1:0-17657 GCA_963712225.1 uncultured Alphaproteobacteria bacterium
GAGACTTGGATTAAACCCCAGTTATACTATGTGCGATCGCTCTGGCAACTCCAAAATCAGGCGTGGGTCCCGCGGATGGCGGGGCGAAGCCATCGTCCGGGATTTTCCTTCAGTGTAGGGGAGTTTCGGGACAGGAGTTGGCTGACGGAAGTGGCTCGCTTGAGGAGGATTTGGTACGATGGGGCTCGGCTCAGGATTGCGGCCGCATCCCTCCGATGGTCAGCTCGACCACTTCCGGTGGGCGCATGAAGCGAACCGGCGCGCGGGTTGTGCCAAGGCCAGCCGAGATAATGAGATGACGGTCTCTTTGAGCGAGATGACCGTAGATAATATCGCATCCGTAGTGGCGGCGCATGAAATCCTTGGTGAATAGGGGGAGGCTCACCTGGCCGCCGTGCGTGTGGCCGCAGAGCGTGAGCGAAACGCGGTCCGGAACACGCCGGAAAATGGCGGGCTCATGCGCCAGCAAGATGACCGGCGCCGGACCTTTGATTTGCGCCATGGTCCCGCCAAGATCGTCGCGGCCCGTAAAAGGCCGTGGCGCCTTTCGGCTCGGCGATTTGATCGCCAAGGCCGGCGACCCAGAAGGGTTGGCCGTTTTTCGTTACCCGCAGCGCTTGGTTTTCGAGAACGTCGATGCCGGCCGAACGCAAGGCGCGGCGCACCCCTTCGGCGCCGTCGGCGGGCATCCCGGGCAGTGCGCCATGCCACCAGTCGTGATTGCCGAGAACCGAGTAGACGCCGAGCGGCGCTTTCAGAACCGAGAGCGCCTCGCCCCAGTCATCGGGCATCACCGGGCCGGTGACAAACCGGTGGCCGCCTGAAAAATCGCCAAGCAGAAAGACGATGTCCGGGGCAAGATCATTGGTTAAATTCGCGATCCCCCGGACGCGGCTCGCGGGCATCCAAGGTTCGCAGGCATGGATGTCCGCCAGCACGGCGGCCTTGAGGGTCAATCCGCCCGGCCAGCGGGGCGGGGTAACGCGATAGGAAGTGACGTTAAGACGCAGACCCGGTTCAAACGCAAACGCGTAGGCGCCAAGCCCGGCTGTCGCCCAAGCGAACCCGCCAGCGCCCTGCAAAAAAAGCCGTCGGCTGATGCTCGCCATACCCTAGTATACCGCGAAGCGGCAAAACCATCAAATTAAAAGGCGGATGGTCCCACGTCCGGGGTTAACGGCTACGCCGCCTCGCCATCCCTGAGCACCGCAGGAATGTCCTTGCGGCTTTGGGGCGGACTTTTGCGGCTTGCGGGCGGTTGCCTCGAGCGCAGCGGCGACGGCGGAAATGCCGATTTCGCGATAGAGCCTTGAAAGGAGATCGGCAGGTCGATTTGAGGCGGCGGTTTTTTGCGGAACGTTCTGATCAGTGCTCATTTTCATAAATCCAAACTGTAAGCGGCAACGTCGGCTCGCGGGGAGTTTTCACAAAAGATTATGTGGGGAGGAAGTTAACGCCATGTAACCCGCTACGTTCAGTTTTCGAATTTAACCGTGAAACCGTCGCGCTAGAGCAGGCTCCTAACGCCAGATATTTGCGGCTTCCAGCCGCGCGCGATCACACTAACTCGCCTAGCTTGCAGGAAGCATTTGCCGCATTTGACGTAAGCCTTGCCAGCGGGGCTTTAAAACCAGCTCCGAGCGCTTCGAGCATCGCGGCGTAGGCGATGGCCGTGCGGTCCTCGAAGCTCGCGGCGATTGACCTCGATCGATCGCGCATGCGGATCGGGCTTGTGATCGTGCCGGACGGGTCTCGTGGGGGCGGGCGGGCAAAGCAACACGTCAATGTGCTCCAAAAACCGTGCCCACTCCTGGCGAAGGCGCTGCCGCCGGGCTTGAATGCCGATGAAATCCGGCGTGCTCAGGCGCATCCCGCGCGCTTGCAGAGCGCGATGGGAGGGATCTCCGGTCACGTCGTGTTCGCGGGCGGCTAATTGTCGCGGGCCTTAACAGGCAGGCCGCCGCCGATCAGCGCATGGGTTAAGAACCGCGAATACCTCCCGGGCTTCCTCAAATGAAAACGCTGGGCGCGCGAACTGATTGCCGATTGCTCCAGTCTCCTCAAGCATGAGCGCCGCCTTCCGCGCGGCTGCCGCCACCGTTGCATCGACTGGAGCGAAAGGCTCGTCGAGCTAGAGCGCGCCTTCGAGGGAGGCGGGCCTCGCCGCGCGCGATGCGCGCATCCGAGTCGCTCGCGCCACGCCAGGCCGATGCGGCATCCTTTTGCACAATCGCGTTCGCGGGCCGGATAAAGGCGCTCGATGGCGGCAAGAGGCGCACCAAGGGGGTCCCGCGCGGAAAATTCCCGCCTGAGCCGCGCCGGGTGCAAATTGGAGTGGAATTGAGCAAATTCGGCATGGCTGGTTCGCTGGGAATGCTGTAGCCATTTGGGGCTCTTCACGCAAATAGATCGCAAGAGGAATTTTCGACATGCGGCGTCTGATCGTCGAGGAGCCCTATTCCAAGGCGGCCATGTTCAGCCGGCGCCTCGCGATGTTTTCGCTTGCCGTCGCTGTTATGGGCATTTTGGGCGTTGCGCGGGGCGTTGACCTGATCGCGGTCCTCGGTGGGGCGGTTGTGATTGCCTGCGGCGCGATTTTATCCGCGATTTTGGCATTTGCGATAATTTGGCGCAGCGGGCGCAAGGGCGCCGGGCAGGCCCTCGCGGGGCTCGTTCTTGGCACTCTGCTTTTGGCATACCCGGCCTATCTCGCGCAACAAACCATGCGTCTGCCGCGTCTTGCCGATTTCTCGACCGATATCGCCGATCCGCCAAACTTTTCCCTTTCACATGAGGCCTTGGCCGCGCGCAGCGATACCACTCCGCCAAGCGTCGCGATCGCGAGACGCAAGGCGCAGATCAAGGCCTATCCGCAGATCCAGCCGATCCTCCTCGATCTCGACGCGCGGGAAGCGTTCGATGCCGCTGTGAAGGCGCTGGCGGCAAACGGCTGGAAGATCGTCGAGCAGAGGCCGCCCGGGGGGCGCGCGGGTCTTGGCCATATCGATGCCATCGCCACCAGCTTTATTCTCGGCTTTCCTTCCGATATCACGTTGAGGCTAAGGCCGCTCGCCGGCCAGACGCAAATCGACATCCGTTCGGTGTCGCGCTTCGGGCCTTACGATTTCGGCGCCAACCCGCGCAATATTGCCAGCTTCGAGTCGGCGCTGGAAGCGGTTGTTGATAAGAAATGATTGCAAAGTCACCATCACAAATTGCTGCGGCAAGCAACGCGATCTTGGCTCAGGTCGGCCTCGGCGGCGGCAGCGCCGCGCCGTGCCCATTACCGGATAACAACCCCGGTGTTAGTTTCGCTCGGATCAAGCGGCCGTAAACGAGGAAATATTTTTGCACCGGACTTATGCACCAAGAAAACCCTGCAATATCAATGGCCAAATTTCGGTGCAGAATTCTTGATATTTGCACACGCGCCTCAAGCCTTTAGAGCGGAGTTGGTTAGAGCCCAAGGCCAGTTTGAATGGAGAACGCTCCCGTCGCCTCGTCGTAGCTGATTATCGCTGGCATGACAGGATCACGGTTGTTCATTCTCCCCTTAATTCTTTTGGGAGTGGCATAGCTCCTAGCGCTCTCCACCATGTAGCTTTTGAGCGTTTGAAAACGTATGGCCCGCCCCGTCTGCAAGTGATTTTATCGAGAACGCCATTATCAGTCTGCTTCAACGTATCCGGCCTCGGGCTTGTTCCCCGGCCAAGATGGAGATACGCGCGTCCCGGTCGTCATAAAACTCTCGGCATCGAGCGCCATTTTTTAAAACAGGTTTGCAGAACGCCGTTCGACTGTCAGGCCATCTCGCTTCCACCACTCGCAGACATCGTCAGTCCGACAACACATCATTTGTGCTGTCCGGCAGATAGTTAGGCCGCCAGAGGCGCTCCCTTGGCGGCAAAATGGCGTTCGCCCCGCAGCACGGCCCAGCAGATGCGCACCAGCTTGTTGGCGAGCGCCACGGCGGCGACATTCGGATGGACGCGGGCAAGTAGCGCCTTGGCCCATCGTCCCAGAACCGTGTCCCGCTCTGCGACATAGGGCAACGCTTTCGCAAAGGACGTGAACTCGGCCTCGAAAGAAGCAATCCGTCGATCGAGGTCTAGCCATTGCGCCCGCATGTCGGCGCTCCGCATCCGTATCCGCGCGCTCCGACCTCGGCCTTCCTCCTCTTCCATCAGCATGACGAGATATTGTTCGAGTTTGCGCTTGCCCTGGGGTACAACAATCCCGCGCTCCAGAAGGATCGCGCGCAACTGGTTGATCAGAGCTGTCCGTTCGCCCCCCAAACGGTCCCTGGACCGGTGCCGCGTTTGCATGTCGAGTCGCGCCTCGGTCTTTGTCTCGACGAAACGCATGGTCGGCCGCGTTGCCGCCTCCGCTATCCCCGCGGCGTCACGATCGTCGTTCTTCTGCGCCTTGACGTAAGGCCGCACGTATTCCGGCGACATCAGGCGGACGTCGTGCCCTTGCGCCGCGAACAACCGACCGAGATGATCGGCGCCGCAACAAGCTTCCATCGCGACAATGCACGGCGGTAATTTGCCGACGCAATCGATGAGCGTGTCTCTCCTGCTTCGCCGGCGTAGAACGACTGCCCCGACCTCATCGAAGCCGACGCTGCTGCACACATTGTTCCCGAGATCGACGCCAAGCACCGCAATCTTCATGATCCACTCCTCCGTTTGAGCCTCCAGCGAGACTATCTTGCCGGAAGGAGGGGCGGGCCATTCCATAAAACTTCGCCGGGCTGGCCCGCGCCGCGATCCCGCGGGAGTTGCCGGCCGGCCGAAACGGCCCCCGGCCGGCCAACTCGAATTGCCTTCTTGTTGCCCGCAAGGAACGGTTGCGGCCGTTAGGCACCATCCCCATTTGAGAGCGAGAAACCCCTAGCTTGTGACCCTATGATCATGATCGACCGGCGCCTCCCAGACGAAGAGCATCGTTCCGAGCCAGAGATTATCCCCCCGGGCCGCGCCGACGGCGGCAAGCCGGAAAGCACGCTTTGGGTGCGGGACGTCGAGCGCGGCAGCCACCGCATCTATGTTACCAAGATCGGGCGGTTTGGCCTCCTGCCCTTCTTCTTGCTGGGAGGTATTATTTTGGTCGCGCTGCTCATTTTTGTGTTGGGCGCGTTTTTAATTTTGATTCCCGTGGCAGGCGTTGTCCTCGCGGCCGCCATCATCGCCGGTTTGCTGCGCGGATATCAGCGGGGGCCGCGCTGATCTCTTCGCCTATACTGAAGCCGGGGCGAGCCGCTTGATCGCGCTGATCGGCTGCGAGGTCTTGGCCAGGTTTCGGTCGCGCGCGATGCGCAAAGGCTCGCTGGCGACCAGCATATGATGGGCGTTGGCATGCAGCAGCGTGGTTTCGTCGCGCATGATGCCGACGTGCCCGCGCCAAAAGACGAGGTCGCCGCGCCGCAAGCCCGCAAGGTCTGTGGCGACGGCGATTGGCGTTCCCAGCGCTAGCTCCTGCAAATCGGTGTCGCGTGGCGCGTCAATCCCGGCCGCGCCGAGCGAAATCTGCACCAGGCCGGAGCAATCAATGCCGAGGCTCGTTTTGCCGCCCCAGAGATAGGGCGCATGCAACAGCCGCTCGGCCAGGGCGACGAAGCCTTGTTGGTTCTCGCCGCTCGGCAATAGATGAGCCGAGAAGACGAAAGCGCCATCGTCGATCTGGGCGAACCCGCCTTTTGTCGCACGCACGCGAACAGCGGCGCCCAGAGGTAAAGCGTCGCGCGCGGAAAATTTCAGGTCCGGCCCCGGATAGACGAAGCTCCGGTTGACCGTTACCCGGTGGGTCGGCTTTATCCGTCCCTCCACCAGCGCGGCCATGGACATATAGCCGACGTAACCGTCGCGCGCGAGCTGAACCCAGCCCCAGCCTTCGTGATCCTCGTAAAGCATCACGTCTTCGCCAAACAGCGCCTGGGTGTCGAGGGGAGCATCGGGGGCTGGCGCATGGCGCAGATCGGCGGTGCCGACGCAGACGCGCAACGCGCGGCCCTCGACATAAGCATCGGCGGCGACTTGGCCACGCAACTGCGCCGCCGCGAGGTCGGGCCGGGCGGGAGTCAGGCGGGGGTCGAAACAGGTCATTTCAGTGCTCGGAGTTAAGGCACCTGAACGAGAGCGTAAACAATTAACTCTTTACATGTCAGAATTCTTCGTGTTATGTTCACATTTTGTTCTCAAGGGCATTATGGGCGACACCACAACTATCGAATGGACGGATGCGACGTGGAACCCGGTGACTGGCTGCACCAAGATTAGTGCCGGCTGTGACCATTGCTATGCTGAGCGTTTCTCTGAGCGCTTTCGCGGGACGCTCGGCCATCCATTCGAAACGGGTTTTGACCTAACACTCCGTCCTGCGCGTCTTGATCAGCCCCTTCGCTGGCGTGCGCCTCGAATGATCTTTGTCAACTCCATGAGCGATCTCTTTCACAAAGAGGTCCCGAAGGAGTTCATCGCCCGCGTGTTTGACACAATGGAGCGGGCGCACTGGCACACCTTTCAGGTGCTCACCAAACGTTCGTCGCTGATGCGTGATTTCCTGCGCCGACGGTATCCCAGCACGCGTGGCCCGTTGCACATATGGTTCGGCGTGTCCGTGGAAGACGGAAGTAAGAAGTCCCGGATTCGCCACCTTCAGGAAGCACCAGCAGGTGTGCGCTTTGTCTCAATTGAACCTTTGATCGGACCAATGGGCAAACTCGATCTTGCCGGAATCGATTGGGTGATTGCTGGCGGCGAAAGCGGTCCTCGCGCGCGGCAAATGACCCCGGAATGGGTTCGCGAAGTTCGGGACCAATGTTGCGGGAATGGAGTCGCATTCTTCTTCAAGCAATGGGGAGGGCTTCGTCCAAAATCAAATGGGCGTGAGCTCGACGGGCGCGAGTGGAGTGATTTTCCCAAGCCGGTGCTGCCCTACCCGATCGCCGCCGAATGACGAAAAAACCTAAGGACAACACTGTTGGCCCTTGGGCGAAAGAAAAGCTCGAAGCGCTCGGGCAATATCTTAGCTTCTATACCACCGTCCTGAAGAAGCAGGGTCATTGGCTGCGGGGCACGATTTTCGTCGATGCCTTTGCAGGGCCTGGGCTGTCCCGCGTGAGGACGCGAGAAAAAGCCGCTGAACCGCCTGGGCTGTTCGGCCTTGATCCGGAATCCGACGCGGCCGAAGTCGAATTCCTTAAGGGTTCGCCGCGCGTCGCCCTGGACATCGCAAATCCGTTCAATTTCTACATTTTTGTCGAGCGCGATGGACAGCGGATTGCAGAGCTGAAAGGGCTGAAGGTCGAGTACGCACTAACGCGTGACGTAACCGTTCGGGGAGGCGACGCCAATGCCGCGCTGCAGTCCTGGCTAGCGAGCGGCATCGACTGGCAGCATTACCGTGCCGTCGTCTTCCTCGATCCGTTCGGGATGCAGGTCCCGTGGTCGACGATCGAGGCGCTCGCAAAGACGAAAGCCATTGAGATTATCATCAATTTCCCACTTGGTATGGCAATCCAGCGTCTGCTCACAAAATCCGGCGATATTCCGCAAGACTGGCAAGTGTCGCTGGATGCGTTCTTTGGGTCCAAGGACTGGCACACGCTCGTCTACGAATCCAAAGCCGATCTTTTTGGTCCGACGAGAAGCAAGGTCAGCGCTTCCGGCATGAAGCTACTGGAATGGTATCGTAGCCGCCTACGCGGCATTTTCGGCAACGTCTCCACGGCACGGCTGGTCAAAAACACACGCGGCAACCCGCTCTATTATCTTATCTGGGCCGGTCCGCATAAAAAGGGCCTGGTCGGCGCCGAACACATCTTGAGCAAGGGCGAACGCGTGAAGTGCTAAAGAGACGGCCTGCACCTCCGCGCCTTCCGGCCGGCCCGGTTTTGCCTTCGGCGTCCAGGCATGGATATCGACATGCGCCAAGGCCTTCGTCCGTTCGGCGAAGCGGCGCAAAAACAAAGCCCACCAGAAATATTGTTGAGATCGGCGAAAGAGTTGGAGCAGGTCCTTGTCGAAAAACTTATCAACTATTTCGGCACCTGCTCTAATCGCCGGATCGCTCGGAAAGACCCGCGCCTCGGCGAGCCGTTTCGGGCAGCCGCCGATGCGCCTCGCGCAAGGTCTTGATTGCCGCATCGATTTGGCTGCGCTGGCGTTCGAGGTAGCTGGTCTGCGCCAAGATCTGCTCCGGCAACAGACTCATCTCGAGTTCCGTCTTGCCGGAATCCGCTCCCCGGCAAGCAAGGATGTCATGAATCTCGGACAGCGTGAACCCGAGGCGCTTGCCTTTAAGAATCATCTTGAGATGAAGCCTGTCGCGGGCATCGTACCGGCGATTGGTGTTTTCCCGTCGCGGGTGCAACAAGCCGCGGTCCTCATAAAACCGGAGGGCCCGGATGCTCACCTGAAAATCCCGCGCCATTTCCCGGATCGTAGATAGATGCGAATTCGCTTCCGCCTCGGGCAAATCGTTACGTTGTATTTCCAAATCGGCATGTCCGTTTGGGCCGCGGTGGGGCAACCCGCTCCCGGCCTCGTGTTGGCGGTCCGTGTCCATGGCAAATCCTGATTGATTGGTGCTTAAACTCCAATTTGAACGATAGCCCGGTTTCGCCTTGTTTGCAACCAAAAGTTGTAATTGAATTAAATGCAACACAGCTACAAATGAGGAGCCACTTTCGGGTGCCCGGGATTCCGGCCGGCCACGTTTTAATTTTTTGTTTACCAAGAGCTTTGAAGGTCGCAATGATTCGCGGCTTGGGTATGGTGTGTCGCGATCGGATCATGCTGGCGCCTTCGGGAACGCGAGCGGCGGCGGCGCGGGAACGTATTATGGGCATGGTCGTGGACATCGGTTTCGGCGCTCTTGAACCTGGCGGCGCCGGGCTTATTCTCGGCATGCGATTTGCCGGGTGCCGAGGTTTTGCCGCATAATACGCGACACGGTGCCGGAGTCGGGATCCGGCAGGTTCACGAGGACAAGAAGGGCTCGATGCGCGGCGAGGACCCAGACACAGGCGAAGCTCGCTTCGATGGTCCGCCCCGGGCAAGCCAGCGGCGCGAAGATGCAAATCATACTTGGTTTTTTGACAGTGAAAGGCAGTCTGTGTCCGCAATTTCCTCCGAGGCTGATGAATGCTCTCCTAATCCGAGCGATCCGGAAGCGCCGGTCCATGCCTCGGGTGGAGGCCTAGGAGGCCGCCCGGCCGAGAGCGTGGAACAGGCCGCTGGGCTACTCGCGCGGATCGCGAAGCTGCTGTCGCCGGATTTGACCACGTTCGAGGCGGACCGCGAAAGCGCCGCGAAGCTGGTCCAAAAATTGGATGAATTGGAGGTGCGGCTGCGTAATCGCGGCCGCGACGGAAGCAACTCGCTCAGGGCCGCGCTGGCCGGGCTTGAAGCCGAGTTCCGGGCTTCGCCTCGCATTCCCGCCACGGTCGAACCACCAGGGCAAACGAGCGCCCTGGAATCTGGCAGCGAAGGCGCTGCCAAGCGGACTCCACCAGTGGCGGGTGAAATGGCCTCGAAATCACCCTTGCCCCTCGGTCGCCGAACCGATTTTGGGGGACCAGAAAAAGGACGTTGCGGCGCTTGCCGGAACGCTTGAGAATGCCCGCGATGACGTTGACCGCGATTTTGGGGGCGAGGGCGTCGATCGCGACGGCAAAGCCGGCGTGCTCGGCGCGGAAGCGAGGCAGGGAGTTGCGCTCGAAACCCCGGTTTGCGATTTGACGGGGGCCGCCCAAACCATCCGGGAAGTTGGCGAATGCGCGAGTTCGCTGGATCAATTCGATCGTCTCGCGCGGGTGTTTCAGCGGTCGTTGACGCAACTCGAGACGGCAAAAGCTTATAGGGCTCCGTTCGGGGGGCATGGCGCGGAAAATCCCGTCCCTGAAACGTTTCCGGCGCCTAGCGTGGATCCGGCCCGCTACGATGCGCTTACGCGGCATATCGAGACCTCGCACCGGCAGCTCGCCGCACGGCTCGAAGCGGGGCTGGCCGCGGGCGCGAACGAGATGAACACGCTAAGGGATCTGGTCGCCGACGCCGCCAAAAAGATGGAACGAGGCCGAGATCCCGGTCAAGGCCAGTGCGCGGGCGTGGCTCTGGAAGCGGAGATCGCCAAGCTCGCCCTGCGTCTCGATTGCGCCGGCGAGGGCCTTGCTTCGCTGACTTCGCTTGAAGGTTCTATCGGCGGCCTATCCGTTCAGCTTGAGGAGACGCGCCGGATTGTGAGCGGCCTGTCCAATGCGGCCGAGCCGAAATCGTCAAGCGGGCCTGGTTCCGTCGAGGACGCGCAAAGCATCATGCGCGGAATAGCCGGCCTGCGCGCCCTTCACGAGGAAACTGCCCGGCAAGTGCAGCATGCCTTGACCGCGATCCAGGAATCCGTAGAGCAAGTCGCCGGCTATTGCGCTCGCCTGGAGGCCACCGCAGACGGATTGCGGCCGGACCGCTGCGGCGCCGGGATTGCACCTGACGACCCTTTCGCGCCGATCCTTTCGTACCTCACGCAACACGAGAACCCGCTAGCCAGGGAGGCTCTTGCCGACGATCTTGTGCACGGCGCGGGGAAGCGCCAACCTGCTGCGCAGGGCGACACAGCCGGCGAGGCTGGTTTCCTGATTGAACCCGGCCTCGGCTTTCCTGGCCGCGACGAGCATAGCGAACCCAGTGGTTCGCCGCCGAAGGCCTCCCAGATCCGCGACGAAGGGGCAAGCCGTACCGATTTCATCACCGCCGCCCGCCGCGCGGCGCGTACCGCGCAAATGGAGCTGGATGGCGCGATGCCTAAATCCCTGGCGGGAGACGACGGCAGGGCGAAGCCGGGCGCCTTTCTATTTGGTTGGAGCCGGGGCCTTTTCGTCACGTATAGGCGTCCGCTCGTTTTGGGCGCCGCCGGTTTGTTAGCGGCGATCGGCGCCTATGCCCTGGCCAGAACGCTCGCTCCTAACAAATTGAGCGATTTCGTGCCTACTTTTCAGAAGCAGTCCGGAAGAGCAGCCGAGCATGGGAAGCCGACGGGCGTCGCAAGCCGGACCTTCGCAAGCCGGACCTTCACAAGCACGGTGGCCAAGGGCCGACTGCCAGTAAGCCAGGCCCCAAACGAGCCGCCAGGACGCCAACTTCCGGCAGCGGGCGCGGCGAGCACGATCACCGCCCTGCTCGATCCATCGCGGCTGGCGGCGCCGGCGGAACCGGGGTTTCCTTCGGACAGCGCCGCACCGTTCGGCAAGCTTTCGCCCGCCGCGCGAACCATCGCGGGCAGCGACGCCATCGTGGCCGTCCCGCCCCGCCCTCCTGCAGCCACGGTTCCCGCGAAAGCTTTTCCATCAGCCGCCTTGGCGGCCACGCCAGCAGTACCCTCCGCCGGCCCGTTAACGGTGCGGGCACCTCCGTCGGCCGTTGGGCCGAATGAAAATCTCGTTGGCCAAGCCGAATCTGGCGATGCGGCGGCGCAGTTTGATCTGGCGGTTCGCTACGCCGAAGGCGGCGCCGGTCCACGAAATTATGAACTGGCTGCGCAATGGTACGAGAAGGCGGCGCAACAAGGTCTCGCGGTGGCGGAATACCGGCTCGGGTCGCTTTACGAAAAAGGCCTCGGCGTCGGCAAGGACATGCAGTACGCCAAGGATTTGTATCAACGGGCGGCCGAGAAGGGTAACACCCGCGCCATGCATAATCTCGGCGTGCTCGCCGCCGAAGGCGGCAAGCCCAATTATACGAGCGCTGCTTTGTGGTTTGGCAAAGCGGCCGAATATGGCATTCGCGACAGCCAATATAATTTGGCGGTTCTGCTCGCGCGGGGCCTTGGGCTGCCGAAAGACCTTGTCAAATCCTACACCTGGTTTGCGATCGTCGCGGCGACGGGCGACGCCGACGCCGCCCGGAAACGCGACGACGTTGCCGCGAGGCTCACGAGTTCGGAACTGGCCGCCGCCAATGCGGCCGCCGCCGGTTTTGCGCCCCGCCCGGCCGATCACGCGGCGAACGAAATCACGCCGCCACCCGCGCGACTGGGGGCCGCTCCGGCGCAAGGACAACCGGTCCCGAAGGTTTCGGGACTTTGACATTATCCGTACAAGCGGGCGGAGCTTTTCCGGATTATGCGAAAATACAAAATTTTAGACCTTGATCTCAAAATTTTAGACCTTGATCTTATGTCATTTGAACGGATAATGGCCTGGACCAATCGTACGAAAATGTTTCCACGTGAAACAATTTGGTACGATTGGCTATCCGCTCGACGCAACAACGTAACAAGGTCTCAATCGTGCAAGCAGCGCTCGTTCGGCGCGGCGTCGATTTCGGCCTGGCTCAGGACATGGGCGCTCCGGTCCACGCCGCCGGACAGGGGTCCGCTGCTTCGGCGGCGCAGTTAGAGGCGGTCGAGCGTTCCCGGGCCGGCCGCTTCGCTGGTTATTCCTCGCCGTTCAGTTCGTCGACGGCAGACAAAAATTCCGCGCTCAGCTCTCTTGCCTTCGCATCAAATTGCCGTTCAAGCTGGCGAAGCTGCGCTTCGTACCTGTAGCCCGCCTCGCGAAGCCGCACGACCTTGGTGCTGGCGTCATTTCGTTCCAATACCTCTTGCGACGGCAAGCCAGATCCTGTCTTTGTGCCGAATGCGCCGGCGCAGCTAAAGCGTTTCATCATTGCCGTCCTTTGCGCGCGCAAGAACGGCGGCTGCCCTCATGCCGATATGGTCGGCCTGTTTCTCGCGTTTAAGTACGAGGTCCGTATGCCACCGCGCTGTTTCGAGATGGCGCATCCCATTTCGCAGGATTACGTCTTGCAGACATTCGAGAAAGAACACCTTCCAGGAGCCGGTTAATCTGCTCAAGCTCTGCAACGACGGAATCGTCCTCTGGCCTTCATTGTTTAAGTGGGCATTATCGCCGGCGATTCGAACCGCGTAGCGCCTAGTTAAAGGCAGGTGATCGAGACTGCGCGGTTTGCGCCCTGTAAACGCTTGGAGTAGATTGAAATCCATAATCCCACCCGTGAGAATTGGTGCCATAAAGTCTCTAACGACTATTAATATTGTTTAGGAAATCGATATGCCGGAAAATTCACGACGGGGAGTTGCGGTCGTGCAATGGCCGATTGTGGACTCATCCCGCTCAATGTCGCGGGATTACTTCTTAGCCAACATCCCCCGATGACCGGCGGACCTTGCGCGACTGGGTTATTCGCTACAACGCGATGGCTTGACGGGGCCCGCGGACCGGCCCCGGCCTGGGCGCCGGCCGCGTCTGGCCGAAGCCCAGCGGAGCGAAGTGGCGAAGTGGGTGGAAGACGGCCCTGACCGCAACGTATGGCCGCCCCGTCTGCAAGTGATTTTATCGAGAACGCCATTATCAGTCTGCTTCAACGTATCCGGCCTCGGGCTTGTTCCCCGGCCAAGATGGAGATACGCGCGTCCCGGTCCTCATAAAACTCTCGGCATCGAGCGCCATTTTTTAAAACAGGTTTGCAGAACGCCGTTCGACTGTCAGGCCATCTCGCTTCCACCACTCGCAAACATCGTCAGTCCGTCAACACATCATTTGTGCTGTCCGGCAGATAGTTAGGCCGCCAGAGGCGCTCCCTTGGCGGCAAAATGGCGTTCGCCCGCAGCCCGGCCCAGCAGATGCGCGCCAGCTTGTTGGCGAGCGCCACGGCGGCGACATTCGGATGGACGCGGGCAAGTAGCGCCTTGGCTCATCGTCCCAGAACCGTGTCCCGCTCTGCGACATAGGGCAACGCTGCCCGTGCGCCATGGATCAACCGCTTTCGAAGATACGTGTTGCCGCGCTTGCTGATGCCCATGAGGCGCGGTTTGCCGCCGGTTGTCGATTGACGCGGAACGAGGCCGAGCCACGCCGCCAGATCGCGACCGTGCGCGAAAGTCTCGGCTTTGCCAATCGCCGCGATCAACGCCGCCGCGATCATGACGCCGACGCCCGGGATAGTAGTCAATCGCCGGGCGTCTTCGTTTTCTTTCGCAAAGGACGTGAACTCGCGCAAAGGACGTGAACTCGGCCTCGAAAGAAGCAATCCGTCGATCGAGGTCTAGCCATTGCGCCCGCATGTCGGCGCTCCGCATCCGTATCCGCGCGCTCCGACCTCGGCCTTCCTCCTCTTCCATCAGCATGACGAGATATTGTTCGAGTTTGCGCTTGCCCTGGGGTACAACAATCCCGCGCTCCAGAAGGATCGCGCGCAACTGGTTGATCAGGGCTGTCCGTTCGCCCCCCAAACGGTCCCTGGACCGGTGCCGCGTTTGCATGTCGAGTCGCGCCTCGGTCTTTGTCTCGACGAAACGCATGGTCGGCCGCGTTGCCGCCTCCGCTATCCCCGCGGCGTCACGATCGTCGTTCTTCTGCGCCTTGACGTAAGGCCGCACGTATTCCGGCGACATCAGGCGGACGTCGTGCCCTTGCGCCGCGAACAACCGACCGAGATGATCGGCGCCGCAACAAGCTTCCATCGCGACAATGCACGGCGGTAATTTGCCGACGCAATCGATGAGCGTGTCTCTCCTGCTTCGCCGGCGTAGAACGACTGCCCCGACCTCATCGAAGCCGACGCTGCTGCACACATTGTTCCCGAGATCGACGCCAAGCACCGCAATCTTCATGATCCACTCCTCCGTTTGAGCCTCCGGCGAGACTACCTTGCCGGAAGGAGGGGCGGGCCATTCCATAAAACTTCGCCGGGCTGGCCCGCGCCGCGATCCCGCGGGAGTTGCCGGCCGGCCGGTCGAAATCTGGTTTCAGATGCTATGAAGGCGGACAGCCTGCACTATGAGGCCGTCCGAATCGCAAACAGCGGAGCCTCCTCACATGCAAAAGCCATCTATAGACATTGATCCCGTTATTTATTTAGCCTTCGAGCTAGCGCCTCCACCTGGCTGGTGGTTAGCAAGATACCGGCGAGCGAGAAGAGGCTCTCCATCGAATGGAAGGCGGGCAATTCCCAAGCATTGCTTGCCTTGATCGCGGATCTGCGGAAGAAAGTGGCGGCAAAATTGGGCGTGGAAACAGCTGTCGTGAGCTGTTTCGAAGCCGAACGGGATGGCTTCTGGCTGCACCGGCTTCTTTCGGAGCATGGCGTGATCAACCATGTGGCGGAGCCGAAGAGGACGCCAACCGCCAGCATCGTGAGCGAGAATATCTCGTCCAGGAAAGGGTTCGCATCGAGAACCGGATTGCTGACCTTTTGACAACGCAAGGCATCCGGAAAAGCCCTTCGCTGCGGTCATGGGAAAAGGGCATGGACGAAATGCGGACCGGAGACGGGCACCCGACGGCCCCTTCTACGCGCCGAGGTGAACCGCGTTTGCGTCGCCGCCTCGTGATGACCCTGGAGATGATCCGCGAGGTGGAAGCCGAACGCGAGCAGGCGCTCCAGTCGCAAGACGATACGGCCAGCTGAACGATCCAGGCTGTGCGCCGAACCCGCGGCATCGGCGACAATTTCGCCGCGGTTCCGACGCGAAGTGTTCTATCGCTCGTTCGAGAACCGCCGGCAAATCGCCAGTTATCTCGGCCTTACCCCAACACCTTTCCAGAGCGGCGGAATGGATCGCGATCGGCGGATCAGCCGGGGCGGCACTGCGAGGGCGCGCAAGACGCTCATCCAGTTCGCCTGGCTCTGGCTGCGTTATCACCAAGACAGCAGCTTGGCATGCTGGTTCCGGGAAAGTGTCGGAAATTTGCAAGAGCGCACCCGCCGCATCGCCAACGGTGCCATGGCGCGCAAGCTGTTGATCGCAATTTGGCGCAACGCCACCGATGGCATCTTCAGGAGGGGGCACAAATCTCGATTTGATCCGCAATCGTCGACACAATGCCGGCGGCTGTCCGGGGCGATGTGACCGTCTTCGTCATTGGGAGCTTACGCTGCCCGCGTTTCGGGTGGGTCACATCCAACCGGGGTCGACGCCTCGTGCATGAGGCATTCTGGTTGGCGGGTCACAGACCCGGACCGTATGTAAGGTGTAGTAGCTTATACTCGATCTTACAGACAGTGTCCTTTTGGAGGTGGCCTGTTCACTGCCGATGGCGGTCAGGCAGGGGTCATTTTCTCCCTCGCAACCGGGGTGCCGTCAAGGAATGTTTGCAGCGGCGACTTGCCGAAGCACCAGCGGCCCTGATGCGGTCTCTCCTCGTTGTAGCTTTTGACCCATAGATCGAGGCCGTCCTGCAAATCCTCGATCGAGGCATAGAGCCTCTTTTGGAAGGCGATGCGATAGAATTCGTCCAGCACTGTCTTGTGGAAGCGCTCCGCGATGCAATTCGTTTGCGGGCTCTTCGTCTTGGTCCTGGAATGGTCAATATCTTCCACCGCGAAATAGAGCTCGTAATCGTGATGTCCTGGATTACCGCAATATCCGGTGCCGCGACCGGTCAGAACACGGGAGAGCTTCACTTCCTTTTCGTCGAAGAACGGCACGACCCGGTCATTCAAGAGGCCGGCGGTGATCGGCGTCTTCAGAGCGCGTCCCGGGTCCGGAGCCTTGGGCACTAAGTTCGACCAGCCACGCGGGCGATGCCAGCAAGCACCCGCGACCAAACGACAGATCAGCATAACGGCAGTGGAAAATGGACCAAAAAGGAGGCCGCTTGCGTTGCCACAAGCGGCCAAGTCTAGGGAGGAAACACCCAAGGAGGGCATCGGCGGCAAGAGGCTTGCCGCACCGCAACAATATGCACGTGCGGTGCACAAAAAGCAAGAGGGTCTGTCCGTTTTTTTTTGGAAAACTGGTTAGGACTTTAGGTCCTTGTTTTTATTTTATTTTTGAGGAGACGGGACGAGGACGATCCTTGAGAAAAAATAGTTCCGGATCCCGCAAGACGGGCGGATACGCAACTAGCGGGTCATCCGGAATCGGACAAAGCAGGGCGTTGCGCCGGAGCGGCGCTAAATTGACCTCGCGCGGCGCTCGTATTATCTCCTGCACATGCCTTTACGGACCATAATCACCCTCCCAGATTCGCGTCTGCGCCTTGTGGGCGCGCCGGTGCCCGAGGTCGACGAGGGCGTCCGCGCGCTGATGGACGATATGCTCGATACGATGTATGCCGCGCCCGGCGTCGGCCTCGCGGCTATTCAGATCGCCGTGCAACAGCGAGTGATCGTTCTCGACGTGGCCAAACGCACCGACGAAGCCGCCGCGCCACAGCCGCTTTGTCTCGCTAATCCAGAAATTCTCTGGGCTTCGGCGGAGCTTTCGACCTGTCAGGAGGGCTGTTTGTCGATCCCGGACGTTTTCGAGGACGTCGAGCGGCCGACCCGCGTGCGCGCCCGCTACCTCGATCGCGATGGCCGCGCCCGAGAGCTCGAGGCGGACGGCATTTTGGCGACCTGTCTCCAGCACGAGATCGACCATTTGAATGGCGTCTTGTTCATCGATCATCTTTCCAGGCTTAAGCGCGACCGTATCATGAGAAAATTCAGAAAGAACGCCAAGCACGGGAGCCCAGCCCGCAAGGATGGCGCAGGCAAGGAGCGCGCGCCCGCCAGCACCGAGGCCTAACCCGCTTCGCTCCGCCGCGCGAGAGATTGGCGCGCCCTCGATCCCCGAACTCCCGGCCGTGATCTGCGCGTCCTCAAACGGATAGCGGAGATAATTAATGGATGATTGTGACGAGGAGACTC
>CAVQHH010000037.1:0-48521 GCA_963712225.1 uncultured Alphaproteobacteria bacterium
ACCCATTGCAGAAATTCAAACTGCGACGGCAGCTTGTACCGAGGCTGGGGTCTGTTTGCCCGAGCACGCGCGCCTATTTGGTGAACCGAGATCCCGGTCCCTGGTTCGCGCCTGGGCAATCGCGCATATCCCGCAGCGCATTCGATGGCTCTCGACAAAACCCGCGCAATCACGGAAGAGACGCGATGCGCTCTGGCTTCGTCGCTTCTCGCCGGATTTTTATTTTTGTCTCGGGTTTTTCACACGGCTGCCCGTTCTCTCGGCGGCATCGAGGAGCGAGCCGCCTTTGTCCGCCCATGTTCTCCCCTGCGGGGTCTGCATGATCACAGGGGCGGGCGGCCTCGTGGGAGCCTTGGCCGCGATCGTCGATGGCGGACGGCCTCCCGGTTCGGATTCCCCCCGCCCCTCGCGGCGCCGCTCGCGATTTGCGCTTTGGTATTGCTCGGCGGGGCGTTGCACGAAGACGGGCTTGCCGATTGCGCCGACGGGTTCTCCTTGGCGGCGCGACCCGCGAGCGCAAGCTCGAAATCATGGCGGGACAGCAGGATAGGCACGTTTGGCGCCGTGGCGCTCGTGCTTAGCCTCTATTTGCGGGCGGCGAGCCTTGCGCTGATCGCGGACGAAAGCCTAGGCCTCGCCGGTGCGGTGCTGATCGGAGGGGCGGCTTTGTCCCGCGCAGCTTCGCTCATGCCCTTGGCCCTCCTTCCGCCCGCGCGGGAAAACGGAGCCGGTTTTGCGGCGCGAACGCCGGAACGAGCGGCGCTCGCCATCGCTACCTGCCTCGCCGTTGTTTTTGCCCTCGCTCCGGTTGTGGCCGGCGCGGAACTAGCCCGCTGCCCTCGCCGGCATTGCTTCGGTTACTTGCTCGGTCTGGGACGTTGTGCTGCTCGCTCGAAAACACATCGGCGGCCAGACCGGGGATGTCGCGGGCGCCGCGCAGCAACTCAGCGAAATCGCGTATTATCTAGCGTTCGCCGCGCGCGTTTGACGAAAGGCTTCGCGAGCAAACAATCCCGGGCTAATTCCAAATACCGGACTGGCCCGAGATGACTAAACCCCGGCGAGATATTGCGTCGGATCGACCGGCTTTGTGCCCTTGCGCAATTCGAAATGAAGTTGCGGCGACGCGACATTGCCGCTCTGCCCGGATTTCGCGATCGTCTGGCCGCGCTTGACCGTCTCGCCGCGCTTGACTTCGATATTGCCATTGTTCGCGTAGGCGGAAACGAAGCCATTGGGATGCCGGATCAAAATCAGATTGCCGTAACCCTTCAACTCGTTCCCGGCGTAGGCGACGACGCCGCTCTCCGCCGCTTTCACGGAGGTTCCTTCCGGAACCGCTATATTGATCCCGTCGTTACCACCGGGCTTGAACCCTTGGATGATGCGTCCCCGTGCGGGCCAGCGGAATTCCGGGTTGGCCGTTTCGGAGGCCATGGCGGTTTTTTTCTGCTCGGTGGCGGGGGCCGCCTTGGTTTCGCTAGGCATCTTGGCCTGCGCCGTTTCGCGCTTTGTGGCGGGGGCGGTTGGCTTCCGCGCGGCGGCTGCTTTGCCTGGGGGCGTGCGCGTCTTGCCGGCTTTCAAGCTTTCCGCCTGGCTCGCCAACGTGCGGGGGCGCCCGCCCGCGACCTTCGCCGAAGCCGCCGGTTTTCCCGGCGCGGATTTTGCGGCGACGCGAGCTCCGCTCGAAGCGGCCAATGCCGCGTTATAGACCGGGATGACCATGTGGGTTCCAGGCCGGACCTGCGACGCCGATGCAGACCATTTGTGCGAACGAGCGCGTCGACGGGCACGCCATAACGGTTTGCGAGAATTTGGGCGTTCTCGCCTTGAGCGACGACAATCGGCGATCCGCCTTGCGCCGACCAGCCCGCGGCACCTTGCGTACCTCGCGGCGGCGAGGCGGCGGCGATCCTCGGGTTTGGTTGCGACGCGCTTGCGGTCGGCGCGCCAAGCGGTCGCGACTGCACCGGAGAAACCGGCGCCGGAGCCGCCGGCGCCTCGCTGGCTACGTTCGCCGAACTCTGGAAAGGATACGACCAGGATCGCTCAAACGCTCGGAACTTGCGCAACCGGCAAGCAAGCCGGCCGCGGCGCCGGTCAAGGCGAGACGAAACGCGAAACGTGCGCGTGAAACACAAACAAAATCACTCATGACGCAACCCCACCGGCGCAGTGTCTTTCCAGGCCATTACGTGCGGATTAAGTTAAGGGACGGTTTAAAGGTGAACGAATATTCACGAAAAAACGGACAAAATTATATTTCTTCGCTATCAGTCCTGGTCCCTTCAAAGCGCCAAGGCTTCGCCTGGCAATAGCGGCTGCAACCGGGACGGACAAACCGAAGTCTCGTCGATGCCGCCGGCGCCGTTGCGCGCGATCCGTGCGATGTGCTGGCGCGACATGGTCTTGGGATCGGGCCGCGCCGCGACGAGCAGCCCATCCTCGCCAAGCGCCGCAATGAGATTTTCGGGAACCTCGGCAAGCAAGCCCTGGACGATCACCCGGTCGAAGGGACCTATCCCCGGCAAGATCGCCAGGCCATCGCCAAAGACGACCCCGGCGTTGGTGATGGCGAGCCGCGCGAGCCGCGCCTCGGCCTCGATCGCGAGGCTCTTAAATCGTTCGATGGAGAGCACCTCCCGCGCCAGCCGGGCCAGCAACGCAGTCGCATAGCCCGATCCGGTTCCGATTTCGAGCACGCGATGACGCGGCAACGGTGCCAGCGCCTCGATCATCCGGGCGGTGAGCCAGGGTTCCGGAAGGGTCTGGCCGCAACGCAGCGGCAGCGCGATTGCCCGGCGCGCCAGATCGCCAAAACGATGCGGTACGAAAATCTCGCGCGGCACGTTTTCAAGCGCCCGCAGAAGGCCGAGATCCTGGATTCCCCGCGCGCGGAGGTCCATGAGGAACGCCGCCGTGTTTTGCGCCTCGATCGCTTGCTCCTCCAATCCGGGCGGCGGCTCTTCGAGGGACATCGCGAGAGCGGCCTCGATTAGCGTAATACAAGCGCAAAGCGCGTGAGCGCGGGTTCGTCGGTCAAATCGAGTTTGAGCGGTGTCACCGAGATGTTGTTCCGCGCCAAGGCTTCGAGGTCGGTGCCATGTTCCGGGGTCGAATTGCCGCGGGTGAACGAGATCCAATAATAGGGATTTCCGCGCCCGTCCGCCCTTTCGTCGATCACGGCCGTTTGCGCATCGCGCCGGCCCTGGACACTGACCGCGACCCCTTTGACCGCCTCCGGCGGACAAGCCGGAAAGTTCACATTAATCACGATATTTTGCGGAATGCCCTCTGCAAGGATTTTGCCGATAAGGCCCGGCGCATGAGTTTCGGCGCAGCTCCAAAAACTTTCATCCCGCCCGACCGAGCCATAGGCCTGGGAAAGAGCAATCGCGGGCAGGCCGAGGCTCGCCGCTTCCAACGCGCCCGCGACCGTACCGGAATAGGTCACGTCATCGGCGACATTCTGGCCGTTATTTACGCCGGAAAGGACGAGATCGGGTTTTGCGCCTTCGAGCAGCCTGCACACGCCCAAGATGACGCAATCGGTGGGCGTGCCCTTTACCGCGAAATGCCGTTCCGAGATTTTGCGCAGCCGCAGGGGATCGTTGAGCGTCAGCGAATGGGCGACGCCGGACTGGTCATATTCGGGCGCGACGACAAGAATATCGTCCGACAGTGTCTTGGCGATGCGCTCCATGAAGGCGAGGCCGGGCGCGTAAATGCCGTCGTCGTTGGTAATCAGAATGCGCATCCGCGCGGCCTCAAGCCTTCGTGATTGTTTCGATGCCGCCCATATAGACGCGCAATGCCTCCGGCACGGTGACGGAACCGTCGGCGTTTTGATAATTTTCCAAAACCGCGACTAGCGCGCGGCCAACCGCGACGCCCGAGCCGTTGAGTGTATGGACAAAGCGGGGTTTGCCATCTTGGGCACGGTAGCGCGCGTTCATTCTGCGCGCCTGAAAATCGCCGCAGACGGAAACGGAGGAGATCTCGCGATAGCGGTTTTGGCCCGGCAGCCAGACCTCGATGTCATAGGTCTTTTGCGAGGCAAACCCCATGTCGCCGGTGCAGAGCGTAACCACGCGATAGGGAAGTTTTAGCCGCTTCAACACTTCCTCGGCGCAAAAGAGCATGCGGTCGTGCTCGGCGAGCGAAGTTTTGGGCGTGGTAATCGAGACGAGTTCGACTTTGGTGAATTGATGCTGGCGGATCATTCCGCGAGTATCTTTGCCAGCGGCACCCGCCTCGGCGCGAAAGCATGGCGTGCAGGCGGTGAAGCGGAGGGGAAGCTCTTTTTCGTCGAGGATTGATTCACGCACGAGATTCGTGAGGGGCACTTCGGCGGTGGGGATGAGCCAGAGACGTAAAGGATTGGTTTTTTCACTGGCTGCACGTTCCTGACGAAGCTCAGTAACCGACCGCTCTAGATCAGATATGTACTGTCCAGAAAACTCGTTTCTATTTTTGGCGATAAATTCGTTGGTGCGCTCGATAGCTCCGTCTAATTGGTTCAGCTTTGTCAACGCGTCCGACGATAAACCAAACTGATCCTCGTCGAACTTCGGCAACTGCGCGGTGCCGAACATGGCCTCGTCGCGCACGAGAATCGGCGGGCTCACTTCCATGTAGCCATGCTCGCTTGTGTGCAGATCGAGCATGAATTGCGCAAGCGCACGCTCCAGCCGCGCGAGTGCCCCCTTATTCACCACAAATCGCGCGCCGGAAATTTTCGCGGCCGTCTCGAAATCCATGAGGCCCAGCGCCTCGCCGATGTCGAAATGCTCCTTCGGCTGGAAGGTAAATTCAGGTCTTTTCGGAAGGTTCTTGCGTGGAAGCTCGACATTGCCGTTCTCGTCCGCCCCGTCGGGCACATCGTCGAGTGGCGCGTTGGGAATTTCGGCGAGCGCATTGCCGAGCGCGGCAATCGCCTCGCGCTCCTCGGTTTCATACGCCGCAAGCGCCGTTTTCAACTCCGCAACCTCGGTTTTCAGCGCGTCGGCTCGTAAAAAATCGCCAGTCTTCATCGCGGCGCCGATTTCCTTCGATACCGCGTTGCGCCGCTCTTGTGCGGCTTGCGACTTGCCAATCGCCGCGCGGCGCGTGTTATCGAGCGCGAGAAGCCATTCGGCCTGCAATTCGAGCCTCCTTCTTTCCAGCCCGCGGTCGAAAATCTCCGCGTTCTCGCAAATCCATTTGATGTCATACATGAGCCGTTTTTCCTGACGCTCAGCCGGTCTGCGGCCCCTGCCCCGCCGGCTTTGTTTGGCTCTTTTCGATCATGCCGACCGACAAGATCGACAGCTCGTAGAGGCCCAAGGCGGGAACGGCAAGCGCCAGCATCGAAAATATGTCGGGCGGCGTCAAAATCGCGGCGACGACAAAAACAAGCACGATGGCGTAGCGCCGCTGCCGCCGCAAAAAATCCGACGTCACAATTCCGACGCGCCCGAGAAGCGTCAAAACGACCGGCAATTGGAAGGTTATTCCGAACGCGAAGATCAAGGTCATGATCAGCGAAAGGTATTCGCTGACGCGCGGCAACAGCTCGATTTGCGCGCGTCCCGGCTCCTTGGCTTGCTGCATGCCGATAAAAAAGCGCAACAAATTTGGCATGACGACGAAATAGACGAGCAGCGCGCCCGCCGCGAAAAACACCGGCGTGGCGATGAGATAAGGCGCGAAGGCCTTGCGTTCCTGCTTATAGAGGCCCGGCGCGACAAAAGCGTAAAGCTGCGCGAAAATCACCGGACAAGAGAAAAACGCGGCGGAAAAAATTCCGACCCTGATTTGGGTGAAAAAATATTCCTGCGGCGCGGTATAGATCAGCCGCGCGTCCGGACCGGCGGCGTGTTCAAACGGCACCACCAAAATATTGTAGATGTCCTTGGCGAAATAGAAGCAGACGACGAACATCACCACGAAGGCCGCGAGCGCCTTGATGAGCCGTGCGCGCAGCTCGATCAAATGATCCATCAACGGCGCTTTTGTCGCCTCGATATCGGCGTCGGTCATGGGTGGCTCGTTCCGGAAGGTATGGGTTACTTTCGTGTAACCGAACCGGGGCGCCTAGAACAGTCACCGCGTCTTTGTGCCATCCGGCTCAGTGCGCCGGGGCGCGTCCCCCATCTCGGCCGCGAGCGCATCGGCAAGCGCCCGCATCTCCGCGTCGATCGCCCCGGCGGCGGCTGTCCCAGCTTCGGGGGCGGCGGGAGCAATGCCGGTGGCAAGCAAGGATTCGGCGCCTTCCTCCGGGGTTTCGGGCAAGCGTGGCAAGTCAATCGAATTCAGGGACAACTCCGCATTATGAGGGGCCGCTATCGTTGGCACACCCGCCACAGGAAGACACGCGGGCTTTTCGGCCGCGTCGAGGGCCTGCGTGAGTTCTGCTTTGATTTGGGCAAGCGGATCGATCCCGGCATCGGCCTTCGCGCTTTCCGTGAGCTTTGCCACATCGGCCTTGATATCGTCGATGCCGGCTTCGCGCATGGCGTCCATGAATTGACCGCGAAACTCGGCCGCCATGCGCCGCATCTTGGCCGCCGCTTGCCCCACTTGGCGCATGACGCGCGGAAGTTCCTTCGGCCCGATGACGATCAGCGCCACGATCCCGATGATGATGAACTTGCCCGCGTCAAAATCGAACATGAGGAAACGTCACTCAAAGTTTACCTGCGATGATCGTGAACAAGTCTTAAGCGCCGATCGCACTGCAGCCCTCGCGCCCCGTTCACCGGAACGCAACCCGGCTACCTCCAGAGCGATCAACCTAGCTTGCGGGTGTCTGGAATCTTGGCGGAGTCGGCGGCGGTTTGATGATCGATGGTTCGCATCGGCGGATCGCCGGGGCGCTCCACCTCGGGCTTTTGTTCTTCTTCCGCCAAGCCTTTCTTGAACGATTTTATTCCCTTGGCGACATCCCCCATGATGTCGGAAATCTTGCCCTTGCCGCCAAAAACGAGCAGCAACACGGCCCCGACAATGAGCCAATGCCAGATGGACAGACCGCCCATGATGCAATTCTCCGTATCCAATGCGAGACGAGCCGAACGCCGCCCGCCGTGGCGAAAACCTAGGCTTTCATAACCACAAAAACAAGAAGGCGAGGTGCCGTTCTCACCGATAAGAGCGGCCAAGCTCGACAGTGGTGGCCACGACATCAAGAATACGTGGTCAAGCCCAAGATTTGAGGCGAAGCAACTCCGCTGCCGCGCGGCGCGGCGGCGATCAAAAGTCGCAATCCTCGGGCGCGGGCAAATCTTCTTTCGCGCGCCCGAGATCCTCGCGCCAGGCCGGTTTTTCCGGGTCGGCCACAGGAGTTCCGGCGGCAAAATCGGCGCCCGTGTCGTCCTCGAGCGGATCTTCGTCCTCGGCAAGTCCTAGGTCGTCGCAAGGCTCCGGGATACCAAAACCCTGCGGCAGACGGCCGTCGAAAAGGCCCGCGCCCTTCAGTTCCTCAAGACCGGGGAGGTCACCTATCGCCTCAAGGCCGAAGTAAATCAAGAAAGCTTCCGTCGTCCCATAAGTGATCGGACGGCCGGGCGCGCGCCTGCGGCCGCGCAAACGGACCCAGCCGGTCTCGAGCAGAATATCGAGCGTTCCCTTTGAGATGGCGACGCCGCGAATATCCTCGATTTCGGCGCGCGTCACGGGCTGATGATAGGCAACGATCGCCAGCGTTTCGAGCGCCGCCCGCGAGAGCCGCTTGACTTCGCCTTCCCCCGTGGCGAGCAGCCAGGCGAGATCGGCCGCCGTTCGAAACATCCACTTCCCGCCGGCCCGCACGAGATTGACGCCGCGCGAGGCATAGTCGGCCTTCAGCGCGTCGAGGACCGCGCCGGCCGCGGCGCCGCGCGGCATGCGCTTCTCGATGTCCTTCTCAGCGAGCGGTTCCGCCGCCGCGAAAAGCAGCGCCTCGGCGATCCGCATCGCCTCGGCCAAACAACCGTCGCGCGACGGCCTTTGGCTTGGATCAATATGAGCAAAGAGTTGCGCCAGTTCCGCCAAAACCAAACCCTCCTCGTCCGTCCCGCATCGCCAGCCGCTCAACCTCGAACCACATGCGGAAAAGCCTGGGGGCCCGGCGATTTACGCTTGATCCAAAGCGGCGCGAAGGCCGCGTCCTGACGGATCGAAATCATGCCCTCCCGTGCCATTTCAAGCGAAGAGGAAAGCGTCGAAGCCCAGACCGTGCGGCGCATGTCGGGCGTCGTGCAATAAGCCATGAGATAAGTGTCGAGCACCGTCCAATCGAGCGCCCGCCCGGCAAGTTTTTCAAGTTCGCCGCGCGCATGCGCGAGCGACCAGACCAACCGCTGCTTCATGGTCACCCGCGTGAGCGCCTGTTTCTGACGCCGCTGGGCATACGCGGACAGCAATTCGTAAAGGCTTGCCCGCCATCGCGGCGCGCCGCCGGCGAGGGCCGGCTCGGGCAGGCCTCGCAAAAACATATCGCGGCCAACACGGGGCCGGTTGACAAGCGCTTCGGTGGCGGCGCGGATCGCATCGAGGCGGCGAAGCCGGAACTGCAATGCTTCGGCAAGTTCTGAGGCTTCCGGTTCCCCGCCCTTTGCCGCCTGCGGGAGCAAAAGGCGAGACTTCAAATAGGCGAGCCAAGCCGCCGTGACGAGATAATCCGCCGCGAGTTCGAGACGCAGGCGGCGCGCCGCCGCGATAAATTCGAGATATTGCTCGACGAGCGCCAGCACGGAAATCTTGCTCAAATCCACTTTCTGCCGGCGCGCGAGGTCGAGCAAAAGATCGAGCGGGCCTTCAAAACCCTCGACATCGACCACAAAGGAGTCTTCCTCCCTGGCCTCCGCGGCATTTTGAACAAACGGCAAATCCAACAAATCGCGCTCCCCGTCCCGGACTTGCCGCACCCTATCGCACTTTGCCGCGCGCCAACCGTTGCCGCAAGTCCCGCCGCGGCTTCGCCGCGGGCCTCCACAGGACAACGCTCCGGGGCATTCGGGTTGCCGTCAACCCTTCACGCTCAAACTACAGCACCCGCGCGCTGCCAAGCTGAAGTGCCCCACGGGGTGGCGCCTCAGTCCTTGGCGACGAAGCAATTGCCGCCGCCGGTTTGAACTTTTTGGCACAAAGCAATGGCTTCGTTCCGCGACGGCAAACCGCCGACCCGGACACGATAGACTGGCTTACCGCCGACCGCTGCCTTGTGGATCGAGGTGTGGAACCCCGCAAATTCGGCGCCGAACTTTTGCAAAAGCCGAACCTCCGTATCACGCGCCTCTTGCTCGTTTCCTGGGGCCGCGAGCTGTACCGAGAAACTCCCCGGCAACGTTTGTGCCGCCCCGGCGGCCGGCGTCTGACCCCGCGCGTCGGCAAGCTCTACCGGCTTGGCCTTGGCGACAACGGAGGTTGCCGGCAGCGGATTGCCGTTTGCATCGGCGGCCGGCTTGGCTGTCGTCGCCACGCGCGCCGCCGATTTTGGCGTTGCGGCCTTGGCCAGGGACGCCGCTGTGGGGCGCGCGGCGGGAACGGGAACGGCGGCTGCCGTAACCTGTGGCGGTGCGTCGTTTGGCAGGAGTGTGCCGTCCGGCCGAACCGAAACGGTCTTGACCTTTTTCGGCTCGAGAAGGTCGGTGATGCTGAGCGGTTCGGCGGACGGTTGCGGCTGAGCCTGTGCCGGCGGGGCCGGCACCGGAACGCTCGCCGCCCCGGTGGCAAGACCGGCGATGGCACGCGGCGGGTTGGCCTGCGCTTCTGGCACGTTCGCTGGCGCGGTCAAATCGGCGGGCTGTTCCGCATTATTAACCACGGCGACTGGCGGCTGTTGCGGCGACCCGCCAAGGATAGAGGCATCTTGGTCCGGAATTTCCGTGCCCGCCGCCGTTTCGGGATGTATCTTGGCAGGCCCATCGGCGGCCCTGATCGTTGCGATCTCGTCTTGAGGCGAAACCGCGCCTTTGAAGCCAAAACTGGCGCCGATGCCGATGATTCCAGCGACGATCATCGCGGCCATGAGATAGAGCGGGCGCCGCGACCTGATTTCCTCAAAGGGAGGACCGGCCTCACGGGAGCCCTCCGTGATCTCCTCGTCGTGCCAGTGCTCCGCGCCCTCCGCCTCCTCGCAACCATCGAGTTCCTCGGATAGGGACAGGTTCTCCCCGCTTTCATGCCGGGCGGCGCCAAGCAGCCCTGCCTCGATTGCCGCGAAATCGCCGCGGATAAGAGGCTCGTGCGCGCTGCGCTCCTCACCTTCGCCGTAATCCGGCCCGCGCCGCAAAGTTCCGGCGGGACGCCGGCTCAGCGGTTCAAACACCGCCTTATAGGGATCCTCCTGCTCGCCGACGAAGCGCGCGAGTTCGGCAAGGGGATCGTCGTCCCCTTGGTTCGCGGCGAGCGGCTTGCGCAGACGCCTTTCGAACTCCTCCAGGTCGATCATCGGCCGTCGTTTTACAATTGGCTCGCTCATCTTACTCACCCTCCTGTCGCGACTTCGCGGCGGACGAACCCGCCGATCCATGTCATTGCAATCGCGTATCCCACGCTGGGCAGTGTTTACGCAATCCCAAGTGCATGATCTGCCCGGTTCGAAGCGGGTCATGCACTGAACTCCTTAACATCTTAACATAACGCGATCACGATCGGTTTTCACGCGATCCATGTCGCGCAACTGGTTTTCGCTTTCGCCACTTGCACTCGTGCGGCTTGCTTGGCGTCTCTTCATCGCTCACGTTCAAGCACTTTCGCCGCTTCGGTCGCCGCCCCGCGAGTGGAACCATTACCCGGCGGTGTAAAGGCACGAACCTTTACCGCATCTCCTCGGGGGCGCTCACGCCCAAAATCCCAAGCCCTGAGGCGAGAACTGTTGCCAGCGCCGTTATTAAGGCCAGCCTGGCGGCCGTTAAATCTGTCCGCTTTTCATTAAGAAATCGTAATTGTGGCCGATCTTTGCCGCGAGTCCAATGGGCGTGCAGGCTCGACGCGAGATCGTGCAAATAAAATGCGATCCGGTGCGGTTCGCCGCTGATAGCCGCCGCCTCGACAATCCGGGGAAATTGCGCGATGAGCTTGATCAGCGCCATTTCGCCTTCGTCTTTCAGGAGGTCGAGGTCCGCCGCAGCTAGCGCCTGGCTTGAGATATCAATTCCAGGGAGCCCTTGTCGTAGAACTGATTTTGTCCTTGCGTGGGCATATTGGACATAAAACACCGGATTATCCTTGGATTGTTCAATCACTTTGCTCAAGTCGAACTCCAAGGGCGCATCGTTCTTGCGAAAAAGCATCATGAAACGAACCGCGTCCACGCCCACTTCGTCAACGACGTCACGCAACGTTACGAATTCCCCGGATCGTTTCGACATTTTCACGGGCTCGCCATTGCGCATCAAGTTAACCAATTGGCAGAGCTTGACTTCGAGCCGGGTCCGTCCTTCCGAAAAAGCCTCGACGGCGGCGCGCATCCGCTTCACGTAGCCGCCATGATCGGCCCCCCAAACGTCGATCAAAAGCGCGTAGCCGCGGTCGAGCTTGACTTTGTGATAGGCGATATCGGAGGCAAAATAGGTGTAGGATCCGTCCGATTTCATGAGCGGCCGATCGGCGTCGTCGCCGAAAGCCGTCGATCTGAACAGGGTCTGCTCGCGATCCTCCCAATCCTCCATGGGCTGCCCTTTCGGCGGCGATAGACGTCCTTCATAGACGAGACCACGCCGGCGCAGCTCGGCGATCGCCGCGGCGACCAAATCTCCCTCGTCGCCACGGGTCAGCGAGCGCTCCGAGAAAAAAACCTCGTGTTTGATGTTCAGGCAAGCGAGGTCGGCCCGGATCGTCACCATCATCGCGTCGATCGCGGCGCCGCGCACCTCGTCAAGCCATTCGGTTTCCGGCCGCCCTAACAGTGTGCGGCCGTATTTTGCCGCGAGCGCCGCACCGATGTTTTTCAGGTAATCGCCGGGATAAAGACCCTCGGGAATTTTGCCGATTTTTTCGCCCCGCGCCTCCCTGTAGCGCAGGTACGCGGAACGGGCCAGAACATCGACCTGGGCGCCGGCGTCATTGATATAAAATTCGCGCGTGACCTCGTGGCCGGCGAAGGCCAGCAGATTGGCGAGCGCGTCGCCGAAAACCGCGCCGCGGCCATGGCCGACATGCATCGGACCAGTCGGGTTCGCCGAGACATATTCGACATTGATCTTAAGTTTTTTCGCGCCGCCCAAGGCCGGCCGGCCGAACCGCGGTCCCTGTTCGAGCGCCGCGCGCAAGACGCGGGAGAAGACCGCCGGCTTAAGGCGAATGTTGATGAAGCCCGGCCCCGCGACCTCGGCTTCGGCGACGTCTGGATCATTTGCGAGCGCCGCGGCGATCTCCACGGCGAGCTGGCGCGGATTGGCGAAGAATTTTTTGGCCTCCCTCGCATAGACCATCGCCGCATTGGTGGAAAGATCGCCATGCGCCGGGTCGCGTGGAGGCTCGACGACAAATCGTTGCAAATCGAGGTCCGCGGGCAAGCGACCCTGCGCGGCGATCCGGCGAAGAATTGAAGCGATCAGCTCGTGGAACTCGGCGAAGAGATTTATCGCTCACCAATCTATGGAGCTACGCGGCGGCTCGGGCGGGCGCTGCGCAAAGATTGATGATGCCTAGTCGGTAGTGTCTCAGTTTCAATTTCTGGCGGTAGCCATCGACAAGCAGCGGCATAATCCTAAAATATCACGTTCCGACAAGCGTGATCGTCAGCTGTAGTTATAAGAATCGGCGAACACTGCGCACGGTCATATTACCGACGCATGCGCTGGCGCTCACAAAAAAGAAGCAATATGGAGTGTTACCGGCTTCAATTCGTGATTTTTTCTAATTGATAGCGCTTCTCGGATGTTCGACTCAGTTGGCCCTGCAATCCATTCATGTGCAGCATTAGCAATGATTCGATTGACGTCTGCTGCCCTGACGCTGTCTGGCTTGCGTCCCCAAGGATGGTATGCAAACAGGGCTAATGAAGGTGTCAGAGGAGCAACTATCTGCACGTTGGGATGACGCAAAAGATACGGAGCAGCGTCAAATACACCATCAAAGCCCCACACTACCGGCCTATCACTGACGATAAAGTAATGTCCAGGAGGTGCATCCAGTATGATCCATTTTAGGCGCGGAAAAAAACGGGCCTGAAAATACCACGCTTGCACATGCACTAACTCTAGCCAATCATCTTTACTAAGGCGCAGCTTCCATCCTTGAAGTCGCAACCCTTCAATTTCTTCTCCGGGGACATCTTTTTGCGATCCAAGCAGGTCGTGGCTCATACAGAAATTGCGCCTGATTGGTGATACGTTTTCAGCATCGATTAATGGTGCTTCTAGGGTGACGAGGTTTTCTTCGGTCGGAATATTTGCGATCCAATTCTCAAAAAGATCTAGCATCGGCAAACTTCGCGCAGCGGCCCATGCCAAATAACGAGATATCTCAGGTGGAATCGCGCCTCATTGACCGGGCTTTTCTCGGGAATAGATACGCAACGACTTTGCTGCCGGTCCTTCAATTGCTTTCGATAAGTGGTCTTCTAACCTGGAGCCGCGATCTGCAAACCCCGCTGGGCCGTCAAACAGCCCCCTTTTCCAACCAATATTCTTGGGCGCTCTTCGCGAGACGGTCAGATTTTTGCAATCGCCCACCCATAGCCACGGCTCATTCTTCTCTGTTGAAGCCGGGTCCACAAAAGAGCGTAGATGAAATTTTGAAACGTAATGATGCCGCGCCGCCATCTCGTTATACTCAAGAATCCCTCCGGACGTTGATACGCCAGTATTATCAAAATGTCTTCCGAGGGAAGAGAAAAACCAGATACTTTCCAATACACCGTCTTTTTTGGCAAAGCCAGGTCTGCGACGGTCGTCATGACGATGTCTGAGCACAAGTTCAAACTGAGACTCTACTGCCTAAACCTCTGTCTTGAGTTCGGGCGCACTACTGCAAGTCCGGGGTTTCGTCAAAAAGCCTGCGATGCTCGGCGGCCGCATAACGGTCGGTCATTCCGGCGATGTAATCGCAGATGAGCCGCGCGCGGCGCGCTTCGCCGGCGCCTGCCCTGGCGGCGGCCTCAGCCCATTCGGCGGGCATCAGATCCGGGGCAATGAAAAATCGGGAAAAAAGATCGCGAACGACCAGACCTGCTTGCTCGCGAATACGGACGAGGCGGTTATGCCGGTACATGTTTGTTAACAGAAAACTCCTGATCGACTTGTCGGCGCTCAACGCCGCCGGCGAAAACCCGATCAGAGGCGCGCGTTGCGCCCGCACGTCCGCGACGCTCGCGACCCTCGATGCTTCGATCCGCCGCCGACTTTCAGCGATCGCGTCTTCGATAAAAAAGGTGATCAGCCGGCGCACGAGCTCATGAATGGCGCGAACTGGTTCGACGCCAGGATAAAGCGCGCCGATCTCGCCGCCAATGTCACGGAGAAAATCGACCTCGCCGATTTGGGCAAAATCGATGAGGCCCGCGCGTAAGGCGTCGTCGAAGTCATGCGCGTTATAGGCGATGCCGTCACTGAGTGCCGCAGCCTGTGCCTCGGCGCTGGCGAAATGGGCAAGTTCGAGATTATGAACCGCATTATATTCCAGGATCGCGGCGGGAAGTC
Organism: uncultured Alphaproteobacteria bacterium; assembly: GCA_963712225.1. Taxonomy (GTDB): domain Bacteria; phylum Pseudomonadota; class Alphaproteobacteria; order Rhizobiales; family Beijerinckiaceae; genus Methylocapsa. Next base: position 14,610 of record CAVQHH010000037.1, read on the forward strand.
CGCGTTTTGCATAACGCGCGGCCACTCTGCCATCGGCTTGCAAAAGTGGGCCGTTATGCTTGACGAGCCCTTCCAGCGTCTCCCAAGTCAGATTGAGTCCATCAAAGGCGGCGTAGCGGCGTTCGAGCTTGGTGACAATGCGCAGCGCCTGGGCGTTATGATCGAAGCCGCCGTAAGGAACCATCCCTTCGTCGAGCACATCCTCGCCGGTGTGGCCAAACGGCGTGTGGCCAAGATCATGCGCTAGCGCAAGCGCCTCGGCGAGATCGTCGTCGAGGCCGAGCGCGCGGGCAAGCGTGCGTGCGATTTGACCGACTTCGAGCGAATGGGTGAGCCTGGTGCGGAAATGGTCGCCCTCGTGCGGAACGAAGACCTGCGTCTTGTGGGCCAGCCTCCGGAAGGCGGTGCAGTGGATGATGCGGTCGCGATCGCGCTGAAATCCCGAGCGTGATGGCGAATGCGGCTCCGCGATCAACCGTCCGCGGCTTCGTGCCGCATCGGCGGCGTAAGGCGCGCGCAGGGGGGCGCCAGCGAAAGCGGGAGAAAAGTGGCAAGTTGCCATGAAAACCTGGATTGCGCCGTTCGACTCATTGCAGCGGCGGGCCTCCGGACGTATCTTACTTAATTCAAGAGGAGGCAAGCGGATCCGCGCGTCCCTTTGTCCAAGCCCACCTTCGAGGTAGTCAAAATGAGCGAAGCAACGGCGGAAGCACCCGTCGAACTCACCGAAAACGCCGCGCGGCGCATCGCGGAGATTTTGACGCGCGAGCCGGCGGGCTCGTTTCTGCGCATTGGCGTCGATGGCGGCGGCTGCTCGGGGTTTACCTATACCTACAATATTTCGACCGAACAATCTCCCGGCGATCTCGTGATCGAGCGCGACGGCGCGACGGTCGCGATCGATCCGGTCTCGCTCGATCTCCTACGCGGCTCAAGGATCGATTTCGTCGACGATGTGATGGGCCGGATGTTCAAAATCGTCAACCCGGCGGCGACGGCGTCCTGTGGCTGCGGATCGAGCTTCGCCATCTAGCCCGTCTAATGAGGGCGATGCCCCTCGCCTTTGCGGCAGTGTTTTTCGCGCGGGTCGCCCGGTTTCGCGGGTCAATCGTACTAAAATGTTTGACGTGAAACTTATTGGTACGATTGGCGGGCAAGAGAAACTTACGCTCGCAAGCGTGGCGATTGTCTTTTGGGCGAAATCTTTTGTCCGGTTCGCGAAGAGGTTGCTTGGCGGTGCCTGCCTGAATGATCGGATCCAACGGTTGGTGCCGATGGATCCCCGTTTCAGTTACCAGCGGTTCCATCGGCAGCCGCGGCGCGCGGGCATCTGTGCGTCGGCGGCCTTTGCGACCGTAGCGCCTGGGGCGACCGGCATTGCGGATACCCTGTCGGGTAACACCAGACAGCAGATCAGCGAAGCAATGAATGCGATGTAGCGCATGAGCGCCACCTTCCGGGCGGCGCCGGAAACGGCGCCACCACCAAAGTGAGCCCGCGACGACGCGATTGCAAACACAAAGCTCAGTTGGCCCACGCGATTTACGCGCCGCCCAATGGGCGGCGCTCCGCCCGCACGGCTTAAGCCAAAGCCGCGCGGATTGCTGTTCTTCGTTTCGTTACGGCGAGATCGCCCGAACTATGCTGCCCTGCCCGTCAGTAATGATAGCGATGGTACCGGTGATGGCGATAAGCCGAGCGGTGCTCGTACGCCCAATGGCGATGGTAACGCGGGTTGACGCCGAGTGCCCCGTTCACTCCGCCGACCGCGCCGCCCACCGCGCTGCCGGCGACAGCACCAAGTGGACCGGCGGCGGCATTGCCTTGCGCCGCGCCGCGCTGCATTCCTCCAATAACGCCTTGGGCATGAACCGCGATAGGCGCGGCGAGCAAAGCCGCAACCGTGGCAAACTTCAGAATTTTCAGCATCTTGACCTCCAAGGTTACACCGTCGAGACAACTTCCATATTTCTTGGGTTAACGTAGATTGTTTCGCTTTAGCCGGTCATCGAAAGCCCATCGTCACTAGCACCGCAAACAACGCGGGGCGTTTGCCGTGGCCGGAAAACGCCCCTGTGCCGATGACTTAATCGATTACTTGAACCACCCGGCGTGTTCGTGGATCGACCAGAATAGTCCGGTCATTGACAATCGTGTAACGATAGCCGGGGGAAACGCCATATTCCCGGGGCACTGGGTAAAAGACTACCCCGGTGGACGGCAGGACCATTCCAACCTCCGGATCCTCGTCGTAGCGATAAGAGGAGCGGTGTTCGCGTATCACATAGTCGTGAAAGCGAGGGGCTTGATCGACGCCCAACAGGCCGCCGATCCCGCCCGCGACACCGCCAACCACGCCGCCGACCGCGCCACCTACGGGTCCACCTACGGCGCCGCCTTCGGCTGCGCCGCGTTCCGCACCGGCGGGAATGCCTTGAGCCTGCACCGCGAAAGGCGAAGCGAGCAGAGCCGTAACCACGGCTATTCCGAATTTTTTCTGCATCGTCATTCTCCGTGTTTTCCGTCGCACGGGGGACTAAACACCGGCCTTTGCCAGAAGTTCCCTCGCCGGAACGATGCGGAAATCCGCTTCGCCGCCCGTTGAATTGGCCGATGGCGGAGGTAATGCCCTCGATAGGCGGAGCCCCATCGCATACTGAGTTTCATTGGGAGGATAGGCGCGCCCGATGGACTATCCGCGCCCGCGTGTCATCCGACGATTTTGGGCCGCGTGCCTCCGGCCCGGAGGCCGGGAATGAAACACCGCCGTGCTGTGGATTAACGACGGTCGAGTATGAAGCGCTCAGCCGTCGCGTAAATGAGAGCCAGTACGAATTGTCGTTCAACCAAAGCTCTTCCTCAAGGTCGCCACCGTGATGTGCGGCCATCCCAGGTTCACATAGATAGGGGGCGTTTGGTGGAGCAAATGGAATATCGGGAAGTTCAACACCACCATTTGCGCGTATTGAAGCTGCATGAATGAGTGGCCGTGATGCTTATGCGTCACCTTTTCGATCCAGAACGTCGCATAGACGACCGCCGTCTCAGCATTCTCTTGTAGTTGCGTTTTGCCCCCGACGATGGGGCTCTCACCGACGAGAAACTGAATATTTTCGATGCCGCCGCCAAATTGCGGCAGCGCGACCGGCACCGTCGGTCCTCCTGCACCGGAGTTGGCGTTTTTTAAGAAGCTGAGCGGTGTCGTGGTGGCGATATTGAGGGCCGTCCCTTCAAACGTATAGCCGTCGGCCACGAGTTGCTCGATGTCTTTCTGGAGAAGCAAAATCGGATCGTTGATGACGTTCTGCATGGGAACGCCGTTGATGTTCGCGGGCAGTGGCGGCTCCGGTGGGCTGGTATGAAATGGCGTTCGCGTGTTAAGCGTGAAAGGTGGATTAAAAGGACCTGCCGGGATGGGACCGATCGGAACGCTGACATCGTATTGGGGGAACGGTGTCGCCGGCACGGTTGGGGCGGTGAGCTTTTCCGATGATCCGGCGGCATTGAAGACGATCCCCGGGGGGATTGGAACGGTCGGCGGGACCGCGAAGGGCGTGCTATTGAACGACGGGAAGCGCGAGAAACTGTATTCAGTGCCCGGAACGGTCAGCACCGGCGGACCCGTGAAAGGCTCAGCAATGCCTTCGGCTAACAACGAGTTGCCGTGAGGGATCGTGCCCATCCGGGCGACGAGTTGCCCTTGCGCGGGTGGGGTTTGGGGCGGAAACGTGGTGGGGGGTTGGGTGACCCAGATGCCCGGCTCGATGTGTAGTGCGCCGTCTTTAGCGGCATCGCTAATCTGCTGCAGATACGTTAAGCCGAACAGTTCGATGTCATCCTGCCCGAAGCCACGATTTGGTATCGGTGACCCGATCGGGTCAAACTTCAAGTGTTCGCGGGTCTGATTGAGCTGTAGGTAGAGGTCCGTCTTATCGTGGAAGTCGGGCCTGGCGATCAGGTTGAACCCCTTCCCCCTCCACGTCCCTGCAAGGTCTGCCAGTAGCCCTAAGTTGTCGGTGATATTTTGCGGTGCGAATCGTTCTGACGGAACTCTGTGCACGGACCTTTCGCCAGATTGTTGCTTGTCTGTAGCCATGATTTCCTCCTTCAGACCCGAATGTCCCAAACGTAGATTATGGATCTCCTGCCGCGGCATCAGGCACTCGTGCTCGCCGGCATCGCCCGGATTGATTGGCACGAAGCCACTTCCTCCGCGCCCCCTGATCAGGGGATGTCGGTTTTTGCTAATCGTTCACCCCGCGCGGGAGCGTCGTCGCAGTTGCTAAATTTCGCGGGGAATGATAGGCGCGCCCGATGGATTATCCGCGACCCCCTTGTCATCCGGACGTTTTGTGCCGCGCGGGCGCCGGACGATGACCATCCGCTTCCACAAGGGCGATCTGCCGGACGATTTCGATTTTGGTAATTGCGTCGCTATCGACACCGAAACCTTAGGGTTGGTTCCGCATCGGGACCGGCTCTGCGTCGTCCAATTGTCGCGCGGCGACGGATCCGCCGATGTCGTTCAGATCGGCTCCGGCCAGGCGCGGGCGAACAATATCGAGCGTCTTCTAGCCGATCCAAAAGTCACAAAACTGTTTCATTTCGCCCGTTTCGACGTCGCGGTTTTGTTCAAGACTTTCGGGGTCATGGCGGCGCCCATCTATTGTACCAAGATCGCCTCCAAGCTCGCCCGGACCTATACAGACCGTCACGGCTTGAAGGATTTGACGCGCGAACTTCTCGGGGTTGAACTATCCAAGCAGCAGCAATCCACCGATTGGGGCGACGCGACGCTCTCGGAGGCGCAACTTTCCTACGCGGCGTCCGACGTCCTCTATTTGCATGCCTTGCGCAACCGCCTCGACGCGATGCTCAAGCGCGAGAACCGCTTCGAGATCGCCGCCGCCTGTTTCGATTTTGTGCCCGCAAGGGCGCGTCTCGACCTTATGGGCTGGGCCGATGCGGATATATTTTCGCACCAATAGGCACAGTCCTAGCTTGATCCCGCCATGACTTCGCCTTTCTTGCTTGCTGTCTGAGCAATGCGAGCGCTACCTCGCGCCCGCCCTGGCGGCGCTTGCCGGGGCGGAGCAAAGCCCCGGTCAAAGTGATGCGGCCAGATTATTAAGGATTTTTAGGATTTCTAAAGCTGCCGCCATGTTCGATCGTGGGTTGAGGAATTTCGCGCAGACTGGAGCTTGGGTGCTTTTGTCTCAGAATGAAGCTCTGCGAATGAAGAAATCGTCAGGCGGCACGGGTGCGGCGGAGTCCGGCGTGGTGCGTTTCGACGTGACGCCGGCACTTTGGCGCGGCGGCTTCAAGGCGGCACGCCGTCATTCGGCACGGGTGCGGCTGTTTCGCCGCGCCGCGATCGCCGGTTCGCTTCTCGCGATCACGCTCATCGCCGCGGTGGCTCTCTTGAACCCTTTAAGGCACCGGCCCGGCGACATCTCCGTCGGCCGGGCCGCGCTTGACGGCACGAAGATCACCTTGGATTTTCCGAAAATCTCCGGGGTTCAGACGGACGGCCGCCAGTTTGAGGTCAAGGCGCGTTCCGGAACCCAGGACATTACAGTGCCGGACATCATCGAACTGCTCGGCATCGATTCCAAGATCGGGGCGGCGGACGCCTCGACAACTTGGGTGAGCGCCGCGCGGGGCATCTACGACAGCCTGCACGACAAAATGACTTTGGAAGGCGACATTAGAATCAAAAGTAGCACGGGTTACGACATTTGGCTGAGAACCGCGCGGATCGATTTCACCACCGGCGGCCTTGTCTCCGAGGAGCCGGTCAGGGTCATTCTCGACGGCGGGACGATCGCGGCGAAGCAATTGGATGTCAGCGACAATGGCCACAAAGTCTCGTTCGGCGGCGAGGTGACCTCAATGATCGATACCGGGGTGGGGAAGCGCGAAGCCGCCGGCGCCTTGATGGAGAGGGGGAAATGACCGGGCGCTTGAGTCCCGCCGTTCTCGCTTTGCTTATTTTGGGTTCGGCGGTCTATCCGGCGTTTGCGGAAAAGCCACGCGCCGGCGCTATTCTGCCGGGCGGCAATTCCAAGGATCCCGTCAATATCGCCGCCACCAAACTGGATTATTTCGACAAGGAACAAAAGCTTGTCTACACCGGCAACGTCGTTGCGACGCAAGGAGAAAGCAAGCTCCAGACCGACAAGCTCATCATTTTCCTGACGCCGAAGGATGCCCTGGCACCGGCCGGAGCTCCATCGTCGTCGAGTCAGATTCGCCGCGTTGAAGCGGCCGGACCGGTGACCATCGTTTCCAAGGACCAGATTGGGACCGGCGACAGCGGCGTCTATGAAAAATCGGAAAACAAAGTCTATCTCATCGGCAACGTTACATTAACCCAGGGACCGAATGTTACCAAAGGCGATAAATTGACCTATGATTTGAATACCAATCAGGCGGCGGTAACCGGCCGGGTCAGGAGCATGTTTCTGCCGAGCGGCGGCACTGGAGACGCGAAAGAGCCGAGGCCGGCAAGACCGGATGGCACCCCGAAGGCCGATCGCGCGGCAAAGGCCTTCTGACGAGCGCCTTTCGCTGCGCGCGGCAAAACTCTCGCGGGTTACCCTCGCACATCCCAGCGAGCGGGGGTTGTCTGCGCCGGCGGGGTCTGGGACGACACTTCCGGTCATCTGAAGATTGCTGTGGCTCTTGAGTACGCTAATGTCCTGCCCCCTGCGTTCGCGGCTCTTCGGTGCAAACGGAGGGGTAAGCAGGCCGCGCAAACGAATGAGCTAGTATCCCGGTTCCGGTGCTCGATTATTAGGAGAGAAAGTAATGGCTAAACCGAAACCAACGGTCAACACCGAGATCATGCCCTATATTTTCTATCGCGACGTTCCTGCGGCTCTCGGCTGGCTCACCCGCGCCTTCGGTTTCGCCGAGACAATGCGGACGGCGACGCCGAATGGCGGCACGCATGGCGAGATGACGCTCGATGGCCAGCGCATCATGATGGGTCAGGGCAGCAAGGAATGGCGAATGGGGAGCGCTCACGCGGCTGAAGCGGCAACCCAGGGCATTTTCATCTATTTGGCCGATGTCGACGCGCACTTCGAACGGGCGCAGGCTGCGGGGGCAGAGATCGTCAAACCGCCAGAAGACCTTCCCTACGGACGCAGCTACACCGCCCGCGACCCGGAAGGGCATCCCTGGTTCTTCACGACGCCTCCCGAAGAGCACTGATCGAACTCAGCCGCAGTCGTCGCAAGGATTGCGTCTGGCAATAAGCGTAACGAGCTTCGGATCGGAATCGAGACACTTGCCCAGGCGCCACTCGGTGATCGGTCCCTATTGCTTTGCGGGAAACTGTGCTCGATAGGATGCAGCGGGGGCTCTGGCAGGTTGGAATTTCGAAGGATTTTTCTTAATTTGCGCCCGCGACCGGCCCTTTTTCCTCTCGCCGCCTTCGCTCGGCTGCGCGGCTTGTTCCGGCCTGGCACGGCGCCGCCGCTTCGCGCGGGCGAAGGCGCTTGGACGGAAGCGCAGGATGTCGCGAAGCGCGGCGGCGGGCCGCCTGCGTGGCACGGAGGTCTTCCCAGCGAAACGCCGCGGGGGGTGACTGGCGGAACCGAGCCGGTGCCGAGCGCGCAAGGGGTGCTGGCGGTTCATCATTTGCGCAAAACATACAAGGCCCGCCGCGTTGTCGAGGACGTGAGCATGACGGTGCCGCGCGGGGAGGTGGTTGGCCTCCTCGGCCCGAACGGCGCCGGCAAGACCACGCTTTTTTACATGATTACCGGGCTGATACGGCCGGACAGCGGCCGCATCGAACTCGACGGGCACGATGTGACGCGCCTGCCAATGTACCGGCGCGCGCGCCTCGGCATCGGCTATCTGCCGCAGGAAGCCTCGATTTTCCGCGGTCTTGACGTCGAGGACAATATCCGGGCGGTCCTTGAAATCGTCGAACCCGACAAGCTTAAGCGGGCTGGCGAACTCGAAGCCTTGCTCGACGAGTTCGACCTCAAATCCTTGCGCAAGACGCCCTCCATCGCGCTCTCCGGCGGCGAGCGGCGGCGCTGCGAAATCGCCCGCGCCTTGGCGGGCCGCCCATCCTTCATGCTTCTCGACGAACCGTTCGCCGGGATCGATCCCATCGCCGTGGCCGATATTCAGTTTCTTGTGCAGCACCTGAAACGGCGCGGTATCGGCGTTCTCGTCACCGATCACAATGTTCGTGAAACCTTGGGGTTGATCGACCGCGCGTACATCGTTCATGCCGGCCGGATCTTGGTCGAGGGGACTCCGGCCAAGATTGTTGAAGACCCCGACGTGCGGCGCTTCTATCTTGGCGAGGAATTCCGGCTCTGAGGACGCTGTTTAACGCTGTCCAGGAAATCCATTTTCCAGCGAATAATCAAATCGCCAAAAAAAGGGGAATAACCCTTGGTTACGCCACAAATTTATTATTGATAATTGTTAACATTCCGTTCTTACCCAACCCGGACCCTTGTCGGGAGTGACTCATGAGCGACGCCTATTCGATCCAGCATGGCAAGGCGGGTTTCGAGCTCGATCTCGGGCGGATCGGCTTCGTCGTGATTATTCCCGTCATGCTTTGGGTGTTTTACACGACGTTGAGCGGACTCGTGGACATTATGAGGAAGGGGCCCGACGACAACTTCGGTCTCATCGGCGCTGTGATCGGATCGGCGGCGATCCTGAGTTTGATGGCGCTGAGCTCCTGGCTGCTCGGCTCCGAGCTGGCCGCCGCAGTCGCGGGCAAGCGCCGGGCGGCCAAAGGCGGAATAGCCGGGCTTTTCGTCATCCTTCCTTCCTTCCTGTTTTTCTTCGGCATGTCGGCGTTTTTTTCCTACACCTATTATCACGCTAACTTATTCAATCTTTCTGCCAAGAACCTCGCCGGAGAGACGCAACCGATGGAATTGGCCGTGGCCGTGCTGCCCGGGATGAGCCTGGCGGTGGGGCAAGCCTATGAAGATCAGATCAGAAAAATATTGGCGCGACAGGACACGCTCGTCTGGATGAGGAGCGTCGACGCGCTCATTCGAACCGCGCGAAAGGATAACGAAGCACTTGCCCAGAGATGGCGAGATGAACAGACGAAGCGAAGCGACGTGGAACGACAGGCGTCGGCGGAGGAAGCAAAAAAGCGCAAGTCGGCGCAAGACGCGAAACTGCAGATCGAAGGGATCGAGTCCAGGGTCGCGGAACGCGCGATCCAGTTGCAGGCGCTGAAGGATCAAATTCGACCATGGGACGAGCGGATTGCGGTGCTCGACGTGGAGGCGGCGAAATTCGAGGCCGAGGCGAGTTTTGCCGACCGCGGGCTCGACAGGACCCGCGTTAGGGGCTGCGGCAATGAAGTCTGTAAGCCGGCGCTGAAAAACGCAGCGGACCGCCGAAAGAAGATCGCCGATATCCAAAAGGAATTGACGCCGAAACACGATGAACTCGCCAGGGTAACGGCTGAAATCGAGGTTTTTCGGAAGACGCTTTCGGGATTGCGCGAGCAGGCGGCCTATCTTTCCGGCCGGGGCGACCAGAAGAACGTGATGTCCGCGCCAGTGGTTTTCGACCTCGGTTCGGGTTTGCAGGGCCTGGATGAAGCCCGGCGCGAGTTCGAAAGAGACCCGTCCTGGAGCGCGATCAATCGCATCAAGGCCTCGTGCGAAGTATTGCTGCCCGTCATACGGGAAACGAAGCTCGCGAGCGACGTGCCCGAGAGCCTCCAATGCGCTCCGCAATCCGCCGACTTGCAGGGCCTGCTCGACCGCCGCGCTAGCTACGCCGGCGCCCGCAAGACGTTCGACGCCCAATGTGCCCTCGAAGGAGGCAAGCTTCGCGACCAATTGGATAATATCGCAGAGCGTGTACGCACTAAGAAATTACAGCCTCCTTTGGCGCTGACCGAGGCGAAGAAGATCGTCGACGGCTGCATCGCCCTCGCGGGCACCGCTGGCGTCCCTGGCGTGCAATTGTCGGAGTTCTACAGTCAGGCGAATGATTTTGTTCTCGCGCGGTCGCTCGATCGCAACCGCTTTGACCTCGCCACGGAAGAATTGTTCAAGACGCCGGCGGCCAACAAGGCGTTGGCGGTGGCGGTGGCACAGGACATGCTCATTCTGATCTATAAGTTCCTGGCCGACTTCTACAAATATCGCTGGCGGCCTCGCGGCAAAATCGCGATCGGAGCGCCGATCGATCTGGCGGACGATAAGGCGGATCCGAACGAGATCAGGGCGAGAAAAGCGCTGCTGCGTCTCGCCAAGCCCGGACGCGACGAGGTTAGCGAGATCAATGATGCCGATATCGACGCGCTGCCGGCTGAAGTCGCGATGAATCTCAAAGGCTTGCTCAACGGGCTCGCCCGTCGTCAAGCGGTCTGGCGAGTGCGTATGGGCGTTCAGGGCATCGAGAACTCGGTTCTCTTCGCCGTTGAGAGCGAGCTTCTAGAGCAGTTCGGCTCTGCGCCGCCCAAGCCCGCGACTGCGCTGCCGCCTCCCCCGGCTCGAGCCATTGTCGGAAGCGCGCGGGATGGGCTCGCCAAACCATTGTCGCACAGCGATTCACTGCCATTGCTGCCGATACACGCACTTGATTTCTCCCAGATGGCACGAGGGAACCTTGCCAATACTGCGGTTGGAGTTCTTTCGGCACTATTGACGATGGGGCGCCGAGCACTTTCTTGGATTTCGCCGAGCCCGCCTTCCAGCCTGAATTCCTAATGCTAATAAATGCTAATATAAGACCCTGATGGCGTGAACTCGTTCGGGTTCCCGAATCGGCTGACATCTAAATTCACGCAGACGAACGTTTGTCATGACGGCTGCGATTTTATTGCGGTCATTTCCATGGTTTGGCTCTGCGGCTTCAGGCGCGGCGATCGTGCGATGCCGATCAGACCCGTCATCTGCTGAGGCCGCCGAAGGATCGCCTTGGCTAGGATTTCCGCCGGCGGCTCGCGCTTGCACGCGGCCCGGCCCCAGCCGTCCATGGCGTCGCGCTGTGTCTGTTCGAGGCTAACCCCGGTACGCTTTGTCGTCCCGGAATCGCGCGTCCATCTCCTCGAACATGCGACGGTAATCAATTCCTGGGCGATTACCCAAGCCCGTGATTTTTAAAATCCTGGGCTTGGACCTTGCCCTGGGTGCTGGTCCGGACCGCGAAGTCGTTCGCATGATATGGCGGCCGAAGGCACGGCTGCGACGGTGCTCCAAAGCATTGGCACGCGGGCAGTGGCTATATGCAGCCTGCCCTTGCCGGAAAAATTTCTACGTTCCCAAAGAGAGTTGTGAGACGGCGAAAATCTTGTCGGATATGACGAGACACAAGCAGCTCGGCGAGCATTCGGGATAGCACTGAAACATAAGGAAAAAGACGGCTATGCCGACCGGCCCAAAAGGCGAGAAACGTCAGGCGACGGTTGTGGACGGATGCATATTTTGTGCTATACCCATAACCCAAAGGCAAGAAACGGACCGCCAATGGGGCCGTCGCGCTCGTGCGGGCGGCGGCGGTCGTCTGAGGGTTTCACGGAGACATGGCTCTTACCGCCAAGCTCGTCATGCGTCAAAGCCAGTCGCTGGTGATGACGCCGCAGCTTTTACAAGCCATCAAGCTTCTGCAATTTTCCAATCTCGATTTGACCGCGTTCATCGAGGAGGAACTCGAGCGCAACCCGTTGCTCGAACGGGCCGAGGACAGCCCCGAGCTGTCTGGCCTTGATGGCGCTGGCCTCGAAGGCGAGATCGATCCCGCCGGGATCTCGCCGCGCGAGGATTTCAACGAGGCAAGCGAGGCCGACTGGAGCTCGGCGTTCTTGACCACGGACCGCAAGGCCCTCGAGCCAAGCCACGGCACCGAATTGTCGAACAGTTTCGACGACGGCCGGACGACGGCACCGGGCGAACACAGTTTGGGGGCGGGCAGCTTGGGTCTCTCTTTGACCTCATGGTCCGGGCCGTCGGGCGGGACTGGTGATGGCGCGGCGGCAAACCTCGAAGCTTACATCGCGGCACCGGCCAATCTCAAGGATCATCTGGAACTGCAGTTGGGGCTCGCCACGGCCGGCACGGCGGACCGGCTGACTGGTCAAGTCTTGATCAACTCGATCGACGAGAACGGCTATTTCACTGGTTCGCTCGACGAGATTGCCGCGCGTCTCCATGCGCCGCTGGAACAGGTGGAACGCATCCTCCGCCTCATCCAAGGGTTCGATCCTTCCGGCGTCGGCGCCCGCGATCTCGCCGAATGCCTCGCCATCCAATTGCGAGAGCGCGACCGGTTCGACCCGGCCATGCAAGCGCTCGTCGGCCATCTAGACCTGCTCGCAAAACGCGATTTCGCTGCGCTGCGCAAGATTTGCAAAGTCGACGAAGAGGACATTCTCGACATGCTGGGCGAGATCAGGCGGCTCGATCCCAAGCCCGGGCGTGCCTTCGGCGGCGGGTCGATCGCGCCCGTCCTCCCCGATGTCATCGTGCGGCCGCTGCCCGACGGCTCGTGGCATGTCGAACTCAACACGGACGTTCTTCCGCGCATTCTCGTCAATAATAGCTACGCGGCGCGGGTCGGCAAGACGAAGGGGAAGGAGGCCGACCGGAACTTTATCTCGAGTTGTCGTCAAACCGCCAATTGGTTGACAAAGAGTCTCGAACAAAGGGCCCGCACGATTCTGAAAGTTTCCAGCGAAATCGTGCGCCGGCAAGATCAATTTTTGGCGCATGGTGTCGGATGTTTGCGCCCGCTCGATCTCAAGACGATCGCGGAGGCGGTTGGCGTGCATGAATCCACTGTCTCCAGGGTGACCTCCAACAAATATATGGCGACGCCGCGCGGTCTCTTCGAACTCAAATATTTTTTCACGGCCTCGATCGCCGCGCATGACGGCGGCGCCGCGCATTCGGCCGAAGCGGTGCGGTTCCGGATCAGACAGATGATTGACCAGGAAAGTCGTTCGCAAATTCTGTCCGACGACGCAATTGTCGGCAGGCTGAAGGAGGCGAATATCGACATCGCCAGGCGCACGGTCGCCAAATACCGCGAATGCTTGAAAATCCCCTCCTCCGTGGAACGGCGCCGCGAAAAGGCGACGAGTTGAGGCATTCGCGGCGAAGCGGGCACGCTTCAAGCCGTGGATCCTGGGTGAAGGCGGAGCCTTCATCCGTGCAGTTGCGGCGGCCGATTTCGTCGGCCGCCGATATAAGGGCCGATATAAGCGTGGACAAGCCCGAGCGAAGGGGCGAGGAATCCCATGGATATGGAATCCCCATGGACATGCCCGCTTCGCTTGGTCACGGCTGACGCTTTACCAATATGCCTCCGCAGCTACGCAAGCGGCCAATGCCGATTGATTTTGCACCAACAAGCGCCCGCCCGCGCCAGGGGTCCTACTTAATGAAACTTGCATTGTAAGGTAGCTTCGCCGCTCGCGGACACAGTCTCTTTCCAGTCGTTGGTCGTCACACTGCGCCCCGAGTTCACAGGTAATGGTGCAGGGAAATCCCGTTGAACCGAAATCGAAGTGTGCTGCCGTACCGCTGCTTGGTGGGGTCACATCTGCTTTACAAAAAGCGTTTACATTTCCGCTTGGCGTACAAACGATATGCGTTCTGGCCCCGGTTGCCAGCCCAAAATTGCCATTCCCATCAGAAAGAGAGCAGCCTCCTGGAAAGATTGACGGATTTGCGCTGGCGATGGAACCGCCGAACGTCATTCCGGCAACAACTAAAGCAAGTCCGAGTAGTTTTTTCATTGTTTCCTCCTCATTTTACGTTAGTCATCACGCGCCAACCATCACCCCATCAGTCGTGAAGGGTGACGCAACGTTAACGTTACTCGATTTAGCGGCTTTGGGCAAGAGATGCAAAGTCGAGTAAGACTTATATTCTCGACATGCTGGACGAGATCAGGCGGCTCGGTCCCAAGCTCGGGCGTGCCTTCGGCGGCGGTTCGATCGCGCCCATCCTGCCCGATGTGATCGCGCGGCCGCTGCGTGGCAACCGCCAAGCGAAGGCGGGACGCGGTCTCGTTGACGAGTCTGGCGTTTTGCAACGGACGTGCTTTCATCGAACCATTGACTCCATATTCATCGAATTGTTGACTCCATATGGAGAGCCTCCTAACGCTTTGAGCGGTTTTGTTACGCCCATGAGCCGCGTGCAAGCGCTCCGTTACCATTCCGCCAACCTTTGCTTGGGTGGGCTGGTGGCCGCCCGCGCAGGGTTAATTTCTCGAATTTTTGCCTATATCTGAGAGAAGAGCGTAAATTGAGGGCAGGAATTGACGGTCATTCTTTACGGCGGTTGGGATAAAGTGCGCCAGCCGAATGGCGGGCGGCGCCGGTAACGGAGAATATGGGCAATGAGTTTGCGCGTCTCGGGCAAGAATTTGGACATCGGCGAAGCTTTTCGCGCGCACATCGAGGCGCGAATCGAAGCCACCCTGGCGAAATACCGGGCTGGACCGGCCGCCGGCCATGTAACGATTGAACCGGAAGGGTCAGGATTCCGGGCCGATTGTACCTTGCACCTGATGTCCGGCGTCACGCTGCAAGCCGACGCCCAGGCGCATGAGCCCTACGCCAGCTTCAATCGCGCCGCGGATCTCATCGAAAATCAGATCCGGCGCCATAGAGAGCGGCTTTTGGATCATCACGCCGGCACGACCGCGGACGGCAGGACCAAGCTAGAACAATTTTTACGCGAAAAGGCTTCCGGCACGCAATGCAACGAGCCCCGGGCGGAGCAAGGCGAAACACTCGATCGCCATCCGGCGGTCATCGCCGAGCCATCATCGCGATTCAGGAAGATGACCGTTTCAGGGGCTGCGATGGAACTCGATTCGACCAACGCCCAAGTCGTTGTGTTTCGTCGCGCTTCTGATGGGCGGACCAACGTCGTATATCGCCGACCTGACGGAAATATCGGCTGGATCGATCCGGGCTGGGAGTGAAAAAGACCGGAGCCTCGCGCGAAGCCCGACACGGCCCTGCCAAGACTTGGCCTGAACCATCGACAGTTTATGTCCCAACAGCGGACGCGGACCGGATTATTTCAACCCATGCTGCTGACCGAATTGATCACCCCCGAGGCGGTTGTCCCCTCCCTCAAGGTGAACTCGAAGAAGCACGCGCTTCAAGAACTGAGCGATCGGGCGGGCTTGATTTCCGGCCTTGCGCCACGGCAAATCTTCGATGTTTTGCTCCAGCGCGAGCGTCTCGGCTCGACCGGAATCGGTGAAGGGATCGCCATTCCTCACGGCAAGCTCGCCGGGGCAAAAACGATCTTCGGGATTTTCGCGAGGCTTGCCCGCCCGATCGAATTTCATGCCCTCGACGGCGCGCCGGTCGATCTGATTTGTCTTTTAATCGCACCGGAGACGGCTGGCGCCGACCATCTGAAAGCGCTGGCGCGGATGGCGCGCGTACTCCGCGACCCAAAAATTACGGCGAAGCTTCGCGCCGCGCGCGACGTCAACGCCCTTTACGCGGTGTTGACCGGCGAACCCGCCTCGCACGCGGCTTGACGCGGGGCTGCCTCCAAACCATGCGCACCGCCGGCGCCGCTTCTTGACTTCGCGGCTCAAAATAGCGAATTTCCGCGCTCCTTGAAGTACCAAGGGCCGATGAAGTACCAAGGGCCGATCATGCGGTTGGCGTTGGTTTCGGGTCGCGAATTTCCATTCCTCGTGGCACCACGATGGAAAATTTGGGGCGGCGCCAAGGCGTGGCCGGTCCTTGGCATAACCTCACCGGCGGCAATGCGAAGCTATCTCGATTTTGAAAAACCTGTTGCCGAACTCGAAGCCAAGGTTCTCGAACTCCGCCAGCTCGCGGCGAAGGGCGACGCCGTTGCCATTGGCGAGGAACTGACCTGGCTCGAAGCCAAGGCCGAGAAGGCGCTCGCCGATCTTTATGCAAATCTGACGCCCTGGCAGAAGACGCAGGTCGCGCGGCATCCCCAGCGGCCGCATTTTAGCGATTATGTCAAGGCCCTCGTGCGCGATTTCACGCCCTTGTCGGGCGACCGGCAATTCGGCGAGGACGCCGCGATCGTCGGCGGTTTCGGCTGGTTTCGCGGCCGTGCGATCTGCGTCCTGGGCCAAGAAAAAGGCTCCGGCACCGAAGCACGAATTAAGCATAATTTCGGCATGGCGCGGCCGGAAGGCTATCGCAAGGCGGTGCGCCTCATGCAGCTTGCCGACCGTTTCGATTTGCCCGTCGTTTCACTTGTCGATACCGCCGGCGCGTTTCCCGGCGTGGACGCGGAAGAACGCGGCCAAGCCGAAGCGATTGCGCGTGCGACTGATGCTTCGCTTTTGCTCGGCGTGCCGAGCATCGCGGTCATTCTCGGCGAAGGCGGGTCCGGCGGTGCCATAGCGATCGCGAGTTGCAACAAGGTTTTGATGCTCGAACATGCGATCTACACCGTCGCGACGCCGGAAGCCTCGGCCGCGATCCTTTGGCGCAATTCGTCACGCGCCGAGGATGCCGCGACAAATATGAAGATCACCGCCCAGGATATGCTCAAATTCGGAATCATCGACGTCATCGTCGCGGAGCCGGTGGGTGGCGCCCATCGCGATCCGGACGCGGCAATCGCCGCGGCCGGCGACGCGATCGCCGCAGCGTTGGAGGATTTTTGGGATATGCCGCCAAGTGAGCTCAAGGCGTCCCGGGCTGCGAAATTCTTGAATATCGGACGCAAGATATAAGCCATCAGCGGCGCCGGAAAACTCCACGCCAAACCCGTCGCGATGTCCCGGTCATTGTTGACCGGCTTATCACATTCACCCCCATTCCTGCGCGAGCGGTCAAGATCGAACCGCTGGCGAATATGACGGCGCGTTGCTAAAGTTTCTGCCTGCCTCTGGGATCGAGGCCTTCCCAACGGATCACCCAACTTGTACACGCCGCGTGACGGTGGGCATCGCAGAGGTATACATGACTGTCAACGTACGCCAGATCATAATTAATACCGCAACCGGTTCCGGCGCGAGGATAGCTGCGATTAGCATTGTCTTACTGACTACGCCCGTTCTCATCAACCATCTCGGGGGGGAAGCGTTTGGTCTCTTAACCATCGTCGCTGCCTTGCCCGCCTATGCCGGGCTGCTAGATTTCGGTATCGGCGCAGGGCTCGTTAAACATTTCACTGAATACTCGGAATATGGGGACCTTAATGGTGTCCGGCAAGTGATGACACTCAGTCTGAGCGTCTATGTCCTCCTCGGCATTGTACTTACGCCTATAATCTATTTACTTGCTCCGGATGTGGTCCACCTCCTTAAAATGTCCGAAGAGTTTAGCCACACGATAGAACTCTCTATTGTAATTATGTTTTTATACTTAATATGTTCAAGTATAGGTGGGGTGTTTACAGCCCGCCTAATTTCACTGCACCGCATGAACGTTACGGCGGTGATTGGCTTGTTAGGGCAGATCATTTACGCGGCGCTTGTTTTTGCGGTAATTCCAATTTCGCCTACGGTTCTTACTGCCGTCTGGTTGAACGTGGTTCCACTCGTGGTGACCAGCCTGATCTCGTATGCCGCCGTTTTACGGATGGATAAGCGCATCTGCTGCAATCCGCTTAGGATTTCACGCTCCCTGATCCGCAAACTATTTGCCTTCGGTGGCTGGATGCAGCTGAACAGCTTATCAGTTCTGGTCAATCTCGAAGCTGACAAGCTTATAATCGCTATCTTCCTTAATGTGGCTACGGTTACGCCTTACCAGATTGGCAATCGGCTTGCCTCACTCAACCGCATCATTCCCTTCCAAATGCTAATGGCGCTAATGCCCTCTGCAACTATGATACAAGTTGACAAAACTCGAAAGGAGGATGTCGAAAAATTCTACCGCGAGATGTCGCGCTACCTAATGCTTATTACGCTCATGGTTACCGGGTTCACAGCTATCATTGCTGATCGTTTAATCATCACCTGGATCGGACGGCCATATCCGCAGGCGACATTCATCGTGATCGCACTGGGCTTTTCTTTTGCTATTAACAACCTTACGGGCGTCGGAACTAACATTGTTAAAGCGGCAGGGCAGCCACGATATGAAGCGTACTATGCAGTAGTTTCAATGCTGCTGAACATTGGGTTGACTATCGCCCTAGCGCCTACCTTCGGCTTAGCAGGCATTCTTGCAGGCACTATTATCGGCAGTTCGATCGGATCAATCTATTTCATCGTTCTGTTTCATCGTCGCTTCGGCTTCTCGTGGTTTCAAACCATGGGCAATTGGTTGTTTCGATTGGTGGCCACCACGGTTCTGGCCTGCTTAGGTCTACATTTTCTTCAGGCCTGGGTGTCTGCGGGCTGGTCTGCCAGCAGATTGGCAGGGCTGATTCTACTCAGTATGTACGGCATCGCTTACCTGATATGCTTTGCAATTGGCGGGATACTGTTTGGCTTCTGGAGTGATAATGACATTGAGGTTTCTCGCCGCCTAATGCTAAAGATTGCACATTCAAGACATAGATGATGAACAGAAGAAATTTGCAAATCAGCTTCATTTTGCCCGCATATTTTCCTCACCCGAATGGAGACTACCGGGTCGTCTACGAGTATGCAAATTTCCTTGCAACGCATGGACACGCAGTCACGATCATCTTCCCGTGGTGGCAGCTGGGAGGCAATCAACCAGATTCATTGCTTGAACTGGTCAAGCTGCGTTTGCGTGGTCTCAAGACCCGCATGCGCATTATTAAGCCCCTAGTTTCCTGGCACAAACTGCATCCACGTATTAAGCTTCGGCTCGTGCCCGCCGTGCAAAACAGGTTCATTCCGGATGGCGACATCACCGTTGCCACCGCTTGGATGACGGCGCCATGGATGCCGCCTTATCTCCAACAAAAGGGACCAAGTTCTACCTGATCCGAGACCTGTGCGCGGCGCCGCCTTGGCAAGGCGGTGGGGGATTGGAGCGCGCTTGCCAGATTTTGAGAGGCAGCATCATTGCTGCGGCGAGTGAAGATCACAAGATTGGCGCTTTGGCGATGGGTTTGCAACGGTCGATTTTGCTGGCCCGCTCAGGCCATTTGCAGCCGCCAGAAGCGTTTGCAATTGTAAGCGATCACGGCGAGATGGATTTGCAGCCTTGCCTTGGCGAGGCCGATCCATCGCATGGAGCGAAAATGATAGCTGCGCTTCCACCTGCCAAAGATTTTCTCGATCCTTGCACGGACCGGGCGCAGCGGGCGGTTGTGCGCTTCGAGCGTGGCGGCTCTCAGCCAGCGGTGGCCTTTGCGCATCAACCGCGGGGTTCCGCCCTTCGCTGCGATCGCCTTTTCGACCGAGAGCGCGTCGTAGGCTTTATCGCCATAGACCTCGCCCGGCTCATCCGGAACGATCGAAGGGGCGACATTGACATCGGGCTCGTTGGCCGCAGTGATTGCGACATCGCGGATGATTCCACTGTCCTTATCGACGGCAACATGCGCCTTATAGCCATGTGCCGGCGCGCGGCTTTTGTGCTTCACCCAAGCCGCGTCTTTATCGCCTTTGCTGGCCGAGCCGATGATCGTTGCATCAATGAGCGTGCCTTTGCGCACGCAAGCACCCTTGGATTCGAGATCAAGGGCGATGACCTCGAAGAGACTGCGGTCGAGCCCATGCGCGGTAAGCTCGCGCCGAAAGCGCACAAAGGCGGTGCGCTCGGGCGTTGCTTCGTTCCGGGCAAAGCCGCAAAAGCGGCGGAAGCTCGCCCGGTCCGAGAGCGCCTCGGCCAGCATCACACATCGGAAAGATCATACCAGGTGGCCAGCAACAGGGCTTTGAACATTGCAAGCGGCGGCCAAGCCTTCTCGCCATTGGCGGCATTATAAAGCCGCGCCATAACGGACTGCGCATGCGACCAATCAATCAATGCCCCAAGCGCGTCGAGGCTCGTTTGGCGTTCGGCCATTGCGCCGAAGCGAAACATCTCCTGCCCGATCCCCCGGTGTGCCATGATCCACTCCCAGTCGTTGCGGGCAAAAAGAATCATGCGCAGCGAGCCAGCGCAAGCACCCGGAAGCACTTGCGCACAGGTCTCGATCCAGCATCATGAAACCTGGAGCGGACCTGAGGAGAAGGTCAATGCCACTTGGCATCTTCCCTTGCATAAGATTGTGATTTCGAAGTGGCTGGAGGAACTCGGGATAAAACTGGGAGCAACCGATCTCCGCCACATTCCAAATGGGATTGATCAAGAGCGCTTTCGGATACTTTCGCCTCCCGAAGGGCGTCGGTTAAGCATCTTGAGCCTCTATCATAAGTATGCATTTAAAGGTACTTGGGATGCTCTTGCTGTATTACACAGTTATCACCAGCGGTTTCCAGATGTCCCCGTGTCCATGTTCGGAGTATTGCCGCGCGGATCCGATGTTCCTGAGTGGATCCAATATTTTACCAACCCAAATCAAGACGCGCTAGTCCAAGACATCTACAACCAGCATGCGGTCTACTTTGGTGCCAGTCTCGCGGAAGGCTGGGCCTTACCTCCTGCGGAGGCGATGGCTTGTGGCTGTGCTTTTGTGGGCACCGATAGCGGTGGGGTCCGTGACTATGCGACCGACGGCGATACCGCGCTGCTCAGCGCGCCTGGAGACAGGGACGGCCTGCTCCAAAACCTAATAAGGATCACCGAGAATGCCCCTCTCCGCCGCCATATTCAGAGCCGCGGTACAGAAAATATTCACCAATTCACGTGGGAGGTAGCTGGAAATGCTATGGAGACGTACTTCCAGGAGCATGCTCCCGCACAGTCTACTTGACTCTCCCCCCTTGAGTGTCAGAAGCCGCCAGTCTACAGGGGAATTTGGTGAAAAACTTAAGCTGCGACGAGGCTTGCGAGAAAGTCGTCGTCCCATGCGGCGGTTTTGCGCTTGAGCCGTAGGGAGTTTTTGTCCTTGCGGTTCGGATGCGGCATTCGTCGTCCCGGAAGGTCATGTCCATCACCCAGTGCGGGCTGTTTTCCCCGCGATGTCCCGATCATTGTTAAAATAGGAGGAGCGGCGTTGCTCGCCTTGAGCGAGCAGGCTCGGGGGTGCTGATTCCACGCGAGGAAAGCAACGCCATGAACCGGACCACGGAGGCTGTGCAGGTTCTCAATCAGCGACGCCCGCTTCGCGCTTTTAAACATCAAGCGGGACATCGCCCAAATCTTGTGTTCGCCGGCTTTAAAACTTTTTTTGGCCATTAACCGAGATTTAGAATGTCTTGGATTAGTTCAAGGTTCCGGTAACCCTCGCATAAGGATACCGGCCGTAGGCTAGTCAGCCAGTCGCCAAGACCATTAGCTCAGCGGGCCAAATATCCATGCGGCGTCACCGTGTCGTGAACAAGCTTCCTGCCTTTGCTTTGATTGCGCTCGCGGCCGGGTTTTTGGCCGGTTGCGAGGAATCCACCTTCTCGCCCGCGACGTCCCGTTCGCTTGCGCCGCTCCCGCCTAAGACGCTTGCCGCGATGGAGGCGATCGGGTCTTCGAAAAACGCGCCGGTGCTGATCCGCACCTTTAAAAAAGAGGCGGAACTCGAAATCTGGAAGATGAAAGCGGACGGACACTACGCCTATTTGAAATCCTTCCCGATGTGCCGCTGGTCGGGACAGCTTGGACCGAAGGTGCGGGAGGGCGACCGACAGGTGCCGGAAGGCTTCTATGCGATCACCCCGGCGCGGATGAATCCGAATTCCGCCTATTATCTTTCTTTCGACGTCGGCTATCCCAATGCCTATGATCGCGCCATGGGACACACCGGCGGCTCGATCATGGTGCATGGCGTTTGTTCCTCGGCCGGGTGCTTTTCGATGACCGACGCCCAGATCGCCGAGATCTATGCTATCGCCCGGGAAGCTTTCGCCGGCGGTCAGCACGCCATCCAGATGCAGTCCTATCCCTTCCGTATGACCGCGGAAAATCTCGCCAAATACAGGCTCGATCCGAACATCGGCTTCTGGAACCAATTGAAGGAAGGTTCCGACAATTTCGAAGTGACCAAGCAGGATGTGGTGCTTGGCGTCTGCAACAAGCATTATGTTTTCAATGCGGCTCCCGCCGACGGGTCGCATTTCGATGCTACGGCGACCTGCCCGCCGCTGAGACGCAACGACGAAACGCAAGCCGAAATCGCCGCCAAGCAAAAGCGCGACGAAGCTAAAATCGCCGAACTCGCCGCGCAAGGCGTGCGCCCCGTTCACACCGTCTATGCCGATGGCGGCCAGCATCCGGATTTCGCTTCGCTGGCAAGCTATGCGAGCCGCCCAGAGACGCTGGCGAAAGGCCCCGTCGATATTGCCCTCGACGAAGGCAAGTCAAAGAAAGCCAGGAGGGTGGCCGCCGCCAAGCGGGGCGCGATCAGGACAGCCGCCAATTCCGTTCAAGACCCCAGCCCCAAGCCTGTTGAATTCGTCACCGTGGCCACCGCCGCTCCCGAGCCCGCGAAGCCGCAAGAAACTTCCTTGTTCGCCCGGCTATGGGGCGCGAAGCCGGCCGAAGCGAAAGCTGAAGCACCATCGCTCCCCGCAACCGAAACAGCGATCTCGCGGCCGGCCGCGGTTCCGTTGCCGCCAAGGCGTAATGAAGCCACCGCCGCCAAGCCGCGCGACGCCAATGGCAAGCCGCAAAACTCCGTCGCGGCCCCTGCTCCGGTTAAGCCGCAGGCAGCCGCGTCGCCGGCCGGAGCCGCCGGCAAAGTGGTGGCACTCCTGCCGGCCGGGGTCTCGACAATCGCGCAAGCCGATCATTAACCGGCTTGCCGTGGCCGGGATTGCTCCGGCCCCGCGACCTCATTTACGATCGGCGCCATGAGCAAAGCTTTCACCAAGGAGTCCGAGGAGGAAGCGGACTTCGAGGACGAAATCCCCCTGCTTCCGGCCGGAACCAAAAACTACATCACGCCGGAGGGCCT
The DNA here is from genome assembly GCA_963712225.1 of uncultured Alphaproteobacteria bacterium. Classification (GTDB taxonomy): domain Bacteria; phylum Pseudomonadota; class Alphaproteobacteria; order Rhizobiales; family Beijerinckiaceae; genus Methylocapsa. The sequence continues at coordinate 37,508 of CAVQHH010000037.1, forward strand.
TCAACGGCTCCAGGACGAGTTTGCCCAATTGCAAAAAATCGAGCGTCCCAAAACCGTCGAGACGGTGTCCTGGGCCGCGGGCAATGGCGACCGGTCGGAAAATGGCGACTATATTTACGCCAAGCGGCGCCTGCGGGAGATCGACAGACGAATGCGGTTTCTCCGCAAAAGAATGGAAATCGCCGAAGCCGTCGATCCCGGGCGGCAAAGAAATCGGGAGCGGGTCTATTTCGGCGCGATGGTCGTTTATCGTAACGCGCGGGATGAAGAAAAGACTGTCCGGATCGTAGGCATCGACGAAGCACGCTCGGAACTCAACGAAGTCAGCTGGATCTCACCGGTCGCCAAAGCGCTTTTGAAAGCGGGAGAAGGCGATATCGTCGAGGTGCGGACACCGAAAGGCGTCGAGCGCCTGCAGATTTTAAAGATCAGCTATTGAGCTGGGCCAAGAAAGTTTGTCCATGAAACATTTTGCTACGATCGGCGGTTTGGGCAACCGTACATTTGGCAGGCGACGGCTCCCCCGCGCCGGTCGGGCACCTCGCGATCACGGTCGCGCGTCTCGATAATGACATAGGCGGGGCGCGCGAGACCCTGTTGCGCGACGAGTTGCGGCACGCCGGTGGCGTGGCGGTCAACGGGTCGATCGCACAAGCAATCTTTGCGAGAGCTGGCAATCTCCGCGAGAGCCGGGACGAGAGTTGGCTATGGATTTGGCGCGAGAAGAAGAAATTCGTCTGGTGAAAGACGAATATAATAGATTGGTCAGCGGTTATAATCGCGATTCCTTTGTTCTCAATTGCAAAATTCGATCCCGCCTCTTGATCGAAGACCACCGGGACGGGGCCATGGCCAGGAGGCCATCCGGCGCCTCTTTCGGGTCACGCGCGACCTAACCGGCAACCTTCCTGCCCTCCCTGCCATCTACCCAGACACGATGGCGCCGGTTGTTCGCGTTGCTCGCGATGGCGAGCGCGAGCTGACAATGATGCGCTGGGGCTTTCCGCCGCCGCCAAATCGCGGCACACTACCTGTCACCAACATGCGCAATGTGACGTCGCCCTATTGGCGCTTATGGCTCAAGACGGAATGGCGCTGCCTCGTTCCGGCAACGTCCTTTTGCGAATGGAGCGGCAGCCGGCCCAAGGTGCCACATTGGTTTGCTCTCGGCGAGAGCAGCGCTTTTTGCCTTCGCAGGCATCTGGCGCCCATGGACCGGCGACCGGAAGGGAGAAACGGGCCGACATGAACTCTTCTCGTTTCTGACGACCGAACCGAACGAGGTGGGGCGCCCGGTTCACGCGAAGGCGATGCCGGTGGTTTTGACGGCGGCCGAAGATTGGGACACGTGGCTTACTGGGCCGGTTGGAGAAGCCGGCGTTGCAAAGGCCGCCGCCGGATGAAATGCTGCGCGTCGTGGCTGCCGGCAATAAGACAGACGGCACGTTGCCGGCGTAATTACTCCGCCTAGCCTCGTCCACTTCAATCCAGCAGCGCCTTCGGCTGGCTCGCCAGCGAACCACACGGCTACCGCGACGAGGATGAACGCCATCTGGTAGCATTCCGTTCGGTGCCACCGTTTGGATCGACTTCCTGCGGGCCCTAATTCTTCTCCCTGTCGACGAGTTTGTTGGCGCCGATCCAGGGCATCATCGCCCGCAGCCTCGCGCCGACTTCCTCGATCGGATGCGCGGCCGCCTTTGCCCGCATCGCCTTGAAAGACGTCTGGTTGACCTGGTTTTCGAGCATCCAATCGCGTGTGAAACGGCCAGATTGAATGTCGCTTAAAACCCGCTTCATTTCGGCCTTGGTTTCCGCCGTCACGATGCGCGGGCCGGTGACATATTCGCCATATTCGGCGGTGTTCGAGACCGAATAATTCATCGTGGCGATGCCGCCCTCATGGATGAGATCGACGATGAGCTTCACCTCGTGCAGACATTCGAAATAAGCCATTTCCGGCGCGTAGCCCGCCTCGACCAGCGTGTCGAAACCGCCCCGGATGAGTTCGACGAGGCCGCCGCAGAGCACCACCTGTTCGCCGAAAAGATCGGTCTCGCATTCTTCCCGGAAGGTCGTTTCGATTAGGCCCGCGCGGCCGCCGCCGATCGCCGATCCATAGGAAAGCGCGAGGTCATGCGCGTTGCCGGAAGGGTTGCGCGCGACCGCGACGAGACAAGGCACACCGCCGCCGCGCTTGTATTCCGACCGCACGGTATGGCCCGGCCCTTTCGGCGCCACCATCAAGACGTCGAGATCCGCGCGCGGTTCAATGAGATTAAAATGAATATTCAAACCATGCGCAAACATCAGCGCCGCGCCCTGCTTCAAATTGAAACGGAGATGATCGCGATAGATGTCGCGCTGCAATTCGTCGGGCGCCAGCATCATCACAACATCGGCCCATTTGGCGGCATCGGCGACGCTCTTCACCTCAAGCCCAACGGCCGCCGCCTTCTTCGCCGTTGCGGAATCCTCGCGTAACGCGACGCAGACCTCTGTCACGCCTGAATCCCGGAGATTCAAGGCATGCGCATGGCCCTGGCTGCCATAGCCGATGACCGCGACTTTTCTGCCCTTGATGAGATTGATGTCGGCATCGGAATCGTAAGAGACCCGCATGGCGTGATGTTTCCTCGTTCGATGGTCTGGTCAGTGACCGTCTCAAATGGCATGGATTTAGGTTTTAGGCCAGTCTGGAAATCTTGGGATCCAGGCCTGTGTTTGAACGTTCCGATATTGCGAAGCTCAAAGCTGCAAACGACAGGCGGAGGCGATACCATGATGAACCGGTTTCGAATTGCAATATTCTGGCTCTTTGTGCGGCGACCGCGTTTGTCGCGGAGCCATACTCGATGTCTCGGAATCGAGGCTAGTGCTTGACCGTTGAGAGCGGGAACCGGCTGTTCGAACACGATCACGCGAAGCTAAACTTAGGCTGGCGCGACCTCACATCGGATTTGGCCCGCGCGACATGGCGGCGACGCCGGTGCGCGACACTTCGACGAGACCGATCGGCCGCATGAGGTCGATGAACTGTTCGATCTTGCCGACGGCGCCGGTAAGCTCGAACACAAAGCTTTCCATCGAGGCGTCGATCACTTTCGCGCGAAAAGCCTCGGCGAGCCGCAACGCCTCGTCGCGATCGGTGCCCTTGCCCGCGACCTTGATCATCGCGAGTTCGCGCTCGACGGCGTTGCCCCGCAAGGTCAGATCGGTGACCCTGTGGATCGGCACGAGCCGCTCCAACTGATGGCCGATTTGCTCGATCGCCTCCGGTGGCCCGGAGGTGACGATAGTGATCCGCGAGAGATGCTCGGCATGGGCGACCTCGGCGACGGTCAGGCTCTCGATGTTATAGCCGCGCCCGGAAAACAGCCCGACGACGCGGGCGAGAACGCCCGGCTCGTTGTCGACCAGGACCGAGAGCGTGTGGATCTCGATATTCGACTTGCCGAGGGCCGAGGAATAAGGCGAGAGGGGGGCCGCCGGAGCGTTCATGGTGTTACACCAGCATCTTGCCGGCGGCATCGATCGCGGTTTCGATTTCCTCGTCGTCGCCGGGTAGAAGCATCTCGTTATGCGCCTTGCCCGACGGAATCATCGGCAGGCAATTTTCGGTCTTGTCGACGACGCAATCGAAGATGACGGTTTTTTGCGTTTCGATCATCTCCATGATGGCGTCATCGAGCAGCGCCGGGTCCGAGCAGCGGATGCCGTGCGCTCCATAAGCCTCGGCAAGCTTGACGAAATCGGGCAGCGCGGCCGTATAGCTTTGGGAATAGCGGCCTTCATGCAGGAGTTCCTGCCATTGCCGCACCATCCCCATATATTCGTTGTTGAGGATGAAGATCTTGACCGGCAGCCGATATTGCGCGGCGGTCGAGAGCTCCTGCATGTTCATGAGGATCGAGGCCTCGCCCGCGATATCGACGACGAGCGCGCCGGGATGCGCCATCTGCGCGCCGATCGCCGCCGGAAGCCCGTAGCCCATGGTGCCCAGGCCGCCGGACGTCAACCAGCGGTTCGGCGCCTCGAAACGGTAGTGCTGCGCCGCCCACATCTGGTGCTGGCCGACTTCGGTGGTGATGTAGGTATCGCGCGCCTTGGTCAGTTCGTAAAGACGCTGAACCGCGAACTGGGGTTTTATCACGTCCTTCGAGTTCTTGAAGGACAGCGATTTGCGAGCCCGCCATTTATCGATTTGCGCCCACCATTTGGTCAAGGCATCGGCGTTGATCAAAGCATTTTTCGCGCGGAAAACCTCGATCAGCTGACGCAGCACATGGGTGCAATCACCGACAATGCCGAGATCTATTTTCACGTTCTTATTGATCGAGGACGGATCGATGTCGATATGGATCTTTTTCGAGCCTGGCGAGAAAGCGTCGAGCCGGCCGGTGATGCGATCGTCGAAGCGCGCGCCGATCGCGATCATCAAATCGCAATCATGCATTGCATTATTGGCTTCAAAGGTACCGTGCATGCCGAGCATGCCGAGCCAGTTCTTGCCCGACGCCGGATAGGCGCCAAGCCCCATCAAGGTCGAGGTGAGTGGAAACCCGGTGAGCGAAACGAGTTCGCGGAGCAGGCGCGAGGCCTCGGGACCCGAGTTGATGACGCCGCCGCCGGTATAAAAAACGGGACGCCGGGCCGCCGCCATCAGCGCGACGGCCCGCGCGACCCGGCCAGGATCGCCATCGAGCTTCGGCCGATAGGTCTTATGCTCGATGTTGCGCGGCCCGGTGTAGGTGCCTATCGCAAATTGCACGTCCTTCGGGATATCGACGACGACCGGCCCGGGACGCCCGTTCTTCGCGACGTAAAAAGCCTCGTGCAGCACGCGCGACAAATCCTCGATCTGGCGGACCAGATAATTATGCTTGGTGCAATGCCGGGTGATGCCGACCGTGTCGCATTCCTGGAAGGCGTCGGAGCCGATGAGGTGGGTCGGCACTTGGCCCGTGATGCAGACGAGCGGGATCGAATCCATCAAAGCGTCGGTCAAGCCGGTAACCGCATTGGTGGTGCCAGGACCGGAGGTCACCAAAAGCACGCCGGCCTTGCCGCTCGAACGGGCGAAGCCCTCGGCGGCATGCGCCGCCCCCTGTTCGTGGCGCACCAGCACATGCTTGATGAAATCTTGGTGAAACAGGGCGTCGTAGATCGGCAGGACCGCGCCGCCCGGATAGCCGAAAATTGTTTCGACTCCCTGGTCCCGCAACGCCCGGACGACCATTTCCGCTCCGGTCATCAAATTGGTCATATCTTGCTCCAACGGGTGCGTTTCGAAGGGACTGTTTGCGATTTCTTGAATTTAGGCAATAAAAAAGGCCCCTGAGGGCCCCGAATATGCGCCAGCTGAGGGAGAGCGGAGCCTATCTCCGTCCCGCCGCCGGCGCGCGCGCTACACTAAGAATGATTTTCACGGGACAGTCCTTGCCGATGGCGAACTTGCCTTCCATAGCCGATGCGCACCGGACGGTCAATAAGGTTTGTTTAGGGCACAGCGCAATCCACCGCACGCTCCGATCAAATGCCATCGGAGCATCTACGAAATCTTTTCGCACGAACTGTTTCGCACGATCGGCGCCACTTGCGCGGATCGTGCGCTTAGCCAAAACGCGGTGGCGAAGATGGCCCCTCCCTCGAAACGCGACTTCGGCGCCACGAAGCGCCTAACCTGGCAAACGCCGTCGTCTCAGCCCGAAAGCGGCGGAATCCGCAACACTTGGCCGGGAGAGAGCTTGCCAGGATTGGACAGCAAAGCCTTGTTGGCTTCAAAGATCAGATGATATTTGCCGCCATGGCCGGGGCCATATTCGGTTTCGGCGATCTTCCACAGCGTGTCGCCTGGCTTGAGGGTATAAAACTTCGCTTCAGGCGCATTGGCGGCGGCGGCCGCGATATTGCTTTGGACCGTGGCAACGCCCGCCGCATTGCCGCTCGCCGGCGCGGTCTTCCCGGTCTCCCCGGTCGCGGCGGCGCTGCCCGGGAGGGCGATCTTGCGCCCTTGGGACGCGACTTCGGGTTTCGCAACATCGAGACCGTGTTTCTTCGCCTCTTTCTTCAATTGGTCAGGGGGAGCGGTGGCGGCGGCGGCGGTTCCGGTCCCAGACCCCGACGTTGGCGCAAGGGCCGCGACCTCAGCACTAGCTTCCCCCGTTGCGAAGAATGCGAGCCGAGTGAAGTGCGTGTAATCCGACTCGAACGCCATGATGGCCACAAACAGCAACACCGCCCCCGGCGGGGCCAGAATGGCATACATCAGGGCCCACCGCTCCCAGGCCATGTGCATGAAGACAGCGACAATCAAGCCCGCCTTCACGATCATGAACAGCAGGATCAGAAACCATCTGAGAAATCCCTCGCAGCCCAAGTAGTCGACGAGAAAAGAGCAAGTGCTCAGGACAAACAGCCAGAACCATACCACCAGATAAATCTTAATCGGGTGTTGTTGTCCCTCTTTGTGCGCCATGTTTTTTCCATGTACCGCAGATAGTTGTGTCATGTTTTTTCCACTTACCAAAGATAAAAAAGAGCAAAGATGAAGACCCACACGAGATCGACGAAGTGCCAGTAGAGACCCAACGTTTCGACGATCTCGTAATTTCCTTTCCGGCTGGTAAAAAAGCCGCGCGCGTGGCGGTCGTAATCTCCCCGCCAAACTTTTCGCGCAATGAGGAGCAGGAAAATCACGCCGATCGTCACGTGGGTGCCGTGGAAGCCCGTGATCAAGAAAAAGCACGCGCCAAACTGGGGGGCGCCCCACGGGTTGCTCCAGGGCCGGACGCCTTCCAGGATCAGCGTGGTCCATTCGAAAGCCTGCGTTCCGACGAAAGTGGCGCCAAATGCCGCGGTCACCACCATCAAGGCCGCGGTTTTGACGCGATCGCGGCGGTAGCCGCAGTTGACGGCCATGGCCATCGTCCCGCTGCTGCTAATCAAGATGAAGGTCATGATGGCGATCAGGAGGAGGGGGTATTTTGTGCCGCCGATTGTCAAAATGAAGACTTCACTGGTGTCCGGCCAAGGCACGGTCGTGGACATTCGCACCGTCATGTACGAGAGCAGAAAACAGCTAAAAATAAAGGTGTCGCTCAGGAGGAAGATCCAAACCATGGCCTTGCCCCAGGGGACATTCTTGAACGCGCGCTGGTCCGAGGACCAATCGGCGGCGAAGCCTTTCCAGCCCCCGGGGCGCGCTGGGGCTTCTAAGGTATCTGTTAGGGCCGGTTCCATCATTTGTTCTCCCGAACTCCTTTCTAGCGCATTTTCAGGCGCGGCGAACACCGGCTGATGGTCAGAAAATGCGACAAATCAAAGAAACCAGACCGCTGTCCAATTCAATCGGATCGGTCAGCAACAGCAGACCGAATAAGACCAGCCAGACAAAAAGCAGAAAGTGCCAGTACATGGCGCATAACTCGACGCTCAAGCGCACGTTGCCAAGAGCGACACCTTGCCACGCCTTATCTATGGTTCTGCCCAAGGCCACTAGGCCGCCCAATATGTGCAGCCCGTGCACGCCGGTGATCAGGTAAAAGAAGGCGGCGGCTGAGTTGGCCGTCAGGTAATAGCCCGCGGCGTCGAGCTGTCGCCACGCGATGAGCTGCCCGGCCAGGAAAGCAAGCGCCATACCACCGCCTGCGAGCAGGCCGGCTCTTACGCTGTCCATCTTTCCCCGGCGCGCGGCAACCTGCGCCCATTGCAGCGCGCCACTGCTCAAGATCAACACGCCCGTGTTGAGCCACAGCAGCTTCGGCACGGGCGCAGGCCTCCACTCCCCCATTTCCATCCGCATGGTGTAGGCGCTGATCAAGAGCGTGAAGAGGCAGCCGACGACAGCGAGAAACACCCCCAATCCAATCTTCGCGGCGGGCAGGGACGATGTGCCTGTATCGCCGATCAGGCCCGCCCCCAACCAGGGCTTGGCTGTCAGCCTTTGCTGCGCCAACCACCATGCGACGATGGCCGCGATCACAGCCAAGAATACGAAGGTGATATTCATGGCGGTGTTGCCTAACGTGCGGGGATGGCCGGGGGCTGGTTTTGCGGCAGGAAATCCTGCCCGGCGCCGGGCACGCTATAATCGTAAGCCCAGCGGTATACTACCGGCAACTCCTTGCCCCAGTTGCCGTGCCCGGGCGGGGTTTGCGGTGTCTGCCACTCCAGCGTGTTGGCCTTCCAGGGATTGCCGCCGGCAAGCTTGCCCTTGTACAGGCTCCATATCAGATTGAAAAAGAACACCATCTGGGCGGCGCCCACGATCAATGCCGCGGCGGTGATAAAGACGTTCAGCGTCGCGGCCGAGTGCGGGACAAAAGCCGTCTCGCCCAGTTCGTAATACCGGCGCGGCACGCCGATAAAACCCAGGTAGTGCATCGGGAAATAAATCAGATAGGCGCCGAGGAACGTGACCCAGAAGTGAAATTGGCCCAGCCTCTCGTTCAGCATCCGCCCAGTGATCTTGGGGTACCAATGGTAGATCCCCCCGAAAACAACGAGAATTGGCGCGATCCCCATCACCATATGAAAGTGGGCAACGACGAACATCGTGCCGGAAAGCGGAACATCCACGATCACATTGCCGAGGAACAGGCCGGTGATCCCCCCATTCACAAACGTGACGATGAAACCGAGGGCAAACAGCATCGGGACCGTGAGGTGGATGTCACCACGCCACAGGGTCAGCACCCAGTTGTAGACCTTGATCGCAGTTGGGACGGCGATGATGAGCGTGGAGGTGGCGAAGAAGAATCCGAACGGCGGGTTCATGCCGCTTATGTACATGTGGTGCCCCCATACCACGAAGCTCAAGACGGCGATCGCCACCAACGCCCACACCATCATGCGATAGCCGAAGATGTTTTTTCGCGCATGGGTGCTGATCAGGTCGGAGACGATGCCGAAGGCCGGCAGGGCGACGATGTAGACCTCGGGATGGCCGAAAAACCAGAATAGGTGCTGGAACAATATTGGGCTGCCTCCGCCATATTTCAGGTGTTCCCCAGCCTGGACGATCGCCGGCATGAAGAAGCTGGTGCCCAGGACCCTGTCAAGCAGCATCATGACGGAGGCGACGAACAAGGCGGGGAAGGCCAGCAGCGCGAGGATGGTGGCCGTGAAAATGCCCCATACCGTCAAGGGCAGGCGCATCATCGTCATCCCCCGTGTGCGCCCCTGCAGCACTGTCACCACGTAGTTCAAGCCACCCATGGTGAACCCGATGATGAACAGGATCAGCGAAACCAGCATCAGAATGATGCCCCAGTCTTGCCCGGGGGTGCCCGCGAGAATGGCCTGGGGCGGATAAAGCGTCCAGCCGGCGCCTGTTGGGCCGCCTGGCGCGAAGAAGCTCGCCACCAGGACCAGCACCGCGAGAAAATAGACCCAGTAGCTCAGCATGTTCACATAGGGAAAAACCATGTCCCGGGCGCCCACCATCAGCGGGATGAGGTAGTTGCCAAAGCCCCCCAAGAACAGCGCGGTGAGCAAGTAGATCACCATGATCATCCCGTGCATCGTGACGAATTGGTAGTAGTTGCTCGGGGTGATAAAGGAGAAAGTGCCTGGGAACGCCAGCTGCAACCGGATAAACCACGACAACACCAGAGCCACCAATCCGATGCTGATCGCCGTGATCGAGTACTGGATGGCGATGACCTTGGCATCCTGGCAAAAGACGTACTTCGTCACCCAGCTCTTCGGATGGTAAAGCTCTACGTCTTCGACTTCGGCAGGCGGGATAGCTTCGGCTACGCCAATATCGACCATCAAACGTTCTCCTCTTTTCCTTCCTGATGAGGCTCACTTCCAAAGAGCTACATCCGCCTTATTTACAGGGACAAATTACTGCGTCAGACTTACTTTTTTGGCATGAGCCGATAATTCCGCGAAGGTATGCTGCTTCTGCAGCCACGCCTGATAGTCGCTCTCCTTCTCGACTACGACACTGCCCCGCATCTGCGGGTGACCGACGCCACAGAATGCCGCGCAGAGAACTTCGAATGTCCCGGTCCTGGTAGGGGTGAACCAGAAATAGGTCACTAGACCTGGCATCAAATCCATCTTGGCCCGGAACTCGGGTACATAAAAGTCGTGCACGACGTCGATGGAGCGGAGCAATACCTTGACCGGCTTCCCGAGCACCAGGTGCAAGTCGCCGCCGTCGACCACGACGTCGTCTTGCCCGTCGGGATCGTTCGGATTCAAACCCAACGGATTGTCGGAACTGATGTAGCTTGGATCGGTCGTGCCTAGTCGGCCGTCCTTCCCCGGAAGGCGAAAGCTCCACTGCCATTGTTGACCCACGACCTCAAACTCGGACGCCCCTTTCGGGACCGCAATGTATTGATACCACACGAACAACCCCGGCCCCAACAGGGCCATGACGGCCACCGTGGTCCCGATGCCGAGCGTCCACTCCAGCTTATTGTTCTCCGGCTGGTACGTCGCCCGCCTTCCCACCTGGTGCCGGAAGCGGAACACGCAATAGGCCATAAACAAAATAATGGCGACGTAACCGACCCCGGTAATCCAAAACGTGAGATTGATCGTGCCATCGATGTAACCCCAGTTCGAGGCAATCGGCGTCATCCACCACGGGCTCAGGACGTGAAACAACACGGAGCCGATCACGACCAAAACCAGGACCAGCGCGAAGGCTATAGCCATCCCTTGTTCATCCTTGCCTCGAAAGGGTGCCGCTATGAATTTCCACGTCGAACCTGGGATCGTCAGGTTGTGGGTCAGGCGGCGGCTTCCGCTTGAGGCGAAGCTTACCCGCCTCATGCCCACGCTGCCGGTAAATGTCGCACCTTGGGTCACTTCTGGCAATTGGGCAAAATGCCGCCGCTCGGTGGCCTACGATTGCTCCACCACGTCCAGCAATCGGTCCAGCCCATGGAGATAACGCCACACGTTGCCCAAATATTCACCACGGAGCATGATTCGAGTCAAAGGGCGGTTTGATGGCGAATTTTGCTCCCTCGCTGTCTTACTTGGGATGCGA